>NZ_JARUXP010000004.1:0-276092 GCF_031451315.1 Caballeronia sp. LZ032
GCCGAGGTTGTCCTCGAACGCATACGCGTTCTGGAAGCCGAAGATGATGCCGGTCTTGTTTTCCTTCTTCGCGCGCAGGATGTCGTCGGTCGTGCGCACGAGCGTCAGGATCTCGCTGTACTCGCGGATCTGCTGCTTCATCTCCGCGATGTTGTCGATGGTCTTCTGAAAGTCTTCCCACACCGAGACGGTGCAGTTGACGGCGGTGACGTTGCCTTTGCGCATGTCCTCGAACACGGAGCGCTCGAACTTCGAGATGTTCAGGCCGTCGATGATGATGCTGTTGTCGTGCAGGGTGCTCATCGTGAATTGCTCCGTGTTGCGCGGTAAATGGGAAAGCGTTCGCACAGCGACGCGAACGGTGTTTCGAAGCGAGGAGTCGGGTTCGACATGAAAGAGTCCGTGGGATCATCAGGCAGGTCTGGCGCGGCTCGGAGCCGCTTCTCGCCGCCTTCTTTCGTTGCGTCTATTCTTGACTTTTGCCCCGTCGGTCAATTTACGAATTTAGACGTGTTCTTGGCGTTTTCCGACATCCACGTCTGTTTTCGACAAGTGGCGAATCAGGATTCGGTGTAGCCCTTCGAACGGCAGTGCTTGCTGCACTGCGACGGGACGATCGTGCGCTGGACCGGTGCGCGCCTTTGTCCGTCAGGCCCTGCGTCAGTGCGCAGGTGCGTTCAAGCATGAGCGATGCCGTGAGCCGCTCAGGGTTTAGCCTGATGGCATGGTAGTTGCAATCGAAACCAAAATTGCAAAGTGGCAAAGCGCCGCGTCTGACGGCGCCAATCAAACAGATTCGAAGGAATCAGTTCTTACATGTCCCCCGATCGCACGGCGTCGCTGTCGCACTTCGCGTTCATGCCGCTTCCCAACTTCACGATGATCGCTTTCACCAATGCGATCGAAGTCCTGCGCATGGCGAACTATCTGACGGGACAGCCGCTGTATCGCTGGTCGATCGTCAGCCCGGACGGCGGCCCGGTGACCGCGAGCAATGGACTGTCCGTCGATACCGGTCCCGTGGATTGCGTCGGCCAACCGGATATTGTGTTCGTGGTCGGCGGCATCGACGTGCAGCGCGCCACCACCAACGAACATCTGTCCGCGCTGCGCCGCTTCGCGCGCACCGGCAGCGTGCTCGGCTCGCTCTGCACCGGCACCTACGCACTCGCCCGCGCCGGGCTGCTTGCCGGCTATGCATGCGCGATCCACTGGGAGAACATGTCGGCGCTCAAGGAAGAGTTCCCCGACACGCGCTTTCTCAAGGAACTGTTCGTCGTCGACCGCGACCGCGTGACCTGCACGGGCGGCGTCGCGCCGCTCGACATGATGCTCAACCTCATCGCCGCACGGGTCGGCACGGCGCGCGTCACGCAGATCGCGGAGCAGTTCATCGTCGAACACGTGCGCGATACCAGCGCGCAGCAGCGCATGCCACTGGTGGCGCGGCTCGGATCGGCCAACAAGTCGCTCTTCGAAGTGATCTCGCTGATGGAGAACAACATCGAAGAGCCTTTGTCGCGGGAAGAACTGGCACGGCTCGCCGGGATGTCGCAGCGCCAGTTGCAGCGCCTGTTCCGCGAGCATCTCGGCATGACGCCGACGCATTACTATCTGACGCTGCGCCTGCGCCGCGCGCGCGAGCTTCTGCTGCAGACCGACATGTCCATCATGCACATCACGATGGCGTGCGGCTTTCAATCAGCCTGCCACTTCTCGAAAAGCTATCGCGACGCGTTCGGCACCGCGCCAACCCGCGAGCGCCGCAAGCAGGTGCCGCCGCTTTCGTCGGTTTCGGCGATGGTCGCCTGACGTTCAGATGTGCATGCGCAGGCGCGTTTCGCAGACCTCGCAACCGCCTACCCGCTCCGTGCGGAACACGCCATCCAGCGTAAAGCCGAGCGCCTTGTAGAAGCGCAGGCCGCGCGCATTTTCCTCCAGCGCCCAGAGCGTCACCTGCCGATAGCCTTCGCTCGCGGCAGCGTTCACCGCCTCTTCGATCAGCATCCTGCCCGCGCCTTGCCGCCAATGCGGCGGATCGATATAGACCGCCTCGATTTCCGCATCCGTGCGGTTCTTGTCGTAGTCACGCGAGGCGCCCCACGCGATCCAGCCGAGCGTGACGTCGTTGCGCTGCGCCAGCATCACGCGCGGCATGCCGCGCGCGATCAGTTCAGACCATAGCGCCTGGCGCCGCGGCACCGAAAGCGAGGCGAGGAATTCTGCGGGGAAGATGGTCCGGTAAGCGACTTGCCACGCGTTGACGTGGATGCGCGCGATCTCCGCCGCATCGGCAGCAAGCGCGAGGCGGACGGAGAGCGCGGTGCGAAGATAGTCGGCGGTCATACATCGAGTATGCCGCCGTTTCGGCAGGAAAGCTCGAACTGATAAGCCGTCTTATGCGGCCTTCAGCAGCCCATGCGGATCGATGACGAATTTGCGCGGCGCACCACCGTCGAACTTGCGGTAGCCGTCGGGAGCATCATCGAGCGTCACCACTGAAACGTTCACGATGTCCGCAATCGGCAGACGGTCCCACAGGATGGCCTGCATCAGATTGCGGTTGTACTTCATCACCGGCGTCTGGCCCGTATGGAACGAATGCGACTTCGCCCAGCCCAGACCGAAGCGAATGCTCAGGCTGCCCTTTCGCGCGGCGGCGTCCACGGCGCCCGGATCGTCCGTGACATAAAGGCCCGGAATGCCAATCGCGCCCGCCGCCTTGGTGATCTCCATCAGCGAGTTGAGCACCGTGGCCGGCGCTTCGTGGCCGCTGTCCGAGCCATGACCGTGCGCCTCGAAACCCACGCAATCCACCGCGCAATCCACTTCAGGCTTGCCGAGCAGCTGCTCGATCTGCTCGCCGAGCGTCGCGTCCTTCGAGAGATTGATGGTCTCGAAGCCCATCTTGCGCGCATGCGCGAGACGCTCCTCGTTCATGTCGCCGACGATCGTGCACGCCGCGCCCAGGATGCGCGCCGAGGCCGCCGCCGCCATGCCGACCGGACCCGCGCCCGCGATATACACCGTCGAACCCGGACCCACGCCGGCCATCACGGCGCCGTGATAACCCGTCGGAAGAATGTCGGAGAGACAGGTGAGGTCGCGGATCTTGGACATCGCCTGATCCTTGTCGGGAAACTTCAGCAGATTGAAGTCGGCATACGGCACCATCACATACTCGGCCTGCCCGCCAATCCAGCCGCCCATGTCGACATAACCGTATGCGCCGCCCGCGCGCGACGGATTCACGTTCAGGCACACGCCCGTATGCTGAGCCTTGCAGGTCGGGCAACGGCCGCAGGCCACATTGAACGGCACGGAAACCAGGTCGCCGATGGCGAGCGTCTCGACATCGCGGCCCACCTCGATCACTTCGCCCGTGATCTCGTGGCCGAGCACGAGGCCGACCGGGGCAGTCGTGCGGCCCCGCACCATGTGCTGATCCGAGCCGCAGATATTGGTGGTGACGACGCGCAGGATGACGCCGTGGCCGATGTCGCGGCCGCGTGGATCGACCATCTTCGGATAGTCGATGGATTGCACTTCGACCTTGCCCTGCCCCAGATAAACGACACCGCGATTGCTGCTCATTGATCGTCTCCATGTTTCGTGGACGGCTCGCGCGACTTTTGTGCATGCACCTCTGCGGTCCATCGCGCCCGTGCATCGAGGGTAGCGCCGCTTGCACACCGCGACTGCCATTCAATGCGACGCGCGTTTGACTGAATCCGACATCGCCGCCCCGGAACGTTCCTTTCCGGTTTTTATTGATTGACCGTTCAAAATAAAAAACCTACCATCGGCGCACGATACTGACTGGAACGCCTGAGATGCCCAAGCTCGGCATGCGCGAGATTCGCCGCGCACAATTGATCGACGCCACGCTGCACACCATCGACCAGTCCGGTCTCGCGGGGGCCACGCTGGCCTCCGTCGCGCAGCGCGCCAGCATCTCGACGGGCATCGTGAGCCACTATTTCGGCGACAAGGACGGCCTGCTCGAAGCCACCATGCGCCACGTGCTGCGGGCGCTTTGGCAAGGCACGGCGCGCCGCCGCAAGACGGCGAAGCCCGACCCGCGTTCGAAGTTGCGGGCCGTGGTCGCGGCGAATTTCGACGTCGAACAGGTGAACGGCCCGGTCATGAAAACGTGGCTGGCGTTCTGGTCGGAAAGCATGCACAAGGCCGAGCTGAAGCGGCTGCAACACGTCAACACGCGGCGTCTCCATTCCAATCTTTGCGCGGACTTCTCCCGCGCGCTGCCGAAGCCCGCCGCACGGCGCGCGGCGAGCGGGCTGGCCGCGCTGATCGACGGACTGTGGCTGCGCGGCGCGCTCGCCGGCGAGCCGTTCGACACCAAGGCAGCGCTGCGCCTGGCTTACGACTACATCGATCTCGTGCTGGACGCGCGCGGTTGACCTCATCTCACTTGAAGGAGCGCGACATGTCGGCTTTCGAAGAGCAACGGCTTTACATCGGCGGCGCCCACGTCGATGCAACCAGCGGCGAAACCTTCGACACGCTCGATCCCGCCAACGGCGAGTTGCTCGCCCGCGTACAGCAGGCTTCGCAAGCGGATATCGACCGTGCGGTGCGCGGCGCGCACGAAGGTCAACGTGAATGGGCCGCGCTGACCGCGGTGCAGCGCTCGCGCATCCTGCGGCGCGCCGTCGATCTCCTGCGCGCCCGCAATGACGAACTCGCCGCGCTCGAAACGCGCGACACCGGCAAGCCCATTGCGGAGACGCGCGCCGTGGATATCGTCACGGGCGCGGACGTCATCGAGTACTACGCGGGACTGGCCACGGCCATCGAAGGCGAGCAGATTCCCTTGCGCGAGTCATCGTTCGTCTATACGCGGCGCGAACCGCTCGGCGTGTGCGCGGGCATCGGCGCGTGGAACTATCCCATTCAGATCGCGTGCTGGAAATCCGCGCCCGCGCTCGCGGCCGGCAACGCGATGATCTTCAAGCCGAGCGAAGTCACGCCGCTGAGCGCGTTGAAGCTTGCGGAAATCTATACCGAAGCAGGCGTGCCCACAGGCGTCTTCAACGTCGTGCAGGGCGATGGACGCGTCGGCGCGATGCTGGCGGAACATGCGGGCATCGAGAAGATTTCGTTCACGGGCGGCGTCGAGACCGGCAAGAAGGTCATGGCACGCGCGGGTGGATCGACGCTCAAGGAAGTCACGATGGAACTGGGCGGCAAGTCGCCGCTCATCGTGTTCGACGACGCCCATCTCGAACGCGCGGCGGACATCGCGATGAGCGCCAACTTCTTCAGCTCCGGGCAGGTGTGTACGAACGGCACGCGCGTGTTCGTTCAGCGCGGCGTGATGGAGGCGTTCGAGGCGCTGCTGCTGGAGCGTGTGAAGCGCATCCGCACCGGCGCGCCCGATGATCCGCAGACGAACTTCGGTCCGCTCGCCAGTGCGGCGCAGTTGCAGAAGGTGCTGGGCTTCATCGAGAGCGGCAAACGCGAAGGCGCGCGGCTCATTGCGGGCGGCGCGCGTTTGACCGAGGGCATCTTCGCGCGAGGCCAGTACGTCCAGCCCACCGTCTTCACCGATTGCCGCGACGACATGCGCATCGTGCGCGAGGAAATCTTCGGTCCCGTCATGAGCATCCTTTCATTCGACGACGAAGACGAAGTGATCGCCCGTGCCAACGACACCGACTACGGTCTCGCAGCAGGCGTGGTGACGGAGAATCTGTCGCGCGCGCATCGCGTGATTCATCGGCTGCAGGCGGGTATCTGCTGGATCAACACCTGGGGCGAGTCGCCGGCGGAAATGCCGGTCGGCGGCTACAAGCAGTCCGGGATCGGCCGCGAGAACGGCATCGCCACGCTCAATGCCTACACGCGCATCAAGTCCGTGCAGGTGGAGCTCGGTCCCTATCAGCCCGTGTTTTAAGGAGCTTCACGATGAGCGCGAACGAATACGACTACATCGTCGTCGGCGCGGGATCGGCGGGCAATGTGCTCGCCTCGCGTCTCACCGAGGACGCGGACGTGACCGTGCTGTTGCTGGAAGCGGGCGGCCCCGATCATCGCTTCGACTTCCGCACGCAGATGCCCGCAGCACTGGCTTATCCGTTGCAGGGACGGCGTTATAACTGGGCCTATGAAACCGAGCCCGAGCCGCACATGAACAACCGCCGCATGGAGTGCGGTCGCGGCAAGGGACTGGGCGGGTCGTCGCTCATCAACGGCATGTGCTATATCCGCGGCAACGCGCTCGATTACGACAACTGGGCCTCGATGCCCGGTCTCGACAACTGGAGCTATCTCGACTGCCTGCCCTATTTCCGCAAGGCGGAGACACGCGACATCGGGCCGAATGCGTATCACGGCGGCGACGGCCCGGTGCACGTAACGACCAGCAAGCCCGGCAACAACCCGCTCTTTGCCGCGATGGTCGATGCAGGCGTGCAGGCGGGCTATCCGCGCACTGAAGATCTCAACGGTTATCAGCAGGAAGGCTTCGGTCCGATGGACCGCACCGTGACCGCGAAGGGAAGGCGCGCCAGCACCGCGCGCGGCTATCTGGACCGCGCGAAACAGCGCGGCAATCTCACGATCGTCACGCATGCCACGACTGACCGCGTGCTGTTCTCGGGCAAGCGGGCGATCGGCGTCGCCTATCTGCATCTCGGCGAACGCGTGACCGCGCATGTGCGCCGCGAAGTGCTCGTGTGCAGCGGCGCGATTGCCTCGCCTCAGTTGCTGCAACGCTCGGGCGTTGGACGGCCTGACTGGCTGAAGCCGCTGGAGATTCCGGTCGTGCATGATCTGCCGGGCGTCGGTGAAAATCTTCAGGATCACCTCGAGATGTACATGCAGTACGAGTGCAAGGAGCCCGTGTCGCTGTATCCGGCGTTGCAATGGTGGAACCAGCCGGCCATCGGGCTCGAATGGATGTTGAACGGCACGGGCATCGGCGCGAGCAACCAGTTCGAGGCGGGCGGCTTCATCCGCACGCGCGACGACGATCCATGGCCGAACATCCAGTATCACTTCCTGCCTGTCGCGATCAACTACAACGGCTCAAACCCGATCCGCATGCACGGCTTTCAGGCGCACGTCGGCTCGATGCGTTCTCCGAGCCGTGGTCAAGTGAAGATCAAGTCGCGCGATCCGCACGCGCATCCTGGCATCCTGTTCAACTACATGGCCGATCCGCTCGACTGGCGCGAGTTCCGTGACGCCATTCGCATCACCCGCGAAATCATGCGTCAGCCCGCGCTGGAACGATACCGGGGCCGCGAGCTGCATCCGTCCGACGACCTGAAGAGCGACGCGGAACTCGATGCCTTCGTGCGCGCGAAGGCGGAGACCGCGTATCACCCGTCATGCTCGTGCAAGATGGGCTACGACGACATGGCGGTCGTGGATGGCGAAGGCCGCGTGCATGGCATGCAGGGTCTGCGGGTCGTGGATGCGTCGATCATGCCGCAGATCACGACCGGCAATCTCAATGCGCCGACCATCATGCTGGCGGAGAAGATCGCGGATCGCATCCGGGGCGTCGAGCCGCTGGCGCGGGTCGAGACGCCTTACTTCGTGGCGGGCGGAAAACGAGCGCGGGCGGCGCAGGTACTGGATCTGGCCGGACACTGATCGAGCCCGGTGAGGTTCGTCGTACTGCGGTACGACCGGGCTTGATTGGCTACGGTCTTTAATGGAATACGTGAAGGGCGGACGCATCGCTGCTCCCGCCCGACAACTCAAAGCCCGAGAGTGTTCCATGTCAGTCAGTTCCGTCGACAGCCGCCCTGCCGATTCAGCAACGCCCGCCGACTCGTCGGATTCCAGTACGTCGCAGCCCGTTCAACAAGACGCGCCTCAGCCAGAAAAGCCGGACGACAAGGACACAGGCGTCCAGGCCGACCAATCGCACGCGCCATCCATTCCAACTCAGCTCTCGGTCGACCCGCCGACCGACTCCACGCCTGCGCCGGACGCCACGGCGTCCGCACCCACGCCGCCAGCTCCGGAAGCATCCAAGCAGGACGACACCATCCTTCGAGGCGCCACCGCCGACGAACTCGAACGTCTCAACGAGACCTACGATCATGACGACAAAGCCTCTTGGCGCAATCAGGACAACGCCGCCAGCGCGCGCGAACTCAACAGCATCAACATGACGGGCCGTCCGGACTATGCCAAGGCGTTCCAGAATCAGTTGCCGGGCCTTCAGGCGCAGATCGCCGACATGCCCGACGACGCCTTGCGCGAACAGAACCTGGCTCAGCTCTCGATGTTCAGCACGGCTTTCGGGAACGCCGCCGATCCCGGCCAGCGCGCCATCATCGTCAAGCAGTTCGAGTCGTTTCGCCAAGCCGTGTCCGAAGAGCATGACGACACCCAGGCCGATCCCGTCAAGCATGCCGAGTCGATCTTCACGGCGCCCTTCGGCAGCGGCTATCTCGATGCCGACGGCAAGCGCGGCATCGAGCGTCTGGATAATCTGCGCGACAACTTCGAGAGCGCCACCACGTCTGCAGAGCGCGAAACCGCCATGGCCCAGGGCACCGCGCTCAAGCGTGTTCTGCAGTCGAAGATCGCCGACCGTATTTACGACGAGGTCGATGCAGCGAGACTCGCCCGCCAGAAGACCTTCGGCGAGGTGATCAAACGCCTGAACGAGGCCTCCGGCATGACCATCTCCGGCCCGGGCGACGATTCACCCGCACGGCTGGAGCACTTCGGCGCGATCCTGCAGGACGAGCAGCATGCGCTCGCCTTCACCGAACTGATGAAGATGAGCCCGGAGGGCTTCAGCAAACTCAGGGAATGGGAGGACCGCACCCGCCGCCGGGACGCCAACGCGGAGCAAGCCGAGCAGAGCCATCTGTTCCATCGCTTCGAGTTGCCGCCTTTCTCCAGCATCTCCGATGTCCTCAAGAACCCGCCCTTGCCCAACGATGACTACGGCAAGAACCTGGTGGCCGGGTATCAATGGGCACAACGCCGGCTCGTGGCCGCGGAACAACGCATCAGCGTGCAAGGCAAGACCGACCTCAATCCGCTGCGCCGCGAATACCTGACCGCTTACTCACCGCCTCCGCCGGAATGGCTGCAGGAGCTCGACGAAGCGTTTTGCCGCCTGACCGTCGGCGCCATGCCGGTGGCGAGCCTGTTCACCAATTCGATCTGCCCGCACACTCATCTGAACGATACCGCTCGAACGTTCATCGATATGGGTGCGGGGGTGCTGGGCACAGCGCTGGGCTACAAGATGCCCGATGTGGACTTCGTCGGTCCGGCAATCAAAGGCGGCATGTCGAAGGCCGGCGCGCTGCTCGACCTGCTGCGCAAGCCCAAGGCTGTAGAAATAGCGGCCCCGGGCGCGGCGGAGGTTGCCCAGGCGGCCTCATCCGCAAAGGCGCCGCCGCTGAGCGAACTCGACTCTGCCAGCGCACAAATCAACGGCGAGCAGCCTTTGCCCCCGTCCTACAAGTACGAAACGCCGATCACCCAATCGACGCCGGGCAGCGCGCCCGGTGTCATGGTCGACCAGCAAGGCCAGAACTTCATCACGATGGACGGTCAACCTTTTGCGGTCAAGTACGACAAGGACAACGGCACTTGGCGCGTCTACGATCGGAACAATCCGTGGCGGCCTTCGTTCCCGGTTCGGGTAAATGAGGAGGGCGTCTGGAAGTCCCATTCGGATACCGGGCTTGTCGGCGGAGCGCCGCGTCTTTCAGCCGAAGAGAAGAAAGCCATCCTGGACGATGTGAGGCAGCATCCCTACTTGACGCAGAGAGAGATAGCCCTCCGGAACGGTGTAAGCAGCGCTACGGTAGGCAGTATTCTGCAAGCGAACGACATGGAACAACGGGGACTCGAGCAGCAATGGCAAGCACGCGTGAACCAGCTCACCCCGGATGTCCGGTCGAGAATCACCGAGTCGCTGGCGGCCCATCCCTATCAATATGCGGAGATCGCCCAACAGTTCGACACCACGCCCGGCGTCGTGAAATGGCTGGCCAAAAACGCGCCGGAAAACCTGTCGTTAAAGACGACCGCTGAAGCGATCAAAACCGAACTCGCCGACTTTCCTGGGCTGGATCATGGGGAGCTGGCCAGAAGGTTCGATGTCACCCGCGAAGAGGTCGACGCCATCGCCGCCCTTCCGGTACAGAGTCCGGCGGGCGGAAATATGGCACGCCCCTTGAACAGAACTGCACGGATGCGGCCGGAAGTCATTCAAATGGTAACGAACTACCTGCAGGCATATCCCGATGCAAGCTATTCGAACATCGCGGCAAAGCTTGCTGTCAATGCGCAGGCGGTCTCCAGCATTGCAACGGAAGCTGGACTGACGCGCGCGGTGCCCCGTGTGCGCATCTCAAATGCAACGACTGAAGCAATACAGCGCTACATCGCGACACATCCGGCTGCCGGGTCGAACGCCGTTGCCCGGGAGTTCGGCGTTTCAACCTATGCCGTCAGGAAAATCCAACAACGAACTTTGCGGCGGCAAGACCTGCAACAGGCCGTTGCGACACACCCAACGATCAAGCACCGCGTGGTGCAGGATCTCCGGACGACATCTTTGACGTACGTTGAAATCGCCCGGAAAGAAGGAGCAGACGTCGCCACGGTCATCAAGCTTGCCGAAGCACAGGGATTGAACCGGGCCATGGCCCCTGCCGCCGAAGGCGCGCCACCGCCTGAAGCGGCTCAGGGCGCACCAGCCGCGCCTCCTGCCACCGAAATGGCGCCGCCAGGGCTCACGGAAGCCAACCAGGCCGACATCCGCAGTTTCATGGAGAACTGGGTCAGGCCCGAATACATCGCGCAGATGCTCGGGCTGGACGAAAACCTTGTCTCCCGGTACGTGCAGAACATCGCGCCGAATTACGCGACCACGGGTTACTTCCCTGTCAATCCCGCGCCGGTGGAGCGCAGCGCCCAGTGGTGGCAAGGATCTACATCCGAACAGCCGGGTTCGTCCACGCCATCCACCGCGCCGATGCTGACCCGGCAGGATCAGGAAACCGTCCAGATGCTCATGGGCGACAGCTATCAGTTTCCGCTGCAATCCATCGCGGACTGGATCCAGCAGCCCGTTGAAACGGTGCGAGCCTACATCCAGTCCGTCAACCCGGCGTACTTGCAGGCTCACGATTGATCGAGCGCACGCGACGCCCGCATCACATATCGAACCGTGCACGCGCCGTCGCGGCAATGCTCATCAACGCGTCCACGCTGAGCCGCGCCGCGACCGCCTTCACATAGTCGTGATGCCGGCTTTGCAGCGGCGCATCGAGATACTGTGCATGCAGATAGCGTATCAGCGCGATCCGCCGATGCTTCAGCGCAATGCTTCGGTCAAGCAACGCGAGCGCCGCATCCGCATCGTGCTTCTTGAAGGCACGTGCGGACAGCTGTGCGGCGGCATCGCGCGACGGATTCATGGCGTCGCGAATTCACGCGCAGCGCTACGCAACCGCCACGCCTCATGGTCCGCGCGACGCCAGTCCAGTTCCAGCCCGAGACGTTTCGTGCCCGGGCGGATCTTCGGCTTGTGCAGCGTGAGCGTCAGGGCATCGAGCGCGGGCCATTCATCGAACGAGAGCGCGGCAATCTCCACGGCCAGCGTTTCGAGGAGACGCGTATGCGGCTTCGTCTCGAGAAACGCGCTCACGCGATTGCACCACGCTTCGTAGTCGATGAGGCCATCGTCCGATTCATCCGGCATCGCGCGGTAATGCAGGCTCGCATCGATGCAGACAGGCTGCGGCCCTTCATGCTCATGCTCGTAGAGACCGACGCGCGTCTGCACGATCAATTCGTCGACCACGACGCGCCAGCCTCGTCCGCCCATCTCCAGCGGCTCGAACGGCTTCATGAAAGCAGCGGCCCGGCGGCATCGAGCATGATCTTCACGAAGTAGTCCGCGAAGCTGCGGCGCACGATCAGCTCGAAGCGGTCGCCGCCCAGCGGCACCAGCGTCAGCGATGCCTTGAAGAAGTGGCTCTGCGCGCACTGGCCTTCGCCGAACAGCTTCGGATGCAGATCGAGCGGACAGCCGCGCGACAGCACCTCGCGCGTCTTCGGACCATCGATATCGAGCACCGTATAGCCGCTGCCGATATCCACCGCCGCCGAGAACTGGCCGACGAACGCTTCACGCAGCTTCGCTTCGAGCGGCGCGGGACGCGAGGCGTCGTGAGCGGCGTCGGAATGCACGAGCCATTCGTCGGGACCGAGCCACAGCATCGTGTAGCCATTGCCGCGCGCGACGGTGTTCGGCTTCTCGGGCGGCGTACAGCCGAGCACGTTCTGCACGGCCTTCACAAAACTCGCGTCACGCGTATCGCCACGCACGTTCACGAGTTCGAGGAATGGCCGCTCGGTAAGGCGGAATACCTTCGGCGAGCCGCCCTGATGCGCCTTGAGCAGCGCATCGGCGCCGACGAGCGGGGATTCCTGCCAGGTACCGCTCAGTCCTTGTGCGCCGATGGCACGATCGACGACCGCAGCGCCCGTTTTGATCTCATTCAACATGCTGACGTGCTCCTTCGCTGTCGTAGAACACCGAACTGGTGATTTTTGCCTTCACTTGCTTGCCGCTCGCGAGCGGGATCAGGACCGATTCGCCCATCTTGTCGAGTCCGCCCTTCACGACGGCCAGCGCGATCGAACGCTTCAGGATCGGGCTGTAATAGCTCGACGTCACGTGGCCGAGCATCGGCGCGGTGTCGCCCTGGAACGGGCCTGCCACGATCTGCGCGCCTTCCGGCAGCACGTATTGCGGATCGTCGGTCAGCAGGCCGACGAACTGCTTGCGTCCCTGCTTCGCCGTGTCCGAACGCGTCAGCGAACGCTTGCCGATGAAGTCCTTCGACTTCGCGACCAGTCCGCCCATGCCGAGGTCGTAAGGGGTCATCGAGCCGTCCGTATCCTGGCCGACGATGATGTACCCCTTCTCCGCGCGCAGCACGTGCATGGTTTCCGTGCCATACGGCGTGATGTCGAACTCGGCGCCCGCTTCCATCAGCGCTTCCCACACCGCTCGGCCGACGTTCGCCGGCACGTTGACTTCATAGGCGAGCTCGCCCGAGAAGCTGATGCGCATGATGCGCGCCGCCGCGCCCGCCACCGTGCCGTCGCGATAGCTCATGAACGGGAACGCCGCGTTGGCGAAATCCACGTCGTGACAGACCTTCTGCAGCACCTTGCGGCTGTTCGGCCCGACGACAGCAAAGGTCGCCCAATGGTCCGTCACCGACGCGAGCCGCACGCGCATGTCGGGCCATTCGGTCTGCAGCCAGCGTTCGAGCCACGTCAGCACGCGCGCCGCGCCGCCGGTCGTGGTCGTCATCATGTAGTGCTGTTCGCCGAGGCGCACGGTCACGCCGTCGTCGAAGATCATGCCGTTTTCGTCGAGCATCAGGCCGTAGCGGCACTTGCCCACTTCGAGCTTGCTCCACGGGTTCGTGTACATCCAGTTGAGCAGCTTCGCGGCATCCGGACCCTGGATGTCGATCTTGCCGAGCGTCGATGCATCGAGAATGCCCACGCTTTCGCGCGTCGCGAGCGACTCGCGCGCCACGGCCGCGTGCATGTCCTCGCCCGCCTTCGGGTAGTACCACGGACGCTTCCAGTTGCCGACATCCTCGAACATCGCGCCGTTCTCGACGTGCCACTCGTGAATGGCGGTCTTGCGCACCGGATCGAGAAACTCGCCCAGCTCGCGGCCCGCGAACGTGCCGAAGGTCACGGGCGTGTAGTTCGGGCGGAAGGTCGTCGTGCCGGTTTCGGGAATGGTCTTGTTCAGCGCCTGCGCGAGAATCGCCATGCCGTTGATGTTGCCGAGCTTGCCCTGGTCGGTGCCGAAGCCCATCGCCGTATAGCGCTTCACGTGCTCGACCGACTCGAAGCCTTCGCGCGCGGCGAGATAGATGTCCGCCGCGGACACGTCGTTCTGGTAATCGACGAACTGCTTCGGACCGCGCGTCGCCAGCTCCTTGTTGCCGACGATCCACAGCGGCAGCATCGGCGCCTCGACGATCTCGGCCACCTGCACAGGCTGCGGCTTCGCGACGATATGCCCCGCCGCTCGCGCTGCATCCGCGCCCGCCTCGACGCCAAACCGAAGGCCGCGCGCCAGCGAGAACTCGCCCGCGCATGCGCCGACGCTGCTCTCCGCCTGCATCGCCTTGCCCGGCACGAAGCACGCTTTCTCGTCGTGCCAGTGCGCCTTGCCGCCCGACTGCGCGAACAGGTGCAGCACCGGACTCCAGCCGCCCGACATGGCGACCAGATCGCATGACAGCTCTTCCTGCTTTTGCCCGACCTGTCCGTTCGCATAGGCCGCGACTTCCACCGACGCGACGCGCAGCTTGCCGTGCGCGGCCGTGATCACCGCGTTGTTCATCACGCGGATGCCTTGGCGGCGTGCGGCCGCCGGCAGCGTGCCCTTCGATTCGGCCGTGCGCGGATCCACGACGGTCACGGCAGCGCCGGCCGCCTTGAGGTCGAGTGCGCACTGATAGGCGCCGTCGTTGTTGGCGAACACCACCGCGTTGCGGCCCGGCAGCACCGCATAGCGATGCAGATACGTCGACACCGCCGACGCCAGCATGATGCCCGGCAGGTCGTTGTTGCCGAACACGATCGGACGCTCGTGCGCGCCGGTGGCGAGAATCACGCGCTTGGCGCGGACCTTCCACATCAGTTCGCGCGTGCCCTTGCGGGTCGAGACCGGCAGATGCTCGGTCAGACGCTGTGTGATCGTGACGAGGTTGTGGTCCTGATAACCGAACGCCGTGCTGCGCGACAGGATCTTCACGTCGGGCATGCGGCGCAGTTCGGCTTCGACCTTCTGCACCCATTGCAGCGCGGGCTTGCCGTCGATCTCCGCGCGGCACGACAGCAGCGAACCGCCGAGTTCGCGCTGGTCGTCGACCAGGATCACGCGCGCGCCGGACAAACCCGCCGCATGCGCCGCCGCCAGACCGGACGGACCGCCGCCGATCACGAGCACGTCGCAATGCGCGAAGCACTTGTCGTAGCGGTCGGCATCGAGATGCTTCGGCGCTTCGCCGAGGCCCGCTGCGTCGCGAATCACTTCCTCGTACTTCGGCCAGAACTTGCGCGGCCACATGAAGGTCTTGTAATAGAAGCCCGCCGGAATGAAGCGCGCGATCTTCTGATTGACCGCCATGCGATCGTTCTCGATGCTCGGCTTCGCGTTCACGCTCTTGGCGACGAGCCCCTGATACAGCTCGACTTCCGTGGCGCGCGCGTTCGGCACCGTGTAGGCGCCGGTTTCCAGCTGCACGACGGCATTCGGCTCTTCCACGCCCGCCGTGATGATGCCGCGCGGACGGTGGTACTTCCAGCTGCGCGCGACGAAGCGCTCGCCGCTGGCGAGCAGCGCGGAGGCGAGCGTGTCGCCTTCGTAGCCCTGGTAGGTCTTGCCGTTGAACGTGAAGGTCAGCGTAATGGCGCGGTTGATGCGCCCGCCCAGGCCGAGTCGGTCTTTCTGGCTCATTTCGACTGTGCTCCGTTGTCATTCATCACAGCCAGCGGACGGTCGAAGGTCTCGTAGCCCTGAATCTCGTAGGAAACCGTATCGCGCTGCACCTTGAACCAGCGGCGGCAACCTTGTGCGTGCATCCATTGCTCGCGCGCCGTGCCGCGCGGGTTCTTGCGCATGAAGAGGTAGTCGCCCCATTCGCGGTCGGTGAGCTTTTCGGTGTCGAGCGGACGCGCGATGTCCGCTTCGCCGCCGCAGGAGAATTCGGTTTCGGCGCGTGGCCCGCACCAGGGGCATTCGATCAGCAACATGGTTCTTTCCTCAGTGTGCGGGTCAGTGAGCCACGGCAGCCGCGCCGTGTTCGTCGATCAGATGGCCGGTATAGAAACGGTCCAGCGAGAAGGCCGCATTGACCGGATGCGGTTCGTCGCGCGCGATGGTGTGCGCATACGCCCAGCCCGAGCCGGGGGTCGCCTTGAAGCCGCCCGTGCCCCAGCCGCAGTTGAAGTACAGGCCCTTGACGTCGGTCTTGGAGATGATCGGGCAGGCGTCCGGCGAGACATCGACGATGCCGCCCCACTGCCGGTTCATGCGCACGCGCGAGAACACCGGGAACATCTCGACGATCGCCTCCAGCGTGCCTTCGATGATGTGGAAGCTGCCGCGCTGGCCAAAGCCCGTGTACTGGTCCACGCCCGCGCCGATCACGAGATCGCCCTTGTCGGACTGGCTGATGTACGCGTGCACCGCGTTCGACATCACCACCGTGTTCACCACCGGCTTGATCGGCTCGGATACGAGCGCCTGCAACGGATGGCTCTCAAGCGGCAGGCGCACGCCGGCCATGTCGGCCAGCGAGGTCGTGTTGCCCGCTGCAACCACCGCGACCTTCTTCGCCTTGATGAAGCCCTTGGTCGTATCGACGCCCGTCACCTGGTTGCCCTCGCGGCGAATGCCCACGACCTGGCAGTTCTGGATGATGTCCACGCCTGCACGGTCCGCGCCGCGCGCGAAGCCCCAGGCCACGGCATCGTGCCGGGCGACGCCGCCACGCCGTTGAATGGACGCACCCAGCACCGGGTAACGGCTGTTGAGGTTGATGGTCGGCTCGATTTCCTTGATCTGCTGCGGCGTCAGGAACTCGGCATCGACGCCGTTGAGGCGGTTTGCATTCACGCGGCGCTCGGTGTCGCGCACGTCCTGCAGCGTATGCGCCAGGTTCATCACGCCGCGCTGCGAGAACATCACGTTGTAGTTGAGGTCCTGCGAGAGGCCTTCCCAGAGCTTCATCGCCTTTTCGTACAGCGCGGCGGATTCGTCCCACAGATAGTTGGAACGCACGATGGTCGTGTTGCGCGCCGTATTGCCGCCGCCGATCCAGCCCTTCTCCAGGATCGCGACATTCGTGATGCCGTGTTCCTTCGCGAGGTAATAAGCGGTCGCGAGACCGTGGCCGCCGCCGCCGACGATCACCACGTCGTATTCGCGCTTCGGCTCCGGACTTCTCCACTGGCGTTCCCAGTTCTCGTGATACGACATGCCGTTGCGCAGCAGGCTGAATATCGAGTAGCGGCTCATGGTGTTTCCTTCTTCGTGCGGGGTGTTATGCGTTGAATCAGAATCAGCATTCGATGACGTTCACGGCCAGGCCGCCGCGCGACGTCTCCTTGTATTTCGTCTTCATGTCGGCGCCGGTTTCGCGCATCGTCTTGATGACCGAGTCGAGCGACACGTAGTGCGTGCCGTCGCCTTTCATGGCCATGCGCGCGGCGTTGAGCGCCTTGATGGCGCCCATTGCATTGCGTTCGATGCACGGAATCTGCACGAGCCCGCCGACCGGATCGCAGGTCATGCCGAGGTTGTGTTCCATGCCGATCTCGGCGGCGTTCTCGACCTGCGCAGGCGTGCCGCCCATGACCGCGGCGAGCGCGGCGGCGGCCATCGAGCAGGCGACGCCCACTTCGCCCTGGCAGCCCACTTCGGCGCCGGAGATCGACGCCGTTTCCTTGTAGATGATGCCGATGGCCGCGGCCGTCAGCAGGAAGCGCACGATGCCTTCGTCGTTCGCGCCGTGCATGAACTTCACGTAGTAGTGCAGCACGGCGGGAATCACGCCGGCGGCGCCGTTGGTCGGCGCGGTGACCACGCGGCCACCCGCGGCGTTTTCCTCGTTCACGGCCATGGCGTAGAGATTGACCCAGTCGAGCATCGACAGCGGATCGCGCAGCGACTCTTCGGAGCGCGAGCGCAGCGACGCGGACAGGTCCGCCGCGCGGCGCTTCACGTGCATCGGGCCGGGCAGCTCGCCGCGTTCCTTGCAGCCGCGCTCGACGCAGGCGGCCATCACGCGCCATACGGCCAGCATGCCTTCGCGCACTTCGGCTTCGCTGCGGCTCGCGCATTCGTTCTGCATCGTCACTTCGGCGATGGAGAGACCGGTTTCGCGGCAGACGCGCATGAGGTCGTCGCCGGTGCGGAACGGATGCGGCACCGTGCCGCCCGCGCGCAGGCCGTTGACGCGATCGCCGTCGCGATTCACGACAAAGCCGCCGCCGACCGAGTAATACTCCTTCTCGACGAGCAACTGGCCGTTGTCGTCGAACGCCTGGAAGCGCATGCCGTTCGGATGCACGATGCTCGAACCGGGCGCGCCCGGCATCAGCTTGCGATAGAAGCCGATGTGCTCGCGCTCTTCGAACATCACTTCGTGCTTGCCGAGCAGCATCAGGCGCTTGCCCTTGCGGATGGCGTCCAGGCGCGGCGCGATCACGTCGGGATCGATCAGATCGGGCAGATTGCCTTCAAGGCCGAGCAGCACGGCCTTGTCGGTGCCGTGGCCCTTGCCGGTCGCGCCAAGCGAACCGAACAACTCGACGCGCACCCGCGTGACGAAGGCGAGCAGGTTGGCGTCCTCGATGTGGGACGCGAACCGGCACGCCGCGATCATCGGTCCGACGGTATGCGAGCTCGACGGTCCAATGCCGATCTTGAACAGATCGAAGACGCTGACGTTCATGTGCGAATCCCTTTGCTTGGCTTTGACTGGGCGCGGCGCGGCAGGCGCGTGCGTCGTTTCGGTATGGCGCTCATTGCACCAAACCGCAAAAAGACTCGATAGAACAAAAGCGCCGTCGAAATGGGATGGCGGCGTCAGCGCGTGGCGCAGCGTGCACGCATCGGTGTAATCCCTAGGCTCTGAACCGGCCTGCGCGTTTTCTGACGCGGGTGCCGCGCGCCGCGCGCGAGTGCTATGCTCGCCGGATCACTTCGAGCCGCCGCACGTCACGCGCATGAACCCCGCAGAGTCCCTTCCACCGCTGTCCATCGACGGTCAATCGAAATCGCGTATCCGCTTCGGCATCATCCTGCTGCCGAACTTCACGCTGACCGCGTTCTCCGGTTTCGTCGACCTGCTGCGCCTCTCCGCCGACGAAGGCGATTTCAGCCGCCCCGTGCGCTGCTCCTGGAGCGTGATCGGCGAGACGCTCGCGCCGGTCCGCGCGAGTTGCGGCATCCAGGTCACGCCGTGGGAAACCTATGAGAAAGCCGAGCCGTTCGACTACGTGGTGGTGGTCGGCGGACTGCTGCATTCCGGCCCCGCGACGAGCGATGCGACGCTGCAGTTCATTCGCCGCGCAGCCGCGGCGGATGCGACGATCGTCGGCATGTGTACGGGCGTGTTTTCGATGATGCGCGCCGGTGTGCTCGAAGGACACCGCATCTGCGTGAGCTGGTTTCACTACTGGGACTTCGTCGAGCGCTTTCCGCATGCGGATGAACAGGCGCTCGTCGCGGACCGGCTGTTCGTGATCGACCGGCGGCGCATTACGTGCTCGGGCGGACGCGCTTCCATCGACGTGGCCGCGGCCATTCTGCTGCGCCACTTCGAGACCGCGACAGTGCAGAAGGCGTTGCGCATCCTGCTCGTCGACGACATGCAGAAAGGCAACGCGCCGCAGCCGCATCCGCCCGGTCTCGCGCCGGCGACGCATCCGAAAGTCAAACGTGCGATCCTGCTGATGGAGCAGCACGTCGGGCGTTCGTTGACGCTGGACGAACTGGCCCACAAGCTCGACATGTCGACGCGCCAGCTTGAGCGTCTTTTCAAGGCGGAGACGGGCAAGGCGCCGCAGGCGTATGCGAAGCAGGTGCGGCTGCGCACGGCGGCATGGCTGCTGACGAGTTCGGACAAGACGGTGGCGGATATCGCGTCGAGCTGCGGCTTCTCGGATGCCTCGCATCTGGGCCGCGAGTTCCGCAAGCAGTTCGGCGTGCCGCCGATGATGTATCGAGAGCAAGGCGGTGCACAGGACGCGCAGGCCGCCGAGCAATCGATGGACTACGACGAGACTTTTCCGGGCCGCGCCCAGGCGCTGTAGAGCGCCTTCAGAGTACTTGGTTCACGTTTTCCGCGGCTCATCACACCAAGGAGGAACGGCATGGCGACTCACGGATACTCGCAGGAAGAATGGCAGGTGCGTTGCGATCTTGCGGCGCTCTATCGCGTGATCGGGCATTTTCGCTGGACCGACATGATCTTCACGCACATCAGTGCGCGCGTGCCGGGATCGGACCATCACTTTCTGATCAACCGCTATGGCGTGCTGTTCGACGAGATGCGCGCGTCGGATTTGGTGCGCATCGACAGCGAAGGACGGCCGGTCGAGCCCGGCGCCCGCGACGACCCGGAGCGCTATCGCGTGAACCCGGCGGGTTTTACGATTCATTCGGCGATTCACATGGCGCGTCACGAAGTGGCGTGCGTCGTACATACGCATACGGCGGCGGGTGCGGGGGTTTCGGCTCAGAAGCGCGGGCTGCTGCCGATCAGTCAGCATGCGTTGAAGTATTACGGGCATCTGGCTTATCACGATTATGAAGGGATCGCGCTGGATCTGGCCGAGCGGGATCGGCTGGTGAACGATCTGGGTTCGCATAACGCGATGATTCTGCGTAATCATGGGCTGCTGACTTGCGGGAAGTCCATTCCGGAGGCGTTTCAGGAAATGTATTTTCTTGAACGGGCTTGTGAGATTCAATTGCGGGCGCTGGCGGGAGGCGGGGAATTGAACTGGCCTTCGGAGAAGGTGTGCGAGGTGACGGCTTCGCAATATCGGCGGGATGAGTCGGAGGGGATTACGCGCATGCAGTGGGAAGCGGCGTTGCGGATGATCGAAGGTGGGGCGAGGACGGATTATCGGAGTTAGTTCGATTTGCTTGTTGCTGATCGCAGTCTTATATGCCCTCGATTTTGTTGATCTGGGGCATTTTTGTTTTACAAATTTTTATGCATGTTTACGGCTTCAGGCGGTACCGTTCGATGCTCAGTCCATCACGAAAAGTCGAATGCCGTTTCAATACAAGTTCAATATTATTCGGAGAGGGCTTCATAGTAGCTGGCAAAGAACTAAACGCACCCTTCGTCATTTTCTGCAAATGGCCCTGTTTATCTGCGTCACTTTTCGCGCCGGAATTGCTTTGGCAGTCTTCTTGATAGAGAAGACATCCATCATGTCGGACTGGCTGGATGACGCCACTCGCTACGTCCTCAGGCTAACGCATTCGGACATCAATTATCACGAAGATATCTTCGTGATTTCGGATCTCGCCGTTTTAATCGCGTGCTGGATTGTAGTAGACGTCACGGTGTTCGCGGCCTATGTTTTCGCTTCCAGATTTTGGCGTGGCAGGGAGCAAATCAAGAACGCGACTGCGAGGTGAGTCACTTCGATGCCTGTCTTCATTTTCGCAACAAAACGCATCTTCAAATTAATCCTTCAGTTTTCGCTTTGGCTCGTACTTTGGTATGGGCTCGGTGTTGTCCTTTTTCGTTATCTCAATGCGCGCGTCGAAGAAGCGCCGGGATGGATCGAATGGACCGTGCGCTTTGCGCTCGAAACCCTAGGCTACGGCGATGTGCAAGAACCTGAAACCATCGGCGCCTTTTGTGAGCTTGTCGCGCTCGTGCTCTGCTGGATATTCGTCGCGATGGTCTTGTTGATTGGATATCGATTGATCGCCCGATTC
This sequence comes from Caballeronia sp. LZ032, assembly GCF_031451315.1. NCBI lineage: Bacteria > Pseudomonadati > Pseudomonadota > Betaproteobacteria > Burkholderiales > Burkholderiaceae > Caballeronia > Caballeronia sp. LZ032. The sequence continues at coordinate 21,530 of NZ_JARUXP010000004.1, forward strand.
ATTCACAGCGGCTGAAGCACGTGTGTTCTCCGTCCATGCATTTTGGTGCACGTTAAATTGTCAGGCGGTAAGAAAATCGTGCGCGGAGGCAACGAGTCTACTCTTATAGGTGCCAGCTCAAAGCGTATTCGATTTTCGCAGGTGGTGGCGGCAAGTTATCTATAAATTTATTACAGAACTTTTCACACTGCATGGCAATCAACCGCTAAGGTTGTGAGCGCGATTAATAACTCTACGAAGCGCGCTTGGAAAATCAATGCCAGTCAGCTGTGTATTCAAACTCAACCGACAGGTTTCCTCCGATCTGACCTGCACAGGTTTCGGCAGCATTGAGGCGTATTCAGGAAGAGGCGTGGGTCGTGACAATCCGGACGCCGTTTCGCTCGAAAGCGTGGGTCCCATTCCGCCTGGACGCTACTACCTTATTGATCGCCAAGCCGGCGGTCGTTTAGGTTGGCTTCGTGATTGGTGGACTGACTTAGTTATCGGTAGCGACCATACCCAATGGTTCACCCTCTGGAATCCCAAAACGGGCGACTCAACGATTGTAAATGGCGTCAAGCGCGAGAGTTTCAGGCTTCATCCGAACGGAGTCAGCGGGACAAGCATGGGTTGCATCACAGTAGTTGACAAGAAGGCCTTCGAAAAATTGAAAAGATTCATTCGTTCAAGCCCGCCGACTATCTCTATTCCTGGGACGTCATATAAGGCCTATGGCGTGGTGGAAGTTCAATGAAGAAGATGGCCTGGTTCGTTCTTCAGATTTCTCTTTGGATTTTCCTCTCCTACAAACTGGGCATTTTCCTTCTCCGTTTTATCGACGCGCACATTGAAGCGTGCCCGGAGTGGATTGAAAGGACCGTGCGCTTTGCACTCGATTCATTCGGCTACAACGACGTGCGGGATCCAGAAACCGTCGGTGCCGCCTGCGGCCTCTTCGCCCTGGTCCTCAACTGGATCCTCTCAGCCCTGGCCCTGTGGCTGGCCTACCGCTTGATCACCTGCATCGTCCGTAGACGACATCAATAACCCCGCTTCCGTTCACCCTAAATCCCACCCCCATGCACTCCGACATCTCCTCAACCTACAGGGAATCGACGGCGAATCGCAGGACAAAACCCATCCCAAAGCCATTCAGGTGATCTTCTGGGAATGGACCGTTTCCCAACCCTCCTCCATGCACGTCAATTCAGGCGGCGGCTCGGGCAAGGCGTCCTTCTCCGGCCTCGAATTCAAGCACGAGATCGACCGCGCATCGCCCAATCTGTTCCTCTACAGCGCCACCGGCAAGCACATACCCAAAGCGGAACTCATCATGCGCAAGGCCGGCGGCACGGCCCTCGAATACTTCCGGATCACCATGGAAGACGTGTTGATCACGAAGGTCCATCCATCCGCCGACGCCGGCTATGCCATCGAAAGCGTCGGCCTGTCCTTCGCGAAAATCAAACAGGAATACGTCGTGCAAAACGCCCAAGGCGGCAGCATGGGCGCGGTCACTGCCGCCTTCGACATCAAGGCCAACAAGGCCCTGTAACTCAATTCGCCCCCGCCACATAAGCCTTCACCGCCGGCAGCCCGTCCTTCCCGTCGAACGTCTTCACACCCGCAAGCCACTTGTCCAGCACCGTCGGATTGGCCTTCAGCCACTCGCGCGCCGCCTTGTTCGCATCGGTCTTGTTCATGATCGGCAGCATCACGTGGTTCTCGATATCCGTCGTGAATTGCAGATTGGAAACCAGCTTCGCGACATTCGGACAACGCGAATCGTAATCCGTCGGCGTCACAGTCAGCACCTTGGCCTCGCCATAATTGGGACCGAAAACCTCATCGCCACCCGAGAGATAATCGATCTTCATCTGCACGTTCATCGGGTGCGGCTCCCACCCCAAAAATACGATCGGCTTCTTCTCGCGAATCGCGCGATTCACCTCCACCAGCATGCCCGCCTCGCTCGATTCCACCAGCTTGAACTTGCCAAGTCCATATTGATTCGAATCGATCATCTTCTTGATCAGCGCATTGCCATCATTGCCCGGCTCGATGCCATAGATCTTGCCATCGAGCTTGTCATAGTTCTTCGCGATATCGTTGAAGTTGCGAATACCCGCCTGATACGCATAATCCGGCACCGCGAGCGTGTACTTCGCGCCTGTGAGATTCGGCGTCGCCAGTACCTTCAATTGATTGTTCTTCTTGAACGGATCGATGATCGGATCCATCGTCGGCGACCAGTAACCCAGGAACACGTCGATCTGCTTGCTCTTGACGCCCGCGAACGTAATCGGCACCGAGGCAATCGTCTTCGTCGGGTTGTAGCCGAGGCCCTGCAGGATCGTCGATGCGAGTCCGGTCGTCGCCGCGATATCGGTCCAGCCGACATCCGCAAAACGCACGTTCCTGCACGCCGCAGGCTCGGCCGCGTGCGCCACGCTCACACCCGCCAGCATCGCCGCAGCGAGCGACGCGATCCACAAACGCTTCATGTTTTTCCTCTCTCTCAGGTTCATCAGGACGCAAGTCAGCCCGCGCGCGGCCCGTCACGAACCGGCGCGGAACAGAATCATTCAGACAATGGACGCGCTAGGCCGAGAGGCGCCGCTCCACGCTGGGCGCATGCCCGAACTGCGCGCGATACGCCTTGCTGAAGTGACAAGGCGAATGAAATCCGCATACGCTCGTCACGCGTGCAATCGACGCATCTGTATTGCGCAACAGTTCGCGCGCGCGACGCAGCCGCAGCGTGAGGTAGTAATGCGTCGGCGAGACGCTGAGGAACATCTTGAACATGCGCTGCAAGTGCCGCTGCGACAGATGCACGAGCCGCGCAAGCTCATCGAGCGAGAGCGGCTCTTCGATGTTCGCCTCCATCAGCCGGACCACTTCCACGAGCTCGGCGCGCGAAAAGCCCACGCGGGCATCGACGGGAATGTGCTGGTAATCCGTCGAGCCGCGTATCCGTTCGACAATGAACTGTTCCGACACCTGCGCCGCATGCGCCTGCCCCAGCCGCATGCCGACGAGATTGAGCATCAGGTCGAGCGGCGCGGTGCCGCCCGTGCAGGTCAGTCTGTCCCGGTCGATCACGAACAGTTCGTCAGCGAAACGCACATGCGGGAAGCGCTTGTTGACCGGCGACATGTCTTCCCAATGCAGCGTGCAGCGATAGCCGTCCAGCAGCTTCGCGGCCAGCAAGGCATACGGCCCGGTGCAGATGCCGCCCAGCGGAATGCCCGCCTCATGCGCGCGTTGCAGAAGGCCGATCACCTTGTCGTCGACGTAATCGGCGACCTGCCAGCCCCCACAGACGATCAGCACATCGGGCATGCCGGTTTCGTCGATCGTCGTGGCCGGCTTGACCGTGATGCCGTTGCTGGCGCGCGCGGGTTCGCCGTCCGGCGTGATGATCGACCATCGATAATGCTGCGCACGGCCGACGTAATTGGCCATGCGCAACACCTCGACCGCGCTCGTGAACGCGATCATCGAGAAGTTCGGCAGCGTCACGAAGCCGAAGTGCGCGAGATTGGACAACGGTGAATCCACAGCCGCCGGGACGATCGCGTCGCGCTTCATGCACAAGCCTCTCAGCTTTGTTGGGTCGCCGGCGTGCGGCGCACTTTCATCACGCTCTTGAGACCCGCGAACAACGGAGCGCGCGCCATGCCAGGCGAACGGCCGAAGCTTTCCGTGATGCGGTCCAGGATGATCGCCAGCAACACCACGGACAGGCCGCTCTCGAAGCCCAGGCCGATGTCGAGGCGCTGGATCGACGCCAGCACGTCGTTGCCGAGGCCGCCTGCGCCCACCATCGACGCAATGATCACCATCGACAACGCCATCATGATGGTCTGGTTCACGCCAGTCATGATCGACGGCAGCGCGTTCGGGACCTGCACCTTGTAGAGCAGCTGCCACGGCGTGCAGCCGAAGGCCTGACCGGCTTCCACGATTTCGCGGTTCACATGCTTGATGCCCAGCGACGTGAGACGCACGGCAGGCGGCATCGCGAAGATCACGGTGGCGAGAATCCCCGGCACGCGGCCGAGACCGAACAGCATGGCCGCCGGAATCAGGTAGACGAATGCGGGCATGGTCTGCATCAGGTCGAGCACCGGACGCACGATCATTTCCACCGTCCGGCTCTTCGAGGTCCAGATGCCGAGCGGAATGCCGAGCAGCAGGCTGATGAAGGTCGACGACAGCGTGAGGCCCAGCGTGATGACCATCTGATCCCAGAAGTTGGTCGCGTAGACCAGCAGCAGCGCGGCCAGCACGAACGCCGCGAATCGCCAGCCGACCCGCCACAGGCCAATGCCCACGAAGATGGCGATCATCAGCCACATCGGAATGGCCTGCAGGCCATGCTCGACCGCCGCGGCGAACGTTTCGATGACCTTGCCGATCGAGTCGAAGGTCTTCGCGTCGTGATCGAGGAGATAGTGGACGCCGTGGTCCACCCAACTGCCAAGCGGAATGATTTCAGACATGGGAACCTCGATGGTGCGTAAGGACCTTCAGGACGTTGGCCTTGTTGATCGAACCGCAATAGAAGCCGTCGGCATCGACAACCGGCAGCGGCGCCGGACTCGCAACCACGCGGTTCACGACATCGTCGAGAGCCATGCCGCGCTCGATGCACTCGATGGGATTGATCTGCGGCACCGCGTTGCCATTGCCGTCGCGGCCGACGAAACCGCGAATGCGGCGCTCGCCGTCCATCACGAACGCGTAGTCCGCGCTGCCGTTGAGCGTCGCCGCCACGCTCGACGCGTCGATCTGCGGCGCATGCTTGATGAGCGGCACGGCATCGGTCTGCATCAGGTCGCCCGCGGTCAGATAACGGCTCGTGTCGATACCCTCGAAGAAGGCCTCGACATAATCGTCGGCGGGATTGGTGATGATTTCCTGCGGCGTGCCTATCTGCACCACCCGGCCGCCTTCCATGATCGCAATTCGAGTGCCGATGCGCATCGCCTCTTCGAGATCGTGCGACACGAACAGGATCGTGCGACGCTGCTCGCGTTGCAGATCGAGCAGCACGTTCTGCATCTCCTTGCGCTTGAGCGGATCGAGCGCGGAGAAGGCCTCGTCCATGATCATCAGCGAGGGATTCACCGCCAGCGCGCGCGCCAGTCCCACGCGCTGCTGCATGCCGCCCGATAGTTGCGCAGGCAACTTCTGGGCGAACGGCGCGAGGCCGACTTGTTCGAGCACGGTCATCGCCCGTGTTTCGCGCTCCTTCTTGCCGACGCCCGCGACCTCGAGGCCGAATGCGGCGTTGGAAAGAACAGTGCGCTGCGGCATCAGTGCAAAGGACTGGAACACCATGCTCATGTCCTTGCGGCGCAGTTCGGTGAGTTCCGAGCGACGCACGGCGGCCACGTCGCGGCCGTCGATCAGCACTTTGCCGGCGGTCGGCTCGACGAGCCGGTTGATGAGTCGGATCAGCGTGGATTTGCCGGAGCCGGAAAGGCCCATCAGCACGAAAATTTCGCCTTCCTTGACGTCGAACGAGACGTTATGGACGCCGACGATCTGCCCGGTGCGCTTGAAGACTTCTTCCTTCGTCGCACCGCCGGCCAGCATGTCGAGCGCTTGCTTGGGACTGTTGCCGAAAACCTTGCACAGTCCCTCGACTACCACTTTGGGGGAATTCATCGAGTCTCTCCTGGCGGGGCGGACCTGCGTCCGCGCTGTGCATACATAGTTGCCAGAAAAAAGTCACGTCAGCCGACTAATTGCGACAGGCACATGTGGAAATACGACACTGGAATAAGGCCGGATGTGCGCAATGCTCGTCGGGGCCTTGCTGGATAAGGCTTTGCCGCCAGCGTAATGAAACGGCTCGGCGATTTTTGCGTGTCGCGTCAGGACAAGTCTGGATGCTTGTTGACGATGCAGGCGAATTGCCGGGTAGACGTCAGACAGACGAAAGGAAGGGCAATGCGATCTCGCGCAGGAGGCGCTTAGGGGACAGCGAGAAGATGCTAGAAAAACTACATGTAGCGGTGACTTGGCGGGCGGGTCGTACGGCAAAGGGCCGTCGTGTGTTGCTTGTGTTGTGTTTCCCGCGCCGCCGTCAGCGACGCATTACAGGCGAATGCCGAAAGCCGTACCGCGTGCCTTGCGCTGACGCTCCGCATCACGGAAACGTGCTTGGTAGGAGTAGTCTTTGTCGAGCGGAAGGTTCGGCGATTCGAACAGCGAAGCAAATTTTTGCAGCAGGGCGAAAAGGTAGCTCATGTCTGGCTCCGGTTAGCGTTAAAGGGTTTTCCCTTAGGACGCATTATAGGGTTTGCCCTGATTCATTCCTAGTGCGTCGCAGCATTTTCGAATAAATTTGTTGTAGTTTTTCTACATTTTACCGATTCCTGCGAGTGATTTCGCTGCTCTGAATGTGGCGACAGCCGGTAAACGCCCGTCCGGCCGCGTCTCGGCGTCGGGACACGCGAAAGCGCGACATGCCGCCGCAGCGCGTAACGATGAAACGGGAAGGCGAAGAATCAGTGTGCCGTCGAACCGGCGCGATGGTGCGCGGAACGCGCGTGCTTTTTAGACGGATAGTCCGGGCTGACCGCGCTCACCGGTTGCACCGGCGAGGCGTCGGTTCCGTACGGGTCGCGGTCATGCCGCAGGCTGACGGTGTCCGAGTCGGTATCGAGGAGCGAGACAAGCGTCGCCTGTTGGTTGAGCATCAGTTGCTCCATGCGGTCCTGCTGCAATTTGCCGTCGCGGCCCATATGCACCAGCAGCACCGTCTGCGCGATACCGGTTGCCACGGTGACGAGCATCACGCAGACGATGATCGACAACATTGTCTTCATCCGGCGCGCGTGCGCGGTCGCGGACATGCGCTGCTCGATCATGACGGCGTGGAGCGCCTCCACCGTGTCGGCAAACGCGGCGGCCCGCGCGCGGTCAAGCTCGGGCCCGGCTCCGGCCTTGATCTGCGGCGGCACCTCGCCGGGCGCTCCAGAAGATTGCACCGGCTGCGACACCCCAACGGCGCCGTGCCCATCGAGCGCGACGCTACTCACGCTCGCCGCACGCGGCACGGCGGCGGCGAGCGCACAGGATTTCACGGGCTCCATGCCGTCGCCTTCGTTGGATGGCGAGGGCTGCGCTTCGTCCTGAAACAACCCTTGCACCGGCTCGACCGGCGCCACGTTCGTCTTTGACGCCCGTTTCGCCGCGGCCGCCTCGGACGGCGACGCAGCGTGGTTCGACTGCACTGCTGCGAGAAACACCTCAGGCAGCTCGAAGCCTTCGAACGTGCCCTGACGGATATCGGTATTCAGTGCCTGAAAATGCGCGCGTTCGGCGTCTTCGGCGAACAGGTCGAGCGTTTCGCCATTGCGCGCGCCGTCGCTCAATTGCGCGAGACGCTGCGCGGAGCGCGCCGCGCGGGCGAGTTTCTTTTCGATGTCGACGCCGTCCTGTCTGGCCGGCGATTCGGGCTCCCGTCGCGGCATGGCGCGTCCGGCGGTATCGCCCGGGAGCGTGTCGGGCGTTTTGTTTGCAGCGGAATCTGGCATAGGTTCGAAAGGCCGCGGCCCTGGACGCACGGTGGTCCGGCGGTCGCGGCGAATTCTTCGAGAGGCCGCATTGTCTCACGCGGCGGGGCGCCGCCCGCATCCCTTAGGCAAATTAGCTGGCATCGTCCTCACGAAATTCGCGCACGACGTCGAGATGCCGCAAACGATCGCAGATCGCCTGATATTCCATCGCCGATGCGCGCGACAGCTCCACGCGCACTTCATCGAGATCGGGCGAGTCGTCGCTCTGCTGGACGACAAACTGCTTCACGCGCACGCTGCCGGGACCCAGCGCTTCGTGCAGGCCATGAAACGTCAGCGAGCCGCGCTCGACCAGCATCGTCAGTTGCCGGCGCTGCTTGACGCTGATGAAGCGCCGTTCCAGCGGTTTGATGCCCGCGAGAATGACGAGGATGATCGCCGTCGCCGCGATCGACGCCGTGTACAGCCCGCCGCCCACCGCCAGCCCGATGGCCGCAACCGACCACAGGCTCGCCGCCGTGGTCAGTCCGCGCACGATCTCGCCGCGCAGGAGGATCGAGCCTGCGCCGAGAAAGCCGATGCCCGACACCACCTGCGCCGCGACCCGCGACGGATCGAGCACGACGTGATCGCCCTTCAAGGCTTCCTCGAAACCATAGGCCGACACGATCATGATCAGCGCCGAGCCGACGCACACGAGCATGTGCGTGCGCAATCCTGCTGCCCACGAGAGCCGTTCACGCTCGAAGCCGATCACGCTGCCAAGCGCCGCCGCCATCACGAGCCGCGAGATGATCTCAATATTGCCCAACATGTCAGTGACCTCCTCTGGTCGAAAGCCCGGCGAGCGGCCTCGAGAACCGGTCGGCGCCAGGCTGGTTTGTTATGCTTCCGTGCTGCGCGCCTCGGGCAAGGGCGCGTCCCCTGGGTCCATCCGAGTCTATCCATGCAGGATCAGCAAACCAACGCTCAGTCCAATGCTCAATCGCCGCTGCAAGCGGTGCGCCCGGACTCCGCCGCCGCGCTGCGCGCGCATTATGCGGATGTCGTGCTGCCGATATGGCGCGGTCCCGGATTCAACGCCGCGCTCGGCTTGGCGTACGAAGCCGTCGCGGCGCATGACCATGCGCCGCTGCCGCCCAGGCGTTATCGCGCGATGGCCTGCGCGCGGCAACTGTTCGCCTTCACGGACGCCGGCGACCTCGCGCATGCCGCTAAGCTGTTCGACGCGCTACGGCACTATTTTCTGGACCGGCAAAACGGCGGATGGTTCTATAGCGTCGATGCGAACGGCGCACCGCTCGAGCGCCAGAAGGATCTCTACACCCATGCATTCGTGGTCTTCGCGTGCGCGCATTACGCCAAGCGCACCGGCTCGGCCGACGCCTTCGCGCTGCTCGACGAAAGCTCACGCCTGATCGAAGCACGCTTTTCGAGCGGCGGTGATCTGCTGAACGCGGTGCTTGCCGAAGACTTCGGCGCCACGCTCGAAACCCCGTTGCAGAATCCGCTGATGCATCTCGCGGAAGCATGGCTTGCCGCGCGCGAAGCCACCGGCGACGCCGCCTACGACCGGCGGCTTTTGCAACTTGCACGCTCCGTCGCGGACGCGTTCGTGCATGCGCCGAGCGGCTCGATCGCCGAATTGCCGATGGGCGCGCCAGGCAACCGGCTGGAGCCGGGCCATCAATTCGAATGGTTTTTTCTGGCGCTGGGAAGCCGGCACGAGGCGTTCGAGGCGGCCGGGCTCAACGAAGGACTCGCGCGCGCCTTCGAATTCGCACAACGTCACGGCGTGGACCCGGAAACGGGCGGGGTGTGCGCGGCCATCGACGAGAGTGGCCGCGTGATCGACGGCACCCAGCGCATCTGGGCCCAGACCGAATATCTGCGCGCGCTGGTCACGCGCGGCGAAGCGCCCGGCGAGCAGATCGCGCGCTTCGGCGCGCGCTTCCTGCATGACAAGGGCTGGGTGGAGGCCCGGTCGGCGCAGGGAGACGTCATTCGCGCCGAGATGCCGTCGACGACGCCGTATCACCTCGCGACGTCGTACGCGGCCTTGACTGACTGACGGGCGCTGTCTCAGGCGAGCTGGAACACCGACACCGCCGCCTTGAGCTGCCGCGTCTGCTCATGTAGCGACGACGCAGCAGCAGCAGCCTGCTCGACGAGCGCGGCGTTCTGCTGGGTCATTTCGTCCATCTGCGTGACGGCCTGGTTGACCTGCTCGATCCCGACGCTCTGTTCGAGCGACGACGCGCTGATCTCCGCCATCATCTGCGTCACGCGTGAGATCGACGCCGATACGTCGCGCATGGCCGCGCCCGCGCGTTCGACGAGCAGCGAGCCGTCGCTCACCTGCGCCACCGACTCGCCGATCAGCGCCTTGATTTCCTTCGCCGATTGCGCGGAACGTTGCGCGAGGCCGCGCACTTCTCCGGCCACGACCGCGAAACCGCGCCCCTGTTCGCCCGCGCGCGCCGCTTCGACGGCCGCATTCAGCGCGAGGATGTTGGTCTGGAAGGCAATCCCGTCGATGACGGAAATGATCTCCGCGATCTTGTCCGAGCTGGACGCGATGCCGCGCATCTTCTCGACGACATCATCCACGACGCTCGAGCCGCGCGAGGTGGCCTGCAGCGCTTCACCGGCCAGCGTGTTGGCCTCACGTGCGTGCTCGGCGTTCTGCCGCACCGTGGCGGTCAGCTCTTCCATGCTCGATGCCGTTTCTTCCAGCGAGGCCGCCTGGTTTTCCGTGCGCGCGGACAGATCGGCGTTGCCGCTTGCGATCTCGTCGGCGCCGAGGTTGATCGAATCCGACGTCGCGCGCACCGCCTTGACCGTGCTCGCGACGCTCGCCTGCATCGTCGCGAGTCCGGCGAACAGCCGGCCGATCTCGTTGCTGCCGCTGCGCTCGATGCGTTCATCCAGATGCCCGTTCGCGATGCGTTCGAAGTGCCGTCCCGCTTCCTCCAGCGGCGCGATCACGCCACGGCGCAGCGCCACGTGCGTCAGCGCGATGCCGGCCACGAGCGCCACCAGAATCACGATGCCGACCGCGCGAAACCATGCATAGCGCGTGTCGATCGACGCGAGATAGGCGCGCCCGGCCTCATCGCCGAAATTGACGAAATTTTGCTGTTCCGCGAGATAGCGGTCCTGGAAGCCTTGCGTGGGCTGATCCAGAAACGCCTGGATGTTGCCCGCATCGAGATACTGGACGAGCTCCGCCAGCGCCTTCGCATACTCCGCGTATTTGCCTTGCAGCGCAGTCGAGCGCGCGATGTTCTCGTCGCCGGTCTTGGGCGCATTCAGGAAGGCGTTGAAAGACTTGTCCGCCGCCGCGATCTGCGCGCGCGCGTGCTGCACGATGTCGGTCGGCTCGCTGCCGCCGCGCACCATGCGGGTGCCGGCGCGGGACAGGTTGATACGTGCATCCATCAGATGCTGCGTCGTCTGGTTGACTGCATTGACCTGCTTGAGCGCGATGTCGGAAAGATTGCCGACATCGTCATGCGTGCGTGAGAGGGACCAGAAACCGAGTCCCTCGGTGACCAGCTGAAAGAGACAGAACACCACCAGTACAGCCAGCAAACCCGTTGAAACCTTGATCCTTGCAAACATCACCCGCACTCCGAATTTGCGAAATCACACCCGCCCGAGCGGTAACAGTGAGGGTTTACGGCAATGCCGTCAGAAAGCTTGAATCGTTTGCGGAACCGGCTGTCTACGCGAATGCGGAGATCGCTGCGGGTTTGACTGGGCATCGTCGAAGGCGCACATCACGCGGCCCGAACGCTCCATTGCACAAAATTTGCAGGAGTTTCTTGCAGTGCGCGCGATCGCTTTCTATTGTCTTTGCAGGACGGCACCGAACCCACCCAAGGAGTGTCCGAATGGCCGAAATAGTCGATATCGCGCGCGGTGCGCTGAATGCGCAACCGTTCAGCGCCTTGCTTGGTACCAAACTGATGCAGGTCGATTCAGCGAGTCTCACGCTGTGTCTGACCATCAGGGACGAACTCAGGCAACAACATGGCTTCGTACACGGCGGGGTGGTGAGTTATCTCGTGGACAACGCGCTGACCTTCGCCGGCGCGCTGCGGCTGGGCCCGAAGGTCGTGACGGGCGAGTACAAGATCAACTACTTGCGCCCGGCGGTCAGTGGCACGCTGATGGCCCGTGCGCGCGTCGTGCATGCCGGCATGACGCAGGCCACCTGCCAGTGCGACGTGTTCGTCACCGATGGCGGCGCTGAACGGTTGGTCGCCGTCGCACAGGGGACGATCACGCGCATCAATGACGGCGTCGCGAGCGAGCCGGTTTTCCACGCCTGAGCCGCATTCTCCCTTTATCCCGTCGTCCAGAAAAAAACCTCGCCGCAGCGAGGTTTTTTTCGTTGCGCCGCCAACGTTACTTGGCTGCGACCGTCTTCTGCGTCTGCTCGCCGAGCCCTTGAATGCCCAGCTTCATCGTCTGGCCGGCCTTCAGGTACACCGCGCTCGGCTTCACACCCATGCCGACGCCCGGCGGCGTGCCGGTGGAGATGACATCGCCCGGCTGCAGGCTCATCACCTTCGACAGATACGCCACCAGTTGCGCGACCGTGAAGACCATCGTCTTCGTGTTGCCGTTCTGATAGCGCTTGCCGTCGACTTCGAGCCACAGGTCGAGCTTTTGCGGATCAGCGATTTCGTCCTTCGTGACGACCCACGGTCCGATCGGGCCGAACGTATCGAAGCCCTTGCCTTTGTCCCATTGCGTGCCGTGCTCGAGCTGCCATTCGCGCTCGGAAACATCGTTGATCACGCAGTAGCCGGCGACGTAATCGAGCGCGCTGGCTTCGTCGACATACTTCGCTTCCTTGCCGATCACCACGCCCAGTTCGACTTCCCAGTCGGTCTTGACCGAGTTGCGCGGGATTTCGACGTCGTCGTCCGGACCGCTGATCGCGCTGGTCCACTTGTTGAAGATGACCGGCTCGGTGGGCACCGGCAGGTTCGACTCGGCGGCGTGATCCGCGTAGTTCAGCCCGATGCAGACGAACTTGCCGATACGGCCGACGCACGGTCCGATGCGCGGATTGCCGTCGACGACCGGCAGCGTCGCGACATCCACCGCGCGCAGTTTCGCCAGGCTCGCCTCGGTCAGCGTCGCGCCGGTGATGTCATCGACGACCTTCGACAGATCGCGAATCCGGCCCTCGGCGTCCAGCAGACCCGGTTTTTCCTGACCCTTGGGGCCGTAACGAAGCAGCTTCATCTGAGTTGATCCTCCTGGTTCGAAAAAGAACGATGACCGGTCAGTTCGACCAGCCACCATCGATGATGTGAATCTGACCCGTCGTGAACGACGAGTCGTCCGAGCCCAGATACAGCGCGAGCGCGGCGATTTCCTCGGCGCGGCCGACACGTCCCATCGGCTGGCGGGCGACGAAGGCGGCCTGCACCTGATCGACGGTGGCGCCCTGCGCCTTGGCCTGTTCCGCGATGCGGTCCTTGAGCGACGGCGACTCCACCGTGCCGGGACAGATTGCGTTGCAGCGGATGCCGCGCGTGACGAAATCGGCGGCAACGGACTTGGTCAGGCCGATCACGGCCGCCTTCGACGCGCCATACACGAAGCGGTTCGGCACGCCCTTCACGCTCGATGCCGCCGACGACATGTTGATGATCGACCCCCCGCCCGTCTCCAGCATTTTCGGCAGGAACGCGCGGATCGTACGATACATGGCCTTGGCGTTCAGGTCGAAGGCGAACTCCCAGTCTTCCTCGGTCGCTTCGAGAATCGAGCCGGCATGCACGTAACCCGCGCAGTTGAACAGCACGTCGACCGCGCCGATTTCCTGCGCGAGCGCGTTGACCGCCTGCGAGTCGCGGACGTCGAGCCTGCGCACTTCGAAGGGCTTGCCGTCGAGCGACTCCGTGCGGATATCGGTGGCGATGACGCGCGCGCCTTCCTTCGCGAAAAGCTGAGCCGTCGCGAGGCCGATGCCCTGTCCCGCCGCCGTAATGAGCGCCGTCTTGCCTGCCAGTCTTTGTACCATCTACTGCTCCAGTCGAAGTTGTTTTTGAGACATCTTGGCTATAAGAGCCGGTTTGGGTTTTTTCCGAATCGCTTCAGAGTCGATAGAAATTTTGGGCGTTTGCGCCGAATATCGCGTCTTGCGCGGCTTTGTCGAGATGCGCGGTCAGACGGCTTGCCGTGGCGTGCCACACGGCATAGTCGCCGTTGAGATTGAGCACGGGCCAGTCGCTGCCCCACATCAACCGCGCGGACCCGAACTGTTCGACGAGATGCGCGACATAGGGTTTCAGCGTGGCCTCGGTCCAGCCAGCGTTTGCCTCAGTCGCGAGACCGGAAATCTTGCAGTGAAGTTGCTGCGGTAGTGCGGCTAGTCTCGCGATGCTGTCGGCCCAAGGCTGCCAGCTGGATTCGATGCCGTCGCGGATCGGCGGCTTGGCCGCGTGATCGACGACGATTCTCAATGTCGGATAGCGCTCGACGAACTCGATCAGCGACGGAACATGCCGCGTGAAGATGAGCGCGTCGAAGGCAAGATCGAGATCGATCAAGCGATGGATCGCCGCCGGATGTGGCGCGTGGGCGATCCATGTGTCGTCGGGCAGATCCTGAAGCATCGGCCGCACGGCTTTGAACTTCGGGTCGCGAGCGAATGTGTCGATCATCTGCACGGCATCGGGCGAATCGAGCGGCACCCAGCCAATCACGCCGGCAATCGAATCCTCGGTGCGGGCCAGATCGAGCAGATAGCGCGTTTCATCGATGGTCGGCGCAGCCTGCACGACGACCGTTCGAGCGATACCGGTTGCTTGTCGCAAGCGCGTGAGGTCATCGGGTGCGAAGACGCGGTAGAGCGGCTTCATGTCCGGCGTGAGCCAGCCGTAGTCGCCTCGCGCCGGATCCCAATAGTGTTGATGCGCGTCGATGTTCATCGCGGCACCGGCGCATCCGCATGCAGCAAGCCTTCGGCGCGCAGTGCATCCCAAAGCGCCGGCGGAACCGGCGTCGCAAAAGATGCCGCGTTCTGACGCACTTCATCCGGCGTGCGGGCGCCCATCAGCACCGTGGCCACGACTTTATGCGCATAAGGAAACTGGATGGCCGCGGTCGACAGCGCTACGCCGTGCTCCCGGCACACGCGCTCCAGTTTGCCGACACGCTCGACGATGTCCTTCGGTGCATCGCCGTAGTTGAACTTGAGATCGCCATGCGCTTGATGGTCAAGCCCGCGTGCCAGAATGCCCGAGTTGAACGCGCCGCCCAGCAGGATGCTGACGCCACGCTTTTCGCATTCGGGCAGGAGATCGTCGAGGGTGTTCTGTTCAAGCAGCGTGTATCGTCCCGCGAGCAGCGCGCAGTCGATGTCGTACTCGGCCATCATCTCGCGCACTGCAGCGCCTTCATTCACGCCGAGGCCGACCGCCTTGACGCCGCGCGACTGCTTCAACTCGTCGAGCGCGCGAAAGCCGCCTTCGTTGGTCAGTTGCTTCCAGTAATGTGCGTTGTTTGCACCATGGGTGACCCGGCCGATGTCGTGAATCAGCACGATATCGATGTCCTTCATGCCAAGGCGCATCTGGCTGTCCTCGAAGGAACGCAGGATGCCGTCGAACGTGTAGTCGTAGATTGCCTGGAACGGCAGCGGCGCGGCCCAGCCTTCGCTGCCGTCGTCGGGCGTCGTGCGTGGGACGAAACGGCGCCCGACTTTTGTCGACAGCACGAAGTCTTCACGTGGATAGCGCCGCAATGCATCGCCAAGACGATGTTCCGCCTTGGTGTGGCCATAGTGTGGCGCGGTATCGAAGAAACGAATGCCGGCTTGCCAAGCGGCGTCGACCGTCGCACGCGCGGCGTCTTCAGTGAGTTCGTGATAGAGGCCGCCGAGCGGCGCAGTACCGAGCGACAGCGCGCTCACTTCCAGCGGCGTGCGGCCAATCTTGCGTCGGCGCGAAACAGCCTGGGTGTCTCCGGTCATGTGCAAGCCTCGGTGGTTTCCTTCAGTGTGAAGCGTTCTCGGCCGTGCGAGACGCCACAGTACCCTGTCGCGCTTCGCCTCGCAAACCTGCGGACCGGGACATTGACCTTATGAGGAATCCGCGGACTGCCGCTGCTTGCGATGTTCGAACTTCGAGGAGCTCGAGATCACGCGCGTTTGCAGCGGACTCGGCCAAGTGGCGATGCGCGCCTTTGATCGCAGTCGGCGCCGCGACGTCCGTGCCAACGCCTTTTGCTATAACAGCGCGCGGCAATTCTCGCAGTGCGTCGATCTCCTGCAAGCCTCTCATCGGCGCCTGGTTTTGCGTGTACATGGCTGCCACTGGATTTACGGACGCCCATGCAAGCGCTCTGTCAGACATCATTTCCCGGCGCGTTTATTCATCAGTGAACGTAATATTCATATTCGCACGACACGAAGTCAAGAAAGCGTTGAGTCGGAACGGCAAGTAGTTTCCCGAACGCGCCGAAATGTGAACCCTTTCTGCGGCTTACACTGGCGCTCCTGACACCAGATATCCACCCAGACTGAGAATGCCTTCCGAACCGATGGACCAGGATGTCGATGCCGACCGCTACCGTGCACCCGCGCTCGACAAAGGCCTCGACATCCTCGAACTGCTGTCTGAGCAGAAGTCAGGGCTGACGCGCGCGGAAATCACGAAGCGGCTCGGGCGCAATGCGAGCGAGATGTATCGGATGCTGGAAAGGCTGGTTGCCCGTCAATATGTCGTGCGTTCGCCGGAAGGCGATCGCTACTCGCTGAGCCTCAAGCTGTACGCACTTGCGCATCGTCACCCGCCGATGAACCGGCTGATTGCAGCGGCCCTCCCAGCGATGCAGCGTTTCGCCGACGCTGCCGAGCAGTCCGTACACCTCGTGGTCTACGAGCGCGGGAATCTGCTGGTGATCGCCCAGGTGGATGGGCCTGGGACTTGGGGCATATCGGTGCGGCTTGGCGCGCGCGTCGGTCTGATCGATACCGGCTCGGGCCGCGTGATGCTTGCTTTTCAAACGGACGAGCAACGCGAACACATGCTCGCCGAACATACGAAGGTCAAGGGCGAGATGACCGTGGACGGTGCAGTGCTGGACGCCGACTATCGGCAGATCCAGGAAGCGGGTTTTTCGAGGAAGGACAGCCAGCAGAGTTTCGGCGTGACAGACGTGACGTTTCCGTTGCTCGGTCCTTCGGGCCAGGCGATTGCCGCCCTCACCTGTCCATATATGCGACGCATCGACGACTATGTTGCACCGTCCGTTGAAGAAGTGACTGCCTTGCTGATGGAAGCATCGAACTCGCTTTCGATGACGCGTGACTGAGCACCGTGCGCGACGCGTTAGAATGGCGACCCTTCCAAAAGGCAAGGCGTCATGACGGCGCATTGCCGTGTTCAACCCGACGCATTTCCGATGGCGAAACTCCTTTCCGATACCGAATTCCTGCGCTTCTCCGAACTGCAGCAAAAGCAAGCCAGCTTCACCATCACGTCCGACGAAGCGGACGAGCTGCGCGAAATCGTCGCGCGCGCACAGAAGAAACGCGACGATCGGGCGGCTGCGATGCAATCGATCGAAACCTACATCGCGCAGTTCGAGATCTCACCGGACGAACTCTTCTCGGCTGAGCAGATCGGCGAAGCGGCGCGAACCTTTGGCCTCATTCCGGCCGCGAAAAAAGAACGCGCACTACCGCCTCAGTTGACGCACAACGGCAAGCCATATCAGTGGACCTCGCGCGCACTGCCCGAGGAGATTCGCGCGCCGCTCTTCGATGCGTTCGTCTCGGGACAGTCGGTCAAGCCGTTTATCGCGACGCTCAAGGACACATCGCGCTGTGCGCTGACCATTGCGCGGCTCGAGAAGGAAACGGGAAATTCGTATGCCGAAGCATTGCTCGATGAGCTCTCGATCTCGCGCGCGCAGGTCGATGACGCGCGAGACAAGCTCGCGGCCTAGTTCGAGGCCGGCTGTGTCGGCTTGACGCCCAGCCGCATCTTGAAGCCGACGACGCCTGGATCTTCAGTCTTCGTCAACTCGAAGCCGGCACGACGCGCCAGTGCGATCATGCCGGCGTTCTCCCGCAACGCCTCGCCCACCAGCCAGCGCGTGCCGCGCTTTCTCGCGTAGTCGATGATGCGCGAGAGCAGAAGCCCGCCTAAGCCCCTGCCTTTCATGTCCGAGCGCGCCGCCACGGCGAATTCGGCTGTCTCGTTGTCCGGATCGGCAATGGCTCGCGCGACGGCCAGCGTTTCGCCGGTGCCCGCATCGTCGGCGTGGGTGACGATCAACGCCATTTCCCGGTCGTAATCGATCTGCGTCATGCGGGCGAGTTGCGAGTGATCGAAGCTGCGCACGGCACCGAAGAAGCGAAGACGCAAATCCTCCGCAGTATTGGCCGCGACGAAGGCGCGATGAGCGTCTTCGTCCTCGGGCCGGATCGGACGCACCGTAATGCGCATGCCACGCCAGTCCAGCGTCTCCTCGAGGCAGCGCGGATAAGGGACGATCGCCAACGGCTTGCGATGCACACCGAGTGTGAGTTGCGCCTCGTGCGCGGAGACGGAATCGCGCGTCACACGCAGAACCAGCCGAAGCGCGACGATTTCTTCGATATAGCAAACCAGCTGCGAAAGTGCGGTGAGTGCCGCGAGCAGCAACTCCGTTGGCAGTTCGCGCGAGCGCGGTGAGCGCATGACCAGATCCCGCGACAACACGGGATTGAGCGGCGGCAGCGCGAATTCGTGCAGCGCATCGGCCAGGCCCAGAGCCCCCTCGGCCTTGAACTCAAATACAGGACCGAACACACGATGATTGAGCAGGCGCGCCTGGATCTCGACTGCGTCGCTCGCCAATGCATTCGATGGTCCGGGTTTGACCGGAATGCCGAAGCGTTCGAGTGCGCGTGCGGCTCGTTCTCCATCCAGTTCCGCTACGCCGTTCGCTAACGCAGCACGGATGTCGTTCTGCGCGGTGTGGAGATCTCGCGGGAGCTCGGCCGGCTGACCGTCCGGCGTCTGCATGAGCAGTTCGCGTCCTTGTCGAAAATCGACAAGACGGGCGAAGGCACGCGCCAGCCGATGCGGCGTCGTATGGACCGGGATTCCGTTCGCGTGCAGGGCGTCGCGGGTTGTGGAATCCACGCAACCGAAAAAGCACGCCAGCAATCCGCGATAGGCGTGATGGCGCTCATCGATCAACGCGCGTGCGACATCGGCTACGGGCGCACTGTGCGTCGGCGCGTGCACGATAAAAGCTGTGCCGGACTCGCGATGATCCGCAAGTGCGCGAATGGCGGAACCGAAATCGGCAGGCGTGGCATCGTCGCCAAGGAGAAGAGGATTACCGGCATGAGCGCGCGGAAGCGCAGCCGCGATGGCATCGCGCGTGGCGGCCGGCCAGTGAGCGAGATCGTCTCCTGCGCTGGAGAACGCATCCTGCGCAAGCGCGGCGACACCGCGGTCACTCGTGATCAACGTCGCGACGTCACTCGACGCGACCCGGCCGATACCCAGGGTTTCGATTTCATCGAGCAGATCATCGAGCGAATCGACGCGCACCAGACCCGCGCGGCGGAATACGGCACCGTAGAGCCGATCGAATGGATCGTCGCGACCGGTGCGCAGGACCAGCACGGGCTTGTTGCGCGCGGCGGCCCGGGCGGCGGAGATGAACTTGCGTGCGGAAGTCACGCTCTCGATGGCAAGCAGGATCGCTCGTGTGGAGGGATCGCTGGCGAGGAAATCGAGGATGTCACCGGAGTCGACATCGGCCTCGTCGCCCAGTGCAATGACTTTCGAGAAACCAAGGCCGCGTGCGTTCGCCCAGCCGAGAACGCCGTTAGTCAGCGCGTTCGATTCCGATACCCAGGCAACACCACCGGGTTTGACCTTGCAGGCGGGAGCTCCAAGACACGCACCGATGGCAGGTGTGACGACGCCTAGGCTCGATGGCCCTACGATGCGCATCAGGTAAGGGCGCGCAGCGGCGAGGGCCCGTGCGGTCCACTCCTGGGTGCCAAGACTTGCTGCTTTCCACTGCGCTGGTTGCGTGGCTGAGGAGCCTCTTTCTTGCCGATCGGCCTCACCGACGATTACTGCCGCCTTGGTTCCTCGTCTACCGAGGTCCTTGATGAGCGCTGGCCAAGTATCGGGGCGCGTACAAAGGATGGCGACATCAGCGCAGTCAGGCAATGCAGCGACAGTCGGATAGACGGGGGTATCGTTTAGCGTTTCATGCTTGGGGTTGACGGGCCATAGCGATCCAGCGAATCCGGCACATAGCGCGCGCGTCCAGACCATTTCTCCAACGCTTCCGCTCCGTGACGACGCACCGACCACGGCAATCGACTTCGGTCCAAACAGTGTGTCGAGGTTGCGAACGGTCATGGCAACTCCAGCATCGATGCTTGATAGAGCGCTCAAGGATAGGCGATTTCGCTTGATGGCATTGGCCGCGGCGGACAGTCGTGAGCCGTGCCTTTATGCGCATAAAGCCTCCCCATCGGATCCACGAGCTACGCCAGCGAGAGCTTCATATCGTTCGTGCGATGGGAGCGTCCAGGCTTTATGCGCATAAAGCTCGCAGTGATCGAGGCACACTGAGACGCTCATGCCTGAGACGACAGCAGGCAGCCGCCGAAAGATTCATTTCGCGACAAGTATCGGCGCTGATCGCAGGAAACCGGCAAGGGCTCGCCTTTCCTTTTGTTCTTGAATGTCTCAACGCCATAGCAAACGATGGCAAACCTAAACGAGAAGAACCGTCCACGAATCACACGCGAACCACACTCAGGCCAAACTGCCTCGCCATGTGGCTTTATGCGCATAAAGATCTCGCAACGCGGGCAATTGGAAATGCGCCGCGGCCCCATTGAAACATCTGCGCATTGCCATAACACGCGCAGCCGTGAAGCATTGACACCACCGCGCAGCGGCGTTGTTACTCAAACCTCCTCCTGTCTTAGTTCGGCTCAATCGAAGCTTTATGCGCATAAAGCTAGGCCGAACGACCAGCACACTCTGAATTCAGCTAATTTGACTGGAAAAATCACTACGTCAATGTAGAATTCAACGAACTTCAAAGATTCGGAGCAGAACGTGGCAGCGGAAATCATAGCGATCACGCAGCAGAAGGGCGGGGTCGGCAAGAGCACCATTGCGATGCACTTGGGGGCAGCTTTTCACGAGAAGAAGAAGCGGGTTCTCGTCGTGGATGCGGATGGGCAAAACACACTCGTCCACTGGTCCAGCGCTGCCTCGGACGAGGCCCACGGTATTCCGTTTCCTGTGGTTAATCTGTCGGAAGCGGGGGGACAGATCCATCGGGAGATCAGGAAATTCGTCAACGACTACGACATCATCGTGGTGGATTGCCCGCCCTCCATTACGGAGAAAGTTTCCGGCGTGGTTCTTCTTGCAGCGAGTGTCGCTGTTATTCCGACGTCTTCATCACCAGCCGATTATTGGTCAAGCGTGGGCCTGGTCAAACTGGTCCAGCAAGCGCAAGTTATGAACGAAGACTTGCGCGCTGTCTTCCTCCTCAACAAGACCGAAGAGAAGCGCATGCTGACGCGCGAACTCAAGGTAGCCCTCGAAGAGCTTGGTTTCCCTCTGCTCAAAACTCAAATCCCCACCCGCGAGTGCTACAAGCAGGCAATGGCACTCGGCCAAACCGTGCTTCAGATGACCGATCGTGGTTCGCGTCTCGCTGCGATCGAGATTCGCGCCGTTGCCGATGAAATCCTCGGCATGCTCTCCTGACTTTATGCGCATAAAGGACCCTGAATGAAACCGTCCCAGTTTGCAAATGGCTTCAAGGCCCGTCCCGACTCCACGAGCAGCGAGAAGCGCACGGCGCTTGACCGCCTCAATGCGATCGACGGAATCGTCGATATCCAGCAGGCAAGTCAGGCCGCTGCAAATGGCCGTTCCAGCGCCTTTGTTGCCGACGACACCGCCGATGTCATCACCGGCGCCGAAACCGATGATTACCGGGCCTGGAGACGAGCAAACCGCTACACCGCCGGTCAGATCATCGATTTGCCGCTCAAGTCAATCAAGCCAAGCCCATTTAATCCCCGCCACTTTTATCTGAAGACGTCGATCGCCGAACTTGCTGTCAACCTCGCGAAGCAAGGGCAGCAACAGGCTATTCACGTCATCCCGGACTACGCCAGCCCAGGAACCTTTTTCGTCAGTGACGGCGGCCGTCGCGTGCGCGCGCTGAAGGAGGCGAACAAGGAGACGGTCAAGGCGGTGGTGGTCGACTTGCCTATCGGCATCGAGAGTTACAAGCTTGGCTACGATCTCAACGTCCAGCGCGACTCCCAAACCGTGTTCGACAACGCCGTAGTCTGGCGGCGCTTCCTCGACGAGAAACATTTCCAGAGCCAGCGCGAATTGGCCGAGCATCTCGGACTCGACGAATCGACGATCGCAGTGGCCCTGTCCGTCGCCAAGCTTCCCGAGAACGTCATGCAGGAGATGGTCACTCGACCGGACCGGTTCGGCTCGAACATGGCCTATCAAATCGCGCGCTACCATACCGCCCGCGGCAGCGACGCTACGCTGCGCCTGATCAACAAGATCACGTCCGACGATCTCAGCACACGCCAGGTCGCTGATATCGTGAAGGGACGCGCGAGCGGTCAGGCTGGATCCAGGACACCGAGCCGTCAGCGCTATGCCCAGCGACTCGAAATCAAGCTGGACGGAATCGCGGTAGGTGATTTGAAGTCTTACGGAGAAGATCGGCTCGAACTTCGTTTGCGTGGCTTGTCGCGCGAAAAGCGTGATGAACTGCTGCATCAGATCGAGACGATGCTCGAATCGGGAAAGCTCAAGAAGTAAGTGTCGCCCGTCGTCGGGGCTGAGCCCTGCCGACGCTGTGGGCCAGTCGCCTTCCAGCGGAACCGAGGTTCAACCAGCGCGCGACTGGCTCAGCGTGAACGCGAGAAGGTCTCCATCGGTGGGCTCGCCCCAGGTCTTTCGCGCAAGCCAGTCGAAGAACGACGTTTCACCCAGTTTCGAATCCAGGCCGCGCTTGCGCCAATCCTCACGCATATGCGTACCCAGTCCCGGTAGCACATCTTCTTCGAACGACTGACGCGCAACTTCCCGTTCATCCTCACCTTGCTCGTCGTAGAGCACGCGTGCTTCCTTGCGTCGATAAGCCGAGAACTCGCTCAGCAGACGCGCCTTGAGATCGTCCGCGCCATTGACCGCTGCGGCCATCGCTGCACGCGGCACGGCACCGTTCGCAGCCGGCGGAGCGGCATCTACGGGAGGTGCGTAGCCTTTCTTGAGTGCATCCTTGAACAAGGCAGCTGCGCTCCGAACCGCCGGCAATGTCGTGCTGCGCATGCGCTGCTCCGTCATCTGCAAGGCCGCGCGAATACGGTTCTCTTCACTGTCTGCGTAGAGCGTTTGCGCATCCTTGAGCGGAATACCGATCTTTACCATCCGGTCGACCAGCGTGCTATCGAAGACATTCGGATGTTCGTCCAGCGCCAGCATGGGCTGTTTCCGCTCGGTCACGCGAAACTGGATCTCGGCGACTCGACGTCCCTCCCGGTGCTCCACCAACTCGACAAAGATGTTCGTCACCGCGTTCACTTCAGCAATGGCTGGACGCAAGTAATCCCGCTTGAAGTACTTGTATTCTCGTTTGGCTTCGTCGCCCGCTTCCGTGTCCGGCGTACCGGATAAAATCGGCCGCCACCATTCCCAGGTCTCGCGCATCGTCAGATGGCTGGGATTGGTCAGGTATCTCACGCAAATCTCATATAGCGCAAGGCCGGCGCTGCTGCGTAACTGACTCTGAAACTGAAGGCTCAAACGGGCGTACTGGACGGGATCGAGCAGCTTTTTCTTGATCTTCGGCGCGAAGGAAAACTCCACCCAGACCCGGCGTGTCGTTGGATCCTCGAGAATTTCGGCGTCAGCGATAAGCGTGGAAATGCCCCACTTGCGACCAGGCTTCTGACTCGATGTCCCCGTGCTCCATTCGACCTGCACTGAGACCATGCGCCGCAGATGTTCCTTGACCAATGCTGTGTCATTCGAATCGAATGCAGAGTTGGCCACAATATCCGACAACAGCGCGCGGTAAGTGTCACCGGATTCGTCCGCCTGCTGCGCAACGGCCAAGAGTACGTTGAACAACTTGCGAGTTAGCAGCGTGATCTTTCCGCTTTTTGGCTGAATTGCAATGGCTTCGACGGCCTTGCGCAGCTCCGCCGAGCTTGGGCTGACGACGTCGGTTTTCTTGGTGCGCTTGGTTGCCATGCGGTAAACGGATTCGAGATTGCGGTGAGCATACCGATTGGGGTGAACGGCGTCTATAGGGTCAATCTCACCGTCGAGCGGTGAAGCCTTGCAAGTCGTGTCGACTCACTGCGGTGCGATCCCGCAAACACTCACCCCTCACCGGTCGATCCCATCGGAGCAGCGCCGTATCCACGCGCGTAAACGGGAAGCGCCTTGTTTTCGAGGCTCCGGTGGACGAATCAATTAGTCCCGAAAAGACTCACCTTAAAAATTTTTCTGCTCGGCGGCCCTCGTGATGACGCTGGCGAAGTACGCCGGTGGTGGCCATGCAGTGCGTGTATCGGCGTCGAATGAAGTCGACGGATGCCACGAGGTGCCTCGATGGCCCAATCAATCCGAGATATCTCCCGGAAAACCTCACCTTTGCCCCGAAACCATTTGGTGCATATGCCTTCACGATGCCCATTCGACACGCCTTTGTGCTTGGCCAGCTCCCGAATTGCCTCACCTTAGCCCAGCAAAGGTGGCGCGAAGCCTCAAAACAACCGTAAGGCGTCTCCCGAAAATCCTCACCTTTCAGCATCTGCATGTCAGAACTCTCGTCTTTGCAGGCACTTATCTCGCTTTCCTCATGCCTATTCGAGCGTAAGAGCACCTGTAGAACCTCACCTTTTGTCCCTACCAGCTCTCGCCGCGGTGGATGTGACAGCTCCTGAAATGTCTCACCTTTCGCCGGATCCGAAACTTCGCGTCATCTATAACCCATTGTTTTAGAAGTATTTTTCAGAAAAAGAGAAAGTTTCGCCCTTATCGAAGAACTGCCGGGAGACTGCCGCGTCCCGTAATTCCTCACCTTTCTGATTGTGACTTGCATCAAAAACGAACGAGTCAGCATAGAGATGACGTCCCGAAAACTCTCACCTTAGGCTCGATAGAGGCCTTCCAAAGGAGAAGGGAAGACAAATCAGCGTTGGCTACTCCCGCAAGCTCTCACCTTTACCGGTTTCAGCAAGCAAAAATCGAGGCCAGCACCGCTTGGCGCCTGAAAAGACTCACCCTCATAGCGCGTTGAGTCCCGAATCGCCTCACCGATACGTAACAATTGCCGATTCAGTCCGAAATTTCGTTCTCTTCGGTTGCTCCCGAAAACTCTCACCTATGACTTGGGCTCGCCAACGATAATCAGCATGCAAATCAACGTATCGAGCCTGCCAAGTTCCCGGAAAGCCTCACTGCTGCTGAACACACGGTCCCTGAATCCGCTCACGATGCCTCCTGTTGAACCTCACGATGCTCCCCGAATCTCATCACCGCAGCTTCCCGTAGAGCTTCACCATCCATCCCGGAGGTTCTCACCCAATCGCGCGCAAAGCCTTATCCATCAAGGGTTTCGCTTGGCGTTAACGGTTTTAACTAGGTTCAAAGGTGTTTACTTTCTAACACTCTCAAGCTCCGCGAGTTCTCAGAAGAGCACAAACAGCAAACAGCCTTCGTGAAACAGCAGCGCATGGAACGCGCTAGCATTAATTTCATAAAAAACATAGAGTTGAGGCTTTTAGCTCACTATGTTTCACGAATAGGCCGCCTTGAGCGTCGATCAGCATGACCTATTCCGGCCAGCATCATGGCAAACCCGAGCAACGCTGTTGCAAAACTTCAAATTAGTATCAAACAGAACGTAAAACGTTATGATCGATATCTCGACATTGGCGTTTAAGCTATGAATCCAGACTTTCGCACCGCGCTTAGAGATGAAATCGAGACAATGCGAGCCAACGGCGCGCGGCGGCAGGATCTTTCCCAACATGCCTGCAAACGTCTCTTCTTCGACTTCGGCGTCAGGCCATCGGTAACGACGGTGCGTGAAATCACGCAAATCGGCAGCGCCAGCGATATTCCCCGAGACATCGACGCCTTTTGGACCGAGGTACGGACCACGCTTCGTCCCCGACTTGATGCGGGCGCGATTCCGGAATCGCTAAGAGATCGCGCCGGCGAGCTGTTCGCCGCGCTCTATGACGACGCACTTCAGCACGCCCGTAGCGCGCTTGCAGAAGACAGGGCTCATCTCGATACTGCCATACGAGCCGCTGAATCTCAGGCTCGCGACGCAGACATTCGCTGTGAAGCGACCGAGCAGGCGCGAGAACGGGCGGATGCGCGCGCCGAGGCCGAAGTCGCGCGTGTTGCCGTGCTCGAAGCCGAACTGAACTCACTCCGAAATCAGCGGGCTGAGGCACAGGCGGGCCTGCGCGAGATTGTCGCTCGTTGGGAAACCGAGAATGAAGCGCTTTCCGCTCGTCTGCAACAGGAGCAATCAACGGCGGCACGTCTGCACGACCGGGTTGATCAACTGCAGAACGAGATGCGTCAGAGCGCAGAGCACTACGCTCAGCAAATCAAGGATGCCGTCAAGGAAGCGGAACGGCGTGTAAGGCCCATGCTCGTCGAACTCGACTCCTTGCGTGGCATGGCAGCCACATACCAAGCGGGCATGCGCGAGACGAGTCAAAAGGAATTCGACTTCATTCAGCAACTGAGCGCGGCCAGAAGCCGCGCTGAGAGGCTTGAGTCTCAAGTGCGCGTTCAATCCGATGAAATCGACGCGCTTGTGCGCGAGCGCGACCTCCGGAGCACCCAAGCGAGCGTCAGCAAGGAAATTGGTGAACTGCTCGCGGTGCTGGCGGGAGACGGGCGCCTGAGTGCAGCGGAAATCGCCGGGCTCGGCACTCAGGTCGACAACTACGTCGTCACGCCGATCGTCTGTCCAGGCTGCGATGCTGGCGAGCCCGAGATGCAGCGCCACGAAGATGAGTTTGAGCTTTCCTGCCCGCATTGCGAAAGAACGTCGGGCGCGGTGGCGTCGAAACTGGCGGCGGTGGATGAGTTTTTCCGCTCCAGCCGCGTCAACCATCCCTGAGTGGCAGCAGAGCAATGCACCCGAAAATCAAAGGTGAGGATTTTCGGGACCACTGTCGAGGCGCCGTGGGCTCACGTATCGGCGCCCGATTCATGGGCATGGGCCAGATCTCGCTCCCGTATCTGCTCACCCATCCAGTCTTGCCACGCGCGATAGAGGCGGTGTGCTGACACTGTCTGCTGAAGCCCGAGCCACTGCCCAACTCTGTCTGGATCCGTTCCGTTCTCGAACAGTTCAGCTGCGTAAGTGTTACGAAGTGTTTGCGGACTCGCCCTGGCGACGCGCGATGCGGCAATGCCGGATGCGTCCACGACGGCGTCGATCGCACGCAGCATGGTCGCCTTGTGCATCGAGCGTCCGGCCAATGCCGCAGGGAACAGCAGATCGCCGGCATGTCCCGCTGCTTTGCGTTCTGCCATCCACTGGTCGAGCAAATCGAGCGCGAACGGCGCGAGGCGCGCCTGTCGGATCAGCAACGGGTTGGCCGCGTCCACGGTGAGATACGGCGCGCCGGTTGCGTAACACTCGACGGTCAGCTGCGCCGCTTCGCCCGTCTTCACGCCGGCGCCAAGAAAGGCCGCTACCAGCGCCCGATCGCGCCGCTCCTTCCAGCGCTGGCCGGCCAGCAGCGAGCCCAGGGGCGAGTGCAGATGCGCGATGAGCAAGGCACGCTCGTCGTGCGTGAGAAAGCCGGTTGGCTCGTTGTCGCGGGCCTTGCGCCATGCCGCGTCTCCATCCTGCGCGATGAATCGCGCAGGGTTCGTCGCCGCCGATTCGACTTCCCGCACATGATCGAGCACGCGCTCGATGAGTCGCAGATAGCGCATCCGCTGCGGCCGGCGAATGTCCAGTTGCGCCACGAATTGTTCGATGACAGGCCGTTGCACCGTATTCAGCGTCGCGCGACGAGACGTCAGCCACTCGAGAAAGTTGCCCCATTGCGCGCGATAAACGTCCGCCGACGATGCGCGGAACTCCTGTTGAGCAAGCCACGCGTCGAAGGCCGAGTGAGGGTCGGCTTGCCAGTCAGCGCGCTGTTGGTCGAAGAGATCGGAAGTGTTCGGCATGGTTTCGGTAGCGCGTGCCTCGCTGTGTTGCACTGTGCACAGGGTCGTGTGTCGTGCTTTCTACGTCAAGCACCGCTGTGATAGAGATCGGAACGCTCGTCTTGCGCGAGTCGGGTGCGGTGATAAAGCCCGCGAAACTCACTGATGAGAAAACTCTGATTTCTCGCCACCCACCGAGGAAGCATCGGGTGGCTTCGGCGGGAATTTAATGCTCGTGGGAGCACGCGGATTGTCCCGCGTGCCAGGACCCTTGGCCTCAGTGCGCGGCGATTGCCAGTTGCGGTCGGCCATGTCGAGCAGCGCGCTCGTAGGCATCGACAGCGAACGCGAATACTGCGGGTAAGGCGTCGGACGAAGCGACGTCGACTACGTCGTCGGTCTGAGGGAAATGGAAGTTATCAGGCCGCGAGAAGAGTTCGCGAAGCGTGGCTTCGTGCCGCCCGGCGAAGCCCAGATCCGCGACGGCCTCTGCTTCGATGGCATGCAGGAGGCGCCAGGTCAGCGGCACGCCCTTGTCGATATAGCGTGCGGCGATCTGCCGTGTGATGCGTTCCAGATCACGTACCGCACGAGCAAACTGCCTTCTGCTGAGACTTTCGCCGTTCGACTCCATGATTCACCCCTTTGCGAGCTGGTCTTATTGTACTGTATAAATATACAGTACTGGTGCGATGAAACTAGCGTCGCGCTACTGGTCGCGGCTGTATGTGCGATTCCGCCTACGCGTCTTTCAGACATCCGCCGCTATGCGCGCTTGCCAACGAAGCGCACTCTGGAGCCATGCTTGGGAATGGTCCTGGGCGAGGCGCGCAGAGAGCGGTTGAGAGCGGTTGAGTACGTCTGAACCGCATAGCGCACCCATTACGCTGCAAGACACGGGAGAACCGATATGAACAAGGATCAAGTGGAAGGCGTTGGCAAGCAAGTCAAGGGCAAGATCAACGAAGGCGTTGGCAAGATGACGGGCGACAAGGTCCAGGAAGCCAAGGGCGATATGCAGCAAGCCGCCGGTAAGGTGCAGAAGGGTGTGGGCGATGCACGCGAAGACGTCAAGGACAGCGTCAAAAAGAATCCGTAAGCGGATCTGACCGAGGCGATTTTGGCGCATCAGTTGCGCCGCTTTGAAGTGGGACGCTCATCGTTGAGCGTCCTTTTTTTATGCCGATCGGTCCAAGGAACCTTAGGCATGTCGAGTCGAGCGCGACGTCAGACGTTTATGCGCATAAAGCCCACCGCGGCGGTAAAGACCGCAGCAGCTACCCATGAATGACGATAAGGAGCGCCTTGGCTTCAGCACGTCCGACGTTGCAAATCGCATGCGCTTCATCTGCCGCATAACGCGCGGTATCGCCTGCTTTTAGTCGACGTGCCGATCCCGACGCCTTGATCTCTATAGCTCCGTTCAGCACGGTGAGATGTTCGCGCGTGCCGGGTTCATGAGCTTCCGAAGTAAGCGCCGCACCAGTTTGCAGCGTGAGTTCATACCACTCGAATTTACCGGCTAGCTCGATCGGCCCCCAGACACGCAGCTGATAGCCGCCGTTGTCGCCGGTCAAGGTCGGAATGTCGTGGGGGCTGGCGACGCGAATCGCTTCCACTGGCCTTTGTTGCGCGAATAGTTGATCGAGGCTGATCCCGAGCGCATTGGTCAGTCGCCATGCAACCGCGATAGTCGGATTGGCTTTGTCTCGTTCGATTTCCGACAACATCGATTTCGACACACCCGCCGCGCGAGACAGGTCGTCGAGCGTCAGCTGTCGCTCACTGCGCAAGCGCTGAATCATCTCGCCGACACGCGGCGGAGTCGCGCCGGCGGATTCGGTTGCCTTTCCTTCCGGTCCTGAACTTGCCATGACTCCCACAATCCCTTAGAGTGTTCGGTATATCGGAAATATGTTCGAAATATCGAACGTGTTCAACGTATTGAATGGACTATAACAGGGCTATTGGTTGCGCGCGCACGCATGTTGGACTGCGTGCAACCTCCACCGGCCGCCACGAACGAGGATTTGCCATGAACGACCGATACCTCAGTCATCTCCGCGAGACACTCGAAGAAATCAGGGCTGCCGGTTTTCACAAGACCGAGCGTGTGATCGCCAGCCCGCAGTCGCCAGACATTCGCCTTGCGAACGGAAACGGCGTGCTTAACTTCTGTGCGAACAACTATCTCGGGCTAGCGGACGATCGCCGATTGATCGATGCAGCCAAGGACGGGCTCGACATGGATGGCTTCGGCATGGCATCGGTGCGCTTCATCTGTGGAACTCAGACGGTGCACAAGGAACTCGAGCACGCCATCGCGCAATTCCTGAAGACCGAAGATGCCATTCTCTATTCCAGCTGCTTCGACGCCAACGGCGGCCTATTTGAGACGTTGCTGACCGAAGAGGATGCAATCATCAGCGACGAGTTGAATCACGCAAGCATCATCGATGGCGTACGACTTTCAAAGGCCAAGCGTCTGCGCTACAAGAACAACGATCTCGCGGACCTCGAAGCGCGTCTGCAGGAAGCCGACGCGGCCGGCGTCCGCTTCAAGCTCATTGCGACCGATGGCGTGTTTTCGATGGACGGCATCATTGCCGATCTCGCCGGCATCTGCGATCTCGCCGATCGTTATCAGGCGCTTGTCATGGTTGATGATTCGCATGCCGTCGGCTTCATCGGTGAGCACGGACGCGGTACGCCGGAACACTGCGGCGTGCTGGATCGCGTGGACATCATCACGGGGACACTGGGCAAGGCGTTGGGTGGCGCATCGGGCGGGTATGTCGCGGCAAGCAAGGAAGTCATCGACTTGTTGCGTCAACGCAGCCGGCCTTATTTGTTCTCGAACTCGCTGGCGCCGAGCATTGCGGCAGCATCGCTCAAAGTGCTCCAACTGCTCGCCAGCGACGAAGGCGCTTCTTTGCGCAAGCGGGTCAAGGAGAACGGCAGGCGTTTCCGCGGGGCGATGACATCGCTGGGCTTTGATCTCGTGCCCGGCGAGCATCCCATCATTCCCGTCATGCTGGGTGACGCACAGCTTGCGTCGAAGATGGCCGATGCGCTGCTCGACGAGGGCGTTTATGTCATCGGCTTCTCTTACCCCGTGGTGCCCAAGGGGCGTGCCCGTATTCGCACTCAGATGAGTGCAGCCCACACGTCGGAACAGATCGATCGCGCGGTCGAAGCATTCGGACGCGTCGGGCGCACGCTCGGCGTCGTTCGCTGAGCCTCAAGGCAGGCTTTATGCGCATAAAGCCTGAAACGGCCGCCTAAGCACCAAGGGACGCGTGCCGGGTCACAAGCCCGCACCACTCCATGCACGCGATTCCAGCACAAACCGTCAAGACCACCGTCAGGACCAAAAGCAATGAAAGCTCTCGCCAAACTGGAACGCGCCCCGGGCCTCACGCTTACACGAGTGAAGCGGCCCGAAGTCGGCCATAACGATGTCCTCATCCGCATTCGCAAGACCGCGATCTGCGGGACCGATATTCATATCTGGAAATGGGACGAATGGGCGCAGCGGACCATTCCCGTGCCAATGCACGTCGGACATGAATACGTTGGCGAGATCGTGGAGATGGGCCAGGAGGTGCGCGGTTTTGCCATCGGCGACCGCGTATCGGGTGAAGGTCACATCACGTGCGGCTTTTGCCGCAACTGTCGCGCGGGGCGGCGTCATCTATGCCGCAATACCGTTGGCGTCGGTGTGAATCGCGAAGGCGCGTTCGCCGAGTATCTCGTCATTCCCGCCTTCAACGCGTTCAAGATTCCCCCGGACATCTCGGATGATCTCGCCGCGATCTTCGATCCATTCGGCAACGCAACGCATACCGCCCTCTCGTTCAACCTCGTCGGCGAGGACGTGCTGATTACCGGCGCCGGGCCCATCGGCGTGATGGCGGCGGCGATTGCGCGGCATGTCGGCGCACGTAACGTCGTGATCACCGATGTCAACGACTACCGGCTCGAGCTCGCGCGAAAGATGGGTGCAACGCGTGCCGTCAACGTGTCGAATGAAAATCTGCGCGACGTGATGAGCGAAGTCGGCATGACCGAAGGTTTCGATGTTGGACTGGAGATGTCCGGCGTACCGAGCGCGTTCACCGCCATGCTGGAAGCGATGAATCACGGCGGCAAGGTCGCGCTGCTGGGTATCCCGCCGGCGCAGACTGCCATCGACTGGAATCAGGTCATCTTCAAGGGACTTGAGATCAAGGGAATCTACGGTCGCGAGATGTTCGAGACCTGGTACAAGATGGTCGCGATGCTGCAAAGCGGTCTGGATCTCTCACCCATCCTCACGCACACCTTCCCCGTCGACGACTATCAACGCGCGTTTGACACGATGCTCTCCGGCAACAGCGGCAAGGTCGTACTCGACTGGACCGCAGAAACAATCTGACACCTCACTGCGCCGAATCCGCGCGCGGCTTTGAAAACTCGGCCTGGATGGCGACGTGCACATCGTCGCCGACTGCCGGATACCACGTCGTCAGCCCGAACTGTGAGCGGTTGAAGTGTCCATCGGCCGAGAAGCCCAAGGTTTCCAGCTTCGTGAGCGGATCTACCGCGTGCCCGTTGAAGGTGACGTTCAGGCTGACCGGCCGCGTCGTACCGCGAATGGTCAGGTCGCCCGTCAGCGTGCCTTTGTCGTCACCCGTGCGCTGGAAGCCCGTGCTGACGAATACGATTGTCGGATAGCGCTCCACGTCGAACATGTCCGGTCCCTTCAGCATGCGGTCCAGCAGCGGTACATTCGTGTTGACACTCGATGCATCGATGGTCGCTCGCACCGAACTGCCGGACAATCCGTCCGCAATCCAGTCGAGTTGCGCCTTTGCCTTGTCGAATCGAATGACGAAGCGTGAATAGTGAAGATGATCGACGTCGAAACTCACATTCCAGTGATGCGCATCGAGTTGATACTGTCCTGGTGGAACGCTCGATTCGCTCGACGACACATGGTGCGTAACGACCTGCAACGGCGTGCAGGCCATCATCGACGCGACAAGACTGGTTGAAACCAGCGCCTTCAAAACGTTCATCGCTCACTACCTCGAATACGGAAATTACGAACTGGAAGATCGGATCGGACGCCTTGGAAACACACGCCCGCCGTCACGTCGATTTCGTGCGTCCACCCGATAATGACGCGATCCGGTAGAGTTCGCCTCGCCCTCTCTCTCAAAAAAAAGCGCCGTCGCTGCCACGCGATGGCGGAGAACCTATGCGTCTGTCGCTACCCTGGCTCCGATCGTTTCATTCCGTGTTGCTGACCATTGCCGCAGTGCTGGCGTCCGGCTGGACATCCGCCGCTCATGCAAGTCTGTGCGGCGACGGTCTCTGGGCGGACGCGATGATCGCGTCGCATCACGTTCATCCGGACAAGGACTTCGAGCAGTTCAATCCGGGTATCGGCGTCGAATGCTGGGTCGCGCCGCAATGGGCGGTGACGGGCGGTTATTTCCGCAATTCGCTGTCGAAACCGTCTTTCTATGGCGGCGGTGTGTGGAGCCCGGATTTCCTGCACTGGCAGTATGTCCGTTTCGCGGTCATGGCCGGACTGATCTCCGGCTATGACTATGGCAGCTACGGAATCGGCCATAACCATACGGTCGGTCCCGTGGCCGCGCCGCTGATCATGCTCGAATACAAACGGGTCGGCGCCAATATCATTCTGATTCCGCCCATTCCATCGAGCGATCTTCCGTTCACGCTCGGCTTCATGCTTCGAGTGAAGTTCTGAGCCAGGCGATCCCGCTCCCCCTCACACCGTCCGGGCAGCATCTCTCAAACACTCGACCAACATCGTCGCGGCCGGCGTCAGCGGACTGTCGCGCCGCGTAATCACCCGCACTGATACCGCGGGCAACGGATCCGTCACCGGGAACACCGCGAGTCCGTCACGCGCCCACGGATGATCGAGCAAGCCCGCGGGCATCGACGCCACCGCATCCGATCCGCGCAACAGACCATGCGCGATGATGAAGCTCGGACATTCGATCACGCGTCGCGGCACCGCCAGCCCGCGCTTCGCATAGGCGTCGAGCAGCGCCTGAGTCGAGCTTTCCGGCGACGGATTCAACAGCCATTCGGCCTCTGACAATTCCGCGAGCGCCGTGGCATGCCGCAGCGGATGATCCGCGCGCCCGACAATCGAAGAGCGGCTCTCATACAGCTCCATGTGATCGAATTCCGGAGCGAGAAGCTCGGGCACGACCACCGCCACGACGAAGTCGAGCGAACCGTCGCGCAGACGCGGCATCGCCACGCCTGGAAAGCCCTCGATAAAGCTCACACGCGCATCCGGCATTCGCCGCCTGAACGCCCGATAAGCCTGCGGCAGGATCGAGAGCGCCGCGGTCGGCGTAACGGCCGCGCTCACGCTGCCCGCACCGGCGCCTTTCATCTGCGCGATGTCGTCTTCGGCACGGCGCATCTCGCTCACGATCAGATGCGCACGGACCCGCAACTGCTGACCGAACGCGGTCAACTGCACGCCGCGCGCGG
This sequence comes from Caballeronia sp. LZ032, assembly GCF_031451315.1. Lineage (NCBI taxonomy): Bacteria > Pseudomonadati > Pseudomonadota > Betaproteobacteria > Burkholderiales > Burkholderiaceae > Caballeronia > Caballeronia sp. LZ032. Next base: position 55,830 of record NZ_JARUXP010000004.1, read on the forward strand.
TGCGCAGCACGAGCGCCACGCCCAGATCCTGTTCCAGTTCCTTGATGGCCTTGGTCAGCGCCGCCTGCGACAAATGCAGACTGCGCGCCGCAGCGCGAATGCTGCCTTGCTCGGCCGTGGTCAGAAACGCGCGCAGCTGGTGATACTTCATGCTCATGACCGACACCCTAGGGTTAGCACCGACAACTATCAGTAATCACGCATTCAATTTACCGTCTTTTGGTTGGCTTTTCGGCTTTATATGCTTGGTGCACGTCGAATCGCATCGAGCAAGGAGGAGCCTCATGTTGTCAGTCGAACCTGTAATCCCCGGCATTGCAGCCATCGCGCGGGAATTTGTCGAAGTACGCCGGCGCATCCATGCGCACCCGGAACTGGCCTTCGAAGAAACCCGGACCAGCGAACTCGTCGCCGGGATGCTCGCGCAATGGGGCTATGAAGTTCATCGCGGGCTTGGCCGGACGGGTGTCGTCGGAGTGCTGAAGCAGGGCGAGGGCGGCAAGCGCATCGGCTTGCGCGCGGACATGGATGCCTTGCCAATCGAAGAAGCCACCGGACTGCCCTACGCAAGCCAGCACGCCCGCACGATGCACGCATGCGGACACGACGGCCACACCGCCATGCTGCTGTGCGCCGCGCGCTACCTTGCCGAGAGCCGCCAGTTCTCGGGCACGCTGATCGTGATCTTCCAGCCGGCCGAGGAAGGCGAGGCGGGCGCGCGGGCCATGCTCGAAGACGGACTCTTCGAACAGTTCCCGTGCGATGCCGTATTCGGCCTGCACAACATGCCCGGCCTGCCCGCAGGCGACATGTTCTTCACGCCGGGTCCGGGCATGGCATCGTCGGATCGCGTGAATATCGTGGTGCGCGGCGTCGGCGGCCATGGCGCGATGCCGCACGCAGCGCGCGATCCGATGCCGGCCGTCGCCTCGATCATGCTGGGCCTCAACAGCATCGTGGCGCGCGAAGTCGATTCGCAGAAGCCCGCGGTGGTTTCGGTGGGCAGTGTGCAGGCGGGCGAAGCCAACAATGTGATTCCCGAAACCGCGCTGCTGAAGCTCTCGGTACGCGCGCTCGATGCAGGCGTGCGCGCGCTGCTGCAGGAACGCATCACCGCGCTCGTCCACGCGCAGGCGCTGGCCTACGGCTGCACCGCCGAGATCGGCTATGAACTCGGCTATCCCGTGCTGGTGAATCACGCAGGCCCCACGGCCTTCGCCACCGAGGTCGCCGTGCAGATGCTCGGCGCACAGCGCGTCGAACCGGCTGCGAAGCCGTTGATGGGCAGCGAGGACTTCGCCTTCATGCTCGAAGCGTGCCCGGGCACGTATGCGTGGATCGGCAATGGCGTCGGGTCGAAGGGCGGCTGCATGGTTCACAACCCGGGCTACGACTTCAACGACGACATCCTCGCGACCGGCGCGAGCTACTGGGTGCGCCTGGCCGAAGCCTGGCTCGCCGACTGACTTTCGGTCCGACACCGCGGAACTCACGATGAATACGTCCACACTGGCCAGCGCCACTTCCTCATCCATTGCTCCGGCTTCCGCCAGCCGGGCGGCGCGCACGCGCCTCGTTGCGGCGGCGGCTGTCGGCAACGCGCTCGAGTTCTACGACTTCACGGTCTATGCGTTCTTCGCGCTCGTCATCGGCAAGCTGTTCTTTCCGGTGCACGATCCAGTCGGCCAGTTGCTGCTCGCCGTGGCGAGCTTCGGCGTGGGTTTCTTCACGCGTCCCGTCGGCGGCTTGCTGATCGGCATGTACGCGGATCGCGCCGGACGCAAGAAAGCGATGCTGCTGACACTCGGCCTGATGGCGCTCGGCACCGCGATGATCGCGGTCGCGCCGACCTTCGCGCAAGCCGGCCTCGCCGCGCCGATCATTCTCGTGCTGGCGCGGCTGATCCAGGGATTTTCGGCGGGCGGGGAAGTGGGAGCGTCCACCACGTTGCTGCTCGAACAGGCGCCCGCCAACCGTCGCGGCTTCTATGCGTCCTGGCAGTTCGCCAGCCAGGGTTTGTCGGCGCTTGCGGGCGCGTTGACCGGCGTGGCGCTTACCGCGTCGCTGACTCAGGCGCAACTCGAAAGCTGGGGTTGGCGCGTGCCGTTCATCATCGGCACGGCGATCGTGCCGGTCGGCTGGTGGCTGCGCCGCACGATGGAAGAAGCGCCCCGCGATACCCTTGAAGCCGCGCCGAAGGCGGCGAAGCTCCCGCTCGTGACGGTGTTGCGCGAACATCGCCGCGCCGTGCTCAATGGCCTGGGCCTGACGATCGGCGGCACCGCGGCGCACTTCATCATCGTGTTCTACCTGTCCATCTACGGCGTGAAGACGCTCGGGCTACCGGGCTGGACGTCGATGTTGTCAGGCTGCGTGTCGGGCGCGATCCTCTTCGTCGTGGCGCCGATCGGCGGCTATCTGTCGGACCGCATCGGCCGCAACCGGCTTGCTCAAGTTACCCGCATCGCATTGATGATCGCGATCTGGCCGGCCTTCGTGCTGCTCAACAAAGTGCCGACCACCGGCACCTTGCTCACCGTGGTGACGGTGCTGTCCATCGTGCATTCGCTCAACGTCGGCCCGACCGGCGCGATGCTCGGCGAACTCTTCCCGCGTTCCGTGCGCGCGACGGGCGCGGCCATTGTCTACAGCCTCGGCGTCGCAATCTTTGGCGGCTTTGCGCAGTTCTTCGTCACTTCGCTGATCATCATCACGAAGAACGTGATGGCGCCTGCCTGGTATGTAATGGGCTGCGGCGTGCTGTCCGTGATCGCGGTGGCCTGCATGCGCGAGCGTTCGCAGGAGACGCTCGACTGAGCCTGAATCGTCGCGCCGCAATCCGGACCGGACAGGCGAACGAGGTGTATAACTCGACCTGTCCGGCGCACGAAAGCTTCCTCGCGCTGGACCCCAGGCCAACAAGAAAAGGGGACATCCATGCGCAAGCTGCGTTCGCAAAGCTGGTTCGGCGGTAGCGACAAGGACGCGTTCATCCATCGTTCATGGATGAAGAACCAGGGCATTCCTCACGACGAATTCGACGGCCGTCCGGTGATCGGCATCTGCAACACGTGGTCGGAACTGACGCCCTGCAACGCGCATTTCCGTGAGCTGGCCGACTACGTGAAGCGCGGTGTGCGGGAGGCGGGCGGCCTGCCGCTGGAGTTTCCGGTGATGTCGCTCGGCGAATCCAATCTGCGGCCCACGGCCATGCTGTTCCGCAACCTGGCGTCGATGGATGTCGAGGAATCGATCCGCGGCAATCCCATCGATGGCGTCATTCTGCTGGTCGGCTGCGACAAGACCACGCCCGCGCTGCTGATGGGCGCTGCGTCGTGCAATCTGCCTGCGCTCGCCGTGTCGGGCGGACCGATGCTCAACGGACGCTTTCGCGGCGGCACGATCGGCTCCGGCACGGGCGTGTGGCAGATGTCGGAGGAAGTGCGCGCGGGCCGGATGACGCAGGAAGAATTCGTCGACGCCGAATCGTGCATGAACCGCTCGCGCGGCCATTGCATGACGATGGGCACGGCATCGACGATGGCCTCGATGGTCGAATCGCTCGGCATGGGCCTGCCGCACAACGCGGCGATTCCCGCCGTCGACGCTCGCCGGCAAGTGCTGGCTCACATGGCGGGGCGGTGCATCGTGGACATGGTGAGGGACGATCTCACGATGGACCGGATCCTCACGCGCGAGGCTTTCGAGAACGCCATTCGCACTAATGCGGCCATCGGCGGTTCGACGAATGCGGTCGTGCATCTGATCGCGCTGGCGAAGCGCATCGGCGTTGCATTGACGCTCGAAGACTGGGAGCTCGGCAGCGAGGTGCCATGTCTCGTGAACCTCCAGCCATCGGGCGAATTCCTGATGGAAGATTTCTACTACGCGGGCGGACTGCCGGCGGTGCTGCGTCAGATGGGTGAGCAGGGACTGCTGCATCGCGACGCGCTCACGGTGAACGGGCGCACGATCTGGGACAACGTAAGCGACGCGCCGAACTACGATGAGAAGGTCATCACCACCTTCGCAAAGCCGTTCAAGCCGCATGCGGGCATCGCGGTGCTGAAGGGCAATCTTGCACCGAACGGCGCGGTGATCAAGCCATCGGCGGCAACGCAGTCGCTGTTGAAGCATCGCGGGCGCGCGGTGGTGTTCGAGAACGTCGAGGAACTGCACGCGAAGGTGGACGACGACGCACTCGACATCGACGAGCACTGCATCATGGTGCTGAAGGGCGCGGGGCCGAAGGGCTATCCGGGCTTTGCGGAAGTCGGCAACATGCCGCTGCCGCGCAAGGTGCTGCAGAAGGGCATCACGGACATGGTCCGCATCTCGGACGGCCGCATGAGCGGCACGGCCTACGGCGCGGTGGTGTTGCACGTGTCGCCCGAGGCCGCGGCGGGCGGGCCGCTGGCGCTGGTGCAAACCGGCGACATGATCGAACTCGACGTGCCGGCGCGGCGTCTGCATCTCGATGTATCGGACGAGGAGCTGGCAAGACGCCGCGCCGCATGGCAAGCGCCCGAATTGCCGCGACGCGGCTATTACCGTCTCTACGTCGAACATGTGTTGCAGGCGGATCAGGGCGCGGACCTGGACTTTCTCGTCGGTTCGAGCGGCGCGCCGGTGCCGCGCGACTCGCATTGAGCGGAGCGCGATCCATGTCCACGCAACTTGCGCCTCCGCCCGGCATGTGGCCGGTGCTCTACGCCTATTTCGATGCATCCAACCAGCTCGACATACGTGCCACGCGCATGCAGATCGACGCGACGCTTGCCGCCGGCGCGCCGGCCATCGTGACGCTCGGACTGGCGACCGAAGTGAATCGGCTGTCGGATGAAGAGAAGCGCTTGATGATCGATGTGTGCGCTGCGCACATCGCCGGCCGCGTGCCGCTCGCGGTGACGATTTCCGGCGACAGCGTCGCTGCGCAAGCCGCGCTCGCCGATCATGCGCTCGAACGCGGCGCGTCCTGGCTGATTCTCCAGCCGCCTTCGAAGCGCGGCGAGCCCGAGTCGTTCTACTACGACTTCTTCGCGGCCGTGCTCGAACGCACGGGCGCGCAGGCGGGCATCCAGAACGCGCCGGAATACCTCGGCGTGGGTCTGTCGCCGCAAGCGCTCGCGCAACTGGCCGGCGAGCGGCCCGGCTTCCGTCTGCTCAAGGGCGAAGGGCCGGCCGTGACGATACGCGCGACCATCGAGCATCTGCATGCACTCGGCCAGACGCTGTCCGTGTTCAATGGCCGGGGCGGACAGGAACTCATCGACAATCTGCGCGCTGGTTGCGATGGCCTGATCGTGGCGCCGGATGCGTTCGATCATCAGGTCGCGGTTCACACCGCGTTTGTCGAAGGCCGCGAGCAGGAAGCCGAAGCACGCCATGCAGAAGTGCTGCCCGAGATCGTCTTCGTGATGCAGTCCCTGGAAACACTCACCTGTTACGGCAAGCGCATCGCCGCGTGGCGCATGGGCTTCGACGTGGCCTTCGATCGCGGCGCACAGCCCACGCCGTTCGGCATCGAATGCGCGCGGCGTTTCGCGCAACGTCTCGGGCCGACGTCACGCGCCGTCAGGCTTTGAATCAACTCAGCCCGGTGACGTCGGACGCCGCGTGAAGCGCTGTTCGGTCACCGTGGCGCCCCATTGTGTGCCTTCGGCCTCTTCCGCAAGCGTGAAGCCGAACGACTCGTACAGATGGCGCGCGGCGTCGAGACTCTTGAAGGTCCAGAGGAAGGTTTCGTCGTAGTGAGCATCGACGAAGGCCATCGCGCGCGCCATGAGTTCCCGGCCCATGCCGCTACCCCGCAAGCTGCCGTCGATGATGAACCAGCGCAGATGCGCGACGCGCTTCTTCGGATCGCCGTCGATGGCGAGCGAGCCGAGCGTGCGCTCGCCTTCCATCACGAGCCACAAGGCCTGGCCCGGTGCCGGCAAACCTTCGGCGAACGCGGCGAGTTCCGTGGCGACCCTGCGCTCGAAGAACACGCCGAAGCCCGCATGATGCGCATAGAAGCGCGCGTGCAGGCTCGCGATATCGCCGATGCAGCCGGGCCGATAGCCATCGACGATACGTGCGTTGCTCACAGGCGGCGCGGCGGTGCGCGTGCGCTCGTGACCTTGCGCGAGCGCGTCTGCATAGAGCGCGAGGGAGCGCACCAGCGTCTGCTGATCTTCGGGTACGAGACGCCGCAACGCATCGGAGACCTGGTCGGTGGCGAACTTGTCGATCTTGCGGCGCAGTTTCTGCCCCGCCGCGGTGAGGTAGAGCTCGGACGAGCGGGCGTCGTCGCTCGATGTCTGCCGCGTCACCAGTTCCGCCGCTTCGAGCCGCGCGATCTGGCGGCTCGCATTCGACTTGTCGAGACGGAGAATGCTGGCGATATCGCGCGCCTGGATGCCTGGTTTCGCGCCGATCTCGATGATCGCGTGTACCGCCGAAGGCGCGAGTCCGCTGTCGGCGAGCGTATGCCGCATGAAGCCCAGTTCGCGTACGAGCTTGCGTGAGAATTCGCGCAGTTCGAGAATGGTCTGGGCGCGCGGCTGAAGGGGTGTATCGATGATGTCCATGCTTGCTCCGTCAATCACGCGACTGTTTTTCCTGGCTCGATATTAGTTGCGATGTGCAACTTTCGCAAGCCATCGGTGTTTCGGCGTGGTTCCCGAAAACGCTCACCTTCAATCGTCTGTGAATTACACGCCCGGAAGAGAGCGCAAGAATCGGCGTGCGTCCCTGCCGTGCAGACGCGATGCTGGTCAGACCTGATTCAGGAGCACGTCGATGATGAAGTGCCTTACGCTGTCTCTCTGCCTGTGCGTCGCACTGCACGACGTGGCGCATGCAACGCAGGCATCGGCGCCTGTCGCGGCTTCGGCAGCCGAGCCCAGGACGCTCAAGGAACGCCTCGGCGACAAGGCCAGCGACGAGCAGCGTGTGGACAATTGCCATGTTCCGCCGGAGCGTCGGGGAACGAAGGTTCGCCCCGACACGTGCGCGCACTGAAGCGCACGCGATTGTGATACCGTTGCCGTGCGTGTACTAAATCGTACAAATAAGGAGAGCCCGCTGTGTCATCTCAATCGACTTCTTCCGTATTGCGTGTTGGCGTTCTCGGCGGCGCGAACATTGCGCGTCAGTTCACGCGCGACGTCCGTCCGAGCCAGACCGTGCGCGTCGTTGCCGTCGCGAGCCGCAGCGATGCAACTGCGCAGGCGTTCGCCGAAGCCAACCAGATCGATGCCTGGTTCGGCAGCTATGACGCCATGCTCGCCAGCCCCGACATCGACGCCATCTATCTTCCCTTGCCGAACAGCCTGCATGCCGAATGGGCGATCAAGGCCGCGAATCACGGCAAGCACATCCTGTGCGAAAAGCCGCTCGCGCTGGATCGCGATGAAGCTGCGCGCATGTTTGACGCCGCCGACCGCAACGGCGTGATGCTGCTCGAAGCGTTCCCGTTCTATTTCCAGCCGCAGACGGCCGCGATGATGTCGCTGATCGGCGGGGGCGCGGTCGGCGAGGTGCGCGCCATCCAGGCGTGCTTCGGTTTCACGGTGGGCAATCCGGGCGCGAACATCCGCATGAAGGCCGAACTCGGCGGCGGCGCGCTGCTCGACGCGGGCAGCTATCCGCTGAGCCTGATTCGACTCGTCATGGGCAGCGCGCCGAGCCGTGTCGATGCCGTGGCGACGTGGGCCGACAGCAACGTCGATATCAGTCTCATGGCGACGCTCGTCTATGAAGACGGCCGGCGTGCGCAGGTGTCGTGTTCGATGGATGCCGCGAATCATCGCTATGCAACCATCATCGGCACGCAGGGCACCATCGATACCGAGTACCTGAATCACACGAGCAACGCGGCGTCCGGCGATGCATATGGCTATCTGCCGAGCCAGTTGCGCGTGCGGCGCGGCATTCCGAACTCGGTGCCGTTCGACGCGGTGCCTGCGGCAACGGGAAGCGGCTTCCTGTTCGCCGCCGAGAGCTTCGCGCGCATGGTCGCGACGCACGACACCGCCGCCATCGACTACTACGCGCAAGTCAGTCTCGACAATGCGGCGACGCTCGCGGCGATCATCGCCAGTGCGCGCAGCGGCAAGACCGTCACGCTTTAGGCGTCACTGCTGGCAGCCCCGGTCAGACCCACCACGAGATCAAGAAACGCGCGGGTCTTGGCCGGCGGATGATGCCGCGACGGATGATACGCATAGAGCGGAAAACGCTCGTCGGGCCAGTCGGGAAACAGGTCGATCAGCTTGCCGTTCTCCATCAGGTGTTCATGCCCGAGCGCGAGAATCTGCGCGATGCCATAGCCCGACAGCAGCGTGTTCAGCATCGTGCCGGGATCGTTGACGGTCAGGCGTCCGCGCGTCTCGACCGTCAGGCGCTTCTTCTTGCGATGAAACTCCCACACGAAGGGCCGTCCCGTTTCAGGATCGCGGAACTCGATGCAGGTGTGCGCGTCATCGGCGAGTGCTTGCGGCGTCGCGGGCTTGCCGCGACGCTTCAGGTAGGACGGCGCGGCCACCGTGTGGACCGGTGTATCCAGCAGCTTGCGCCCGATCAGGCTCGAATCGCGTGGCGCGCCAAACCGGATGGCGAGGTCGAAGCCGTCCGCGATCATGTCGCCGAGCCGGTCGCTCGTGATGAGCTCCAGTTCGAGATCGGGATGCGCTTTCAGGAACGCATCGAGCTTCGGTCCTAGCAGGAGCCGCGAGAAGATCGGATCCACATTCACGCGCAGGCGTCCGCGCACCGAGGTCGCGCTGCCCGATGCCATGGCCGCGGCTTCTTCCAGACCAAGCAGATGCGGCATGACGTGTTCGAAGAAGTGCCGGCCGTCGTCGGTGAGTGCGACGCTGCGCGTGGTGCGGTCGAACAGCCGGATCTTGAGGCGCGCTTCCAGCCGCGCAATGGCACGGCTCACGCCGGGCTGCGACATGCCGAGGCGGTCGCCCGCCGCCGCGAAGGTGCCCGCATCGACGATCGCCGCGAATACGCTGATGCCGTTCAGCATGCGTTCATTGAAACTGGCCATTCATGCCTCCGCGTCATTGACCTCGTGACATTCATGTTATCGCGAAGGCGGGAGATTGCGCGCAGAATGGGTCCGGTTCAATGGTGAAGGCCAAAGCAAGGGAGCAAGCACATGGCACGCATATTCATCACAGGATCGACGGACGGACTCGGCGCCATGGCGGCGCGACTGCTGCTCGACGAAGGACATCGCGTCGTGCTGCACGCACGCAATGCGGCACGCGCCGCTGACGCACATGCCGCCATGCCGGACACCCAAGCAATCGTGACCGGCGATCTTGCGGGCATTGCCGCCATGCGCGACGTCGCCGCGCAGGTCAACGCACTCGGACACTTCGATGCGGTGATCCATAACGCGGGCATCGGCTACCGCGAACCGCGTCGCGTCGAAACCGAGGACGGCCTGCCGCAGGTCTTTGCGATCAATGTGCTCGCGCCTTACGTGCTGACGGCGCTGATCGAAAAGCCCGCGCGGCTCGTGTACCTCAGTTCGGGCATGCACCACGGGTCACGCGCGAACCTCGACGACCTCACCTGGACGCAGCGGCCCTGACGCGGCGCGCAGGCTTATGCCGAAAGCAAGTTCATGGACGTGCTGCTGGCGTGCGCGGTGGCGCGTCACTGGCCGGGCGTGTTGTCGAATGCGCTCGAACCGGGCTGGGTGCCGACGAAGATGGGCGGCGCATCCGCCCCGGACGACCTGGATCTGGCGCATCGCACGCAGGCCTGGCTCGCAGTCAGCGACGATGAAGCCGCGCGCGTGACGGGCCGCTACTTCTTCCACATGCGGGAACGGGACTGCGATCCAGCCGCGCGCAACGAAGCGTTGCAGGGTGCGCTTATCGAACAGTGCGAGCGTCTGTCCGGCGTGAAAATCGAGCGCCAAGCATAAAAAAAACGGGCCCTGCGAGGTTGCAAGGGCCCGTCCAATCACTCCAACACAATCCGCATCAGGCGTGGCGTGCCTTGGCGACCTTTTCCACGTTCATCGAGTCGGCGCGCAGGCGCTCGTACTCCTGTTCGCTCATCGGCACGGCGTCCTTCTTGCCGAGATCGTTCAGGCGGATGCGATACGTCTCACGTGCCGAGTATGCTGCAATCGCGGCGATGATCGTCACGCCGAACGCAATCGCGCCGACCGTCAGCGGGATGTTGTTCGATCCCGGCGGCGCCACCGCCGCGAACAGCGCGGGCAGCAGGGCCGTGATGGTCGTGCCGATGTTCTGTGCAATCGCCATCGCCGAAACACGCGAGCGGGTCGGGAACAGTTCCGGGTAGAAGCTCGGGAAGATCGCGTTATAGCCTTGATACACGACGCCCCACATCAGCAGCGACATCAGGAACGCGAGCGGCACGTTGTGAATGCTGATCGCGTAGAGATAGCCGAACGACAGCAGGCCCGAGACCAGGGAGCCGCCGATCATCATCGGGCGTCGGCCGATCTTGTCCGACAGGTTGCCGACGAACGGAATCACCAGTACCGCAACGATGTTGCCGACCACCGGAATCCACAGATATACGCTCTTGTGGAAGCCGATGCCATACGAAGACTGCACCGCATAGGCCGCACCGAAGATCGTCGCGACGACGGGAATCACGTTCATCAGCGCCATGCAGACCACGCGGACCATGTCGGGCGTGCTGTTGGCGAACGCTTCCTTGATCGGCGACTTGGGCAGGTCGCCGTGCGCGCCTTCGGACGTGAAGGCCGGCGTTTCATGCACTTCCTTCCGGATGATGTAGCCGGCCACCAGCACGAATGCGGACAGCAGGAACGGCACGCGCCAGCCCCACGAATTGAACATGTCTTCCGGCATGAACGTGGCGAGCGGCAGGAACACGGCGGCCGCGAGAATCTGGCCGGCCTGCACGCCCTGCAGCGTAAAGCTCGCGTAGTAACCACGGCGTCCGAACGGCGCGTGTTCGAGAATCATCGAGCTGGCGCCGGAGATCTCACCCGCCACCGCAAAACCCTGGACCAGGCGCAGGACCACAAGCAGCGCGGGCGCGAACATGCCGATCTGGTGATAGGTCGGCAGGAGGCCGACGGCCATCGTCGAGAAGCCCATCAGGAACATGCAGATCAGCAGGACGTTCTTGCGGCCGTGCGTGTCGCCGAGATGGCCGAGCACGAATGCGCCGATCGGACGCGCCACGTAGCCCACGCCGTACGTTGCCAGCGACGCGATGATCGCCACTTTCGGATTGCCCGACGGGAAGAACAACTGCGGGAAAATCAGCGCGGCCGCTTGCGCGTAGATGAAAAAGTCGTAGTACTCGAGCGCCGAACCGATCCAGCCGCTCGCCGTCGCTTTTTTCGCCTGGCGGCCGCCGTGCGCGTCTTCCATAGGGCTAGCCATAGAAATGTCTCCGAAATAGGTTTATGGAGTTGAGCCTGGGAAACTGGCCGAGCGGCGGAGAGTCGAGTCTGAAAACACGCGTCGCTCTGAAAGTGATTGGAGAATAAGAGCGCAACCCCTTTCAATCAACATTCTGTGATAGATTTTGCGCGATTATCGTACGCGTGTGTGCGTTAATCGAACGCTTTTGGGGTTAGCACTAGCCAATGCGTTGCTTTAGCGGCCGAAACAGCCGCTGTTCCATAACTAAACAAGAATGTCTGCATGACTAAACCTGCACTCGACAAGCGCGACTGGATTGCGGGCCTGGAGAAGGGCCTGGCGATCCTCGAAGCCTTCGACGATCAGCACGCGCGCATGACGCCCACGCAGGCCGCCGTGCGCACCGGCCTCACGCGCACGGCCGCGCGCCGCTATCTGCTGACGCTCGCGCATCTCGGCTATGTGCAGACGGACGGCAAGCTCTTCAGTCTCACGCCGCGCGTGTTGCGCATGGGCTGGTCCTACTTCGAGTCGGCGCGTCTGCCGCGCATCGTGCAGCCTTATCTGCAACAGCTGAGTGCGCTGATCCACGAATCGGTCTACGTGAGCGTGCTCGATGAGTGGGACCTCGTCATCATCGCGCGCAACGGCTCCACGCGCGTGATGACCACCGGCTTCGTGCTCGGCGCGCGAGTGCCGGCTGCGTTGATGTCGGGCGGCATCGCGATGCTTGCGTATCGCGATGAAGCGGCCGTGCGCCAATGGCTGGACGACACCGAGTTCAAGCCCTTCACGCCGCTCACGATCACCGACAAGGAGCAGCTCTACGAGAAGATCCGCCATTCGCGCGTCGAGGGTTATGTCGAGATTGAGCAGCAATTGCAGATGGGTGTGCGCGGCGTCGCCGTGCCGATGAAGAACCGTCATGGCGAAGTGGTTGCCGCGCTTTCGGCCAACATGCCAATCGGAAAGGAAACGCGCGAAGCGGCGCTCGCTCGCGTGCTGCAGCCGTTGCAGGAAACGGCGTTGTCGATGTTGAACGTGATCTGAGTTTCAGCCGACCGGCCAGGACGCAAAGGTGAGGGTATTCGGGATCGGGCGCCTTCGTTCGAACAAAGCCCCTTGTTTGAAGGCTTTCCGACACTCGCAAACCGGCCAAAGGTGAGCGTTTTCGGGAATAAGGCAGAGCCCTCATTCTTCGCTCATTCACCATCCCTACACTCGGTCTCATGGTTGCAACAGCGAAAGCGCGCAACTCCATCCGAACATCGAACGAGGAAAAGGGGAACCGAGATGAGCCCGAACGTCAAAGCAAAACCTGTCGCCCATACGCACCTTGGCGGGCGTACCGCATTGCTGCTCAAGCTGTCGGTCGTGAGCGTGGTCACTGCGCTTTCACTTGGCGTCGGCTCCGCGCCGGTCTATGCGCAGACTGTGCCGCTGGACAGCGACACCGCCATCCACGTGCAGCCGGTCAACATGCGCACGCTGCATGACCAGTTGAATCTCACGCCCGATCAGGAAGTGCAATGGCAAGCCGCGCTCGATGCAATGCGTGAAAGTCACGCCGCCGAGCGCATGAACGCAGACCAGATGCAGTTGCGCATGCAGGCGTTGCTGAAGCAGCCGATCCTCGATCTTTCCGCGCTGCACGCGCTCGACCAGAAGGCGGCGCAGCAGGACGCGCCGTTGTCCGGGCAATCGGCGAAGGCCTGGCTGACCTTCTACGGTTCGCTGAACAACCAGCAGAAACAGACCTTCAGCGATGCGATGCGTCCGCAGTTCGAGAACATCGCGCATCATCCGGCGCGTCCTTACGATCCGCGAACCGGCCTCTGATGCGGCGGTGCGCTGTACACGCAGCGCAAAAAAACGGGCCGGCGCGCAAGGCAGCCGGCCCGGTCGCATCGCGTCAGTGGCAGGCAGCCGCGATGTGACGCACTCTCTCATGCATGCGGCATGCCAATCATCGCGACGAGGGCGTGAGCCTTGCGTGACAAGGCTCACGTCTTGAGACAGGAGAACATGCTGTCTCATGTAGCCCAACGCACTCGCCAAGCCTGTGCGGCCTCAGCCAACAGTCGTCACTCAATGCGCGGCCGCCATCGACGGATCCGCCTGGCCTTCGCCGGTGCGGATCGCGATCACGGCAAGCAGCGCGGCCGCGAGCGGCACGGCGAGCACGAGATAGAAGCCGCCCGGACCGCCGAGGTTGAGGAACATGCCGCCGACCGCCGAGCCGACGATCGCCCCCACGCGTCCCATGCCGATGGCCCAGCCCGTGGCGGTGGCGCGCAGTGTCGTCGGATAGGCGCTGACCACCAGATAGTTCAGCGCGATCTGCTGTCCGCCGATGCCGAGCCCCGCCGCGCCCGCGAGCGTGAACACCCATCCCCACGACGTACCCGCATAGGCCAGGCCGAGCGCAATGGCAATGCCCAACGCCAGCAGCGCGATCAACAGGCGTCGCGTGCTGATTTTCGGCAGCGCGATGGACAGCGGAATCGCGCAGACGATGAACACCGCGTTCACCACGACCGTGCCGAAGGGCGCCTGTGCGGCGGGCAGGCCGGCGGCCTTCAGCACCGTGGGCAGCCACGAAAGGAACATGAACCACGCGATCCAGTTGAAGAAGTACACGGCCCAGATCGCCACAGTGTTGCGCGCATTGCCTTCGCGGAACAGCGCGCCGACGCTCGCCCGCGCGGCAGCTTCATGCACGGCGAAGCGCGCGTCCGGCGCAAGCGGTTGCGAAACGATGCGCGCCAGCACCGCGCGGACGGCGCGATGATCGTCGCGCGAACGCGTCACGAGAAAGTGCAGCGACTCGGGCAGCACGAACCAGAGCAGCGCGAGCAGCACGAGCGGCGCCGCGCCGCCCGCGACGAACACGCCTTGCCAGCCGATCACGGGCAGCATGCGCGCGGCAAGCAGGCCGCCGAGCATGGCGCCGGCGGGCAGTCCGAGCAGCACGCCGGTCATGATCGCGCCGCGATGCCGCGCGGGCCCGTATTCGGCGGCGAGCGCGAGCAGCACCGGCGTGCAGCCGCCCATGCCGAGGCCGGCGATGAAGCGCAGCGCGAGAATCTGCGTGGTATCACTCGCGAAAGCGGTCGCGAGCGAAGCAAGGCTGAACAGCGCGACGCCGCCGAGCAGCGCGGGACGCCGTCCCACGCGGTCACCGAGCAGCCCGAGCGTCATGGCGCCGAGGGTCATGCCGAGCGTGCCCGCGATGAGAATCGGCGCGAGATCGCCGGGCGCGAGTCCGAATGCCGCGACGATCGCCGGGCCCGTATAGGCGATGGCCTGGGTATCGAAGCCGTCGAACAAGGTGGTCATGAAGCACAGCAGGAAGATCGTCCACTGGAAGGGACGAACGCGTTCGCGGTCGATCAGCGACGCGATATCGAGAGGCGGTCTCATGAAGTCTCCGTTGTGATTGGCATGCCGGAGAGTAAGAGCAGGGTGCGCCGCCCGTCCAATACCGATGAGGACTGAGGTCATACCGCCGAGGTATCGCGCTCATCTTCCGCTCATTCTGCGTTCCTACGATGCGAAGCAAAGGCGGTGCGTTCTCTCCAGTCATCACGTACGGCCTTTCCTTCAGGAACTTTGATCGAGGAGTTGAGCCATGCGTCACTATCCATCGGACAGCCCGCGTGCCGCGGCGCGCATCGTCGTGATGTCGCTGATCGCGGACGGGCATATCAGCGGCAAGGAAGTCGAAGCGCTCGAACGGCGCGGTTTTTACAGACGGCTCGGCTTGCATGCGGGCGAACTGCATGAAGTCGTGCGAGAGGTATGCGAGGACCTCACGCGGTCCTCTTATCTGACGTGGGACGAAGCGTGCCGGGTCGATGCGGGCGTCGTCGAAGAGCTTGCGAAAGAAGTGCGCGACGAGCGCATCCGACGCGAGGTGCTGGCGCTGTGCCAGACAGCGGTGGTCGCGGATGGCCACATCACGTGGACCGAGGCGGTCGTGCTCGACGCCGTGAAGCGCGCGTGGCTCATGCACTGAGCCAGGTCATCGCAAGGAGGTGACATCATGCAGCAACATATCCTGGTAGCCGTGGGCCCGAGTCTCAGCCATGCCGCGCTCGCGCTCGGCATCGCGCGCGCCCGCGAAAGCAATGCACGCCTGACGGTGCTTCATGTCGTGGACCGTTTGCCGTTCTGGGCGCTCTCGTCGGTGCAGCACGACTTCGGCGCGTCGATGACCTGCATCGAGCAACAGGTGCGCGAAGTCGAGAAGCGCACGTTGCAGGCCATACTCGCATCGAGCGTAAACGGCGTGTGCGTCACGATCGACCTGCCGAACGGCGCGACGGTCGCACGCACGATCGCGCAGGCAGCGCGCGAGTTCGACACGGACCTGATCGTCATCGGCCGCAGCCGGTCCGGCGCATGGCGCTTCTGGCAAGAGCGCATGGCCGACGCGGTGAGCCGTCACAGCAATCGCCGCGTGCTGATCGCGACGAACCGCGAGCCTGCCGACGCGGAGGCTGCAACAAAAGCGACACCATTGCGCTTTACCATCACCGGTTCGACGCAGCGCACACCTGCCTAATCGTACCGATCGAGAGGAAGCTCGCCATGCCGGATCGCATCGTCAAACCGTCCCGACGCACCTTGCTGAAGGGTCTTGTCTCCGGCACCGGACTTGCGCTCAGCGGCGCCGGTCTGGCCGACGCGCTGGCGCAAGGCGTGGCGCCTGCCGTCGTCACCTCGGACAAGTTGCGTCCGCAACTACCCGGCGGGGTGATGAGCGGCGATGTCACCGCAACGAGCGGCATCGTCTGGAGCCGCACGGACCGGCCGGCGCGCATGATCGTCGAGTACTCGACGAGCGAGAACTTCAGCACCTTCCAGCGGCGCATCGGGCCCGCGGCGCTGGAGGGCAGCGACTTCACCGCGCGCGTCGACCTGACCGGCCTGCCGCCGGGCGCGGATATGTTCTATCGCGTGCGCTTCCAGGATCTCGTCGATGGCAAGACCATCAGCGAAGCGGCGACGGGCCGCCTGCGCACTGCGTCGCTGGATGCGACGAAACCGGTCTGCTTCGTTTTCTCCGGCGATGAAGCCGGGCAGGGCTGGGGCATCAACGAAGGCTTCGGCGGCTACCGCATCTACGAAGCGATGCGCCGTGAAGCGCCGGACTTCTTCATCCATCAGGGCGACCAGATCTACTCGGACAGCGTGATCGAAGCCGAAGTCAAACTGCCGGACGGCTCGCTGTGGACCAACCTCGTGACCGAAGGCAAGTCGCACGTGGCGCAGACCCTCGACGACTATCGCGCGGCGTTCGCCTACAACCAGCTCGACCGCAACAAGCGCCGTTTCGCCGCTGAAGTCCCATTCCTCGTGCAATGGGACGATCACGAAGTGCGCAATAACTGGTATCCGGGACAGCAGATCGGCGCGGCGGAAAAGCGCTATCAGACGCGCGCCATCAACCTGCTCGAAGCGCGCGCGAAGCAGGCGATGTTCGAATACAACCCGTATCGCATCAACCAGCTGGATCCTGAGCAGGTGTATCGCGGCTTCCAGTTTGGTCCGCTGCTGGACGTCTTCATGCTCGACGAGCGCTCGTATCGCGGCGCCAATTCGCCGAACCGGCAGCCGCGGCTGGATGCGGACGCCGCGTTTCTCGGCTCGCAGCAGACGGCGTGGCTGAAGGCCTCGTTGCAGGCTTCGCGCGCGACGTGGAAGGTGATTGCGAGCGACATGCCCATCTCGCTCGTCGTGCCGGATGCGAATCCGGATGTGCCGAAGGGCACCTACGAAGCATGGGCCAACGCCGACAACGGCGCACCGCTCGGACGCGAACTGGAGCTGGCGGAGATCCTGCGTTTCATCAAGCAGGAGAACATTGAGAACGTCGTCTGGATCACGGCCGATGTGCACTATGCACAGGCGACGCACTACGATCCGTCGCGCGCGAAGTTCACCGACTTCAAGCCGTTCTGGGAATTCGTCGGCGGGCCGATCAACGCGGGCACCTTCGGTCCGAACGAGCTCGACACGACCTTCGGGCCCGAACTGCGCTATGTGAGCGTGCCGAAGGACAATCCGCAGAACCGCTCACCCGCGGCGCTGCAACAGTTCTACGGCCGCGCGAAGATCGACCCGGTGAGCCGCGCGCTGACCGTCTCGCTGCACGACCTGAACGGCAAGTCGCTCTATGAGGTGAAGCTGGACGTCGAAGCCTGAAAATTGGCCTGCCGGTTCCGGCGTCGTCCATGCATGGACGACGCCGACGCGCCTTCGCGACAATGCGCACAACATTGAACGGAGACGCCCACGCCATGACCCCTCACGCCTTGTTCAGCGCGAACCTGCTGATTGCCTGGTCGGCGTATTTCGTCGGCACCGCGAGCCCCGGGCCGAGCAATCTCGCGATCATGTCGATCGCAAGCCAGTCCGGCCGCCGCGCCGCCTTTGCCTTCGCGGCAGGCGTGATGTCCGGCTCGTGCTTCTGGGCGATGCTCGCGGCGCTCGGACTGTCCGCGGCGCTCACCGCGTATTCGGGCTTTCTCACGGCTGTGAAGATCTGCGGCGGACTGTACTTGTTGTGGCTCGCGTTCAAGTCCGGACGCGCGGCGCTGCGTCCGCCGGTGCGGTCCTCCACCGCGCCCGCGCGCGACCTCGCCGCCCGTGCGCTCTACACGCGCGGCGCGCTGCTGCATCTCACCAATCCGAAGGCGATTCTCGTGTGGATGTCGGTGGCGGCGCTCGGCTCGTCGGCGGGCGAGGGGCCCGGTCACATGCTCGTGGTGGTGGCGGGCTGCCTGTGTATCGGCGCGAGCGTGTTCGGCGGCTATGCCGCGCTGTTCTCGATGCCGTCCGCACGACGCATCTATCAGCGCATGCAGCGCGGCCTCGACGGCTGCCTCGCGCTCGTGTTCGGCGCGGCTGGCATCCGTCTTCTGACCTCGCGTTCCTGACTTGCGGCGCATTGCGTACATGGCGTCGCCGATGGCGCATATGCAACGCCCGATGCAATTCTTTCGTCAATTGTTTTGCGCTCGGCTCCGCAGGCGACTACGCTCAAGCTAAACGCCAGACGGATCCCGAGCCCGATGCCGACCGACGATTCACCCCGCAGCACCCCTTCCATCGAATCCCGCAGCAAGGCACTAGGCGCCGATGTCTTGCGCACCGTGCGCGACGCCTTCGTGTCGCTGGGACGTGAACTCGCCGCCTTTCGCCCGACGTCCGCGCGCGCACTCTTCGCGACCCAGGCCATGCTCTCGGTCGCGCTGGCCGTCGCACTGGCCTACGCGTTCCATCTGACCAACATCTGGTGGGCCGCCATCAGCGGCTTCGCGGTCATGCAGTCGAAATTCTCCGCCTGCGCGCAGCGCGGCGTGCATCGCGTGGTCGGAACCGTGGCCGGGGCCATCATCGGCGCGCTTGCCGGTCCGCTGATCGGCGACGTCCCGTGGATCTTCGTGCCGCTGCTCGGCGTGATCGCGGGCGTCTCGGTGTATCGCGCGCTTGCGTCCGATGCGGGCTATGCGTGGGTGCTGGGCGCCGTGACGTCGATGATGGTGACCTTCGAGGCGCATCGGCTCGTGTCCGCGTCGGCGACGGCTTCGTTCGCGTTGTTGCGTGTCGCCGAAGTGGTGGTGGGGACGTGCGCGTGCGTGGCGGTGTCGGCGCTGTTTCACGCGGGCCTGCAACACTTCCGCCGCACGCGCGGCGCGGCGCCGGTGCCGCGTGCGCAGGCTGCGTCCACGGTGGATCGCGTCGATGGCGCGAGCACGCAGGCCATCACCGTGATGCCTTCGGACGCGGCGCAGGCGGTGCAGGCCGTGTCGGCTTCACACGTTGCGCGCGCCGCGCAGGTGGCCCGCGAGATGCGCAGAAGGCTTGCGTGGCAGAGCGCATGGGCGGTCATGATCCTGGCCGCGCTGGCTTATGCGTGGAACCTGCCGGGCTTCGCACAGGCGATGGTGACCGCCGTCGCCGTGCTGATCCTGCCGGCCTCGGCGCTCGGCAAGCCGACGCGCAAGCCCGTTGCGGAGCGCATGATCCAGCGCTTCATCGGCTGCCTGCTGGCGGGGGCCGTGAGTCTCGCACTGCTGCCCTTGCTCGGCGATTCACCTTTGTTCTGCATGATCGCGCTGTGCGCGGGCGTGTGGATCGGCTGTCACGTGCAGACCGGAGCGCAGGGCGCGAGCTATGTCGGCCGGCAGTTCAGCATCGCCTTCATCATGGTGTTCGTGCAGGATCACCACTGGTCGTCCGACCCGACGCCCGCCGCGCTGCGGCTCGCGGGCATTCTCGGCGGAATCGTGGTGCTGTCCGCCGTGATGGCGGCCAGTGCCGTCTGGTGGGAGAAACGAACCGTGCGCACGGCGATGCGGTGACAGCATGCCGTCCGCATCGCCACGTTCAGTCCATCACGCTTCTTCTGCCCAGGCCAGATTCTCGCGCGCCATCAACGCGCTGGACGCCGCCGGTCCGAACGTGCCCGCCGTATAGCCGCGCGGACGGTCGCCGAGTTCCTTCCAGCCGTTGAGGATCGGCTCGACCCACGTCCAGGCCGCTTCCAGTTCGTCGCGGCGCATGAAATGCGTGAGCCTGCCGCGAATCACGTCGATCAGCAGCCGCTCGTACGCCTCCGCGCGCCGCTGCGTCATGGCCTGCTGCAAGTCCAGATTGAGCGTCACCGGCTGCATGTGCATGCCGCTGCCGGGTTCCTTCGCCATCATCTGCAACTGGATGGATTCCTCCGGCTGCAGCGTGATGGTGAGACGGTTGCCGTAGTGACGCGGGCCGTCGGGGATGATCGAGAACGGCAGGTCGGCGAAATCGATGACGATCTCCGAGCGGCGATTCTGCATCCGCTTGCCCGTGCGCAGGAAGAACGGCACGTTGGCCCAGCGCCAGTTGTTGATATGCGCGCGAACGGCGACGAAGGTTTCGGCGCGGCTGTCGGCGGGCACGTTGGCTTCTTCCAGATAACCCTTCACCGCCTCGCCGCCCACGGCGCCGGCCGTGTACTGGCCGCGCACGGTGTCGCGCGCGATGTCGGCGACACTCATCGGCCGCAGCGACTTCAGCACCTTGAGCTTTTCGTCGCGCACGGCGTCCGGATCGAGCGAAACGGGCGGCTCCATCGCGACGATGCACAGCAGTTGCAGCAAGTGGTTCTGCACCATGTCGCGCAATGCGCCGGTATGGTCGTAGAAGCCCGCGCGGCTGCCCACGCCCACCGTCTCCGACACCGTGATCTGCACGCTCTTGATGTACGGCGCCTGCCACAGCGGGCCGAAGATCGCGTTGCCGAAGCGCAGCACCATCAGGTTCTGCACCGTCTCCTTGCCGAGATAGTGATCGATCCGGTAGATCTGCTCTTCCTTGAAGTGCTTGCCGACTGCGTCGTTGATGGCTTGCGCCGACGCCAGGTCGTGGCCGAGCGGCTTCTCCAGCACGACCCGGGCGTGGTCGTCGAGGATGCCGGCGCTGTCGAGGTTGTCGCAGATGGTCACGAACAGCTCGGGCGAGGTCGACAGGTAGAAGACCCGCTGCGAGCCCGGGCGCGCGGCCTGGCCGAGACGCTGGAAGTCGGACGGATTTTCCACGTCGACACGCACGTAGTCGAACAGCGCGAGAAATTTGTCCCACGATTGCGCGTCGAACACCTTGTCTTCGATGAACGGCCGCGCCTGCGCCTCCATGAAGTTCTTCAGATAGTCTTCGCGCGTCCAGTCCTTGCGGCCGATCGCGAGAATGCGCGTGTCGGCGGGCAGGTTGCAGTGCGAGTGCGCCATGTACAGCGCGGGCAGCAGCTTGCGCGCCGCCAGGTCTCCGCCGCCGCCGAAGATGATCATGTCGAGCGGGCGTTCGTTCGAGGGAGAAGTCGGTTGGGTCATGGTGCGTGAGCCGTGAAGGGGTCTGAGAAAGCCAAAGGCGCGGCGATCGGTCAGGATCGGACGAGACAGCTATGTTGCATGTTTTGCCGGTTTTTTGCACGGCAGCGTGCCTGACGGCCGTTCGATTCGACGCCGTCGCGCCCGCGTCCGGCCGGTCGCGCCGGGCGTTTAGCCGTTGTAGCTCAACGCGGGATCCGCGCGCAGCGTGGCGACGGCGAGATCGAGGAACGCCCGCACCTTCTGCGCGACATGGCGGCCTTCGCGATGCACGAGATGAACGGGAATGGCGGGCGGCTCGAAGTCCGGGAGCACAACGGCGAGCCGGCCTTCCTGCACATATTGCGCGACCTGATATGACAGCAGCCGCGCGATGCCGAAGTCCGCGAGCGCGGCGCCGATGGCCGAGTCGTTGGTGGTCGTGGTCAGGCGCGGATGCGCGCGCACGGGCACCTGCCGCTCACCGTCGTAGAGGCGCCATTCGGGCGGCGTCGATGCTCCGGTGGACGAGATGATGACGTGCGTGGCGAGATCGTCGGGATGACGGGGCGTACCGTGTTCCGCGAGATACGCGGGCGACGCGCACAGCACGCGCCGCACGTTGCCGACCCGGATCGCCTGCAATGACGAGTCCGGCAGTTCCGCGATGCGCACCGCGACGTCGATGCCTTCGTCCACCAGGTTCACGACGCGGTCGACGAACCAGCAGTTGGCATCGGCTTCGGGATAGCGGCGCAGATAGTCGATCACGATCGGCGTGACGTGCAGGCGGCCAAACATGACCGGCGCGGTGATCGTGAGCACGCCGCGCGGCGACGTGTGCGTGCCGGTGGCGGACAGTTCGGCGGTCTCGATTTCGCCGAGTATGCGGCGGCAGTCTTCGAAGAAGCCGCTGCCGGCGTCGGTGAGGCGCACGACGCGCGTGGTGCGCGTGAGCAGGCGCACGCCGAGGTGTTCCTCGAGTTCGGTCACGACCCGGCTCACGACCGACGGCGACACCTCGAGCTTGCGTGCCGCCGACGCGAAGCCGCCGGTTTCGACCACCGTGACGAAGGTCGACATTGCCTGGATTCGGTCCATGGGAGAAGCGTTGCATGCCGGCTGAAAGGATGCCGTGCATTCTCGGGGATATGTGCGCGGGGCACAATCCACCGTCGCTGTCTCGGGGGCCTTTCCTGCCCTCACAAGTCGAGTTCGAGCGCAGCGTCCGAATCCGCTGCCGGCACGGCGCAGCAGATCAGGGCTTCGTCGTCGCCGACGTGAAACGCCGGTTCGTTCTCGTACGTCACCGCGCCTTTCGCGATGCGCGTCCGGCACGTGCCGCAGGTGCCACCGCGGCAGTTGAATTCCGGCGCGAGGCCGCTCGCTTCCGCGAGATCCAGCAGCGAACCGCCGTCCGGCTGCCATTGCGCCGCCGTGCCGGACTTCACGAACTGCACCGTCACCGGTTCGGCGGCGGCGGGACGCAGCGGCTTCACGTCCGCACCGCGATCCGCCGTGCGCCGCAACGCCGACGGACCAAAGGCTTCTGCGTGGATGCGCGTGTCGGCGACATTGAGCGCGCGCAGGCCGTCGTAGAGCGTTTGCATGAACGCGCCCGGGCCGCACAGGTAGAAGTCGTAGTCGTTGAACGGCAGGCGGCTCGTCAGCAGATCGAGATCAATCCGCCCCGACGCGTCGTAGTCGCGCCCGAGCACGGCGTCCCGCGTGTCGCTCAGCACGCGGATCAGGTTCACCGCGCCGCCCGAGCTTTGCACGAGCGCGTCGATTTCCTGCGCGAACGCGCGGCTGGCAAGCGCATGCGCCGACACGATCATCCAGGTTGGGCGTATGCGGCGCTTGCGCAGCCCTTCGTAGACAATGTGCCGCAGCATCGCGAGCATCGGCGTGATGCCGACGCCCGCTGCCATCAACACGGCTGGCCGCTTCTCCAACGCGTCGATGGTGAAATCGCCGGCCGGCGCGCGCGCCTCGATCGTGCTGCCGGTTCGCAACGTGTCGTGCAGCCAGGTCGAGACGCGGCCGTCGCGCTTCACGCTGATGCGGTACACGCCGTCCGACGGCGCCACCGAGAGCGTGTAGGTGCGGATCGACGGTTTCGTGTCGCCCGGCAACGTGACGCGGATCGGCAGATGCTGACCCGCGCGGTGCGGCACGAGCCCCGCGCCGTCGGCCGGTTCGAGATGGAACGAGCGGATCGAATCGCTCTCGTCGACGATCCGGCTCACGCGAAACGCGCGCCATGCATTCGCGAGCGCGGCGGCCTTCAGGCGTTCCGATACCTGCGTCCAGTCGCCGGTCATCAGTGCATTGGGCGACGCGCCGTCGTCGCGCGCCGTCCCGTGCAACGGCAGCGCATCTTCGCGGTACACGATGCGGTGCGGCTTGAAGCGCCACAGCCGCTCCGCGCCCTGGAAGGCGGCGATTTCCGGTGAATCGAGCAGCACGTGAGCCTCGCCCGAGAGTTGCAGCAGCGTGCCGTGTTCGAAATCCGCGAACACGAGGCCGGCGCGGCCGTTCTCGAGAATGTTGCCGAGCGTGTTGAAGAACAGGTTGCCGGCGAAGTCGGGAATGGTGAGAAAGCCGTCGTCGGAGATGCGCACGAAGCCCGGCTTGCCGCCCCGATGCGACACGTCCACTTGCCGGTGCCCGTCATCGCGATCGAAGTACGACGCGACGTAGAACGAATCGGCGCCCGTGATCATGGCTTTGGCGCGCGGCGTCAGCGCGTCGAGTTCGACCGGCGCGACTGTGCCGGGCGTGCCCGGCTCGCGCACGAACTCGAAGTCGCGCAACTGGATGTATTGCGGGCAGTTGCCGTAGCTCTGCTCCACGGCGACGTCGAAGCGCGCCTGCGCGCCGTCGCGATGGATCACGCCGTTCATGCGGTTGCGGCGGCGCGTGTGCAGTTCGATGCCGAGCAAACCGATGGACGCGCCGTCCGCCATGCCGGTTTCGGCGGGATCGCGAGGATCGCGTGCGTGGCCGATGCGCAGCGTGTGTGCGTCGGGGGTCTGCATGAAACCGGGATGCCCGGCGATCAGCGTGGCCCACGGATCGCCGCGGCTGTCGACCGCGCCGACGACCACGAACGGCAGTTGCGCAAAGAATTGGCGATGCTGGTCCGGCATGTGGTCGCGCACGACGCGCCGGCCCATGCTGTCCATCCGCTCATGCACGCCCGCGGCCTTCTGCAGCGCGATTTCGCCGCGATGCCAGGGTGCGGGCGCGAGTTGGGGAACAGGATTGAGGACCGCTGGGCTGGACATGATGGGTTGCCTCCACACGCCGGTGAGGCGGCGTCGCCGCCTCGGATGACTTTACGCCGCGAGCCCCGCGGCTGTCTTTTTGAAGGGAACGAAACCGGGCAGCGCCTCGACGCGGCGCAACCAGGCGTTGACGTTCGCGTAACCCGACAGATCGACGTTGCCTTCGGGCGCGCTCGCGATATAGCTGTACAGCGCGACATCGGCGATGGTTGGATGCGCGCTGCCGATGTCCGCGATCCAGTCACGCGAGGCCAGTTGGGCATCGATGACGCCGAGGATCGAATGAGCGCGCGCGATGACTTCTTCCGTGTTGAATCTGGCGCCGAAGACGGTGACGAGACGCGCGGCGGCGGGCCCGAAGGCAATCTGCCCCGCTGCAACCGACAGCCAGCGCTGGACGGCGGCTTCCTTGGCGGGATCGTGCGGCAGCCAGTTCGTATCGACCGACTTGCGGGCGAGATACACGAGGATGGCGTTCGAATCGGCGATGACGTGCTTGCCGTCGACCAGAACAGGAACTTGGCCGAAGACATTCAGCTTGAGGAAGTCCGGCGTCTTGTGGGCGCCTTTGGCGAGATCGACGAATTCTTCGTCATGCTCGATCGCCAGCAGATTGAGCATGAGTTGCGCACGGTGCGCATGTCCGGACAGCGGAAAGGTGTAGAGCTTCACGGCAAGATCCCCTGGTTGATTGTCGGCCGCGTTGTGGGTGCGGCCGGTGAATCAAGTATGGGTTCTTGCCTTCAAGGGGAGAATGGGACGGAAATTCAAATCACTCTTCTCGAAACGAGAATGGTGACGGGTAAAACGCTTCAAGACTCACCGCGCGGCAATGTTAGTTCGAAGCTGGCACGTTTGCCTTGTTGCCCGCGAGCGGCGAGCCGTAGCCGCCGCTGTTGGCATTGTTCGGCAGGCCGTTGACGAGTTGCGCGCGGGGATCGGACGGATTGAGGTTGAGTTCGCCGGCCTGCGCATTGCCGTGGGATGGATATTGGCTGCCGAGCGGCGCATTCGGCATGAGCTTCGTGCTGTTCTGCGGCGCGTACATGTCGGTTTCCGGGCTCGGATGAAGCTGTGCGAGCGCGGCGGGCGCCGCCAGGATTGCGGCAAGTGCGAAGGTGAGGGACGTGCAACGCGGAATACTCACTTTCATGACAGGCTCCTGTGAGGATGGGCCATACAGATACCCAGTGTAGTCCTCCGGACGCAGGCATTTCCGCATCACCCTACCGCCGACCAGTCCAGCCTTTGTTCCTTATTTCTTCTTGTGTTTCTTGAGCTTGGCCTTGCGCTGCGGTTGCTCGTCGATGATGCGCACGCGATGCTTGTCCTTCATCTTCTTCCACTGCTTGCACTCGTCCTTCGTGCGCATGCAACCGATGCAGAAGCCGGTCTTGTCATCGAACTTGCAGATGTCGATACAGGGTGATTCGACTGCCATGATGTCCTTGTTCGTCGTTATGCAAAATGCGAGAGGCGACAGCAAGACCGTCGCATGTTCATTTGCGGGAAGCACGACGCGCTCCCGCATGTCCTCACCGTTGCAATGAATGAAGTAAAATCCGGCTCCCGCATCGTCTCACCTCAGGCGCGCGCAGGCGCGTCGAGCGGCACGCGCCTTGCTTAATGCGAAGCAGGCGGACAGCGACGTCGGCCGTGCCCCTTAGCCCTCTCCAGAAGCGAGCCGACTCCATGCCTCAAGCTCCCGGCCCGCGCCGGCCTCCCGCCAAGATCCTGCCGCCCGAGGCGCCGGGCGTGCGCGCGCTGGCCTCGCTGATTACCGGAGTCGTCGTGATCTGCGCGCTGTACTTCGGGCGCGCGGTGATGATCCCGATCATTCTCGCCATCCTGCTGAGCTTCCTGCTCGCTCCGTTCGTCGATTTCCTGCGCCGCCTGCGCTTCGGCCAGGTGCCTTCGGTGATCGTCGCGGTGGTGGTCGCGCTGTCGGTGCTGACGGCCGTGGGCGCGTTGATCGGCGCCCAGGTGGCGCAACTCGCCGGCGATCTGCCGAAATACCAGGTTGCCGTCGAGCGCAAGGTCGATGCCGTCCAGCGCGTCACGGTAGGCCGCGCCGACGAGTTCCTGGGCCGCGCGTCACGCGCCTTGAAGCGGATCTCGCCGGCCCGTGAGCAGGAGCAGAAGAACGAGGACAACCCGGCGTCGTCGCCCATCGACCAGCCGATGCCCGTCGAAGTCCACGAGCCGACGCCGACTCCGCTCGAACTCGCGCAGCGCTTTCTCTCGCCGGTCATCAGTCCGCTGGAAACCACCGGCATCGTGCTGGTGGTCGCGGTGTTCATCCTGTTGCAGCGTGAGGATCTGCGCGACCGCCTGATCCGCCTGTTCGGCTCGCGCGACCTGCATCGCGCCACCACCGCCATGGACGAGGCCGCGCGGCGCCTGTCGCGCTATTTCCTCGCGCAGCTCGGCATCAACATGGGCGTGGGCATTGTGATTTCCATCGGGCTTGCGATCATCGGCGTGCCGGGCGCGCTGCTGTTCGGCGTGATGACCGCGCTGTTGCGCTTCGTGCCGTATGTCGGGACGTGGATCGCGGCGATCGTCGCCGTGGTCTTCGCGGCGGCCGTCGGGCCCGGCTGGGCGATGCTCGTCTGGACCATCGTGCTGTTTGGCGTGACGGACATCGTCGCGGGGCAGGTGGTCGAGCCGCTGCTATACGGGCACAGCACCGGTCTGTCGCCGTTCGCGGTGATCGTCGCGGCGATTTTCTGGAGCTGGATCTGGGGGCCGATTGGCCTCGTGCTCTCGACGCCGCTCACGCTCTGTCTCGTGATTCTCGGCCGTCACGTGGACCGGCTGGAGTTCCTCGACGTGCTGTTCGGCGACCGGCCCGCGCTCACGCCCGCCGAGAACTTTTATCAGCGCCTGCTCGCGAACGATCCCGACGAAGCGCTGGTCCAGGCCGAAACGCTGCTGAAGGAGCGTTCGCTGATCGCGTATTACGACGAAGTCGCGCTCGAAGGCCTGCGCTACGCGCACAACGACGTACTGCGCGGCGTGGTGACGGCGGACCAGTTGCGGCGGATCAACGAATCGGCGCTCGACATCATCGAAGGTCTGGAAGACGCCGCCGATACAGCCGTGACCGCGATTCCGAAGGAAGACCTGCCCGCGAGCTTCGAATCCCCTGACGAGAGGCCCGCGCTCCGGCCAGAAATGCCGCCCGCGCGTTTCGATCCGGAGAAGGAAGGGCACACGGCGTCGGTGCTGTGCATCGCCGGGCGCAGCGAACTCGACGATCTCGCCGCGACCATCGCCGTGCAGCTGTTCCGCAAGCACGGCCTGTATGCCGATCTCGCCGGCTACGAGCGCTTCTCGCGCGGCCGTTTCGGCGAAGTGGACCTGTCGGGCGTGATGATCATCTGCGTCGTGTCGTTCGACGCAGCCGAATCGCCGCCATATCTGCGCAACCTGCTGCGCCGGCTGCATCAGCGCGCGCCGGTGGCGGAGCTGATTGTCGGACTGGTGTTTCCGGATCGCGAGCTGCAGGGCGAAGTGCTGGTACGGACGAGTTCGGCGGCGGTTTCTTTCCGGGAACTGGTGGAGGCGTGCGTGGCCGCCGCGCGCCGTCAGACCACCGATGGCGCGCCGTGGGCCGGCCTGCGCGGCGCCGATGGCGAAGCCGCGCTCAACGGCCCGCCCGCGCCCAGCGACGCCCGCGAGGATGTGCCCGAACTGCGCAACGCTTGATGCCGCAGCTCAGCGGTTGCCGTCGAAAAGATCGTTGAGCATGGTGTCGAAGGCGGCCTGCGCGTCCTCGAGTTCCTGAAGCGCGGCGTCGAAGGTTTGCAGCGCCATCTGTGACGGACGGCCGTCGCCTTCGGGCGGAAACTGGGTTTGCAGCGCCAAGAAGGCGGATTGCACCTGGCGCGTGGCGTTGACGATACGTTCCATCGCTCGCGCTTCTTCCGCGCGATTGTTCTCTGCGGTCATCGGAGACACTCCTCGTGGGTCCTGCTTCGGCAATGCTCCGATAGTACCAAGCCATGCGGGTTTCGCGTTCCCGCCACGGCTGCGGTCCGCTTAGACGCGCGCGACGGTGAAGAGCCGCACGGCTTCGTCGAGCACCACGGCGCGCTCCGCGAGCCGTTGCGCCGTGGCCGCCGCCTGTTCGACGAGCGCCGCGTTCTGCTGGGTCGAATCGTCGAGATGGGCGACGGCCTGATTCACCTGCGCAATGCCGTCCGCCTGCTCGCCGCTGGCCTTCGCGACTTCCATGATGATCGTCGACACGCGGTTCACGGCCTCGTCGATGGCGCGCATCTGGCTCGTCGTGCGCGTGACGAGGCTCGTGCCTTCCGCGATCTGCGCGACGCTCGTCGCCACCACGCCCTCGATTTCCTTCGCCGACGCCGCGCAGCGCTGCGCGAGATTGCGCACCTCGGTTGCGACGACCGCGAACGAGCGGCCCGCCTCGCCCGCGCGCGCTGCCTCGACGGCCGCGTTCAGCGCGAGGATATTGGTCTGGAAGGCGATGCCGTCGATCACGTCGGTGATGTCCGCGATGCGCCGCGACGCCGCCGTGATGCCTGCCATCGTCTGCTCGACCTGGCTCGCGATGCGTCCGCCGTCGTCGGCTGCGGCCTGCGCTTCGCGGACGAGTTCCAGCGCGCGCACGGTGGCGTCGGCGTTGCCCTGCACGGTCGTGGTGAGCTGGTCCATCGTCGCGGCGGTCTGTTCGAGCGAGGCCGCCTGCATCTCCGTGCGGCGCGACAGATCCGTGTTGCCGCTCGAAATTTCGTTGGCGGCGTCGAGCATGCCGCCAATCTGCCCGCGCACGTCGAACACGATGGCCGCCAGGTTTGCCTTCAACTGGCCGAGCGCGCGCTGGACGTCGCCGAGATCGTCGTGGCGGGCATCGGGCATGTCGACGGTCAGATCACCGGCGGCCATGCGCGCGGCAAAGCCGGACATCGTGCGCACGGGCGCATCCACCTGTCGCGACAAGGCGAGCCAGCCCGCCAAGCCGACCACCGCGCCCGCGCCGAGCGCGTACCAGAAGGGCAGCGGCGGCGCGCCGTGCCAGCCGGCCAGCGCGGCAAGCAGCATCGCGACGGGCATGGCCGCGAAGCCCAGTCCCAGGCGCGCGCGGACCGGCAGGTTCGCGAGCGCCGCGAGCTGTCCCGCGAAGCCTTTTCTCACGAGCGCGCCACGCACCAGCCGGTGCGACGCATCGCCGGTCTTCAGTTGCGCGTACAGCGTGGCGGCTTCGCGCACTTCGTCGCGCGTTGGCTTCACGCGCACCGACAAATAGCCGACCACCGTGCCGTGCTCCATGACCGGCGTGACGTTCGCGCGCACCCAGTAGTGATCGCCGTCCTTGCGGCGATTCTTCACCAGCGCGGTCCAGGACCGTCCGGCGCGGATGGTCGCCCAAAGATCGGCGAACGCTTCGCGCGGCATGTCGGGATGGCGGATCAGATTGTGCGGCTCGCCAATCAGCTCTTCGCGCGAAAAGCCGGAGACGGAAACGAAGGCGGGATTGCAGTACTGGATGTTGCCGGAGAGATCGGTGGCGGAGACGAGCATCTCCGAGGCGGGAAATTCGAACTCTTGCTGGGTAATGGGCTGATTGTTGCGCATGATGTCCTTGCTTCGTTCTCGATGCGCGCCGTTTGTCGGGAGCGGCGCGCCGTGACTTACAAGGACATAACGGCTATATCCCCACGATCTTGAGGGGAATCCGAGCAAAACGCTCAAGTGCAGCGGGCTTTATGCCGATAACGCGCGCCCGCCGCGACGCGCTTTTTATTGCGCGCTCCAACCGCCATCGATCTGCAGCGCCGAGCCGCGCATCTCGCTGGCGGCATCGGAACAGAGGAATACGGCCATGTCGCCGATCTGCTGTGCCGTCACGAATTGCGCCGACGGCTGCTTGTCGCCGAGCAGCTTGGTGCGGGCGGCATCGGCGGAGAGCGACTCGCGGGCGGCGAGATCGTCGATCTGTTTCTGCACCAGCGGCGTCAGCACGAAACCCGGGCAGATGGCGTTGACCGTCACGCCGCTGCGCGCGTTTTCGAGCGCGGCCACCTTGGTCAGGCCGAGAATGCCGTGCTTCGCAGCCACGTAGGCCGACTTGCCCGCCGAGCCCACCAGCCCGTGCACCGACGCAATGTTGATCACGCGGCCCCAGTTGCGCGACCGCATCTGCGGCAGCGCGACGCGCATCGTATGGAACGCCGAACTCAAATTGATCGCGATGATGGCGTCCCAGCGGTCCACCGGAAACTCGTCGATGGTCGCCACGTGCTGGATGCCCGCGTTGTTCACGAGGATGTCGAGGCCGCCGAACGTGTCGTTCGCGAAGGCGATCATCGCTTCGATCTCGTCCGGCTTGGTCATGTCCGCCGGGTGATGCACGGCTTTCGCGCCGGCTGCCTCGATCTGCTTGAGCGCGCCTTCGACATCGCCGAAGCCGTTGAGCACGAGGTTCGCGCCCGCGCGGGCCAGCGCCGTCGCGATGCCGAGACCGATGCCGCTCGTCGAGCCGGTGACCAGCGCCGTCTTGCCGGCGAGCGAAGTGTTCGATGCGGTTTGAGTCATACGCGGTGAATTTCCTTCGGTTGAATGTGGACTTCCGCGGAAGTGTGCGGCGTCGTGTGCGCGACGTGAATTGGGGTTGCCGTGGGTAAGGCGGCGGCAACCCGGCGCATCAGACGAGGCCGGTCAGGTAGTAGACCGTGATGACGAAGAACACGGCGAGCGTCTTGATGATCGTCACCGCGAAGATATCGCGATACGACTCGCGGTGCGTCAGTCCGGTCACCGCCAGCAGTGTGATGACCGCGCCGTTATGCGGCAGGGTGTCCATGCCGCCGGACGCCATCGCCACCACGCGGTGCAGCACTTCGAGCGGAATGTGCGCGGCCTGCGCGCCGGCGATGAACGTATCGGACATCGCGGCCAGCGCGATGCTCATGCCGCCCGACGCGGAACCTGTGATGCCCGCGAGCGCGCTCACCGAAATCGCTGCGTTGACGAGCGGGTTCGGGATGCTCTTGAGCGCATCGGACACGACCAGAAAGCCCGGCAACGCCGCGATCACGCCGCCGAAGCCGTATTCGGAGGCCGTGTTCATCGCGGCGAGCAGCGCGCCCGCGACCGCCGCGCGCGTGCCCACGGCGAAACGCTCTTTCACCCGACCGAACGCGGTCAGCAGCACGAGCACGATGCCGAGCAGCAGCGCGCCTTCGACGGCCCAGATCGCGACGACGGTCTTGACCGCCGTCGTGACGGGCGCGTGGATGCCGGGCAGCACCTCAGGCGCGACCGTGTAGCTTGCGCCGTACCACGTGGGAATCCACTTGGTCAGCGCGAAGTTGGCCACGCCGACGAGGATCAGCGGCGCGATGGCCAGCATCGGATTGGGCAGCGAGGTCGACTCGACGCGTTCCGGTTCATTCACGAGCGACGTGCCGTAGCCTTCGCCCTTGGCCATCGCCGAGCGACGGCGCCATTCGAGGAACGTCAGGCCCACCACGATGATGAACACCGAGCCGATCACGCCGAGCCAGGGCGCGGCCCAGCCGGTCGTCTTGAAGAAGGTGGTCGGGATGATGTTCTGGATCTGCGGCGTGCCGGGCAGCGAGTCCATTGTGAAGGAGAAGGCGCCGAGCGCGATGGCGCCGGGCATCAGGCGCTTCGGGATATTGCTCTGGCGATACATCTCCGCCGCGAACGGATAGACCGCGAACACGACGACGAACAGCGACACGCCGCCATAGGTGAGCAGCGCGCACACAGCGACGATCACCGCATTGACGCGCGACTTGCCGATATAGCGGATCGCCGCGGCGACGATCGACTCGGAGAAGCCCGACAGTTCGATCACCTTGCCGAACACGGCGCCGAGCAGGAACACGGGGAAGTAGAGCTTGACGAAGCCGACCATCTTCTCCATGAAGATGCCGGAGAACACGGGTGCGACGGCGGCGGGATCGGTGAGCAGGACGGCCGCGAGCGCGGCGATCGGGGCGAACAGGATGACGCTGTAGCCGCGATAGGCGGCGAGCATCAGGAACGCCAGGGCGGCGAGCACGATGAGGAACGACATTGAGTCTCCGTGAATGGTTTGTTCTTGAACGTCCCGTGCGCCTTTTCTGGAAGCGCCGGAGGCCGTTTCGGCGCGGGTGACGCGCCGCGCGGGCAATTGCAGCTTTCGTGCCAGATCATGCGCAGCAAGGCGGGACGCGCTTCCGGCGAGCATGCTGGCGCACTATTTCAGGACGATGTCTCCGATTCGGGACGAATCGAAAGCTGCAATTTTCCATTCGAGGCAGCTTCATTCGTTCGAAACTAGTGTCAATGCGGATTGCACGTCAGTCTCCGAATTGAGATAGTCAGTCTCGAAAACGAGATGAGGAGACATGCACGGCATGCGCAACGACTGGATCAACGTCCCTGCGGACTATAGCGCCGTGATGCGTCGCGCGATGGAATCGCTGTTCAAGACCTTCGAGAATCTGAGCGAAGGCACCTTCATCGTCGATGCGGACGCACGCGTCGTGTGGATCAACAAGCGCTATGCGGCGCGCTTCGGCTTCGAGGATCCGCTGGACGCCATCGGTCTCGACTGCGAAAGCGTGATCCCCAACAGCCTGATGCGCGAAGTCGTTGCGACCGGCAAGCCGATCCTGCTCGATGTGCTGGAAACCGATCGTGAGCCGCTCGTCGTCACCCGTCTGCCGCTCAAGGACGAGGCGGGCACGACCATCGGCGGGATTGGCTTTGCGTTGTTCGACGAAATGAAGGCGCTCACGCCGCTCTTCGCGCACTATGCACGCGTGCAGCAGGAACTGATCGCCACGCGGCAGTCGCTCGCGCAGGCGCGGCGGGCGAAGTACACGTTTTCGAGTTTCGTCGGCACGAGTCCGGCGAGCCTCGAAGTCAAGCGGCAGGCGCGGCGCGCGGCACTGGTCGATTCGCCTGTGTTGTTGCTAGGCGAAACCGGCACCGGCAAGGAACTGCTCGCACACGCGATTCACGGCGCCTCGACGCGCGCCGGCAAGCCGCTCGTCACGGTGAACGTCGCGGCGATTCCGGACACGCTGCTCGAAGTGGAGTTCTTCGGCGCGGCCGCCGGCGCCTACACGGGCGCGGAGCGGCGCGGACGCATCGGCAAGTTCGAACTGGCCGACGGCGGCACGCTCTTTCTCGACGAAATCGGCGACATGCCGCTGCCGCTCCAGGGCAAGCTCCTGCGCGTGCTGCAGGACAAGGAGTTCGAGCCGCTCGGCTCGAACCGCATCGTGCGGGCAGATGTTCGTATCATCGCGGCGACCTCGGCGGATTTGCCCGCGCTCGTCGCGGCGGGGCGCTTTCGCGCGGACCTGTTCTATCGTCTGAATGTATTGACCATCCACGCACCTCCATTGCGCGAACGGCTCGACGATATCGAGGCGCTCGCCTACGCCATTCTCGAAGACCTTTCGGCGGATACGCGTCCGGGGCATGTCGGCCACTTCGTGCTGCACAAGGACGGCTTGCGGCTGCTCGAGGCGTATCCGTGGCCTGGCAACGTGCGCGAACTCCGCAATACGCTTGAGCGCGCGCTGATGCTGTCGGAGTCGCAGCACATTGACGCGCGCACGCTGAGTACGTTCATCGATGCCAATCGCGTGGTGCTCGCGGCGCAGTCAGAACCCGCCGTGACGGACAATCCCGAACCGCCGCTGCTGTCCCACGCGGACGCGATGGCGGACTTCGAGCGCCGCTATCTGTCAGATGCGCTGCGCGCGAGCGGTGGACGCGTGGCGGATGCGGCGGAGCGGATCGGCATCGGGCGCGCAACGCTCTACAAGAAGATCGCGGCGCTGGGGATTGCTGTCTGAGGCTTGCCGCGCACAACTACAGGGGCGCGAAAGCTCCGCGTGGCATACTCGCGAAATCGAAAATAACGACCAAGAATCAAAGGGGTAAGGGATGAAGATCGGCACGGCAATCGGCCTTTCAGTCATGCTCGCAGGCAGTGCGTGGGCGCTCGCCGGATGCAGCAGCGCGCCGCCGCTGTTCTCCGCCGATGGACGTCCCACGCAGCAGATCCAGTGCCCCGGATACGGCGGCTGGCGCAACTGCACCGACAACGCGAAGGCGCTCTGTCCGAGCGGTTACGATGTCCTCGATCAATCCACCGACAACAATCAGAACACGCTGCTCGTCGCCTGCAAGGCGGGCCAGTAAGCCTTCAGGGTTCAGTCGTGCTGCGTCTCGCGCAGCATCGTGGTGTCGTAGCCGAGCGCCTGCGTCCGCGTCATCAGCAGCCGGCGCAGTTCCGCCGATGGCTTCGCATCGCGCGTGAGAATCCACAGATAGCGTCCGCTCGGCTCGCCGACGATCGACCAGGAATAGTCGTCGGCGTGATCGAGGATCCAGTAGTCGCCGACATAGAACGGCCCGAAGAACGACACCTTCAGCTTGGTGCCGTTCGAGCCCGGCACGACCTTCGCCCGTCCTTCGGCGGAACGATAGGGGCCATCAAGCCCGCCTTGTCGACAGCCGTTGATGACCGACACGAGGCCATCTTCGCGCCGCGCATAGTTCGCCGTGACCGCTTCGCAGTTACGTTCGAAGCGGTTCTCATAGCGGGCGAACTCGTGCCAATGACCCAGATAGCGATCGAGATCGACCGCTTTCGACGGCTCCGGAACGTGTCCGTTGCCCTTCTTGCGCGCGCCGTTCGATGCGCACGCGGCCAGCGCGCCTATACCGCCGATCAGCACGAGCGCCGCAGCGCCCCAAGCCAAGGCTTTCTTCATTGTCATGTCGCTTCAACGCGTTAAAAGTGTTCGAAAAACAGGGATGCAGCAAGCTTCGTTCCGAATCGCGATGCTCCCGAAGATCCTCACCTTTCACGCGATTCAAACCGCTTGATGAGGTCCCGTGCGCCTCCCGCAGAGCATGAATACGCCTGAATGTGCGGGAAAATGGCGGTTTCGGGGAGCTCGGACGATCGCGGCGGCTCACCTTTCGCGACGTCCCGAATTCCCTCACCTCAAGCCGGATGGATCGCTCGGCGCACGTCGACTCGTCCTTTTGCCCGATTGCATATCGTCACGACGAACGGCGAAGCCCGGGTCTCCGCGCTCAATTTAATGCGTTCTGAAACAGAGACTTGCATTGCGTACTTAAACATGGGAATCAGCTTGATCGAATATTTCGATATCCGTACGGATAAAGCTGGAGTGAGTCGCCTTGGCACCACGCCACTCACCGTTGCCGCACTCCCGCAACGTCTCACCTTTTTGACTCGCGGTATCCTCTCGCACCTTCCCGGACACGCTCGTCACCGCCTTGCTCACGCCGCTCTTCACCATCATCTTGCCCGTCTTCGGTCTGATCTTTGCCGGCTACGCGTGCCGCAAACTTAACAAGCTGGGGCCGTCGGCCGCTTCGGAACTCAATCGCTTCGTCGTCTATCTCGCGCTGCCCGCGCTACTCTTCGACATCATGGCAAGAACGCCATGGGCCTCGCTCGACCAGCCCGCGTTCATCGCCGCGTTCGGCATCGGCTCGGCGGTCATCTTCATCGCGACACTCGTCGTCCGCCTGCTTCAGGCGCGGCCGCTCGCGGACGCGAGCATCGACGGACTCAACGCGGCGTATCCGAACAGCGGCTTCATCGGGCTGCCGCTCTGTCTGCTTGCATTCGGCGACGCGAGTCTTGCACCTGCCGTCATCGGGATGATCATGACGGTGTGCGTGTTGTTCGCCATCGCGATCGTGCTGATAGAACTGGGGCTCCAGCGCGAAAAGCATCCATGGGCGACGCTCGTCAATGTCGCGAAGTCGCTCGCGAAGAATCCCTTGCTGATCGCGCCGCTGGCGGGCGCGGTGATGAGTGGCGCCGGCGTGCATGTGCCGCAGGGCGTCGAGGCATTGCTGAAACTGCTCGGCAATGCGGCCAGTCCGGGTGCGCTCGTGGCGCTCGGCCTGTTTCTCGGCGCGAAGACCGGCGCGCACGACAAGCGGACCATCGGCGCGCTCGTCATGCTCAAGCTGATCGCGCAGCCGTTGCTGACGTGGTGGCTGGCGTTTCATGTGTTCGAGCTGCCGCCGCTGTGGGCGAAGACCGCCGTGATCCTGAGCGCGCTGCCGACCGGCACGGGGCCGTTCATGCTGGCTGAGTTCTATCGGCGGGAGGGCGGCGTGACGTCGAACACGATTCTCGTCTCGACCGTCTGCTCGCTCGTCACCGTGACCGCCTGTCTGACGATGCTGCTTTAAGCCCATGCCGCAGCGGGGGCAAAAAAACGCCCGGCGCGGGTGCGTCGGGCGGAACCACCTTCTGTTCGATGGTGGAGGAGGGAGGGCTCAGACTGGCTTCCTCTGAATATGCGGCGCGAACGATCAGCGCGTGGTGTGGCCGTTGTCCGCATCGGCGCGCAGTTGCTGCGCATGGCGTTCCTGATACGGCCGCAGTTGCGGATAACTCAGGGCGTTGACGGCGTCCAGATCGCCGGCGCTGCGTGCGCTCGCCAGTTCCGCTTTGACTTCCGCGCGCGTCTTGCCACCGTATGCCGATTGCGCGAAGGCCGGAGCCGTCGCGAGCAGCGCAGACAACAGCACACCGCCGATCAACGTAGTTTTGGCGTTCCTCATGTCAACTCTCCTGATTCCGTTCCTGCGCCGGGTGACGCTTGAGGAAAAGTCTAGAAGGAAACCTATTGGACAAAAATACCGATTGAGCCAACACATTGTTGTCGAATGCGATTGAATGGCTGGCCCATGATTGTTGCGACATCAGTAACGATAAACCGGTCGCTTACGCATTTGTATGCAGAAGCTTCACAGATCGGGCTGAATCGGCGGTCAAAGCGCAACCTGACGCAAACTTGATTCGACCTATCAAATGATCCCGGTTTTTGTCACATTGATTGCTTCGCGGGCGGCCTTTGCAGCAGCAGACGCCACGCGAGCAACATTCTTGCAGCGCGGCTAGATCATCAGCCCGCCCCGTGCTGCGACGTCCTCTCCAGCCGAAGAGCGGTCTAATTCGCGCAATCGAATCCGCAGTTGATTCGTTTGCGCGAGGCGCTTTGTTTCGTTTGCGTATCAAAACTAAACGCGCCGTAGGCTTGCGTTCAACTTATCCACAGTTTCTGTGGATAAAGATGGGGATAGAGGGGCGCGAACCGCGTCGCAGTGCGGTCCGAACTGGATTGCTCAATTCTTCGCAAAAATAGGCGCACGACGAAATCCAGGCGTTTTCAGCTTTCATGCGATCCGCCTATCATGAGGCTCGCGCGCGTCATCTTCGACCGCGCATGCGGACCGCTGAATGGGTCCGTGCCACCTACCTTTGGATCCTTTGACGGGGAGATCTCATGGCCTTGAAGATCGCGGTGATCGTAGGAAGCCTGCGGCGCGAGTCGTTCAACAAGCAGCTCGCGCACGCACTCGTATCACTTGCACCGGACGATTTCTCATTCGAGTTTCTCGATATCGGCAGCCTGCCGCTGTACAGCCAGGACTACGACAGCGATTACCCCGAGCCCGCGCGCGCGTTCAAGCAGAGGATTGCGGAAGCCGACGGGCTGTTGATCGTCACGCCCGAATACAACCGCTCGATGCCCGGCGTGCTGAAGAATGCGCTCGACTGGGGCTCGCGGCCGTGGGGCCACAGCGTGTGGGGCGGCAAGCCGGGCGCGATCATCGGGACCTCGGTGGGGGCGATCGGCACGGCGATCGCGCAGTCGCATCTGCGCGGCGTGTGCGCCTACCTCGACATCGCGCTGATGAACCAGCCGGAGATGTACATCAAGCACGATGACAAGCGCATCGATGCCAGCGGAAAAATCCTCGCGGACGACACGCGCCAGTATCTGCAAAGCTTCGTGGACAAGTATGTCGCGTGGGTGCGCGAGCGCGCGGCGGCTTGATGGCGGACGCGCGCCGACCGTTCGGCGGATAAAAAAATCGGCCCGCTTGCGCGGGCCGATTGTCTTTTCGCAGGAACGGGATTCAAACGTGATGGTGTCCCGTCACACGATCCCAGCCATGACGCACTGCGGCCTTGAAGCGCTCCCACGTGTGGCCTTCCGGATGCCGGCTTTCCCAGTCGCGCTGCATCTCATATTCCATCTGATCGTCCCACGCGCGGCTGCGGAAACGATCGTCGTTGCCGAGCATCGCGCCATAGCGGTATGCGCCCTGATAGTCCTCGTACGGCTCGCCGGTCGCCATGTATTTCGCGTCGTAGTCCGCGCGGAAATCCTCCTCATATTCCATGTACTCGTTCGGCACGCTCGGAGGCACTGCCGATCCGCCCGGACCGACCGGGCCGGCGGCCTGCGTTCCAGCCGAGGCGATGACCGGATCCGGCGACGATCCCACCGCGCGCGCCGCGCCGGCTTGATACGGCGCGGCCGGTTCGTCGAGCGGGCTCAACGGCTCGACCGAGCGCCATTCGGATCCTGTGTCGGTGCGCACGCCAGGCAACGGCTCGCGCGAAGTTGCCGGCGGAACGGCGCCGGTCGTGCTCAGCGGATCGCGACCAGCGAGGGCATCGCGTTCGGACAGCGAGTCACTTCCCAGTCCACCGGTCGTCCCGGTCAGCGGCTCAGTGGCGCTGCGCATCGACTGGCTCTGTGTCTGCGACGACACCTGACGTCCCAGCAACGGATCGTCTGCGGGATCGCTGACGTAATCGCGTGGCGCCACTGCGGCGGCGTCGCGACGCGTCAGCGGGTCGCCCAAAGGATCCGCGAGCGGATCCAGCAGCGGTTCCGCGGCCTGATCCGAAGCATCCGTGCGCGGGTAGGCGCGCGCGCCCGACCAAGTCATGCTCGGATCATTCACCGGCTCGCGTCCCGGCACGGCGCTGCCACGTCCCAGACCGAGTTCGTCGAGCACCGAGTGATCGCGCTCGTCTTCAGCGCGTAGTGGCGCATCCGTCCCGCCGTGTTCGAGCGTAGTCCAGCTTGCGGCGCGTTCGTCGATGTCGATTGCACCCTGATCCGTCAGCGTCGCCCGCGCGATGTCGGCCTGCTCGACGCTGGGCGTATCCACTGCCACCAGCACCGCGCCGCGTCGCACGGCTTCCGAGTAATGCGCCACCTCGGGCGGCTGATCGCGGCCGCCGAACAGCATGCTGAAAAAGCGCTCGATGCTCGCAAGCATGCCGGGTTGCTCGTGGGTTTCGGCGTCGGGCAAGTCGGAGGGCGCGGCGGCGTCGTCGCGTTTCGGATTGGCCTGGAGTTCGATGTCGGCGCGCGCAAAGCCGGCGGTCATGAGGGCCGAGCGTGCATCCTCGGCTTGCGCGTAGGTGTCGAAAACTCCGATAACGGTGTGTCGCATGTGCGCCTCCTGAGGATGGGCGAAAGGTCGTACCGGCGGAAGAGTGCCGCCGCACATGGAGACGATCACGCAACTCGCGTGCCGGATGCCTGCGCATTGAGAACCGCCCGGCGAGCGCCTGGCAGCGGGCGCGGCTTTTACAATGTCGTGTGCAAAAAGTCGACTTTGGAGACGTGCTTCAACGATCGACGGACCGCACATCCCACTCGCCGGCAGAGGAAAGATCCACGCCCTGCGTGCGGGCGCGGATCGCGCGCAGCAGCGAATCCAGCAAGGCGATGTCGAAGGGCTTCGACAGCACGCGCGCGCCCACCTGCCGCGCGCGGTCCAGTTCCTCGGCGTAGCCGGTGACGAGAATCACCGGAAGCTGCGGTTCGAAACGTTGCAACCGTTCCGCCAGGTCGATGCCATTCATCTGCCCCGGCATGTGGATGTCGGACAGCACGACGTCGAAGGGAAAATCAGCGGGCGTCTGCGTGCGCGCGGCGTCGAGCACGGTCACGGCGGTATCGGCGTTGAAGACGTAGGTGACCTGGTGGCCCATCATCGTCAGCAGCGCCTCGGTGCCGGCCGCGACCTCCTCGTTGTCCTCGACCAGCAGCACGCGCAAACCCTCCGCTTCCGCCGCGACCGCCGCCTGTCCCGGAACCGGCCCGCCCTGCGCGGCCGCCGCGGCGCGCGGCAGGAACAGGCGCACGGACGTGCCCGCGCCGATCGCGCTGTCGATCGTCGCCAAACCGCCCGCGCGTTCGCAAAACGCAAAGACCTGCGGCAGCCCGAGCCCCGTGCCCATGCCCTTCGGCTTGGTGGTGAAGAGCGGCTCGAACGCGCGCCCGAGCACCTCGGCGCTCATGCCGACGCCGGTGTCGTCCAGCGCCAGCCGCGTGAAGTCGCCGGTGATCGGAAAGCCGTCTTCGTGGCGGAACTGCACGTTGTCCGCGCGCACGGTGAAGGTGCCGCCGTTCGGCATGGCATCGCGCGCATTCACCGCGACGTTGATCAGCGCCAGCTCCAGCTCGGCCGGATCGACACGGACAGGCCAGACGTCCGGCGCGACATCGACGTTCAACGCCACCTTCGCGCCGAGCGAGGCGCGCAGCAGCTCGCGCACCGACGGCACCCATTTGCCGAGCGTGATCGTCTCGCTGCGCAACGGCTGCTTGCGTGCGACGCCGAGCAACTGCCGCGTCAGCGACTGGCCGCTCTTCAGCGCCCGTTCCATGGCCGTGAGTTCGCGGTCGAGCCCGGGTGCGCCGCGCCGCCGCGCGATCTGCACATTGGTCGAGACGATCATCAGCAGATTATTGAAGTCGTGCGCCACGCTGCCGACGAGATTGCCGAGCGCTTCCATCTTGCGCGCCTGACGGTAGGCGGATTCGATCGAGCGGCGCATCGACGCTTCCGCCTGCCAGCGTTCCCACGCTTCCTCCTCGATGGCGAGTCGTCGCAGCGATTGCGCGATCACGCCCCACAGGACGATGCAGGGCGCGAAGATCGACAGCGCGAGCACGCTGAGATGGCTGTACCAGTCGGACCAGATGGTCGCGACGGGAAAGCCGCTCGACACATACAGCGGATAGTTGCCGATCCGGCGGAACGCGACGATTTTCAGCTGGTTGTCGAGTCCCGACACCATCCGCACGACGCCGCTGCGGAGTCCCGCGCGATAGGCATCGCGCAGCGGCGAGGCGGGCGCGAGCGACATGCGGTCGGGCGGACGCGGCGGATACCACGCGAGCACTTCGCCGTCCGTGCGCGCGAGGCCGAGCGACACACTCGGATTCTCGCCGATCAGCTCGCGATAAAAATCGGAGAAATAGGCCGGACGCAGCGCGATCGACACCATGCCGTCGAACTTGCCCGCCGGCGTGGTGCGCGCAACGGCCGTATTGAAGACCTGTTCGCCCGCAACGCGTCCCGTCATCACGCGGGAAATCTGCGCGAGCTGCTGCCCCGCACGCACGCCGGTGAAGTCGTCGCGGGTCGCGACGGAGATGTCGGGCGTGGGAAACGTGCGGCTGGTCGCGAGCAGGGCGCCGTCGGCCCCGAACACCGACGCCGCGGCCACTTGCGGATACGCCCCGGCGATCCCTTTCAAGCGCTGATGCAGGACGGCGCCATCGCGGCGGATGGCGCCGGCGTCGAGGTCGTCGAGCAGATCGACGATGCGCGCATTGAGCGTGACATTGAGGTCGAATACCTTGAGCGCGTGCTCCTCGGCGACGCGGGCGGTGCGGGTGACGAGTTCGGAAGCGTTGGCGACGCGCTCGTGATAGCTGGTCCACGCGATGACCGCGACATAGACGCACGGCAGCACGATGGCGGCGACCAGCAGCGCGTACAGCGTCATGCGCTGCGCGGCGAAGTTGCGCTCAGGAATCGCCGGCAGCGGCGATTCGTCCTGCCGCGTGTCGGCGGCAGGTCCGGCGTCGGACTCGTCACGTTGCAACGTCATTTTTGGCAGCGAGTTGGAAACTTTACCCGGGCAAGAGGCGCCCAGGTGTCGTGCAAGCGGGCAGAACGGCCGTCACACCGTCGTTTCGACGGCCCAACCACAAGAAGCATGCACGAAACATGCCGCGGGTGCCCCGCACTTGTACAAGTCAGAAGCCGACAGCCATGAATCGGCCGGCAACTTAGCGAGATTATGGGCAGCGCAAACGTACACAAAAGTCACAACTTCACGTCATTACGAACGTATGAGATGAATCATCTCATACAAGTTCAACTTGTACCGATATAATCCTCGCCGCGCTATCCACCGAGTTGCTTTGACATTCTGATAGTCAGACAATGCAATCCTCCGACGTATTCGCCATCAGAGCGTCTCGGAGAACAAGCAGCCTCGCGGCGCGTACGGGGGAAACAACGGGCTCGAAAGGCGGAAGCCGCCGAGCCACGCGACCAGACGAGGGACAAAAGGCCACGGTCCGTCCACCAGCCGGATCATGCAGGGGGC
The DNA here is from genome assembly GCF_031451315.1 of Caballeronia sp. LZ032. Taxonomy (NCBI): domain Bacteria; kingdom Pseudomonadati; phylum Pseudomonadota; class Betaproteobacteria; order Burkholderiales; family Burkholderiaceae; genus Caballeronia; species Caballeronia sp. LZ032. The sequence goes on from NZ_JARUXP010000004.1 coordinate 98,632, forward strand.
AGGCAACATGACGCCGTTCGAGACCCACACCGCCGCGCGCCCCATGCACATGGCCGCTGCGCCGCGCACGCCTGCCGGCTGGCGCGCTTACGCCCATATGCGGCGCGCCTGGCTCATCGCCGACGACCTCTCCCGCCGACAGCGTTCCTCCGGCCGCCGCGCCAGGGCCTGCGCATCTGTCAATCCATGAAGTGCCTTCTTAAAGATCGCTCGCTGGATGCCGTAATGAAATGCGAGTGCATGCCGTGTCGGACGACATGAATGTCCTCAGCCCGAAACCGCCTAACCACGCCGCCGCCCATGCCGTTGCCGATTGTCATTGCCGATGATTCCCTGCTCGCGCGCAAGGTGTTGACGCGCGCGCTGCCGCCGGACTGGGACGTCGAGATTTCCTACGCCACCAATGGGCGGGAGGCGCTCGAGCACTATCGGGCGGGCCGCGCCTCGGTGATGTTCCTGGACCTGACGATGCCCGACATGACCGGCTATCAGGTGCTCGACGCCCTGCAGCACGAGGATCTGAATACCTTTGTGATCGTCGTCTCCGCCGATGTGCAGCCGCTCGCCCAGGAGCGGGTTCGCGCGCTCGGCGCGATCGCATTCCTGCCGAAGCCGGTGACGCCCGAGGCATTGCGTCCCGTTTTGAAGGAGTACGGCATCCATGGTTGATACCGCCCCGAACGAAGCCCTGAGCGAAGCCCTGAACGAAGATCAGCGCGATGCGCTCCAGGAAGTCGCCAACATGGCGATGGGCCAGGCCGCGACGCGCCTCTCGAAGCTGCTCGGAACGTTCATCGAACTTTCCGTGCCGCGCGTGCGCGTGGTGAGCGTGGCCGACGCGTCCGCCGCGCTGAGCGAGATGACCGGCATCACGGATACGGTCACGGCGGTGCGCCAGGGCTTTCGTTCCGACATCAAGGGCGAGGCCATCGTGCTCTGCAAGAGCGCCAGCGTCGAGCAGCTGTGCGCGCTCGTCGACGATCCCTACACGCAGTCCACCTACGAAGCGACCACCCGCACCGAACTCGTCTTCGATGTGGCGACCGTGCTGATGGGCGCGTGCGTGTCGTGCATTCTCGACCAGCTGGGGCGTTCGCCCATCTTTTCGCCGCCGGGAATGCTCGGCGAAGACATCGGGCTCGACGAAGTGTTCCAGCCCGCGATGCTCGCGTGGAAAACGGCGCTGCTGCTCGAAGTGAATTTCGCGCTGGAAGATCAAAGCTTCCGCGCTCATCTCGTGATGCTGATGGCCGAAGACGCCATCGCGCACATGAACGAAGCGCTCGACGCGCTTCTCTCAAGTCTCTGAACGAGCCAGGATCCGGGCATGAACGAACTGAGACACGTGCTGAGTGAACTGGTGATCGAGCGCGTGGGTTTCGGCATCTTCGTGCTGGACCGCGATCTCAACGTGCTGATGTGGAACCGCTTCATGGCGGATCACAGCGGCAAGACCGCCGAGCAGGTGATCGGCAAGTCCATCTTCCTGAGCTTTCCGGAACTGCCGCGCGTGTGGTTCACGCGCAAGGTGGAAAGCGTGTTCCAGCTGGGCAGTTTCACGTTCAGTTCGTGGGAGCAGCGGCCGTATCTCTTCAAGTTCGATCACGACCGGCCCATCACGGGCGGCGTCGACTACATGCAGCAGGACTGCACCTTCATGCCGCTCACGCACGAGCGCGAGGTGCGCGCGGTCTGCGTGACGATTTCCGACGCCACGCACGCGAGCATGATGCAGCGCGCCCGCGACGAAGCCGTGGCGAAGCTGCAGGAGTTCGCCGACCGCGACGGCCTCACGGGCATCGCGAACCGGCGCTATTTCGAACTGCGCCTGGGCGATGAATTCCAGCGCTGGCAACGCTACGGCGGCGAGCTGTCGATGCTGCTGTTCGACCTCGATCACTTCAAGCGTATCAACGACGACCTGGGCCATCTGGTCGGCGATACCGTGCTGCGCGTGATGGCGGAGCGCGTCGCCCGGAGCGTGCGCGTGCAGGACGTGTTCGGGCGTTTCGGCGGCGAGGAATTCGCGCTGCTGCTGCCGTGCACGAACTTCGAGGACGCGATGATCGTTGCCGAGAAGGTGCGCCGCGCAATCGGCGAAACGCCCGTGGACGTGCAGGGCGCGTGCGTGCCGGTCACGGCGAGCGTCGGGGCGGCGCGTGCCCGCGCGGGCGTGACGTCGTCCTACGAGGCGCTGATCAACGAGGCCGACGCGGCGCTCTACACGGCCAAACGGGAAGGGCGCAATCGGGCGGTCGGGTTCGCCTGACGCCCTGCCGCGCGCGCCGCGCCGGCCGCCCGGCGCGGCCCGGGCGCAACCGTCGAAACTGTTGATATACTCTGAGCCGCTTTCCGGCGCAGTCGCAGCCGGTTCGCGCCGGCCTTCCTTTCCGATCAGCCCCCGGTATCACACAAGCGCCAGGTTGTTCCGCGCGCATCGGGCTGTTTCCGAAGCCGGCGCCCGATCCCTAAATTTGCCCGTGGGGGCGCCACAGCGGAGTCCGTCTTGGCCGTTTCCAACATCGTCGCTGAAGAACCCGCGCCCGACGCCGCCAAGGCATCGTCGGGCAGCTCGTTCTATCTGGCGATGCGCATCCTTCCCGCCCGTCAGCGGGACGCGATGTACCAGATCTACGCCTTCTGCCGCGCGGTCGACGACATCGCCGACGAAGGCACCCTGCCGCGCCGCGAGCGCGCGATTGCGCTCGACCGCTGGCGCGAAGACATCGACGCCTGCTATGCGGGCGCGCCGAAACAGTCGCTGCAGGCGCTCACGCAGCACATCCAGGCTTTCCAGCTGTCCCGCGACGACTTCCAGGCCGTCATCGACGGCATGGCGATGGACGCCGCCGGCGACATCGTCGCGCCCGACGAAGCCACGCTCGACCTCTATTGCGACCGTGTCGCGAGCGCCGTGGGGCGTCTGTCGGTGAGGATCTTCGGGATGCACGAGGACGCCGGCCGGCGCCTCGCGCACCATCTCGGGCGGGCGCTGCAACTGACCAACATCCTGCGAGACATCGACGAAGACGCGGACATCGGCCGCGTGTACCTGCCGCGCGAACTGCTCGCGCGCGAAGGCATTTCCACGAGCGACGCGGCGAGCATCGTCGCCGACGCCCGTCTGCCGCGCGTCTGCGCCGTCCTCGCCGAGCGCGCCAGGAGCCACTACGCCCAGTCCGACGCGATCATGGCCGCCTCGCCGCGCGCCCAGGTGCGCGCGCCGCGCATCATGTCGGCCGCGTATCGCACGGTGCTTGACGCCAACCTGAAACGCGGCTTCGACCTGCCGCGCAATCGCGTGCGCACGCCGCGTTCGCGCCTGCTGTGGATCGTGGCGCGCAATCTGATCTGATGTCCCGGCGGGTCCACGTCATCGGTGCGGGCGTGGCCGGTCTCGCGGCGGCGGTCCAGGCGCAGCGGCGCGGCGCACGCGTCGTGCTGCACGAGGCCGAGGCGTTTGCCGGCGGTCGTTGCCGCTCGTTCTTCGATGCCAAACTCGGTGCAACGCTCGATAACGGCAATCATCTTTTGCTATCCGGCAATCAATCGACGATGGCGTATCTGCGGGCGATCGGCGCGACGGATGCGCTGACCGGGCCGGCGCACGCGGACTATTCGTTCCGGGATACCGCAAGCGGCGACGCCTGGTCCATCCGCATGTCGCCGGGGCGGCTGCCGCGCTGGATCTTCGACGCCCACGCGCGCGTGCCCGGCACCCAGCCCGCTGATTATCTGTCGCTGCTGCCGCTGTTCTTCCTGCGTCCGGGGCGCACCGTCGAGGACGCACTGCGCAGGAAGGATCGCGCGTGGGATCTGCTGGCGCGGCCGCTGCTGCGCGCCATGATGAACGCCGATCCCTCCGAGGCCAGCGCCGAAACGGCAGCCGGCCTGCTGCGCGAGACCGTCGCGGCCGGTGGCCACGCGTGCCGCCCGCTGGTGGCGAAGAGCGGCTTGTCGCACGCGTTCGTCGACCCGGCTCTGCGGCTCCTGCAGTATGGCGGCGCCGATATCCGGCTGGGCGTGCGGGTGGCGGGCATCGGGGTAACAGGCACGGATTCGAATGAGCGTGTAAGCTCGCTGGCTTTCGAGCGTGCGCCGGGAAGCCTGAACGGCGCGGCGGAGCCGCTGGCGCTCGCGCCGGAAGACGGCGTCGTGCTCGCGGTGCCGCCCGCCGCAGCGCGCCGGCTCGTACCGGGCCTGAGCGCGCCGGACGCGTCGCGGGCCATCGTCACCGTGCATTTCGCGACTGATGCGCCACACGGCTTCGAGCCGCTGACGTGTCTGGTCAACGGCCAGTCGGACTGGCTGTTCGTCGCCGATGGCCGCGCGACGGTGACGTTCGCGAGCGCGGACCGCTGGCTCGCGACGCCGCACGAGGAACTGGCGCGGACCGCGTGGCAGGAAGCTGCCCGGGCGATGCGCCTGCCGGCCGCACTCATGCCGCCCTGGCAGGTCGTCGCGGAGGCGCACGCGACCTTTGCCGCGGTGCCCGCGCAGGAAGGCTTGCGGGCCGCGACGCGCACCCGCTGGCCCAATTTCACACTCGCGGGCGACTGGACGGCGACCGGCCTGCCCGCGACGATTGAAGGCGCGATCCGCTCCGGCCAGAAGGCCGCGGATGCGCTGCTGAACCCATCGATGGAACGCAGATGAACGACTTGTCCCTGTCGGCCGTGGGCGCGCAGGCTTCGAAATCGACACTCGATACCGCGATCAACCAGGCCACCGACGCGCTGCTCGCGGGGCAGCATCCTGACGGCTACTGGCTCTACGAACTCGAAGCGGACGCGACGATTCCCGCCGAATACGTGCTGCTCGTGCATTACCTCGGCGAGACCGCGGACCTGACGCTCGAAGCGAAGATCGGCCGCTATCTGCGCCGCATCCAGCGCGAAGACGGCGGCTGGCCGCTGTTCGACGGCGGCAGGATGGACGTCTCCGCCACGGTGAAGGCGTATTTCGCGCTGAAGATGATCGGCGATTCGCCGGACGCCGACCACATGCAGCGCGCACGCGGCGCGATCCTCGCCGCCGGCGGCGCCGAGAAGGTCAACGTGTTCACGCGCATCCTGCTGGCGCTGTTCGGCGTGGTGTCGTGGCGCGCGGTGCCGATGATGCCCGTCGAGATCATGCGCCTGCCGATGTGGTTCCCGTTCCATCTGTCGAAGGTGTCCTACTGGGCGCGCACGGTGATCGTGCCCATGCTCGTGCTCAACGCCAAGCGTCCGCGGGCGCGCAATCCGCGCGGCGTGCGCATCGACGAGGTGTTTGCGAATCCGCCGGTCAATACCGGCATGCCGGCGCGCGCGGGGCATCAGAAGCGCGGCTGGTTCGCGTTCTTCCGCGTGGTGGATTCGCTGCTGCGCGTCGCCGATCCGCTGCTGCCCAAGGGCGGGCGCGAGCGCGCCATCGATGAAGCGGTGCGTTTCGTCGATGAACGGCTGAACGGCGAGGACGGTCTCGGCGCGATTTTCCCGGCGATGGCCAACTCGGTGATGATGTACGACGTGCTCGGCTATCCGCCCGAGCATCCGAACCGCGCGATTGCCCGCAAGTCGCTGGACAAGCTGCTGATCGTCGATCCCGCCGACGACGGCGAAGCGTATTGCCAGCCGTGCCTGTCGCCGGTGTGGGATACGTCGCTGGCGGCGCACGCGCTGCTCGAAACCGGCATGCCGAAGGCGCGCGCGGCGGTGAAGCGCGGTCTCGACTGGCTGGTGCCGCTGCAGATCCTCGACGTGCGCGGCGACTGGATTTCGCGTCGCGCCCATGTGCGGCCGGGCGGCTGGGCGTTCCAGTTCGCCAATCCGCACTATCCGGATGTCGACGATACCGCGGTGGTCGCGATGGCGATGGAGCGCGCCGATCGCGAAAACGGCACGGCCATGTACGGCGAGGCGATTGCCCGGGCGCGCGAATGGGTCGTCGGCATGCAGAGCAGCGATGGCGGCTGGGGCGCGTTCGAGCCGGAGAACACCCAGTTCTACCTGAACAACATTCCGTTCTCGGATCACGGCGCGCTGCTGGATCCGCCGACCGTCGATGTCTCGGCGCGCTGTCTGTCGATGCTCGCGCAGCTCGGCGAAACCGCGCTGAACAGCGAGCCTGCGCGCCGTGCGTTCGAGTACATCGTCAATGACCAGGAACGCGACGGCAGCTGGTACGGACGCTGGGGCATGAATTACATCTACGGCACCTGGTCGGCGATGTGCGCGCTCAACGCCGCCGGCGTCGCGCCGACGGACCCGCGCATGAAGCGCGCGGCGGACTGGCTGATCGGCATCCAGAACGCGGATGGCGGCTGGGGCGAGGACGGCGAGAGCTACAAGCTCGACTATTACGCCTACGAGCCGGCGATCAGCACCGCGTCGCAGACGGCCTGGGCGCTGCTCGGGCTGATGGCGGCTGGGCTGGTGGAGCATCCGGCGGTCGCGCGCGGCGTCGACTATCTGATGCGCACGCAGCAGGCGCACGGCCTGTGGGACGAGACGCGCTTCACCGCGACCGGCTTTCCGCGCGTGTTTTATTTGCGCTACCACGGCTATCGCAAGTTCTTTCCGCTGTGGGCGCTGGCGCGCTACCGCAATCTGACGCGCGAAGGTCTCACGCGCGTCGTGGCGGCGATGTGAGCGCAGACGCGGGTCGTGCTTCTGCCGGCAAGCCCGTCGTGGCCGTGACCGGCATGGCGTTCGAGGCGAAGATCGTGCGCGGGCAGGGCGTGGACGTCGTGTTCGCGGCGCGCAGCGACTGGCTCGAACGCGCGCTGTCCGAGGCCATCGCGCGCGGCTGTTCCGGCATCATCAGCTTCGGCACCGCGGGCGGTCTGGCGCCGGATCTCGCGCCGGGCGCGTTGATCATTGCGGATAGCGTCTGCGGGCCGCTTGGTGAAGTGCCGACCGATGCCGCCTGGTCCGCGCGCATCGTCGCGGCGCTGGCGGGAACACCCGTGGAGCGTCTGACGCGGCGCGGCCCCATGGCCGGCGTTGCCGCGCCGGTGACGGGCGAAGCCGAAAAACAGGCGCTGCATCGCGCGACAGGCGCACTGGCCGTCGATATGGAATCGCACGTGGCCGGCAGCATGGCCCAGGCGCGGGGTCTGCCGTTCGCCGTGTGCCGCGCGATCGTCGATCCGGCATGGCGCAGCCTGCCGCCCGCCGCCATGGCTGGCCTGCGGGACGACGGAACCACGGCCATCGGTCCGATCCTGCGTGAATTGCTGCGCCAGCCGTCGCAACTGGGCGGCTTGCTGCGCCTCGCCGGCGACGCCCGCGATGCCCGCAACACCCTCGTTCAGGCTCGCCGTGCGCTCGTAACGGCGCGGGCGCTCGCCTGCAACTGAAGCTTCCTTTATTTCTTGCTTTCTGCGGGTTAACACCTATCTCGATATAATCAGGGAAAACCCTAATCACCCGCGCGCGTAGATTTCGGTCGAGATCGCGGCGCAAGTAGCAGAAAGTGAGGTATCAAATGAATTTTCATACTCGCAAGTGGGTCAAGCCGGAAGACCTGAACCCCAATGGCACGTTGTTCGGCGGCAGCTTGCTGCGCTGGATCGACGAAGAAGCCGCCATCTACGCGATTTCACAGCTGAACAATCAGCGCGTCGTGACCAAGTTCATGTCGGAGATCAACTTCGTCAGCTCGGCGCGGCAGGGCGACATCATCGAACTGGGTATCGCGGCGACGCATTTCGGCCGCACGTCGATCACGCTGCGCGCCGAAGTGCGCAACAAGATCACCCGCAAGAGCATCCTGACGGTCGAGAAGATGGTGTTCGTGAACCTGAACCAGCAGGGCGAGCCCGCGCCGCACGGCCGCACGAAAATCCGCTATGCCGATGAACTGTTCGAAGCCTATCGGCGCGATCAGGGCCCGGTCGAAGCGCCCGCCATGTCGGGAGATGATCTGTTCGAAGCGCAGGCCGAGGAAGCGGCACACTGAATGAAATGGGCGCCGTCGAACGGCGCCCATTTTCGTTTGGAGTGACTTACTTGGCGGGCTGTGCCGCTGGATCGTCGTACTGCGGCAGGCCTTGCCCCTTGCTCGAACTGGGCGACGGCGCGCCCTGCGGCGCATTTTCCGCAGGCGCGGGCGACTTGCCGCCGACGCCGCCCGCCGGCGCCCCGGCCGCTCCGGCCGCGCCCGGATCGTCATACGTCGGCAAGCCTTGCTCCTGGCTGCTGCCGCCGCTCTGTCCCGGCGGCGCACTGGCGCCTTCCGGCGCGCTCGCGCCTTCGTCGCCGTAGTCAGGCAGCGTCGACGCGCCGCCGCCAGTCAGCAGGTACTGGCGGCGCTGCGTGTAGGCATCGCGGACAAAAGCGTATTTGTCGAGCGCGGCCGCCGAGAGCAGGTCGGTCGCACCGATCAGATCGGCCCGCGCGCTGACGAAATTCACGCCGTACAGCGGCCAGCGGATGTCGGCATCGGTATAGCTGATCGGATTCACGCGCCAGTCGACCAGCCAGGTGGTCGAGTCGCGGAACGAACTCGGGCCGAGCAGCGGCAGCACGAGATACGGACCCGACGGCACGCCGTAGTGCCCGAGCGTCAGGCCGAAATCCTGGTGATGCTTCGGCAGGCCCGCCGGCGATGCAATATCGATCAGCCCGCCGATCCCGAACACCGAGTTCATCGCAATGCGCATCAGATCTTCCGTGGCATCGGTGATCTTCAGCTGCAGCAGGTTATTGGCGAAGTTGGAGAAGTCGCCGAGATTCGAGAAGAAGTTGCTGACGGCGGTGCGGAACGGGCTCGGCGTGTAATCCACGTAGAACTGCGCGACGGGCTTCGCCACGTAGGTGTCGAGCGTGTCGTTGAACGTGAAGATCTTGCGGTTCATCGGCTCGAGCGGATCGCGCGGATTGCGGTCCGGGCCGGTTGCGCAGCCGCTGGTGGCGAGCATGCCCGCGATTGCCAGTCCCATTCCCAGGTTGCGCACTGCGCGAGGGGTCAACGCCGTCGATCCCGACTTCATTCTTCAATTCCTCTTAGGTTGTCATGCCGTTGAGCCGCGCGCAGCCTGGCCCGGTCCGCGGCGCGTATGCGGCGCGGTTTGCCCATCAGGACCGGCTGGAAGACCACGGCGCCGACCAGCGTGCAAAACAGCGACAGCGCCAGCAGCCGCCCCATGCTGGAGGTGCCCGGATGATGCGAGAACCACAGGCTGCCGAATGCGGTTGCGGTGGTGGCCGCGCTGAACATCACGGCGTGCGTGAGACTCGATTGCAGCAGGCGCGTCTGGCCGGAGCGCCACGCCATCACGAAGTAGATCTTGAACGCGACGCCCACGCCCAGCATGAGCGGCAACGCGATGATGTTCGCAAAGTTGAGCGGCATCCTGAAGACAACGCACAGCTCCAGCGTCACGATCGCGGAAACGAGCAACGGTACCAAAGTTCTCAGAACGTCGCCAAAACGGCGAAGTGCGATCCACAGCAGCACCGTGATCGCGGCCAGCGAGTACAGCGCCGCCTGCTGGAACGACTTGATGATGGTCTCCGCCGAATGGCGCACCGAAATCGGCCCGCCGATCGCGTCCGGCTCGGCCTTCTGGACAGCATCGGCGAAGCGGGCGAGCAGCGCGTCGTCGTTCGGATCGGCGCCGGGAGGAATCTTCGGCGAGACGTCGACGAGCGCCTGTCCCTGCGGCGTCACCCAGGTCTCGACCATCTGCGGGGGCAGGCTCGCGCGAGTGATTTCGCTGGGCGTCAGCAGCGAACGCAGTTGCGCGAGCGCGATGCGCAACGGGTCGGCCAGTGCGTGGTCGGCGCGGTCGCGGGTAGCGGCATCAGCCTGGGCAAGCTGCGCGAGCGTCTGCGACAGCTGCTTCGCTTCCTTGTCGCCGGGGCCGGGATGCTCGTCGGCCGCGAGCGACAACTGGCTCGACACGCGCTTCAGCGCCGCGACCCTGATCTCGTCCGTCGCCGGGGCGGCCGTGGGCTGATCGAGCGCGGGCAACAGCTGGTCGGCGGCAGCCTTGATGAGCGCGAGCTTTTGCGGCTGGTCGCCGGGGATCAGCGACGACAGCGTGGTCGCGCGTCCGACTTCCGGCAGCTTGTCCAGCTTCGCGGCAATACGGTCGGCATCGGCAAGCGAGGGCGCCAGCACCGCGACATCGTTGACCGCGCCTTCGGGCGAATCCTTGAGCGAAAGCAGCGTTGCCATCGACTCGGTGTGCGGATCCTTCAGATGCAGCGGATTGAAGTCGAAGCGCAGGTTGAACAGCAGCGGCAGCGCGCCGATCACCACGACCAGCGTGCCGATCAGCACCGGCTTGCGATGCTTGTCGAGAAATTCATCGACGGGTGCGAGCACCGGAAAGCCCGGCGAGTGCGCCTCGCCCGGCGGCGCGAACACCTTGATCAGCGCGGGCAGCAGCGTCATGTTGGTGAGGTACGCGACGAACATGCCGACGCCCGCGATCAGGCCCAGTTCCGACACGCCGCGATAGGCGGTCGGCAGGAACGAGAAGAAGCTTGCGGCGGTCGCGGTGGCGGCGAGCGTCAGCGGCACGGCCACATGGCGTGCGGTTTCCGCGAGCGAGACGTCGAGCCGCTTGTGCTTGTAGCGCTCCTCGCGGTATTTCACGCCGAACTGGATGCCGAAATCCACGCCCAGCCCGACGAACAGCACCATGAACGCCACCGAGATCATGTTCAGCGCGTGGACCATCATGAGACCGAGCGCGGCCGTGATCGCCAGGCCGACGAACAGCGTGATGAACACCGCGAGAATCATGCGTTTCGAGCGCAGCGCGACCCACAGGATCATCAGCACGACCAGAAAGGTCAGCACGCCGTTGAGCGCGGCGCCGTCCTGCACGGATGCGAATTCCTCGTCGGCGAGCGGCTGCGCGCCGGTCAGATGCAGGCTGGCGCCATACTTTTTGTCGAGGCCAAGTTCGGCGGCTTTCGCGCGGATCTCGTCCGATGTGCCCGCCGCCGCCTTCAGCGCGTTGAAGTCCAGGTCGGGCAGGACGGTGATGAAGGCACGTCCCGGCGCATCCTTGTTCGACGAACCCGAATCCGCCAGTTGGCGCCAAGAGAACGCGGCCGGTTGATTGGCCAGCACGTGTGTCAGCACGGTGTTGGCATGGCCGAGCAGGCCGGCCATCTGGCCGAGATTGACCTGGCCAAGCGTCAGCGGCAGGTTGAGCGTGGTGTTGAGCGTCTGCGCGAGACCGGTGAGCGTCGGGTCGTGGGCAAGCGTGTTGATGAGCGGACGCGCCGAGACGAGCTGCTTCGTCACTTGCTCGACCTTGTCGACGGGCAGGTAGAGCAGGCCTTCGTGCTCGAAGAACGAGCCGCCCGAAGGCTGCGACACCGACTTGAAGCGCTCCGGTTCCTTGGCGAGGGCGGCGGCGAGCTGGTTCGCGGCGGCGTCGGCGAACTCCTGCGCGGGCGCTTCCACCACGATAAGCAAGGTGGCTCCGCGCTGCGGAAAGGCCTGGTCGATGGCCTTGCTGCGCGCCGCCCACTCGGGTTCGGTCTCGATCAGCTGGCTGACGTCGGTGCTGATCTTGAAATGATGAACGACGTAGATCGTGCTCAACACGCCGAGCAGGAGCGAAACGGCGATAATCCAGGCCGGGCGGCGGATGGCGAGGGTGACGAAACGAGTAATGTTGGACGTCAGCATGAAGACGCTACCTGTGTGTCCTGTTATTTTTGCGCATTGCTGCTACGCGCGAAGTGCATGATGCCGATCGCCGGAAAGCGCATCGCCCCGATCAAACGACGCGGTGTGCCGCGCAAGTATAGCGGGCGCTTCAGCACTGTCCGCGCTTGAACTGTCGCGGCGCTGCGGTGTCGATATACTTGCTGCACCAGCCGGCGGCAGCCTTGTGCAACGTCCAGGGCCGTAGAGCCCACGCCAACAAACCAGATCAGAGAACGGGTGCCATGAAACGCTATCTGTCCATTTGCTTCGCTTTCCTCCTTGCCTCGGTGGCCTTCACGGGCGAGGCAGCCGCACAAACGAGTCCCGATGCCGTCGTCAGGAACGCGGTGGAGGGCACGGTCGACGCGATGAAGGCCGACCCGCAGGCGCGCGGCGGCGACATGGCGAAGATCACGCAGCTCGTCCAGACCCGCTTCCTGCCCGCCACCGACTTCCAGCGCACGACGCGCATCGCGGTGGGCAAGGCCTGGGCCAGCGCCACGCCCGAGCAACAGAAGCAGCTGTATGACCAGTTCCAGACGCTGCTGGTCCACACCTACGCGGCGTCCCTGTCGCAACTGCGCGACCAGGAAGTGAAATTCAAGTTCGACTCGCCCAACATCGATGCCAATACCAAGGACACGGTGGTCGAATCGCACGTCATCTCCACGGGCGGCGACAACCCGGTGCGCTACCGTCTGCAGAAGACCCCGCAGGGCTGGAAAATCTATGACATCGACATGATGGGCGCGTGGCTCATCCAGGTCTATCAGCAACAATTCGCGGGGCAGTTGCAGAAGGGCGGCGTCGATGCCCTGATCAAGTTCCTCGCCGAGCACAACGCCCGTTCGGCGGGCTGACGCGCTAGCGTCGGCGGTGCTCTACCGCGAACTTGATCAGCTCGGCCTGGCCGTCTATATCCAGTTTGCGCTTCAAATTCAGCCGGTGCGTTTCTACCGTGCGCACCGACAGCCCGTGCTGTTGCGCGATCTGCTTGCTCGAGAGGCCTTGCGCCAGCGCGTCGAGAATCTCGAGTTCGCGCGGCGTCAGGCGTTCGAGCGGGGTTTGCATTGAACGTGCCTGGATCATGCGCGCCGCCACGCCGGCGCTGAAGAAGGTCCGGCCGGCGAGCACCGCGTCGATGGCCTGGATGATTTCCGTCGCCGGCGAATCCTTCAGCACATAGCCGCTCGCGCCCGCGCGCACTGCCTGCATGACGTACTCCACGTTGTCGTGCATCGACAACATCAGCACGCGAATGTCCGGAAAGCGCTCGTGGAAGCGCGCCGCCAGCTCGATCCCGCTCATGCCCGCCATGCCCACGTCCATCAGCACGAGATCGGGCGGATTCGCCTCGTCGGCGGCGAGGGCCAGTGCATCCGGGCCATTGCCCGCTTCGCCGATCACCCGCAGATGCGGTACGGAATCGAGGCGCGCGCGCAGGCCGTCGCGCACCAGCGGATGATCGTCGACGAGAATCAGGCGGGCGGGTTCAGCGCTCATCGGCGTGTCCTTGGAGATTGGGTGCGGCGAGCGGCAGCGGCACGCTCGCGACGATGACCGTACGGCCCAGTTGCGAGTCGATGCGCAGCGCACCGCCCAGTGTATCGAGCCGCTCGCGCATGTTGCGCAGGCCGAGGCCGCGCATGGGATCGGACAGCACGGCGGGCACGTCGAAGCCGACGCCGTTGTCCGTGATGTCGAGCGTCACCGCGTGCCTCGCGACGGCAAGCGTCAATTGCGCGCGCGACGCCTTGGCGTGCCGCGTGATGTTGTTGAGCGCTTCTTGTGCGATCCGGAACAGCACGGTGTTGACAGTGTCCGGCAGGCTTTCGCCCGTGCCGGTCGAGTCGAAAAGCACTTCGATGCCGTCCTGACCGTTCGATTCGCGCGCGAGTTGTTCGAGCGCGGCGGCGAGGCCGAGGTCGTCGAGCATCGCGGGGCGCAGCGCGTGGGAGATGCGCCGCACTTCGCGCAGCGTCCCGGCGAGCCGCCCGAGACCGGTCGAGAGCGCGGCTTCCGCGGTGGGTTCGCGCGCCGCGCTGCGTTCGAAGCGGGCCAGCGCCGATTCGAGCAGCAGCTTCACCGATACCAGCATCTGGCTGATGCCGTCGTGCAATTCGCGCGAGAGGCGCGCGCGTTCCTGTTCCTGCGATTCCACCACTTGCCGCGCGAGGCGCCTGAGCTTGGCGTCGGCGCTGCGGTGCTCGCTGATGTTGAGCACGGCGGCGCAGATCGCGATGACGGCGAGCGCGGCCAGCGCAATGACGCCGATCCACGTCAGCGTGCGCGCGATATTCGAGGCGGCGCGGTCGTCGATGCGCGCGAGCGTCGTTTCCACGTCTTCGAGATAGATGCCGGTGCCGATCATCCAGCCCCAGCGTTCGAGCGGCACGACATAGCCGAGCTTGGGCGCGAGCAATCCCGTCGATGGCCTGCGCCACAGGTAGCGCACATAGCCTCCGCCTTGCGACGCCTGGCGGACGAGTTCCTGAATGGTCAGTGCGCCGTTGGGATCGCGCATCAGCCATAGATCGCGGCCGACGAGATCGGGCTGGCGCGGATGCATCAGTGACAGGCCGTGCATCGTGTAGACGAAGAAATAGCCGTCCTGGCCGAAGTCGAGCCGTTGCAGCGCGTCGAGTGCGAGGCGGCGGCGTTCTTCGTCGCTGCGCGGGTCGCCGGGGGGCGGGTCATAGAACGGCGCGATCGTGCTCTTCGCGATCTCGACGTAATGCCGCAGCTCGATTTCCTTGCTCGAGACGTACGCGGCCTGCGTGGTGGCGTGCTGAACCTGCGCGAGCGACTGCGCCTGCTGCCGCACGCCGTAGGTGATGCCGCCGATCGCGAGCGCGAACGGCACGATGGCGAGCAGGAAGATTTTGACCTTGAGATTCATTGCAACAGGGTTTTCCGCTACGTGAAGGCACGCAGCGCGCGTACGTAGTCATGCGCTTGTAAGCGTTCCGGCGAAAGCGAATACTACCGCCCAATGCGTCATCGTGGCGCATGGCACGACCACGGAGCCTGGCTCCCAAGGTCATACAAACAAGGAGACGCCATGAATCGGGCTTCAGGATTCCTGGTCTGGATTGCGCTCGCGCTGCTGGGCGCGTTCGCATTCGGCACCATCGCGCTCGCGCACGGCGAACGCATCAGCGCACTGTGGATCGTCATCGCGGCGGTCTGTGTCTATCTCATCGCTTACCGGCTGTATTCGCGTTTCATTGCGGGCAAGGTGCTGCAACTCGACGGCCTGCGCATGACGCCCGCCGTTCGTCACAACGACGGCCTCGATTACGTTCCCACCAACAAATACGTGCTGTTCGGACATCACTTCGCGGCCATCGCGGGTGCGGGTCCGCTGGTCGGTCCGGTGCTGGCCGCGCAGATGGGCTACACGCCCGGCATGCTGTGGATTCTGGCCGGCGTCGTGTTCGCGGGCGCGGTGCAGGACTTCGTGATCCTGTTCATCTCGACGCGCCGCGACGGACGCTCGCTCGGCGATCTCATCAAGATGGAACTCGGCACCGTGCCGGGCGTGATCGCGCTGTTCGGCACGTTCCTCATCATGGTGATCATTCTCGCGGTGCTTGCGCTGATCGTCGTGAAGGCGCTGACGAATTCGCCGTGGGGCACCTTTACCGTTGCGGCGACGATTCCCATCGCGATTTTCATGGGCCTGTACACGCGCTATATCCGTCCGGGACGGATCGGCGAAGTGTCCATCGTCGGCTTCGTGCTGCTGATGCTCGCGATCACGTTCGGCGGACACGTCGCTGCTTCGCCGGCCATCGCGCCGTGGTTCACGTTCACCGGCACGCAGCTCGTGTGGATCCTGGTCGGCTATGGCTTTATCGCTTCCGTCCTGCCGGTGTGGCTGCTGCTCGCGCCGCGCGACTATCTCTCGACCTTCCTCAAGATCGGCACCATCGTGGGCCTCGCGATCGGCATCCTGATCGTCGCGCCCGAACTGAAGATGCCGGCGTTCACAAAGTTCGTCGACGGCAGCGGTCCGGTGTGGTCGGGCAATCTGTTCCCGTTCCTCTTCATCACGATCGCATGCGGCGCCGTATCGGGTTTTCATGCGCTGATCTCGTCGGGCACGACGCCCAAGATGATCGACAACGAAATCAACATGCGCTTCATCGGCTATGGCGCGATGCTGATGGAATCGTTCGTCGCCATCATGGCGCTGGTCGCCGCCTGCGTGATCGAGCCGGGCATCTACTTCGCGATGAACAGCCCGGCCGCGCTGCTGGGCAGCACGCCGGAAGCGGTCGCGCAGACGGTATCGGGATGGGGCTTCATGCTGACGCCGGACATGCTGACCTCGACGGCGAAGGCGGTGGGCGAGACCACCATCGTCGCGCGGGCCGGCGGCGCGCCGACGCTCGCGGTCGGCATGGCGCACATTCTTCACCAGGTGATCGGCGGCGAGGCGATGATGGCGTTCTGGTATCACTTCGCCATCCTGTTCGAGGCGCTGTTCATCCTGACGGCCGTCGATGCGGGCACCCGTGCCGGCCGCTTCATGCTGCAAGACCTGCTCGGCACGTTCCATCCGGCGCTGCGCCGCACGGAATCGCTGCCGGCCAACCTGATCGCGACGGCGCTGTGCGTGGCCGCCTGGGGTTACTTCCTGTATCAGGGCGTGGTCGATCCGTTCGGCGGCATCAATACGTTGTGGCCGTTGTTCGGCATCTCGAACCAGATGCTCGCGGGTATCGCGTTGATCCTCGGCACTGTTGTGCTGTTCAAGATGAAGCGCGAGCGTTATGCATGGGTGACGCTCGTGCCGGCCGCATGGCTGCTGATCTGCACGCTGACCGCGGGCTGGCAGAAGATCTTCGATGCCAATCCGAAGATCGGTTTCCTCGCTCACGCCGGCAAGCTGCGCGACGCCTACGACGCGGGTAAGGTGATGGCGCCGGCCAAGTCGCTGCCGGAGATGCAGCGGATCATCTTCAATGACTATGTCGATGCGGCGCTTGCGGGCCTGTTCATCTTCGTGGTGTTGAGCATCGCGGTGTACGGCGTGATGGCGGTGCTGCGTGCGCGTCGCGAAGCCCGTCCGACGGTGCGCGAAACGCCGTTCGAGCCGATGCCTTCGGGTGCGGGCGCGGCAGTGCGCTCGGGACATTGAGGACGCGGTGATGTTCGACGATCTTCGACAAGCGGGACGGTATCTCGGCCAGGCAATGCGCCTGATGGTCGGGATGCCGGACTACGATGCCTACGTCACGCACATGCAGGCGACGCATCCTGACCAGGCGGTGATGTCGTATGCGGAGTTTTTTCGCGAGCGGCAGGAAGCGAGGTACGGGACGGGGGCGGGGAAGTGTTGTTGAGGTGAGGGGCTGCTTCGGTGTTGAAGAGAACGCGACGGTGATGAGCCGTCGCGTTTTTGTTTTGCGTCTCTCGCACAATTTATGACGCGCTTGCCACCATAAACGACGAAACAGTTCTCTTAGACTTTGTTCGGAATGGTTCTAATCGGAGTCTTGGAGGAGCAGTTGCAAAGTCTGAGTTTGAACAGCGTAAAACCAGCGAGCCTTGGGCGAGCAAGGACTCTCTCGCCGCTTGAGGAGTTGCGGGGAAGTGTTCTGTTTCATATCGACCCATTCAAACCCGTGAGCCTCGAAGACTGGAACGCGCTCAAAACCAGAAAGCGAAAGAAACGAAAAAAGGCGGATGACTCATCGTCATCCGCCTTCCACTCTGACGAGTACGCAGCCGCCTTAATTCGCCACAGCCGCCGTTTTCGCGCCCTTGTTCTTCTGCATGCGTCCGATCTCTTCCAGCTTGATCTCCACATGCTTCGAGAACACGTATTCAGCCGGGCGCTGCTTGTCGAACGGCAGGTCCTTCGCGAACGCGCCCGTCGTACGCGGACCTCGCAGCGCGATCTTCGCCGCCTTGAGCGGATGCGCCACCGTGTCCATCACGGCCGTCGCTTCGAAGCCGCAGTGGACCATGCAGTCCGCGCACTTCTCGTACTTGCCCGTGCCGTACTTGTCCCAGTCGGTGGTTTCCATCAGCTCCTTGAAGGTCTTCACGTAGCCTTCGCCGACCAGATAGCACGGCTTCTGCCAGCCAAACACCGTGCGCGCCGGGTTGCCCCACGGCGTGCATTCATACGTCTGATTGCCCGCGAGGAAGTCGAGGAACAGCGTCGACTGGCTGAACGACCAGTTCTTGCCGTTGTTGCCGCGCTTGAAAATTTCGCGGAACAGCGTCTTGGTCCTGTCGCGGTTCAGGAAGTGCTGCTGGTCCGGCGCGCGTTCATACGCGTAGCCCGGCGACACCGTGATCCCGTCCACGCCGATCGGGCCCAGCGTGTCGAAGAACTTCGCCACACGTTCCGGCTCGGCGTCGTTGAACAGCGTGCAGTTGATGTTCACGCGGAAGCCACGGCGCTTCGCTTCCTTGATGGCCGCGACCGCCTTGTCATACGTGCCCGGCTGCGACACCGAGTGATCGTGCGCCTCG
This sequence comes from Caballeronia sp. LZ032, assembly GCF_031451315.1. Lineage (NCBI taxonomy): Bacteria > Pseudomonadati > Pseudomonadota > Betaproteobacteria > Burkholderiales > Burkholderiaceae > Caballeronia > Caballeronia sp. LZ032. The sequence continues at coordinate 116,785 of NZ_JARUXP010000004.1, forward strand.
CGGTCGCCGTCCAGGTGGACGGACCAGACGAAATACGGGCTCGGCTCGTAGTCGTCCATCTTCTTTTCCATCAGCAGCGCGTTCGTGCAGAGATACACGAACTTCTTGCGCGCCATGATGCCCTTGACGATCTGCGGCATTTCCTTGTGCAGCAGCGGCTCGCCGCCTGCAATGGAAACGACCGGCGCGCCGCACTCGTCGACCGCGCCGAGACACTCTTCCAGCGACAGGCGCTGGTTCAGGATCGGATCCGGATAGTCGATCTTGCCGCAGCCGTTACAGGCGAGATTGCAGCGGAACAGCGGTTCGAGCATCAGCGCGAGCGGATAGCGCTTGTTGCGGCTCAAGTGCTGCTTGAAAATGTAGGCGCCGACACGCGCCTTCTGAAGCATGGGAATAGACAATTGCCTGCTCTCCTTATTCTTCGCGAATGGCCGTGGCCGCGACGGCGGCGAGCGGTTGCATGAGCTTCGCGGGGAGTTTGAATTCGACCTTTTCCTCGCGGCCGTTCATCGTCGTGACTTCGACGGGTCCGAACGCGCGCAGGGCATCGATCACATGTTTGACCATTTCTTCAGGCGCCGATGCGCCCGCGGTGATGCCGACTGTCTGCACGTCGGCGAACCATTCCGGCCTGATCTCCGAACCGTCCGCCACGAGGTAGCTCGGCACGCCGCTTTCGGCGCCGATTTCCCGCAGACGGTTCGAATTGGAACTATTGGTGGCGCCCACAACGAGCAACACGTCCACCTGATCCGATAGCTCGCGCACCGCGGCCTGCCGGTTTTGCGTCGCGTAACAGATATCGCGCGTATCCGGCCCGACGATATCCGTAAAACGGCGCTGCAGCGCGTCGATGATGCCGCGCGTGTCGTCCACTGACAGCGTGGTTTGCGTGACGTACGCCACCGGGGTATCGATGTCGAGCGTCAGCTTCTCGACTTCCGCCTCGCTCTGCACCAGCACCACCTTGCCCGGAATCTGGCCGATGGTGCCTTCCACTTCCGGATGTCCGGCGTGGCCGATCAGGATCAGCGTGCGGCCCTGCGAGACATATTGCCGCCCCTGCACGTGAACCTTGGTGACGAGCGGGCAGGTGGCGTCGAGCACGTCGAGACCGCGTGCGTCGGCATCTTTCTCGACGCTGCGCGCCACGCCGTGCGCGCTGAAGATGGCTACCGCGCCGTGAGGCACTTCGTCCAGTTCCTCGACGAAGCGTGCACCCTTGCTGCGCAGATTGTCGACCACATGACGATTGTGAACGATCTCATGACGCACATAGACGGGTGCGCCATGCCGTTCGAGGGCCCGATCGACGATCTCGATCGCACGGACCACGCCCGCACAAAAGCCGCGGGGTTGAGCAAGGATGATACGCATATTCGAACGAACTCCGACTGACGCGGGTTTCGGGGTTGGCCGGCGGCGAGCTCGCATGATTCCGGCGCGCTTTTCCAGCAATTCAGGTTGCGTGACGACTGTTTAACCCGACACTTGACAAACGGCGCAATAACCAAAACAGCAGACCGGAAAAAAAGACATGTTGGGGATGGGTCTGCGCGCCTAAGTTGACCGCGTATTCTAACGCGTTCCCTTTTCGGGCGCTCACTGCCTGCCATGGCCGACGGCGCGCCGCGGCGCACGCAAATACGGCGCTTTTCAGAACCCAGTAGACTGTCGGTCGCTTTCGGTCAGGCGCGGCCGTGCCGGGTGGCGTTTTAAAGCGCATCCACGCGCCGGCCTGCCCCTCGTGCCGGTCGCGCAACGCCCGCGTCGTCCCGTCAGGAGCCGGTTGAAACCGCTCCGCCTTGCTTTTCCCGTTCTTACCCCAGCTAAACACCTGAAACATGCTACTGATTGCCTGGCTGTCCCTCCTGATCTGGCTCGTGCTGCTGTTCGCGCGCGGCGGGTTCTGGCGCGCCGAGCCCGCGCCGGCGTTGTCCGGTACGACCATTCACGCCGTCGGCAGCGCGGAGATCGCGCGGCGCGGCGCGTGGCCGGCGCTCGTCGCGGTGGTGCCGGCGCGCAACGAAGCCGATGTCATCGGCCGCGCGGTCGGCTCGCTGCTCAAGCAGGACTATGCGGGCGCGTTCCACGTGATCGTCGTCGATGACCACAGCACCGACGACACCGCGGGCGTCGCCCTCGCCGCCGCCCGCGATCTCGGGCTCGAAGACCGCCTGACCGTGCTGACCGCGCAGCCGCTGCCGCCGGGCTGGTCGGGCAAGGTGTGGGCGCAGTCGCAGGGCATCGGCGCGATTGATTCGCTCGGGCTGCCCGCCGAATATCTGCTCCTCACCGACGCCGACATCCACCATCCCGCCGATGCCGCCACGCAACTCGTCGCGCGCACGATTCTCGAAGACCGCGATCTGGTGTCGCTGATGGTCCGCCTGCGCTGCGATTCGCTGTGGGAAAAGGCGCTGATTCCGGCCTTCGTGTTCTTCTTTGCGAAGCTTTATCCGTTTGCCTGGGTGAACGACGTGCGCAAGGCCACTTCCGGTGCTGCGGGCGGCTGCATGCTGGTGCGGCGTTCGGCGCTGGCCGAGGCGGGCGGGATCGAATCGATCCGTCAGGAACTGATCGACGATTGCAGTCTCGCCGAGCGCATCAAGCATCGCTTCGGCCGCAACGCCGCGCGTCCGATCCGTCTCGATCTGGCCCAGACCAGCGAATCGCTGCGTCCCTACGACAGCTGGCGCGACGTCTGGAACATGATCGCGCGCACGGCGTTCACGCAGTTGCGTTACTCGCCGTTGCTGCTGATCGGCACGGTGATTGGCATGGTGGTCATCTATCTGGCGCCGCCGCTGCTGTCCCTGGCGATGGGCGCGCGCGCCTGGCCCGCGTGCGTGGCCTGGGCGCTGATGTGCATCGCCTACGGGCCGATGTTGCGTTACTACCGCAGGTCGCTGCTGTGGGCGCCGCTGCTGCCGCTGGTCGCGCTGTTCTATGTCAGCGCGACGATCGGCTCGGCCGTGCGTTACTGGAGCGGGAAGGGCGGGCAGTGGAAGGCGCGGGTGCAGGCGCCGACGCAGGAAGGTTTGTAAATCCCGTATACCGGGCGGCTTCGCGACGAAGCCGCCTTACTTCTTCGTCAGCATGGCGTACAGCTCGACGACCATATTAGGCGAAAACGTGAACGGCACCCAGCCGTGTCCGCCGTGACGCAGGACCAGCAGGCGGTCGCCGTTGGCGTATTTCTGCGTCGCCATGACCGGGTTCTTGGTCGCGGCGAAGCGCCAGCCCGGCGCAATCCCGGCGGGCTGTTCAGGCGTCATCGAGGCGCGCACGTTCGAGAGCTCTTCGATCAGTTCCGATACCCCTTCCGGCCCCAGCTTGACCGTTTTGCCCGCAATCGTCATTTCGATGGCGTCGCGATCCGGCCGCGACACGACGAGCCTCGGCGCTTCGTTCAGCGCGGGCGGTTCAGCGGGTGCGGAGGCGTCGCGGTTCAGCGCGGGCGGTTCGGCGGGAGCGCTGTCGGCGGCTTCGCGGGGTTCGACGGCAGAAGCGGTAACTGAGGCAGAAGCAGAAGCGGAGGCGGTCTGAAGGAGCGTGTCGAGGCTCGACTCCAGCGCGCCGAGCTGGTCGTGTAGGTTCATGCGAATGGTGTCTTTGACTTGCGAGCTTGCGGCGAGGCACCGATTCTACCCGCTCGTCTTTGGCGAGGCCGATGCAGGTTGTAACCAATTGCTCCGAACGTGCGGATAACGCGACACTTTCCGCCGCCACAAAAAACAGGACCGGCGACCCTTTCGGGAGGCCGGTCCAGCGGAAGCGCATCCGCATGACGCGGATACGCCGGCACTGCCTTGATACTGCCTTACTTCGCGCTGGCCGCCTGCTCCAGCGCGGCGTTGAGCGTCTTGCTCGGACGCATGACGGCGGCAAGCTTCTGCTCGTCCGGCTGGTAGTAGCCGCCGATATCCGCTTCCTTGCCCTGCACCGCGTTCAGTTCGTCGATGATCTTCTGCTCGTTGTCAGCAAGCGTCTTCGCGAGCGGCGCAAAGCGTTGAGCCAGTTCGCGATCTTCCGACTGCGATGCCAGTTCCTGCGCCCAGTACATCGCGAGATAGAACTGGCTGCCGCGGTTATCCAACTGGCCGGTTTTCGGCGACGGGCTCTTGTTGTTGTCGAGCAGCTTGCCGGTGGCGGCATCCAGCGCCTTCGCGACGAGCTTCGCACGCGCGTTGTCGTTCTTGATGCCGAGTTCTTCGAGCGACACCGCCAGCGCCAGGAATTCGCCCAGCGAATCCCAGCGCAGGTGGTTTTCCTGCACGAGCTGCTGCACGTGCTTCGGCGCCGAGCCGCCCGCGCCCGTTTCATACAGGCCGCCGCCGGCCATCAGCGGGACGATGGACAGCATCTTCGCGCTGGTGCCGAGTTCCATGATCGGGAACAGGTCGGTGAGGTAGTCGCGCAGGATGTTGCCGGTCACCGAGATGGTGTCCATGCCGCGGATCACGCGTTCGAGCGTGTAACGCATCGCACGCACTTGCGACATGATGTGGATCTCGAGGCCCGTCAGGTCATAGTCCTTGAGGTAGGTCTCGACCTTCTTGATGAGTTCGTTCTCGTGCGGACGATACGGGTCGAGCCAGAACACGGCCGGCATGCCCGAGTTTTTCGCGCGCGTGACGGCGAGCTTGATCCAGTCGCGGATCGGCGCGTCCTTCACGAGGCACATGCGCCAGATGTCGCCCTGTTCCACTTGCTGCGTGAGCGCTTCGATGACTTCGTTCGTCGCGTTGTCGACGATGCGCGCGGTGCCGTCCTGCGGAATCTCGAAGGTCTTGTCGTGCGAGCCGTACTCTTCGGCCTTCTGCGCCATCAGGCCGACGTTCGGCACCGTGCCCATGGTCTTCGGGTCGAACGCGCCGTTGGTCTTGCAGAAGTTGATGATTTCCTGATAGATGCGGGCGAAGGTGCTTTCCGGAATCAGGCACTTCGTGTCTTGCGGACGGCCATCGGCGCCCCACATCTTGCCGCCGGCGCGGATCATCGCGGGCATCGATGCGTCGACGATCACGTCGTTCGGCGCGTGCAGGTTCGAGATGCCCTTGGCCGAATCCACCATGGCCAGCGCCGGACGATGCTCGTGGCACGCGTGCATGTCGCGGATGACTTCGTCGCGCTGCGATTCCGGCAGCGTCTCGATCTTCGAATACAGATCCACGAGACCGTTGTTGACGTTGATGCCGAGTTCCTCGAACAGCTTGGCGTGCTTGGCGAACGCGTCCTTGTAGAACACCTTCACGGCGTGACCGAAGACGATCGGGTGCGACACCTTCATCATGGTCGCCTTTACGTGCAGCGACAGCATCACGCCGGTCTTGCGCGCGTCTTCCATCTGGTCTTCATAGAACTCGACCAGCGCCTTCTTGCTCATGAACATGCTGTCGACGATCTCGCCGTCCTGCAGCTTGACCTTCGGCTTGAGGACGATGGTCTCGCCGCCCTTCGTGACGAGTTCCATGCGGACTTCGCGGGCCTTGTCGTTCGTGATCGACTTTTCGCCGTGATAGAAGTCGCCATGCTTCATGTGCGCGACGTGCGTGCGCGAAGCCATGCTCCACTCGCCCATGCTGTGCGGGTGCTTTTTCGCATAGTTCTTGACGGCGAGCGGCGCGCGGCGGTCCGAATTGCCTTCGCGCAGCACCGGGTTCACCGCCGAGCCGAGACACTTGGAATAGCGCTGGCGAATGGCCTTTTCCTCGTCGTTCTTCGGCTCTTCCGGAAAGTTGGGCAGCTTGTAGCCCTTCGACTGGAGTTCCTTGATCGCGCTCGTCAGCTGATGCTGCGAGGCGCTGATGTTCGGCAGCTTGATGATGTTGGTGTCGTCGAGCTGGGTCAGGCGGCCGAGCTCGGCGAGGTTGTCGGGGACTTTCTGCTCATCGGTCAGGAATTCGGGGAATTCGCCGAGAATGCGGGCCGCGACCGAAATGTCGCTGGTCTCGACATTGACGCCGGCCGGCGCCACGAAAGTACGGATGATCGGCAGAAAGGCGCTGGTTGCGAGCAGCGGAGCTTCGTCGGTCAGGGTATAGATGATGGTGGGTTGCTGATTACTCATCGCTTGTCTCGACATCCGAAAACGGGTTGGAAAAAACCGCCGGCCTGAATGACCCCTCCGGCAACAAACCGCTATTCTGCCTGAAATTGCGTGGCTCGCGTGTGAAAGCAGCCCCGTGAAAACCGCAAAAACAGGCGTTTTTCTTGCTTTATCAACAACTTAACATTTTTCAAGTCTTATAGAAGACCTGCAATGTTTGCCGCCAGCGCCGCGTGCCGGGCCGTTTCACGAAATGATGCGATGCTTCACACCGTGAGATATCCGTTCGTGCGAAACCAGTCGAGCGCGTCCTTCAGTCCCTCGCGGTACGGCCGCGCGCGATAGCCGAGTTCGCTTTCGGCGCGCGCCGAGGTGAAGTACATCTTGTTCTTCGACATACGTAGTGCGTCGACGGTCACCATCGGTTCCTTGCCGCTGAACTTGGCGAACAGTTCCGCGCCGATCGCGACGGGATACAGCGGCCCGCGCGGCAGTTTGATGGTTGGCGGCTTGCGGCCGACGAAACCCGCGATATCCGTGAGCATCTGCTGCAGGGGCAGGTTCTCGCCGCCCAATATGTAGCGCTCGCCGATCCGCCCGCGTTCCAGCGCCAGGAAATGGCCGTTGGCGACGTCATCGACGTGGACGAGATTGAGGCCCGTGTCGACGAAAGCCGGAATCTTGCCCGTCGCCGCTTCCACGATGATGCGCCCGGTCGGCGTGGGACGCACGTCGCGCGGTCCGATCGGCGTGGACGGATTGACGATCACGGCCGGCAACGCGTTCTGCGCGACCATGCGTTCGACCGCGCGTTCCGCCAGCACCTTGCTGCGCTTGTAGGCGCCGATGGTGCTCTGCGGGTTCGAAGGCATGGTTTCGTCGGCGATGGCGCCCGAACTCGTCACCTTGAGCGTCGCGACGCTGCTCGTATAGACGATGCGCTCCACGCCTTCCGCCAGTGCGGCGCGCATTGTGGCCTCGGTGCCTTCGAGATTGGCGCGTTCGATCTCGCTTGGGTCCGGCGCCCAGATGCGGTAATCGGCCGCGACGTGGAACAGGAAGCGCACGTCCTTGAGCGCGGCGCGCATCGAGGCCTCGTCGCGCATGTCGCCGACCACGATTTCCGCGTTCAGCGACTCGACGTTCTTGCGCGGGCTGGTCTTGCGCACGAGCACGCGCACGTCGAAGCCGCGTTCGATGGCGAGCCGCGCAACCGCGGACCCGACGAACCCCGAAGCGCCGGTGACAAGCACGCGGGAGCCGGAAAAATCAGTCATTCTTACCTCGTTGAAAATGCGCCTGCGGCGGTGTTTTGTAACATCTGCCGCGCCGGACAGCAGGCCTTTCGAGCCGCGGAGCCCGATGTGACAAGGCCTTGCGCGGCATGCTATGGTCCGTGCCTGCTACCGGCGCGAGCGTCGCGCAAAACTCGAACATAACCGGTGAACGATGCCTCAAGCCACTCGGAACCTCTCTTCCTGGATCTATTTCGCGATCGGGATCACGCTCGCCGTGGTGTTTGCCATCGACGTGCTGACGCCGATGCGCGTCGCAATCTGGGTGTTCTACATGCTGCCGGTCGTGATGTGCGTCTGGGTGGACCGGCCGTCGGTGCCGATCGTCACCGCGGTGGCTTCCTCGGCGCTGATGATCGCGGGATATGTATTTTCCGTCGCCGATCCAAGCGCCAGCCACGACGTGCTGCAACTCAACCGCGCGATGGGCATTCTCGTGCTGCTCGTGCTTGCGGCGGTGGCGCACCTGTATATCAAATCGCGGCTCGCGGTACAACGCACCGCCTGGCTGCAACAGGGCATCGTGCAGCTCGGCCTGCAATTGCGCGGCGAGCAGTCTCCCGCTTCGATCGGCGTGAGCATCCTGCGTTCGATTGTCCCGTACGTGGATGCGAAGGTCGGCGTGGTCTATGCGCTCGACGGCGACGCGCTGGTGCGGGTCGCAGGCTGGGCGCTGCCGGAAGACGATAGCGCGCCGCGCCGCATTGCGCGCGGCGAGGGGCTGGTCGGCCAGGCGATCATCGAAGGGCGTCCGCTCGAATTGCGCGACGCGTCGTCTCACTATCTGAAAGCCGGCTCGGCGCTGGGCTCGGCGGCGGCGACGCGCGTCGTGATCGCGCCGCTGTTCGCCGACGGCGAGGCGGCGGGCGCGCTGGAACTCGGTTTCGTCGGCAATGAGGGCCGTTTTGACGATGCCCGCGCGCTCCTCGATATGGCGTCGGAGCCGATCGGCATGGCGCTGCGCTCATCGCGCTATCGTGCGCGCCTGGTCGAACTGCTGGAGGAAACGCAGCGCCAGAGCGAGGAATTGCAGGTGCAGCAGGAAGAACTGCGCGTGTCGAACGAGGAACTGGAAGAACGCGGCCGTGCGTTGCAGGATTCGCAGGCGCGGCTCGAACAGCAGCAGGCCGAGCTCGAACAGACCAACGTGCAGCTCGAAGAACATACGCAACATCTGGAGCGGCAGAAGGCGGAACTGTTGCAGGCCCAGCAGGAACTGACGGCCAGCGCACTGGAAATGGAGCGCGCGAGCCAGTACAAGTCGGAATTCCTCGCCAACATGTCGCACGAATTGCGCACGCCGCTCAACAGCTCGCTGATCCTCGCCAAGCTCCTGCAGGACAACAAGCAGGGCAATCTGTCGGACGAACAGGTGCGCTACGCGGCGACCATCCACTCGTCGAACAGCGACCTGCTCGCATTGATCAACGACATTCTGGATTTGTCGAAGGTCGAAGCCGGGCAGATGGACGTGCAGTTCGCGCCCGCCGCCGTCGATTCCATCCTGGATGCGCTCAAGCAATCCTTCATGCCGGTGGCCGGCAGCAAGGGACTGGAGTTTCTCACCGAGCGTGGCGCGGGCGTGCCGGATTACTTCGTCACCGACAGCCAGCGGCTGTTGCAGGTCTTGCGCAATCTGCTGTCGAACGCGTTCAAGTTCACCGAGCGCGGCAGCGTCACGGTCGCGGTGCAGCGTTCGGGCGACAACGCGCTGCGCTTCGAGGTGCGCGACACCGGCATCGGCATTGCGCGCGACAAGCAGGACCTGATCTTCCAGGCGTTCCAGCAGGCCGACGGCACCACGAGCCGCAGATATGGCGGCAGCGGCCTGGGGTTGTCGATCTCGCGGGAGTTCTCGCGTCTGCTGGGCGGTTCCGTAGCGGTATCGAGCGAACTAAGCCGCGGCAGTGTGTTCTCCGTCACCCTGCCGATGACCGCGCGCGAAGGCACCGTCACGGCGAAGCTGGAAACGGCAGGTCCGCTGGGCGAGCCGGAAGCGGCGCTGAATGCGCCGGTTGTCCCCGCGCCCATGCCGGTGTCCATTCCGGCGCCCAATCCGGTGCAACCCGTCGCCACGTTCCCGGAAGCCGTGGGCATCGCCGACGACCGCGCGCTGCGGCGCCATCCCGACCGCGTGATCCTGGTCATCGAAGACGATCAGCCGTTCGCGCACATCCTCTACGATCTGGCGCACGAACTCGAATTCGACTGCGTGCACGCCGCCACCGCGACGCAAGGCGTGGAACTCGCGCGCTCGCTGCAGCCGAACGGCATCCTGCTCGACATCGGCTTGCCGGACCAGTCCGGCCTGACGGTGCTCGAATGGCTCAAGCACGATCCGCTCACGCGCCATATCCCGATTCACATCGTGTCCGCGACGGATCACGCCGATGTCGCGCTGCATCTCGGCGCCATCGGCTACACGCTCAAGCCGAGTGCGCGCGACGATCTCGCCAACGCCATCCGCAAGCTGGAGGCGCGTTCGTCGCAGGGTGTGCGCCGCGTGCTCGTGATCGAGGACGATCCGGCGCTGCGCCAGAGCATCCACGCGCTGCTTGCGAGCGAAACGGTGGCGATCGTCGAAGCAGGCTCGATTGCCGAGGCGCTCGATGAAATGCAGCGCGGCGTGTTCGACTGCATCGTCATGGATCTCGCGCTGCCCGACGGCTCCGGCTATGAACTGCTGGAACGCGTGTCCACGACAGGCGGGGTCGCGGCGCCGCCGGTCATCGTCTACACCGGGCGGCTGCTGTCGCAGGAAGAAGAACAGCGCCTGCGCCGCTATTCGAAATCGATCATCATCAAGGGCGCAAAGTCGCCGGAGCGTCTGCTCGACGAAGTCACGCTGTTCCTGCACAGTGTCGAGAGCGCGCTGCCGCCCGAGCAGCAACGCATGCTGCGCGCGGCGCGCCAGCGCGACGACGTGTTCGAAGGCCGTACCATCCTGCTGGCCGAAGACGACGTGCGCAACATCTTCGCGCTGTCGCGTGTGATCGAGCCGCTGGGCGCGACGCTCGAAATCGCCCGCAACGGCCGCGAGGCGCTCGAGGCGCTGGCGCGCCGCAATGACATCGACCTCGTGCTGATGGACATCATGATGCCGGAGATGGACGGCCTCACCGCGATGACCGAAATCCGCAAGCGCTCGGAGCACGCACGCCTGCCGATCATCGCGCTGACCGCGAAGGCCATGCAGAGCGATCGCCAGAAATGTCTCGAGGCGGGTGCGGACGATTACATATCGAAGCCCATCGACGTGGATAAGCTCGTGTCGTTGTGCCGCGTGTGGTTGCGCCAGCGATGACCGGACCAACCTCTGCAATGAACGACGCCAGGAACGAGGAAGAAGCGACGTTCGACATCGAACTGAAGCTGATTCTGGAAGCGATCTACTTGCGCTATCAGCACGACTTCCGGCATTACTCGGTGAGTTCGCTGAGGCGCCGGCTCGCGCAGGCCGTGCATGATTTCAACGTGCCGACGCTGTCGCATCTGCAGGAGCGCATCCTGCGCGACCCGGCGCTGTTCGCGCGGCTGTTCCAGTACCTGACGGTGCAGGTGAGCGAGATGTTCCGCGACCCGCAATACTTCCGCGCGATCCGCGAGCAGGTCGTGCCAATTTTGCAGACGTATCCGTCCATCAAGGTCTGGGTGGCGGGGTGCAGCAGCGGCGAGGAACTGTGGTCGCTCGCGGTGCTGTTCGCGGAAGAGAAGATCGCCGAGCGCACCGTGTTCTACGCCACCGACATCAACGCCGAGGCGCTGCGCCAGGCGGAAAGCGGCATCTATCCGCTGGAGCGCATGGCGGGCTTCAGCCAGAACTATCTGGCGGCGGGCGGCAAGCGGTCGCTCTCCGACTACTATCACGCGGCTTACGGCGCGGCGAAGTTCTCGCAGGCGCTCAAGTCGCGCGTGGTGTTCGCGGATCACAGTCTCGCCACCGACAGCGTGTTCCTCGAAGCGCATCTGGTGTCGTGCCGCAATGTGCTGATCTACTTCGATCGCGCGCTGCAGGACCGCGCGCTCGGCCTGTTCAGCGACTCGCTCGTGCGGCGCGGGTTTCTCGGTCTCGGCAGCAAGGAGAGCCTGCGCTTTTCGACCCATGCCGATCGTTTCGCGGACTTCAATCCGCGCGAACGGCTCTACCAGAAGGTGTGACGATGTTCGACGCGCAGCGCATCGAAGCGGTCGTGATCGGCGCCTCGGCGGGCGGCGTCGAGGCCTTGAGCCAGTTGTTGCCTGCCTTGCCGGAGACGTTCGCGGCGCCGGTGCTGGTGGTCGTGCATGTGCGTCAGGGACAGCCGAGCCTGTTGCCCGGACTGTTCGCGTCGCGCTGTGCGCTCGAGATCGCGGAGCCGTTCGACAAGGACGAGATCGCACCGGGCCGCGTGTATTTCGCGCCGCCGGGCTATCACATGCTGGTTGAGGCGGAAGGCGGCGCGGCGCCGTCGATCGCCTTGTCGGTGGATCCGCCGGTGCGCTTTTCGCGGCCGTCCGTGGACGTGCTGTTCGAATCGGCGGCGCATGCCTGGCGTGAGCGGCTGCTCGGCATCGTGCTGTCGGGCGCGAACGACGACGGCGCACGCGGTGCGCGCGCCATCCGCGCGGCGGGCGGCGTGTGCTGGGCGCAGGACCCGGTGACGGCCACCGCGCCCGCGATGCCGCAGGCGGCGATCGCCGAGGGCGATGTGAGCGACGTGCTGACGCTGGACCAGATGGCGCTGCGGCTCGCGCAGTGCACGGGCAAGGCGCCGGGAGCGCGTCAATGAGCACATTGATGAATGCGCCAACGAGCGCAGCCAACGACACAGGCAAGGCAAGGAGTCACCCGATGACGCAACCCATCCACGTGCTGATCGTCGACGACATCCGCAACAACATCACGGCGCTCGAGGCATCCCTCGCGCGGCCGGATCTTTCGGTGCTGAAGGCCGAGTCCGGCCCGGCGGCGCTCGAACTGTTGCTGAAGCACGAAGTCGCGCTCGCGATCCTCGACGTCAATATGCCCGGCATGGATGGCTTCGAGCTTGCCGAACTGATGCGCGGCAGCCCGCGCACCGCGCACGTGCCGATCATCTTCCTCACGGCCACGGCGCAGGAAGCGAACCGCACGTTCCGTGGCTACGAAGCGGGCGCGGTGGACTTCCTCTACAAGCCGTTCGACTCGCGCATCCTGAACTCGAAGGTGGATGTGTTCATCCAGATGGAACGGCAGAAGCAGCAGCTGGCGACGCAGCTCGCCACCGTGCAGCAACTGCTCGACGCCAACGAGATGCTGATGGCCGTGCTCGGTCATGACTTGCGCACGCCGCTGTCGGCGGTGATTGCCTCGGCGGAATATCTCGCGCGTTTCGTGCAGGACGAGAATGTCGCCAACATCGGCACGCGCATCAAATCGAGCGGCATGCGCATGGTGCGCATGGTCGATCAGCTGCTGAACCTCGCGCGCCTGCGCGGCGGGCGCGTGACCTTGCAGCCGCGCGCGGTCGAACTCAACACGCTGGCGAAGAACATCGTCGATGAATACGAGGCGCGCGTGGGCAAGGGGCGCATCTTCGTGCTGCGCCAGGGCGACACGCTGCTGCAGGGCGACGGCGATCTCCTCTCGCAAGTGTTCTCGAACCTGATCGGCAATGCGCTCCAGCACGGTCTCGAAGGCTCGGCCATCCAGGTGCGCCTGGACGGCTCCGCCGACAGCGTGAGCATCACCGTACAGAACGCCGGTGCGATCCCCGCCGACGTCCTGCCGACCATCTTCGCGCCGTACCGTTCGGGCCGGCGGCAGAGTGAATCGAGCGGGCTGGGACTCGGGCTCTACATCACGCGAGAGATTGCGGAGATGCACGGCGGCGAGGTGCGCGTGCGTTCGACCAATGACACCGGCACCGTGTTCGAAGTGACCTTGCCGCGCGTGCCGCGTCCGCGCACGGGCGAGAGCCCTGATGTCGCGCAGCCGTTCCGCCTGAGCTGAGCGCCGCTGGTCGGCCGGCCGCGACGCGCGCCGCCGCGCGTGTCTACAATGCGGCCTATGACCAGCAAACAAGGGACAGCGCGATGACCGTTCCAGACCTGGATACGAGAATCGAAACCTATTACGTGCATGTGCGAGGCGTCGTGCAGGGTGTCGGCTTTCGTCATCACACAGTGCGCCGCGCGCATGCGCTCGGCGTGCGCGGCTGGGTTGCCAATCTGGAGGACGGCTCGGTGGAGGCAGTGGTGCAGGGCGCGGCAAATCAGGTCGACCTGATGCTCGAGTGGCTGCGGCGCGGACCGCCGCATGCCCGCGTCACCGAATTCCACAGCGAAGAGCGTCACGTCGAGAAGCGTTACGAACGCTTCGAACAGCACTGAACGCCGCGCTTTCACGCCTCCCGACTGACGTCTCTTAACGCGCCACCAGCAAACTTTCCGCGAACTGCCATTCCTCGTCGAGCCACTGATGCGTGCATTCGAAGCCCGCGTCGGCGGCGATCGGCGCGACTTCGTCGGCCGCGTACTTGTGGCTGCTTTCCGTCCAGATCGTCTCGCCCTCGCGGAACCCGACGCGCAGATCCGCGCCGCGCACCTGCACCGTGAGCGCGCGCTTGGCACGCAGATGCATTTCGATGCTGCGTGCGTCGGGATTGAAGCGCGCGACGTGCTCGAAGGCATCGATCGGGAAATCGCCGTCCAATTCGCGATTGATGCGCGCCAGCATGTTCAGGTTGAACGCGGCGGTGACACCGATGGGATCGTCATAGGCGGAGATCAGGACCGGCAGCGGTTTGATGAGATCGGTGCCGAGCAGGAGCGCGTCGCCGGGCTGGAGCATGCCGCGGATCGAGCACAGGAAGCGCGTCGCCGCGAGCCGCGCGAAATTGCCGATCGTGCTGCCGAGGAACAGCACGAGCAGGCGCTCGCCGTCCTTGCGTTTCGCGCTGACTTCGGAGAGGCCGGCGAGGTAATCGCGCTCGTGTCCGACGATCGACACCCGTTCGATGTCGCCCAGTTCGCGCCGGCACAACTGCAGGGCGGTGCGCGAAATTTCAATCGGATGGTAAGCGGTGGGCTGTTTCTTACACAGCGCTTCGAGGATGCGGCGCGTCTTGCGGCCGCTGCCGCTGCCCAGTTCCGCGACCTGGATGTCGCCCGGCATGGCCGCGACGATGTCGGTGGCGTGGTCTTTCAGCACGCGTTCCTCGGCGCGCGTCACGCCGTATTCGGGCAAGGCGGTGATGACTTCGAAGAGCGCCGAGCCCACTTCGTCATACAGATACATCGACGGCAGTTCTTTCTGCGGCCGCTTGCTGAGACCGGTGTGGACCGCCTCGGCGAAGGCATTGGGAAAACGGGGCGACAGGGCGGGTTGAGTCATGACGTCTCCATTCATGCGGCGTTTTTGTGAGCGCCGTCGCGGGCATCGGCGACGGTGGCGCGGCGTGGGAGTGCGGACGATGCCGCGGATGCTGTGACGTGAACGGGAACGAGCCGGCAGGCTGCCGGTTCGCCAAGGATGACCGGTCGTCGTGACCGGCCGAAGACACATCGGACCGTGTGTGAACCGTCAGAGACACGGCTCGCGCGGCGAGGTTCAAGCCAATTCGAGACACCTTGAGCGTGCGGGACGAGCAACACGCGAAGCAAGAAGCGGGCACGCTGCCGCGCATTTCCGGAGAAGCGTTGGACGGGTAGCAGGTTCCGGCCCGTTTAGAATGCGCCTTTCTCGTCATTCCCGCAGCAATGGCGGGCTTACAACCTTCGGCGCACGGCGCTTCTCTCGATGAATCAGCATGACCTGGGGCGCGGCATCGCGCTCTCCGTGAGCGCGTCGGCGCTGTTCGCGCTCATGTCCGGTTATACAAAGTGGCTCACGCCGCTCGACGGACTCGATATCTTCGCCTGGCGCATCGTCTGGACGCTGCCGGGTGCGTTGGCGCTCGTTGTCCTGCGCCGGCGCTGGCCGCAATTTCGCGCGCTTGCCGCGAAGCTCGTGCGCATGCCGCGATTACTGGCCGCCTTCGTGGTGGCGGCCGCCCTGCTCGGCGTGCAACTGTGGATCTTTCTTTGGGCGCCACTGCACGGGCGCGCGCTCGAGGTGTCGCTTGGCTACTTCCTGCTTCCCCTCGCGATGGTGCTGCTCGGCCGCTTCCATTACGGCGAGCGGCTCGACGCGTTCCAGTGGGCGGGCGTCGCGGCGGCAGCGGTTGGCGTGGCGCACGAGCTTGCCATGACGCATGCGTTCGCCTGGCCGACGCTCGTGGTCATGCTGGGCTATCCGCCTTACTTCATGATCCGGCGCCGGCTCGATGTCGACCCGCTCGTCTCGTTCGCGATGGAGATTCTGTTCATCGCCCCCGTCGCGGTCGTCATGCTGTGCGTGCGTGGTTCGTTCGGCGTGGTTGCGGGCGCGCCGCACCTGTGGCTGCTGCTGCTTCCCGGACTCGGCGCGCTGAGCACGCTGGCGCTGGCTTCGTACCTGCGCGCGAGCCGGCATTTGCCGCTGGCGCTGTTCGGCATTCTTGGTTACGTGGAGCCCGTGCTGCTGGTGGGCGTCGCGGTGCTGTTGCTGGGCGAGCCGTTCTCGGCGGCGCAACTCGGCACTTATATCCCGATCTGGCTCGCGGTCGTGCTGACGGGCATCCACAGCGCGCGGCTGCTGATGCGCGAACGCACGATGCGGCGGATGCTGCCGGTGAGCGAACACCATGCGGGCGTCGAACACGAGACGGTGGCGGAGGAGATCGAGCGCACGGATTGATCAGCGCGTAACGGTGTCTGGCGTATGGATGGCGACGTACAGATCGCGTCGCAGTCCCAGTGCCGACAGCAACTCGACCAGAACGAAGAGCGGTCCGATCAGGAGGCCGACGACGTCATCGACGAAAGCGGGCTTGCGATGTTCGAAGCGCAGATGCCCGACGAACTGCAAGGCCCAGCCCGTCACGAACATGCCGACGCCGATCACCAGCCAGAGCGTCGTGCTCTGCATCGCGACCCAGTGTCCGAACCACGCGCTCGCCGCCGACACCATGCCCATGCCGAAGCCGAGCGGCAGATCGAGCCTGAGATAAAAGAGTGTGGCAAGCGCGAAGAGGATGACGGCGGGCGTCAAGGGAAAGGCGCCGGAGAAGACAGGCCATGCGGGCCGGCTCAGCAATGCGGCGATAGCCAGAACGATGAGCGGAATGCCGATGACATGCGTCGCGACATTGCGCGTGTCGCGATGATAAGCCGCGTACTGCGACAGATGCTCGGTCAGTGTGCGCATGACGGTCGTCTCCCGATGCGGTGAGTTGCCATCATGATAGGCCGCTATGGAGCAAATTTTTGAACCTGCGCTTGCCTCAAGCAAAAAAGCGAGCCCGCAGGCTCGCTTGGATTGAACGCACCGGATGCATGCTCAAGCAGTTATCCGGTGCGCGATGCGCTAATGACGCGGACCTCCCTTACTTCTTTGCCGCGTCGATCTTTGCATCGGCGGCCGCCTTGTTTGCGTCGCTTTGTGCCTCGACTTTTTGCTTGTCGGCCTTTGCCTGAGCTACATCGGCATCCTTGGCGGCGTCCTGTTTCTTCTTGTCTGCCTTGGACTGTGCGGAATGCTTCTTCTTGTTCGCCTTGGCTTGCGCCTTGGCGGCGTCGCCGCGCGCACCGGATGCCTGCTCCGGCGTGGTCGCCTGCGCTACCTTCGCGGCTTCCTTGTTGGCATCGGCTTGTGCCGATGCCTTGTCTTCATTCGCCGATGCCTGAGCCTTCGCGGCATCGTGCTGTGCGTCCGCCTTCTTCTGGTTGGCCGTTGCCTGAGCTTCGGCTTTTTGTTGGTTTGCCTTGAGTTGTGCCTTGCCTGCGTCGGTGGTGGCCGTCTGAGCGAAAACGGTGGTCACGAGCATGGCGGATGCGAGAGCAGCGACGAGTTTCTTCATGGTTTGACACTCCCTGATTCTTTTATGGTGAGCGCGTGGCGTAGTACGCCGCGCTGTCGGACATAACGCCGTGTTGATCGATGGAGTTGACTCGTTTCTCGTGACAAACGGTAACCAGTGGATAGCAAGTGAAACGGCGCCGGTAAGCGCGATTCGCGTGGTCGGCCATTGCGGCTTCGCTTTACCGGACCCATGGCAGAAACTGTTATCCAGGCGGCAAATTCAATTCCATTTGTAACTTCCGATGCTGGTTGGTGATCCATAAGAAGTTGAATGCGCCAAGCAATTTTCCAAGCAAATTTGCTGGAGAAATGCTTGCCGCCCAACTTGTAATTTTTGAAATGCGCGGTTACCAACTGCATCAGTTATTTCTTAGCTGACTGCTTAAGATGACTCCCATCAACCCGGCTAAACGGGAAATGGAGAAGCTCATGAAACGCGCAGCAATTGTGTTCCTGATGATCGGCAGTCTGACGATGGCGGGCCAGGCCTCGGCACATGGACGCGGCGGCTATGGCGGTCATCACGGCGGCGGCGGAAATGGCGGGGCGATCGTCGGTGCATTGATTGGCGGCGCGGTGCTGGGCGCGCTGGTGTCGTCAGTGGCGAACGCGCAACCGGCCTATGCACAACCGGTCTATCAACAGCCCGCGTACGCACAACCGGCCTATGCGCAACCCGTATATGCGCAACCGGCGCAGCCCGCTGGCTACTGCTATGACAACTATCGCGGCGGCTATGTGCCGTGCGGTTATTGAGGCAAGCGTCGGTGCGCCGCTCGCGGTAGTCGGGAAGCACGATTCGCTTGAGGGGAAATTCGCGTCTTCTTTTTCCGAACGATGGAGGACAGCTATCCGCCCGGCGAATTGAACTTCACTTGTGACGGCGCCCGCGCTGACGGGGGGTGGAGGCAATCGGGCTAGCTGGCGGAGTGGGCGAGACGGATCACCAGGGATGCGCGGCACGTCGCTTGCGCTAATGCGAATACGGCTGCAGAGGCAAGAACATCGTCGCAGCCGACACGCAAACTCTGGAGATCCGAAATGAATGCGACTGCGAAGAAGCTGGTGATATCGGCGTTGGTGCTGGGCCTGTCGGGCGGTGCCTATGCTCAGGGAGGCGGAGGTGGCGGCGGTGCGGGCGGCGGCGCCGGCGGAGGGGCGGGTGGCGGTGCTGCTGCGGGCGGTTCGGCGGGCGCGGGTGGCAACGGTTCGGCGGGCGCCGGCTCGGGCGCAGCGGGCAAGGGCGGCGGCGTGGGCATGGGCGGCACCGGCATGGGCGGTTCGTCCGACGGCACGACCGGCACGGGCACGGGCGCCAAGAGCGGCATGGGCAATGACGCGACCAATGGCATGGGCCAGGATCAGGGAACCGTGCAGCGCAGCGCCCCGAACAACGGCAACATGAATTCGGGCGGCATGAAGTCGAACGGCAGCGGCACGCAGAAGGCCTATTGATGGACCGATGAACACGCCCCGATGGGTGCGATCGCCGCGACGTCGACAGGACGTACTTGCGGCATCCGCCTGGCGGCGTTGCTTGAAGCAGGAAGATTGAAGAAAGCGTGAAGCGCCAATGGGGCGCTTTTTTATTTTCCGGCCGCGGATGCCGGTTCGGCCGCTGCGGCCGGCTCGAACGTCCTGGCGCGCAGGCTGACCTTTTCGGCATAGGCGCGCGATCCGCCGTAGCTCTTCAGCGCCGCATCGACATCGCCCTGTGCGGAAGTCATGTAGCCGTGCAGGATCGCCGAACCTGCCTCAATGTTGTCTTCCGGATCGGTCAGGTCGATGTTGCGCACCAGCGACTTGTGGGCCGAGGGCACCACTTGCATGAGCCCGGTTGCGTGGTTCGGTCCGCGGGCGGTTTCCTTGAAACGCGATTCGATGGAAATGATCGCGAGCAACAAGGCGGGCGGAAGCGAATACTTCGATGCCGATGTCATCACCGCCGAGGCGATGGTCTGCGCCTTCTCACGCGCCACGCCGAACTTCTGTGTCAGATATTCCGAAATCTTGTGACTTGCCTGCTCTGACTTCGGGTCCTGCTGAACGGCGGAATCGCCGGCTGCCGGGACAGTCTGCTGCGCGAAGGCAGCGGACGCGCAACTCAGCGCGATGGCGAAGGCCGCAGAGAGGACAAGTTTTCGACGCATCGGATCGGGGAAGTCATGACGGAGCCGCATTATAGCCACATAAAAATTCCTTGTGGATCATGGACTTGTCTTTAATCTGAAGTTTCGTTGCGGGAATCGGAACGATTTACGTCCGCCCGGCTCGCTTGGCGGCCGGGGCCGAGATGCCCTCGCCGGCGTCGGTGGAGAGCCGCAGGAACATCGGCAGGGACGCGAGCACCACCAGCGCGATCACGACAAAACCGCACGCCAGTTGCCAGCGTTCGGTCTGGACGCTGCCCGAAGCCAGCATGGTCGCCTGGATCGTGCCGGACGCCACCGTGACGCCGAGCGCCTTCATCAACTGCTGTGCGGTTCCCTGGAACGACGTGGCGGCGGCCAGGCGCGGTTTTGGCACGTCGGCGAAGGCGAGCGCGCCCATCGTCGCAAAACTGAGCGAGCGGCCGAGGCCGCCGAGCAGCAGGAGCAGGAAGATCGCAGCGGCGGGCCAGGCCTGCGACATCGTCGAACAGGCGAGCAGCACGGCCGCGAAACAGACGCTGCCCGCGCACAGCACCGTGCGCACCGAGAAATGCCGCAGCGCGAGCGCGGTCATCGGGCGCATGCAGAACGAGCCAAGGGCGCTCGCGAAGGTCACGAGGCCGCTGGCCGTCGCGCTGTAGCCGAAGCCGGTCTGCAAGGTCAGCGGGACGAGAAACGGCAGCGCGCCGGCGCCCGCGCGGAACAGGCTGCCGGCGACCGTCGCGGCATGGAAGGTGGGAATGGACAGCAGCGAGAAGTCGATGGCCGGATTCGCCGTCCGGCGGCAATGCAGCACCGTCACGCGAAACAGCAGCAGGCCCGCTGCCATGCAGATCCAGGGCACGCCGTCCGGCAGGACGCCGCGCCCAGCGCTTTCGATCCCGATCATGAACAGACTCAGCGATGCGCCCGACAGCAGCATGCCGCGCAGGTCGGGCGGCGTGCGGCTTTCGGGCGGCGAAGGCGGCAGCAGCTTCCACGTCAGCAACATGCCCGCGATGCCCACCGGCACGTTCACCCAGAAGATGCTGCGCCAGCTGAGGGCATCGGTGAGAAAGCCGCCGAGCGGCGGGCCGAGCAACGGGCCGACGAGCGCGGGCATCGTGAGCCAGGTGGTGGCCTGGAGCAGTTCTTCGCGCTTGACGCCGCGAAACAGGATCAGCCGCCCGACCGGCACCATCATCGCGCCGCCGAGCCCCTGCACGACGCGGGCGGCCAGCAATTGCGGCAGGTTCATCGCGGCCGCGCAGGCTATCGATGCCAGCGTGAACGTCGCGATGGCCCACATGAACACGCGCCGCGCGCCGAAGCGGTCGGCGACCCAGCCGCTGGCGGGAATGAACACCGTCAGCGCGACGAGATAGGCGGTGATGGCGCTGCTGAGATGGACGGGATCGACATGAAGGTCGCGGGCCATGGTCGGCAGCGCCGTCGCGACGATGGTGCCGTCCATGTTCTGCATGAACAGCGCGCTCGCGACCACGGCGGCGGTCAAACGGAAGTTGCGTTCGTTCACGATGCCGCATCCGGAAGAGCGCCGAAGGCGTGTTGCAAGCTTTGCTGACTGACGTCCGTTCGATTCGATAAGGAAAAGGGTCGCATGCCGCACAGTCTAGCGCGATCAGCGCACGGCCGTTTCCGGCCGCCGGGCGTCCTTAATCCGCGATACGCGCCACGCCGGCCACCATCTCCATGAAATGCGGCAAGCCGGGCGTGACGCGGGAAGCGTCCTTCGCTTCGTCGTCCCAGCGACGCAGCGCGAGCGCATCCTGCGCATAGGGTCGGGCGAGGAAGGCGTGCGCGGCTTCATCGTCGAAAACGCCGCCCTGCAATTGCAGGCTGCGTACCGAATCGGCGGAGAGCCGCGCATGATAGGACGCATCAATGGCGCACAGGCAGCGCTTCGCATCGACGTGCAGCCGGATCGGTTCGAGCACGGCATCCGGAAACAGCGGCCGCAGGAAGGGCAGCGCGTAATACTGATGCAGATCGTCGATGCCGCGTTCCGTCGGCGTCTCGCCCTGCTGATTCAGCAGATGGCCGAGGTCATGCAGCAAGGCGGCCACGATCAGTTCGCGGCTCGCGCCGGCCTGTTCGGCGAGCGTCGCGCTTTGCAGGGCGTGCTGTAGTTGCGTGACCGGTTCGCCGCTATAGGCCATGGAACCGTGTGTGTCGAAGAGATGCTGGATGTCGTCAAGCGTAAGTGCCATGGTTGAGCTGAGCGTTGCCGGATCAAACCCGACATCATCGCGTTGCTTCATGACACGACGATGGCGCGCGCTGCAATGCGACAAGGAGCCCGTCCGATGCCGCTCTCGTTTCGCCGCCGTCCCGAACTCGCCGGCCTCAACTTGCGTTCGCGGCGTGAAGTGCGGCGCATCGCGTGGCACTTCGCACAACGGCACTGGACGCTGCATGCGCCGGCCTTCGTGTGGATCCTTTTCGTGCTGATGCACGTGCGCTATCACCTCGTGCCGGAGCGCCGCGAGTATCTTGCGATCACGCTCGTGCTCTTCGTCGTGGCAGTGGTGAACATCCGCCTGCACATCGCGCATTACCTGAAGGCTGCGCGTGCGGTTTTCGACCGCATCGGCAGCGCTTTTCCTGTGAAGTGAAGCGGCGTGCTGCGCTGCCGCATCAACGGCGGGCCCGTGTTAGGATGCTCGGCGACCCGTACCCACCGAACGCACTATGGCCACGCTATACGAAACGCTCGGCGTGAACGAGCAAGCCACCGACGAAGAGATCAAACGCGCGTATCGCAAGGCCGCCATGCGCTGCCATCCGGATCGCAACGTGGGCAACGAAGTCCAAGCCCACGCGCAGTTTCACGAGATCAAGGAAGCCTACGCAATCCTGTCCGATCGCGCCCAGCGCGAGGTGTACGACCGTACGTTCGCGGAAGAGATGCGTCGCTGGGAAGAGCGTGTGCGCCAGGAAGAAGCGGAACGCGCGGCACGCGAAGCCAAGGAACGCGAGGCGCGGGAAGCGCTGTATGCGGAACGCGTGTCGCTGGCGATGCGCTTTGCATCGCTTGGACATAATCGCGATGTTGTATTCGGTGTCCTGCTCGGCGCGCAATGCGATGAACCGGCGGCGCGGCAGATCGCGGACAGTGTGATCGCCCTGCATGAGTCACGTCTGCAGAGCAACGCAGAAATGCTTGAAAAAGAAGAAGCCGGGAAGAACGAAGAGAAAGAGGCGAGTGCCGCTGGCCCGATGAACCCGCTCGGCGCAATGTGGTTCCAGTTCCTGAACAACATGCGCCTTTGAAAGTCATCGCTTATGCCGCCAGCATTTCGCCGCGCATGTTGCGTTGCCGGGGTGCGGCGGGATACACGCACCAGTGTCCGTCGTCGTGACGGAAGAAGAACAACGCTCTCGACGCCTTTCCGTTCAACGCTTCCACACACACATAACGCCGGCCGTCGGAACGGGTGCGGCTGAACTGCCTGACTCGCACCGGCATGCTTCCGGGCGCCAGCCACTTGTCCACCTGGTAACGAAGGGACTGCTCGTTCGCGCATTTCATTTCAGTCTCCAGCACGCGGCCTTCATGATCCGGATTACGGCGTGACGTACGCCGGTCTGAACCACTCGGAAACCCTTGCCGCAACGCATCACGTTCCTCACAAAGCGCTTTAACTCTACGCCCCTCGCCCTTGAGCGGAGCCGTTTTTGCGAAATAGCAACAGAGAGCTTCAAGCGCCTCGCCCCCGTTCGAGCACAAGCATCCTTACCGCCGATGGACCTATGCTCATGCAACGCGATGCCCGGATATGTACGCGAACGGTCATATGAAATGGCCGATGCGTACGCTAGCCGTCATAGGAGATGAAGCGAGCCGCATGCCCGAGCCAGGGGCCATCCGCAATCAGAGCGGACGCGCGAAGCTCAGTTCGTGACCGTCGGGATCGGTGAGATGGAAGTAGCGTTCGTGCCAGGGCGCATCGCGCGGTTCGAACTGCGGTTCGATGCCGTTTGCCTTGGCCCGCCGATAGAACGCGTCCACGTCGGACACATGGATGATGACGCGGCCCCAGAAGCGGATGGGCGCGTGGGTTTCGCTGGTGAGATTGAGGTACGAGCTGCCGAGCGCGAACGAGCTGAACGTCGCGTCGCCACCGCCGTACAGCAGGCGCAGGCCGAGCGCTTCATAGAAGCGCACGGCGCGCGCCATGTCGCCGGTGGCGAGCGTGATCGCGCTCAGGCTTTCGACGCATGCATCGTCGTCTTGATGCCGGGGTGTCGGCGAGTGCGAGTCAGTCATGCGTGATGGTTCATCCCGAGTGTGGATGGTGCGAGACGAGCGGCAGCACCGAAAGATCCGGATGCGTGCCGTCGATGATGCTCTTGCCGATGTGCCGCGCTTCATCGACGGCATCGGGCGCGCTGCGGTAGGCATCGTCGCCGTCGGCATGAAAATGGACCGCTTCTCCAGGCACCTCGGCATGCGCGCCGGGCCGGCACACATGGCCAATATAAACGAAGCGGTCCGCTGCAAGAGGCGGCGCATGTTCGGGCGTCGGCTTCAGTTGAGCCAGCACGTGGATCTCGAAGCCCTCGTACTGGAACACCTGCCATTGAGCGGGATCGTCAGGCATGATCGCCTCCTTGGTGTGGTTCGCTCGTCGATCCACGTTACTCCTGTTGTTGCGGCGAATCCATCGGGCATTGCCATCGCGAAGGCGTCATCCGCCTCGCGCGTTTTTCAGCGGGATGCGGATCGGCCCGCCGATGCTGTTGAACAGCAGGTCGCCATCGGGAAGATATTCGACCACGCCATACGCGCCGTTGCCGAGGTTGCCTTGCCCGAGCGAGACGCGATGCACCGTCTCACCCGTTTTCCAGTCCATGCCGGTGATCTCCCAGCCGCGCTGCGGGTAATAGCCGTTCACGAAGACCATGCCGGATCCCGTGCTGATGCTCGGCACCATGCTGACGGAGACGACATCGCCACGCGCCCAGACGCTGCGCCAGCGATGCGCCCGCGGATCCCACTCGAAGCGTTCGACGCCTGACGCCGGCGGCAGGACCGGACCGAGCGCGAGCACGTCGACGAGCCTGTCCTTGTCGCGCTTCCGTGCGGCATTGTTTGCGACGAACGCGCCGTAGCCGCTCACCGCCACCGAGCGTCTCGACTGGATGACATCGGGAAGCTTCGCGAGTCCCGCCGTGACCGGAATCTGACCGGCAATGCGCGCGGAGGGCGTGCCGGGAATCTGCTTCCATCCGGTGGGAATCGCGTCGCGCCAGAAGGCGACGAGGTTCATGCGGGCGGCGCCGTCGGTGATGACGACCAGCCGGTCCGCATCCTGACCGTTGCCCATCAGGGTGGGCGTCGAGCCGGTTCCCTGGCTGTTTTCGTAGGGCGCTTTCCAGGCGCCGTCGGCTTCGTCTTCGGACAGCTTCGAGCCGGTCCACACGAGCTTGTGCAGCATGCGGCTGGAGGCAACATAGATGCCGCCGTGCGCGTCGATGCAGAACGAGTTGCTCACGACCTCGTCCGGTGCGAAGCGCACGGTGTACGCCTGGCCTTCGAGCGAACGGTCCAGCACGCTGAGCGTGTTGGCCGACGCCACGACGAACTTGCCGTCGTACGTCATGCCCATGCCGACGAGAAACGACCGGCCGATCATCGGCGTCATGTCGATGGTCTTGAGCAGCCTGATGCCTGCTTCGGGATGCTTGTCGTCGAGCAGCCCGAACTTGCTGATCTTGCCGTTCGTGCTGTTGAAGTAGACGTGGTTGTCGCGATCGACGAGCGAGTACGCGCCGTTCACCGCACGCGTCCAGTCGACGCCATAGGCCTCGGACACCGCCTTGCGAATCTGCTCGACCGAAGTGAACGGCTGGTCGAGTACTTTGGCGTGCGTGGCGGCGGAGATGAGCCGGGTGTGCTGCGCCGGCATGCGCGCCACTTCACGCAGGCGTCCGCCGGAGATGTCGATATAACTGACGCCTTCGCTCGATACGCCCCACATATATCCCGGCGATGTCGAGGCGAGCGTCATCACGTTCACCGGACCCGCCACGACGCGCGGGAACTTGCGCGGATCGACGCTGAACAAGCCGCGCCTGACCGGCCAGGGAAACGCGTCGCTCTGGGCGGAATCGAAATGCGTGATGGCGAGGCGGGGCGCCGCGAGATACGGATTGACGGGCGGCTGCCCCGCGGACTGAGCGGCGGCGAACCCGGCGACGCACAGCAGCGACGCCGCCAGCGCGCGGCTGGACTTGCTGAACAGGATTGACTTCATCGTTGAAGAGTGAGGCGGCGCGGGGGGCCGTGACTGAAGGTGGTGCGGCGTGAGACCTGCGTGACTGTCCGCTGGCCGGTGGCGGAAAACAATCGGCCGGTTCCTATAAAGCAGGTGTTTCCGTTCAAAAAGCTGAAGCAGGTGCGATCGTCGTCAAATTGACACTGTGCGCGTGCCTGACGGATACTTTTTTCGCTCCGGGTCTGCACGATTTTTCACGGTCGGTTCAAGCGGACCGGGGCGCTTCGGGCGCAGGAAGCGACGCATCCGTTCCCCATTCGTCAGCCGTTTCGTTGCCCATCCTCGGGAGGGCGTCTTGAAGCCAGGCACGACCGGATCCAACGTACGCATGCACGCCATGCCGCGCCTCACCGCCCTCGCCGGCGACGTGACCGCGGGCACCGTCTCCACGCTCGTCATGCTGTGCTACGCGATGAGTCTCGGCACGCTGATCTTCAGCGCCGATCTCGCGCGTTACGCCGAACTCGGCGTTCCCACCGCGCTGGTCAGCTGCATCGTCACGGCGTTCGTCATCGCGCTCACCAGTTCGATGCGCATGAACATCGGCGGGCCGGACAGCAATGCCACCGCGTTTCTCGTCGGCGTGGCGGCGGGCGTCGCGAGCAGCGTGCGCGCGAACGGCGGCTCGCCCACGGTGATCCTGCTGACCGTGCTGGTCGCCATCGCGCTGTGCTCGCTCGTCACGGGCCTGATCCTCTTCGCCATCGGCTCCTCCAAGAAAAGCCGCTCGCTGCAATTCCTGCCCTATCCGGTGATGGGCGGCTTTCTCGCTGGCACCGGTTATCTGCTGATCGCGGGCGCGTTTCGCGTGCTGACCGGACTCACGCTCGACTGGCATACGCTGCCCATGCTCGCCCGCCTGTCATGGCTCGCGTGGGTCCCGGCGCTGTTCGTCGGCGCGCTTGCCACGCTGCTCGCGCGTCGCTGGCGCCATGCGGCCGCGATGCCGATCACGCTCGCCATCGGCATCGCGCTTTTTTACGGGCTGCTGCACGTCGCGGGCATCTCGCCCGAGGAGGCGCGCGGCATGGGCCTGCTGCTTCAACATGTGCCGGTGCATGCGCTGCACATACCGGAACTGCATCTGCCGTCGACGCTCGCGCACGGCGAGATCGACTGGCATGCGATCGTCGCGCATCTGCCGGAGACGCTGATCGTTACGTCGGTATCGGCGATCACGATCATCATGAACTCCACTGCGATGGGCGCAGCGACCGGACAGGACATCGACCTCAACCGCGAGATGCGCGCCGCCGGACTCGCGAACATCGCGAGCGGTCTGTTCGGCGGCATGGTCGGTTATCAGTCGTACAACCGCTCCATGCTCAACGCGCGCGCCGGCGCGACGAGCCGCGTCGCCGGCGTGTTCGCGGCGCTCGCCTGCCTGTTCGTGCTGATTG
Source organism: Caballeronia sp. LZ032 (assembly GCF_031451315.1). NCBI lineage: Bacteria > Pseudomonadati > Pseudomonadota > Betaproteobacteria > Burkholderiales > Burkholderiaceae > Caballeronia > Caballeronia sp. LZ032. The sequence goes on from NZ_JARUXP010000004.1 coordinate 143,867, forward strand.
CATCGCCCGATCTCGTGTCGCTGTTTCCAGTGCCGGTGCTCGTCGGCATGCAGCTGTACATGGGACTGCGCCTGATGATGGACTGGCTCGTCGGCGCGTATCGCAGACTCACCTGGCACGAGTATCTGCTCGTGCCGCTGATCCTCGGCGTGATCGCGTTCTATGGCGTGATCGCGGGCGTCGTGGCGGGCGTGGTGGTCGCGTGCGTGACCTTCGCGCTGCTCTATGGGCGGGCCGGCTGCGTGCGCATGGAGTTCGACGGCCGCACGCGGACTTCCAACGTCGAACGCAGCATCGAGGAAACGCGGCTGCTGATGGACCGCGGCGACGAAATCTGCGGTGTCTGCCTGCAAGGCTTTCTTTTCTTCGGCTCGGCGCATTCGATGTTGCAGCGCATCCGCGAGCGAATCCGCGGGCATAAGCCGCGGCCGGTCCGCTATGTCGTGCTCGACTTCGCGTGGACCAACGGCATGGACGCATCGGTATCGCTGGCGTTCGTGAAGCTGCGCCAGGCGTGTGTCGCGATCGGCGCAGACCTCGTGCTCACGGCGTTGCCGGACGGCTCGCGCGCGCTGCTGGCGCGCACCGGGGCGCTGGCGCTCGGCATCCGCGAATTCGCGTCGCTCGACGCGGGGCTCGAATGGATCGAGGCGCAACAGCTCGCCGCCTCGACGCAGCGCGCGGCGGCTGGCGCGGCATCGTCCGACTTCCGCACGCTGCTCGCGCCGCACTTCACCGAACGCGCTTTGGCGCAACTGGCCGCGCGGTTGGACCTGCGCGAGATCGACGCGGGCGAGGCGCTGTTCCGGCGCGGCGACGCGGGCGATGCGCTCTATATCGTCGAGGCGGGACGCGTGACGGTATCGCTTCCGCTGGCGGGCGGACGGTCGGTACGGCTGCGCTCGTTCGGGCCGGGGACCATCATCGGCGAAATGGCGGTGTACACGCATGCGCCGCGCAGCGCGGACGTGGTCGCCGACGAACCCGCCCGCTTGAGGCGCATGACGCTCGCGGCGCTGAGTGCGCTGGAGCAGGACGACGCGCTGACGGCACAGGAGTGGCATCGCTTCGTCGTGAAGATGATGGCGCTGCGGCTGGCGGTGGCGGACGAGGCGCTGCGGGCGGCGTCGTGAATGTGCGGCGGGCTTGATCGGCGCGCTTGCTCGACCGGCGGATGACCGGTATGTTGAACGCGGCCGCTCAACCTCGAGACCCCGACCATGATCCGCAGATTCCGCGCACCGCTGGCGCTGCTGCTGGCGCTCTCCGCTACGGGGCTGCATGCGCAGACGGCGCGGCAGACCATCGCGATTCCTGACTGCACGCTGATCGACGACAACGCCGCCTACAACGATGCCGCCACCAACCGCGATCAGGCCGCGCGCCTCGCGATGGTCAGCAGCGCATTGCGCGACGACCTGAATCAGCGCGGCCTGTTCCAGGTTGCCGACAACGCCGGCGCGCGCGACCTGATTGCGTCGCTGCAAGGCGCGCAGGACATGAGCGCCTGCAATGGCTGCGAACTGCGCGTGGCGAAGCAGCTCGGCACCACGCGCGCGGGCGTGTGCTGGGTGCAGAAGATCAGCAATCTGATCCTCAACATCAACTTGCGTGTTGAAGACGCCGCCAGCGGCAAGACGGTGTTCCAGCGGTCGGTGGACATGCGCGGCAACACGGACCTTTCATGGCAACGCGCAGCAAAGGCGCTCGCCGATCTGGTCGCCGCCGATCCCGCCGCCACGCGCTGACGCCGCACCCGACACACTCATACCGCCGGGCGTGCGGAATTCGGGAGTTTCTCCCGGCCCCGGGCGTTGCCAGTGCTGCGTCGATTGGGCTAAGTTGGCCTGAGCAGCCCGACCACACATCGTGCCGGCCAGAATTGCAACCGCTGGAGACAAACATGCAAGTCAGAATCAAGGCGGCGCGTCTTGCCTGCGCGTCGGTGCTCGCGCCGTCGCTGGCCCTCGTGGCCGGCTTCGCGCAGGCCGCCGCGCCGACCGCCTACGTGACGACCGAAAACGCCGGTGTAGGCGTCATCGATCTGGACAAGCTTTCGCTCGACAAGACCTGGGACGTGGGCAAGGACGGGCCGCGCGGCCTGTCGCTGAACAAGGACGGCACGCGTCTCTACGTGGCCAACAAGGCGACCAGCGATCTCTCGGAGATCGATACTTCGACCGGCAAGGTCGTGCGCCGCGTGAAGATCGGCAAGAATCCGGAGTTCGTGCGCGTGTTCGGCGGCCATGCCTACGTCACCTACGAGCCCGGCGAAAACGGCGGCCCGCCGAAGCCCGGCGAGCCCGAGAAAGACGATGACGACGCCAACTCGCCGCCGGCCGAGATCGCTATCGTCGATCTGAAGAGCATGAAGGTCACGCACTCGGTGAAGAGCGGGCATGAGACGGAAGGCGTCGAATTCTCTCCGGACGGCAAGCTGATCCTCGTCACCAACGAAGGCGACGATACGGTGTCGGTGTATCGCGTCGGCACGGGCAAGCCGGTGCGCACCGTCAAGCTTCCGAAAGGCTCGCGCCCGCGCGGCATCAAGGCGACGCCGGACGGCAAGGGCTATGTCGTCACGCTGGAGAACGCGAACAAGTTCGTCGTGCTCGATGGCGGCAGCCTGAAGGTCATGAAGACCGTCGACACGAAGACGGGCCCGTATGGCGTGTCGTTCGATCCGTCGGGCAAGCGCTTGCTCGTTGCCGCGTCACGCGACAAGACCTTGCAGGTGTTCGACGGCGCCACCTACGAGCACGTGCAGGACGTGCCGGTCGGCCAGCGCTGCTGGCACTTCAGCTTCACCCCGGACGGCTCGAAGCTGCTGCTCGCCTGCGGACGCTCGAACGCGGTCTATGTGCTCGACGGCGCCGACTACAAGGAGATCAAGCAGATCGGCGACTTGCCGCTGGCGTGGGGCATCGTCACGTATCCGCCGAGCGCGGGATCGATCGTCGGACGCTGAACGCCTCGCACGCAAGCAAGACGAAAACGGCCGCGTTCGAGCGGCCGTGGCCATTATTTCCACGCGTAGCGCATCCCCACCCAGACGCCGCGCGGCGCACCGACACCCAGGAACTGCTCGTTCACGGTGTCGCCGCCGTTGAAGGTGTGATTCGGCCCGTTGAAGAAGTTCTCGCCAAGAATCGCGAAGTTCGCGTAACGCTTGTTCAGCAGGTTCTTGACGGTCGCATACACCTGCAACTGCTTGGTGACGTTGTAGGTGGTGTCGAGATCGATCAGGAAATAGCCCGCCACGCTGCCGTTCGTATCCTGGTTGTTCTCGTCGCCACGCGCGAAGATGTTGCTGCGATAAGTAAGATTCGTGCCGATGTTCCAGCGCGCGAACGGGTTGTAGTCGACGCGCATCTTCACGGTGTTGGCGGGAATGCCCGGGATGCGGTCGCCGGAATGCACGGTGATGTTGCCGTCGTCGTCGGCGCTCGAATTGGACGCGCTGCTTTCCGTCCAGGTCGAGCGATAGGTCGCGTTCACATAGGCGTAGCTCGCCGCCACGCCGACCGGCCCCCATTGCGTGCGGCCCGCGAGTTCGAAGCCCTGGCGGCGCGTCTTGCCCACGTTCTGGAAGTAGCCGAGCGTGCTGGCCGCACCCTGGCTGCTGACGAACTGGATGTCGTCGGACAGCGTCGTGCTGTAGGCCGCCGCGCTCCACGTCGTGTGGTTGCCGAGCCGGCCGCGCGCGCCGATCTCGAAGGTGCGCGAGATGACCGGTTTCAAATCCGGGTCGGCGATGAAATCGTTGGGCAGCGAGCAGGGAGCGGCCGGGTCCGCGCACGCGAGTTCGATGGCGGTCGGCGAGCGCATGCCTTCGTTGTACGTGGCATAGGCGGTGAAGGCCGGCGTCGGATTCCAGTTGAAGCCCACGGCCGGGTTGAAGCGCGAGAACGTGTGGCGGCCGTCGAGCAGCGGCTGCACGCCGCTTTCATCGCCGATGGTCGCCTTCGACCAGTTATAGCGGCCCGCGAGCGTCATCGACCATTGCTCGGTGAAGGAGAAGGTGTTCTCGAAGTAGATGCCCCAGTTCTCGTTGCGCGTCTTGGCGTCGGTGGTCGGCACGAAGGAGCCGGTGCCGATGGTCGCGCGGTTGTCGGTGAACTCGGCCGCCTGTTCGGCCTGCGAGAAGTGCGAATTGGCGAAGTCGCCCGCCGCGCCGAGAATCAACTGGTTGTCATGGCCGAACAGCTTGTTCAGCAGCGTGAGTTGCAGGCTCGCGCCATAGCTGTCCGTCACGATCACGGACTGGTCGTTGAAGGCCTGGGTGAGTTCGTCGGCGTCGTCGCCGTCCGGGTCGAAGTCGTCGTTGACGTTCGAGCTCACGTTCTTGTTGCGATAGTGCCGGTAGTACACGTTGCCGCTGATCTGGATATTCGGCGTGATGTAGTGTTCGGCGTTGATCGTGATATAGCCGACCTGGTTCTCGTTGGTGTCCGGGAACGTGTAGGCCTGGCGGAAGTTGTCCATGAACGAACGCGGGATGGTCTGCGAGCCGTTCAGCGTGTTGTCGGCGCCGCCCATCGAGACGGAGATCGTGGTATCCGCGTCCGTATAGCGGATCTTGCCGAAAGCCTGGCGCAGCTTGCTCGAATTGTGATCGGCCCAGCCGTTGTCGTTCGTGATGTTGGCGGTGAAGTAGTAGTCGAGATGATCGCCGATCACGCCGCCCTGCTCGATCTGCGCATACTTGCGCCCGAACGAGCCAAAGCCGGCATCCACGTTGCCGCCCGGATTGCTGCGGCCGTTCTTGGTCTGCACCGCAATGGCGCCGCCCAGCGTGTTGAGGCCGAAGGTCGGGTTCGAACCGGGGATGATCTGCATCGTCTGGATGGCGGCCTGCGGAATCAGGTCCCAGTTGACGACATCGCCGAACGGTTCGTTGATGCGCACGCCGTCCATGAAGACGGACAATCCCTGCGGCGTCCCGAGCAATGGCGAAGCGGTGAAGCCGCGGTAGTTGATGTCGGACTGGGAGGGATTGCCTTGCGCATCGTTGATATCGACGCTCACGACGTTCTTCTGCAGATAGTCCGTGGTGGTTTGCGAGTGCTGCGCTTCGATTTCCGAGCCGCGGATGGTCTGGACGTTCGCGGGCACTTTTTCGAGCGGCGTGCCGACGCCGACGAGCGGCGTCGTGCCGACCACCACCACGTTGGGCAACTGCACGGTCGGCGGCGCGCTTGCAGCCTCGACGGGCGCTTCGGCCGTGTCGGGGGCGGGCGGCGTCTGCGCCCATGCGGCCACCGTGATGCTGGCGAATGCGCTGCCGAACACGAGCCGCAGTCCTGCTCGGGGTTTGAACGGATGCGCGGGCGCGCGTCTGCGCGGCATGCTCTTCATCGTCATCTCCACTTGTCGTTATCGGATCTACGCGAAACCACGCGATGTCACGCGAAAGGAAGCTTCCCTTAATGAAAGCGTCGCATAAGAACACGCGCGTGGACCGGGAGCTTTTCCCGATCGCGCAGGGAAGGGTTCCCAATCGCGTCGCGCAGGACCCGACCCACTCGGCCGCCGTGCGTAGAATGGATTCCGTGATGCCGACCGAATCCCTTCCTTCGCCCGCAACAGACGCCGACCAGCGTGCGCTGCCTTCGTCGCGCTCCTCCGTACGGCGCGATCTCGCGCTGGTGCTCGCGCTGACCTTCATGGCCGGCGCGCTGTTCGCCCACTTCGACTTCAGCGAATACGCCTACCGCCTGACGCGCGGCGCCGAGCGCTTCCAGCTCGACGAACTCCCGTCGACGCTCGTCGTGCTGGCCATCGGGTGTGCGTGGTTCGCGTGGCGGCGTTATCGCGAGGCGCAGTCGGAAGTGCGGCTGCGGCGCGCGCTGGAGGAAGAGGCGGAACATCTGCTGGCCGAGAACCGCCGGCTGGCGAATCAGGCGCTCGCCGCGCAGGAAACCGAGCGCCGTCACCTTGCGCGTGAACTGCATGACGAGCTGGGCCAGTACCTCAATGCCATGTCGCTCGATGCGGGGCGCATCCGCGATCTCTCGGCCGGACGTGAAGTGGAGATACACCGGCTGGCGCAGTCGCTGATGCAGAACGCGACGCACGTGTATCGCGAAATCGGCGGGATGATTCGCAAGCTGCGGCCCATCGGGCTCGATGAATTCGGCTTGCCCACGGCGCTCGAACATTGCGTCGATGGCTGGCGCGAGCGTCTGCCGGAAGCCCGCTTCACGCTGGCCGTGGACGGCGATTTCGACAACCTGAGCGATGCGCTCAACATCACGCTGTACCGGCTGGTACAGGAAGGCTTGACGAACGTGTCGAAGTTCGCGCGTGGCGCGCGGGTCGAGATCTACCTGGCGCGCGCGCCGGAAGAGATCGTCGTGACGATGGCCGACGACGGCCCCGGCGTCGATCTCGCGAAGCCGCGCAAGGGGCTGGGCCTGATCGGCATGCGCGAGCGCGTCGAGGCGCTCGGCGGCGCGTTTCAGATCGCGAGCGAGCCCGGCTCAGGCTTTCTGTTCTGCGCGCGCGTGCCGGCTCAGGCGGGGCTGCCGTTGCCCGTGACCGGCGCGAACGAAGCGAGCGAAGCCAGCGACGCTTCCGCCGACGAAGCGAAATCGGCGAAGTGAAGCCCCAGCCGGTTGGCGATCTGCGCGAGCTGCACGCCGTTGTCCACGCCGAACTTCTGCCGGATCACCGATTGATGATTCGCCACCGTCTTCTGGCTCAGCCCGAGCTTCTCCGCGATGCTCGTCAGCGTATAGCCCTGCACGAGCAGACGCAGCACCTCGAATTCGCGCGCCGATAACTGGCGTCCCGGCGGCCCTTCCTGGATCGTGGCGCGCAAGGCCAGCGCCTGCGAGATGTCCGGGCTGAGATAGCATACGCGCCGCGCCACCGAGCGCACCGCTTCGACGAGCACGTCGGGCGCGCTGGCCTTGGTCACATAGCCGCGCGCGCCGGCATCGAGTGCGCGGCGCACGAAGATCGCTTCCTCGTGCACGCTGAAGATCAGCACATGCGCGTGCGGTTCGCGCGCCAGCATGCGGCGCATCGCCTCGATGCCGCTCGCGCCGGGCAGCGCGAGATCCATCACGACGACATCCGGCTGCAACGCGCAGAACTTCTGGTAAGCCTCGGCGGCGTTCGCGGCCTCGCCCGCGACGTTCACATCGGGGCTCAGTTCGAGCAGACGCTTGTAACCTTCGCGGACGACGGCATGGTCGTCCACCAGCAGCACGGAGATATCGGCAGTCATGGCGTGTCTTCTCCTTCTTCTGAACCACTTGCGCGGGCTTGCGCCGCGATGCGCCGGGAATTCGCATCGTTGCGGAAGACGATGGGTTGCTCCTGCGGTTCCTGCCTGTTTGATGCTGCGCGCACGACTTCGATGACGCGCTCGTGATGCGGAGACTTGTCGCAGACCGGGTCCGCGTTCGCGGGGTCTTGCGTGAGCAGGTAGGCCTGACAGCGGCAGCCGCCCATGTCGATGGACTTCTCGTCGCAACTGCGGCACGGCTCCTTCATCCAGCCGAAGCCGCGAAAACGGTTGAAGGCGTCGCTCTCGTACCAGATGTCCTTGAGCGGCGTCTCGGTCACGTTCGGGAACGTGAGGCCCGGCAGCGAGCGCGCCGTGTGGCACGGCAGCGCCGCGCCGTCGGGCGCAATGCCAAGGAACACCGAGCCCCAGCCGTTCATGCAGCGTTTCGGGCGGCGCTCGTAGTAATCGGGCACGACGAAGAAGATCTTGCATCGGTCGCCGATCTCCCGCCGATAACGCTCCACCACTGCTTCGGCTTCGTCGAGTTGTTCCTTGGTCGGCATGAGTTGCGCGCGGTTCGCGTGCGCCCAGCCGTAGTACTGCGTGTTCGCCAGTTCGAGATATTCGGCGCCCATGGCAAGCGCCATGTCGATGATGCGGCCGATGTGCGGCAGGTTATAGCGATGCAGCACGCAGTTGAGCACCATCGGAAAGCCATGCGCCTTGATGAGGGTCGCGACGCGCTTCTTGTAGTCGAAGGTCTTGGTGCTGGAGAGAAAGTCGTTAAGTTCCTGCGACGAGTCCTGGAACGACAGCTGGATGTGATCGAGCCCGGCCTCCTGCAACGCGCCGATGCGCTTCTCCGTCAGCCCGATGCCCGACGTGATGAGGTTCGTATAGAACCCCAGCTTGCGCGCCTCGGCGACGAGTGTTTCGAGATCGTCGCGCAGCAGCGGCTCGCCGCCGGAGAAGCCGAGTTGCGCCGCGCCCAGCGCGCGCGCCTGGCGCAGCACGTCGAGCCATTGGGCGGTGTCGAGTTCGCGCGTGTGGTCGGCGTAGTTCACCGGGTTGTAGCAAAACACGCAATGGAGCGGACAGCGATAGGTCAGCTCGGCGAGCAGCCACAAGGGCGGCGCGATGGGCGTGCCTTCGTGCTCGGGCCGGGCGATCGGTTCGGACAGGTCGGTCATGACGCTACTCCAGCCAGCCTCGCGCGCGCGCGCCGGCGATGAACGCACGCACGTCGTCGCCGAGGTTGCTGGCGTTGAACGCTGCCTCCAGGTCCGCGACGAGCGCGGGAATGTCGCGCGTGCCGTCGCAGCGCAGAAGGATCTGCGCCGCGCTTTGATTGAGCTTCACCATGCCTTCGGGATAAAGCAGCACGTGCGCGTCCTGCGCCGGTTCCCACTGCAGGCGGAACAGGCGTTTTAGTTGCGGACGCAATGAATCGTCCGGCGCTTCGACGGCTTCCTGCCTGCGTTGCGTTGGGCTGTCGCTCATTGCGGAAAGGCCTTTTCGATGGAATCGAGCATGGTCCAAAGGATGTCGAGCTTGAACTGCAGGATGTCGAGCGCGCGCTGCTGTTCGCGGCGCGTCGTGAAATGCGCGAGCGTGACTTCGAGCCCGTGCTCGACGTCGCGCTGCGCAAGCGACACGCGCGAACGGAAGTACGCGAGCCCGTCGGGTTCGATCCAGGTGTAATGCGCGGGCCAGGTCGCGAGGCGGTCCTTGTGGATCTGCGGCGCGAACATCTCGGTCAGCGACGAGCACGCGGATTCCTGCCACGGCGCACGCCGCGCAAAGCTCACATAGGCATCGACGGCGAAGCGCACGCCCGGCGTCACGAGTTTGAGCGACCATAAATCGTCGCGCGAGAGGCCGACCGCATCGCCAAGCCGCGCCCACGCCTCGATGCCGCCGGGCTGGTCTTCGTAACCGTCGTGATCGAGAATGCGCAGCACCCAGCGGCGCCGCGTGTCGCGGTCGGGGCAATTCGACATCACTGCCGCATCCTTCAGCGGAATGTTGATCTGATAGTAGAAGCGGTTCGCGACCCAGCCGCGTATCTGTTCCTTCGAACAGCCGCCGCCGTTCATCTTTACGTTGAACGGATGATGGATGTGATATGCCGTGCCCTTCGCGCGGAGTTGCGCCTCGAACTCCTCGCGCGTCCACGCGGGTCCGTCTTCGGTCACTTTCGTGAAGACGGGGCCGGTGGTCGGGTTCAGCATCGGATCGAACATCAGGCGGTCTCCAGTGCGTGCAGAGGTCATAACTCGAAGCTCATGCCGTCGTGCGCGACTTCGATGCCGTGCTCCGACAACATGCGCCGTTCAGGCCCGTCCTCGATGAGGATCGGGTTCGTGTTGTTGATGTGGATCAGCACCTTGCGCACGCCGGGGCGGTCGATCGAATCGAGCACCTCGATCATGCCGCCCGCGTCGCTCTGCGACAGATGGCCCATGTCGCGGCCGGTCTTCTTCGTGAGGCCGAGGCGGATCATCTCGTCGTCGGTCCAGACGGTGCCGTCCACGAGCAGCAGGTCGGCCGTGCGCATTGCATCGAGCACGTGCGGCTCCAGCGCGCCCAGTCCCGGTGCATAGAAAGCGCGCTTGCCGGTGGCGTTGTTCGTGAACATCAGGCCGATGTTGTCGCCGGTTTCAGGTGCATCGCGATGCGGCGAATAGGGCGGCGCCTTGCTGGAAAGCGGCAATGCGTCGATGCTCACGCGCGGCAGTTCGGGCACCGCGAGCGCAGCGCCGTCGAGCGCGATACGCCGGTGCTCGACGCCGCAGTAGTGCGAGAGGATCGAGGTCACCGGAAAGCCTGTCGAGAGGTCTTGCCACACGGCGTCGGTGGTGTAGAGCGGCAGCGGCGTGCCGCGTTCGCGCAGCATCAGCAGGCCGGTGACGTGATCGATCTGCGCGTCCATCGTGATGACCGCCGCGATGCCCGTATCGCGCACGCGCCGAGCCGGTTGCAGTTCCGGATTCGCGGCGATCTGAGCCAGGATGTCCGGAGAAGCGTTGACGAGCAGCCAGTCTTCGCCGTTGTCCGTCACGGCAATCGAGGACTGCGTGCGCGCGCGGGCGGCGATCGTGCCGCGCCGGACGCCGTCGCAATTGCGGCAATTGCAGTTCCATTGCGGGAACCCGCCTCCCGCCGATGAGCCGAGCACGCGGATTTTCACGGCCACATCCTCCGCAGGAGTCCGTCGCGGTCAATCAACTGATGTTTCATCGCGCCGAGAAAATGCAGGATGACCAGTGCGGCCATGATCCACGCGAGATAGCCATGAATGCCGAAGAAGATCTCGCGCATGTGTTTGTCGTCGGAACCCCATTGCGGCAGGGCGAGACCCCAGAACTTCGTGCCGAACTTGTTGAACGACGAGCCGAGGTAACCGGAGAGCGGCATTGCCACCATGCCAACATATAAAAGAGCCTGCGTAATGCTCGCGGCGGCGCGTTGCCACGTTCGCATCGGCGGCAGAGGCGGCCGGCCGTAGGCCAGGCGTACCAGGATGCGGATCAGCACCAGCAGGAAAACCGTGATTCCGAGCGATTTGTGGAAGTTGACGAGGTCCGACTTGAACGGCAGCCCGCGAGGCAGGCCCACCATATAGAAGCCGATGCAAAGCATGGCGATGATCGCGATGGCGATCAGCCAATGCAGCGCGATGATCGGGCGTGCGTAACGCTCGCTGGCTGCGTCGAGGCGGCCGTTGCGCGTTGCGGAGGTCCGCGCGGTGCTCATGAAGTCTCTCCCGTGAAATTGGATTTCGTTCTACAGGATACAAGTTTCATTTTTTCCCGCTGGCCAAGAATTGGCGATCAGCAATTCCCCCCGGCCATCCACGGCAAGGTCGCCCGCGTAGCGTCGCGGCAACACATGACCGGAACATGTCGAAAAGGGTGCCTTTGCGGGAGTCGCTTCCCGGGCGAGCATGCGGGTGAAGAGTCGCCAGAAGACCTCGAAGCCATGGCCGCCTTCGGTAAAGGTCGGTGGAATGACAGCGGGCGCGTGCGCGAGAAGCACCGTGCCGCGCCGCATGCCGTAGCACGGATGCGCGCCGAACTTCCCGCCGATGCATACCGTCCCCGCGATCAGGCGCGAGGCGGCGAAGTCGCCGGCATCGCCGCTGACGAGCACGGTGCCGCGTCGCATGCGGTCGGCGAGACGCGCGCCTGCGTTGCCGTGGATCACAAGCGTGCCGCCCGTCATGCCTTCCATGTCGCCGGGCAGCGCGGCAGCGGCGCAATCGCCGGCGTTGCCCTGCACGGTCAAGCGTCCGCCTTGCATTTCGCACCCGGTAAAGAGGCCGGCATCGCCGGCAATCTGCAAAGTGCCGCCCGACATCTTCAGGCCCGCGTAATCGCCGGCATGGCCGTGTATTGTGAGCGCGCCCTCGCTCATGTTTGCACCGAGACGGTCCAGCCAGGGCGCGTCGCCTTCTATCAGCAGAGAAGGCAGGTCGGCATGCTCGTGCCGGATGTCGAACAGATCGCCGAGCGCGCAGCGTTCGCCTGCGCCCTGCAACACGATGCGGGGCAAGTCAGCAGGTGCGGTGGCGGCGAGCGTCGCGGGCAGTAAATTCGACGCATCCACGCGAAAGCCCGGCGCAGTTTTGACGCGCAGCGTGATGGCGCTCATGCCCGGCTCCCGTCGATGCCGCGCGCCAGCTCGTGCAGCTTGAAGTGATATGGCCCGAGCTTGCCGCCGTAGTTGCCCGCGGAGACGCGCAGTACGCCGCCCGCGCGGCCGATGCGCGTCGCGGCCGCGATGCCCGCGGTCATGGCGGCGCCGACGTCCGCATCGGTGAAGCCGTCGATCACGATCTCCAGCACGCAGCCGACATCGGGCGTCAGTTCGCTCTTGGCCGAGAGGCCGACGAGCGTCGGACAAAAGGCATCGTTGGTGGACGCCGTGGCGCCCGCATATCTCGATCCGATCTTCGAACCCGAGCGCACGACGCCGCCCGGAAACGGCGTGATGATGTTCGGCAGCGCGTGCATGGCGGCGACGGCGGCTTCCGCGGCATGCAGCGCGCTGTCCATGTCGCGGGCGAGAAACAGCAGGTTGCCGCCGCCGACCGCCTTGACGGTCGCGGTGAATTCCTCGCAGACGAATTCGCCGTCCATCACCGGCACGCGCCAGTAGCGTGTGCCGTCGAGCACCTTGGAGATCTGCCAGCCGTCGCCGAAGAAGCGCAGCGCGGCGCCGAGCGGCGCGTTGTCGGAGAGCGGCGCGCGGCTCGTTGCGGGATCGATGCCGCCATACACCGCCGTGGTCGGACACGTCAGCACGCATTGGCCGACGCGCCGCGCAATCTGCTTCGCCAGTTCCTTCGTTGAGATCGCGAAGATCAGCACGGCCACGCCGGGTCGGCCGTCGGGCGTTTCGTCGCCTGACAGATCACGCTCGATGCCCGCCTCGCAGCCGCAGTCGATCACGGAAGTCGCAAAGCCTGTCAACGAGTTCGCCGCGTGGCGGGCCCAGACGGGCGTATGGGCAGTGATGACGAGGCGTGTGGCCTTCATCGGGAAGGCTTCGGCGAAGGTGTCGTCGATCTGCGTGTCGTTGATCTGCATGCGCTAGCCTCCGCCCGCCGAGAGGCACGCGACCGGCAGCAGCCGGCCGCCGTTGCAGCATGCGCAGATTTCGTCGTCGCCGATGGCGATGTTCTCGAAGCGCGTGGCGAGATGCGCCTGCGCATAGGCGCGCACGCGCTTTTCGATCGAGCGGTCGTAGTGGGGGCTGACGTAGTGAATGCCGCCGGTGGGTGTCGCGAGCAGCGTGCCGTCGCGCGCGATCAGTTCGCCGTCCTTGAACACGTACGCGGGCGAGGTGAACATGCGCTCGCGGTCGGCGTCGTCGCGATACACGGCGATGTCCGCCGCCGCGCCCGCGCCGAGATGCCCGCGATCCGTCAGGCCGAGCAGCTTCGCGGGGCCCGCGCGCGTGATGATCGCGATGTCGTACAGCGAGAACTCGCGCGTGATGTCGGCGAGGGCGCTGGCTGTTTTGGCATCGGCGTGCAATGTGTCGAGCTGGGCATCGCGGAAGGACTTGTCCATCAGCAGGCGAATCAGGTGCGGATAGCTCGTGAACGGGCCGCCGTTCGGATGATCGGTGGTCATCGAGACGCGCCAGGGATCGTCCACGAGCAGGAAGATTTCCAGTCCGATGATCCATTGCAGTGCGTTCACGAAGCTTTGCTCGCGATACTTGAACGGCACGATGCCGCAACCTGCGTCGCATTCGATATCGCCGAGGATCCATTTGCGCGGCCGGGCCATCGGCGTGTTCTTGAACTGCATCATCGTGTCGCCGGACGCGGTGACGGTCTGGCCGAAGATGACCTGACCGACGTCGATGGTCACATTGGGTCGTGCATTGACGGCTTCGGCAATGGCCCGCGCGCCCGACGAGAACTTGCGCGGCCCTTCGGCGCCGTAGCTGTGGAACTGGATGTGAGTCAGGTGGATGGGCAGGCCTTCGGCGGCGTCCATCGTCTTGATGGTCGATTCCACGTTGCCGGGCACGCCGAGATTGCTCGTGTGGACATGCAGCGGATGCGGCACGCGCAGCTCGTTCAGCGCGCGGGTCAGCGTGCGCAGCACGTCGCGGGGCGTGATGCCGTAGTGCACGTGCTTTTCGTCGACATCGAGCGAGCGCTGATTGAACTTGAACGCCGAGATGCCGCCCGGATTGACGACTTTCACGCCGAGCGCCTTGTTCGCATGCAGCGTCCAGCCGACGTAATCGCGCAGATGTTCGAAGTCGTCCTGCGCGGCGAGCATCTGGAGGAAGAGTTCGTCGTTGCCCATCATCACGTAGGCGCCGTGATCGATGATGGGGGTGTCGCCCATTTCCAGATGCGCGTGGCGGGCGTTCGACGCGATCATGGCCGGCTCGAAGGCGGCGGTGTAGCCCATTTCCGCATAGCGATAGCCGGTGGCGAGCGTGCCGGGCGTGCAGGTGCCGCATGAGGGCAGGCGCAGATAGCGGCCTTCGTCGGGACGTTCGGGGACGGCGCGCGGGTCGTCGCGATGATCTTCGGGCAGGAGCAGACGCGAGAGATTGGTCTTGCCGCCGCCGATATGCGAATGCAGGTCGATGCCGCCGGCCATGACGATCATGCCGCGCGCGTCGAAGTCGCGTTCCCGGGCGATGGTTTCTCCGTTTGCTTCGCTGACGATGCGGCCGTTGCGGATGAGGATGTCGCGTGTCTGGCCGTCGATGCCGTTGACGGGATCGTAGAGCGTGCCGCCGCGGAGTCGTGTGAGGCTCATGGGTGGGTCCTCGCCTGCGTGAGGCGTGCGGCGATGGCAGCGACGCTGGGCAGTTCGCTATCGCGCGCGGCGGTGAGGCGGGCAACCACGGAGGTATCGATGCGGAACAGATGTCCGCCGCTGTCGATGCCTGGCGTCGCGACGGGGATGAACACCGTAGCCCCTTTGCGTGGCGGCAGCCGGGTCGCGGGATGACCGAGCACGATGACGGGCAGATTGTCGTCGAGGGCGGCGGGAAGCGGTTCGGGGGTGAAGCTGGAGACCCAGAGCACGGCGTCGATTTCGCCTCGGCTCAGCAGGGTGTGTGTGCGATAGCGGTATGGATCGTGATCGAGCGGCATGCCGTAGGCGACGCGGGTGCGCAGCGGAAAGCCCGAGAGCCAGGTGGTGGTTTGATTGACGGAGAGGGCGCCGTCGTCGCCGGAGAGGGCGAGTGCGCCGGCGCGGGTGGTGCGGTTGAAGGCCTTGACGATGCGTTGCAGCGCTTCGATGGCGAGCGCGGCGTGCGGTGCGGGCAGCGCGGCGGGTTCGAAGATGAAGGCCGTGTAGTGCGCGGCGTGGATGCGTTCGGTCAGCGTGGCGAGTTCGGCGTGTGGGATGGGCCGACTGGATTCGAGGTGTGCGGACCAGAGCGCGAGGAGATCGAAGGGATCGTGGCCTGGGAGGATCGACTCGGTGTGCGGGGTGTGGGCGGCTTGATCGGCGTTGCATCCGATGAATACGATGGGGACGTCGCGATTGGGCTCGGCGATGCGGTCGTAGAAGCGTGGATAGCGTTGCGATGGCTGGCAGGCGAACACGACGATCAGATCGGCGCGCGAGCGAATTTCGGAGAGCGTGGTGAAGAAGGCGCCGCGATCCTGGAGTGCGCGGGTGGTGTCGGCGAGGGTATCGCCGTGGAGATGATCGAGGATGGCGCCGCAACGGGCGGCTAGTTCATAGAGGGCGCGGGTGCCGGCGATATCCGTTGTGAGTCCGCCGAATAGCGGACGATGGGCTTTCGACAGGATCTCGGTGGCTTGCTTGAGCGCTGCTTCGGGATCGGTGGGTTGACCGTTGATCTCGGAGGAGCGGGGTGGATCCTGCGGAGCGATATGGGCAAGCGCTTTTTCGAGTCGCGGGCAATGGACGGCGAGGGACTCGGGGGTGAGGTCGTCGCATAGCAATGGGCAGAACGGACACGTCCAAAGGGGCTCTTCGCCGATGGCCTCGGCGGGTCGGCTTTCGGGTTCGGGTGTTGGAGGCATGGTTGAGCCCTTGAGCAAGCTCTATGCCGGTTTGACGGCTTGTTCCCGCTCTTGTGCTCCTATGGACTTCCCGCATCACGTCGGTCTATTGGCACTGCCCCTACCCGGGGCGGGGGTCTTCGCTCTCGTCCTTCGCGTGGGTTGCTTTTGTTTGCCAGCGCTTCTATGGACTTCCTGTGTTCGCGTCGGTCTGCTAGCACTGCCCCTCCCCGGGGCGGGGGTAACTTTCTTTGCCGCTGCAAAGAAAGTCACCAAAGAAAGCAGCTTTCTTACCGCCCAAGGAACACCAGCGGCACGACACAGAATTGCCTCACTGGCCCGGCAGTAGAGAGTGCCCTCATAGGCCACACCGGGCGTGGATCGCGGACCCACTGTGACAAACTGCCGTTCAACGAACTGGTGCAGCACCTGAAAGCGCCGGCCCAGCGCTACGCGCTGCCGAAGGATATGCAAGGGAAACCAACGTTGGGCTGATGCAGTGAGATGGATGCGTCAGCAAGCCGGCACGCGCAGACCCGATTAACCCGTCGGCGGCGCGTAGCGCTGCGCCGGAGCATGCAGGCGCTGCACCAGTTTGTCCTGTGGTGCGATGTCACAGTGGGTCCGCGATCCACGCCCGGTGTGGCCTATGAGGGCACTCTCTACTGCCGGGCCAGAAACGTGGTTCTGTGTCGTGCCGTTAAATGACGCTGGGCGGGAAGAAAAGCTGCTTTCTTTGGTGACTTTCTTTGCAGCAGCAAAGAAAGTTACCCCTGCCCCGGGGAGGGGCAGTGCTAATAGACCGACGCGAAAGCGGGAAGTCCATGTAAGCGCAGGCGAACGACAAACCAGCCTAGGCGCCCCAAAACCTACGGGTATTCCATGAGAGCAAGGCGAACGCCACGAACAGCGAAACGAAAAATCCCTGCTCCAGGAAGCAACACACTGTCACGAACAAGACCAGCGCTGGGACAGCGCTTTCCAAACGATTACATCGAAACCGAAGCCCACCATCAACTGGCACAAAAATTGAGACACGACTCCGACCAAGCCCTCCGTCCCATATCGATCCGCTAAAACGAAAGCGACCCATCATGGAGCGAAGACGCCACGAGCCACCCTGAAGCCCCGCATTGCGCGGCGAGCGCAAGATCGTCCCGCTGGCGAACCCCGCCAGCACCGATCACAACACGCTCCCCGGCAAGCGCGCGCACGGCGCTGAACGTATCGAGATCCACCCCGGCCTCCGCGCCCACGTGATCGAGCGTCATCACGATTACCCGCCCCGGCCACCACGTGCTCTCGACACCCTCAGCACCGAGCGCCCCAAGCGCTCGCCCACCGCGATAGTCGAGCGACAGGACCGGCTCAAACCCGTACGCCGACGCTTCAGCGATCGCGCCCACGTCGAGCAGCGTCTCCGTGCCGAACACCGGCACGAGCGCCGCCCGCGAGGACGCCCGCGAAAGCCTCGCGATCCGCTCGACGCTCGCACGCATCGGCGCACACGCCGTGAAGCCGGCATCGAGCCAGATCTCGACTTCGCCGCCCAGCGCGTCGCAAAGTGCGGCCAGCACCGCTTCATGCGCGCCGCGCTGCATGATCGCGCCGAGATCGGCGACATACAGCGTCGCAGCGCCCGTAACCGCTAGCAACGCACGAGCAATCGCCACCGGTTCGCTCGTCGCGCACAAGGAGGACTGAATCGGCCGGTAACGCGAACGCTCGCCGCGCACCGCACGCACCACCTGACCGTCGAGCAGATCGAGAACGGGTATCACCTGCATGGATGGCTTTCCTTTGATCAAGATCTTCGTGTTCGAGTATCTCACCGGCGGCGGCATCGATCCGGACGCGGCATGCGCCGCCAGCCTCGCCGATCTCTCCGCACTCATCGTCGAAGGCCGCGTCATGCGCGATGCCCTCGCCGCCGATCTCCACGCGCTCCCTGGCATCGCGGTGACCGTCGCAGGCTCACGGTTCGAATCCGGCGCCGACGCCGCCCGCCACGTCCGCGCCCAGCCCGGCGAGCCGCTCACGCAATTCGTCGCCCGCATGGCCCGCGAGCACGACTATGCCTGCATCGTCGCGCCCGAATGCGACGGCCTGCTGCTCAAGCTCCATGACGCAGTCGGACAGGCCCGCTGGCTCGGCTGCGCCAAGGAAGCCATCCGCACCGCCTCCAGCAAGAGCGCCACCGCCGCCTGGCTCGCCGCGCGCGGCATGCCCGTCACGCCCGCGCTCGAAGCCGACGCCGCCGAGTCCGCCTCCGGACGCCGCTGGGTCGTCAAGCCCGACGACGGCGCCGGCGGCCTCGACACCCGCGTCTACGACGATCTCGCCGCCGCCCGCGCCGAATACGAAGCCCGCGCCGCAGCAGGGCGCAATCCTGTGTTGCAGGAATGGATCGACGGCGAGCCGCTCAGCCTCTCCATGATCTGCCGCGACCGGCTCGCGCGGCTCGTCAGCATCAACCGGCAACGCATCGGCCTGTCCGAACCGGCAAGCCCCGAACGGCGCGAAGGCATCGTGCAGTTCGACGGCGTCGATGTCGATCGCATCGACCGCCACGGTCCCCAGGGACGCGCGCTCGAACGGCTCGCGCTGCGCGTGGCCGAAGCGCTTCCCGGCCTGCGCGGCTTCGTCGGCATCGACGTGGTGTGGCATCCGGAACGCGGTCCGGTTGTCATCGAGGTCAATCCGCGGCCGACCGTCGCCTACGCGGAACTGAGCCGGCGCGGCGGCAGGAATCTCGCGGCGGAACTGCTGGCCGCGCATCGCGTGCCCGGCTTCGATGGCGAAGCCCACGCACTGCGTGCAGTCGGAGCCGCGTCATGAGGGCATCGGCATCCGGCGACGCACTCGTATTCGGCTGGGACGTGGGCGGCGCGCACGTCAAGGTGTCGCTGGCCAACCGCAAAGGCGAACTCGTCGATGTCGCCCAATGGGCCTGCCCGCTGTGGCAGGGCCTCGCGCACCTGGAACGCGTCATCGACGGCGTGTTCGAACGCTGGCCCGCCGCCGGCGAAGCCTCCGCCCGCCACGCAGTCACGATGACCGGCGAAATGGTCGATCTGTTCGCCGACCGCGCCGAAGGCGTGCGCACGCTCAGCCGCACCCTGGCGCAACGGCTCGGACCGCGCACGCTGTTCTTCGCGGGCGGCGCCGAGCACGACGGATGGCTCGCGCGTTCGGCCTGTGCGGAAGGCTGGCGCAAGGTGGCATCGGCGAACTGGCTCGCGACCGCGCGCTGGGCCGCCACCCGCATGCGCGATGCCGTGCTGATCGATATCGGCAGCACGACCACCGACATCATTCCGATCATCGGCGGCGAAGTGCGGGCGCGCGGCACGAACGACGCCGCGCGCCTCGTCAGCGGCGAACTGGTGTATCAGGGCGTGGTGCGCACGCCCTTGTGCGGGGTGGCGCAGCGCATCGCGTTTCGCGGCGAGACGAGCGGCGTGATGAACGAATGGTTCGCGACGACCGCCGACGTCTATCGCCTCACCGGCGAACTCTGGGCCGCGCACGACCAGCATCCGAGCGCCGACAACGGACCGAAGACCGAGGCGGCCAGCCGCGCGCGCATCGCACGGATGATCGGCCGCGATGCCTCGGAAGCATCCGATGCCGAATGGAAACGCTTCGCGCAGACCTGGCGGCACGAGCAATTGCGCACGCTGGCCGCCGGTCTCGCGCAGGTCGTGGCACGCGATGCGTCACTGTCGACGGCGCCCGTCATCGGCGCGGGTTGCGGGCGCTTTCTCGCGGCGGCGCTGGCGCGGCAGGAAGCACGCGGCTACGTGGATTTTGCGCGGCTCGCGGGCGTCGACGATGACGACGCAACGCGCGCCGAATGGGTCGCGACCTGTGCGCCGAGCGTGGCGGTGGCGTTGCTCGCCGCGCTGGCGACGACGCCCATCGAAAGCGCCCGGAACAACCAAACACAGCCGTCGCACGATGCGTCGTCGCGTGCGGCGTGATAGTTTGCGAAACATAGCGGGTTGAAGAAGCGGTATCGAACCGGGTGCGTGGCCCGGCGGCATCATCGAATGAGGACAGAAACCTATGTGGGTGGTGAAGATCGGGGGAAGCCTCAGTCACGACCCGGCGCTGCGCGAATGGCTGACGCGGCTATGGGAAGTGGGCGGCGGGCGCGTCGTGATCGTGCCGGGCGGCGGCGATTTCGCGGACGCGGTGCGGCAATATCAGAGCGAATGGCAGTTCGACGATCTCGCCGCCCACAACATGAGCCTGCTGGCGATGGCGCAGTACGCGATCCTGATGCAGGGCGTCGTGCCTGAACTCGTGCTGGCGTCGAACGAAAACCGCATCCGGCGCGCGCTGCGCGATGGACGCGTGGCCGTCTGGGTGCCCACCGACCTGATGCGCACGACGCCCGACAAGATGACCAACTGGGACGTGACGTCCGACAGTCTCGCCGCGTGGCTCTCCACTTCGCTGAACGCGGAGCGCCTGATGATCGTCAAGTCGTGCGAGGTGGAGGCGAACGCATCGCTGGAGGCGCTCGCCGCCGATGGCATCGTGGACCGGCGCTTTCCCGCTTATGTGCGCGATGCGAATTATGTGGTCGAGATTATGGGAAAAGATGATCTCGCCGTCATGCGCGACCGCTTGCTGAACGTGACGGTGTAAGTAGCGGACGCCGAAACGTTGTCAAACGGAAGCGGCCACGGTTTCGCCGTGCAGCGCGCGCGCCCAGCGCTCGACCCTGCGCGGATCGAGCTTGCCGGACCGTCCGTCGCGCTCGTCGCACAGCGCGCCGCGAAAGCCCGCGATATCCGGCGCAAGCAGGCGAATGGTGTGCAGGTCGCGCCAGCCGAGCGAACCCGCCACGGCGCTCATCGTGCCGCGCGCACGGGCATCGGCGATACAGGCGGCAAGCGTCTGCACATCGACGCAATCGAACAGCGTGCGGCCATTCTTGCCCGCCGTGTCGAAGACGATGCCGACAAACCCAAGCTGCGCCGCGAGCGCCGCCAGTGCGCGATCCACCCCTTCATCCGACAGCAGCACCGGCACCACCGCCGCCGGCAGGCTCGCGAGATGCCGCAGGCAGCGCTCCGCGCCCGCGCCAGGGGAGATGCCCACCTTCACGTAATCGACGCCCGCCGCCGCGACCTCGAGCACGCGTCCGGTGATGTCGTCGAGCGCGTGATTGGGCCAGTCGCCGATGGTCGCGCTGATCGGCCGCACCGGATACCGCGCCCGCAACGCAATGACGATCCGCGCGATATCGCCCGTCGCGACGCCGCCCAGCGCGCCCGCATGCGGTTCCTTCAGGTCGATCAGTTCGGCGCCGGCCTGCGCGGCATCGAAGGCTTCATCCGCCGAGCGGACGCTCGCGAGCAATGCGGTCATCGTTTGAACACTCCAGTGGGAAGACAGATCAGTCCGGCGTCTTCGCGCGATGCGCATCGACGGCGAGCAACAGCCAGTGCCATGCTTCGCGCTCGGCGTCGCCAGCCGTCTTGTCGATGGCAATGCGCAGATACGCAAGCTCGCTGTTCACCTTGTCGGCCGGCAGCATGAACAGCCGGCTCACCAGTATCGCGCCCTCGACGACCGCAGCCTGTGCACGATTGAAGCCCGGAAACGGTGCATGCGTCACGCGATGCACGCACGCCATGCGCAGCGTTGGACGCGTGTCGTCGTCATCGATCGCGGCGAGGCGCAACTCGGTATGGGCAAGCGTCGTCGCGAGCCGTACGCTCGGCACCGTGTCCGCGGGCACTGTCGGCCAGTCGCGCTTGCGGCCCGTCACGCAGCCGGCAAACACGCGCACGTCGTTCGTCAGGTTGAGCACCGCGCTCTGCGTCGCGATGACGTTGTCGAGCGTAGTGGAAGGACGAAACGGCGCGAGGATCGCAAAGCCTTCTTCGAAGCGCACGCCCATCGGCGCAATGTGGGGCCGGCCATCGCGGTCTGCGGTCGTGACGACGGTTTCGTAAATCATGACGGGCGGCGCGGAGAGTCGGGACCGCACGAAGGAACCGCATCGCTTCGACGCGGCCTCGTGCGGATGCTTCCACCTTTAGCGGGTGGCGATGTACATCGTAATTTCAAAGCCAAAACGCATATCGGTGAAGCTGGGCGTAGTCCATTGCATGAGCGTTCCTCCAGTTGGGTGAGTGAATGCCTCGGATACCGCTTCAATGAAGTGCCAGTGCGGACGAATCCGCCCGACGGCCGGGAGGTGGCCGGCTTTGGCACGTTGCAAGCGTCATGCCAGTGAGTCGACGCGGGCGCACGGTCGATCCATTCGGCGAACGCGCACATCGACTGTGACAGAACCAGAACAAAGTGTTCCATCGCCCGTTCAGGAGCGCATCAGGGCTAACACCCAATAAGGCATCGCTTAAGGTCCTGCAAGCAAATCGTGAATTCCTTTCGCTGCGGCCAATGCTTACTCTGCATTCACAGCAGGGCAGTCATCAGGCGCACGTCCCTCTCATCTCACTGTCGAGGAAACGGAATGAACGACTTCAGCAAGGCCGCCGTCGAGGCGGCGCGCAATCCGTCCGATCCGCGCTCGCGCTATGCGGCCGGCGTCATGAAGTATCGCGAGATGGGCTACTGGCAGCCCGACTACATGCCGAAGGACACCGACGTGATCGCGCTGTTCCGCATCACACCGCAAGCGGGCGTCGAACCGGAGGAAGCGGCGGCGGCGGTGGCGGGGGAATCGTCGACGGCGACCTGGACCGTCGTCTGGACCGACCGCCTCACCGCGTGCGACATGTACCGCGCCAAGGCCTATCGCGTCGAACCCGTGCCCAGCATGCGCGCCGATGAACCGCAGTACTTCGCGTACATCGCCTATGACCTCGATCTGTTCGAGGAAGGCTCGGTGGCGAACCTGACCGCATCGATCATCGGCAACGTGTTCGGCTTCAAGCCCCTCAAGGCGCTGCGTCTCGAAGACATGCGCATCCCGGTGGCGTATCTGAAGACCTTCCAGGGTCCGCCGACAGGCATCGTCGTGGAGCGCGAACGGCTCGACAAGTATGGCCGCCCGCTGCTCGGCGCGACCGTCAAGCCGAAGCTCGGGCTGTCGGGCAAGAACTATGGCCGCGTCGTCTATGAAGGGCTGAAGGGCGGTCTCGATTTTCTGAAGGACGACGAGAACATCAATTCACAGGCATTCATGCACTGGCGCGACCGCTACCTGTTCGCGATGGAAGCCGTGAACCGCGCGCAGGCCGAAACCGGCGAGATGAAAGGCCACTATCTGAACGTGACAGCGGGCACGATGGAAGACATGTACGAGCGCGCCGAATTCGCGAAGGAACTGGGCTCGTGCATCGTGATGATCGATCTCGTGATCGGCTGGACTGCCATCCAGTCGATGTCGAAGTGGGCGCGCCGCAACGACATGATCCTGCATCTGCATCGCGCCGGACATGGCACCTACACGCGGCAGCGCAATCACGGCATCTCGTTCCGCGTGATCGCGAAATGGCTGCGCATGGCAGGCGTGGATCACGCGCATGCGGGCACGGCGGTCGGCAAGCTCGAAGGCGATCCCTTGTCCGTGCAGGGCTACTACAACGTGTGCCGCGATGCGCGCAACGAGCCGGACCTCGCGCGCGGCGTGTTCTTCGACCAGCCCTGGGCAGGCTTGCGCAAGGTCATGCCGGTGGCGTCGGGCGGCATTCACGCCGGACAAATGCATCAACTGCTCGACCTGTTCGGTGACGACTGCATCCTGCAGTTCGGCGGCGGCACGATCGGGCATCCGCAGGGCATCCAGGCCGGCGCGACGGCAAACCGCGTCGCGCTCGAAGCGATGGTCAAGGCCCGCAACGAAGGACGCGACATCGCTCACGAAGGGCCGGACATTCTCGAAGCCGCCGCGCGGTCCTGCACGCCGCTTCAGCAGGCGCTCGATACCTGGCGCGACGTGACCTTCAACTATGCATCGACGGATACGCCGGACTTCGCCGTGACGGCGACCGCCGCGGCCTGAGTCTGCCCACACGCATGGAGGAACCGACATGAAGATCACACAAGGCACGTTTTCATTCCTGCCGCCGCTGACCGACGAGGAGATCGTCGCGCAAATCGGCTATGCGCTGGATCAGGGCTGGGCCTGCTCGGTGGAGTACACCGACGATCCGCATCCGCGCAACACCTACTGGGAAATGTGGGGCCTGCCGATGTTCGACCTGCACGATGCCGCCGGCGTGATGATGGAAGTGAACGAATGCCGCAAGACGTATCCGCGTCACTACATCAAGGTGAATGCGTTCGATTCGGTGCGCGGCTTCGAGACGATGCGGCTTTCGTTCATGGTGAACCGTCCTGAAGAGGAACATGGCTTCCGCCTCGAACGTCAGGACGACAGGAGCCGCGTGCAGCGCTACGCGCTCCGCACCTACGCCACCGACCGCCCCGCCGGCGAACGTTACTGATGAGGAGGCGAGAATGAGCGCCGAAGCCACGCTCGACGAAACCCAGGCGACGCATGCCGACCTGATGGCGTTGTACCGCGAGTCGCGCATCGGCGAGGTGCTGGCGGAACTGGACCGCGACCTGATCGGGCTGGCGCCGGTCAAGACGCGCATCCGCGAGATCGCCGCGCACCTGCTGGTGGAACGCGCGCGCGCGACGCTCGGCATCGCGTCGGGTGCGCCCACGCTGCACATGTGCTTCTCCGGCAATCCCGGTACCGGCAAGACCACGGTTGCGCTGCGCATGGCGCAGGTGCTGCACCGGCTCGGCTATATCCGGCGCAATCATCTCGTGTCGGTGACGCGCGACGATCTGGTCGGCCAGTACATCGGGCATACCGCACCCAAAACGCGCGAAGTGCTCAAGCGTGCGATGGGCGGCGTGCTGTTCATCGACGAGGCCTACTACCTGTACCGGCCGGAGAACGAACGCGACTACGGGCAGGAGGCCATTGAGATCCTGCTCCAGACGATGGAAAACCAGCGCGACGACCTCGTCGTGATTCTCGCCGGATACGAAGCGCGCATGGAAACCTTCTTTCACAGCAATCCTGGTTTCCGATCGCGTATCGCGCATCACCTCGTGTTCCCCGACTACGCGCCGGGCGAGTTGCTGCAGATCGCGGAGCACATGCTCGCCGACATGCACTACCGCTTCGACGACGACGCGCGCCGCGCCTTCGACGACTATCTCGCGCGCCGCATCCGCCAGCCAAACTTCGCCAATGCGCGATCGGTGCGCAATGCACTGGATCGCGCGCGGCTGCGCCAGGCGAACCGTCTGTTCGCGGCGGCAGAGCGGGGGGCGTGCCACGCCGATGCCAGCGCGTTGATGCAGCTCGACGCCAGCGACATTCGAGCGAGCCGCGTGTTCGCTGATTCGTGACCTTCATGGAGACTGCGCGATGCTCGATGGACGCACCACCTTATCGAAGTTCCTGATCGACACGTTGGATCGCCGGCCTGGCCCCGATGCGGCGAGCGGTCTGTCGGCGTTGCTGATCGATGTCGCGGCCTCGATCAAGACCATCGCTGCGGCGCTGACACGCGGCGCCTTGGGCGGGCAGCACGGCTCGGCGCAGTCGGTCAACACGCACGGCGAGGAACAGAAGAAGCTCGACCTCGCGACCAACGAGATCTTCCTCCAGCATTGCGAATGGGATGGCCTGCTGGCCGGCATGGTGTCCGAGGAAATGGACGAGGTGTACGCCATTCCGGAGACTTATCCGCGCGGCGACTATCTGCTGGCGTTCGATCCGCTCGATGGCTCGTCGAACATCGACATCAACGGCGTGGTCGGTTCCATCTTCTCGGTGCTGCGGCGCGAAGGCGAAGGTGAGCGCGACGCGCGCGCCGCCGCCGACGCAGCCGCGTTCATGCGCCCGGGCCGCGAGCAGGTTGCGGCGGGCTATGCGATCTACGGACCATCGACGATGCTGGTGCTGTCCGTGGGCAACGGCACGCACGGCTTCACGCTGGAACGCGACGTCGGCAACTTCGTGCTCACGCATTCCGACATCCGCATTCCGGAAGACTCGTGCGAGTTCGCGATCAACGCGTCGAACGAGCGCTTCTGGGAGCCGCCCGTGCGCCGCTACGTGCAGGAATGCAAGGACGGCCGCACCGGCTGCCGCGCGCAGGACTTCAACATGCGCTGGATTGCATCGATGGTTGCGGAAGTGCATCGCATCCTGATGCGCGGCGGCGTGTTCATGTATCCGCGCGACTTCAGGACGCCCGAGATGGAAGGCCGTCTGCGGCTGCTGTACGAGGCCAGCCCGATGAGCTTCCTGGTCGAGCAGGCGGGCGGCCTGTCGATCACGGGACGCGAGCGCATTCTCGACGTTCAGCCCGGCGCGTTGCATCAGCGCGTGCCGGTGATTCTGGGGTCGCGTCACGAAGTGGAGCGGATCCAGCGGTATCACGGCGAATACGATCGCGGCGAGGACAAGCCGTTCACCTCGCCGCTGTTCAACGAACGCTCGCTGTTCCTGCCGGAGACAGAAGCCTGAAGCAGCGCCCGATACGACATCAACAGCCAGGGAGGCAGCGCATGTCAGTCAAGCATCCGATCGTCGCGGTGACGGGCTCGAGCGGCGCCGGCACGACCACCGTCATGAAGAGTTTCACGCACATCTTCCGCCGCGAAAAAATCAACGCGCAGATTGTGGAGGGTGATGCATTTCATCGCTATGACCGTCTTGGCATGCGCGAGGCCATGAAGCAGAGCGAGCGCGACGGGCAACTCAACTTCAGCCACTTCGGGCCGGAAGCGAATCTGCTGCGGGAACTCGAAAGCCTGTTTGAAACCTACGGCAAGAGCGGCGGCGGCCAGTTCCGCCATTACGTGCACGACGAGGCCGAGGCCACGCGCTTCAAGCAGGATGCGGGCACGTTCACGCCCTGGGAAGACGTCGCGCCCGATACCGACCTGATGTTCTACGAAGGCCTGCACGGCGCGGCCGTCACCGACGAAGTGGACATCGCGCGTCATGCGGATCTGCTGGTCGGCGTGGTGCCGATCATCAATCTCGAATGGATCCAGAAGCTGCATCGCGACCAGACAATGCGCGGCTATTCGCACGAAGCGGTGGTCGATACCATCCTGCGCCGCATGCCTGATTACGTGAACTACATCTGCCCGCAGTTCTCGCACACGCATGTGAACTTCCAGCGCGTGCCGACCGTGGACACATCGAATCCGTTCACCGCGCGCGAGATTCCGCAGCCCGACGAGAGCTTTGTCGTGATCCGCTTCGCGAAGCCGCGCGGCATCGACTTTCCTTATCTGCTGACCATGCTGCACGACTCGTTCATGTCGCGGCCGAATGTGATCGTCGTGCCGGGCGGCAAGATGGGACTCGCGATGCAGCTGATCTTCACGCCGATGATCCTGCAGTTGCGCGACCGTCGCGCGCGCGCCTGAGCAGCCCGTTTTCCCATTGCATCAAGGAGGCATCCATGAATGCCGTTGCTGAAGCTTTGCCTGTTCGCCAGCGCTCGCCCGAGATCCGCCAGATGGCCAACGCGCTGCGCATGCTCGCCGTCGATGCGGTACAGCAGGCGAACTCGGGTCATCCCGGCATGCCGATGGGCATGGCCGAGATCGCGGTCGCGCTGTGGACGCGTCATCTGAAACACAATCCGCTGGACCCTGACTGGCCCGACCGCGACCGCTTCGTGCTCTCGAACGGACATGGCTCGATGCTGCTCTACGGCCTGCTGCATCTGAGCGGCTATGACGTGTCCATCGATGACATCCGGCGCTTCCGGCAACTGGGCAGCAAGACGCCCGGTCACCCGGAAACGGGCGTGACGCCCGGTGTGGAAACGACGACCGGGCCGCTCGGGCAGGGACTGGCGAATGCGGTCGGCATGGCGCTCGCCGAAACCTTGCTCGCGCGCGAGTTCAACCGGCCGGGGCATGAGATCGTCGATCATCGTACGTATGTGTTCGTCGGCGATGGCTGCCTGATGGAAGGCGTGTCGCACGAGGCGGCGTCGCTGGCGGGCACGCTGCGGCTCGCGAAGCTCACCGTGCTGTATGACGACAACGGCATTTCCATCGACGGTAATGTGGAAGGCTGGTTCGCCGACGACACGCCGAAGCGCTTCGAGGCGTATGGCTGGAACGTCGTGAGGGGAGTGGACGGGCACGATGCCGATGCGGTCGCGCAGGCGTTGCAGGACGCGCGCGAGTCGGACCGGCCGACGCTGATCTGCTGCAAGACCGTGATCGGCTGGGGCGCGCCGACGATGGCGGGCACGCATGAGGTACATGGCGCGCCGCTTGGCGCTGAAGAGGCCGAAGCCACGCGCCGCGCGCTGGGCTGGGCGCATGGGCCGTTCGAGATTCCGTCGCCGGTGCGCGCGCTGTGGGACGCACGCGAGGCGGGCGCGGCGGCGCAGGACGACTGGAAGCGGCGCTTCGAGGCTTATCGCCGGGCGTTTCCGGACGAAGCCGCGGAGTTCGAGCGGCGGGCGCGCGGCGCGCTGCCCGCGAACTGGCGCGATACGGCGCATGCGCTGGTGCGCGAGGCGGACCGCGCGCGCGAGACCGTGGCGACCCGCAAGGCATCGCAACTGGCCATCGACGGTCTGGCGTGCGCCTTGCCGGAGCTGCTCGGCGGCTCGGCCGACCTGACCGGCTCGAATCTCACGCGCTGGAAGGGCGCGGTCGACATGACGCCGGCGTCCGGCCAGGCCAACTACATTCACTTCGGCGTGCGCGAGTTCGGCATGAGCGCGATGTTGAACGGCGTGGCGTTGCATCGCGGCTATCTGCCATTCGGCGGCACGTTCCTGACGTTTTCGGATTACTCACGCAATGCGCTGCGCATGGCGGCGTTGATGAAGACGCGCACGGTGTTCGTCTTCACGCACGATTCGATCGGGCTTGGCGAGGATGGTCCGACCCATCAGCCGGTGGAGCATGCGGCGACGCTGCGCATGATTCCGGGACTCGACGTGTGGCGTCCGTGCGATACCGTCGAGACGATGCAGGCGTGGATCAGCGCAATCGAGCGCGACCGGCCGTCGTGCCTGCTGCTGTCGCGGCAAAACCTGCCGTTCGTGCCGCGCGACGAGGCGCAGATAGACGGCATCGAACGCGGCGGCTACGTGCTGGCCGACTGGCCGGCGACGAGTGAGCGCGATGCGCGTCGCGTCGTGCTCATCGCGACCGGTTCTGAAGTGACGCTGGCGCTGGAGGCGGTGGAGCCGCTCAGGAATGAGGGCGTTCTTGCGCGCGTCGTGTCGATGCCGTCGACCACCGTCTTCGACCGCCAGTGCAACGCGTGGCGCGAGCGCGTGTTGCCGGAAGGCGTGCCGCGCGTCGCGATCGAGGCCGGGGTGACCGCATTCTGGCGGCAGTACGTGGGATTGCACGGCGGTGTGGTCGGCATCGACCGGTTCGGGGAATCCGCGCCGGCAAACGAACTGTTCGCGCACTTTGGCGTGACCACGAAGGCGCTCGTCGAGGAAGCGCGCCGCGTGGCGGCCTGACGCGTCATCAGCACGATCATCGAGAGGGAGTTCGACATGGCCTTCATTGCATTGAGACAGTTGCTGGATCACGCTGCCGAGCACGACTACGGCGTGCCCGCGTTCAACGTCAACAACATGGAGCAGGTGCAGGCGATCATGGCCGCGGCCGACGCAACCGGAAGCCCGGTGATCCTGCAGGCGTCAGCGGGGGCGCGCAAATATGCGGGCGAGCCGTATCTGCGGCATCTGGTGCTCGCGGCCGTCGAAGCGCATCCGGACATTCCGGTGGTGCTGCATCAGGATCATGGCGCGAGTCCCTCGGTGTGCCAGCAGGCGATCCGTTCCGGCTTCACG
This sequence comes from Caballeronia sp. LZ032, assembly GCF_031451315.1. NCBI lineage: Bacteria > Pseudomonadati > Pseudomonadota > Betaproteobacteria > Burkholderiales > Burkholderiaceae > Caballeronia > Caballeronia sp. LZ032. The sequence goes on from NZ_JARUXP010000004.1 coordinate 173,439, forward strand.
TCGGTGATGATGGACGGTTCGCTGATGCCGGACCAGAAGACGCCGGCGGAGTATGGCTATAACGTCGAGGTGAGCCGGCGCGTCGTGGAAGCCGCGCATTCGGTGGGCGTCTCGGTGGAGGGCGAGCTCGGCTGTCTCGGCTCGCTGGAGACGGGGCTCGCGGGCGAAGAGGATGGCGTGGGCGCGGAAGGCGCGTTGAGCCGCGATCGTCTGCTGACCGACCCGGATAAGGCGCGCGCATTCGTCGAGGCAACCGGCATCGATGCACTGGCGATAGCCATCGGCACCTCGCACGGCGCGTACAAGTTCAGCCGGCAGCCCACCGGCGACATTCTCGCGATTGACCGTATCGCTGAGATTCATGCGCGCATTCCCGATACGCATCTCGTGATGCATGGTTCGTCATCGGTGCCGCAGGAATGGCTGGCGATCATTCGCGAGCACGGCGGCGAGATGCCCGCGACCTTCGGCGTGCCGGTCGAGGAAATTCGGCGCGGCATTGCGAATGGCGTGCGCAAGGTGAACATCGACACCGATATCCGGCTCGCGATGACCGGCGCCATGCGTCGGGCGATGGCGGCGGCGAAGTCGGAGTTCGATCCGAGGCATGCGCTGAAAGCCGCGACGGCGGCGGCGCGGGATTTGTGCATCGAACGCTTCGAGGCGTTCGGGTGCGCCGGGCATGGGCAAAGGATCAGGCCTGTTGGGTTGGAGGTCATGGCGAGGAAGTATCACTGAAGCCGAAGCGAGGTCATTCGACGATTTACCGGCTGCCGTCCGGCGGGGAGGGCTTCGTTGAGGTAGCTGGCGAGTTCGGTGTCTGCGGTCAGGAAATCAAGTTCTTCGGTGATGGCCTGCGCCAACAGCACGCGGTCAAACGGATCGCGATGAACGAGGCGCAGGTAACGCACGACGCGCGCAAGCACGAGTCGCACCGGCAGCACGATGAACGGATGCTGCTCGAGCACGTCTATGGCGCGTTCAGCATCCGGTTCCAGTTTGCCTCGCGCGGCCTTGATGGACATCTCCCAGATGCTGGCCGTGCTGACGCAGACCTGTTGCGCTTCTTCTATCGCCTGGCGAAAGCGCGCGGACAGACGGCGGTCACGCGACACACGCCAGATATAGATGTGAGTGTCAAGCAGCACGCGCATCATCGACTCTTGGCTGGTCCGGTTCGTCCGGAAAGATGGGGCCGTAAAACGATTCGATGATGTCGTCAGGCAGTGGTTTCACCAATTCGTCTTCCAGCACCTCCTTGTCGACGTCCATGATGATGATTGACCCGCCCGCCTCGTTGCCGTGTTTGTCCACGATATTGCCGACGTTGCGTACTTTGAGGAGCAACGCTGGACGTTCGCCGCCAATAGCGACATCCTTTCCCTGAGCAACCATATCAAGGATGCGTGGCAGATCATTTTGTGCTTCTTCGACGCTGAAAATGTACATGAATGCTCCGGATGACTGATGGAAATCCCATGCTATCCGACCGCCTTCAACCCGCCAATACACCATTCGGCCAACCGATATCAAATAGGAGCTATCTCAATGCCCACCGCATCCCCGGCTATCGATCCCGGCACACAGGCAGCAGCTTTCACCTTGCCGGCAACCGACGGGAGCAACCATACGCTCGATTCGTTCAAAGGCGCGAACGGCCTCGTGATCGTCTTCATGTGCAACCACTGCCCCTACGTCAAAGCCGTGCTGCCGAACCTGATACGCGACGCGCACGAACTGCAATCGCACGGCGTGAACCTCGCGGGTATCAATTCGAACGATGCCAGCGTCTACACCGACGACGCCTTCGAGCGCATGATCGCGTTGACGCACGAATGGCGGCTGCCGTTTCCCTATCTGCACGATGAAACCCAGCAGGTCGCGCGCGACTATGGCGCGGTGTGTACGCCGGAAGCGTTCGGCTTCGACCGCGAACTCAGGTTGAGATATCGCGGACGCATCGATGCGTCGCGCAAGGAAGCATTGCCGCTGGCACGGCGCGACCTCTTCGAGGCCATGCTCGCCGTCGCGCACGATGCCGAACCTGACGACCCGCAATATCCCGCGCTGGGTTGCTCGATCAAATGGAAACGCTAGCCTTTGCGTCGCGTGCTTCCCGGCGCATGCCACGCGCTTAGATCCTCTTCCGGCCGGTCCACTTCGCATCCCCAGTCGAGCGGCTGGTCCTGATCGAAACGCTTGCCCAGTTGCCACGCAATCTCCGCGCGCGCCAGTTGCACGCCGAGATAGAACGCATGGCCGCCGTCGCTTTCCACCTTGAGTTCGGGAAAGAGCGCGAACGGATCGACGGCCACATGATGACCGTCGCGGTTATAGACATGAATGCCCTGCGACGACACCTGCACGCGAAAATTCGGATCGCGCACGGCGGCGGCGATCACGTCGATCTCGCCGGCGTCGTACGGAAACGGCCGCTTCGCATGCAGCGCTGAGAGGTCGCTGGAAATGCCTTTGGGCAAGGTCTGCGTTTCGCGTGCGGCATGCATCACGCGGCGCGCGACGTCGGCTTCGCGCACGGCACGCCGCGCATGCAGGCTCACCGAGGTCGTCAGCACGGCTGCAACGCGCAGCTCCGCCGCCATGCCGAACAGCACTGCATTGATGCCGCTCGTGTCCGCTTCGGTCAGCTCGGTGACATTGCCGACGCCCATCATGATCGGCACATCGGGATAGCGCTCGCGCAAGGCCACATAGCGCGCGATGGACGCCGCCAGGCCAAAGGGAATCGGGTCGAGAATCGGATCGGCGAGAAAGGCGCGGCCGCGTTTCGTCATGGCATCGATGGCGCGGTCCAGCGAAGCGACATCCGCAGGCTCGCGCGGCACCAGAACCGGCGTGGACGCAATCTCGTCGGCAATCCACGCCGTATCGACGTTCAGACTCATCACATAGTCCGCGCCCGCACGTCCGCCGCGCAGGAGTTCTTCTTCGCGCATCGAATCGACGCTGACACGGAAGCCCTGCTGCTTCAGCATCGCAACCGTCTCTTCGAGATGCGGAAACGGCGTCTCGGGCAGGCAGCCGATGTCGATCACATCCGCGCCCTGCCGCCGGTATTCGTGTGCGCGGGCCGCGATGCCGTCGAGGCCGAGGCGCGGCGCATCGACGATTTCCGCGAAGATCTCGGTCTCGTAGCGGGACAGGTCCACGTGCCGCGCCTCGCGTCCGAAGAACTGCGGCAGATCCTTGACCTCTTCCGGCCCGCGTTCCACCTTCACGCCATAGTGGGCGGCGAGGGCGTCGAGATCGCCGCGGCACCGGCCCGGCACGATCATGCGCTTCGTCCCTTCGGTCAACGGCACGGCGACGCGTCGTCGAATCATGTCGGCGGTCATCAGCCCCGCGACCTGCAGCCCGATCTCCCGCACTTCCCAGGTGAAAGGCGTGCGCTGCGCCGCCGGGGCGATGCTTTCGAGCACCTGCTGAAGGCTGAGTTGCGCGAGCCGGCCGGTCAGGAAGACGATGTGTTCCATGCAAGCTTCAGGGCCGACAGGCGTTGATCGAGCGCGGCTTCGAGTTCGTCGAGCGAGCGCGGCACGGTGGTATGCGCAAAACGCGCGAGCCGCTCGACATTCTCGAACTCGATCGCGCGCGGCCGCACTTCGACCCATTCCTTCGGCGCCTGGGTGATGACGGAAGCCTCGGTGTCGCAGGCAAACACGATGCCCGGCACGCATTGCTTGCCGGCCTGCGCGTAGAGATTGGTGGGCAGCGTGTCGGAGATGCCGAACGCGCATTTGGCGACCGTGTTGCTGGTCGCGGGCGCGATCACCACCGTGTGATAGTCGCCGTTATAGAGCATCCCGACGGGCACGCTGCTCGCGCTGTTGTCGCGGAACACCTTGAAGCGTTCGCGCAGCTTCGCGATGGGCCAGCCATACAGCGGCAACACTTCCTCTCCCGCCGACGACAGGAACAGATCGACGCCCGGCAGGCGCAGCGCGAGCGCGATCGATTCTTCGATCATGTGACCGGAACCGGTCACGCACCACGCGAAGCGCGCGTCGGGCTTGAACTCGTCGAGCCGGCGGGCGGGCGTGGGTGGCGTCATGCGTCGGCGGCGGCGTTGTCGGCGGGCGAATCGTGCGAAAGGCGAATATGCAACCGATGCATCTTCCGATACAGCGTGTTGCGGCTGATGCCGAGCACCTTCGCGACATTGCTCACGTTCCAGCGGTGCTCGTCGAGCAGTTGCAGCACGGTCTCGCGCTCCTTCGCCTGGATCGCATTGAGCGACGAGACATCAGCGTCCTCCGCGAGATGCGCGGGAGGCGCACTCGCTGCCGGAGCGGGCGCACGCACGGAGACGGCCGGGCTCGCGCCGTTGGCGATCTCGGCGGGCAGATGCGCGCACAGGATCTCGGGACCGTCGCACAGGGCGATCGCCATTTGCAGCACATGGCGCAACTGGCGAATGTTGCCGGGCCAGGGGTACTTCAGCAGCGCGTGGCGTGCTTCCGCCGAGAGCCTGGGCGGATCGTCGGATTCGGTGTCGAGAATGTGGCCGATCAACGCGAGCGCATCGGCGCGTTCGCGCAGCGGCGGCAGATTGATCTCGATGCCGTTCAACCGGTAATACAGATCCTCGCGGAACAGGCCGTTCTGCACCAGTTCGATCAGGTTACGGTGGCTCGCGCTGATCAGCTGGAAATCCACCTTGACCGTGGTCTCCGCGCCGAGCGGCGTGACTTCGTGTTCTTCGAGCACGCGCAGCAGGCGGGCTTGCAGCGCGAGCGGCATGTCGCCGATCTCGTCGAGGAACAGCGTGCCGCCGTTCGCCTGCACGATCTTGCCGCGGCGCCCCTCGCGTTGCGCGCCGGTGAAGGCGCCCGCGCGATAGCCGAACAACTCGCTCTCGATCAGGTTCTCCGGCAACGACGCGCAGTTCACCGCGACGAACGGACCCGTGCCGTTCGGACTGATGCTGTGCAGCGCATTGGCGAACACTTCCTTGCCGGTGCCGGTCTGGCCGCGCAGGATGATCGGGATCTTGCGCTGGATCACGCGCGCCGCGAGCTGGATCTGCGAGGCCATGCGCGGATCGCCGAATTCCAGGTGCGAGAGCTTGTCGAGCCGGCCCGCGACCGTCGGCTCGCGGCCGGCGTCCTTCTTCGGCGGACGGGCGCGCGCGGGCGTCGCGGCGGGCTCGCTTATCAGGATGCGGGTGCTTCCCGCGGCGCCGTCGCGCGGCGTCTGCGCCGTCAAGAAAAAGCGCGTGTTGGTCTTCGCGCTGTACACCGTCACCGGATGGAACGAGCCGCGAATGCTGCGCGCGATCATGTCCTCCAGCGTCGCGTTGAACGCTTCCTCGATGCGCTTGCCGCACAGTTCGCCGGGCGACCGCAGATCGAGCTGGAATAGCGCGCTGCGGCTCGCCGCGAGCACGACGCCGTCGCCGCTCACGGCGAGCTTGCCCGCGTGCAGCGTGCCGACGAATTCCGGCCGGCTATGAAAGTGGATCAGGTTGGCGTGCTGGTAACGGGCATCGATCAGACGATTCTCGATCATCTGCCGCGACATGCCCACCAGCACCAGCGAATGCTGTTGCAGCAGCTTGGAGCGACTGGTCACGTCGAGCACGCCGGCGATCTCGCCGCGTTCGTCGAAGATCGGCGCGGCGGAGCAGGTGAGCGACGTATAGCGCGGATAGAAATGTTCGTGCTGGCACACGGCGATGCAATCGCGTTCGATCAAACACGTGCCCATGCCGTTGGTGCCGGCTTCGCGCTCGCTCCACAGGGCGCCGACGCGCAGTCCGTCGGCCGCGACGGCCTCGCCGAACGGCACCGACGAGACCTGATGCACGATGACGCCATCGGCATCGACGAGCACGACGGCCAGTTCCGGATCGGCGAGCTGCTGATACAGCGTGGTCATTTCGAGCTTCGACGACGCGATCAGGTCGCTTGCGGCTTCGCGGCGGTCGTTGAGTTCGTGCTGCGTGAGCACGGGCGGCATGACGAAGCGGCCGGGATCGAGCTGGAACTCGGTGAGGCAGCGCAGCCACGACTGCGCGACGGAATCGCTGGCGCGGCGGGCGGCCAGCGGGTTATGGACGATGTTCAGTACTTCCCGGACATGCGTGTCTACGTCAGCAAGCGACGACATGGGGGCAAGTCTCCGTTACGCCGGTTTCGGTGCGTGCCATGCACGCGGTCCGCCCGGCGCCGAATCTGTTGTGTACTCGGCTGGCGCTGCGGCGCTCTCAATTGCGCTGATTCGTTCTTGCTCTGCTTCTTGTGCTTTGGCATTCCGCACGCAGACGCGCCTCGTGGCCGGGCTGGAGAGCGTGATGGCTGCTGTCATGTCGCTGGTTTTGCGGCTATTCGGCAAGCCGTCCCGCCCGGTTCGCAAAAACTTTACCTCCGATGACGTATTGATTCAATAAGTAGTCGCATCGAAGGGGATAAACGCGCCCGCTTTTTGCTTTCACGTTACCTGTACTTTCGGCGGTGGGCGCCGGAAGCGCTCGATACAAGCGCGTGCGCGGCGAGGACTCCATGGGACGAAGCGAACCGATCAGCGATCCGAATTTCGTGGCGCCGCATGCTTCGGGCGAAGCGCGCGACGTGATGGATATCGTCTACATCGAAGGATTGACGGGGCAGACGGTGATCGGCATCGATTCGAGCGAGCTGCACGAGCCGCAGACGGTGCGCATGAATCTCGCCATCGGCGTGCCTTGCGTACGGGCCTGCCAGACGGACCGCATCGAGGATACGGTGAACTATGCGGCGGTGCGCGAGGCGATCCACGGCCTGCTCGCCTCGCATGGCGTGCAGTTGCTGGAAGCGCTGGCGGAACGCATCGCGCAGATGGTCATCCGGGATTTCGGGGCGCACTGGGTGCGCATATCGCTCGCCAAGCCGGCCAAGTTCGACGATGTCGACGCCGTGGGCGTCGTAATCGAACGCAGGCGCCCGGCCGGCGCGGCGGTGTCGCTGGCGTGGATCGGACGGGGCTACGTGCCGCAATGACGCGAGAGGCTCTTACTTCGCCGCGGCCGCTTGCTTGCCGATGCCGCACGCCTTGAACGCGTCCTTCTGGAGATCGCGGAATTTCCTGGTCTGCGCCTTGGCGCGGTCCACGCGGAATTCGGCGCCGCCTTCGCCGCCCAAGGTGGCGTACTTCGAGAAGGTGGACTGCTCGACGAAGTCGTCGTAGGTGAGCACCTTGGCGATCCTGTCGATGGCGCACGAACACTTGTACACGTTGACGAAGTCGTGGCCGTTGTCATCCATGCAGCCGAGCACGTATTCCACGCGCCCTTCCGTCGGATAGTTGTGACTCTTCACGGGCGCCGCCGCCGCGTCGCCGCCTGAGGCGCTTGCGGCGAATGACAGCGGTGAGATCAGCGAGAGGCAGGCGAACACCGTCAGCGCGCAGCAACGTGGGGTCATGCGAAGAGCCTCGTAGTCGTCGTGATGGGGCTTCGGCCGGTGCGCGCCGGAGCGCTGCCCGCACCAGCCGAAGATTGGATCAGCTCGGCGAGAACGGATGCGACATCGTTCCCTTCTTCGATACTACCTCCTTCGCCGACGGCTCGCCCGCCACCGCGCGCGCAAGCGCTTCCTTGGTCGCCTGATAGTTGAAGTCGTGGATCTTCTGGTCGTTGTCGGCTTCCCAGTGGATGAAGACGCCGACGCAGATGAACAGGTCGTCGGCTTCGTCGGCGGGAATCACGCCGCCTTCCACGCTGTCGGCGACCGCCATGGCCACCGCGCGCTGCGCCGGGCCGAACATCTGCACGGCCTGCTTCGCACCCTTGATCGTCACCTTGTTGAAGAGAATCGTGTTCGGCTTGGTCAGCAGATTCGGCGCGACCACGGCGAGCAGCGACGTGAAGCCATCCTTGTTGTTCGTGAGCGCGTGGCAGAACGCGGTCTCGGCAGCGGAGCCTCGCGGTCCGATGATCAAGTCGATGTGTGCGACCTCGTTGCCATCGCCGACGAGCGATTCGCCTACCATGACGCGGTTGATTTTGGCCATGCTGTTCCTCCAGTGAGTGTGGTTCTTGGGACTAGCGACATGCACTCGACTCGCGACGGCGTTCCCCAGCCGTCCGAGGCTCGCGGTTCGACCGGACTTTCGACGCGACCGCACAACCGGGAGTCTCCTAACAGGTTCCGTGCCAATTTTTTGTCCCGCGCAGCCATTGCTCGCGAGCGAGATCACGACGCGGACTGGATCGTCAGCGCGACGAACAGCGTCGCCACCGCGAGGTCCGCGCTCGTGCCGGGATTGATGCCGCGCGACTTCAGTTCTTCATCCCAGACATCGAGTGCGGCGGACTGCGCGGGGCATCCCGCGTCGCGCCAGCGGGCGCGCTGCAAAGCGGCATCGCGGGTGACACTTTGCGCCGGCGCCGCGCCGTGCTTGCGCACAATGTGCGAATCGGGCCAGCGCGAGAGAAACATCAGGAATGCGTCGAGCATCGCGCGTTGCTGTGCGTCCGGCGTTATCGCTCCTGCCGCATCGGTACTGGCGGCGAAGACATCCGCGAAGCCTTCCGCGTATTGACGCGCGATGCTGTCGCGATCGCCGGCGAGCGCCATGGCCGCGCGCAGCGTGACCGTGGGCGGCGCGTGCACCGATTGTTCAGACGCTTCGCCCAGCCCGCCCGGATTCGCGAGCGCGATGGCCCGATAGGCGAGGCGCGCATCGTCGATGTCCAGTGCGTCGAGCACGCGGCCGGTGGCGTCATGCCAGCGTGCGGCGGTCACGGGTTCGTCGGATGGCAGAAGCTCGAGCGCCGCGCTGAGCGGCGCCGCCAGCAGCACGATGCCGAGATTGGTATTGCAGCCGACACTATCGACGCTGCGTTGCACGGCTTCGAGAATGCGCGCGCCCACGGACGCGCGCGCGATGAACAGCCCCGCGGCCGCGGCCTGCGCGCTCTCGATGAACTGCGTCGCGGTCATCCCGTGCCCCGCGCTGGCGACGCTCACATTGCCGGGCTTGCGCGTCTCGACATCGAGCTCGCACGCGCGCAGGAACGCGACGCGCGGCGGCTCAACGCGGTCCATCGCCGCTGGCGAGCAGGAGTGCGCCGCGCGACTCGGGCAGCTTGCGCGCGAGGAGATCGTCGACGAGCAGTGCGGCGATATCCACCGGCGTCACGCTCTGCAAGCCGCGCCATGCCGCCACGCCGTTCACTTCGAGCACGACGGGGGATCCGTCGCGCGACGGCATCAGATCGACACCGGCGTAATCCAGCCCGAGCGCCTGCGTGGCGCGCACGGCGATCTGCGCGAGCTGCGGCGTCAATTCGGCGGGCTCGCAGTGCGCGCCGCGCGCGAAGTTATGGATCCATCCCGCGCCGCCGAAGCGCTTCATCGCCGCGACGGCCTGCTTGCCGATCACCAGCACGCGCCAGTCGAAGCCCGGCTCGCCCGCATCGACAAAGCGTTGCAGATAGGCGACCTGGCTGAACCGCCTGAGCGACGGCAGCCGCACGCCGGGCTTCTTCAGTCCCTTGCCCTGCGAACCGAACAGCGGCTTCATGACCACTTGCCGGCCCGCCGCCGTCTCGCGCATCAGCACGCGCTGCGCGTGCGCGGCCGATTCGCCGGCCCAGGTCGCGGGCGTCGGCACGCCGTAGCGATGCAGCAGGAAGCTTGTCATCGACTTGTCGACGCTACGCTCGATCGCGCGCGCATCGTTATAGACCGGCACGCCGCTTTCCCGCAGCGCGTGCAGGATGCCGAGCCGCAAAGTCACCTGCTCGAAGGTGCCCCCCGCGATGCCGCGCACGAACACGGCGTCGGGCAGCGTGCGGCCGAAGCCGGGAATCGCCAGGCCGTGCGGCGTCCAGGTCGTGTCGATACGGCATTCGGCCAGATCCACGCAACGCGCCTCCACGCCGCGCGCACGGAACGCCTTTTTGAGCCGGCCGGTGTGCCAGCCGGTTTCGTCAGTCATGATGGCTACGCGCGGCGTCGCCGGATTCACGACGCGTCTCCGAGCCATTGGGCGTCGAGAAGCGCCTTGTCCACCTTGCCGCCGTGCCAGGTCTTGCCGCTTTCGAGGCTCGACACCCACACCTCGGCGGGAGCGAACAGCGCGGCATCGATCTGATAGAAGTCGTAGTTGAAGGCCGTGAAGATGTCCGCGAACGGCCGCCCGTAATCGCGCGCATTCGACGACGGCAGTTCGGCGGCCAGGCGCTTCGCCGCCGCATCGCTTTTCACGGTCAGATGCACGCGGCCGCCATACAGGATGGCGTCGTTGGTGCGGCCCATCGCCTGAATGCCGTCGGGCGCGGGCGGCGGCAACGGCGCGCTGCCGCTGCCTTCCACGATCTCGCCGAGATCCACGCCCAGCACGTGCGTCTTGTGCAGCGCGACTTCCACGACTCGCGCGACGACCTGCACCGTGCCCGCTATGGACTGCGTCGGCGTGACGGCGATCACCAGCGCTTCCGGGGCGAGCCCGCAGTCGCCCAGCACCTTGTCGATGACGACCTGCGGCGGCACGCGGTCCACTTCCATCACCAGCGCGCCGCGCGCGTGCCGGTCGCGATAGCCGAGCTCGTCGAACAGCGCTTCCTTGCCGGCGAGCGCGCGCGCCGGTCCCGAGCCCAGCGAGAAAAATTTCTTGCCGCCGGTCTGCTCCTTGGTCGCGGAGAGGCTCCAGCCCGCGTATTGGCTCGCAAGACACGCGAGCACCGGCTGGCTCGTGTGTACTTCGATGAAGGCAGGCCAGAGCGGCGCGCCATCGAACGCGGCGCGCCGCGCGACCTGCCCGAGGCCGCCCATGCAGATGCGCGCGATCAGCAGGCCCGCCTCCGCGCTGCCCGGCGCTGCGACGCCCGCATCGACGATGACCGTGCCGCCTTCGGTGCGCGCGACGTGGACGCCGAGGCGCGCGGCGTCATCGACGAGCTGCGCGACGAGCCGCTCGCTCGATGCATTGACGCTCAGTGCGGGCGGCGTGAAGGAAGATGAGCTCATGAACGGGAGAGGGTATCGATACGTTGCAGGAGGCGCGCGTGTTCGCGCTCCATCGCGTCGCGCAGCGCGGCGAACGCGGGCGCGGTAAAGGTCATCGTGCAGACCGGCATGCCCGCTTCGATGCGCGCACCAGGCGAGGGCACGTCGTGGCAGGCGGGGTCGGCGAAGCAGGCGTCGCTGAATTCGCGCGACACAGTAAAGCCTGTGGGCGCGAACACCACGCGTTGCCCGGCGAACAGCGGCGACGGATGCGTCATCGCTGCACAGCCCTGTGCGACCTGCGGCAATTCGCCGTGCAGGCAGGCATCCAGATGCGCGCCGACCAGGCCGCGCGGCCAGGCGTCGGGCCAGACGGTTTCGTAGAGCGCCATCGTCGATGACGGCCGCGCGTTGATTTCGAGCACGCTGAAGTCGTCGCCGTCGAGCAGGAAGTCGATGCTGTTCAGCCCCGTCAGGTCCGTCTTCCACACGATCGCCTCGATCGCCGCGATGACGCGCGCCGCCGTATCGGCGGGCAGCTGCGCGGGTCCGAGCGAACCCGCATGCACGAACGGCAGCCGTCCCGCCGCGACGGTCAACTGCTCGGCAAAGCCGATCACCACGGCTTCGCGATGCGCCGCGACGAACAGCGCGGACATCGGGCGGCCCTGCGCGAGCCGCTGGAAATAGGCGCGCGGCACGGTGCGATCGACGTCGCCCGCCCATTCGACATGCGTGCCGCCGCAGCCGTCCGGCCGCTTGACGAGCCAGCCTTCAGGTCCGGCAGGCGCGGCGAAGCTGACTTCCGGATGCGGGATGCCGGCTTCGTCGAGCAGGGCGAAGAAGCGCCGCGGGTCGCGCACCGCCAGCGCCTGCGCCCCGTTGCCGATGAAACGCGGCACGCCCGGCGCGCGGCTCAGCTCGTTGGCGAGCGGCTCCAGCCCGCTCGTCACGATGAGCCCGAGCATGCGCGGCAGGCGCGCGGCGTGTTCGAGCGCATCGTAGAGCCGCGCACGGTCGATCGACAGGCCGTTGCCGTCCGGCTTGCCGATGTCGAACCACAGGCCCGCATGTTCGCGCGTATCGCGGTCGCCGAAGATGTCGAGCGCCACGACATTGAGCCCGGCCCGCGCGGCCGATTGCGCGAGCAGCCGCGCCGACAGGCCTGCCACGGCCACGCGCGGCGCGCGGGCGCTTACGTGCGCCATCATGAACCCTGTCCGCCAACGATCGCGCGGGCTTCGTCGAATGCTTCGGGAAAGCCGAGATAGACCGGCTTGCCGCCGGTGCGCATGCGCAGGAAAAGCCGGTGCTCGGCCTGATACTTGACGTTGCCGATCGCCAGCGCGCCGATGCCCACCGCGTCCTGACGCGCCGCGCCCGCGAGCGGCTTGCCGTCGTCCATGACGTTGACGCCCGCGATGCCTTCGGGCGGCACCGCGTTGACGTCGGCGGCGATCAGCAGGTTCTTCGCGTGTACGAGATCGGCGGCGCTCATCACCTGCACGCCCGCGACGGCCGTCGCGAACACCACTTCGGCGCGCGCCAGCTCGCGGTGCAACTGCTCCGGCGAACCGGTCGCGACGCCCGTCGTGGCGATATCGAAACGCCGGTTGACTTCGTCGCTGACCTGCGTGGCGCGCGACTGGCTCGAATGGCTCGCGACGACGACATCGGCGCCGAGCGAGGCCGCCATCGCCGCCGCCACGCGTCCGACCGCGCCGGTGCCGCCGAGAATGAGGACGCGCTTGCCGCCGAGATCGACGGAATGCGCGGCCTTCAGGTGCTTCTCAGCGAGCGCGACCAGCGCGGCGGCGGTCGTGTAGGCGCCGCTCGGGTCCGCGAAGACCGAGACCTCGAAGGGCGGCACCATCGCGTGGCGGGCTTTTTCGAGCATGTCGGCGGCGAGCATCACGTCGCGTCCGCCGATGAAGATGCCGGTGCGCGATACGCCTTTCGGCCCGCGCGAAAAGATCGCGTCCTGCGTGAGCTGCACGACGCTGCCCTCGTCCACGTTGCAGTACGGCACGAGGATCTGATAGCCGGCGTCGGCGGCCATGTTCACGTCGAACGGGCTCATTTGCGGCGTGCTCGTGAACATGTGCAGCACGTAAGGTCGTTCGGTGGCTTCGGGCATGGCGGTGGACTCGTGTGGGTATTGCTTTGAATCGCTTGAAATCGATTGAAGCTGTTGTGTGCCGAAACGCCCTTCAGGCCGCATCCGCGCCGCGCTGTCCCGGCGCCGCCGCGCGCCATGTCGCGCCGCGGTTGCGCGCGGCGGCGATGGTGTAGTTCAGCGATGCGCCCGGCGCGGCGCGTCGGGCGGCCGCGAGCGCGCGCTCCGCATCCTGCGCGCTCTCGACGAACGCGAAGCCCACCGGTCCCCACGAGGTCTGACCGATGCCGGCTTTCTGCTCGGCCGCGACGGCCTCGATCGCGCGCGCGACAGCCGGGCTCGCGAAGACGCCGCCCTGCACCGGCGCGAAGTACTCGCCGATGGTCTGCTGCAGGTCGCACAACGCGTCCGCGAAGGGCGCGAAATCGCGCTCGGCGACGGCGGGCAGGATCCGCATCAGCACCAGATGACTGAGGTGTGCAGCGAGGTACGCAGGGAACGGCGCGAGCGAGGCGAGCCCGCGCTTCTCGTCATCGCCATGGAGTCCTTCGCGCGAGGTGTCGTCGATGAGCAGCACGCGCCAGGCTTCGGGAAAATCCTGACGCGCGATCAGCGGCGGCAGGAGCGTGCCGGCGGCGCGGCCGCCATCGACGATCAGTCCGCCATGATCGAAACCATGAATGCCGATACCTGAACGCAGGCCGCGCGAGAGCACCCGGGCGATGTCGGCGGAGCTCGCGTCGAGGCCGCGCACGCGGGCGAATGCCGTGCCCAGCGCGAGCGCCAGCTGCGTGCCGGAGCCCAGGCCGGTGTGGGCGCGCGGAGTGTCATGCAGTTCGATGTCGAGTGCCGGACCCGCGCCGAAGGCTGCGTGCAGCGCCGCGAGATGCTGCTCGATGCGCTCGCGCTGCGCGACGCTCGCCGCGCCGTCGATGCCGCCATCGATGCGTCCATCAATGCGTCCATGATGTGCCGCTGCCGGAGCGTGCCGCACGGTAAGGCAGGTACTGTGTGCATCGATGGCCAGGCCCACGCTGCCGAACGCGCGTCCGAGCGAGGCGTTCGGATCGATGAAGCCGAGATGCAGCCGCGCGGGAGATTCGACTGTGATCGCCGAGGGAGGGGATAACCGTCCGGGAGAAGTGGGCATCACGGTCTGTGGTCGAGGCCAGGGGAACCGCGAACATGCAAATGCTGTACCAGAATGAGGAAGCGCGCCGGGCGCGTTCATGGCTGATGTACGAGGACGATCACGCGAAGCGAGGGCTTTCGAAACACCGCCCTCGCTTCGCCTTTGCCGCTAGTCGTACTTGATATAGCGGAAGCGCTGATCGTCGGATGGCGTGCCATCGAGCGGGCCGTCTTCCTTGCCGGGTTGCCAGTGCACCACGTCTTCGATCTTCCGGGCGAGCGTCAGGTCCTTGTCCGTGATGCCCTTCGCCGAATGCGTCTTCAGCTTGACGATGACGAACGCATACGAAACCGTGAGATCGGGATGGTGCCACGCGGCTTCCGCGAGATGGCCCACGGTATTGACCACCATCAGCGTCCCTTTCCAGCCCTCGGTCTTGTACTTGCGCCGCAGCCACCCGTCTTCGAGATACCAGTGTGCGAGCGGACCCTTGAGTTGCTGCTTTACTTCCTCGTCGGAATACACCTTTTCGCTTTGAGCCATGACAAGGCCTCCATGAGATGAACATGCTGGTCGAGTATGCGCCGCGCCGGGCGCGCCCATCATTGCATCCTATAGAAAACCCTCAAGGCAGGCGCGATGCACCCTTGCTGCGCAGCGTCATGTCACGCACGCGTCCGCCATGTCCCGTCACGCCTGATGTTTCGCGTATTTGACACAGTATGTGTCGCCATCCGACATCGATCTCACCGCACGCGACAGCAAGCTGCGCCAAATTCCCGATTTCAGGCGGCCATTTAAAACCGGCATGGAATATGCAATTCGCCTCTCTACGCAAACGCCCGGCAATGAACCGGACGACGCGCAACCCGTTACCTGCATTTGAAGGCGCGCACGATGCAACCCGGTAGCGTGTTCATCCTGGGTCGGAAGCATCACCATTCTGGAGGAGACATGAACTTACGCACCCTGGTTCTTGGACTGGCGGTGGTCGCGACGGCAGGCCTGAATTCCTATGTCGCTCAGGCCGACTCGCAACTGGACAGCCTGATCAAGAATCCCTCGAACTGGGCGGCGCAGGCGGGCGATTATTCGAATCACCGCTATAGCACGCTCAAGCAGATCAACGAAAACAACGTCGGCAAGCTACAGGTGGCCTGGACCATGTCGACCGGTGTGCTGCGCGGCCACGAAGGATCGCCGCTCGTCATCGGCGATACGATGTACATCCACTCGCCGTTCCCCAACAAGGTCATTGCCATCAACCTGAAGGACCAGACCTTCATCTGGCAATACCAGCCCAAGCAGGACAATCAGGTCATTTCGGTGATGTGCTGCGATACGGTCAACCGTGGCCTGGCTTATGGCGACGGCAAGATCTTCCTCCAGCAAGCCGATACCAAGCTCGTCGCGCTCGACGCCAAGACCGGCGACGTCGTCTGGACCGCGCAGAACGGCGATCCGAAGAAGGGCGAGACCAATACCAATGCGCCGCACGTCTTCGGCGACAAGGTGCTGACCGGCATCTCCGGCGGCGAATTCGGCGTGCGCGGACGGCTCGTCGCGTACAACATCAAGGACGGCAAGGAAGCGTGGAAGGCCTACAGCGTCGGCCCCGACAACGAAATGCTGATGGACCCGCAGACCACCATGACGTGGACCGACGGCAAGATGGTGCCGGTGGGCGCGGACTCGTCGCTGAAGAGCTGGCAGGGCGACCAGTGGAAGTACGGCGGCGGCACCACGTGGGGCTGGTACGCATGGGATCCGAAGCTGAATCTTGTCTACTATGGCTCGGGCAATCCGGGCACATGGAACCCGACGCAGCGTCCCGGCGACAACAAGTGGTCGATGACCATCTTCGCCCGCGACCTGAACACGGGACAGGCCAAGTGGGTCTACCAGATGACGCCGCATGACGAATGGGACTACGACGGCGTCAACGAGATGATCCTCTCCGACCTGAACATGGGCGGCAAGAAGGTGCCGGCCATCGTTCACTTCGACCGCAACGGCTTCGGCTATACGCTGAATCGTCAAACGGGCGAACTGCTGGTCGCGCAGAAGTACGACCCGGCGGTCAACTGGGCCGACAGCGTTGACCTGAAGAGCGGCCTGCCGATCCGCAACGCAAGCTACTCGACGCAGAAGGCCGGTCCCGATCACAACGTGAAGAACATCTGCCCCGCGGCGCTCGGCTCGAAGGACCAGCAGCCGGCCGCTTTCGATCCGGGTTCGAGCCTGTTCCTCGTGCCGACGAATCATGTCTGCATGGACTACGAGCCGTTCCAGGTCGACTACGTGTCGGGTCAGCCGTTCGTCGGCGCCACCTTGTCGATGTTCCCGGGCCCGAACGAGAAGGGCGCGATGGGCAACTTCATCGCGTGGGACGCGGCCAAGGGCAAGATCGTGTGGTCGAAGCCGGAGAAGTTCTCGGTGTGGTCGGGCGCGCTCGCCACGGCCGGCGGCGTCGTGTTCTACGGCACGCTCGAAGGCTACATCAAGGCGGTGCGCATCAAGGACGGCAAGGAGCTGTGGAAGTTCAAGACGCCGTCCGGGATCATCGGCAACGTCTTCACGTATCAGTACCAGGGCAAGCAGTTCATCGGCGTGTATTCGGGCATCGGCGGCTGGGCCGGCATCGGCATGGCGGCGGGTCTCGAGAAGTCGACGGAAGGCCTGGGCGCGGTCGGTGGCTACAAGGACCTCGCGAAGTACACGGCCCTCGGCGGCACGCTGTTCATCTTCGCCATCCCGAGCTGATGCGCGTTCTCTGACCTGAGTGAAGGGCGCGGCGGCTGCAAGGGCCGCCGCGCCGCGCTTCCCCCCATTACAAAGACATGTTCAAGGAGTCAGACGTATGAAAGGCCGATCACTCTTGATGCTGGCGATGACGCTCGCTGCGTCTTCCGCTTCGTTCGCGCAAACGCCTCCTCCGATGCCTGCGCAAGTGAAGCCGGTCGCGTACAAGGTCGTCGAGGGCAACAAGGTCGACAGCGACACGCTGCAGGGCTGGAAGACCTGGCGTGCACTCGCATGCGAACGCTGTCACGGGGCGAAGCAGGAAGGCATGGTCGGCCCTTCGTTGATCGACGCTTTCAAGACGCTGGACAAGACCGAATTCCACCGCACCGTGTTCGGCGGACGCGTGGACAAGGGCATGCCGGACTTCAGCACCAGCCAGATGATGCAGAAGAACTGGGAAAACCTGTACGCGTATCTGAAGGGACGCTCCGACGGCAAGATCAATCCGGGCGACTTGCAGGCGATCGATGCAAAATAAGGACGCGCGCCGCACGCGAATGCGGCCGACATCCGATGATTGCTTTCAACCCGGAGGTGCTTCGATGTCCAGTCGTCATGCAAGCCGCGCCGCTTCGTTTCGATTCCTCGCCGTGCTCTGCGCGGCGTGCGCGACGTTCCCGGCGCAATCCGCTTTTGCGCAGGGCGCGGGCGGGCCGCCGCCCAATCTGCCGGACAACGACGGCGCGGACGGCGTGCTGCGCGTGTGCGCCGATCCCAACAACATGCCGCTCTCGAACAAGAAGGGCGAGGGCTATGAGAACAAGATCGCGAGCCAGATGGCGAGCGACTTCGGCTACAAGCTCGAATACACCTATTGGCCGCAGCGCATGGGCTTCGTGCGCAATACGCTGCGCGAGAAGGTGCCGCAGAGCGAGCGCTTCAAGTGCGACCTGATCATCGGCGTGCCGAAGGGCTATGAACTCACGGCAACCACGCGGCCCTGGCTGCATTCCACCTATGCGATGGTGTTTCCGAACAAGCCTGAATACGCGAGCATCAAGTCGCCGACGGATCTCATGAACCTGCCGCCGGACCAGTTGAAGAAGATGAAGCTCGGCATCTTCGTGAAGAGCCCCGCGACCGACTGGCTCCTGACCCACAACCTGCTCAATCAGGCGGTGTCGTATCAGGGGCAGAGCGGCGATCCGGAAGCCTTTCCGGGCGAGATGATCGAGCGCGACCTGGCCAAGGGCGACGTCGATGCGGCGTTCGTCTGGGGGCCGATCGCGGGTTACTTCGTCAACCGCTCGGACAACAAGGTGCGGCTGGTGGCGTTCCCCGCCGGCCAGCCGATCCGTTTCGACTACGAGATCTCGATGGGGGTGCGCTATGGCGAAAAGGCGTGGCGCGACAAGGTGGACAACTGGATCGCATCGAATCAGCCGAAGATCGACGAGATCCTGACCAGCTATCAGGTGCCCTTGCTGCCGTTGCAACCGGCCTCCGCGCAATGAAGCGGGCACTGGGCGTTTGTGTTCTCGCGTGCGCCGCGCAGATGCTGACCACGGCGAGGGCGGCGGATGCGCCCGCCGCGTCCGCGCCGGCCGTGCAGATTGCGCCGGCGGAGCGCTTGCTCTTCATGCAGCCGCATCTGAGCGGCGTGGAGCCGCAGACGGAACTGGATTACGCGGTGGATTACTCCGGGCCGCCCGCGAAGGTGAACGACACGGTGCGCGTGCTCGTCATGAGTCCCGGCAACAGCCACAACGACGCGCGCGTGACCGACCGCACGGGCAACGTCAACGTGCCGGGCGGGCTGCCTTGCAATCCGATGATCATCTACTTTCTCGAACATGACATCGCAGAGATGGAGCAGCTGACGGGCGGACAGCGGCGTTACTTCCAGCAGCGCGTGCGGATGGCGCTGGCGGCGGGTCCGGCCATCACGCCGGTGTCGAGCGAGTCGCTCGGGCTCGGCAAGCATGCGAAGGCACAGCAGATCGTCATCCAGCCTTACCTGAACGATCCCAACGCGGACCGCTTCAAGAAGTACCTCGCCAAGCGCTACACGTTCGTGATGGCCGATGACGTGCCCGGACACCTGCTGATGATCCGCACGGAAATCCCCGGCGACGGCGGCGACTTCGCGCATCCGCTCGCGAAGGAAACGCTTGCGTATCAAGGCTCGCTCAAGAACATGAGCACGCCGGGCGGAGGACCGGTCAAGCCGTCCAACGCGCCTCGCGCCAGCAATTGAGTTGAACGGTTGAGCGGGATGTCTCGCGCTTCTCTTCCGACCTTCCTGCGCCATCCCTGGCCCGACCGGATCCCGAACTGCGGGACGAACCAGCTGTCATCGGCGTGCCATATGCCGATCCCCGCAGCAAACCACGCGCGCGCTAAGCAACGGCAATAAGCCGGTTACCACGGCGCCCGCGTTACCTTCATCCCGTGGAATTCGTCGATGACCTGTCGGGCGCCCGGCTGCGCAAGGTCATCTGGACGCCCATTCGTATAGCTGAACAAACGCGTGAAGCGGGGTGATCGGACGATCAACGTTCGGTCCCGTGGACGTTCGTGTTCCCGACTTTCGAACGAACGCCCATCGCGCACGATGGCGGCAACGTCAAACGGTGCTGCCGGGCCTGAGCAAGTACATTGCGCTTGGCTATCTGCCGGACGATGCGGGCATCGTCATTGATTCCAGCCATAGCAACGGCACGTCTTCGACGACCCTGGAATATGCGAACGATTTCGCCGTCTCGCAGTTCGCGCAGGCCATGGGCGATTCGACGAACGCCACGAAGCTGCTCGCGCGCTCGCACAACTGGGCCAACGTGATGAAGTCCAACGCGACCAAGCTGAACGGCGTGTCGGTCACGCAGCTCCAGCCACGCAACCAGAACGGCACGTGGCCGGCTTACACGACCACCGACCCCGTGGAAGGCACCGCCGAGGAATACACGACGTGGCAGCCGCTCGCCATGCTGAAGACCGAGCGCGCCGTCGCCGGCCTGGGGCGCGTATTCGTCCGCGACGCCGCAGCCGCCTTCACCGGGGGGAAGCGAGTTCTGAGGTTTGCCGTGCGCGGGTAGGAGCAGGACCGTGCTTGTACCGGGTTTTTCGGGCCGATTCGCTGGAGTAGAATCGGCCCGGCAGGAACCGACCTCAAGCAACGGACCTCGGCACGGAGAAGCACGATGGCGAAGTCGATCACCATGCGCAAGGCTTCTCCGATCACGACGCCACTGGCGCTCCGGCCAGAGGGCGCGCGTTCGTGAACTTCATCCGCTCCCTCACCCTCCGGCAGTTGCAGATCTTCGTCATCGCGGCGCGTTGCCCCAGCTTCGCGCGCGCGGCCGAGGAACTGCACCTGACGCAGCCCGCCGTATCCATGCAGATTCGCCAGCTCGAAGACGCCATTGGCCTGCCGCTTTTTGAACGCGTGGCGCGGCGCCTCGCACTGACCGAAGCCGGCGAGCGCCTGTCGCATCATGCGAGCCGCATCCTCGGTGAAATAAAGGACGCCGAAGACGCGATGATGTCGCTCACGCAGGCGGACAGCGGCTCGATTGCGGTGAGCATCGTCAGTTCCGCCACCTACTTCGCGCCCAAGCTGCTGGCGCTGTATTCGCAGCAGTATCCGAAGGTCGATGTGCACTTCTCGGTCGGCAATCGTGAAACGCTGCTGCGTCTGCTGCAGGACAACGCCACCGATCTCGCCATCATGGGCCGTCCGCCGCCCGAACTCGGCACCACCGCCGAACCGCTCGCCTATCATCCGCATGTGATCGTCGCGCCGCTGTCGCATCCGTTGCGGCACGCACGCGGCTTCGACCTGCAGGAACTCGCGCACGACACCTTCCTGCTGCGCGAGCCCGGCTCGGGCACGCGCGCGGTCGCGGAACACGTGTTTCGCCAGAACCTCTTCGTGCCCGCGCGCAGCGTCACGCTGGGCAGCAACGAAACCATCAAGCAGGCCGTGATGGCCGGCATGGGCGTGAGCCTCATTTCCTTGCACACGCTGTCGCTCGAACTGCGCACCGGCGAAATCTGCATCCTCGACGTGAACGGCACGCCGGTCGAGCGCACCTGGCAACTCGTGCATTCGCGGTCCAAGCAGCTTTCGCCGACCTGTCTCGCGTTTCGCCGCTTCCTGCTCGAACACGCCGAGCCGTTCCTCGAACAGGAATATGCGCCGTTCGGCGTGCGCCGCCCGAAGCGCCTCGCGCAAGCGGGCGGCGCGTGATGGGGACGGCATCGCGCGGTGCGTTGTTCATGTGGCTCGCATTCGCAACCATGGCGCGCGCACAGACGCCTTTGCCGGTCACGCAGATCGCACCGGGCAATTACGCGCACCGCGGCCATGATGCGCTCGCGACGCCCGCGAACGGCGGCGACATCGCGAACGTGGGCTTTGTCGTCGGGACGCGCTGTGTCGCCGTGATCGACACCGGCGGCACGCTCGCGGAAGGCCACGCTTTGCGCGCCGCCATCCGCCGGGTCACGCCGCTGCCGGTCTGCTATGTGATCAACACGCACATGCATCCGGATCACATCTTCGGCAATGCGGCGTTCAAGGACGATCATCCGCAGTTCGTCGGCAACGCGAGGCTGGCGCAGGCCGAAGCCGCACGCGCCGACAACTATCTGCGCGCGCTGCATCGAGAGCTCGGCGCGGCGGCGGAGGGCAGCGAGATCGTCCCGCCGACGCAGAGCATCCACGGCGAAGGGACGCTCGATCTGGGCGGCCGCACGTTGACCTTGCGCAGCTGGAAAACCGCGCATACCAACAACGACTTGACGGTATACGATGAGAAGAGCGGCACGCTGTGGACCGGCGACCTGCTGTTCGCCGGATGCATTCCGGTGGTGGACGGCAGCGTGATGGGCTGGCTGGACGACATCTCGCGCATTCGGCAGATGAAACCGCGTCATGTCGTGCCGGGTCACGGTCCGCTGGACCCACCCTGGCCGCAGGCGCTGGATGCCGAAGCGGACTATCTCGCCAGCCTGGCGCGCGATGTGCGTGCAGCCATCAAGCAAGGCGAGACGTTGCAGCAGGCGGTGGACAGTGTCGGTGTGGACGAACGCGGCAAGTGGCTCCTGTACGACGAATACCATCGCCGCAATGTGACAGCTGCTTATGCGGAACTGGAGTGGGAACAGTAGCGCTGCGGCGCACTGGAGGGACATCATGAAGACCGCAGGGTTTGGCGCTCGCTTCGTTTCGGCAGCGAGCTTCGCTTCCGCCGTGCTTGTTCCAATGCTTGTTTCAATATCGACACAGGCTGCGCAGCCCGACGACAACCCCGACAAGAACGCGCGCTGGCAGGACTTCAGGCAAGGCACCTTCAAGGACCGGACGATCGACCCTCACGGCGACGCGGTCATCAAGCTCGATGCACCCGCGCGCGCCGCCGATGCGTCGGTCGTGCCCATCGCGATCAACGCGCAGTTTCCGCAGACGCCGACGCATTACATCAAGGCGGTGTATCTCTTCATCGACGAAAATCCGGAGCCGTATGCGGGTTCGTTCGAGTTCACGCCGGAATCGGGCATCGCGACCATCGAGACGCGCGTGCGGGTCGAGGACTATACGTTCATGCGCGTCGTCGCCGAGACCAACGACGGCAAGCTCTACAGCGCGGTGCGTTTCGTGAAGGCATCGGGTGGCTGTTCCGCGCCCGCCGACAAGGACGACGACGCCGCCGAGCGCGCCGCCGGCGACGTCAGGCTGCGTACCGAAGGTGCGCCGGTGAGCGGCAAGCCCGAACTCGCGCAGGTGATGGTGCGTCATCCGAACCGCACCGGCATGGCGATGAACCAGATCACGCGCAACTACGCGTCGGCGTACTTCGTCCGCAAGGTGGCCGTCACGTATGCCGGCAAGCCCGTGATGACCGCCAACGTCAACTTCTCGATCAGCGAGAACCCCAACTTCCGCTTCTACTTCGTGCCGAGCGGCACGGGCGAGTTGCAGGCGCATATCGAAGACACGAAGAGCAAGTCATGGGATGGCGCCGTGGCGGTCAATGCCCAGCCCGGCAGCACACAGACCTCGGCGATGAAATGACGCGGCGCGGCTGGCATGCGCGTCTTCGTGCGTGGTTCGTCGGGTACTGGCTGCTCGCAGCGAGCGCGCTCGCGCAGGCGGCGCTGAGCGGCATGCCCGCGCCGGTTGCCATTGCGCCGGGCGTGTATGCATTCATCGGCGACAACGGCGCCGTGGCGCCCGCGAATCACGGCATCGTCGCGAACAATGGCTTCATTGTCGGGACGGATGGCGTGACGGTGATCGACACCGGACCGTCCTACCGCTATGGCCGCGCGATGCTCGAGGCGATCCGCAAGGTCACGCCGCTGCCGGTCAGGCGCGTCATCATCACGCACCAGGCGCCGGAGTTCGTGTTCGGCGCGGCAGCGTTTCGCGACCAGGGCGTGCCGATTCTCGCGCATGCCCGCGCGGCGCAGCTGATTCGCGAGCGCTGTTCGATCTGTCTGGCGAACCTGCGCAAGACACTCGGCGAAGACGAGATGGCCGGTTCGCGCGTGACCGTGCCCGATGAAACCGTCAACGGCACCACGGAGCTCGAAAGCGGCGGGCGCAAGCTGCAACTGCTGCATTTCGGGCCGGCCAGCACGCCCGGCGACCTCGCTGTACTCGATACCGAGACCGGCGTGCTCTTCGCGGGCGGGCTCGTATCGAACGGACGCATTCCCGAACTGCGCAACGAGCAGATTCCCGGCTGGCTCGCGGCGCTCGAAAACCTCCATGCGCTCGATCTGCATACCGTGGTTCCCGGCTTCGGGCCGCCCATGCCCGACGACGACATCCTGCAAACCGGCGTCTATCTGCGCGAACTCGATGCGGCGGTGAGGCAGGCCTACAAGAACGGCGTCGGCCTGACGGAGGCGATGCATACCGTGCAGGTCCCGGCGTTCCGCACCTGCAAGCTTTACGCGATCGCACAGCCGCAGAACGTGCAGCGCATCTATCTGCAACTCGAAAAGCAGTAGCACCTTCCGCCTGCTTTCCCGGCCGTACCAACCACAGGAGACATGACGATGGCCCAGCTCGTAGCGCTTTACAAGAAACCGTCCGACACGAAGGCATTCGATGATTACTATGTTTCGACCCACGCGCCGCTCGCGAAGACGCTACCGGGCCTGCGCAAGTATGAGGTGAGCACGGGGCCGGTGGCGGTGGCGTCGGGGGAATCGCCTTATCATCTCGTGGCGCTGCTGGAATTCGATTCGCTCGAAGCGATTCAAGGTGCGCTGGGTTCGGAGCAAGGGCAGAAGACGGCCGGCGATCTCGCCAACTTCGCGCAGGCGGGCGTCGATCTGCTGATGTTCGACACGAAGCCCGCCTGAGCCCGTCGAAGCTAATCGATGCGGCCGGAGGACGAATCGCCCGATTCGGCCTCCGGGTCCGCAAGGGTCAGATCCTCGCGGCGATGATTGATCGCCAGGAACACGCCCATGAGAACGAGAAAGGCAGCGACCAGCATCGTGGCGTTGACGAGCACGCGTTCGTAGCCCAGTTCCGAGACGTTGATGAACGGGTACGGATAGAAGTCTGAGAGACTGCCGCGCCATAGCGTAATGACGAGATAGCTGAGCGGATAGACGAGCCACAGCGCACAACGCCTGAGCGACAGGTGAAAGCGCGGCACGAACAGGAACCAGTACAACGCGGCGAGCGCCGGCACCACGGTGTGCAGCGATTCGTTGACAAGCGCGCGATAACCCGACGGTGTCCACAGATAGCGCAGCAGCGCGTTATACGCGATCCCCACGAAGACGATATACACGACGACCGCCGTCACGACAGTCGGCCGTCTGAAGAAACGCGCGACCGGAAAACGCGCTCGCGTGGCGACGCAGGTGAAGCAGAACGCCGTCAGCAGCACGGTCAGGTTCGTCAGGTAGCTGCTCATGCGCGCGACGCCATCCAGGACGGAGAAGCCGCGCCCGGCGAACCGCGCGATGGTGATGTCCGTCTGCGCCGCGAAGGCGAGCCACGCGATCATCGCGATGGTCGCGGCCACCGCAAGCGATGCCGTGCTGGGCGTGTTGAGCGGCAGATCGGGCTGGCGGGACTGAGGGGTGTCGGGGGGCATCGGCATGAAGTCATTCTACGTGCGCGCCGATGCCCTCGCAGCCGCGACCCTTACGCCAGCTTGAGCGCGGCGTCGCGCAGCGCGGTGCGCAGACCTTCCTCGACCACCGGATGGTAGAACGGCATGCGCAACATGTCGGCGACGGTGAGCTTCATTTGCAGCGCCCACGCCAGCAGATGCGCGATATGCTCCGCATCCGGCCCGATCCATTCGGCGCCGATGAATCGGCCGGTCGCACGCTCGGCATAGACATGCATGAGCCCGCGATTTCTCAGCATGACGCGGCTGCGTCCCTGATCCTCGAAGCTCACTTCGCCGGTGACGAACGATCCGGGCGCAAGGTCGGCATGACGTGCGCCGACCATCGCGATGCCGGGATCGGTGAAGGCGATCGCCAGCGGCGCGCGCCGTTCGAGGGGCTCGGCCTGCTCGTCCCGTGCAACACGCGCGGCATTGGCACCCGCCGCGCGGCCTTCGTCGGCGGCTTCGTGCAGCAAGGGCAGCACGCCGTTGGCATCGCCGGCGACGAACACCGGATGCGTACCTGCCTGCAAGGTCTGTGCATCGTAGACGGGCATGCCGTCGGCATCGAGTTCCAGCGATGTATCGCGAAGCCCGAGTCCGCCGATGTTCGGCTTGTGGCCGGCTGCAACCAGCACGTAATCGAACGTGTCTTCCAGCACTTCGCCCGTGTCCGATACATAACGCAGCCGAACTTCATCGCCTTCGCGCACCGCCGCCTGCACGTTCGCGCGCGGCTCGAAGCGGAAGGCCTCGCTGAAAGTCCGTTCCGCATAGGCGCGGATCGCGGGATCGGTCAGCGGACCCACACGTCCGCGCGCGCCGAGCACCGTCACCCGCACGCCGAGCCGTGCCAGCGCCTGCCCGAGTTCCAGCCCGATGACGCCCGCGCCGACCACGGCAACGCGCTTCGGCAGGTCATCCCAGGAGAAAACGTCGTCGTTGATGACGGCGCGGTCGCCGAGCGCGCGATACGTCGCGGGCATGACTGGGCTCGATCCGGTCGCGATGACGACGGCCTTCGCGTGAACCTTCGTATGCTCGCCGACCATCAGCCAGCGATCGTCGATGAAGCGCGCATAACCGGTCAGCTTGTCTTCGGCGGGGAGGGCATCGACGCCCTCGACCACGAAGCCGACGAAGCGATCCCGCTCACGCTTCACGCGTGCCATCACCGCATGGCCGTCGATGCGCACCGCGCCGTCCACATGCACGCCGAACGCGTCGCCGTGACGCGCATGATGCGCGGCATCGGCGGCTGCGATCAGCAGCTTCGACGGCATACAGCCGACGCGCGCACAGGTCGTCCCATGCGCGCCGCCTTCGATGAGAAGCGCCGTTGCACCCGCTGCCTTCGCCGCGCGGTACGCGGAAAGTCCCGCGCTGCCCGCGCCGATGATGGCGACATCCGTATGGATCGTGTTCATGATGGTGTCCCGAGAAATGTGTCCTGCTTCCATGGGTTCCATCATGGCGCGCACGCGTTGAAAGGTGAATGCTCGTTCGGATCGCATAGCGACTCGATCGTCTCAACACGATGTCCGCCCAAGTCATGTATTCATCTAGACGTCTCATGCGCGTCACCGGGACGTCACATCGGCTTCCTAGAATCTCCCGAACGTTTCAGCGTGCCCGTCCGGCGCGCGCCATCGAGGGAAGCTATGGACGCAATTCGCATCGAGCGTCTCACCAAGACGTTCAGGAGTGGCCGCAAGGCGCTGGATTCCGTGGATCTGCGCGTGCAGGAGGGCGAGATGGTCGCGCTGATCGGCGCGTCGGGATCGGGAAAATCCACGCTGCTGCGGCATATCGCCGGTTTTACGGCATCCGACCCCGCGCCGTCGCACGTCACCTTGCTCGGCCGGCCGATCCAGCAGAACGGCAAGATCGTGCGCGAAGTGCGTTCGATTCGCCGCGACGTCGCTTTCGTATTCCAGCAGTTCAATCTGGTCGGACGCCTCACGGTGCTGACCAACGTGCTGATCGGCGCGCTGTCCCGCGTGTCGTTGTGGCGCCGGCTTACGGGCCGCTTTCCGCGCGGCGAGCGCAGCTTCGCACTGGAATCGCTGACCGCGATGGGCATCGGCGAGCACGCGCTGGAACGCGCCAGCAATCTTTCCGGCGGTCAGCAGCAGCGTGCCGCGCTGGCCCGCGCGCTGGTGCAGCGTGCGCGCATCGTGCTCGCGGACGAGCCGATCGCGTCGCTCGATCCCGAATCGGCGCGCCGCGTGATGGACCTGATGCAGTCGCTCAATCGCGAGCATGGCCTGACGGTCGTGGTGTCGCTGCATCAGATCGATGTCGCCATGAAGTACTGCCCGCGCACCATCGCGCTGCGCGACGGCCGCGTGGTGTTTGACGGCGCCTCCGAGCGCCTGACGCCGCCGGTGCTGCGCGAGCTGTACGGCGCGTCGGCGGATGAACTGCTGACGACGCAGCGCGCCTCACAGGAACGCACAGAGGCACAGCCGTCTGAAGCGACCGATCAACGCGCACATGCCTCGCCGGTGTTCGCATCGGCGGCCGGCTCCTGAAGTTCGAACTAACCTCTTCTCTGGATCGCACCATGAAAGCAGCCCGTTTCATCCTGGCTGGCGCCGCGCTTGCCTGTCTCCTGACGCAGCCCGTTATGGCCGATACGATCAACTTCGGCATCATCTCGACAGACTCGTCCGCCGCGCTCAAGCAACGCTGGCAGCCGCTCATCGACGATCTCAACAAGCAGACCGGCCTCGACGTGAAGGCCTACTTCGCGACCGACTACGCCGGCATCATCGAAGCCATGCGTTTCAA
Organism: Caballeronia sp. LZ032; assembly: GCF_031451315.1. Lineage (NCBI taxonomy): Bacteria > Pseudomonadati > Pseudomonadota > Betaproteobacteria > Burkholderiales > Burkholderiaceae > Caballeronia > Caballeronia sp. LZ032. The sequence continues at coordinate 201,324 of NZ_JARUXP010000004.1, forward strand.
CAAGGTGCAGATCGGCTTTTTCGGCAATGCTTCGGCGATCGAAGCCGTGGATCGGTCGAACGGCGAAGTCTTCGCGAAGGTGAAGTACAAGAACGGCGAGGCGGGCTACTACTCACTGCTCATCACGAACGCCAACAGCAAGTGGAAGTCGCTCGACCAGGTGCTGAAGAACACGAAGGACATCAACCTCGGTTTCGGCGATCCCAACTCGACGTCGGGCACGCTGGTGCCGTCGTACTATCTGTTCGCGAAGAACGGCATCAACGCGAAGACGGCCTTCAAGAGTGTGCTGCCGTCGAGCCACGAGGCAAACATGCTTGCGGTGGTCAACGACAAGGTGGACGTCGCGACCAACAACACCGACATGCTCGATACCATCAAGACCCAGCATCCCGAGCTGTATCCGAAGGTGCGGGTGCTGTGGAAGTCGCCGCTGATTCCGTCGGATCCGCTGGTGTGGCGCCGTGATCTGCCGCAGGCCACGAAGGACAAGCTGCGTACCTTCTTCGATCACTACGCGCAGAAGGATCCGCACGAGCAGCAGGTCATCAACGCAATCTCCGGCTATGCGGGCTTCGCCGATTCTTCGGACGCGCAGCTCGTGCCGATCCGCCAGATGGCGCTGTTCCAGAAGAAGCAGCAGATCCAGAACAACGCCAATCTCGACGACGCCGACAAGAAGGCCCAGGTTGCCGCGCTCGACCAGAAGATCGCCGCGCTCGACAACCCGGCGGCGAAGTAAATGAAGCCGCTCGACGTCACCACGTTCGAGGCCGGCATCGCGCGTCCCGCGCATACGGCGGCGGGAAAGCGCAGCTGGATGTCGATGTTCGGCTGGATCGCCGTCGTGGCCGTGCTCGGCCTGTCCTGGCACAGCGCTGACATGCGTCCGCTGGATCTGCTCGGCGCATCGGGCAACATGAGCCAGTTCGCGCGCGACTTCTTCCCGCCCGACTTCACCGAATGGCGCACGTATGTGCAGGAGATGATCGTGACGCTCGCGGTCGCGGTGTGGGGCACGGCGCTCGCGCTGGTCTGCGCCGTGCCGTGCGGGCTGCTGTCGGCGCAAAACATCGCGCCCGTCTGGATCTCGCAACCCGTGCGCCGCCTGATGGACGCGTGCCGCGCGATCAACGAGATGGTTTTCGCGATGCTGTTCATCGTCGCGGTGGGGCTCGGGCCGTTCGCGGGCGTGCTCGCGCTGTGGGTGCACACGACGGGTGTGCTCGCCAAGCTGTTCGCGGAAGCGGTCGAAGCTGTCGATGCACGCCCCGCCGAAGGCGTGCGCGCCACCGGTGCGAGCAGTCTCGATGAAATCATCTACGGCGTGCTGCCGCAGGTCTTGCCGTTGTGGATCTCGTTTGCGCTGTATCGCTTCGAGTCGAACGTGCGCTCGGCGATGGTCGTCGGCATGGTCGGCGCGGGCGGGATCGGCGTCGTGCTGTACGAAGCGATCCGCTCGTTCAATTATGCGCAGACGGCGGCGGTGATGCTGATCGTGATCGTCATCGTGTCGCTGATCGATCTCGTGTCGGGCTGGGTGCGGGAGCGGGTGATCTGAGGCGCTTCTGCTGAACGCGCAATCGACTCATGGTTTGAGTCGATTGCGCGTCCAATCGCTTCATGAGCCTTACTGATTCGACTCAAGATTCGAGTCGAATAGTGAGGCTAATCGCCTCAAAGCCCATCCAGCGCCATGTCATCGCCTTCATCGCTCATCTCGCAAGCCCCCACGTGGCCTGGCATGCATTACGACGCCGTTCGCACAGGCGGCGAGCTGGCCCGCGCGCACCGGATTCAAGGCATCGTTGAAGGCAAGCTGGCGGGTCTGCGCTTCGACCAGCGCCTCGAACTCACCGCCGAAGCCTGGAGCCAGGATGCTGTCGCGACGGCCGCCATCGAGGGCGAGCGCATCGATCTCGCCGCCGTGCGCTCGTCCGTGGCACGGCGCCTGGGCGTCGGGAAGCAGGATGGCCCCAACGCGCCTCGAAACATCGAAGGCCTGCTCGACATCATGGATGATGCCGTGCTGAAAAGAAACGCTCCGCTTACGCATGATCGTTTATGTGCGTGGCAGGCGGCGCTTTTTCCGACCGGTTACTCGGGCATGGTCAAGTTTCGGGTCGGGGCATACCGCGAACATGCCGAGCCGATGCAGATCGTCAGCGGGCAAGTCGGACGCGAACGGGTCCACTATGAAGCACCTTCATCGGCCCGCGTTCCAGCGGAAATGCAAACGTTCCTGGAGTGGTTCAACGCAAAGACCGAGCACGACACGCTGGTCAAGGCTGCGCTCGCTCACCTGTGGTTCGAAACGATTCATCCCTTTGAGGACGGGAATGGCCGCATTGGCCGCGTACTCATCGACCTTGTACTGGCGCGGGACAGCGGCGAGGTCAGCCGCCTGATCCGGACCTCACAGCGCTTGCTCGACAAGCGACGCGACTACTACGAGCAACTCGAACGCGCGCAGCACGGCGATCTCGACGTCACCGAATGGGTCCTGTGGTTCGTGGAACAAGTGCGGGTGTCCTGCGAGGAAGCGTCGACTGCCGTGGATGCCGCGCTTCAGAAAGCCATTTTCTGGATGAATCATCAGGACAAGGTACTCACGACCCGGCAGCGCACAGTCGTCAACCTGTTGTTCGATGCCGGTCCTGAGGGTTTCGAGGGAGGCATGAGCACCAGGAAGTACGAGAGCATCGGCGGCACCTCGCGGGCCACGGCCTCGCGTGAACTCATCGAACTCGAGGAGATGGCGCTACTGCGAAAGGTCGGCGCAGGTCGTTCGACGCGCTACTACCTGAACATTCCGGGGTGGGGCCCGGAAGACACGGCCCTCGCATAGACGCCCTCTCACCCTTGGCCGCCCGATGGTTCAAACGTGACTGCCAAGCGTGAGCACGTCGAGAAACTGCGCGCCGGCATCCGCGAGCATGCCCGAGTTGTCGATCGTGACGAGGTTCGCCTGCGGGGGAAGGGCGAACGCAGGACGCCGCGCAAGACGCGCCTCGATCTGCCGTGCGTCTTCACGGCCGCGCCGTGCGAGGCGGGCGGCCAGCACGGCGGGCGTGGCATCGATATGCACGAACTGCGCGTGCGGATAGCGTTCGAGAGCAAGCCCCGCGTGCTGGCGCGAGCCGTTCACCACCACCGGCATGCCGCGCGCGAGCCACGCATCGAGTTCGATGCCGATGCCGTAGCGCAGTCCGAGGCTCTCCCAATGCATCGCGAACAAGCCATACGAAAGCCGCGAGGTGAATTCGTCATGCGTGAGCGCGATGTGATTCTCGCCGTCCGCGACGGCGCGCGTGATATAGCGATGCGCGAACATCACCCGCGTCCCGACGCGTTCGCGCGCAAAGCCGAGCAGCGAGTCCTTGCCCGCGCCCGACGGTCCCATCACGTAGATCAGTTTCGTGCTGTCCACTCCGCTCATGCTCCATCCTGTACGTTGTTGAACGGCAGGCGCTGCCACAGCATGAACGGCGCGCCCGGCTCCGGTTCGACGAAGAGCGCCGCGCCATGGACCGGCAGTGCGCCCAGCGTATCGATGCGCCGCGTCCAGTCCGACACGACCGCGTCACGCCGGCCGGCATCATCGAGCGAATCGGAGAGCGTCATGTGAAAGCGATATTCGTCGAACACGTACGGGTAGCCCCATTCACGCAGCAGTTCGATCTGCCGGGCGCTCATGCCTTCCGTGATGCGCCGCTCGATGTTCTCGTGCGAAGGCCGCTTGCGCAGCGGCGCCAGCGCGATGAGCGCGTCGCCGGCGAGTGCGCGCAGCGTGGCGTCGTCGTGCGGGGTGGCGGGACGCAGCGCGGCGAAGCGGCCGAGCGCTTCGGCGCGCACCGCCATCTCGAAGCGCGGCACCGTGCCGGCCCAGGCCCGCGCCGAGGCAAGCACATCCGCGAGTTCGACACCGGGCGCCATGTGAAAGGGCGCGACGAGCGTGGCGTGCCAGCCGTAGCGGCGCGGCGCGTGCGTGACGTCGTGCGCGGGAGTCGCGCTCTCGCGGCCGCTTTCGGGATCGCGCCCGAGCCATTCGCAACCTTCGCGCCACCATGCGGACGATGCAGGCGGCGCGTAATACAGCGCCACGCGGGGGTGGCGGGCATGCACCTGCGCGACGATCATGAGCCGTGCTCGACCATCAGTTGCACGCGGTCTGCCGCGAAGTGCGTGAAGCCGTACTTGATCGGCACGCCTCCCTCGTCGACATCGACGTTCTCGACCCACAGCACCGGCTGCTGGCGGTTGATCTGCAAACGCCGCGCTACTTCCGACGAAGGCAGCACGCTGCCGATACGGCTCCACTTGCGCATGTAATCCTTCACGCCAAACTGTTCGAGCGCGGCGCTCACGCCGCCCGCGGCATCGATGGCGTCCGGCAAGCCGTTGAAGCGCGCCGCCGGATACCAGTTGCGCGCGTAGGTCATCGGGATGCCATCGGAATCGTGGCGCGTTTCGATCTGATAGACCAGCGTGCCGGCGCGCACGCAGAGCGCCTTGGCCACGGTCGGATCCGCCTTCACGCGGTCCGAAGTCAGCACGACGCCGGCGGAGGTGTGCTTCTGGCTGCGCAGGTTTTCGGTGAAGCGCGTGCGCCGGCCAATCTGGTAGTCGATGGCGCCCGGCTGCACGAAGGTGCCGCGCCCCTGTTCGACGCTGACGAGGCCAGTGGCCGCCAGCCTGAGCATGGCGCGGCGCACGGTATGACGATTCACGTCGAAACGCCGCGCGAGTTCGGCCTCGCTCGGCAGGCGGCCTTCCTCGCCGAAGCTCTTGGCCGCGATCTCCGCGGCGAGGATCTGCTCGATCTGCCGCCACACCGAGACCCCCGCGCCGCGTTCGACCGCATGCCCGGGAGCGTTGCTGTCGTGGATTGCGTTCGATGTCATGTCGCTGTCATTCCGGTACGTTTGAATATCGTTCTCTGGATTGTAGTGCGCAACTCGTGATGGAAATGTGAAATCCCCTCCACACGACCAAACGTCTAGACGACTAGATCAGACAACGAGTAGCATGCGACGGCCGAATCCTTCCCGACATGAGGAACGCAATGAGTACTTCAATGGAGCCGCACGACGCCGGCAACCGCCGCGCCTGGATGGCGGTGCTGGCGCGCACGTCGCGCGATGCGCTGAAGCAGGCGCTGGAAGCGGCGCTCGACGGTGCGCCGCTGCCTGACTATGAATGGCTGCGCGCGCCGGACATCGGCCTGGCGATGGTGCGCGGGCGCATCGGCGGCACGGGCGACGCGTTCAATCTCGGCGAAGCCACCGTCACGCGCGCCACGCTGCGTCTGCGCACCGCCGGCGGCCATGCGCCGGTGGGCGTCGCAGTCCACATGGGCCGCGACAAGGAGCGGGCGACGCTCGCCGCGCTCGCCGATGCGCTGTTGCAGACGCCTTCCCACGGGGCGCGCCTGCAGACGCGTTTGATCGAGCCGCTGGCCGCGCGTATTGCCGACGAACGGCGCCGCAAGGAAGCGGAAGCGGCGGCGACCAAGGTCGAATTCTTCACGATGGTGAGAGGCGAATGATGCAGATCGACATGACCACGCTCGTGCCCGGTTTCAACGATCCCGTACACGATGCGCAACGTGTGTTCCGCGCGTTGCTGGATGCACTGTCGCGTCCCGGCAGTGTGCTCGCGATCGATGCCGCGCTGCCGGACAATCACGCGATGCGCGACGCGCTTGCCGGGCGCGTGCCGCTGGCGGCGTTCGCCGCGTTGCTGGCGCTGGCGGATTATTCGACGCCGGTGTTCGTCGAGCGCGAAGATTCGGTGCTCGGCGACGCGCTGCGCTTCCATGCGAGCGCGCCGCTCACACGCGACCGCCGCGCGGCTGCGTTCGCCTATATCGACGACGCGCGCAACATGCCATCGCTCGATGCGTTCTCGCACGGCGACCCCGAGACGCCCGAAACGTCGGCGACGCTGTTCATCCGCGTGCCGTCGCTGACGGAAGGCGAGCCGCTCGTATGGAGCGGTCCGGGCATCGCGCAGACGCGTACGGTCGGCATCGCGGGTCTGCCGCCTGGGTTCTGGCGCGAACGTGCGGCGCTCGCCGCGCTGTTTCCCTGCGGCATCGACTGTTGCTTTGTCGCGGGCGGCTCGCTGATCGGGCTGCCGCGCACGACTCACGTGGAGGTGAACTGATGTACGTCGCGGTCAAGGGTGGCGAACGCGCCATCGAACGTTCATGGGACGTACTCGCGAAGCAGCGCCGCGGCGATCTCGCCGTGCCCGAGTTGTCCGTCGCGCAGATACGCGAGCAGATGCGGCTGGCCGTGGCGCGCGTGATGACCGAAGGCTCGGTCTACGACGAGGACCTCGCGGCGCTCGCCATCAAGCAGGCAGCCGGCGATCTGGTGGAGGCGATTTTCCTGCTGCGCGCCTATCGCACGACGCTGCCGCGCTTCGGCTACACGCTGCCAGTGAATACCGAGGCAATGTGCGTCGAGCGCCGCATCTCGGCGGCGTTCAAGGATATTCCGGGCGGGCAGATGCTCGGCGGCACCTACGATTACACGCAACGTCTGCTCGACTTCACCTTGCTCGCCGAAGGCGAACCGGTTAGCGATGCAACTATTCCCGCGAAGACGGCATCGGTGGACGCCATGCCGCGCGTGCTGTCGATGCTCGACAAGGAAGGGCTGATCGAACAGGAACGCGTGCGGGAGAACGCGCCGGAACCGGGCGACCTGTCGCGCGAGCCGCTGTCGTTTCCCGCCGATCGCCCGACGCGTCTGCAAAATCTGGCACGCGGCGACGAAGGCTTCCTGCTGGCGGTCGGCTACGCGACGCAGCGCGGCTACGCGCACAGCCATCCGTTCGCGGGCGAGATCCGGCATGGCGAAGTCGCGGTGGAAATGCACATCGACGAACTGGGCTTTGCAGTGGAGATCGGCGACATCGACATCACCGAGTGCCAGATGATCAACCAGTTCGCGGGCAGCGGCGAGGTGCCGCCGGCCTTCACGCAAGGCTATGGACTCGCGTTCGGCCACTCGGAGCGCAAGGCGATGGCCATGGCGCTGGTGGACCGCGCCCTGCGCGCGCAGGAGCTGGGTGAAACGGTCGGCTCGCCGACCCAGGATCCCGAGTTCGTGCTGTATCACAGCGACAACGTCGAGGCGTCCGGCTTCGTGCAGCATCTGAAGCTGCCGCATTACGTCGACTTCCAGTCCGAGCTCGAACTGCTGCGCCGCCTGCGCGCGGCGCATGGCAAGGACGACCATCAGGAGCATGCGGCATGAACGCGCTGACCGAAGGCTATAACTTCGCCTATCTCGACGAGCAGACCAAGCGCATGATCCGCCGCGCGCTGCTCAAGGCCGTGGCGGTGCCGGGTTACCAGGTGCCGTTCGCGTCACGCGAAATGCCGCTGCCGTACGGCTGGGGTACGGGCGGCCTGCAGGTGACCTCGGCGATCATCGGCGCGCGCGATACGCTCAAGGTGATCGACCAGGGCTCCGACGAAACCACCAACGCCGTGAACATCCGCCGCTTCTTCGCGCGCACGGCGGGCGTGGCGACCACGACGCGCACCGCCGACGCCAGCATCGTGCAGACGCGTCACCGCATTCCCGAGACGCCGCTGACGGAGCAGCAGATCCTGGTCTATCAGGTGCCGATGCCCGAGCCGCTGTACCGGCTGGAACCGCGTGTGACCGAGTGCAGGAAGCTGCACGCGCTCGCGGACTACGGCCTCATCAACGTGAAATACTACGAGGACATCGTGCAGCATGGCAGCATCGCGACGACCTACGACTATCCGGTGATGGTGAACGATCGCTATCTGACGTCGCCCTCGCCGATCCCGAAGTTCGACAACCCGAAGATGCACATGAACCCCGCGCTGCAACTGTTTGGCGCGGGCCGCGAACGGCGCATCTATGCCATTCCGCCTTATACGAAGGTGAAGAGCCTCGACTTCGAAGACCATCCGTTCAGCGTGCAGAAGTGGGAGCATGCCTGCGCATTGTGCGGTTCGCGCGAAAGCTTCCTCGACGAGATGATCGTCGACGATCAGGGCGCGCGCATGTTCGTCTGTTCCGACAGTGACTTCTGCCACAGCCGGCGCGATGAGTCGGACAACGCGTCCGGCAACGAGGAGGCGCCCCAGTGAACGCATTGCTGAAAGCCACGCGCCTCACGAAGCGCTATGACGGACGCGGCGGCTGCGTCGACGTCGATCTCGAAGTCCGTGCGGGTGAAGTGCTGTGCATCGTCGGCGAATCGGGTTCGGGCAAGTCCACCTTGCTGAACGCGCTCGCGTTGCGCAGCGGCATCGATGGCGGCGCGCTCGCCTACACCACGCGCGAAGGCGAAACGCTCGACCTGCTCACGCTCGCCGAACCGCGCCGCCGCCTGCTGTCGCGCACCGAATGGGGCTTCGTGCACCAGAACGCACGCGATGGACTGCGGCGCAACGTGTCGGCGGGGGCCAACATCGGCGAGCCGCTGATGGCCATCGGCGCACGGCATTACGGGCGCCTGCGCGAGACCTCGGCTGACTGGATGCAGCGCGTCGAACTCGATGCCGCGCGCATCGACGAACTGCCTTCGGCGTTTTCCGGCGGCATGCAGCAACGCCTGCAGATCGCGCGTAATCTGGTGACGGGCCCGCGTCTCGTGTTCATGGACGAACCCACCGCCGGCCTCGACGTCTCCGTGCAGGCGCGCCTGCTCGACCTGCTGCGCACGCTCACCAGCAAGCTGCATCTGGCGGCCGTGATCGTCACGCATGATATCGGCGTGGCACGGTTGCTCGCGCATCGCCTGATGGTGATGAAGGACGGGCGCGTGGTGGAGAGCGGCCTGACCGACCAGGTGCTCGACGATCCGCAACATCCCTATACTCAGACGCTTGTCGCGTCCGTGCTGCCCGTTTGAGGTACGACAGATGACCACGAATGACTTCGTCACTCACGACCGGCTGATGCTCCAGGCACGCGGCATCGAGAAGACTTTCACGCTGCATCAACAGGGCGGGGCGCGCATTGCCGCGCTGGCGGGCGTGTCGCTGGATGTCGCGCGCGGCGAGTGCGTCGTGCTCGCGGGCGCGTCCGGCGCGGGCAAGAGCACCTTCCTGCGCTGCATGTATGGCAACTATCTCGCGACGCGCGGCACCATCGCCATTCGCGACGACAGTCAGCCGTCGCGTCACGTGATGCTGACGAGCGCCGAGCCGCACGAGATCCTGCGTCTGCGCAACACGACCCTGGGCTATGTGAGTCAGTTCCTGCGCGCAATCCCGCGTGTGAGCGCACTCGATCTCGTCGCGGAGCCGCTGGTGTCGCGCGGCATCGAGGAGGAGGCGGCGCGCGTGCGTGCGCGCGGCCTGCTCGAACGGCTCAACGTGCCGCGCCGGCTGTGGAACCTCGCGCCCGCGACGTTTTCGGGCGGCGAGCAGCAGCGCGTGAACATCGCGCGCGGCTTGATCGCAGCGCATCCGCTGCTGTTGCTCGACGAACCCACCGCGTCGCTCGATGCCGAAAACCGCGACGTGGTCGCGGACCTGATCGTCGAGGCGCGCGAGCAGGGCGCCGCGATCGTCGGCATCTTTCATGACGAGGACACGCGTGCGCGCGTCGCGACCCGCATCGTGCGGCTCGAGAGCGCTGCCGCCGCATCCGTTCAAACCGATTCCGGAGTGTTGCAGACATGCTGATCAAGAATGCGCGCATCGTGACGCGCGACGAGGACTTCACGGGCACCGTGCGGATCGAGGACGGGCTGATCGCGGAGATCGCGCCGGGCAACACGGCCGCGCGCGACGCCGAGGACTGGGACGGCGACTATCTGCTGCCGGGTTTCGTCGAACTGCACACGGACAACATCGAGAAGCATCTGGCGCCGCGTCCGGGCGTGCTGTGGAATCCCGAAGCCGCGATCATCGTGCATGACGCGCAAGTGGCGTCGGCAGGCATCACGACCGTGTTCGACGCGCTGGGCGTCGGCTCGCGTCCGGAAGACGGCGTGCGCGGCCGCGAATTGCAGGTGCAGTGCGCGCAGTCGATCGGCAAGTTCGTCGAGCGCGGCGTGCTGCGCGCCGATCATTTCCTGCATCTGCGCTGCGAAGTGGGCACGACGGACGTTGTCGAGGTCTTCGATTCGCTGAGCGCGCATCCGCTCTTCCGGCTCGCCTCGGTGATGGATCACACGCCCGGGCAGCGGCAATGGCAGGACCACGAGAAGTGGCGCAAGTATCAGGAACGCCACGGCAAGTGGAGCGACGAGCACGCGAACAAGATCCTCGCCGAATTGGCCGAGCATCAGGCGCGCTATGCGGCGAAGCATCGCGGGGAGATTGTCGAGCGCTGCAAGACGCTCGGCATCTCGCTCGCGAGCCACGACGACACGCTCGTGGAGCATGTCGAGGAAGCCGCACGTGATGGCATCGCGCTCGCTGAATTCCCGACCACGCTGGACGCCGCGCGCGCGGCTCGCGAGCACGGCATCGCGACGATCATGGGCGCGCCGAACGTGGTGCGCGGCGGATCGCACTCGGGCAATGTCTCCGCGCTCGATCTGGCGCGCGAGGGGCTGCTGGACATCCTGTCGTCGGACTATGTACCGTCGAGCCTGCTGATCGCCGTGTTCGATCTGGTCGCGAAGGCGGGCTGGTCGCTGCCGCGTGCGGTCGCGACGGTTTCCTGGGCGCCCGCGCATGCGGCGGGGCTGACGGACCGCGGCGCCATCGCCCTCGGAGCGCGCGCCGATCTCGTGCGCGTAGCTTCGGTGGACGGCGTGCAAGTGCCGCGCGAAACCTGGCGCGCCGGACGACGCGTGGCCTGAGCCCGGCGCTTCATTCCTGACAGCCTCACGTCAGCACGCCGTCATACGCGGGTAAGCCCGCGTTGACGGCGTGCGCTCTTCTTCAGTACCCTCGCTGGCGAGTTCGCTGTGAGAATCGGTGTTCGCGTAACGAACATTCTTGGTTATTCGCTAGCAGAAGCGCAATCGGTGCCGGGCCATGAATCGCGAGCCGCCCGCGCCCAATCTGACAAAGGGAATGAAGTGAGCAGAAGTCCTGCCGTGAACGTCCAGACGTTCATCAACGACCATCCGTTCTCGCCGTTTCAGTGGCTCATCTTCGGGATGTGCTTCGTGATCGTGCTGCTGGACGGTTTCGATACCGCGGCGATCGGTTTCATTGCGCCCTCGCTGGTGGCCGAATGGCATATCAGCCGTCCGGCGCTGGCGCCGGTCCTGAGCGCGGCGCTGTTCGGCCTCGCAGCGGGTGCGCTCCTGTCGGGGCCGCTCTCCGACAAGCTGGGCCGCCGCGCGATGCTGCTTTCGTCCGTGCTGATCTTCGGCGTCGCGTGCCTGGCTTCGTCGTTCGCGGCGGACCTGACGCAACTCACTGCGTTGCGCTTCGTCACCGGCCTGGGTCTGGGCGCGGCCATGCCGAACGCCGTCACGATGATGAGCGAGTTCTGCCCCGACAACCGCCGCGCCACGCTGATCAACCTGATGTTCTGCGGCTTTCCGCTGGGTGCGGCGTTCGGCGGGTTTCTCGCGGCGTGGATGATCCCGCACTTCGGCTGGCGCAGCGTGCTGCTGCTTGGCGGCATCGCGCCGCTGGTGCTCTCGGTGCTGTTGATCGCGACGCTGCCGGAGTCGGTGCGCTACATGGTGGCGAAGGCTCGGCCGGTCGAGAAGATTCGCGCCACGCTTGCGCGCATCTCGGTGGACGCGATGCAGGCCGGTTCGTTCTTCATGACCGAGAAGGCGCCCGCCGCCGCCGGGCAGAGCGGCATGAGCGTGGTGCTGTCGCGCTCGTACATCGTCGGCTCGGTGATGCTGTGGGTCACGTATTTCATGGGCCTCGTGATCTTCTACGCGTCCATCAACTGGATGCCGATCCTGCTCAAGGAATCGGGCCTCGCGCCGCAGACCGCGACGCTGATCTCCGCGCTGTTCCCGCTCGGCGGCGTCGGCGCCGTGCTGTGCGGCGTGCTGATGGACAAGTTCAACGCGAACCGCATCATCGCCGTGTGCTATGTGCTGACCGCTGTAAGCGTGTATCTGATCGGTCAGGCAGTGGGCAACGTGGGACTGCTCGTGCTGGTCGTGTTCGTCGCGGGCGTGCTGATGAACACCGCGCAATCGTCGATGCCCGCGCTCGCCGCCGCCTTCTATCCCACTCAGGGACGCGGCACCGGCGTGGCATGGATGCTGGGCATCGGGCGCTTTGGCGGGATCGCGGGATCGTTTCTCGTTGCCGAGCTGACGCGCCTGCATTTCAGCTTCGGCGGCATTTTCGCGACCATCGCCGTGGCGGGTCTGATTTCCGCTGTCGCGTTGTTCATCAAGCAGGCCGCGCATCCGCAGACGGCCATGGCAAATGAACTGGACTCCACGGAGCCCGCCGGACATTGACGGATGTGAGTTCTGCATGAGTGAACGCCCCGCGTGATGCGAGTCACGCGGGGCGTTTTGTTTGGGTAGCGCGCGTTGCAATCCGCCTTCTGTTTGCCGCTGCCGTGAGCGAAACGTCAGACCGTGGCATAGCGTGTGCTGACTCCTGAGATGCGACCGGCCGTCGGGTGCAGCGTTCCGACGGCCAGCAGGCATGACACGCCGCAAGAATCGCATTCCGACAATCGTCATCAGGAGCTTTCGATATGAAACGTTTTGCCCTTACCACTGCTGCCGGTGCCTTCGCTCTCGTGTGCGCATCCGCTTTCGCGCAGGACAATCCGCCGAGCTCGAGCACGGGCCTGCAAGCCGGCGACAACGCCCAGACCACCACGCAGCCGGCTCATTCGATGTCGCATTCGCACAAGTCCTCATCGCATTCGAAGAAGATGCAAAAGAGCCCGATGGCAGCGGGCCCGTCCACCGAGCCGGGCGGCACCGCCACGCCGAGCGGTCCGGGTGCGCCGGTCACTGCGAGCGGCTCGGGCAAGTAACCTGCGCCGAAAAGCACAACGGGACGCCGCGCGGCGTCCCGTTGCGTTTGATGGCGTCCGACACTCAACGGATGAACGTGCCCAGTCCGTCCGCATCGTAGTATTCGAGCGTCACGCGATCGCTCGAAAACGAAGCCTTCGAGATGGAACCTGGATTGGCATTCTCGTTGACGAGCGTGAACGTGAAGACGTCGCCGTCCCAGTGCGAGAGCGTGAGCGTCAACGGACGCGGCCCGATGACGATGACAAGCGCGCCATTCTGCTCGCTGACCTGGATCGGCCCGAAGTAGTCGTTCTGGTAAGTGCCGGTATAGGTGGACAACGCTCGCGCCGGCAGCGGTGCCGCGGGCGGCGTCGCGCCCACGAGCGAGCCGCTCGGCTTGGCGAGGGACGCCAGCGCATCGTTGTAGAGCTTGAACCAGTCGCGCTGGATCGAGCCGGTCTGCACGATGTCGAAGAACTGCTGGTTGAGCGCTTCCGCGACGCCGATCGGAAACGCATTCGTCAACGTGACAATGGCCAGATTCGTCGATGGCACGACCATGAAGTTGGTCGCCGCCCCCAGCGCGAATGCGCCCGAGTGACTGTACGACGGCCGTCCCGCGCTCGTCGTTCCCACGTTGAGACCATAACCGTAGTAGCCAGCCGGATCGCCGCCGCCGGGCGGAGAACTCTGCACCTGCGCGGTGGTGGCGGCCGCGAGCGCTGCGGCATCGACGATGCGCTTGCCGTTGAAGACGCCCGCGCCGAGCATCATCGCGAGCCACTTCGCCATGTCGTTGACCGACGAACTCACGCCGCCCGCCGGCGATTGCGGATCGGGCATCGTGCCCGTGCCCTGCACCCACGCATTGCCCACCTTGACGTGCCCGAGAGCGCGGTTCGGGCGCGCGATGAAATCGGCGTATCGGGAACTGGTGCTGCTCATGCCGAGCGGTTGATACAGCACGTTGTCGGACAGCGTTTCCCAGTCGATGCCCGCCGCCGTCGCAACGGCCTGCGCCGCCGCCGTGAGCCCGAAGTTGGTATAGAAGTACGAATGACGGAACGGATGCAGCGGCAAATAGCGCAGCCGTTGCAACACGTCCATGCGCCCATAGCCCATGTCTTCCAGCGTGTCGCCCGCGTGATCGGGCAGGCCGGACTGGTGCGAGTAAAGATCGCCGATGGTCACGGCCGCGCTGACCTCTTCATCCGACAACGTGAACCACGGCAATTGCGCGCGCACCGGCGTATTCCATGCAATCGAGCCGGTGCCGACCTGACGCGCGACCACCGCCGCGCCCACCGACTTCGAGACCGACGCGAGCTGGAACACGGTGTCCGCATCGACCGCCTGGCCCGAACCCACGAGCCGCGTGCCGAAGCCCTTGGCGTAGACCGTCTGCGTGCCGCGCACGACCGCGACCGCCATGCCGGGAATGCCGGTGGCGGTCATCAGGTTGTTGGCGAGGGTATCGAGTTGGGCGAGCGCGGCGTTGACCTGCGCATCCGGCACGGGGCCGGTCGGGTTACTGCCGGAAGAAGTGGCTGCGCCGGAATCGTCGGAATCCGAACCGCCGCATGCCGCGATCGTGCTGCACAGCGCCGCGCCGAGAAAGCGTCGGCGTCCTTGCAAAGGTTCCATACACGCGTCTCCTCGTTATCGTTACCACTGTCGCGCTCAGTGCGCCCGGCGGATTCTATATTGGAAACAATCCGTCAGACACACGAAGCATGTTTGAAAGCGGCAAGACGCGGCGCCCGCTCGGGAAGCCTTACTTCGCGAACAGCGAGGACATGTCGGCGAAGGCCTTGATCTCGACTGCGTTGCCCGACGGATCGAGGAAGAACATCGTCGCCTGCTCGCCGACTTCGCCCTTGAAGCGCACATGCGGCTCGATGATGAAGCGCGTCTGCGCGGCGCGCAGTTTGTCCGCAAGTTCTTCCCATTGGGGAATCGAGAGCACGACGCCGAAGTGGCGCACCGGCACGGCGTCGCCGTCGACGGCGCTGGTCGAGCGATGGCCGATCTCCTCCGGCGCCAGATGCGCGACGATCTGATGACCGTAGAAATCGAAGTCGACCCATGCTTCGGAACTGCGTCCCTCGGGGCAGCCGAGCAAGTCGCCGTAGAAGGCGCGGGCGGCGGCGAGGCTATGAACCGGGAAGGCCAGATGGAACGGCGGCATGGCGTGCTGGGTGGTGTTCATGATGAAGATTCCTTTTCCATACGGATACGGCGGGGACGAGCCGACAGTGTATTCATGAATATTTCTGTTTGAAAACGATATATTGCTGGACTGAGCCCCACTTATTTCGATGAATCGAACATGTTGCGCGAACTCCAGACCTTTATCGCCGTGGCGCGTCACGGCAATTTTGCGGGCGCGGGAGCGCGCATCGGGCTCACGCAGTCGGCCGTCAGCGCGCAAATGCAGCGCCTGGAAGCGCACCTGGGCTTCGCGCTCTTCGACCGCACCGGGCGCTCGGCGACGCTCAACAAGGCGGGCAAGCGCACCCTCGAACTCGCCGACGAACTCATATCGCTCTATGCGCGTCTCGCGGAACCCGAAGGCGAGGGCGGGCGGGGCGGCTCGCTGTCGGTGGGCGCGATCGCTTCAGCGCATGCGGCGCTGCTGCCGGATGCCATTGCCGCATTCGGGCGGACGCTGCCGGCGTGGCGCATCCGTCTGGTGCCGGGCGTGTCGCTGAATCTGCTCGCCCAGGTCGATGCCGGGGAAATGGACATGGCCGTCATCATCCGTCCGCCGTTCTCGCTGCCGGCGGAACTGCAATGGCGCACCTTGAGCGCGGAGCCTTACGTGTTGCTGGCGTCCGGCGCGCGGCGTGGGGCGCACTGGCGCGACCTGCTCGAAACCGAGCCGTTCATCCGTTATGACCGGCGTTCGTTCGGCGGGCGGCAGGTGGATCTGTTCCTGCGCGAGCGGCGCATCGCGGTGCGCGAATCGATCGAGGCGGACGAACTGCCGGGTATCGTCGAGCTCGTCGCGCGCGGACTGGGCGTGGCGCTGCTGCCGGATTCGCGCGCGCTGCGGCCATGGCCGCGCGGCGTCATCGCGCTTTCACTGGGCGAGGATACGTTTCATCGCGAGATTGGTCTCGCCGAACGGGCGCGGCGCGCGCGTGCCGCCGAGCCCGACGCGGCCGCGCGACTCGCGGACTGCATCGTGACAGCAGCACACGCGCCGAAGCGCGTTTCCATGCGCAAGCGCGGCGGCGTCGCCTAGAATGCGTGGCAGGCGCGGCTGCCGGCCGTGTCATTTCGCGGGGTTTCCAATGGACGACGAACAGCCTGCCGCCGGTCCGGACACATCGAACACGCGTCCCGCCAATACCGCCAATACCGCGCGCTCCGTCATGCGCTACGCCACACTGCGCGCCCAGGCGGCGCTCGACTGGCTGGACCGCGTCGATCCCGGCACGCACCGGCGCATCAAGGGCTTGCGGCTCGTGACCGCCTACGGTATCGCGGCGGCGCTCGGCGCCTTGCAGGACGTCACGCAAGGCATTCCTGGCGGCACGTTGGTGGGAGCGCTCGCGGGCGGCTTCGCGCTGTGGGCGAGCGTCTCCGAAGCCCGCACGACGCGTGGGGAATCGAGCCGCGATCTCGTCATCCTGTGTCTCGCCGCCGCATTCGGCGCGCTGCTGTTCGCGTGGTTCGGGCCGCTGTTCCGTCATCTCGGGCGGGGCGGCGCGGAACTGATTCTCGTGAGCGGCGCGTTCTTCGCGGGCTATCTGAAGCGCTTCGGGAGCACCGGCGCGGGCATGGGCTCGCAGTTGTACATCGGCCAGGTGCTTGCCTATGGACTGAATCTCACCCCCGGCGACACCGGCGCGATCCTGCTCGCGCTCATGATCGGCATGCTGGCGGCGCTCGTGCCGCGCGTGCTGTCAGGGCCGGCGGAACATCCGGTCGTGCTGCCGGCGCTGCGCTCGGAACCCGCCTACGGACGGGAGGCCGTTTCGCCCGCGCTCGCGATGGGCTTGCAGGCCGCCTGCGCATCGCTGGTCGTGGTGCTGCTCAATCGCGCGTTCTCGCTGCGGGAATCGGCCTGGGCGATCACGGCCTGCGTCTATGTGGTCGCGACGTCCGCGGTGGGCACGACGGAGCGCGTTCGCCGGCGCATCTATGGAACGCTCGTCGGCGTGCCGCTCGGCATCGTATGCCTGCCGCTTGCCGAGCACTGGCCGGTGGTGATCTGGGCGCTGGCCGCGCTGGCGATGATCGCGTATGCGATGTCCCTGCCGGAACGCTACGACATTGCCTGCGGCGCGTTCGGCTTCGTGCTGATCGTCACGCTTGCCGTCAACGGCATTCATTCGATCCCGCTGCTCGCCGCCCGCGCCTGGGAGACGCTGTTGGGCGGCGCGCTCGGATGGGCGGCGTCGCGGCTCATCTTTCCGTTGCGGCTGCTGCGCAACTGACGGCCACGGCGCCGCGCCTCAATGGCGCTGCGCCAGCGCGTCCAGTAGCGTATCGAGCTCCGCGAAATTGACCGGCTTGACGAGATGCCCCTCGAAGCCCGCCTGTGCCGAGCGTTCCTTGTCGCTCTCCTGTCCGAAGCCCGTCATCGCGACGACCATCGCGCCGCTGAGCAGCCGCAACGAACGCAGTGAACGCAGGACCGCGAAGCCGTCGATGTCCGGCAGCGCGAGATCGAGCAGGATCAGGTCGGGTGGAAAATGCCGCACCACGTCGATGCCTTCCTTGCCGTGATAGGCAATGCGCACGTCGTGCCCTTTCAGTTGCAGCAACATGGCGAGGCTGTCGGCGGAATCGCGGTTGTCGTCGATGACCACCACGCGCAGGCCGGTGCCGCTTGTCGCGTCCTGCGCGAGCACGCGATGCGGGCGCGGTGCGTCGTCGACGGATGCGTAAGGCAGGCGCACCGTGAACGTGCTGCCCTGGTGCGCGCCGGCGCTCGCCGCGCTGATGGAGCCGCCGTGCAGCTCGACGATCGAGCGGCACAGCGTCAGCCCGATGCCGAGCCCCGCTTCGCCCGGATCGAGGTAATGATCTTCCTGCACGAACAGGTCGAAGATGGAGGTCAGCCCTTTCTGCGAGATGCCGCGCCCGGTGTCGATCACGCGGATCAGCATGGCGCTGGGCTCGCACTCGACCGTCACCGTGATGGTGCTGCCGTGCGGCGAAAATTTCGAAGCGTTGTTGAGCAGGTTCTGCACGACCTGCACGAGCCGGGTGCTGTCGCCCATCAGGATGACCGGCTGGTCCGGCAGCCGGGTGGCGATCTGCTGCGTGCGTTCGTCGGTGAACGGCCGCACGAGTTCGATGCCGCGCGCGACGATGTCGCTGATGTCGGCGCGCGCGAGGCGCAGGTCGATCTTGCCGGTGGTGATGCGGCCCATGTCGAGCAGGTCGTCGACGAGCCGCCCGAGATGCGAGGTCTGCCGGTCGATGATGTCGCGGCACGCGGCCACGCGCGGGTTGAGGTCCGCTTCCATCTGCATCACGCCGACGGCATTGCGAACCGGCGCGAGCGGATTGCGCAGTTCGTGCGCGAGGGTCGCGAGAAATTCGCTGATGCGCCGCGATGACGCTTCGAGCTGCTCCAGACGCTTGCGTTCGCTCATGTCGCGCGTGACCTTGGCGAAGCCGCGCAGGACGCGATGTTCGTCGTACACCGCGGTGATCACCACGTTGGCCCAGAACAGCGAGCCGTCCTTGCGCACGCGCCAGCCTTCGGTTTCGACGCGTCCGGTGCGGATGGCCGTCTGCAACTGGGTTTCGGGGACGTTCGCGACGAGGTCCTCGGGGCAATAGAACGCGGAGAAATGCTTGCCGAGGATCTCCTGCGGCCGATACCCCTTGATGCGCATCGCGCCCGTGTTCCAGCTCGCGATGCAGCCGTCGGGATCGAGCATGAAGATGGCGTAGTCGCTGACGCTTTCGACGAGCAACCGGAAGCGTTCTTCCGACAGGCGCAGCTTTTCTTCCTCGGCGCGCTTGGCGGTGAGATCGCGCGTGTATTTGGCGTAGCCGATGATCTGGCCTTGCGTGTTGCGCGCCGCCGTGATGACGACGTTGGCCCAGAACAGCGAGCCGTCCTTGCGCACGCGCCAGCCTTCGTCCTCGAAGCGGCCGGTGGTATAGGCCTGCTTCAACTCGTACTCGGGCCAGCCGCGCGCCACGGATTCCGCGGTATAGAAGCGCGACAGAGGCTCGCCGATGATCTCGTGCGCCTCATAGCCCTTGATCTTGCGCGCGCCGGTGTTCCAGCTCGTGATGCGGCCGTTCAGGTCGAGCATGAAGATCGCGCAATCCTCGATGGCGTTGACGAGCGCGTGATAGTGCGCGTCGCTCATCGCATGGCCGGGAAGGGCGAGTTCCGGGGCAGGGTGGGGGACGGCGGCTGCTTTCGATCGGGTCATGATTCTGTGTTTCAGTACGGCGTTGGCCTGCTTTGCGGGTTCGAACGATCGGTCTCGGAGAGACGGATGCTCGACGGACAGGGCCTATTGATAACACAGTTTGATCGGTTGCCGATGGCGCAGCCGGAGAAGCTCTGGATCTCAACGCCCTAGTAAACACCGGTTTTCATCAACAGTCACCTGGCTCATGTCCAGTGCGGGGGAACATGGATTGCAGATGGGCAGCAAGCGTCGGGCCATGCACGACGAGTCTGTCGATATGGCCGACCGGGACAGCTTCGCGCACGTGAACTTCTGCTTCCGGACCGGTGGGCTGGCGGGGCAGCTCCCCGTCACGCAAACGCCGCTTGACACTCCCCACCACCCTTCATAGCGTGTAAGGGTTCGGTTTCGAAAACGAGCCGCGCTCATCCGTCGGCAGGCCCGACGCATCCAGCGATCTCCCGCTCCTTGCGCATCGCCCTGAAGTCCGCTCACGGAGGCTCTCATGGACCGTCGACGTTTCCTATCCCTGTCCGCGTTCTACACGGTGGCGGCTGCGTCCGGCACGCTCGCGGCCTGTCACTCCAGTCACGACGACGACAGCAACCCCGGCGGCGGCACCGCCCCGCCGCCCGCAGCCGGCGCCTTCGCTTTTCCGCAGGGCGTCGCGAGCGGCGACCCGCGCGATGTATCAACGGTGTTCTGGACGCGCTGTGTCGCGAACGGGAGTGCTTCACAAACGCCGGTCACGCTGACCTTGCAGGTCTCCACGCAACAGGACTTCGCGCAGCTCGTCGCCAGCGTGCCCTTGAGCGCGGTGCCCGACTACGATTTCACCGTCCGCGCAAAAGTCACCGGGCTGGCCGCGCAGACCACGTATTACTACCGCTTCATCGCAGGCAGCGATGCCAGCGCGACAGGCACGACCCGCACCGCCGCCGCATCGACGGATGCCGTTCCGCAAGTGCGCTTCGCGTGGTTCGTGTGCCAGAACTGGAGCGCGAACCACTGGCAAGCCCTCAACCTGCTGGCCGCCGAAACCGATCTCGATTTCGTCGTGCATCTGGGTGATTACATCTACGAAGCGGGCTTCGCCGCGCCGTCCGGCACGGTGGAACCGGCGCATCCCACGATCACCCTGCCAAGCGGCGGCGTGTATGCCAACACGCTCGACGACTACCGCACGTTGTATCGCACTTACCGTGGCGACGCGCGCTTGCAGAACGTGCATGCGCGTTTTCCGGTCATCGCGATCTGGGACGATCACGAGTTCTCCGACGACTGCTGGCAGGACCACCAGACCTATACCAACGCCAACCTGCAGCAGACCGCGCGGCGCCGCAACGCTAACCAGGCATGGGCGGAATACCTTCCGGTCGACTGGGGCGACGTGTCGTTCGATCTGAACAATCCGGCCTATGACAACATCCGCATCTACCGCGACTTCCACTTCGGCTCGCTGATCCATCTCGTCATGACGGACGAGCGGCTCTATCGCGACGATCACGTGGTGCCCGAAGCGGCGATCGCGCAGGCGCTCGGGCACGATCCGGTGAACGGCAACGACCTCGTCGGTTCGCGCTACTTCGTGCAGCAGCAGGTGCTCGCGCAGTTCGAGGCAGCCGACACGCAGCGCCTCGGCCGCGTGCCGTCCATTCTCGGTCCCAGGCAGACGCAATGGTGGAAGGACACGCTGAAGGCATCGACGGCGATCTGGAAGGTGTGGGGCAACGAAGTGATGATGAACCGCCTGTGGCTCGACCTGAGCGCGCTCGCGCCGGCGCCCGACAACGTCGTGTTCGTGCTCGACTGCGACGCATGGGACGGCTATCCGTCGCACAAGGCGGATCTGCTGGCGTTCGTGAAGGCGCAGGGCATCAGCAATCTTGTCGCCATCACGGGCGACCTGCATGCGTTCCAGGCGGGCATCGTGCGCGACGTGCCGGACCCCGCGAACGGCACGCCGGTCATGATCGACCTGATGTCGGCGGGCATCAGCAGCCAGCCGTTCTTCGAGGACGTGAAGACCTATTCGGCGGGCATGCCGCTGGCCTCGCTGATCAGCGCGCCCGCGCTGTTCGACGCGTTCATCCGTCAGAACAATCCGGACATGCAGTACGCCGATCACGACGGCATCGGCTATGCGACCGCGACCGTCACGCCGACGCAGTTCATCGCAATCTTCAACAAGATGAAGTTCCTGAACGCCGACGGCAGCGCGCCCGCCGCGCCGCTGCAAAAGCGCACGCAACTGACGATCAACGCGGGCGCGGTGGCCGTGACGGTTCAGGACGACGTGTGACGGGCGCCACCGCTTCGGAGTCATGCTTCCGGGGGGATTTCATCACGCGGGTGCAAACGTACACTGCGTGCACATTTCGGGAGATCGAGCCTGTGGCAGGCAGTGCGACGAGGCCCATGAAGTGAACCTTGAAACCCTCAGGAGCACGATCATGATCGGAAAACTCATCGGCGTTGTCCTGGCCGTGGCGCTGGCCGCCGGCTGCTACGCCCTCATCCGCGGCCACGACCCGCAGAACCTGTACATGGACGACAACGCGCTGCTGTCGCGTTACCTCTCCGATTCGCGCGCACTGGCCGCCGACAGCGAACCCGCCAGCACGAGCCTCGCCACCGTCAAGCACGCCAGCCCGCTGCTGGAGTCGCAGGACTGAGGGGCGTTCAGTCTTCGCCGTCGGTGTTGTCGAAGAGCGTGCGCAGCATGCGTTCCGGGTTGGCCAGAAACGCGCGCGTCACCTTGAAGTGCTCGGTGTCTTCGTACGCGACCCGTTCGATGCCGTCCGCCGTGAACTGGTAGATCCACGCTTCGGGGTAAGCCATCAGGATTGGCGAATGGGTGGCGATGATGAACTGCGAGGCGTCGGCGGTCAGGTCGTGGATGCGCGCCAGCGCGGCAAGCTGGCGCTGCGGGGACAGCGCTGCCTCGGGTTCGTCGAGCAGATAGAGTCCTTGCCCGCCGAAACGCTCCATCAGCAGCGTCAGGAACGACTCGCCGTGCGACTGCTCGTGCAGCGACCGGCCGCCGTACGACGAGATCACCGGCGCGCCGAGACCCGGTTCGGCGTCGAGTTCCTCGATCTGCGTGGCCACGTTGAAGAAGCTCTCGGCGCGCAAGAAGAAACCGTCGCGCGGCCGCTTCACGCCCTTTGCGATGCGCAGGTATTCATGCAACGGCGAGTGCGAAACCCGCGTGCCGAAGCGAAAGTTCTTCGAGCCGCCTTCGGGATTGAAGCCCATCGAAACGGCAATGGCTTCCAGCAGGGTAGACTTGCCCGAGCCGTTCTCGCCGACCAGGAACGTGACCTTCGGATGCGGCTCCAGCGTGTCCAGCCCGCGCACGGCGGGCAGCGAGAACGGATAGGCATCGAACGACGGCGCCTTGTCGCGCAACAGCGTGATGCGGCTGATGAAGCGGGTCGAGATGACCATCGGCGGCGGCGCGTCAGTGGAACGCCTGGTTCGCCGCGTTCTTTGCCGCATTCGCCGCATCGGTCGCGCCCACGGCCCCGACCGACTCGCGCTTCCGGCTCAAATCGATCTTCGGCATGAACAGCATCGACACCACGGCGCCCAGCGCGATCACGAACATCGCCGTGAAGGTCAGGTGCAGCGAATGATGCAGCACCAGGCGAATGTCCTCGTTGGCGGCGAAGTCGCCGGTCACGGACGTCAGCAGCGCCTTGAGCTGATCGGCATGGACGGGAGGCAGGCCGTCCGTGTGCGTGAGCCCGAAGTTCTGCACCGCGCCGAACACGGCCGCGCCGAGCGTGTTGCCGAGATTGCGCGAGAACAGGTTCGACGCGGTCGCGCTGCCGCGTTCGAGCGGCTGCACGATCTCCTGGATCAGGATCAGGCACGACACGCTCGTAATGCCCATGCCGAAGCCGACGATCGCCGAGCCCACGCCCGCCCACACCGGGCTCGACTCGGGTCCCAACAGCACGAACGGCACCGAGCCGAGCGGAATGAACACCGGCCCGATCATCAGCAGACGGCGCAGCCCGATGCGCGTGAAGGTGCGCGACGTGAAGGTCGCGCCGCTCGGCCAGCCGATCATCATCATCGTGAGCGCGAGGCCCGCTTCGACCGGCGTGCGGTGCATCACGCCCTGCACGTACATCGGCAGGAAGGTGGTGAGGCCCATCATCGCCATGCCGGCGAGCAAGGTCGCCGCGTTGCTGGCCGCGATCGGACGGTGCGACCACAGGCTGAAGGAGATCATCGGGTCGGCGGCGCGGCGTTCCTGCCAGACAAACAGCACGCAACTCAGCAGCAGCACGGCCAGTTCCACGCCGACGCGCACATTGCTCGCACGGCCCGCGTCGGTGAGCGCCATCATCAGCGAGGCGACGGCGGCGGTGAACAGGAACGCGCCGCCCAGGTCGATCGCCGGACGGTCATGGCGCTTTTCCTCGTGCAGGAAGAACACGAACAGCGCGGCGGCCAGGATGCCGATCGGCACGTTGATCCAGAAGATCCACGCCCACGAGAACTGGCGGATCAGGAGGCCGCCGACCATCGGCCCGAGCACCGCCGACACCGCCCACACGCTCGCCAGATAGCCCTGCACCTTGCCGCGTTCGCGCGCCGGATAGAGATCGCCGACCACGGTCAGCGCCACTGGCAGGATCGCGCCCGCGCCGACGCCCTGGATCAGCCGGAACACGATCATCGCGGGCATCGACCACGCAAAGCCTGCCAGCACCGAGCCGATCAGAAAGATCACGATGCCCGTGAGCACGGCTGGCTTGCGCCCGAAGATGTCGGAGAGCTTGCCGAACACCACGGTGAGCGCGGTCTGCGTGAGCAGGAACGACGAGAACACCCAGCTGTAGAGATTCAGGCCGCCGAGCTGCGTGGCGATTTGCGGCATGGCGGTCGAGACGATGGTGGCCTCGATCGCGACCATGGCCATCGAAGCCATGACGGCGGCAATGACGAGAGGACGAACGGTTTGACGGGACTGTGACATGCGGTGGTCGAAAGACGCGCCACCCGCCGCGCAACCGATGCAGCTGCGCACTTGCGGGTCCTGCACGTGAATGGAAGAGACAGCGGCGATGCCCCGGCCTGTGATTATTCTTGCAATTGGCTTTCGTCCGGAGCGGCGTTGCCGGTGAACTGGCGACCCGTGCAATGTTATCCCGTGCCGGCCGATGCTGCTTGCGCCGGCCGCGAGGATCAAACGCGCGGTTCGACCAGGTTCAACCCTGTGAGACCGAAGTCGCGCTCCTCATTAATCGCTAATTCTTCGCCGCTACGCTGGATTACGTGGATGGACGGTGCTCCCCCAAGTACTTCCCCAGTCCGTTCACATCTCGACTCTCCTCAGCCTTGGCGCCGGCCCCGACGGGCTGGCGCACTTTTTACCGCGGCGCCTGGCGCCCTCGTGTTCTACATGTTGCCTTTCCTACCGGAATCCCCGCGAATGTCGCCTAAAATCGAACCGGCAGAACCCGCGCCCGCAGGCGCGCCCCGTTCCTTCCGGAGACGGCAGACTCGCATGATCAAATCGCTGAAAAACCAGCTGGTGATCGCGCTCGGCATTCTTGTGACCGTGATCGGCGTGATTCAGGGCGTGAGTTCCTACAAGCTGAGCCAGGCCGGCACGAACGCACTGCTCGACACGCGTCTCGTGCAGGTGGCGACGCGCATGCGCGACGGTTTCGCCGAGGGCATTCCCGCCAATCCGTCGCGCGGCAGTCAGGATGACCGCGACGTGGTGGTGGTCGTGTGGAAGCCGGGCGAGGCGGTGCCGTTCCGCACCACTGAGCCGTCGCTGCGCTTTCCGCGCGATGCAGCTCCGGGCTTCTCCAACGTGGTCGCCAACAGCGAGCATTGGCGCATCTACACGCGCCGCGAGCCGACCATGACGATCCAGGTGGCCCAGCGCGCTTCGGTGCGCCACGACCTGACCGAGGAAACCGCCACCCTGGCGCTGTGGCCCACGGTCGTGCTGCTGCCGCTCGTGTGGATCCTGGTCGCGCTGGTCGTGCGCCGCTCGTTGCGGCAACTGACCGAGCTGGGCCGCGAGGTGCAGGGCATCGACACGAGCCATCTCCAGCCGCTGTCGCTGGTCGGCGTGCCGACCGAGATCAAGCCCTTCATCGAGTCGATCAACACGATGATCGAACGTCTCGCGGGCGCCATCGACAAGGAGCGCAAGTTCATCGCCGATGCCGCGCACGAGCTGCGTACGCCGCTCACCGCGCTGCAGTTGCAGGCGGACAATCTGGCGCCGCATATCGCTCCGGGCAATCAAGAACGCTTCCAGGAACTGCGCAAGGGCATCGCGCGCAGCGGCAAGCTGATCGCGCAACTGCTGCGTCTGGCGCGCGCCGATGCGCCCGTGAACGGCGCCGCGCCGCTCGCGCGCGTGGATCTGTCGGAAGTCGTGACGGGCGCGGTCGCCGATGTCCTGCCGATCGCCATCGCCCGTGGCCTCGATATCGGCGCCGAGGAGATGGTAAGCGCGCACGTCCGGGCCATCGAGACGGACTTGGGCATGGCGGTGAAGAACCTGGTGTCGAACGCGGTGCGCTATACGCCCGATGGCGGCACCATCGACCTGCGCATGCGGCGCGATGGCGAACGGGTGTGGATCGACGTGATCGATACCGGGCCGGGCATCGACGAGGCCTTGCTGCCGCGCGTCTTCGACCGCTTCTTTCGGGCCTGTCCGGATATCGAGGGCAGCGGGCTCGGGCTGTCGATCGTCAAGGCGATCGCCGCGCGCTACGGCGGCGACGTCATGCTGCGCAACCGCGATGACGGGCAATCGGGGATCGTCGCGTCGATCGGCTTCGTGACCGAGGCCGTCACGGAAAACCTGACCGCCCCCGATCCCGTCTGCGCCTGAACGAGACGGCGCGAGACGGCGCAACTTGCGCCGATTACAATGCATTCGCTGCGGGACACGCGGGGTGCATCGTCCCGTTGCAATGCCGGCGCGCGAGGCGCGTCATTCCTGTCCGCATGGCGGCGCCGTGCGGTCCGTTGGATTTCACGGGGCGGGGTAGAGCATGCGCATTCTTCTCATCGAAGACGACATCCAGATCGGCACGAGCCTCATGCGGGCCTTGAAGGACGCGGACTATGCCGTCGACTGGGTGCGTGACGGCCAGGCGGGCCGCGAGGCGCTGGGCGCCGCCGACTACACCGTGGTGCTGCTCGATCTCGGCCTGCCGGGCATGAGCGGTATCGAACTGCTGCGGCAGGCGCGCTCGGCCGGCAACGCGACGCCGGTACTGATCCTCACCGCACGCGACGACCTCGATACGCGCGTCCAGGGCCTCGATCTCGGCGCCGACGACTATCTGCTCAAACCCTTCGACATGCCGGAACTGCTCGCGCGCATCCGCGCCGTGCTGCGTCGCAAGGCGGGCTACGCGGTGTCCCGTCTCGGGGACGATTCCATCAACCTCAATCTCGACCAGCGCACGCTCACTTGTGGCGAAACGTCGGGCGTGCTGTCGGCGCGGGAATTCGCGCTGATGCATGCGCTGCTCGAACGTCCCGGCACCATCTTCTCGCGCGACCAGCTGGAAGACCGGCTGTACGGCTGGGGCAAGGAAGTGGAGAGCAACGCCGTGGACGTGCTCATCCATTCCGTGCGCAAGAAATTCGGCGCGAGCGTGATTCGCAACGTGCGCGGGCTCGGCTGGACCGTGATGCTCGGACAGGCCGGCCACGAGGACACCAGGTAACGCACTGGGCCACGCGCAGGTTTCAGCGCCGGTCGCCGTGATGCCCGATCTCGCCGCAAAAATGCATGCTGTACGAATGATCCTGTTCCTCGACCTGCCGCATGCGGCGTTCGAGGTCGGCGAGATCGGTGGAGGAGGACAGATAGTCTTCCTGCGCGTCGTGGCTGGAAAAGAAGCTGCCGAGTGACTTCGAGAAGCGTTCGAACATGATGGACTCCCGTCGTGATTAATGGCCTGTACCGCGGGCCGACAGGAGCAGATTAGGCCGCGTCCATTAGCGAAGAATGAGCGCGCGCGGGCATGCGCAATGCGCTTCCCATGGCATGCATCAGCGTTCGCCAGCGCACTGTCGGCGGGGCCGTGCAGCGTGAACGCACTGCCGCGCCGCACCATCCCGTGATATCGTCTTTCATACGGTTTCAAAGCGGGTTTTCAAGCGGAACGCTGCGCGTTTCGCGCATTCATCGATCGTCTTCGTGAAGGCCGCCATGAACGATGTGCCCCGTACCCTCAGTGCCCGCGATCGCATCGAGTTGCTCTGCTGGCTCACGTGCGGCAGCCTCGGCGCGTTCTACCTGAACGGTGTCTGGCCGGCCGCCACCTTCCACGTGCAGGCGGCGCACAAGTGGCTGGACCGGCATCAGCGGCTGGCCGACTGGCTGACCATCGCCAAGCTCGCGGCCATCGCGCGGGACATCGCCACGCAGCATTGCGCGCTGCTCGAAGCGGACTGGGCGCGGGATGCCGTCGAAGAGATTCTCGACAGCGAAGACCTCAACTATCAATCGGATGTCGTGCGGCAGGTGTTCGACGATTGCCGCCGGGCGCTCGCGGAGAAGCGGACGCCGGAGTGAGGCACGCTCCTGGCCCGGGCGCTCAGCGGCGATGGTCCTGACCGCGCGCAAGCGTGCAACGGGAGCCGTGCCCGCCCCGCGACGGCGTAGCGGGCGGCGTCTGGAACGCCAGCTTTTCGATTCTCATATCCATAACGTACCTCGCCGCCGAGGTTGCGCCTGGCGGGTTTCATCATCAGCCCATCACCAGCCGGGAGGTTTGTCTTCCTTTGGATGCTGTGTCACGGGCATTTTCAGTAAGCGATCCTGCTGCCGTTTGACAGCCTCCCTAGCGCAAATCACTGTATGAATGTACAGTAGCGCCATCCCTCGTTTTCGCAGCGCCGCGCAACGCGCACTCCCATGTTCCATGCGTTGAAACCTGTCGTTTGCGCATCGGACGCGGCGCACCGGCCGCGCCGATGAACCCGCAAGCTCCGCATCCGGCGCCGCGCCGCATCGCGCATCTCGACATGGATGCGTTCTTCGCATCGGTGGAGCTGCTGCGCTATCCCGAACTGCGGGGCATGGCGGTGGTCGTGGGCGGCGGCCGCAGCGCCACGCCGGAAACGCTGCCCGACGGCACGCGCCGCTTTCGCCGGCTGCGCGACTACGCGGGGCGGGGCGTCGTCACCACATCAACTTACGAAGCGCGCAAGTTCGGCGTGTTTTCCGCGATGGGCATGATGAAGGCCGCGCAACTCGCGCCGGACGCCATCCTGCTGCCCACCGATTTCGAGTCGTACCGCCATTACTCGCGGCTTTTCAAGGCGGCCGTCGCCACTTTTACGTCGCAGATCGAGAATCGCGGCATCGATGAAATCTATATCGATGTCGGCGACCTGCCCGGCGAGCCCGCCGAGATCGGCCGCCGCATGAAGGATGCCGTGCACGAGGCCACCGGGCTGACGTGTTCCATCTGCATCGCGCCGAACAAGCTGCTCGCGAAGATCGGCTCCGAACTCGACAAGCCCGACGGCCTCACCATCCTGACGATGGACGACCTGCCCACCCGCATCTGGCCGCTCGCCGCGCGCAAGGTGAACGGCATCGGGCCGAAGGCGAACGAGCGGCTGGCGGCGCTCGGCATCCATACGGTGGGCGACATCGCCGCCGCCGATCCCGGCTTGCTGCAGACGCACTTCGGCCGCACTTACGCGGCGTGGCTGGCCCGCATCGCGCAAGGCGAGGACGACCGGCCCGTGGTCACCAGCTCCACGCCGAAGTCGATGAGCCGCGAAACCACCTTCGAGCGCGATTTCCATCCGAAGCAGGACCGTGCGACGCTGTCCGCCGAGTTCACCGCGCTCTGCACGCGCGTTGCCGACGATCTCCAGCGCAAGGGTTATGTCGGCCGCACGGTGGGCATCAAGCTGCGTTTCGACGACTTCCGCACCGTCACGCGCGACCTGACCGTGCCGGTCGCGACGGCCGATCCCGTCGAGATTCGCCGCGCCGCGACCGAATGCCTGAAGCGCATCGTGCTCGAACGGCGCATTCGTCTGCTCGGCGTGCGCGTCAGCGCGCTGGCGGGCCACGACGAGAGCGCGCCCGTCGAACCGATGCAGGTGGAACTGCCGTTCGACGCCCCCGGCGAGTGAGCCGGCGCGACAGGCTTATGACGCGCGCAGATAAGCACATGTCAGATGCTTCGTTGTAGGCTGCTGTGCCGCACGCTAGATTGTTCGCTTCCCCGAAGTGACCGATTCGAACCATTCGACCGTGACGACCCTGACCGCTTCTCAAGACGCCGACATTCAGGCATCCGCCGCCGATCAACCCATCGAGATCCGTCCATTCGATGCCCCGCTCGGCGCCGAAGTGCTCGGGCTCGATCTGTGGCGGCCATTGTCGGCAGCTGATTTCGCGCGCATCCATCGCGCGCACCTGGACTACCACGTGCTCGTGTTCCGCGACCAGCGCATCACGCCAGACGAGCAGGTGGCGTTCAGCAAGCGCTTCGGGCCGCTGCAGATCCACGTGCTGCATCAGTTCGGGCTCGCGGGCCATCCGGAAGTGCTGATCGTCTCGAACATCACCGAGAACGGCAAGCCGATCGGCCTGGGCGATGCCGGCCATTTCTGGCATTCGGACCTGTCGTACAAGGACAAGCCGAGCCTCGGCTCGCTGCTGCATGCGCAGGAACTGCCGGCGGTCGGCGGCGACACGCTGTTCGCCAACCAGCATCTCGCGTGGGACAGCTTGCCCCCGCATCTGCAAAAAGCGGTGGACGGGCGCGTGGCCGAGCATACCTATCTGGCCAAGTACGCCGAATTGCAGAAGCGCAGCCCGTGGCGGCCGAATCTTTCGGCGGAACAGATTGCCCAGGTCAAGCCGGTGACGCACCCCGTCGTGCGGACGCATCCGGAAACGCAGCGCCGCGCGCTGTTCGTGAGCGAGCACTTCACCACGCGCGTGATCGGCTTGCCTGAAGACGAAAGCCAGTCCCTGCTCGCCGAACTCTTCGCGCACAGCACGCGGCCGGAATTTATCTATCGCCATCAATGGCAGGCGCGCGACATGGTGTTCTGGGACAACCGCTCGGTGATGCATCTCGCGGCCGGCACGCCCGACGATCAGCGCCGCAAGCTGTATCGCACGACCATCGAAGGCGACGCGCCTTTCTGACCGGTCCACATCAAACACTATTCATTGAATCACGGGGTTTTATCGATGCAGTCTCGCAAAGGGAAGGGCGCTGCGCGCGCACTTGGCGCAGCGCTCGCGCTCGCGCTGGGCGTGACGTCGGCGGGCGCGCGGGCCGAGGGCACGCTGCGGGTGGCCGAGCAGTTCGGCGTCGTGTATCTGTTGCTCAACGTCGCGCGCGACCAGAAGTTCATCGAGCAGGAAGGCAAGAAGGAAGGGCTCGACATCAAGGTCGAATG
Source organism: Caballeronia sp. LZ032 (assembly GCF_031451315.1). Taxonomy (NCBI): domain Bacteria; kingdom Pseudomonadati; phylum Pseudomonadota; class Betaproteobacteria; order Burkholderiales; family Burkholderiaceae; genus Caballeronia; species Caballeronia sp. LZ032. Next base: position 232,076 of record NZ_JARUXP010000004.1, read on the forward strand.
GGCGAAGCTCTCGGGCGGCGCAAGCGTCAATGACGCGTTGCTGTCTGGTTCTGTCGATATCGCGGCGGCCGGCGTCGGTCCGCTGCTGACCATCTGGGACCGCACGCATGGCCGCCAGAATGTGAAGGGCGTGGCGTCGCTGGGCAATTTCCCTTACTACCTCGTGTCGAACGATCCGCGCGTGAAGACCATAGCCGACTTCACCGACAAGGACCGCATCGCGGTGCCGGCGGTGGGCGTGTCGGTGCAATCGCGCGTGCTGCAATATGCCGCCGCGAAGACCTGGGGCGACAAGGCCTACGACCGTCTCGACAAGTACACGCAAGCGGTGCCGCATCCCGACGCCACCGCGGCGCTCATCGCGGGCGGCACGGAGATCAACGCGCACTTCGGCAATCCGCCGTTCCAGCAGCAGGAACTCGCGGGCAATCCGAAGGCGCACATCGTGCTCAATTCCTACGATGTGCTCGGGGGCCCGAGTTCCGCGACCGTGCTCTACGCCACCGAGAAGTTCCGCAACGAGAACCCGAAGACGTATCGCGCGTTCGTCGCGGGTCTTGCCGATGCGGCGAACTTCATCACGCAGCATCCGGAAAAGGCCGCCGATATCTATCTGCGCGTGAACCAGGCCCGGCTCGACCGCGACCTGCTGATCAAGGTCATCAAGGATCCGGCGGTGCAGTTCAAGGTGGCGCCGCAGAACACCTTCGGGCTTGCGCAGTTCATGCACCGGGTGGGCGTCATCAAGAACGAGCCGAAGTCGTGGCAGGACTACTTCTTCACGGATCCGGCGACGAAGAACGGCAGCTGAGACGAGCCGCGCGTTTATCGGCGGAGGTGGATTGGTTATGCGCAATGATTGGTTCGCGCGGGGCGCGTGCGCCGCTATCGTAAGCGTTTGCCTCTCCAGCCTCTCCGCACAATAAACATGGCCGCCAATCCTCAAGCGCTGTATGCGCCGCCACCCGAAGCGCATGCTTCGACGAGCGGCAAGCTGCTCAGCGTGGAGCACGTCTCGCTTGAATACCGCACACGCGAACAGATCGTGCGGGCCACGCACGATGTCAGTTTCGATGTCTACGGCGCGGACCGCTTCGTGCTGCTCGGCCCGTCGGGCTGCGGCAAATCCACCTTGCTGAAGGCGGTTGCGGGTTTCATCGAGCCGGTGGCGGGCAGGATCGAAATCGGCGGGGAACGCGTGCGCGGGCCGGGTGCGGACCGTATCGTCGTGTTCCAGGAATTCGACCAGTTGCCGCCGTGGAAGACCGTCGTGCAGAACGTGGCCTTTCCGCTGCGCGCCGCGCGCAAGCTGGGACGCGCCGAAGCGCGTGAACGCGCGCTGCATTATCTCGACAAGGTCGGTCTCGCCCCTTTCGCCGACGCTTATCCGCATACGCTCTCGGGCGGCATGAAGCAGCGTGTCGCCATCGCGCGCGCGCTCGCGATGCAGCCGCGCGTCCTCCTGATGGACGAGCCGTTCGCCGCGCTCGATGCCCTCACGCGCCGCCGCATGCAGGAAGAACTGCTGCGCCTGTGGAGCGACGAGCGCTTCACGCTGTTGTTCGTCACGCATTCGATCGAGGAAGCGCTGATCGTCGGCAATCGCATCTTGTTGCTGAGCCCGCATCCCGGACGCGTGCGCGCCGAACTCAACAGTCATCAATACACCCAGGAAAGCATGGGGCGCGGCGAGTTCCAGCAGAGCGTCGCCCGCATTCATCGCTTGCTGTTCGAAGAGGAGGCCGCGCAATGAGCACGCCGCATCTGATCGTGCCGCCGGTGCGGCCGGAATATGAAGTCGAGCCGGTCGCGCCCGAAGGCATCGGCCACGAGGCGCCGCTGCCGCTCTCGAAGCGTCTGCTGGATCAGGCCTGGCTGCGCAAGACCTTCATCGCGCTGGTGTTGATCGGCTTGTGGGAGATCGCGGCGCGCAGCGTCGACAACGACCTGCTGCTGCCCACCTTCAGCGCGACCTTTATCGCGTTCGTGCAGGGCATTGCGTCGGGCGAGCTGATCGAGAAGATCGGCATCTCGATGTCAGTGCTGCTGCGCGGCTATGCGCTCGGCGCGCTGCTCGCGTTCGTGCTGACCTCCCTGGCCGTGTCGACGCGCATCGGCCGCGACATCCTCTCGATGCTCACCGCAATGTTCAACCCGCTGCCGTCCATCGCGCTATTGCCGCTTGCGCTGCTGTGGTTCGGCCTCGGCACCGGCAGCCTGCTGTTCGTGCTGGTGCATTCGGTGCTGTGGCCGCTCGCGCTCAACACGTATGCGGGATTCCAGGCGGTGCCCGCGACCCTGCGCATGACGGGCCGCAACTATGGCCTGACTGGTCTGCGCCACGTGCTGCTGATTCTCGTGCCGGCCGCGCTGCCTTCCATCCTGGCGGGCCTGCGCGTGGGCTGGGCGTTCGCGTGGCGCACGCTGATTGCCGCGGAACTCGTGTTCGGCGCGAGTTCGGGCAAGGGCGGCCTTGGCTGGTACATCTTCCAGAACCGCAACGAGCTCTATACGGATCGCGTGTTCGCGGGGCTGGCGGCGGTCATCGTGATCGGTCTGGCGGTCGAGCATCTCGTCTTCGATACCATCGAACGCGTCACGGTGCGCCGCTGGGGCGTGCAGCAGTAAGCGGTGTTCTAGGCGCGTTCAGGACGTCGCGCCGTCTTCGGCGCGAATGAAGTCGATGAACGCGCGCAACGGCCCTGGCATATGCGCGCGGCTCGGATAGTAGAGGCGCGGACCGGTGAAGCTTTGCCACCACGGCTTGAGCACCGGCACGAGCGCGCCGCTTTCGATGCCGCCGCGTACGAATTCATCGAAGGTATAGACGAGCCCCAGGCCTGCCGTGACCGCGGCGCGCGCCACTTCCACCGACGACGTCACGAGCGGCCCTTGCGGCGCGATCCGTAACGTTTCCTTGCCGCGCACGAATTCCCATGCGGCGAGGACTCCGCTGTCGAACCGATGCCCGATGCAGGCGTGATTCACGAGATCGCGCGGATGCTTAGGCTCGCCGTGCGCGGCGAGATACGCGGGCGCGGCCACCGCGACGAAGCGCTGGATGCGCGGCCCGATGGGCACCGCGATCATGTCGCGCTCGATGCTTTCGTCGTAGCGGATGCCGGCGTCGAAGCCGGCGGCGAGGACGTCGATGAAGCGGTCCGTCGCGCTGATCTCCAGCTTGATGCCTGGATGCGCGGTCAGAAAGCGCGCGACGATGGGCGGCAGGATCTCGCGCGAGACGATGCGCGGCACGTTCAGGCGCAGCGTGCCGGTGGGGCTGTCGCGAAAGCCGTTCACGGCATCCAGCGCGCTGGCGATCTCCGTGAACGCGGGCGCGAGCCGTTCGATCAGCCGTTCGCCGGCTTCGGTCGGCGTGACGCTGCGCGTGGTGCGATTGAGCAGCCGCACGCCGAGCCGCGCTTCCAGCCGGCGCACCGCCTCGCTCAGCGAAGACGCCGATACGCCCCGCAACAGCGCCGCCTGCCTGAAGCCGCGCGAGCGCGCGACCGCCAGGAACGCGTGGAGATCGGACAGATCGGGTTCGTTCATTGTTCGCCTCTGCGCACACCCCATTCGGATTGAGGTGGATTATCGCACGCGACCTTTGCTCCCATAATGGTCTCCATCGCCGCCGTCCGCGCGGCGCCAGTCCACAGGAGAGAACCAGCATGGAATCACGCAGACTTGGCGGGACCGGACCGCAAACCGGCGCCATCGGTCTTGGATGCATGGGCATGTCGGGGGTGTACGGGCCGTCGGATCGCGCGGCGGGCATTGCCACGATCCACGCCGCGCTCGAAGCCGGCGTCACGCTGCTCGACACCGGCGACTTCTACGGCATGGGCCACAACGAACTGTTGATCAGCGAGGCGCTCAAAAGCGCGCCGCCGTCGCGCCGGGATGCGGCGATCCTGAGCGTGAAGTTCGGTGGCATGCGCGACCCGGCGGGCAACTTCATCGCGTTCGACGGTCGTCCCGTTGCAGTGAAGAACTCGCTCGCCTATACGCTGCAACGGCTGGGCGTCGAAACGATCGATATCTATCGCCCGGCGCGGCTGGATGCGAACGTGCCGATCGAGGACACCGTCGGCGCGATCGGCGACATGATCCAGGCGGGCTACGTGCGTCATGTGGGGCTGTCGGAGGTCGGTGCGCAGACCATTCGCCGCGCGGCCGCCGTGCATCCGGTGGTGGACGTGCAGATCGAGTATTCGCTGATCTCGCGCGGCATCGAGGAAACGATCCTGCCCGCGTGCCGCGAACTCGGCATCGGCATCACGGCGTATGGGGTGCTGTCGCGCGGACTGATCAGCGGGCACTGGGGCGCGTCGGCGCCGCAAGCCAACGACTGGCGCGCCAACAGTCCGCGGTTCCAGCAGGGCAACGTCGAACGCAATCTGGCGCTGGTCGACGCCTTGCGCAAGATTGCGGAGGCCAAGGGCGTGAGCGTGGCGCAGCTTGCCATCGCCTGGGTGCTGGCGCAGGGCAAGGACATCGTGCCGGTGATCGGCGCGCGGCGTCCTGAGCGCTTGACGGAATCGCTCGCCGCGCTCGATGTGACGCTTATGCCGGAAGAACTCGCCGCCATTGAAGCGGCAGTGCCGAAGGGCGCGGCGGCCGGCGATCGTTATGAAGCCGTGCAGATGGCGCATCTCGATAGCGAGAAGGGTTGAGGGCTGTTCGGCTTCATTCATCAGGCCACTGACGACTGGAGGTTTTCTCTCGACTTGCTGGTTGCCGCGAGCGTGGCCGTCGCGGTTTTCGCCTTTCTCGCGGGGCGTGCGCGGACGATGGTTTGATGGGCGCAGCGGGTGGGTTGGCGAGAGCGTATCGATGCGCGCTCAGGGCGTGCGTGGTTTGCGCAGAAACACCCACGCATTGAACGCTGCGCCGGCGAACATCAGCACACTGGTCATGACGAAGACCGAGCGCATGCCCGCGTGCGCCGCGATGAAGCCGCCCGCGAGCGGCCCCGTAACCTGGCCGATGTACTGCGCGGACGTCGCGTAGCCGAGGATATAGCCGACCGTGTGATCCGGCACGTTGTGACGCACGACGCTCGTGATGGCGGGCAGCAGTCCGCCGAGCGCGAGTCCCATCAGGAAGCGCAGCACGACGAGCTGGGTGCCGTTGGTGACGAAGGTCTGCGGAATCAGCAACACGCCGCACAGCGCGAGACAGCAGACGATGACCTTGGTTGCGCCGATGCGATCCGCGAGCCGTCCGATGCGCGGCGCGGCGAGCACGCTGCCGAGGGCGGCGGCGGACATCACGATGCCGGCGACCAGCGTGACCTGCTTCGGGTCCTGGACGAGCTGCGCCACGTAGATGGTGATGATCGGCTCGATCGACATGTTCGCGAACATCAGCAGCATGGCGCTCGCGAGCATGGCGAAGACGGGCGTGAGCAGCGGAATGTCGCGCCAGCCGCCGCCGCGCCGGGATGTCGAGGGATCCGGTGCGCGCCGCTCTTCCTTCACGAAGAGTGTCGTCATGATGAACGAGCAGAAGATCAGGCCGCCAGCGAGAAAGAAGGTCGAGCGGATGCCGATCAGACCCGGCAACAGTCCGCCGATCAGCGGTCCGACCAGGTTGCCCGCCATCATGCCGGCGGCGTGCGTGCCGAGCGCCCACGCGGTGCGATGCCTGGGCGTCTGGGTGGCGATCATGACGATGGCGCCGCTCGCGTAGCCGCCGACGAGCCCGGCGAGGAAGCGTATCGCCACGAGTTGCCAGACTGTCTGTACGACGCCGAGCAGGGACATCGTGATGGCCATGCCGAGGCTGGCGCGGATCAGGATGGGTTTGCGGCCGTAGCGGTCGGCGAGCCGGCCCCAGAGCGGTGCGACGAGTCCTGCGCCGAGAAAGGTTGCGCCGAACGCGACGCCGGACCACTGCACCGCCGCCGCCTCCGACGACGCTCCCAGCTGCTGCACGTAGAGCGGCAGGAAGGGGAGCAGGAGGGTCATCGCGACGACGGTGGTGAAGGAGCCGAAGAGGCAGATGTAGAGATTGCGTTGCCAGTGAGCGGAGACGTCGGATGGTGACTGGGACGGCGAGGCGGACATGGGAAAAGGGGGGAGTGGAGCGGTTTTGCCGTGACTGTGGCAGATTTTTAATTGTTCTGCTGGCCGCCGAAAAGCCGGCGCCTTCTTGAGGCACGCAAACTGCGTGCGCCTGACGGCCCGATTCCGATCGTTCGATGGAGAGATTCCGAGTGAAGATCGCGACATTCAATATCAATGGCATTCGTCCGCGGCTCGCTGCCCTGCTGAGCTGGCTCGAACGCGAAGCGCCCGACATCGTTTGCCTGCAGGAGTTGAAGGCCACGGATGCGCAGTTTCCCGCGGAGGCCATTGCCCATGCGGGATATGGCGCGGTGTGGCATGGGCAGCCGTCGTGGAACGGTGTGGCGATCCTTGCGAAGGGCGCGGAGCCGGTGCTGAGCCGCAAGGGCGTGCCGGGTTTCGAGGACGATACGCATAGCCGTTATATCGAGGCGGCGGTGGGCGGATTGCTGATCGGCTGCCTGTATCTGCCGAACGGTAATCCGCAGCCGGGCCCGAAGTTCGACTACAAGCTCGCGTGGTTCGAGCGGTTCAACGCGCATGCGCGGGCGTTGCTGGACAGCGGCCATCCGGTGGTGCTTGCGGGCGACTACAACGTCGTGCCGACTGACGAGGACATCTACAACACGCGTTCGTGGAAGAAGGATGCGTTGCTGCAACCGGAGAGCCGCGCGGCCTATGCGGACCTTCTAGGGCAGGGCTGGACGGATGCATTGCGCAAGACTTTTCCGGACGAGCGCATTTATACCTTCTGGGATTACTTCCGCAATCACTGGCAGACCAATTCGGGTTTGCGCATCGATCATCTTCTGCTCAGCAAGGATCTTGCGAAGAAGCTGACGGGCGCGGGCGTCGATACATGGGTGCGCGGCGAGCCGCATGCCAGCGATCATGCGCCGACGTGGATCACGCTCAAGACCTCGCGTAAGCGTGGTGGCTAGACGCGCTCGGCGCGCGTGGCGGGCAGCGATGCGAGGAATTGCATGACGTGGTCGCGGCCGCCCTGGGTCCACACGTTGAGGTGATCGGCGCCTTCTATCAGCGCGATGCGCTTCTCGCTGCGCGCTGCGTCGTAGAGGCGCTGGAACTGGTCGGGCGGGATGACGCCGTCGGCGGTGCCACCGTAGATCAGGAGCGGTACACGGACGGAGGCGATTTTTGCGAGACTGTCGTAACGGTCGCGGGCGAGCGTGCGGACGGGGAAGAGCGGGAAGCGTCGGGCGGCGACGTCGACGATACTGGTGAAGGGCGCTTCCAGGATCAGCGCGGTCAGGGGTTGAGTTTGTTCGCTTGCAAGCTGGACCGCTACGCCGGAGCCCAAGGAGTATCCGTGCAGGACGATGTTCTTCGAACGTGCTGAGACGAATGAGTACGCTGCGCGGGCATCGGCGTAGAGGCCGGGTTCGCTCGGTTTGCCTGGGTTGCCGCCGTAGCCGCGGTATTCGGCGAGCAATACGCCGTAGCCGGCGTTGATCAGCTCTAGCGCGATGTGGGCTCGCTGGAAGAGGTCTTCGCCGTTGCCGTGGAACAGGATAACCGTCGGCAGGGACGAGTCAGGCGCGGATGCATAGCGAAGCGTCAAGTTGAGGCCATCTTCCGTCTTCAGTTGCATGGGTTCCGTGCGGGCTTCCAATTGTTCACTCGTGAACGTCTGTATCCGTTCGAGCGGATAGACGAGGCGCCCCTGCAGCCAGTAAAGACCGCCCAGCGCGATGGCGTACAGCGCGGCGAGTACAGCAAGAAGCGTCCAGAAGGCTGCAATCATGGGCGTTTGCGATGGCCTGACACGCGTCAGATTTTAAAGTCTCTTCATGCTGATCGGAACTTTATCGATTGCTGCTTAAAACGGCAATCACCGTCAAATGGTTGCTGACTATTTGTAGATTAGTGTCAGGGTGAAAATCAGGCAGTGATCACGCTGTTAGGATGAGCGGCATAGTCAGACGATCGATCGACGCGGTCGCTACACAAGAGCTACTCAAATGCGGTGCACCGGTCGCACATCTCCTGCCCTCTTCCCTACCTTTGCGGTTCAGGTTCTGATGCGTCGGCATGCCCCGCATGTTCCGCCGGATTCCTGATCGCAATCATGCATTCGGAACGTTTTTCACTCGTCACGCATTCAATACCGTGCACCTGCCAGCAATGTCCCAGGGGCGCCGTATGCGTTCGCCGGCGGGATACGCATACGCGCTGCACCGATTGATTGCCATACATGCCCATAATGGTGATCTGATATGCCAGTTTCGCTGAGCTTCGATCCTCAATTGCCATCAAATTCGAGCCATGTCGGAGCGAGACGAGGCGCTCGCGCGGAATCCTCCGCGTATCCGTCCAGTCTTCGAACTGGTCCGATTGATGACGAGGCGGCGGATGCGTCGCCGGGAACTGGCAGAGGCATCGGGCTGGCCGACGTGGTGAAGCCAATCGCGGGCACCCTTGTGCTCGAAATCGTGCAGGCCATATTCAGGCCATATCGCGAAATCGAGACGTCCTACCGCGACTTGAAGAGGTTGTTTCTCGGGTTTGAACAATTCGATGTGCCGCAATGGGAAAGCGCCCTCAAGGACGTGTACGCGCTTGTCTGCAAGCATCTATTGCTGCTTCCGGATGATATGCAGGTGCGGTTGAGTTCCTCGATGTCGCCGCTGCAAAGCGTGCTGCAACTCTGGAGAACCTACCGGTCGCTCCGGGACGTTGTCGCGGATGCGACGCTGCCGGGATCGGACAAGCCGGGACTGCTATGGTCCATCATTGAAAAAAATGAGTCGATTGCCCAACTGATTCCCGACTCGATCAAGGCAACGATCGAGCACACTCTGGATTGGCAAAAAAGGTTCAACCTTTACTACCTTGAGCTGCAAAGGTTTCAGGCTGGCATCACGGACGTTGATGCTTCTGCAGGTGGAGAACTGATCCTGCGCAAGGCCAACGCCAACGTGGCATTCAGCAATTGCGTGTCCAAACTGCCAGGCCCGCTGCAAAACTACCTGGCCGTTCCGCCCGCATTGGGTCAGTCCGAGCAGGCTTACATCCAAAAGCTCCAGGGCCTGCGAACGCGCTTCGACAACATTGCAGCTGTTTCCGGAATCCACGATGTGCTGACCCGGATCGAAACCTTGGCATCGGAAGGTCTGTTCGAAGCAGACGTCCGCGAGGCTGCCTCCTTTACGGCATCTACGAGCCAGATCTTCTCCGAGATGGATCAATGGCTCGTCGACTTTGATGACGTCCTCAAAGCGCTTGCCGGTCTGTTCACGGCCAAGTCCAAGTCGGAAGCGCTGCAAGGCGTGCAAGCGATCATCAGCAAGCCCTGCATGACCACATTTCTCGGCGCGCGCTTGACCGAATCTCTGAACGTCTGCATGTCGGTGCTTTGTAACATTGGCGACTTGCTCGATGACGGGCGCAGCCTTTACGCACGTCTCGAATCAATCTGCCGCAAAGACGAGCCGCTCCTCAAGAAGCTCGGGGCGATAAAAACCCTCATCGACTGCGAGACGCAGCTCCCCCGCGATTTCAAGGAATCGATCGTGGACGTCGTGCCGACGCTCGGGAAGGTGTCGAGCAGCCTCGCGGCGGTCAGCCTGAATCCGGATGCTCACGTGATCGGCAATCTGAACGAAGCGTTCATCGCGCTGCTCAACTTGGTACAGAGTGAGCCGATGGGGTACGTGCTCGGCCCTGAAACGATACAGAAAATAGTGCTTCTGATCGATCCGGTTCGGCGTGGTCTGCTGACGGCCGGGCAGTTCATTCACATTGTCGAGACGGGACAAGGCTTCGAGGATTACCTGAAGGGTATTCTGAAGATGCTCGGATCCGAGAGTGTGCTTGAACAGGTGATGGGGCCTGTATTCAAGTCTGTCTCCGGCCTCTCATATCTGACAACGTTGGCGCCGTGGGCGGGCAAGCTGGCTTCGGCGGAGTCCATGGCCGAGCGGCTCAGTATCCTCGCGGCGCTGCTGGCTGATCCAGACGTTGCGGCCCGGGTTGCGCAAGACTTGCCTGCTCAATACAGCGAGCCGCTACGTGCCGCGAGCAGACTTTTCAGAAGTATGTCGGTCTTGCCGGCCTCGGATTCGGAGCAGAACCGCCTGGCCGCGTTGCGTCAACATATTCTCAACGCGGATGCCTGGAGAACGCTGATTGATTCAACGATCATGGATCAATGGAGCAAGCTCGTATTCCCCAATGATGCCGTGCTGGAGCGACTCAGGCTCTTCCTGCCGTTGATCAACTCACCGTGCTTCAGTGTGAACGACATCTACTCGGTCGTGTCTGCCCGCGGGGTCGTGCAAGCCGCGCAACATGGCTTGTCCGGCTTGCTTTATCACGTTTCGGACGAGCGGCTGCATGGTGTTGGAGCGGTCGCGAGCGCGACGTTGGGTTGCGTGGCGGATCTCATGTCGGATGATCCAGCGACGTGTCAGCGCGTGAGGGAAATGCTGACTCGTGCGTTGGAGAGCACGCTCAGAGAGGTCGGGGTGCGCTACATCCGCGTGGCCAATCCCACGGCGGCGCTGGTCACGGATGCTTTCTACAACATCCTTTTGAAGCCGGCTGTTGAGAAATGCATCGAGGGCGGCGCAGCGAGTTTGGCGAGCGGTGACGCTGAAACGAAGCGCGTGATCGCCGAAGTCATTCTTGATACGCTCAGGAGCGCCTGCCCCAGCAAGGCAGAATTCCTGGCACGCGTCAAAGAATACTTTCGGTCATCGCCCGCCATGGCTGCCTACGTAAAGTTCGGCGCGTACATCGTCGACGAACTGAGTTCGCATGTATGGACCGTGCATCTGACTTTCGATTTGTTTCTGCTGATGCACGCCGAATCGGCGGATCAGGCGCAGCGGGCAAAGAGTCTCGCGCAGACCCTCATGGAGATGGACAGGCTGGGTCACGCATGGGTCCGGCCATATATGCAATTGATTCCATTCATCCCGGATCTGCTCGCGGCGCGCATGCATATCGGGAGAAACCTGCCGGACGCCGAATCGTGGCTGGAATGGGGCGCCGAACTCAGTGCCATTCTGGCGGACAACAATGATCCTTCGGTTATTCGCTTGCGGCGAAGCGTTGCCGATTATGTGGCGTCACTGCTGACCGATGGTTTCAGGCGGCTCAGCGGCCAGGAGGAGTCCGATGGCCATCCGAAGGACGCTCCTCCCAAGCGCGTTCCATTGGGTCCTCCACGTTCGAAATTGCGATCTCTCGTTGATTTGACAGAAAAAGCCGCCGACGTCGCGGCGATCAGCATCAAGACGTATGCCCCTTCGGCATTGCAGATGAGGAACCTTCTAAAAGGGCGTAACCCTGCGCCACCGGTGGTCCAGAAAGACGTTCTTTTGAGCGAGTGGGACTCTGATGGAAGTTTCGCGCACATCGGGATCAAACTCTTGGACGACGAGAAGCGTGTCATCGTCGGCACCTCGAATAATGATATTGAAGTCTTCGAAAAGCCGTCCGGGCGTTTCATTCTCGTGGCGAGCCGCGCTTACAAGATCTGCCGGGATACGGCACAAGATGTCTATCGTCTTCTGAAACCCGGCAGTAGCAGCGCCGTGTACATTGCTGCGAATCCAGCGGTTGTCCATCGCGATGGGCAATGGTTTGTCTCCTTGGCGCCGCCTGGCGGCGCCGGAGCGGGCGGCGACGAGGAGTTCATCACGGATGAGATAAGCGCTGAATCCGCAAAGAGGTTCAGCACGGTTGATACGGATGACGCGGAAGACGAGCAGGACGCCTCCATTCAGGACCTTTGGTCATTGCTGGGTCGTATCAGATCGGGCACGGAGCCGGAGAAGGACGTCGACTGCCCGCGGGATCTGGAAAATTTTCAGATGACTGCCGACATGTACCAGATGTTTCTGCAACGCGCGGGAGGCGGTCAGACAGCTTCGTTTGGCGGGGTATCGATATTCACCGTCGCTGGGGTATTGGGCGCGCTGGGCGTTGCGGGTCTGCTTTTTTATGGTGTGACCGGACAGACGCCATATTCGCGTGTGCCGACACGCGAGACGGTGACGGGGAGCGCGGACTCTACGGCTGAAACGGATGACATCAGCACCGAGCCGGACGTCGAGCAGGGCCTCGCAGCTGGCACCCCGCGGATAAAAATTCGGCGCCGTCGATTGCAAACAGTGTCGCGCGTGTCGCTGTGGATGGGCGTGAGTCTGATCGCCGGCGGCGCGCTTATCGCGTTCGTCCCTTGGCTTCGATCCAGACTGCAACAGCCTCGCAATGAGCCGTCGAATGAAGACGAGAACGAAGCACTCAATCTCTCTTCCAGCGCGGATGCTCCGCATGTCATCGAATCCCGCGCAGTGACCAACGTGGGTGAGAAAACAAAGGGCAGGTCGAAGTTGGAGGAGAGATTGAGAAACGAGACGGCCTATGCGGTGGTCGGGCCGAGCGTCGCGTTGCCACTGAATATCGATACTCAACTCGGCCGCTACAGCAATGGCGCGCATTACGTCGATATTGCCGGCCGGCAATGGAAGATCGATCAACTGCGCGGCCATGCGCCGGCGGATCCCCTCGTCGGCGATCCGCTTATTCGATTCCGCGGAACATTGCAGTTGGTGAGCGGCGGAGGAATCGCGGTGGTCTACCAGGAAAAGCTGGGATGGCAGTACCTGCAACAATGGAAAAACAAAGTCTACGCGGAAGCCACGCCGGAGACTCCTTCTGATTACGTCGAGCATGATGTCGCGGCGGCCAAAGGCAAGCATCGGAGTCATTTGTTCCTCGAGTTGCTTGTCAATGCCCATCCCGGGTCTGAGCCGATTCCGAGTGACTTGTTTCGCCGGAAGTCCGGCGCATTGCCTCAACGGCTGTTTCAGTCCAGGGAGGGATCGGGCGAAAAGTATTTCATCTGGGTCAGGGAGAGCACCTATCTGCCAATCGTTTGGTGGCGCGTCGATGGCCACAAACCAAAGCCGAAGATGAGAAAAATCCAGGCCGCCGGGATCGTGCGCTATTGGCAGGATGACGGGGAGAGTGAGCATTCGATGCTTTTGGTCTACGACAACACTCGAGATTGGACGCCGGCGTATTTCCTGGGAGGAGAAGTCAATATCTTCGGCTCCTCCGTGAGCTTCCGTCGCATGTCGTCCCGATATGACGCAACGGTTCGACCGGATGCTTTACCTGCAAAGCACGGAATGGTTGACCGGATCGCGAGATTCAAATTCGCCGCGGAGCAAGCACATAAGCCCTCTTCCGCCACGGGCATGACCGCGACAGCGCAGACGGATGTTTACAGCGACGCTACGGGGGCCTTCTACTACAAATGTGAGTCAGGCTATTGGCAGCTTGATTGGAATGAAGTCAGTCGTCCACCCTCTGTTTTCGCGGCGCCGGACGTCACGCACCATGGTTACATCCGCTATCAGCAAAGCGGTGCGGAAGCACGGCTGCACGTGCTTTACAGTGACAAGCTCGGTCTCGTGCCCTCGATGCTCGACTGCGATGGCAAGGTGACGTCCATGACGGAAGAAACCGGTACCGCGCACTGGGCGCCCACGGAGTCGTTGATGAAGCTGGTTCGCTCATTCGAGAAAGCCGGGGCGCTTAACTACGCCGAACGAGCCGACGGTCAGCCAGGCAGGCTGTACTACGACTATCTCGAATCCTCCGAGAAGCTCTATATGTATCTTGACCACTCCTTTTGGGCGTTCGAGTGGATAGGAGTCGGCAGGGGCCTGCTGCATGCGGCGTGGGCCGATGGCACACCTTGCGATGTCGTGATAGCCGTGTACCACGACACCTGGTCGTTGGGATGGGACGCGGAGTCGGCGCCGCGTTGGTTCGAAGCCTATATGAAACTCGTCCTGACGAAGGGCGAGTTGGGCCTGTTACTTTCGCAAACCACGGAATCAAGTCTCGCCCATCATCCGCTGGACAACGCCAAGGCGATCGTCAAACGGATGGCGAGCGCGTTGAGCGTCTGTGAAAAGCAATATCGTCAAGAGAAGAAAAACGAGGAATGGATTTCCGTGATCGTGCTGAGCGCGCAGTTGATCGCGTTTTTTTCGGCGCGATCGAGCGCCGACGGCATACTGGATCTCGGATTGTCTGACGAGATCTACAAAATCCTCGGCCGAATCTATCCCTCACGTTTGATCGAGGACCAGATCGACGTGTCGATCATAAACGAGATCATGGAAGGCGATACCGTTCCGGAAAACAGTCTCGAGCGGATCAAGAAAGAACTCAATCTGGTCGATGTGGAAATGGCCTATCTGACTGCCGAGACGGCGAAGACGCAAGCCCTCCAAAAACAAGCGAAAGACATGTTGGACCATCGCCAGGGTAGCGTCAGCCCCGACTACGAAAGCAAATCGCCAGCGGAGAAATTTGTAGAAGATATCGGCGTCGGCTTCCAGCGGCTATTGGACGCGTTCAGCCGGACGGCCGATGCAATGCACATCGTTGAATGGGCGGGCCGCTATGTAACGTGGCTTACTAAAAGGCACAAAGAGTTGGATGACAGACGGAATGCACTGACTGAGCGCCGCGAGTTGATCAGAATGCCTGAGCGATACGTCGAGACTTTCAAAGCCTACGTTGCAGGACTGGAGACGGGGAAGAAATATGAGGAGAAGTATCGAGTCGTACTCTCGAATATTCGCGCGGCAAGGGAGTCGAAAATGGAGTCCGCATTGCTTCATGCCATCTACGCGGGCGCCTTGGCGGAACTTGCAACCCGACGTGGATCGCTTCCGGGCTTTTCAATGTCCGGCGGCGAGCTCGCGGCGGCGCAGTACTATCTCCTGAATCAGCTGCGGGCCCAGTCTCGGCTCTATCTCCTGATTGATAAATTGGGAAACAAGCTGAAAAAAACTCAATATACCGTCACGCGCACTTATTGTGATATTTTGCGATGCCTGGAATCAGCCATCGCCATCGAGCGGGCAACGGATAATGCGGACCTGGATTTTGTCAATGCCGATACAGCTATTCTCGCCGCCATCATTTTCCAGATCAATACAAATGGAAAATCAATCACTGAAGTAGAGCAGCTGTCCTATGCACAACTCCTGCGCGAATTCAAGGAAAAGGCTCGCTTGTTCCACCCCTATGCAGTCTTTCCGAAGAAGCCTGAGAATTACAAGTTCATGTTTGAGCTGTTGCCGTCTTCCCTGATGGGAGAAGACAATAGTCGCTATACAAAAAACGATGAGCAGTTCGAGAATTATAAAAAAACAAGTCTTCCGTACGATTGCGGTACCGTAATCCGAAACGCGCTGGAATCCGCACAGATCGATTTCGATAATTTTTATAACATTCGGGAGATCATCGGACTGGATTTTCCAGAGCTGAGTGTACGCATACATTATATCAAACTGGCGGATAATTCCTGGCTTTACTTTGCATTCGTGAGGGGCAGCACGAGCGAGAAAGTGGAGGCACTTCAAACGGAAGACAACGCGGCAACCATACTCCGGGGGCTAAGCACGAAGATGATATGGATCAAGGGCGATCCCGGCGCCTGCGGCAAAGAAACAGAGAATTCGAAAAAGGTGGAGAATTCGGAGGACGTAGAAAATTCCAAAGACACGTCGTGCGACCAGATTCTGACTTTCCTGAGCCATTTCTTCAATCTTGCGGCGAAAAGAACGAAAACAAGCGAGTCAGATCCCAAGTGCTTCTTCGGGAAGGTGACTACTTATCTGGGGATCGGAAAGGATAAAGAACATCAATGGCTATGGAATTTGGAGGCGGACAACGATGCAGCCTCCCGAAATAAGGTCCCGGAAACTGAACTCTTGCGCTATTTATTCAATGAAACGCGCCGCGATATGAATGAGTTGATTGATCAGTTCAAGACTTCAATGTTCGAATTACACTTGACGGACAAGGTGATCGGATTTTTTGTTCCGTTCTATTCCGAAATCCGAAAACAGCAACTGGATGAGAACTACAGCATCGATCCCATGTCCATCATGCTTGATTCAGTTTCCCTGGCTCTCACAGTCATACCATCCGCGCATTCAATGAGCTTGACTGTGAAAGCAATCGCTTCGAAGCCATTATGGCAGTTTGGCAAGAACAGCGGATGGCGCGGACGATTCGTAGTGTCTCACGCTGTGTCACAGAGCGGAAAAAAAGCGCTCTGGAGTCTTGGAAGGAATTTTTCAACCTGACCTATCACATCTTCAATCCGCTCTCATTTCCTTTCAATCCACTGACCTTGGATTTTGCTCGCCTGACAAAGAAAGGACTGGTTCCGGTGGCGACGAGGAGTCTGGCTGACATCTTTTCGGACGTACACCTGGTGAAAGGCTTCCTGGACAAGATGTTCCTTCCGATCAACTTGAATACAATGCAGCCCAGTTCGCCGCTCAATCACCTGCCTCTCGACCAGGTAGGCCCCGGCCTATTTTGCCAGACGACATCAACCAGTTTGCAACCGAAGACGCGCACTTTCTACATCAAGTCAGGAAACGCGGTGCAGCGGGTCGTACTGAATCAGGAGTACAACTATTTCGCGCTTCAGCAAAGCAATGATGGTCTTCTGCAGGCGCTTCGCAGGCGTTATTCCGATTGGGTAGGAGACACCGTGCCGGTGCCGGTGGGCAGTGTCGTCGAGCCGGACAGGGTAGGCACGGAACTTTGGAACAAGCCCGAGCGAGTGCAGCGGCTTCTGCGCAACTTGCGTGCAGCGGAGAGCGAGGCAACGGTGGTTCTGAAGCTCGCGCTGCGCGTGATAAAGAAAGAGTCTTATGCTGAAAAGACGAAGCAATCCTTCGATTTGGCATGGGGTGAATCGACCGAGTCGGCCCTGAAGAGCTTCGAGTTGAATGCCCAGAACATGCTTGATTATCTGGAATCTGTCAGCCTCATCACGGACATAGCGTATCTGGGCGAGTCGCAGGGGAACCTCCTGTCCGCCATGCCCGGATCAGCGTTTGACATCAGGCGAGTATCCGACATCCAGTCGACCGTCTGGAGGGAGGACATAGAGGAGGGTTACAGTCAGTATGCTGAGACGATCACGGGTCCTGGCTTCCTGCTTGAGGGGAATACCTGGAAAGAGGGAAAATACATGGCTCGGCAGACGATCATTCCGCTGGTCATGCGAGATGATGATTTCGACCCCATGGAGTATGAACGTTTCGGCACGGCGTATCTGGTTCGGTTGAATCACATTACGCGGTGTCTGATTCGTGAAGCTTTTGTAGCAACCACGAGCAGCAAACGCGTGGAGAGGACCTGGGAAACGCTGATGAAGACGTTTCGGGCGCAGCTTGAGCGTGAAAAGTTGGCTGACAAAAGGACTTTCTTTAGCCGCCTTTCCCGGACCTACGGCATTTTTCTGCACGAGGACAAGCCGGTATTTGCCAAAACAACGAAGACCTTCATGGACAAATTGGCAGATTCCCTCAATCCTTCGGGCCACGAGATCGGAATCGACGTTTCGCCCCTGCTGGAGCCTGTTCACAGACCGGCTTCGGCTTCTTTGGAGGGTTTCATGCCTCCCGTCAGCGCGCCGTCAAGCGAGGCCGTGCGGGACGCGGTGGCCAATCCCGACAACTTCTCCCTGCTGGTCTATCTGTTGAGCGACATCCACGCTGACCCGGACAGATTCAGTGCTTTCACGTACAGCTTCAAGGTATGGAAGTCGCTGCCTCAGACGCGGAAACTTTATTGGAGATGGTTCGAGTGAAGGCCTTACTCATTCCCAAGACGCAGGTTCACCATCGCCTTTCCGCAAGCTGAGCGGCATCTCCGCCGCCAGCGCCTGTTCGATGTTGCCCGTCTCGCCCCCGCGATTAAACAACGCGTTAAGCAAGATAGCGAACACAGCGGCAAGCGTAATCCCGCTATGCGTAAGCGGGCCCGCCCATGCGGGCATATGAGCAAAAAACGAAGGCGCGACGAGCGGTATAACCCCCACCCCAAGACTGATAGCAATAACGAGCAAATTGTTCTTGCTCTCGAAATCCACCTTGGAAAGGATCTTGACCCCTGTAGCCGCGACCATCCCGAACATGGCGATCCCGGCGCCGCCCAACACCACAACAGGAATCGAAGCAATCAGATTGGACAGCTTGGGCAGCAACCCAAGCAGAATGAGGATGCCCCCAGAAACCGCAACCACCCAGCGGCTCTTCACGCCAGTGATCCCCACAAGCCCGATATTCTGCGAAAACGACGAATGCGGAAACGTATTGAAGACACCGCCAATCACCGTCCCCAGCCCATCAGTACGCAACCCCCGCGTGGCGTCATTCCGCGATACCGGCCGCATCGTCAGATCGCCCAACGCGAGGAACATCCCGAGCGACTCCACCATGATGACGAGCATTACCAGACACAGCGACGCAATCGCCGCCAGATCGAAACTCGGCATGCCGAACGCGAAGGGCCGTACCGGCGCGAACCACGCCGCCTGACCAATTCCCGAGAAATCAACGAATCCAAACGGCAACGCCAGCACGAAGCCAATTGCCATCCCAAGCAGCACCGAGATATTGGCGATGAAACCTTTCAAGTACTTGTTGATCAGCAAGATCGCCAGCAGCACGGTCACCGCGACCAACAGGTTGCGCGGCTCGCCGAAGTTCGCCGCGCCGCGTCCGCCACCGGCCCAGTTGATCGCCACTGGAAACAACGTAATGCCAATGGTCAGGATGATCGTGCCGGTGACAATCGGCGGAAAGAAGCGCATCAACCGCCCAAAAAACGGCGCGATCAATATGGCGAACACGCCCGCCGCAATGGTCGCGCCGAAGATCGTCGTAATGCCCGCGCCAGAGGACGCCATCGCGACCATCGGCCCGACCGGCGCGAAGCTCACGCCCATGATGACCGGCAAGCGAATGCCGAACTTCCACACGCCCAGACACTGCACCAGCGTGACAATGCCGCAAGCAAACAGGTCCGAACTGATGAGAAACGCCACCTGCTCCTTCGGCAGCTTCAGCGCCGCGCCAATGATGAGCGGCACCGCAATCGCGCCCGCGTACATCACCAGCACATGCTGGATGCCGACCGCGAGCAGCTGGCCGAAGGGCAGCACTTCGTCGACGGGATGAGGAGTGTGGGCCATGTGCGCTCCAGCGGGATCGGAGGGATAGTGCGCCCGAGTATTGCACCGCACCCCGCCCGGAAAAATAATCGCGCCGCTATACACGGCATCGCGGATGCGAAGGTTGCCAGCGCATCGCGGACAAAGCCTCGCGCGCCGCCGCCGTAAAGTCGCGTGCGCCCGGCACGATGCACTACACTGTGCTCCACGCCGCCCAAGGCGCACTCGTTTCATCCGCAGAAACGGAGCCAGTCACGATGAACCTGCTCTTCGTCGACGACAACCGCGCTTGCATCGAGACCCTCGTCGATATCGCAACCGGGCTGGGCCACACCGCGGCTGTCGCGCATGACGGCGCCGCCGGTCTCGCGCTCGCCTCACGCGAACGCTTCGACCGCATCTTCCTCGACATCTCCCTCCCTGACGCCGACGGCCGCGAAATCTGCAGCGCCATCCGCGCCGCCGGCCCGAGCAGCGACGCCCGCATCATCGCCATGACCGGCCACACGGACGTCATCGAAGGCAGCGGCGTCACCGACTTCGACGGCTTCCTCCTCAAACCGATCAGCCTGCCCGCCCTCGAACTCTTCCTGCTGTCCGACTAAGCTTTCGTCGACTGGATATTTGACCGCTTTTTGTCCACGCCTTGACGAACGGCCGGAAGCATTTGCCGATTTCCGCCGCGAGCATGGATCGCCGCACAGAAAATCCGCGAATCCCTTATCCGTAAAGG
Organism: Caballeronia sp. LZ032; assembly: GCF_031451315.1. Taxonomy (NCBI): domain Bacteria; kingdom Pseudomonadati; phylum Pseudomonadota; class Betaproteobacteria; order Burkholderiales; family Burkholderiaceae; genus Caballeronia; species Caballeronia sp. LZ032. The sequence continues at coordinate 251,916 of NZ_JARUXP010000004.1, forward strand.
GTTCCCGGACTGTCGATTTTCAGGATGGCGTGCTACATTCCCAGCGCCTTTGCCTTGCTTCGACGCGTCTCGCGGCGCGTGCAGCAGTGCAATACCCAATAACGAAAGCGGGCCACGTTGCCCAAACGAACCAACACGCACAAGGATCTCGGCATGGAAATGGTCGGCGGAATGCGGCTTGCCCAACTGTTCAACAGCAACCCGGAAGCGCTCTTCGCGGAGTGGTTCGCGCAGCAACACGCGATCGCATCGCGGCGCGGACTGGTCGGCGAAGCGGAACTGCGCAATCAGTTCGCGCAATTCGTTGCCCTGCTGACGGACGCGCTCGGCACGGCCGAACGCGTCGATTTCAAGGCGCCCGCCTGGCAGGAAGTCCGCGCGTTCCTAGCGGACATGTCGGCGCAGCGCGCGCGCCAGGGTTTCACGCCGGTCGAAACCGCCATGTTCGTGTTCTCGCTCAAGCAGCCGCTCTTCGTGCGCCTGCGCGAATCGCTCGACAACGACCCCGCCACGCTCGCCGATCTCACCTGGATGATCAGCACGCTGTTCGACGAACTCGGCCTGTACACCACGGAAGTGTTCCAGGCGAGCCGTGAGCAAGTGATCGTGCGCCAGCAGCAGGAACTGCTCGAACTGTCCACCCCTGTCGTGCAACTGTGGGACGGCATTCTCGCGCTGCCGCTGATCGGCACGCTCGACTCCGCACGCACGCAGGTCGTGATGGAAAACCTGCTGCAGAAGATCGTCGAGACCGGCGCGGCCATCTCGATCATCGACATCACCGGCGTGCCCACCGTCGATACGCTCGTCGCGCAGCACCTGCTCAAGACCGTCGCGGCCGCGCGCCTGATGGGCGCGGACTGCATCATCAGCGGCATTCGTCCGCAGATCGCGCAGACCATCGTGCATCTCGGCGTGAACCTCTCGAACGTCACGACCAAGGCCACGCTCGCAGCGGCTTTCGTGGTCGCGCTCCAGCGCACCGGCAAGTCTGTCGCGGGCAACAGCGCGCCGGACGCCTCGCGCGCGAGCGCTGCTCACGACTCGCTGCAACCGGAATGACGCGTCTCAACGCCATTCACAGCACACACGACACGTCAAGCGACTGAACGGGACCGAAGCGATGGAACGCATTCCGATTCTCACGATGGGCAAGCTCCTGCTCGTCACCATCCAGGTGGACATGCACGACCGGCTCGCGCTCACGCTGCAGGACGACCTGACAAGCCGCATCGTGAAGGACGGCGCCAAGGGCGTGCTGATCGACATTTCTTCACTCGACGTGGTCGATTCCTTCATCGGCCGCATGATCGGCAACACCGCCGCGATGGCGCGCGTGCTTGATGCCGACACCGTCGTGGTGGGCATGCAGCCCTCCGTCGCGATCACGCTGGTCGAGCTGGGTCTCACGCTGTCCGGCGTGCGCACGGCGCTCAACGTGGAGAAGGGCATGGCCTTGCTGACCGGCAGCAGCCCGTTCTGACGGCGGCGTGCGAACGATTCCATGACCACCTTCCATTCCACTGCCGCGCCGGCTTCTTCGTCGCCGCCTGAAACGCTGCCGATCCGCAATGACGAGCAGATCGTCCGTCTGCGCCAGTTCCTGCGGCAGAAAGCGGTCGCGCAAGGCCTTTCGCTCATCGATCAGACCAAGTTCGTGACGGCGGCCAGCGAGCTGGCACGCAATACGCTGATCTACGGAGGCGGCGGCGACGCGCATTGCTATGTCGTCGAGCGCAATGGCCGCCGCGGACTCAAGCTCGAGTTCGTCGACAACGGTCCCGGCATTCCGGACATCGAGCGAGCGCTCTCGGACGGCTTCACGTCGGGCGGCGGTCTGGGCCTCGGTCTGGGCGGCGCGAAGCGCCTGTGCGACGAGTTCGAGATTCGCTCGGCGCCGGGCGAGGGCACGCACATTTCGATTACCAAATGGAAACCCTTTTGAAGGAATCGATGGCCGCGCAGCAGCGCTACGAGATCGCCGAGGCCACCCAGATCGCCTATGCACGGCGTTCCATCGGCGAGCTTGCGCGCGGTCTCGGCTTCAACGAGACGACCGCGGGCGAACTGGCTATCGTCGTCACGGAATGCGGCACGAACCTGCTCAAGCACGCCCAGCGCGGCGAATTGCTGGTGCGGCCGCTCGTCGACCGCGGCGCGATTGCCGCACCGCGCCATGGCATCGAGGTGCTGTGCATCGACGGCGGTCCGGGCATCCAGGATCTCTACCGCTGCTTCCAGGACGGCTACACCACGGCCGGCAGCCCCGGCACCGGCATGGGCGCGATCAAACGTCTCTCCCGCGAACTCGACATCTGGAGTGCGCCGGGCCAGGGCACGCTGTTGCGCACCGTGTTCTGGAATTCACCGGCTCCGTCGGGCACGCCCGCCGCGCCGTTGAGTTACGGCGTCGTCAATCTGCCGCTGCAAACAGAAACCGTATCCGGCGATGCCTGGTCCTGCCACGCGCACGACGGCGAATTCACCGTGATGGTCGCCGACGGTCTCGGCCACGGGCCGCTCGCGAACGTCGCGGCGGTCGAGGCGGCCAAGGTGCTCGGCACGCAAGGCGAACAGCCGCTCGACCGCATCATGGACCTCGCCAACGACGCGCTGCGCGCCACGCGCGGCGCGGCGGTCGGGATCGCGCGCATGCCGGCGTCCGCGGCGAAGGCCGGCATGCCGGTCACGTTCGCGGGCATCGGCAATATTTCGGCGAGCGTGTGGGCGGAGGCCTCGCACCGCCATCTGGTGTCGCATAGCGGCATCGTCGGGCATGGATCGCGGCGCGCGCAGATCTTCGACGTGCCTTATCCGCCGAACGCGCTCGTCGTGCTGCATTCGGACGGGCTCGCCACGCGCTGGGACCTGGCGCGCTATCCGGGCATCGCCCTGCGCCATCCGGCGCTCATCGCGGCGCTGCTGTATCGCGATTTCGCGCGCGGCCGCGACGATATCACCGTTTTCGTCGCCCGCACGACGGGAGGCGCGTAAGCATGCGGCCGCTCTATGCGATGCCGCTGGAAGGCGAGCACGACGTCGTCGCGGCCCGCGTGAAAGCCCGCGAGGCGAGCGCCGCGCTCGGCTTCACGCCGCGCGAACAGACGCGCATTGCGACCTCGGTGCTCGAAGTGGCGCGCACCGTGATGCTCGCGGGCCGCGCGCCGCATGCCGATTTCTTCATGGACGCCGCCGCGCGTCCGCCGCGCCTCGTCGTGCGCTTCGAGTGCGGCACGGGCGCGGGCGAACGTCTGCGCGCCCTGCACCCGGACGATTCACAGGCCACGCTGGGCCTGCTCGCGGCGCAGCGCCTGATGGACGAATGCACGATCGCCGATAAGGCGGACGGCGGCACGTCGGTCACACTCGCGAAGGCGCTGCCCGAATCCGCGCACGTTGACGACGCGACGTTGCAACGCGTTGCGCAGACGCTTGCGCGTCAGTCGGGCGAAAACACCATCGATGAATTGCAGCGCCAGAACCGCGAACTGATCGCCGCGCTCGCCGACCTGCGCGAGCGGCAGGAAGAGCTGACGCGTCTGACGCGCGAACTCGAGGACACCAATCGCGGCGTGGTCGCGCTCTATGCGGAACTTGACGCCCGCGCCGATCATCTGCGCCGCGCCGACGAATCGAAGTCGCGCTTCCTGTCCAACATGAGCCACGAGTTCCGCACGCCGCTGTCGTCCATCCGGGCGCTGTCGAAGCTGCTGCTGGAGCGCATCGACGGCGATCTGACGGGCGAACAGGAAAAGCAGGTGCGCTTCATTCGCAAGGCGGCGGAGGATCTCTCGGAAACGGTGGACGACCTGCTCGATCTCGCGAAGATCGAAGCGGGCAAGATCGAAGTGCGTCCGGTGGATTTCGAAGTCGACGTGCTCTTCTCGGCGCTGCGCGGCATGCTGCGGCCGCTGTCGCCCGGCGGTGCGGTGGAGCTGATCTTCGAGGCCTGCGACGGCCTGCCGCCCATCCACACCGACGAAGCCAAGGTCGCACAGGTGCTGCGCAATTTCGTGTCGAATGCGCTCAAGTTCACGGAACGGGGCGAGGTGCGCGTGGCCGCGAGCTACGACGAGGCGCGCCGGCTGATCACGTTCTCGGTCAGCGATACCGGGATCGGCATCGCGCCGGAACATCAGCAGGTGGTCTTCGAGGAGTTCGGCCAGGTCGAGAACCGGCTGCAACAGTATGTAAAGGGCACCGGCCTCGGTCTGCCGCTGTGCCGCAAGCTGTGCAAGCTGCTCGGCGGCGATGTGTCGCTGACGAGCGAAGCGGGGCGCGGCTCCGTCTTCAGCGCGACGATTCCCGCGCACTATGGCGCGGACGTCGGCGCTGCCTGTCACGCCGCCGGCGATACGCGGCCGGCCGTGCTGATCGTCGCGAGCAGTCCGGTCGAACGGCTCGACTGCGAGGCGGCGCTGCGTGCGTCGCCGTATCGGACGATGACGGCCGCGACGCTCGATGAAGCCGGCCGGCTGCTGGCACGGACCCAGCTTGCCGCGCTGTTGCTTGCGGCGCGTCCAGCGCCCGCCGAAGCCTGGATCTGGCTGGCGGCGTTGCGCGCGCAGGCCGCCACCCGTGATGTCCCGATCGTCGTGCTCGGACAGGCGGATGATCGCGGCGAGGCGCAGGCGCTCGGCGCCGCGGCCTTTGTTGAAGAACCTGTCGGCGGCAGCGGCTTGCCGGACGCGTTGAGTGCCGTGACGCGCTTGCATCGCGACGGGAGCCAGGCCATATGAGAAGCGACTGGAACGACGTGCTGATTCTCAACGTCGACGACAACGACGGCGCCCGCTATGCCAAGACGCGCATCCTGTCGCGCGCGGGTTTCAACGTGATCGAGGCCGCCACCGGCAACGGCGCGCTGGAGCGCGTGCGCGCCGAAGCGCCGGATCTCGTCCTGCTCGACGTGAAGCTGCCCGACATCAACGGGCTCGAAGTGTGCCGGCAGATCAAGGCAGCGCCGGAGACGGCAAGCACGCTGGTGCTGCAAACCTCGGCGGCGGCCGTGCACAGCCTCGACCGGATCCGCGGTCTCGAAGGCGGCGCCGACAGTTATCTGACCGAGCCCGTCGAGCCCGCCGAACTGATTGCGCACGTGCGCGCGCTGCTGCGTGCGCGGCTCGCCGAGAATGCGCTGCGCGAGAGCGAAGAGCGCTTTCGCCAGCTTGCCGAAAATATCGACGATGTCTTCTGGATGCTCGATCCCGCGTCCGACGCATTGCTCTATGTGAGCCCGGCGTACGGGCATCTGTTCGACACCGGCAGCGGCGCGCCCGCGCCTGCGCCCGGCCCGGATCACTGGTCCGGCGACATCCTGCCGCTCGACCGCGAGCACGTGGCCGCCGCGTATCGTCAACTGCTCGCGAACGGCACGCCGTACGAAGTGGAGTACCGCATCACGCGCGCGAGCGGCGGGCCGCGCTGGGTCGCCGAGCGCGCGTTCCAGGTGCCGGGCGCGGCGGGGCATCCGGCGCGGCCTTATCGGATTGCGGGGATCGTCAACGACATTTCGGAACGCAAGGCCGCCGAACTGCTGCTGCGCGAGGCGGATCGCCGCAAGGACGAGTTCCTCGCGATGCTCGCGCACGAGTTGCGCAACCCGCTCGCGCCCATCCGCAACGCGGTGGACCTGCTCGATCCCGACCGCGCGCCGTCCGCGCAGCACTTCTCGACGGTGCGCGCGATCATCGACCGGCAGGTGCGGCATCTGAGCCGTCTCGTCGACGATCTGCTCGACGTCGCGCGCATCACGCAAGGCAAGATCACGCTGCGCCAGGAAACGGTGGATCTCTCGGCGGCGATCGCGGCAGCCATAGAAACCGTGCAGCCCGCGCTTGAACGCAAGCGCCACAAGTTGCACGTCGCATGGCCCGAGACGCCGCTCTACGTCACCGGCGACAACGTGCGGCTCGCGCAGGTGTTCGGCAACCTGCTGTCGAACGCATCGAAGTACAGCCTCGAGGAAGGCGAGATCGCCGTCGAATTCGAGCAGTTCGGCGACGAGGTGCGCATTGCCGTGCGTGACAAGGGCATCGGCGTCGCCGCCGACATGCTGCCGCATATCTTCGATCTGTTCGTGCAGTCGGAGACGTCGCTCGAACGCTCGGAAGGCGGCCTGGGCATCGGTCTGCCGCTCGCGCGGACGCTCGTCGAACTGCAGGGCGGGCGCATCGAGGCGTTCTCGGCCGGGCCGCAGCAAGGCAGCGAGTTCGTCGTGTGGCTGCCGCTGGCGAAAGACGTGGCAATGGTTCCGCGTGACGTCGGCGCCGCGCCTGCGAGCGCGAGCGGCGGCAGGCGCGTGCTGCTCGTCGACGACAGCGTGGACGCCGCCACCGCCATGTCGCTGCTGCTCGAAGCAGATGGCTACGACGTGCGCACGGCTCATGATGCGCACGCGGCACTCGCGTTGTCGGACGCGTTCGAACCGCACATCGTGCTGCTCGACATCGGTCTCCCTGGCATGGACGGTTATCAACTCGCTGCCGAAATGCGCGCCCGCAAGGCTACAGCGGATGCGTTGCTCATCGCGGTGACGGGCTACGGTCAGGCGCACGACCGGCAACGCTCGAAGGAAGCCGGCTTCGATCATCACTTCGTGAAGCCAGTGGCGTTCGCGGAGATCCAGCGCGCGGTACAGGCCCGGTTCGAGTAAGCCGAACGCAGACTTCCCCGTCCGCGTTTTCACCTAGCAATCGACGGTTGACGCGCAAGGCGTATCGGTCGGACACTCTCATCATCTTGGGATGTGATCACAGGTCACATGAAACGCACGACATCCCGGCAGCCGGACGCAAGAACGGAGGCGATGGTGGCGACACGCTCGACAACCGAGTTACCCGCACTCGAACTGGTGGCGCGCGAGACGATGGCGAGCCGCGTCTACGCGCAGTTGCGGCAGGCGATCATGACGGGCCGCTTCGCGCCCGGACAATTGCTGAGTCTGCGCAGCGTCGCGGAGGCGGTCGGTTCATCCACCATGCCGGTGCGCGCCGCGCTGACGCGTCTGCAGGCGGAAGGCGCGTTGATCGACGGTCCGGGCCGTGCGCTGATGGTCCCGCCGATGACACTCGATCTCCTCGACGAACTGCGCGACGTGCGCATTGCGCTGGAAGGGGCGGTGGCGAGGCGGGCGGCGTCGCGCATGACGCGCGAATCGCTCGAGGCCTTGCAGGCCATCTTCGACACGATGGATGCACACGTCGAAGCCGGCGATGCACCCGCCTACCTGCGCAGCAACTTCGAATTTCACATTGCCATCTACACGCACGGCGCCAGCGATCTCACGCTGGCGACGATCCAGAACCTCTGGATGCGCATCGGGCCGTTCCTGAATCTCGTCGCACCGGACATTCCGCATATGCGCGGGTCCATGACCGCGCACCGCCACATCGTCGAAGCACTCTGGCGCGGCGATGGCGATGGCGCGCGCGCCGGCATCGAGGAAGACATCGGCGCGGCGGCCGCCGATCTTCAGGAACGCCTGCAAGGCGGCGAACTCGGCCTGACGGGCGAAGACACGAACACGAAGGACGACGCGCAGGCGAGCGCCTGACGAACGTCTGAACGCAGCCAAACACAACGGAGACAGCGAATGACGGTTCTGCAGATGCTGAAGCCGCACGCAGGCTTGCGCGTGCTCGTGACGGGCGGCGCATCGGGCATCGGCCTGGTGATCGCGCGCGCCTTCATCGACGCCGGCGCGCGCGTGCATGTCTGCGACGCAAGTCCGGACGCCATCGCGGCGCTGAACGAAGCGGAAGCGCGCACCGAATGCAACGCGATCACTTCGACACTCGCCGATGTCGCCGACCAGGAAGCGGTGGAACGCGTGTTCGCCGATGTGCAGCGAGAGCTCGGCGGGCTCGATGTGCTGGTGAACAACGCGGGCATCGCGGGTCCAACGGGCGGTATCGAAGAGATAGGCGTGGAGGACTGGGAGCAGACCGTCGACGTCAATCTCAACGCGCAGTTCTTCTTTGCGCGCCGTGCGGTGCCGCTGCTGCGCGACGCACAGGGCGGCGGCACGATCATCGCGCTGTCCTCGGTGGCGGGGCGCCTCGGCTATGCGTTCCGCACGCCGTATGCGGCGACGAAGTGGGCCATCGTCGGACTGACGAAGAGTCTCGCGATCGAACTCGGACCCGCGAACATCCGTGTCAATGCCATCCAGCCGGGCATCGTGAAAGGGCCGCGCATCGAACGCGTGATCGCCGCGCGCGCGAAGCAGCTGAACCTGCCCTACGAAGAGATGGAGCAGCAGTATCTCGCGAAGATCTCGCTGCGCCGGATGACGACGCCCGAAGAGATCGCGGCGACCGCGCTGTTCCTGTGCTCGCCCGCGGGCAGCGGCATCTCGGGACAGGCAATCTCGGTCTGCGGCAACGTCGAAGTGCTCTGAACGGTTCGAACGACAGCGAGGACAGCATGGCAACGAAACGCAAGGTCATCATCACCTGCGCGCCGACCGGCGCGATCCACACGCCTTCCATGTCGCCGTATCTGCCGCTCACGCCGCAGCAGATCGGCGACGCCGCGCTCGCCGCCGCGCGCGAAGGCGCCGCGATCCTGCACCTGCACGCCCGCGATCCCGACGACGGTCATCCGACCCAGGACCCGGCCGTGTTCCAGCAGTTCCTGCCGCGCATCAAGGCCGAGACCGATGCGGTCATCAACATCACGACGGGCGGCAGTCCGCACATGACGGTGGCCGAACGCCTGAAGCCCGCGCATCACTTCAAGCCGGAAGTGGCGTCGCTCAACATGGGCTCGATGAACTTCGGCCTGTATCCGATGCTCGAGCGCTTCAAGGATCTCAAGTACGAGTGGGAGCGCAAGCATCTGGAGAACAGTCGCGACCTCGTCTTCAAGAACACGTTCGCGGACATCGAGTACATCCTGACCTCGTGCAGCGCGAACGGCACGCGCTTCGAGTACGAGTGCTACGACATCTCGCATCTCTACAACCTCGCGCATTTCGTGGACCGCAAGCTGGCGAAGCCGCCGTTCTTCGTGCAGAGCGTGTTCGGTCTGCTGGGCGGCATCGGCGCGCATCCGGAAGACCTCGCGCACATGCGCCGCACAGCGGACCGCCTGTTTGGCAACGACTATGTCTGGTCGATCCTCGGCGCAGGCCGCAACCAGCTGCCGCTCGGCTCGATCGGCGTGGCGCAGGGTTCGAACGTGCGCGTGGGCCTGGAGGATTCGCTGTGGCTCGAACCGGGCAAGCTCGCGGATTCGAGCGCCGCGCAGGTGCGCAAGATCCGCCAGGTGATCGAAGGCCTGTCGCTCGAGATCGCGACGCCCGCCGAAGCACGCGCGATGCTCGCGCTCAAGGGCGGCGGCGACACCAACTTCTGACCGCGGAGGGCAGCGTGAACGCCATGCTCAAAGTAGTCGCGATGCCGACCGGCTGGCTTACCGTCGATCGCTCGTCGCAGGTGTATGGCCGCTACTTCGGCCAGCAGATGAAGGTGCCGGTGTGGTCCACGGCGATCGTCGGCGCGGCGAAGAAGATCGTCGTGGATACCGGCATCCACGATCCGGGCTGGGTCTCGAACTTCGTCTGTCCGTGCGATCAGGCGCCGGAGGAAAAGCTCGAACGCGCGCTGAAGGAGTACGTGGGCTGGAGCGCGGACGAAGTCGATATCGTCATCAACACGCATCTGCATTACGACCATTCAGGCGGCAACACACTGTTCAGGAACGCGCGCTTCGTCGTGCAGGCGAAGGAGTGGGAATACGCGGGCCATCCGCTGCCCACGCAAGCCACGTACTACCAGGAGTTCCTGATCGGCCGCGAGCCGCTCGCGTATTTTCGCTGGCAGTTCGTCCACGGCGTGACCGACATCGTGCCCGGCGTGCGCGTCGTGCCGACGCCAGGACACACGCCGGGGCATCAGTCGGTGGCGGTGGATACGGCGGAAGGCGTCGTGCTGATCGCGGGCGATTGCGCGAACTGCATGGAGAACATCGTCGATCTCGTGCCGGTGGGCATCGTGCACGAGACTTTCGCGGAGATGGCTTCGCTCACGCGCATTCGCCAGATCGCGGACTTGGTCATACCCGGACACGACCCGAATGTCGTGCCCGGTAGCGCGGGTATCGCGTTGCCCGCCAGCGCGCGCTTGCCTCACGTCGCGAAATAACGCACGGCAAAACCAATAACGAAGCACCGGAGGATGACATGAAAGCATGGACGCAATCGATTCGTCATGCGGGCCGGGTAGCGCTCGGCCTGATGTTTGCCGCAAGCCTCGCGGTTCCGATGCAGGCGCATGCGGCGGGCAAGTACAAGATCTTCCTGTCGATGAGCTATGTCGGCAACGACTGGCAGACGGAAGCGGCCAACATGGTCAAGGCCATGGCCAACACGCCCGCGCTCAAGGACAAGGTGGACCTCGAAGTGCAGGTCGCGGGCACGGACGCGCAGAAGCAGATCCAGCAGATCAACTCGATGGTGCAGGCAGGCGCGAAGGCCATCGTCATCTATCCGATCTCGCCGACCGCGCTCAACCGCGCGATCAAGAACGCCTGCTCGAAGGGCGTCGTGGTCGCGGCCTATGACGGCGAAGTTACCGAGCCGTGCGCGCACAACGTGACCATCGACCAGCATCAGGCCGGCACCGTCACCGCCGAATGGCTCGCGAAGACCTTGAACGGCAAGGGCAACATCGTGCTCATCAATGGCGTGCCGGGCACCTCGGTGGACCGTGCCCGCACGGAATCGGCCAAGGTCGTGTTCGCGAAGTTCCCGGGCATCAAGATCGTCGCGGAGGGCACCGGCATGTGGAGCCAGGCCACCGCGAAGACCGAACTCTCGAAGATCCTCGCGACCAACAGCTGGGACAAGATCGACGGGCTGTGGATGCAGGTGGGCTGCTTCACGGCGGCGTCGATGCAGCTGGAAGCGGGCATCGCCGACGACAAGATCAAGCCGTGCGCGGGCGAATCGTCGAACGGGCATCGCGTGCAGATGCTGCCGCCGGGCGAAGTCAAGGGACAGGGCGCGTACCGTTCCATTGGCTATCGGTCGATCTCGTATGGCGCGCCGCCGTACTCCGGCGCGATGGCGCTCAAGATGGCCGTGAAGAAGCTCGACGGCGGGGACTTTCCGGCGCGCGTGACGCTCAAGCTGCCGCTGGTGCTGACGGCCGAATCGAAGCTGTGCAAGACCGGCAGCATCGACGAACTGAAGGCCGGTTGCACCGCATTCCCGCCTGACAAGGTGCCGCCGGGCTGGTTCGCCGACATCTATTCGGAAGACACGAAGGAAGTCGGCTTCAACGCGGCGCTCACCGGCAATCAGGACTGAGGCGATCATGAACGATGCGGCGCTGGCCATCGATCTCGCGAACGTGACGAAGCGCTTCGGCGCGACCGTCGCGCTCGACGGCGCGTCGTTCCGCGTGAAGCGCGGCGCGGTGCATGCGCTGCTCGGCGAGAACGGCGCGGGCAAGTCGACCACGGTCAAGCTGCTGTCGGGGCTGATCGCGCCGGACGCGGGCAGCATGCGCGTGATGGGCCGCGACGTGACGATGAAAAGCCCGCAGGACGCGCATCGCGCCGGCGTGCAGACGGCCTTCCAGGAAATGACGCTGGTGCGCGATCTGACGGTCGCGCAGAACCTGCTGCTGGCGCATGAGCCGACGGGTCTCTTCGGGCGCATCCGGGCGCGCGAGGCGCAACGCAGGACGGCGGAATGGCTCGAACGTCTCGAACTCGACGACGTGCGGCCCGGCGCCTATATCCGCGATCTGTCCTTGCCGGTGCGGCAGAAGATCGAGATCGCGAAGGCCATCGCGCGCGAGCCGGACGTGCTGCTGCTCGACGAGCCGACCTCGGCGCTCTCGGGCCGCGATGTCGCATGGCTGGCGCGACGCATCGAGGAACTGAAGGCGAAGGGCGTGACCTTCGTGTTCATCTCGCATCGGATGCAGGAAGTGCGCGAGTTCTGCGACAGCCTTACGGTGTATCGCAATGGCCGCGATGTAGGTGCGTTCGATACCGCCGCGATCTCGGACGATGAAGTCATCCGGCTCGTGATCGGCCGCTCGCTGGAGGCGAAATATCCGCCGAAGGTCGCGCCGCCTGCTTCGGCTGTGGCGGAGGCAGCGCCTGCGCTGGAAGCGCGCGGCGTGCGCATCGACGGCGTGGTGAGCGACTTCGATCTGACGCTGCGCGCGGGCGAGGTCCACGGCATCGCGGCATTGCAGGGCATGGGCCAGCGCGAATTGTTCGAGGCGCTGTTCGGCGCGGCGTATCTGGATCAAGGCGAACTGCGCATCGACGGCAAACCGGTCACGCTGACCTCCACGGCGGACTCGCTGAAGGCCGGCGTATCGACGAGCTTCCTGCCCGAGGACCGCAAGACCGAAGGACTGTTCCTGCGGCTGCCCGGCGGAGAGAACGTTTCGCTGCCGGTGATTGGCCGCTATGCGCGTTTCGGGCTGATCGACCGCAAGCGCGAACAGGCCGCGATCCGGCGCTCGCTCGCGCAGATGGAAGTGAATCCGCGTGCGCTCTACAAGCCGTGCCTGTCGTTCTCGGGCGGCAACCAGCAGAAGATCGCGATGGCCAAGTGGCTGCTCACGCAAAGCCGCGTCTGGTTGATGTTCGATCCGACGCGCGGCATCGACGTCGGCACCAAGCATCAGATCTTCATGCTGATGCGCGCCTTCGCCGCCGCCGGCGGCGCCGTGCTGTTCTATTCGACCGACGTGCCCGAACTCGTCAACGTGTGCGATTGCGTGTCGGTGATGTATCGCGGCCGCAATGCGGGCGAGTTGTCGGGCGAGGCGCTCACCGAAGAGAACGTGATGCGCAAGATGCTTTCCAGCTGAGAGGTGCTTCATGAAGACTGCCGTTGCCGCTCCCGACAGCAAGATCGTGCGCCCGGGCGCGCGCGTGGGATGGGGCGCGCGCATCGATCATCATCGCGGGCTCATCATCGCCGTGTGTGCGCTGCTCGCGATGCTCGGCGCATGGATCGCGCTGTCCGCGACGCCCGTGGGCCTGTATGACATCGGCTCCGTCATATCGAGCGCGACCACGCTCGCGCTCGCGGCCATCGGACAGACCATCGTCGTGCTGTCGGGCGGCTTCGATCTGTCGGCGTCCGCGGTGGTGTCGCTCGCCAACGTGCTCGCCGTGCGCTTCGTGCAGGGCTCGCCCGTCGAGCAATGGGCGGGCGTCGCGCTGATCCTTGCGATCGGCGGCGGCATCGGGCTGGTCAACGGCGCGCTCATCGCGTGGTTCAGGTTGCAGTCGATCGTCGTCACGCTCGCGACCATGTTCATGGTGCAGGGCGTCACGCTGCTGATCCAGAACAAGCCGGGCGGAAGCGTCGGCGAACAGTTCGGCGGCGTGCTCACGTCCGATCTCATTCCCGACAAGCTGCCGATGTCCGCCGCCTTGCTGATTCTCGCGCTGCTGGTCTGGTCGTTCGTGCGGCGCACGCGCTTCGGCGTGGGCCTGTATGCGCTCGGCAGCGACCCGGACGGCGCCTACGCGAACGGCATGCCGGTCACGCGCTACCGGGTCGCGACCTATGCGCTCGCGGGCATGTTCTACGCGGCGGCGGGGCTGTATGTGTCGGCGCAGACGGGTTCGGCCGATCCGCTCGTCGGCCGTCCGCTGCTGCTTTCGATGTTCACCGCCGTGGTGCTCGGCGGCACCTTGCTGGGCGGCGGACGAGGCGGTTGCGTCGGCACCGTGTTCGCCGCGATGACGCTGATGATCACCGTGAACATCCTGCTCGTGCTGAACGTCTCCGCATTCTTCACGACGATCGCAGAAGCCGTGATCCTGATTCTCGCGGTGCTGGGCTCGTCGATCGGCAAGCAATCGGCGGCGCACGAATGCGCCCGGCATGCGGCACAGTGGCTGAAGGCGGTACGCACCGGCACGCGTGCGCGCGACGATCGCAATGCGCGCCGCGTGAAGTTTGAGGTCAACGACTTTCGCGCGCTGGAGAACGCGGAGCTGAAGGGACGGCCGATTGCGGACTGGATCGAGCGCAATCGCGAATGGGTCAAGTATGTCGTGCCGGCGTATGTGCTGTTCTTCGGCGTGGTCGTCATCACGGCGATCGTCTACGGCCCCGGCGTGCTGGCGAGCGCGAACTTCTACAGCAGCTTGCTTACGCTGACGCTGTTCCTCGCGATCCTCGGTCTCGGGCAGGGCGCCGTCATCCTGACCGGCGGTCTCGACCTGTCGACGCCCTGGCTCATCACGCTGTCCGGCGTGCTGCTTACCGGGCTGACGCACGGCATGAACGGCGCGGCCGTGTGGGCCGTGCCGGTGGTGCTGGTTGTCGGCTTGCTGGTGGGCGTGTTCAACGGCGTCGGCGTGGTGATGCTGGGCTTGCCGCCCATCGTCGTCACGCTCGCCGCGAACGGTCTGCTGCAAGGCCTCACGCTGATCTATTGCAACGGCTCGCCGCAAGGCTGGTCGCCGCCCGGCATCAGCGAGTTCACCAACGGCCGCATCGGGCCCCTGTCTCTTGCCGCGTGGAGCGTGCCGGTGTTTCTCGTCGTCGCGTTGCTGCTGCTGCATCGCACGCCGTTCGGGCGGCGCGTGTATGCGGTCGGTAATTCGCCCGCGGCCGCGCGGCTCTCGGGCGTGCGCGTCGGCGTCACGCTGATCGCGGTGTATTGCCTGTCCGGGCTGTGCTCGGCTCTGGTCGGCCTGCTGCTCGCCGGTTTCAGTTCGCAGGCTTTCCTCGGCATGGGCGATCCTTATCTGCTGCCCTCGATTGCGGTGGTCGTGGTCGGCGGTGCGCTCATCACCGGCGGGCGCGGTCACTATCTCGGCGTGTTTGGCGGCGCCCTGCTGCTGACCGCGCTCGGCACGCTGCTCGCGGGCACGACCGTGCCGCCGGCCGTGCGCGACATCATCAACGGGCTCGTCGTGCTCGCGGCCGTCATCACGCTGCGGGACAAGAAGGGCTGACCCAACCTCGAAAGGAGCAGAGCGGATGCAAGCGCACAGGATTGCGGTGATCGGTTCGGGACGCATCGGCCGCGCGTGGTCGATCGTGTTTGCCAGGAGCGGCTTCGACGTGAAGCTTCATGACGCGGCGCCCGAGATGCTGTCCGGCGCGCTGCCCGCGATCCGCGAGAGCGTCGAGGATCTCGCCTCGTTCAAGCTGATCGACGAACCGGTCGATGCGGTCGTCGCGCGTATCACGACTTGCGAACAGCTTGCGGACGCCGTCGCCGATGCCGATCTCGTGCAGGAGAACATCGCCGAAGTGGTCGAAGCGAAGCGCGCGCTGTTCAGCGAACTGGACCGCCTGACGAAGCCCGACGCGCTGCTCGCCAGTTCGACGTCGGGTCTGCCGGCATCGAGCTTCACGGAGGGCTTGCAAGGCCGCGCGCGATGCTTCGTCGCGCATCCGGTGAATCCGCCGTCGCTCGTGCCACTGGTGGAGTTGTGCGGCGCGCCGTGGACCGCGCCGGACGCGCTGCAACGCGCCCGCGTGCTCTACGAGGCGGCGGGGCAGCAGCCCGTGACGGTGAATCGCGAGATATCGGGCTTCCTGTTGAACCGCCTGCAAGGCGCGTTGCTGGAGGAAGCCTTGAGTCTCTACGAGCAAGGTTATGCGAGCGCGGCGGATCTCGATACCGTGATGCGCGACGGTCTGGCGATGCGCTGGTCGTTCATGGGTCCGTTCGAGACCATCGATCTCAACGCGCCCGGCGGCGTGGCCGATTACGCGGCGCGCTATGGCGGCACGTATCGCAGCATTGCGGCGGGACGCAAGGCGTTCGACTGGCCGCAAGCGACGCTCGACAGACTGGACGCCGAGCGTCGTGCGGTGTTGCCGCGCGAGCGTATCGAGGAACGCAGCCGCTGGCGCGACCGGCGCCTGATGGCGCTGCTGGCGCACCGCCGCGATCTGAAGGACGGCGATAGTTGACCCAGGGAGACGACGATGCCCGAAGTACGCTTGCTGGTCGATGCAAACAATCACCTCGGAGAAGGCCCGCTGTGGGACGTGAAGGAGGAGCGGCTGTACTGGATCGACAGCACGGCCGCCGAGATCTATAGCTGCCGCGCGGACGGCAGCGACGTGCAGCGTTATTTCGTGCCGCGTCATATCGGTTCGATGGCGTTGCGCGAGCAGGGCGGCGCGGTCGTGGCGCTGGCGAACGGCCTGCATTTCTATGACTTCGACGCGCAGACAGTGCAGTTCATCGCCGACCCGGAAAGCGACGATCCCGAGACGCGCTTCAACGACGGCAAGGTGGACCGGCGCGGGCGTTTCATCGCGGGCACGATGGCTTATGACTTCGATCGCTACGATGCCGATCGCGGCCAGCGCTCGACGCGCAGCGGCGGTCTTTACAGGCTCGATCCGGATGGCCGCGTGACGCGCCTGGACAGCGGCATCACGTGCTCGAACGGACCGTGCTGGAGCCCTGACAACCAGACTTTCTATTTCACCGACACCTACAGCCGCGAGATGTACGCGTACGACTACGACATCGAAACCGGGGCGGCGACGAAGCGGCGTCTGTTTGCATCGGCGCGTGATATGGCGGGCACCTTCGACGGCGCGACCGTCGACGAAGAAGGTTATGTGTGGTCCGCGCTCGTGTTCGGCGGGCGCATTCTGCGATATGCGCCGGACGGCACGCTCGACCGCGTCGTGCCGTTTCCAGTGCGCAATCTGACTAGCGTGATGTTCGGCGGTCCTGGTCTCGATACGCTCTATGTCTCGACGATGGGCCGCCCAATGTGGGGCATTCCGCAGAAAGAGCGCGACAAGGGCGGCTTGTTTGCGGTGACCGGACTCGGTGTGCGTGGTTTGCCTGAGCCGCGCTTTGCGGGGTGATTGCAGGATCACGATGCTTCCGTCTGGTCCGTTTGATCGAGCGCCTGATCAAGAAAATAAAGTGAATATCAAATCAGGCCGTGGCGAACGCTCAATAAGAAAACTTGATGTCGAAAGCGTGTTATATCTCCCGATAACATTCTGAGTTGGTCTCGAATAATCAAGACGAAAAAGCGTTTGGTGAGCCCAGACATGATTGGAGAGTCTTGACATCCAACGTCGTCCCGAAAGGTCTCTCGGGCAATCACACGATCGAGATTTCGCTCGACGATCGTTCATAGCCGGGTATGAAGAAGCCGCGCGGCGCGCACGCTTGGCCAGGTGTGCGTCCGCGCTATCATGCGAGCCCTGGATCACGAACAGTCACCTGACATGAGCATCGACACTGAACGGCTTATTGCGTCGCTGCCCGAGCGCATCGATGCGATCGTCACGCGCGCCGCGCGCACTCAGCCTCAACGCATTGCGTTGCGCGAGGACGCGCGCGAGCTGAGCTACGGCGAACTGGATCGCGCTGTCGATGCCCTGGCCGCGCGGCTTGCGTCAGCGGGCGTGCGGGCCGGCGATCGCGTGATGTTGATCGGCGAGAACAGCGTGGCGTTCGTCGTTGCGCTGTTCGCCGTCAGCCGGCTCGAAGCGTGGGCGCTGCTGACGAACGCGCGCCTGACCGCCATCGAGATCGATGGGATCAAGGCGCATGCGCGACCGCGTCTGTCGTTCTTCACCGTCGATGCATCCGCCGATGCCGAGCGTCACGCGCAGCGCGCGTGTGCGCGCGTCGAAGCACTCGACACGGTGCCGATAGGCGCGTTCGCGCTCGGTGCCGTCGATGCCGGCGCCGCACAGGAAGCGCATGGACTGCCCGCAGACCGGCAATGCGCCGCGCTCATCTACACGACAGGCACCACGGGCGCACCGAAGGGCGTGATGCTGTCGCATCGCAATCTGCTGTTTGTCGCGGCGATGTCGAGCACCTTGCGCCGCGTGAGCCCCGAGGACCGCGTGTATGCGGTGTTGCCGGTGTCGCACGTGTTCGGGCTGGCTTCGGTGTGCCTTGGTTCGCTGTATGCCGGCGCCACGCTGAGGCTCGCGCCGCGCTTCGATGTGCAACACACGGGCCAGGTGCTGCGTGACGAGCACATCACGATCTTCCAGGGCGTGCCCGCGATGCACGCGAAGCTCATCGATTTCTTCAGCACGCGCGGCGGTCTGAATGCGCCTGCATTGCGCTTCGTGTACAGCGGCGGTTCGCCCCTCGACATGCCGCTCAAGAGCGCCGCCGAACGGTTCTATGGTCTGCCCCTGCACAACGGGTACGGCATGACCGAGAGCAGCCCGACTGTCTCCAACACGATGCTCGATGCGCCGGCGCGCGATGCATCGGTAGGACCGCCTATTCCCGGCGTGGAGACGCGCATCGTGCCGCTCGAAGAACAGGCCGATGGCACAGTGGATGACGTCGGTGAACTCTGGGTGCGCGGACCGAACGTGATGCTCGGCTATTACCGCGATCCGGCGCAGACGGCAGCGACCGTGACGCTCGATGGCTGGCTCCGGACCGGCGATCTGGCGCGCATCGAGCAGGGCAATCTGTATATCGTCGGGCGTGGCAAGGAGTTGATCATTCGCTCGGGCTTCAACGTTTATCCGGCGGAAGTCGAACAGGTATTGAATGGGCATCCGGCCGTGCTGCATTCGGCGGTGATCGGACGCAGTGTCGAGGGCAATGAGGAGGTGCTCGCGTTCGTCGAACTGCGGCCCGGCGCGCAATGCGCGGAGCATGAACTGGCGGACTGGACCAGCGCACGCCTTGCACCGTACAAGCGGCCCGCCACGATCACCATCCTCGACGCGCTGCCCGCGGCCGCGAGCGGCAAGATACTCAAGCATCGGCTGGGCACGACGTCCCCAAGGTCAGGCCCCCGATGATTTTGAAGGAATTTGACTCAATGAAAAGTGGCGCTGCGTAGTCATGCCGTACCCTGAAACGATCGGATTCAGGGGATCACATGAATGGTTGCGCTGTCTCGCTTTTTGCAGTCTTACTCTTCGTTGCGTTGCAGGCTGCGTGCGACGGCAGGACCTTTCCGGGCCCCAGCGCCGGAACCTTGCATCGGGTGGCGGCTGCCGCCACGTTGCAGGCGGCGCCGCAGGTCAATGTGGCGGCCGAAGCGAACGGAACAAGCCCGGCAGCATACGCCTCGCCTTCTTTCGAGATTCCGGCGTCCGATGCCACCTCGTGGCAAACCCTTGCGAGCCCGACCATTCCCGGCCCGCTGCAATACTCCAACGATCACACGGTCATTCAAGGTGAAGACGGCAACTGGCATGTCATCGGCATAAACGGAGGCGGCAACGGCCAGGAACATGCGCTGTATCGCACCGTGCTGTCGAGCCTCTATCCGCCGGTTCCTGTCAGTCCTTCAGCCGCTTACCCGACTGTCCAGCCGGACGGGCAGGATGCGCCGCTCGCGCAATTTCATGACCGAAGCGGCGCGGCATGCACGGCGTGGGCGTCGTCGTCGATCAAGGCGCGCGGAACAGCTTATCTGCTCTTCACCAGCGGGCGCGACAACAACGGCAACTGCCCCGGACAGGTGAAGAGACTCGAAATCCTGAGATCCACGGAGCCGAAGCTCGAAGCATGGACGTCGGTGAACAGCTATCCCGACGCCACGGCGCCGAATGCGCCGGTGGCCATCGGCGTGACGGTGACGGGCGTGCCTGCGAGTCAGCGTTATGCCGGATCGAACGCGGCGGTATTCGATACCGGATGGCCTCTGAACTTTCGTGACCCCGGCATCTTTCAGGACGGCGATGGCACGTTTCATCTCTACTCGCCGTCTTTCGACCGGGCGTTGGGGCATTCGATCGTGGCGGTCTACCGGTCAACCGATCTGCTGAACTGGACCTGTGTGCGCGCGGCATTGACGCTGGTTCCCGGTGCGCTGGATGTCAACTGGGCGGCGACGGAATCGCCTTTCGAGTTCAAGCGCGGAGACTGGTATTACATGGACGCATGTCACCGTGAAGCGCCAGGCCGGCACGGTCACCGTCTACGTCAACGGTGTCGCGTCGGGCTCGGGAGGCTGGGCCGCTCCCTTCTGGATCACGGGCGTGGGCCAGCCGCAGGGCGGCAACATCATGGGGCGTCTTGCGCACGTCGTCATGACCAATCAGGCTTTGACGGCGAGCCAGATTCAGGCGCAAGCCGGGATGCCCGCATCCGGTTTGGCGCAGTGGATGCCATAGGCGATGCGCAACCCAGGATGTCTTATACCGATCCCCCGTCCGCCGCTTCATGCGGAATCATCCAGCCGAAGAAGACTTCCGCCTCGATCAGCTTGCCGTCACGAATGGTGAGGATCTCCGTGTTGCGGAAGGCGCTGCCTTCCCGCGTGCGCAGATCGTAGGTCACGAACACACGCGCTCCGTCCTGTATGAGATGCACGAAATCGAAGCGATCGACCGTGTGTGCATTCGGCCAGCAGCGCGCAAGGTACGTGGCGCGGTTCAGTCGGTTGTCACGCGGACTGGTGAAATGGAAGTCATCGGCAATCAAATGTTCGATGGCCTCGCGGTCCTTGTTCACATACGCCTCATACACCTGTCGCGCGGTGGCGGCTGGTTCAGGATAGATGTCGTTCATGCGCAATCTCCCGGTTTCCGTTGACGACGATTGGCGCTCTCTCGCCTCGACAAAGACTCCGTAAAGCCTCTCACGCCGATGTATCGAAATGTAACCCTTCATGCGGACCCTTGCGCATGCATTACATTGCGAAATCACTGCAGCTCTGACCAACACATAAGAACGGAGACGCTCGCATGAAGGCAAGCAAGAGACAACGGATGACGGGCCTGATCGTCGGTACGCTGATGATCGGATCAACGGCCATGCAGGCAGTCCGTGCGGACATCGCCACCGGAGATGAAACCATCGCTGTCGCAGGGCTTGCACAGCCCGCCGACATTCTTGTCGACCGTTGGGGTGTGCCGCATATCTTCGCGGCCAACGACAGCGACGCGTTCTTCGTGCAAGGCTTCAACGCGGCACGCGACCGGCTCTTCCAGATCGATCTCTGGCGCAGGCGCGGTCTCGGCGCGTTGTCGGAGGTGTTCGGTCCCGCGTACATCGAGCAGGACAAGGCGACGCGGCTCTTTCTTTATCGCGGCGACATGAAGACCGAATGGCAACGCTACGGGCCCGATGCCAGACCGGCGGCCACGCGCTACGCGGCGGGCGTGAATGCGTATATCGACTGGCTGGCGGCGCATCCGGACCGCATGCCCTACGAGTTTCGCGAGATCGGCTACTGGCCGGCGAAGTGGAATCCGGACGATGTCGTGCGCATCCGCAGCCATGGTCTGACGCGCAATCTGACGAGCGAAGTCGCGCGTGCACGCGTGACCTGCAAGAGTTCGCTCGATGCGGATTCCGTGCGTTTCGGATTTCAGCCGCCGTGGAAACCCGAGATGCCCGCGGGCCTCGATCCCTGTCTGCCCGACGATGTCCTCAAGGTCTTCACGCTGGCCACACAGGGCGTGCATGTGACCCGGGAGTCCATGAAAAGCGCTGATGTGGCGACCACTGTCATCGCAGCCGCCGAGAACCCCGAGGAGGTCACCGAGGGCAGCAACAACTGGGTGATCGCGCCATCAAAGTCGGCCACTGGCCGCGCGATCATGGCGAACGATCCGCATCGCGCCTATGCCGCGCCGAGCCTGCGCTACATCCAGCAGATCAGCACGCCGACGCTCGACATCATCGGCGCGGGCGAGCCTTCGGCGCCGGGCATCTCGATCGGACATAACGGCTCGATCGCCTACGGCCTCACGATCTTCAACATCGATCAGGAAGATCTCTATGTGTACGAGCTGAACCCGGCCAATCCGCGGGAGTATCGCTACAAGGGCAAGTGGGAACCGATGCGCGTCGTCCGCGAGCAGGTCGCGGTTCGCGATGGCGCGCCGGTGAACGTGGAACTGCTGTTCACGCGCCATGGGCCGGTGATCTACACGGAAGAGAGCAAGCATCGCGCGTTTGCGGTGCGCACTGCGTGGCTGTCGCCGGGCATGTCGCCTTACTTCGATTCGATGCGCTACATGCGCGCAAAGAACTATGCGCAGTTCAAGGCCGCGCTGGCCACGTGGGGCGCGCCGACCGTGAATCAGGTCTATGCGGACACGGAGGGCAACATCGGCTGGGTGCCGAGCGGACTTGCGCCCGTCCGCCCCAACTGGGACGGACTCATGCCGGTGCCCGGCGATGGCCGCTACGAGTGGGCCGGCTTCTGGCCGCGCGATGCGATGCCATCGGCTTATAACCCCGCGCAAGGCTATTTCACGACCTCGAATGAAATGAATCTTCCGGCAGGCTATCCGTATGCCGAGCACAAGCTCGGCTTCGAATGGACCAACGGGTCGCGGCATCAGCGCATCGACGAGGTGTTGAAGTCGCAGCCCAAGGTGTCGATCGAAGATTCGGAGCGCCTGCAGAACGACGACGTGTCGATTCCGGCGCGACGGCTCGTTGCGTTGCTCGCGCCGCTGTCGAGCGACGATGAAGACACGCGGGCCGCGCTCGCGCTGTTGAAGGGCTGGGACGCGCACATGGGCGCAGGTTCTCCGCAGGCCGCGCTGGAAGAGGTGTGGTTGTCGCGGCATCTCGGCCGCACATTCAAGCAAGCGGTGTTGCCGAAGGACGCGGCGGCTTCGTTCGGCCCACCCGATACGGCTGTCATGCTCGACACGCTCGAACATCCAGAAACACGCTTTGGCGACGATGCTCAAGGGAAGCGCAACGGGGTCCTGCTGTCGAGTCTGCATGACGCGTATGTCGAGATGCGGCATCTGCAGGGCGCGGATGCAAGTCAATGGAAATGGGGCAAGCTGCAGACCAACTTGAACGCGCATCCGCTGGCTGATGTCGTCGACCAGGACATGCGCGCGAAGCTCAACGTCGGACCCATCGGCAAGGGTGGCAGCGCCTATACGCCGAATCAGTCCACGTATCGCGCGAGCGATTTCCGTGAGACCAACGGGCCTTCGTTCCGCGTGGTCGTCGATGTCGGTAACTGGGACAACTCGCGTGCGGTCAATCTTCCGGGCGAGTCCGGCGATCCGGACAACCCGCACTATCGCGATCTTGCGCAGATGTGGCTCGACGGACAGTACTTCCCGTTGCTGTACACGCGTGCGGCTGTCGAAGCCGCAACCGAGAAGCGGGTGCACCTGGTGCCCGATTCGCGCTGAGTTGATTGTTGCGGGTTCGGCAAGGCAGCTTCAACGCAGGCGGCGATGATCTTTCAGCCGCTCTGCGTCACAATTCTCTCGCGGTGGACGGGTGCTGGCTGGCGCCTTGCCGGACTCCTCATCCGGTTCGTCCCCGCGCTTTCCTCTCTTCTCTCCCTGACGCGCTCGTCACTTCTATTTCCTGCCGAAGGGAATAGAACGTGTCATGCCTGGGTTAACCAATCGAAGCCTCTCAGCTTGAATCCTGGGTCGAGTGAGTCGAAGCCGCGCAAGGGCCCTGTGCGTTCGATGAGGTTCCGTGGATCGCCTGCGATCCGGTCAACCTTTTCTGTCGGAGTCTGAAGATCATGAAGGCCATTGCTACCTTTGTCGTGTCGCTTGCCGTCGCAGTATCGTCGTCGCTCGTGTTTGCGCAGGATCACAACGCACCGCTCACGCGTGCCCAGGTCAAAGCCGAACTGGCTCAACTCGAGCAAGCAGGCTACTCGCCCGCGACCGGCGAGGAACCCAACTACCCGAACGACATCCAGGCCGCGGAAGCGAAGGTCGCGGCACAGCGCGCCGCTGCCGGCGACGCCCATGAATCCTACGGCGGCTCGCAGGCCGGCGCGGCGGCGGCGGGTTCCGGCCCGAAGCACATGCCGATGCAGCATGGATCGATGACGGATATGGATTGCGTCGGTCCGTCAGGATTTTGCAAGCCGTTTTTCGGGAGTTGATTCGGCGTATTGGCCGGGGAGACTCTGTTCGACACTCGGGTGGGGTTAATCGGGTTTCGAACGCACAAAACGAGTGCGGAAAAATAATTTGCGAAAGGGGTTGACCAGGCGTTCATCCGCCGGTCATAATTCGCCTCCCGTTGAATGACGGCGCGAAAGAAACGAAGCGAAATGCTTCAGAAATTCTCCGCGATGCTCTTTAAAAACTAACAGCCGATAAGTGTGGGCGCTTGATGCGGGTGCGGCCGGTTCCTTGAATCGGTAATGGCAAAAGTATCAAGAGTCTCACACGAAGTATCAGAGGAAGGTTTATCTGTCTTAGGACGGATTAATCATCGTCAGTACGTTGAGTGAGCGACCGGTTTC
>NZ_JARUXP010000004.1:322113-482101 GCF_031451315.1 Caballeronia sp. LZ032
CGGATTGCCGGTCATTTCCTCGCCGATGGCTTTCGGGTCGCCGGTGAGGATGCTCAGCACGCCCTTCGGAATGCCGGCGCGTTCGGCGAGCACGGCCATTGCGAAGGCCGAGAACGGGGTGGCTTCTGCTGGTTTCACCACGATCGGGCAACCGGCTGCGAGCGCGGGGCCGACCTTGCGGGTGATCATTGCTGCCGGAAAGTTCCAGGGAGTGATCGCCGCGCATACGCCGATCGGCTCCTTCGTCACGACAATGCGTTTGTCCGCTGCCGGAGTGGCGAGCGTATCGCCGGCGACGCGCTTGCCTTCTTCCGCGAACCATTCGATGAACGACGCCGCGTAGCCGATTTCGCCCTTGGCCTCGGCGAGCGGCTTGCCTTGTTCGGTGGTGAGGATCAGCGCGAGGTCATCGGCGTTTTCCGTCATCAGGTCGAACCACTTGCGCATCACGGCCGCGCGTTCCTTCGCGGTCTTCTTGCGCCAGGCGGGCCACGCAGCGTTCGCTGCATCGATCGCGCGGCGCGTTTCAGCCGTGCCCATCTTCGGCACGGCGCCGAGCGATTCACCTGTCGCGGGATTCACCACGTCGAAGGTCGCACCGTTGTCGGCCTGCTGCCATTCGCCGTCGATGTAGGCTGCGTGACGCAGCAGGGTCGGGTCTTTCAGTTGGTCTTTCAGGCTCATTTCTGCGAATCCTTTGCGATTGATCGGGAGCGTGGGTCGATCATGCCTTCGATCGTCACACCGTGGCGCCGACCGTTTCCGTCAGCACGTCTTCCAGGATGCCCAGCGCTTCGTCGAACACCTCGTTCTGGATCGTCAGCGGGAACAGGAAACGCACCACGTTCGAATACACGCCACACACCAGCAGCAGCAAGCCACGCTCCAGCGCGCGCGTCTGCACGTGCTTGGCGAAGGCGGCGTCGGCGTCATGCGTGCCGGGCTTGCAGAACTCCACGGCCACCATCGCGCCCGGGCCGCGCACATCGGCAATCTGCGGGACGTCGGCCTTGAGCGCTTCCAGCTTGGCCTTCAGCTTGTCGCCGAGCGCCGCGCCGCGTTCGCACAGCTTTTCTCCGTCGATGATGTCGAGCACCGCGTGCGCCGCCGCCACCGCCAGCGGATTGCCCGCATAGGTGCCGCCGAGACCGCCGGGCGCGGCTGCGTCCATGATCTCCGCCCGGCCGACGACACCCGACAGCGGCATGCCGCCCGCGAGCGACTTCGCGATGGTCATCAGATCCGGCGCGACGCCGTAGTGCTCCATCGCGAAGAGCTTGCCGGTGCGTGCGAAGCCGGTCTGCACTTCATCGGCGATCAGGAGGATGCCGTGCTCGTCGCAAAGGCGGCGCAGCGCGCGCACGAATTCCACCGGCGCCTGATAGAAACCGCCCTCGCCCTGCACGGGTTCGAAGATGATCGCGGCGATGCGCGCGGCTTCGATGTCGGCCTTGAAGAGGTGTTCGATGGCGCGCAGCGAATCTTCCACCGAGACGCCGTGCAGCGGATTGGGGAACGGCGCGTGGAACACGTCCGACGGGAACGGCCCGAAGCCGATCTTGTACGGCGCGACCTTGCCGGTGAGCGCCATGCCCATCAGCGTGCGGCCGTGGAAGCCGCCGGTGAACGCGATCACGCCCGGACGGCCGGTCGCGGCGCGCGCGATCTTCACGGCGTTTTCGACGGCTTCCGCGCCGGTCGTGAAGAACGCGGTCTTCTTCGGATACGCGCCGGGCGCGCGGGCGGCGATCTTCTCGGCGAGCGATACGTACGACTCGTAAGGCACGATCTGGTACGCGGTATGGGTGAAGCAGTCGAGTTGGGCGCGGATCGCCTCGACGATCTTCGGATGACGATGCCCGGTGTTGCAGACGGCGATGCCCGCCGCGAAGTCGATGAAGCGGCGGCCCTCGACGTCCCACAGTTCCGCGTTCTCGGCGCGCGCCGCGTAGAAATCGCACATCACGCCGACGCCGCGCGGGGTTGCGGCGTTTTTGCGGGCTTGCAGGTCTGCGTTCTTGACGGGGGTGCTCACGGGGATCTCCTTGGATGGACGGGGCGTTTCGGCTGCGGCGAGAGGGTCCGGCAGGCCAGATGGCCCACGGGACGATGCGATGACTATAGTAAGATTTGGCCCTCAAGTTCAGAGCCATTTCAATAAATCTATAGGGGCCAATCGGATGTCCAATCGTGCCAGCGTGTTGTCGGACTGGCTGGCCCAGCGGATCGAGCGGGGCAATGGTCAGCCGGTCTACCGGCAACTGCACCAGCTTCTCCAGCAGGCGATCCTCACGCGCGAGCTCGCGGCGGGCGCGAAGGTGCCGTCGTCGCGGCTGCTGGCGGCGGAGCTGGGCATCGGACGCAATACGGTGACGCAGGTCTACGAGCAACTCGCCATTGAAGGCTACGTGTCGTCGGCGACGGGGCGCGGCACCTTCGTCACCGACGGCGCGCCCGACGAAATCCTCTTCGACGACACACCGCCCGCCGCCTTGCCGTCCGCCATCGAGGCTGAGCAACCGGCGCTTTCGGCACGCGGTACGCGGCTGATCGCGGGCGCGGGCGTCTCGAAGCGGCAGGGCGGCGCGTTCATGCCGGGCGTGCCGGACGTGTCGCGGTTCCCGTCGCGTGTGTGGAACCGGCTGCACGCGAAATACTGGCGCCGTCCACAGCCCGATCTGCTGACCTATGCGCCCGGCGGCGGCCACGCCGGTCTGCGCCATGCGCTCGCGGACTATTTGCGCACGTCGCGGTCGGTGCGCTGCACGCCGGAACAGATCGTCGTGACGACTGGCATCCATCAGTCGATCGATCTCGCCACGCGCCTGCTCGCCGACGCCGGCGACACCATCTGGACCGAAGATCCCTGTTATTGGGGCGTGCGCAGCGTGCTGCAGGTGTCCGGGCTGGACCTGAAGGCGATTCCGGTCGATGCGGAAGGCATCGCGCCGACGCCCGCCGATCTCGCCGCGCCGCCGCGTCTGATGCTCGTCACGCCGTCGCACCAATATCCGCTCGGCATGGTGATGAGCCTCGCGCGCCGCCGCATGCTGCTGGAATACGCGCGCCAGCATCGCTGCTGGATCATCGAGGACGATTACGACAGCGAATTCCGCTACGGCAGCCGTCCGCTCGCCTCGTTGCAGGGCATGGACACGGGCGGGCAGGTGATTTACGTCGGCAGCTTCGGCAAGACGCTGTTCCCGGGATTGCGCGTGGGTTACGTGGTGGTGCCGGAAGCGCTCGCGGAGAGTTTCGCGACCGCGAGCGCCGAGTTGTATCGCGAGGGACAGCTCCTGCAGCAGGCCGTGCTGGCCGAGTTCATCGAACAGGGACACTTCACGTCGCATATCCGGCGCATGCGCGTGCTCTATGGCCAGCGCCGCGACGTGATGCTCGCCACCATCGCCGCGCGCTATGGCGAGACGCTTGCCATCGCCGGCGGCGATGCCGGGCTGCATCTGGTGCTCAGGCTGCCGAAGGAAATCGACGATCGCGCCGTTGCCGCGGCGGCGCTGGCCGCGAATATCGTCGTGCGGCCGCTGTCGGGGTATTACGCGCATCGGCCGGAGGCGGAGTCGGGCCTGCTGATCGGCTATGCGTGCGTGCCGGACGAGGACATCGCGCCATCTTTCGCCGTGCTCGCGGACGTGATCGACCGCTTCCTGCGCTGAACGAAAAAAAAGCGCACGACACGTCGTGCGCTTTTCACCGCTTTTAGGTGACTCAGGCAGGCAGCCTGAAACTGCCGATCGCCTCGCGCAGCACATCCGCCTGATCCTTCAGCGAGTGCGCGGCGGCGGCCGCCTGTTCGACCAGCGCGGCGTTCTGCTGCGTGACCTGATCCATCTCGACCACTGCACGGTTCACCTGCTCGATGCCCGCGCTCTGCTCGCGTGATGCGTGGCTGATCTCGTCGAGAATCTCGTTCACGCGGCGCACCGACTGGACGATCTCGCCCATCGTCGCGCCCGCGTTCGACACCAGCGACGCGCCGCGTTCCACCGTCTGCGTCGAGGTTTCGATCAGCGCCTTGATTTCCTTGGCGGCCGTGGCGGAACGCTGCGCGAGACTGCGCACTTCCGCCGCGACGACCGCGAAGCCGCGGCCCTGTTCGCCCGCGCGCGCCGCTTCGACGGCCGCGTTGAGCGCGAGGATATTGGTCTGGAACGCGATGCCGTCGATCACGCCGATGATGTCGCCGATCTGCCGCGAGCTGGCGGTGATGCGCGTCATGGTGTCGATCACGTCGTCGACGACGCCGCTGCCGCGCGTCGCCACGTCCGCTGCCTGCTCGGCGAGGCGCGCGGCCTGCGCGGCGCTTTCGGCGTTGTTCTTCACGTTGGCGGTCATCTCGTCCATGCTCGACGCGGTCTGCACGAGCGCAGCCGCCTGTTCCTCGGTGCGTTGCGAGAGATCCGTGTTGCCCGCCGCGATTTCCGATGCGCCGACATTGATGTTCTCGGTGCCGTTGCGAACGCGCGAGACCGTTTCGACCAGACCGCGCTGCATGATGCCGAGCGCGTGCAGCAGGCTGGTGGTGTCGTCCGGATGCACGTCGACGGCGCTTGTCAGGTCGCCGCGCGCGATGCGGTGCGCCGCGCCGACCGCGAGTTCCAGCTCGCCGCCGAGATTGCGCCGGATGCTGCGCAGGACGATCAGCATCGCGGCCGTCGCGATGCCGCCGAGCACCGCCGTGATCGCGAGCCAGCGCAGCGCGCTTGCCCAGAAGGCGCTTTGCACGTCGTCCATGTACATCCCGGTGACGATGTACCAGTCCCACGGCGCGAAGCGCTGCGAGTAGGACATCTTGCCGACCGGCTTGTCGCTGCCCGGCTTCGGCCACAGGTAGCTGATGAAGCCGCCGCCCGCCTGATCGCCGGCCTTGACGATATCGACGAACAGGCGGTTGCCCGCCGGGTCCGTGTAACCGGACAGGTCCTGTCCGTTCATCGCGGGCTTGATCGGATGCATCACCATTTTCGGATGCGAATCGTTGATCGAGAGATAGCCGTCCGCGCCGTAGCGGATCGCGCCGACCACGTCCAGCGCGCGCTTTTTGGCTTCTTCTTCGGTGAGGGTCTTGTCGGCCGCGAGCGCGGCGTAGTGCGCGGTGATGGCGTGCGCTTCGTTGACGAGGGTCTTCAACTGTTCCTTGCGGTCCTCGATCATCGACGACCGGTTCTGCCACGCCCCGATGATCCCGATCGCAATCAAGCCGATCCACAGCACGGCGATCATCGAGCCGAGCTTCCTGTTCAACGTCATTCTGTTCATGTGCGCCTGCCGCCTCTTGGTATTGTCGGTTGCGACGGCGCATGCCGCCGCATGCCCGCTTTACGGCAGGCGCGGCGGCGTCATGAGGGCGGGGAAAACCCGCGGGTTCCGGGCGCGTTCAGAAGCGGCGGATCGGATCCTTGTCCGGCGGTGCATCGGGATGCTGCGGTTCGTCCGGACGATGTCCCGGCGACGGCGGCGTCAGCGGATCGGCTTCCGGATCGCGGTTCGGGTCCGCGACAGGATCCGGGACGGGATTGGTCTGCAGGTCGATTTTCATGGTGTCCCTCGAAAGACGGTTCGGCGCGCGGACGGCCTCGTCACGCGGATTGGGGTGCGGCCGGCATGTGCAGCGTGAACGGCGCGCCGGGATGCGCGCCGCCTGCGTCCGAGAGGAGGGCGCGGGCGCGGGCCGTGATGGCGTCGCTGGTCGTGTCGCGCGGGTGCTCCGCGAGCACGATGTGCGGCGTGCCGAGCGCGCGGGCCATGGCGACCGGCGACACGGCGGCCGAGGAAGCCGGCGCGGCGTCGTCCGACACCAGCAGGCGCGCATGGGCAATCAGGCGCGGCAGCACGCGCGGCGCGACCGCGCCCGCCAGGAACAGCGCGGCCGTCTGCATCGCGCCCAGCACGCCGCCCGTGCGCACGGGATCGGGCGCATCGCCAACGATGGCGATCTGCCAGCCATCGGCGGCGAGCTGGTCGGCGAGATCGGCGTAACGCTCGGCGGGCCAGGCCGGCGGCGCGCCGTGACTGCCCGGATGCAGCAACACCAGCCGCTCCTGCTCGATGCCATGTAACGCGGCGAGTTCGTCGTATTCGGTGTCGGGCGGAGGGGCTGCACCCTCCGCGCGGGACCTGACATGAGGCGCGCCCGGCGTGTCGGGCAGCAATGCCGGGGTGAATTCGTCGCTCATGATGGAAAGGGGATTGGCTCGCATCCTGGCTCCTGCAAGTGGCGTGGGCCTCGTTGGATCGTCCGCGATGACGCGGTGGCTGGAGCGGGCAAGCACCGTCCATGCCCGGGCCGGCGCGTGCGCATGGCGTGTGCCGATGCTTTCAAACGCACGCCGTGACGTGCACGAAGTGCAACGGCGCGCGTGACAGTCTGGTCGAAGACGGCTCTGACAGATATTGAAGGAGCAGCGGCGGCGCGCGTCAAGGCGGCCGGTGTGGAGCGGGAGTCAGTCGTGGAGCGTAAAAAAGCCGCTGCCTCGTCAAGGCAAGGCGGCGGCTTTTACGGAGACGTTGTACGGCGGAGGCCGGGAATCAGGTTTCGGCGTTGCCGTCGTCGGCGGGCAGGGCTTTCGGCACGAACGCTTCGGCGCGGCGGCGAATGCCTTCGATTTCGCCGGTCACGAAAGTGCGGTTGTCGGCGGCGAGCGCTTCCTGATACGACGTGCCTTCGGGCACGCGATGCAGCAACGCGCGCAATTCGCCCTGGGTCGTCTGCTCGACGGGTTCGTAGTCGTAGAGGCCCAGCGAAAGCTCGGCGCGCTCATGCAGGATGAACAGGCAGGACGCGAACACGGCGACCGCGAGCACTTCCTGCACGCCGAAACGGAATTCGTGGGGCACCGGCGAGAACGGCAGCCAGGCGATGAGCGCCGCACCGGCGAGCGCCACGGCGATGGTGAGATTCAACAGCCACTGCGCGCGGATGACGAGGCGTTCCCGCTCGGTCTTCAGCTGCCCGGCCGACTTCGGCACGAGCGCCAGCAGCGATTGTTGACGGTGGAGTTCCTGGAGCGGGAGAGCGGCCATGTAAGTTGTGGTCGTAACCATCGGTGAGCGCCGGGATCGACGCGACATCGATATTAACGCGCGGCTTACAGGATCGTTGACGGCTCTTTCGTCTTGTTTCTCCTGTTGCTTCCTGTTGCACTTGGACGCCTGAAAGGCGCGCAACGGGTGCGCCGTCAGCGCGTGCGCTCCTTGACCGGGGTACGGATCGTCGCGGTGCCGTCGGCGATCTGCTGCGCGAACACCAGCGCCTCGACTATCGTCCCGAGCACTTCCGCGCGCACTTTTTCGTCGGTCAGGCGCAGCAGATACGACGGGTGATAGGTCGGCACGATGATGCGCCCCTTGTGCTCGATGGTCTTGCCGAGATATTCGGACAGCGCCGTGCGATGCCCGGTGAGCGCCTTCAGCGCGGTGGCGCCCAGCGCGACGACCACTTTCGGCCCGATGCGCGCCAGTTCCTCCTCCAGCCAGAAGCGGCAGGCTTCGCGCTCACGCTGGGCGGGCGCGACGTGCGCGCGCTCGTCGCCGTGCGCTTCCCACTTGAAGTGCTTGACCGCATTGGTCAGATAGAGCGATTCGCGCGCGAGCGACGCCTCGGCGATGGCTTCGTCGAGCAGCTTGCCCGACGGCCCGACGAACGGCTTGCCCTCGCGATCTTCCTGGTCGCCCGGCTGCTCGCCGACCAGCATCACCCGCGCGCCGGCCGGCCCGACGCCCGGCACCGGCTGCGTGGCGTTGCGCCAGAGCGCGCAGCGCCGGCAGGCGTCGAGCGAGGGCGGCGCGTTCAGGATCGTGCCCTTCACCGGCTCCCGGTCCGTATTGAGCGTCACTTCCATGTCAGACGGCACGTTGCGCGGATGGCCGTCGCGCCGCGAGTACGGATCGGCGCGGGCAATCAGCGCGGGATCGGCGCGTTCGTTCGACGGACTTTTCCAGTAGCGCACCGGCATGTGCGAGGCCATTTCGGCGGCATTCGCCTGGGCCGGCGCGAAGGTGCTCTCGTAGTACGCGAGCCAGAGCGCCTCGATGGCGTCGCCGCTGACCGCCTCGCCACTCATGGCGGTGTCGCCGAAGTCCATCGGCTTTTCTTCCGGCTCGCTCGTGCGGTCGACGCGCAGCAGCGCGCCGTCCCAGAAGGCGGCGCCGTGCGGCGTGGCGATCATCCAGGTGGCGCTGCCCATGCGGGTGGCGAAATGCATGGCGGCATGCTCCAGCAGATCGTGCACGGGCTCGAACCAGCTGATGAACTCCGGCGGCCCGAGCGACGAGTCGCGATGCCTGAAGCGCAGCACGCGGCGCATCGTGTTTTCCTCGGCCTCGACCGCTTCGATCATCCGGCGCAGGCGCAGGCCGTCGGCATCCTCCCGGGACGCGATGGCGCGGTCGCCCTGGGTCCAGCGCCACAGCGCCTTGTACAGGAACGGCCAGCGATCCGGCGCGCGATAGCACGCGGCCGTCTCCAGCATGGCCAGGAATTCGCGGGCGATCCTGACCGGCTGCTTCGCGTCCGGGCCCGTGGCGCCGGCCGACGACTGGATCGTGCCGAACACCGTGGCCGATGCGTCCGATTCGCACCAGAGCACCTCCTCGGGACGCAAGCCTTGCGTGAGGAGAGTGCGTGCTTCGGTGCGCCACGCGGCAAACGACGGATCGAGGGTGACGCTTTTCATCGGCGAACGGGATCGGAAAAGTACTGTATATCCATACAGTATTCTAGCGACGACCATTGGCTTAAGGCAACTATCTCGGGACGATCGTGCCCTTTGCCGACTCCGCGCCCGGACAGCCGGGGCCATGGGTACGGTCATTGCTGAAATCGATCTGTCGCGGCGTTCGATTGTTTTTATTCGACGCCTGAAGCGTCGCGCCATCGATCAACCTACGGAGCCGTCATGCTGGCCATCATCATTCCTGCCCACAACGAAGCTGCGCATATCGGCGCCAGCGTGGCGGCGGCATGCCGCGCCGCGACGTGTCATCAACTGTCCGGCGAACCGGTGCGCGTGATCGTCGTGCTCGACAGCTGCACCGACCAGACCGGCGACATTGCGCTGGCGCACGGCGCGCAGGTGGTATCGATCGATGCCCGCAATGTCGGCCGGGCGCGCGCTCACGGCGCGGCGCTCGCGCTCGAGTTGGGCGCGCGCTGGCTGGCCTTCACGGATGCCGACACGACGGTCGCGGAAGACTGGCTCGTGCGGCAGCTCGACTGTCACGCCGATGCCGTCTGCGGCGTGATCGGCGTACACGACTGGTCGCCGCATATTCACGCCGTGCGGGAGCACTTTGGGCGCACCTACATGGATGCGGATGGGCATCGGCATATCCATGGCGCGAATCTGGGCGTATCAGCGCAGGCTTATCTGCGCGCGGGCGGTTTTCCGCCGCTGGAATCGAGCGAGGACGTGGCGCTGGTGGAAGCGCTGATGGCAAGCGGCGCGAAGATTGAATGGAGCGCGATGCCTCGCGTGGTGACGAGCGCGAGAACGGACTTCCGTGCGCAAAAAGGCTTTGGCGCGACCTTGCTCGAGGTCAGCAAGCGCTATCTGCCGGCGGTGTCCGATGCCGGCGATTCAAACGATGCCGCGGCGATTGCGGCCTGAGGAACCCGCTGGGCCGGATCTTCAGGTTTCCATCGGTGCCTTGCTTCACGGCTGCCCCTCATGACCGTACCGGTGAGGAACGCCGTGAGCACGCTGACGAGGAGCGTGACCGCCACCGCGATGGCAACGCCGTCATGCTCTTTTTCGGCCAGCTTTAGACGAGCCCGAACTCGATCAGCACGAGAATGCCTGCGATGAATTGCGCGCGGGCGTCCTTGCGGATAGAGCCGCGCGCGTTCATGGATTCCATGTGCCGCGTGTGCTGACCGTTGATCTGAAACTCCTCGACGATCATTCGACCTGCGCCCGGCATGATCCGGTCGTACTGCGCAAGATAGTCAGGCGACGGCATGGGTCCGCGGAACGAATGCGCCTGGACCGCGACCATGACCGAGGCCGGACTCAATGCTTGGCCTGACGACTGATCCAGTCCAGACACGGGTTCAGCCCTTTCGCTCCGAGCCGCATGCGCGACGTAACGAATGCGCGTCTCCTCAGCGGTTCCGCTGACGCTGTCCATAGCCGTTCAAGGTCCTGTCGAAGTCCGACATGGTTCTCTGCCACGCGTCGTCCATCATCTCGGCAGGCGATTTGCGCGGACGATTCGCCAGGTAATCGGTACGCGGATAAATGGAAAAAACGGAGGCGAACGCGTTGGCCACGCGCCGCATTTCGCGCCGGATTGTCATGTGGTGCTCTCTTCCCCGAAGGGGTGCGCCGCGCCGCCGGAATGCCGCGCGATTGAAATTGATCCTACCATTTGATAAACGGTCCGAATCAATTCAGCTCAATGGCCAAGCGCTTTTCAGACAACCCGACAGAGGGTGCGTACACGCCGGCGCTGAACCGCTTCAGACGGCTCCGAGATCGCCGGGCACATCGATGTCGCGCAGCACGTTCGGGTCGCCGGCATCCACGATGAAAGGCTCATGCAGGGCGAAGAGTCCACGCGCGCCGGCGTCGCCGTCGAGCGCCATGAGCGCGTCCCGATGCGTCAGACCGAAGCCCACCGGATGACCGCGCTGGCCGCAATAGCCGGGCGCGACCAGCGGCTTGCCGCCGTCGAGTGCGCGGGCGACGGCTTCATACGTCGCGGCTTCGATCCACGGCATGTCGCCCAGCGCGACGAGCCAGCCATCGGCTTCCGAGGTGGCGCGCACGGCCGCGGCGAGCGTGGCGCCCATGCCGCGTTCGGCGTCGATGCTGAAGATGACGCCGCAGCCTGCTTCGTTCAGCACATCGGCCAGTTTCTCCGCGCCGGGCCGCACGACGGCGATGACTTCCGACGCCACCGCCAGTAGTCGCCGCGCCGACTGGAACACGACCGGCGTGCCGTCGGGCAGCGGGGCGAGCAGCTTGTTGTGAATGCCGGAGGGATCGAAGCGGGTGCCCAGGCCCGCGGCCAGCAGGACGCCGGTCGCGCTCGACGAATAGGTCATCGCGGCTGCTCGTATGGGGATCGAACGGCGATTGTGCGGCGCATCGAAGTGCGCCGCAAGCACAAAAAAATGCGCGGCGGGCCGAGGCGCCACCGCGCATTTTGCTCAGCTATCACGCCTGCGTCGAAGGCAGAAGCGTATCGAGCGTGATCGGCAGGTCGCGCACGCGGATGCCCGTTGCGTGATACACCGCGTTGCCGAGCGCGCCCGCCACGCCCGTGATGCCGATCTCCCCGATGCCGCGCGCGCCGAGCGGATTGATCAGCGGATCGGGATGTTCGACGAAGGCAATGTCGAGCGTGCCGATATCCGCGTTCACCGGCACGTGGTACTCGGCGAGGTTGGCGTTCGTATAGCGGCCATAGCGTGCATCGAGCTCGCTCTTTTCCATCAGCGCCGAGCCGACGCCCCACACGATGCCGCCCATCAACTGACTGTGCGCGGTCTTCCGATTGAGCAGCGTGCCGACGTCATACACCCCGACGATGCGCGGCACGCGGATGATGCCCAGTTCGGCATCCACATGCACTTCCGCGAACACCGCGCCGAAGGAGTGGAACGCGTACTGCTTTTTCTCGTCGCCGGGGCGCGCGGTGGCCATTGCCTCGATGGCC
The DNA here is from genome assembly GCF_031451315.1 of Caballeronia sp. LZ032. Classification (NCBI taxonomy): domain Bacteria; kingdom Pseudomonadati; phylum Pseudomonadota; class Betaproteobacteria; order Burkholderiales; family Burkholderiaceae; genus Caballeronia; species Caballeronia sp. LZ032. The sequence goes on from NZ_JARUXP010000004.1 coordinate 333,793, forward strand.
TTGCCGCCGTTGCGCGCGATGACCGCCGCCGCCGGATCGCGCCGCTCGGGGTTCGACAGGCTCACGACCCAGCCGTTGTTCACCGTGACATCCTCGCGCGCCAGGCCCGCGACGGGGGAGCCGCGATCCGCGAGCGCCATTGCGATGAGCTGGTCGCGCGCCTGCAGCGACGCCGCCCGCACCGCCGGCGACACGCTCGCCGCCGATTGCGAGCCGCCCGACACCGGCGCTTTCGGCAGCGAGGAATCGCCGAGTGCGAAGCGCACGTAATCGGGTGGAAAGCCGAGCGCGTCGGCGGCCACCTGCGTCATGATCGTGTAGGTGCCGGTGCCGAGATCCTGCGTGCCCGAGGCGACCATCGCGGTGCCGTCCGGCAGGATGCGCGCCACCGCCGACGCCTCGCTGCGGTTGGCCGGATACGTCGCCGTGGCCACGCCCCAGCCGATCAGCGTATTGCCCTCGCGCATCGAACGCGGCGCGGGCTGCCGTTTCGCCCAGCCGAAGGTGTCGGCGCCGCGCTGATAGCACTCCAGCAGCGACTTCTCCGACCACGGCTTCTTCTCCTGCGGCTCCATGTTTGCGTGGTTCTTCACCCGGAACGCAAGCGGGTCCATCTTCAGCTGATAGGCCATTTCGTCAATGGCGGTTTCGAGCGCGAACGAGCCGCTCGTCTCGCCCGGCGCGCGCATGAAGGTCGGCGTGCCGATATCGAGCTTCACCAGCTTGTGCGAGGTCGACTGGTTGGGCACCGCATACAGCATGCGCGTGACGATGGCCGAGCTTTCGGTCCAGTCCTCGAAGGTCGACGTGGTGGAGATCACGTCGTGACGCATGCCGGTCATGACGCCGTCGTCGCGTGCGCTGATCTGGATACGCTGCTCGGTGAAAGGCCGGTTGCCGATCATGCCGTACATCTGCGGCCGCGTCAGCACGAGCTTCACGGGCCGCCCGGTCTGCTTCGACGCCATCGCGGCCAGCACGACATGCGACCAGACCGAGCCCTTGCAGCCGAAGCCGCCGCCGACGAACGGGCAGATCACGCGCACGTTGTCATCGGCGATGCCGAAGAACTTCGCGACCGCGCTGCGCGCGCCGGAGACGCCCTGGGTCGCATCGTAGAGCGTGAGCTTCGGGCCGTCCCAGCGGGCGAGCGTGGCGTGCGGCTCCATCGGGTTGTGATGTTCATAGGGTGTCGTGTAGACCGCGTTCAGACGCGTCGGGCCTTGCCGCAAGCCGGCCTCGACGTCGCCGCGCTGTGTCGTGATCGCGCGGCCCATCATTTTCTCCGGCTGATAGGCCTGAGGCTTCGCGCGCCCGAAATCGGCGTTGGGCATCGCAGCCTCGTAGCGCACGTCGACGTAACGCGCCGCGTCCTGCGCATGTTCCAGCGAATCCGCAACGACCACCGCCACCGGCTCGTTGCTGTAGCGCACTTCGTTGGTCTGCAGCAGCGTGAGCTTGCGCACGGCGGGCGGCTGCGCATCGGGGACGCCGTTGTTCGGCAGGCGCATGGCGTTCTGATACGTCATGACGAGCAGCACGCCAGGCATTGACTGTGCGCGGTTCGTATCGATCGACGCGATACGCCCATGCGCGACCGTGCTCGTGACAATCACTGCGTGCGCGAGCTTGGCGTCGGTGTTGTCGGCGCTGTAGCGGGCCTGGCCGGTGACCTTGAGCACACCGTCGGTACGGTCGAGGGGTTTTCCAATGACAGTCATGCGACACCTCCGGCCTGTTGAACGGCGCGCACGATCGCGCGTTGTGCGAGCGTGACCTTGAACGCGTTGTCGCGCTGCGGCTGCGCGCCTTGCACCGCGAGTGCGGCGGCCGCCTGCAGCGTGGCGGGATCGAGCGGCTTGCCGGCAAGCGCCTGTTCGGCCGCGTTCGCGCGCCACGGCTTGTGCGCGACACCGCCCAGCGCGATGCGCGCCTGACGGATCGTGTTGCCGTCCATCTGCAACGCGGCCGCGACGGACACCAAAGCGAACGCATAGCTCGCGCGGTCCCGCACCTTCAGGTACTTCGAGTGTCCGGCAAACAGCGGCGGCGGCAGATCGACCGAAGTGATCAGCTCGCCGGGCTGCAAGGTGGTATCGAGATCGGGCCGCTCGCCCGGCAGCCGATGAAACTCCGCGAACGGAATGGCCCGCTCGCCGTTCGGACCCGTGACGCGCACGACAGCGTCCAGCGCGGCAAGCGCGACGCTCATGTCGGAGGGATTCGTCGCGATGCACTGACGGCTCGCGCCGAGAATCGCATGCATGCGGTTATGGCCGTCGAGCGCCGCGCAGCCGCTGCCCGGCGTGCGCTTGTTGCACTGGGGAAAGCCGGGGTCATAGAAATACGAACAGCGCGTGCGCTGCATCAGGTTGCCGCCGACCGTCGCCATGTTGCGCAACTGCGCCGACGCGCCCGCGAGCAGCGCCTGCGACAGCAGCGGATAGCGCTCGCGGACCCACGTGTGATTCGCGGCGTCGCTGTTGCGCACGAGCGCGCCGATGCGCAAGCCGCCGTCGGGCAGCGTGCTGATGCCGTCGAGCGCGGCGATGTGCGTGATGTCGACAAGCTTCATCGGCCGCATCACGCCGCCTTTCATGAGATCGAGCAGGTTGGTGCCGCCGCCGATGAACATCGTGCCGGGCTGGCTCGCTGCCTGCAGCGCCGTGCCGATGTCGGCGGCGCGCTGATAGGAGATCGCGTCCATGTGCGTCTCCTCAGGCGTTGCTGGAGGCGACCGACTTCACCGCCGCGACAATGTTCGGATACGCGCCGCAGCGGCAGATGTTGCCGCTCATGCGCTCGCGGATCTCGTCGTCGGACAGCTGCGCGGGGCGGAAGCGCACGTCGGCCGTGACTGCGCTGGCGTCGCCGGCACGGTATTCGGCGATGAGCGCCGTCGCCGAGCACAGCTGCCCGGGCGTACAGTAGCCGCACTGGAAGGCGTCCTTCTCGATGAAGGCGCGCTGGATCGGCGCGAGCGTGTCGCCGTCGGGCGCGAGTCCTTCGACGGTGGTGACGGATTCGCCGTCGTGCATCACCGCGAGCGTCAGGCACGAGTTGATGCGCCGGCCTGAGACCATCACCGTGCAGGCGCCGCACTGGCCGCGATCACAGCCCTTCTTCGTGCCGGTGAGACCGGCGTACTCGCGCAAGGCATCGAGCAGCGTGGTGCGCGCCTCGACTTGCAGTTCGTAGGGATGACCGTTGATGGTCAGCGTGACGGGCAGCGTCGGCACGGCGGCGGGCGGCAGCGGGGCGGGCGCCGGTGCAGCGGCCTGTTGCTGGGCGTGCGCGAGCGGCGCGGCGCTCACGGCGGCGGCCGCCGCGGCCGATTGCAGGAACCGTCGGCGCGATGGCTGCTGCGCGGTTTCGCTGGCGTCTTGGGAAGGTGTATTGGCTGGGGACATGGCGATTCGATGCTCCTCGCTCGTTCGGACGGATGCCTGCACAGTCTCCGGTCTTCATGAAGGCATTCGCCCGCGGCGGAACGCGACATCGTGCGCCGGGTGCTCGAGTGCTGTGCGGTGCATGGGATACGCGGGGCGTGCGCTCGGCCCGATGCTGATCGAACGTTCGACTCCGCGACGGCTGGCAATCAGCAAGTACGGTGCCATGCGGTGCGTGACGCACCTGCCGTGCGAGGCCGGGAGCAAAGGCGGGTAATAGCTGCACGTTCCGGTAAATCCGGCACTTCACATCATCTGGAAGATGGCGAAATTGCCAGTTTCGTGAGCGACGCTCAACGTCCGGGCGGGTTGCCGTAGCGAGGGATGGATCCGTCGGCACGGGCCTGGGCGAGCGCCGCGCGGACTTGCGCCCGGGTGAGCGGGGCGCTCGGCGGCGTGACTTCAGGCTGGGTTTGCGTTCGTGGAGGCGTTTGCATCTGCGGCTGCGGAGGCGCCGTGTCATTCGACTGCGCCACGGCCTGGGCGGCAAGCAGGCAGCCGGCGCACAGGGCCGGGCGAACTGGGAATGTCATGGCGCGCTCCTTCGACTTCGTGCAACGGCAAGCGAGCGGAAGAACGCCATGGTCGCACGGTCACTTGATCAGCGCGAGCGTCTCCCTGAAGCGCGGATGCGCATAGGTGCCGAGCCAGTTGAACAGCGTGGTTTCGACCGTCGTGAGCCGCGCGCCTTCCTGCTGCGCGCGCGCCAGTGCGATGGCGCGATCGGCGGGACGGCGCGACGCCACGGCATCCGCCACGTACTCCACGCGATAGCCGAGCCGCAGCAGTCCCAATACGGTCAGCAGCACGCAGACATGCGCCTCTGCGCCCGCGATCCACAAAGGCCCGGGCGCGGGCGGCAGCGCGGCGATAAAGGTGGGTTCGAGCGTGGCGTCGAAGGTCTGTTTCTCGATCCGGCGAGCCGCATCGCAATGAGCGAGCAAGGCGTCCGCCGTCCCGCCGATGCCGCGCGGATTCTGTTCCGTGACGAGCATCGGCACGTCGAGCAACCGCGCCGCGCGCATCAGCGTCGCGACGCGGCCAGTCAGCTGCTCGCCGCCGTCGAGATGCGGCAGCAGCCGAGCCTGCATGTCGATGACGACGAGCACGGCATCAGGCCTCGCTTTCCATGATGCGGTCGATCAGCCGCGCATTCTCGCCCGCCGAGCCGATGCCGGCATGCCGCGCCATGGGCACGAAGAAATGTGTCGCGATGGGCAGCTTCGAGCGCTCGAGCCAGCCCGTCAGATGCGTCGCGAGGCGCCGCGCGGGCGCCTTCAGTTCCTCGCGCAGCACGGCGGGCAGGGTGTCGAAGTGGCGCATGTCGGTCTGATACGGCTCCGGTGCGACGCACAGCGCGTTCGGCCGGCCATCGACATCGACGGGCAGCCGCTCCAGCGCCTGATGCAGCAGCGCGACGCCGAGCCCTTCACCACGCCACGGCTTGCGCACTTCCCACAGGCCGATATAGATCACGCGATGCGCGTTGAACACCTCGCAGAGCTTCTCGGGCCCGAGCGCCTCGGTAGCGGCGAGCGCGAGCGACAGCATCTCGCCGGAGTAGGTATCGAGCGTGTAGACGAGGTCGGCGCTGCTCTGCAACGGCGGCACCTTGACCAGTTGCAGCTTGACCGCCGCCGCGACGATGTCGCTGCCCGCTTCGTGGAACACCGCGAACGCCGTGCCGAGGCGCTCGTCGTCCACTTGCGGATACTCGTGGCGGTAGGTCATCGTGAACAGAAACGGCCCGATCTTCTCGCGATACGCAAGCGGCCGGTCCACGTCATACACGTCCGTGCCGTCGAGTCCGTAGGGATCGTAATCGCGCTTCTCGCGCCGGGCGCCGTCCTGCGCCAGCGCGGCGAGCGGGCGGCGCGACTCGGGCACGAGATCTTCCGGCAGGCCTTCCCACGTCAGCCGCAGGAACTCGCGGCCGCCGCGATAGTGCGTCTCGAACAGCGCCAGGACGGGATCGGCCGCCACGGGTTCCAGGATGCACTGCGCGCACTCGGCGGCGCGGTCGAGCAACTGGTCCGCTTCGGCGGGATCGGGCGCGAGGTGCGGTTCGTTGCCGTCCGGCGTGGCGGGCAGGCCGCGCCCGAGGCGTTCCTTGTGCGCCAGTTCGAGCCATTCGTCGGCGGCGCGTTCGGCGATGAAGCCCGCCGCGATCCGGTAACCCGTCAGCACGATCGACTGGCCGGTTTGTCCGAGCGGGAACACGTAGGAATCGTTCATGGCGTCATCGACCGTGACGCTGCGGAAGGTTTCGCGCGGCGCGTGCGTCTGCGCGGCGGTGTCGAAACGGGCATGCGAGAGAACGTGAGCGACGAGGTCGGTGGCGGCCGGACCGAAGTCCGATCCGGCGCCGGGTAGAAGCTTCAGGAGGGACAAGGTGCGGGTGCTGCCGGCCGTGCTCGCTGTGCTCATGAGTGCCATCTCCGATCGTGAAGGGTTATCGTAACAAACCAGGGGGCGCGGCAGGCGCGCCGGTGCAATGATCATTCCCGGGAGAGCACGATGAATGTCAAACAGGGCGACGAAACCAGTGCGACGGTTCACGAGGGCGGCTGCGCATGCGGCGCTTTCCGCTTTCGCGCGGCAGGCCCGCACAAGCGCGTGGGCATGTGCCACTGCATGACGTGCCGGCAGGTGCATGGATCGGCGTTCGGCGCCTACGTGATCTATGCGCGCGGCGCCGTGACGATGAGCGGCAGTGTATCGACCTGGCAGAGTTCCGGGCAGGGGCGGCGGCATTTCTGTCCGGTGTGCGGCTCGGTGGCGTATATGGAATTCGTGTCGCGCGACGAAATCGATCTGCCGCTCGGCGCCTTCGATCAGACCGGCGTGTTCGAGCCGGACTACGAGCTGTGGTGCAGGCATCGCGAGCCGTGGCTGCAGCAGGGCGCGCGGCCCGAATATGACGAAGAGCGGCCCGCGCATTAGCCGTTACCCCCTCGTTGCCTTCATCATCCGGGATCCTTCATTTGGAGACATCGTTTGTCTCAATGGAACTGCATGCTCTCGTCAACGGTCCGAGCAATTGCTTTCACGCCCGGAAAATAAGACGATGAGCGACGTGCGTACAGCGCGTCGCGACACGCGAGAGCGGCAGGATCGGTCACCTGTGAACTGCAAGGCCAACGAGGAGTATTGACATCATGGCGAAGCAACCGGTCAGCGGCAGCGACAAGATTCATCCCGAAGGCGCCAAATGCATCGGCGCGTGCGATCCCGGCGAACAGATCGAAGTGATCGTGATGCTGCGGCGCAAGGACGAGGCGGGCTTCAAGGAGATGATGGCGCGCATCGATGCGGGCGATGCGCCCGCTCAACCCGTTTCGCGCGCCGAGTTCGACAAACGTTTCACCGCCTCCGACGCAGACGTCGAGAAGGTCAAGGCCTTCGCGAAGCAATACGGCCTGACCGTCGTGCGGGCGGAAACCGAGACGCGCAGTGTCGTGCTGAAAGGCACCATCGAACAATTCCAGAAAGCTTTCGATGTGAAACTCGAACGCTTTCAACATCACAACATCGGCGAATATCGCGGCCGCGCGGGTCCGGTCAACGTGCCCGACGACATGCACGACGCCGTGACCGCCGTGCTCGGCCTCGACAGCAAGCCGCAGGCGCGTCCGCACTTCCGTTTCCGGCCGCCCTTCAAGCCCGCGCGCGGCGCGGCGCCTGCGTCGTTCACGCCGGTCGACCTCGCGCGCCTCTATGACTTCCCCGACGGCGACGGCGCCGGGCAGTGCATCGCGATCATCGAACTGGGCGGCGGCTACCGCGACAGCGATCTCAGCGCCTATTTCAAGAAGCTCGGCGTGAAGGCGCCGACGGTGATTTCAGTCGGCGTCGACAACGCGAAGAACGCGCCCACCGGCAATCCGAACGGTCCTGACGGCGAAGTGACGCTCGACATCGAAATCGCCGGGGCGATCGCGCCGGCCGCGCGCATCGCCGTCTACTTCGCGCCGAACAGCGACGCCGGTTTCGTCGATGCCGTCAATCGCGCGCTGCACGATTCAAGCAACCAGCCTTCGGTGATCTCGATCAGCTGGGGCGGCCCGGAGTCCAACTGGTCGTCGCAGTCGATCAGCGCCTTCAACGCGGTGCTGCAAAGCGCGGCTGCGCTCGGCGTGACCGTGTGCGCCGCATCCGGCGACAGCGGCTCGTCCGACGGCGCCAGCGACGGCGCCGATCACGTCGACTTCCCGGCATCGAGCCCGTATGTGCTCGGCTGCGGCGGCACGAGCCTGACGGCCTCGGCGAGCGGGATCGGCAGCGAGGTGGCCTGGAACGACGGCGACCAGGGCGGCTCGGGCGGCGGTGGCGTGTCCAGTGTCTTCGCGCTGCCGGTCTGGCAGAAAGGGCTTTCGGTCACGCGCAACGGCAGGCATGCGGCGCTCGCGAAGCGCGGCGTGCCGGATGTGGCGGGCGACGCCTCGCCGCAAACCGGCTACGAAGTGTTGATCGACGGTGAAGAAACCGTGGTCGGCGGGACGAGCGCCGTCGCGCCGTTGTGGGCCGCGTTGATCGCGCGCATCAATGCGCTCAACGGGTCGCCGGCCGGCTTCGTGAATCCGAAGCTGTACAAGGCGCAGACCGCGTTCCACGACATCACCGAAGGCAATAACGGCACCTTTTCAGCCTCGGCCGGCTGGGATGCCTGCACCGGGCTGGGCAGCCCGGACGGCGGCAAGATCGCGGCGGCGCTCAAGTCGTCCAAGGGCTGAGTGCGTTTGAATTGAATTGAGTTGAGTTGAAGCAACGAGCAGGCAGCACCGACAGTGAACAACAACCACGACGACGATTCTGGAGCGACGACGATGAACTCCGATCCACTGGCAGCGAAGCACCCCTCCGCCGAAGCCGCGCCTGCATCGCAGGCGGCGGCTCCGGCGGTCCCGGCAGCGAAGAAAGCGGCGAAGAAGACCTCGTCCGCGAAGACGGACCAGCCGTATTTCGATCCGGTCGCCTACGGCAACGGTCCCGACGACGCCGTCGAGGCCAGCGAGGCCGATGAGAACGCGGCCATCACGCATCACAGCGTGACCATCGGCGGCGCGAAGATTGCCTATACGGCGACGGTCGGCCATCTCGTGACGGTCGATCCGAGCAGCTCGAAGCCGAACGCGAAGATGTTCTACGTCGCGTTTACGAAGGACGGCGCGAAGGAAGAGACCCGGCCGCTGATGTTCTTTTATAACGGCGGACCGGGATCGTCGTCGGTGTTCGTGCTGCTGGGCTCGTTCGCGCCGCGCCGCATCAAGACCGCCATGCCGAGCTTCACGCCGCCCGCGCCTTACCAGATGGAAGACAACCCGGACAGCCTGCTCGACCGCAGCGACCTGATCTTCATCAACCCGGTGGGGACCGGCTACTCGGCCGCCATCGCGCCGAACAAGAACCGCGATTTCTGGGGCGTGGATCAGGATGCGGGATCGATCGCGCAGTTCATCAAGCGCTATCTGACGAAGAACAACCGTTGGAATTCGCCCAAGTTCCTGTTCGGCGAGTCCTACGGCACGGCGCGCAGCTGCGTGCTGGCCTACAAGCTGCATGAGGATGGCATCGACCTGAACGGCGTCACGCTGCAATCGTCCATTCTGGATTACGCCCAGGCGGGCAATCCTGTCGGCGCCTTGCCGACGGCGTCAGCCGACGCGTGGTATCACAAGAAGCTCGGCGTGCACCCGACGCCGACCAACCTGCTCACGTTCGTCGAAGAGGTCGCGGAGTTCGCGCGCACGGACTATCTGAATGCGCTGCGCAAGTTTCCGCAGACGGACGACGAAGTGGTCGAAAAGCTGTCCGAATACACGGGCATCGAGAAGGCCACCTTGCTGGCCTGGAGTCTCGACATTGCTGCTTACGACAGCCGCGGCAACTCGCTGTTCCTGACCACCTTGCTCAAGGCGAAGGGCGAAGCGCTCGGTTCGTACGACGGGCGCGTGACGGCCATCTCGACGGGCATCGCGGGCAAGATCGATCCGAACTCCGGCGGCAACGATCCGACCATGACGGCGGTCAGCGGCGTGTACACGACGATGTGGAACAGCTATCTGAACGAGCAGCTGAAATTCACCTCGACGTCATCGTTCACCGACCTCAACGACCAGGCGTTCCTCAACTGGGACTTCAAGCACACGGACCCGACCGGCGCGCAGAAGGGCGTCGATGCCAAGGGCAACGTGATCCTCTACACGGCGGGTGACCTGGCGGCGGTCATGGCGCTGAACGTGGACCTGAAGGTGCTGTCGGCAAACGGCATGTACGACTTCGTGACGCCGTTCTATCAGACGGTCATCGATCTCCAGCAGATGCCGCTGATCGACAAGACCGTGCGGCAGAACCTGTCGGCGACGTTTTATCCATCGGGCCACATGGTCTATCTCGACGGCGGCTCGCGCACACAGTTGAAAGCGGACGTGGCGAAGATGATCGACGAGACCACGGGCAATCACGCGGCGATGACCCGCATCATCGCGCTGCAGAAGGTCACCGCGGACAAGCTCGGCGCGCTGTCGCCGGCCGCGGGCAGCTGAGGGAGATCGTCCCGCTTCCGCTGCGTCGCCGGTTACCGGCTGACGCAGCGGCCTCTGCTGCAATTCTTTGTCTTCGGCATCCTGCCTTCTTCCCAGACGGCGCTTCTCAAATTCCTCCTCCACGTGCGTAACGGTCTGCATGCCGAAAGACCTTGCGTATCCATCGCGCAAAAGAATCGGCGATAGCGAATCTGCGATTCGCCTCTGCCTCGTCGAAATCGGCGCGCGACGTCGATAAGATTTCTTCGTCCATGGCGACGAACCACGCGCAGCGCCTCGAAGGCTCCGGACGCGGACATTCGAATCAAGTCGCACTGCACGGCCAATTCAATAAAAAAGAGAATGTGCGTGAAAACAGCTTTCCGGCTCTTCGCACCCAGGCCCGTTGCACTACGCCGCTTGAACTGGCGTCGTGTGGCGGCGCTTGCCGTGCTGCTGCCCCTCGCGGCGTGCATGCTCGGTCCGGACTACCAGCGGCCCGCGATCCAGGTGCCACAAAGCTTCAAGGAAGGCACCGACTGGCAACGCGCCGACGCGAATCCGCAAGCCGCCATCGACAGCACCTGGTGGCGCATGTATGGCGACGAGCGCCTGAATCAGCTCGTCGAACAGGCCTTGCAGGCAAACCAGTCGATTGCGGTGGCCGAAGCGGCGTATCGCGTCGCGCTCGCGACGGTCGCGGCCAACCGCGCCGGCCTGTTTCCGACCGTCACGGCGGGTTTCTCCGGGACGCGTTCCGGCGGCGCCGCGCAGGCGGCGGGCGCGGCGCGGAATTCCGGCGCGCCCGCCGCCGTGCCGGGCAACAGCGTGGTCATGCTCGGCTCAGTGAGTTGGGAGCTGGATCTGTGGGGCGCGGTGCGGCGGCAGATCGAGGAAGCCAAGGCGAACGCGCAGGCTTCCGATGCGCAATTGGCCGGCACGCGCATATCCATCGCCGCGAGTCTGGCGATGACGTACTTCGCACTGCGGCAAGCGGACTACGACCTCCAGGCGCTGAACGCGCAACGGGACATCGACGCCCGCCTTCTCGCGATGACCCAGACCGCCCTGGCAGAAGGCTACGCGTCCAGCGACGATGTCCTGTCCGCCCAGCAGACCTTCGAAACGATCACCGCCCTGTTGCAGGCAACCGCCACGGCGCGCGAGCAGGACGAACACGCGATCGCCGTGCTGACCGGGGTGCCGCCCGCGTCGTTCAGCATCGCCGCCGATCCCGACTATCGCTTCGTCGCGCCCGCCGTGCCGCTCGCGCTGCCGGCGCAGTTGCTCGAACGTCGCTATGACGTGGTCAGCGCCGAGCGCTCGGCGGCGGCGGCCAATGCGGGCATCGGCGTGGCGGTGGCCGCGTTCTTTCCGACGCTCTCGCTGTCTGCCGACGGCGGCTTCGCGCACGACACGCTCGCGCATCTGTTCACCGTGCCGTACCGCTTCTGGACGCTCGGCCCCGATCTCGCGCAGACCCTCTTCGACGGCGGTGCGCGCACGGCCGCCGAACACGAGGCTCGCGCGCGCTACGACGAGAGCGTCGCGACGTATCGCAATACGGTGCTGGCGGCGTTCCAGAGCGTCGAAGACAGCCTGTCCTCGATCAACCATCTGCAGACTCAGGAGCACGCGGTCGCGAAGGTGCTGAACGACAACCTGCGGCTGTTCGCGAGCAAGCAAGCGCAGTTCGATGCCGGCGCGGCCAGTCAGCAGGACGTGCTCGCGCAGCGCCTGACCTTGATCCAGGCATGGCAGAGCCTGCGCGACACCGAGGCGCTGCTGACCCAAAGCCACGTGCTGCTCGTGAAGAATCTCGGCGGCGGCTGGCAGCAGGATCACGCTGGCATTGCGCCCGAGCCGGCTGCGCACGCTGCCGCTGCATCCGGCTGATCCGGCGATCCCGCTTGGGCTCCACACGACCGGGCAGCGAGCGGCGGGCGTGTCGGGAGGGAGAGACCGCTCGCATCCGTCACCCGCAAGAGCGGAGTTCATATGACGTCACGCCTTCGACGCGCGACCTTGTCGTGCCTGTGTCCGATCGTGCTTGCCGCCTGTTCGAAGAGTCCGGCGCCGCCCGCGCCGCCGCGCGTCGCGACCGTGACGGTGCAGCCGCGCTCGGTGCCGCTCGAGCGAAGCTTCGTCGGACGCCTGTCGCCGTATTACAGCGCCAACGTCACCGCGCGCGTGTCCGGACTGCTGCTCAGGCGCAATTACACCGAGGGCGCGGCGGTGCGGGCCGGGCAACTGCTCTTCGAAATCGATCCGGCGTTCTACCGCGCGCAGCTCGACACGGCGCTGGCGGTGCTGGCGCAGGACCGCGCCGTGGCCGTCAACAACCGGATCACGGCGGCGCGCGATCGCCGGCTGCTGCCGGTCGGCTCGGTGTCGCAGCAGACGGTCGATAACGCCGACGCCGCCGAGCGCAGCGCCGCGGCCAAGGTACAGGCCGATGAAGCGGCCGTGCAGAGCGCGCGCGTGTCGCTCGACTACACGCGCGTGACCGCGCCGATCAGCGGCATTGCGGGGCAGCAGCAGGTCACGGCGGGCGCGGTGGTGGGCAGCGGCACGTCCGACAGCGGCGGCAACGGCACGCTGCTGACGACCATCCAGACGATCGATCCGATGTACGTGAACTTCACGATCAGCTCCGCCGATCTCGTCACGCTGGAACAGCCATCGAGCCAGCCTGCCATCGAACTTGCGAAGCCTGCCGAGACCACCGTGCGCATCGCGCTGCCCAACGGCGCGCCATACGGCAGCGCCGGGACGATCGACTTCTCCGGCGTCACGGTGAATGCCGCGACCGGGGCCGTCAATCTGCGGGCGCGGGTCGCCAACCCGGAACGGCGCCTCCTGCCGGGCATGTACGTGACGCTGACCGTCGACCTGGGGCGGCAGAACGGCGTGTTCCTGATTCCGCAAGAAGCCTTGCTGCGCGATACCGCGGGTGCCTACGTGCTGACCGTCGATGCACACGACACGGTCGCGCGCCGTGACGTGGAGGCCGCCCAGAGCCACGGTAACGACTGGATCGTCACGCGCGGACTCGGTGACGGCGACCGGGTCATCGTGACCGGGCTCCAGGCGGCGCACGAGGGGGCGAAGGTCGCGACTGTTGCATGGCAAGCTCCCGCGCCGGCCTCGTCCGGCGTGACGAAGTAGAGGAGGCTGCCCATGCCGAGTTTCTTCATCGAGCGTCCGGTGTTCGCGTGGGTCATCGCCGTGCTGATGTCGCTGTTCGGGATCGTGGCGGTGCGCAGCATGGGCATTGCGTCTTATCCGGACATCGCGCCGCCGCAGGTGACGGTCACCGCGCAATACCCCGGCGCGAACGCCGAGACCATGGAATCGACCGTCACGCAGGTGATCGAGCAGCAGCTCACCGGCATCGACAACCTGCTGTACTTCAGTTCGACCTCGGGATCGAACGGCCAGACGCGGATCACCCTCAGCTTCGCGACGGGCACCAACCCGGACATCGCCGAGGTGCAGGTGCAGAACCGGGTCGCGCTGGCGCAGCCGCTGCTGCCTTCGCAGGTCACGCAACAAGGCGTGGTGGTCGCAAAGTCGAGCCCGGACATCCTGATGTTCATTGCCTTGCAGTCGAACAACCCGGGCATCGGGTCTGGGGAGCTGTCCGACATCGTCGCCTCGCGGATCCAGCCGGCCATCGGCCGGGTCACGGGTGTCGGCAACACGACCCTGCTCGGCTCCGAATACGCGATGCGCATCTGGCTCGACCCCGACAAGCTGCAAAGCTACGGACTCTCGACCACGCAGGTCTTCAATGCGGTGGCCCAGCAGAACGCGCAGTTCCCGGCCGGCTCGCTGGGCGCGGACCCGGCCATCGAGGGGCAGGCATTCACGGCGACCGTGTCGGGAGACTCGCTGTTCTCGTCGATGAAACAGTTCCGCGACATCATCGTCCTGTCGAACAGCAGCGGCACGACGGTCAGGCTGAGCGACGTCGCGCGCATTTCGTTCGGGCCGCAGACCGGCGGCGTGGCGGCGTCCTATCGCGGCAAACCAGCTGGCGGCCTCGCCGTCTTCCTGCTGCCGGGCGCCAACGCGCTGAAAGTGGAGCGCGCCGTGAAGGCCACGATGGACACGCTCGCGCGCGACCTGCCCGCCGGCGTCACATGGTCCGTGCCGTACGACACCACGCCGTTCATCACGGCATCGATCGAGGACGTCGTCCGCACGCTGGCCGAAGCCATCGCGCTGGTGTTCCTCGTCATGCTGGTGTTCCTGCAGAACCTGCGCGCGACGATCATTCCGGTGCTCGTGATTCCGGTCGCGCTGCTCGGCACCTTCATCGGCCTCGCCGCGCTCGGCTTCACCCTCAACCAGCTGACGCTGTTCGGCATGGTGCTCGCCATCGGCATCGTGGTGGATGACGCGATCGTCGTGATCGAGAATGTCGAGCGCATCATGAGCGAGGAGGGCACGCGGCCGCGAGCAGCGACGCACAAGGCCATGACACAGATCACGGGTGCGATCGTCGCCATTACCGTGGTGCTGACGGCGGTGTTCGTGCCTTCCGCGCTGCAACCGGGCGCGACGGGCATCATCTACGCGCAGTTCGCGCTGACGATCGCCATCTCGATGGGCTGCTCCGCCTTCCTCTCCATGTCCTTCACGCCGTCGCTGTGCGCAGCGATCCTCAAGCCGCATCATCGGAAGGAGAAGAACGCGTTCTATCGCGGGTTCGACCGGCTCTTCGACTGGACCGCGTCACGCTACGTGGCCCAGGCCGGCCGCATGATCCGCCGGGCGCCGCGCTGGATGATGGCGTTCGCGCTGGTCGCGGTGCTGGCTGGCTTCCTGTATGCGCGTCTGCCCACGAGTTTCGTGCCGGACGAGGACCAGGGCTTCGTGCTCGCTCTCGTCAACCTGCCGCCCGGCGCGACCTTGCAGCGCACCGCGCACGTGATGGACGAAGTGCGCGACACGCTCGCCCGAAGCGACGTGAGCCGTGACATCGCCGGGATTTTCCAGCCGGAGGGTTTCAGCTTCGTCGGCACGAGCGAGAACGTCGGCATGGCCTTCATCGAGCTCACGAACTGGGACAAGCGGTCCGCGACGGCCATGGCGCTGATCCCGCGCATGAACCGGATCCTGTCCGGCATCGCGGACGCGCAGATCTTCGTCGTCAATCTGCCGACCATCCGCGGACTGAGCCAGTTCGGCGGCGTCGACATGTTTCTGCAGGCGCGCGCGGGCCAGTCGCGCGCCGAGCTGGGGCAGGCGGAACACACTCTGCTCGCCGATGCCGCGAAAAGTCCCGTGCTGGCAGGCATCCGTCCGAACTCGTTGCCTTACCAGCAGCAGCTGGACATCGCGGTGGACCGCACGCAGGCGCAGGCGATGGGTCTCTCGCTCACGGATGTCTACCAGACGCTCGGAATGGAGCTGGCGCCGTCCTATGTCAACCAGTTCACTTACGGCGGCCGCGTGAAGCGGGTCTATCTCCAGGCGGACGCGCCGTACCGGATGGGGCTCGATGCCTTTCAACATCTGTTCACGCCGGGCACGTTTGCGGCCAACAGCACGAGCAACGGGACGGGCGCCGCCTCGCGCGGCTTCACGACGCCAGTCGATCCCTCGCCCGCCAACACGTCGATCGCGCCGTACAACATGGTGCCGCTCGCGAGCGTCGTCGCTGCCAGATGGGCCTACGGTCCGACCGAGCTGCCGCGCTACAACGGCTATTCGGCGATCGAGATCGTCGGCAATTCGGCGCCCGGCTATTCGACGGGCCAAGCGATGAACACGCTCGATCACATCGTCGATCACGGACTGCCGCACGGCTTCGCGGCGAACTGGACCGGGCAGTCATATCAGGAACTGCTGTCGGGCTCGTCGGCGACGCTGTTGATGGCGCTTTCGATCGTCGTGGTGTTCCTGTGCCTGGCGGCGCTTTACGAAAGCTGGTCAATTCCCGTCTCCGTGCTGCTCGTCGTGCCGCTCGGCATGCTGGGCATGCTGGTGTTCTGCGGGCTCTTCGGCGTGCCGAACGACATCTACTTCAAGATCGGGCTCGTCACGGTGATCGGACTGGGTGCCAAGAACGCGATCCTGATCGTCGAGTTCGCGGTGGAAGGCCAGAAAGACGGCCTCACGCTCCGCGACGCGGTGCTGCAGGCCGCACGCCTGCGCCTGCGGCCGATCCTGATGACCTCGCTGGCGTTCATCCTCGGCGTCCTCCCGCTCGTGCTCTCGTCGGGCGCGGGTGCGGTGTCGCGGCATGAGATCGGCACCGGGGTGATCGGCGGCATGCTGTTCGCGACGGTGTTCGGGCTGCTGCTGATTCCGGTCTTCTATGTGAGCGTGCGGCGCATGCTGGGCGACAGGCTCGATGAAGTCTCGCCGCGCATGCTGCGCGGCAGCCGCGATGAAGAGGACGAAGACGAAGACGAAGACGGCGACGGCGACGCTTCGGCGGAGCGCAAACCGGCCTGACGCGCGGGGCGCGTGGAACGGTGCGACGGCGGATGAAGCGGACACGACAGGAAGCGCTTGCAACACGCGAGCAGATTCTCGACGCGGCCGAATGCGTATTCGCCGAGCAGGGCGTATCGGCCGCCACGCTGGACGCGGTCGCGCTGCGGGCCGGCTTTACGCGTGGCGCGGTCTACGGTCATTTCCGCAACAAGCGCGCGTTGCTCGCCGAGGTGATGCAGCGCGTAACGCTGCCGATGGACGTGTTCGCCAATGCCGTCGACGATGGCGCGGACCCGGATCCGCTCGGCGAGATCCGTCAGCGGCTGTTGTATTTCCTGGGCACGGTGGTGGTGGCGCCGCGCAACCGCCGCCTGTGCGAGGTGCTCTACACGAAATCCGAGCACACGAACATCACGGCGTGCATCTTCGACATGCAGCGCGACGCGGCGGTCGGCGGCCGGGAGCAGTTCGGACGCCATCTTGCGCATGCGGTCGCGCGGGGGCAGTTGCCGCCCGGACTGGATGTAAAGCGCGCGGCCGGCGTGGTCCATGCGTTTCTGGGCGGCGTGCTGCGGGAATGGCTGCTCGGGCGGGATGCGATCGCCCTGCCACGCGATGCCGCGAATTTGACTGATGTTTGCATCGGCATGCTGAGGCTCGTGCCGCTGTTGCGCCCGGAGTGTGCCTCCGAACAGGAACGTTGCTTGCGCGGGTGAGAGACGATCAGACGAACCTCACACCCGGAGTCCCCACACATGGCAACAAAGAAGCTACCGGCGAGCGGCGTCGCTCGCGTGCCTTCGCACAGCAACAGCAACGCGAAGGTGGAAGCGCTCGAAACCTTTCGCACCGATGCTACCGGTCAAGCCCTGACGACCAATCACGGCGTCAAGATCGCCGATAACCAGAATTCCCTGCGCGCCGGGGAACGCGGTCCGTCGCTGCTCGAAGATTTCATCATGCGTGAAAAGATCACGCACTTCGACCACGAACGCATTCCCGAGCGCATCGTGCATGCGCGGGGATCGGCGGCGCACGGCGTGTTCAAGGTGTACGAATCGCAGGCGGCGCTGAGCAAGGCGGCGTTCCTGCAGGATCCGTCGATGGAAACGCCCGTCTATGTGCGCTTCTCGACCGTGCAGGGTTCGCGCGGGTCGGCGGACACCGTGCGCGACGTGCGCGGCTTCGCGGTCAAGTTCTACACCGAGGAAGGTAATTTCGATCTGGTCGGCAACAACATGCCGGTGTTTTTCATACAGGACGCGATCAAGTTTCCCGACTTCGTGCATGCCGTGAAGCCCGAGCCGCACAACGAGATGCCGCAGGGCGGCTCCGCGCACGACACCTTCTGGGACTTCGTCTCGCTCGTGCCGGAATCGGCGCACATGGTGCTGTGGGCCATGTCCGACCGCGCCATCCCGAAGAGCCTGCGGACCATGGAAGGCTTCGGCATCCACACGTTCCGGCTGGTGGACGCGCAGGGCAAGGGACGCTTCGTCAAGTTCCACTGGCGGCCGACCATCGGCTCGGCGTCGCTGCTGTGGGACGAAGCGCAGAAGCTCGCGGGCAAGGACCCGGACTATCATCGCCGCGATCTGTGGGAAGCGATCGACAACGGTGACTATCCGGAATGGGAACTGGGCGTGCAGGTCGTCGAGGAAGAGGACGAGCACAAGTTCCCGTTCGATCTGCTCGATCCGACCAAGATCATCCCCGAAGACCTCGTGCCGCTGCAGATGATCGGCAAGCTGACGCTCAATCGCAATCCCGACAACTTCTTCGCTGAGACCGAGCAGGTGGCGTTCTGTCCGGGACATATCGTGCCGGGCATCGACTTCACGAACGATCCGCTGCTGCAGGGCCGGCTGTTCTCCTACACCGACACGCAGATCAGCCGCCTCGGCGGTCCCAACTTCCACGAGATCCCGATCAACCGGCCGCTCGCGCCGCTGCACAACGGCCAGCGCGACGCGATGCATCGCATGACGATCGACAAGGGTCAGGCATCGTACGAACCGAATTCAATCGACGGCGGCTGGCCGAAGGAAACCCCGCCTGCCGCTGCGGGCGGCGGTTTCGAGACCTACACGGAGCGCGTGGAAGGCTCGAAGATCCGCGTGCGCAGCCCGTCGTTCAAGGACCACTACTCGCAGGCGACGCTGTTCTGGAACAGCATGACGGATCCCGAAAAGGATCACATCGTGGGCGCTTACTCGTTCGAGTTGAGCAAGGTCGAACGCAAGCCGATCCGCGAGCGGCAGCTCGGTATCCTCGCCAATATCGACGCGACCCTCGCGTCGCGGGTCGCCGAGAATCTCGGTTTGCCCGTGCCGAAGAAGAGCGCAAGCGCCGAGGAACTGGGCACGCCGTCGGTGAACGAGTCGAAGGCGCTGTCGATCGTTGCCAAGACGCCGCCTTCGGTCAAGACGCGCAAGGTCGCCATCCTCGCCGCGCCGGGCGCGGACGCGGCGACCATCCAGGCCATCAAGGACGCACTCACGGCTGAAGGCGCGCACGGCAAGGTCATCTCGCCGACGCTCGCGCAACCTGCCCAGGGCGTCGAGCCGGATGCGACCATCCTCGGCATGCCGTCGATCATGTTCGACGGCGTGGTCGTCGCCGGCGGCAAGGCGAGCGCGAAGGCGCTGTCCGAATCCGGTGACGCGCGTCATTTCGTGCTCGAATCCTTCAAGCATCTGAAGGCCATCGCGGCTGTCGCGGACGGCGAAGACCTGCTGGCGGCCTCGCATCTTCCCACGGGCGATGACGGCATCGCCGTGGGCAGCGACGTCAAGGACGTGATGAAGCGCTTCATCGAGGCCATGGGCCAGCATCGCGTCTGGTCACGTGCGCAGAAGGCGGAATCGGTGCCTGCCTGAGTCGGTCCGCAACAGGAAACGGCGCTCTGTGGGGCGCCGTTTTTCGCGTGTATCGCCTGATCTGTTTCGTGGCGCGCAAACGATGGTTGGCGTGCGGCGCGCCATTCATGTGTTTTAATTGACCCTCCGATCTTCTCCAATAACAAAGCGGCGCCGTCCGGCCGCACGATGGATTGCACCGAGAGGCATGAATCGAAGGGATAAGAAAGTCATCGAGAGGCGGAAGCGGCGCGCCAGGCGTGGCCGCTTCTCCGTGCGCGCGGCGCTCGCCTGTACCTGCGCGATGTTCGCGTTCGCGCCGGGCATGTCGCAGGCCCAGCGCGCGGAATGGCTCGATGCGCGTGTGACCCAGGCGACCATCGTCGACACGATCTGCGTGCCGGGCTACGTGGACCGCGTGCTGCCGTCGTTCGAAAGCCAGATGCGGCAGAAGGAGCGCCTGCTCAAGCAGCGCAGCATCGATGCTTCGTTCGCATCGGAATATGCGCTCGACCACCGCATGCCGGTCCTGCTGGGCGGTTCGCCCAATTCACCCGCGAATCTCGATCTGCGCCGCTGGGAAGGACGCGCGGGGCAGCGTCGCAAGGAACGGCTTGCCGTCTATCTGAAGCGCTGCGTCTGCACCGGCGACATCACGCTGAAAGACGCGCAGTCGGCGATGGCCGGCGACTGGCCTAACCGCTACCCGAATCTTTCCAGCATGTCCTGTAACGGCCAGTAAGCGTACAACGGGGTCATTGCCGGTGCGCATCCAGCCGATTGTGAAGATCAATCGAAAAAGACGGAATGTCGCGGCTCGGTGCGGGTCTACGGGAATAGACTGAGCAAACCTGTCACTTGCCGTGGAGCCATCATGATCGTCGTCTATGTGTCTCTCTTCGTTGTCGGCACGCTTGCCGCGCGTCATGTGCAGCAGCGTCGCGCGAAGCCTGTACCCGTTCGTGTGCGTGCCAGAAGGTGACGGCGATGAACCTGCTTGTATGGAATCTTCCCGCGCGCTGCGCCGCGCGCGATGTGCGGCGCTTCCTGGAACATGAGCTCGGCGACTACGCGAGCGACATCCAGATCCATGGCGCAGGCACCGCCGATGCCTATGCCACCGTTCGGCTCGATACCGATGTGCCTTACATCGGCGAAGCAATTGCCCAGAAGCTGTGCCATCTGCGCTTGCTCGATGCGCCGCTGCGTGCCCGCGCATCCGCTTCCGGCGATGCCTCCATCCGTCTGCATTGAGCGCTTGCTTTGCAAGTTCTGCGATCGCCCGGAATGAACCTTGCTGAGGCTTGATTGACGAACGTTGGAATGGCGGTCAAGCCGGTGCCTCAACCACACCGGCTTTTTCGTCGCTACGGGCGCGTGTCCGCAGGGCGGTGGCGTGCTTCCATCGACCGAAGCGACGCGTCCACGGACCGTTCGCGCAATCCAGTCAAAGCGGAACATTCATCTCGATGCATCAGGCAGGAAAGAGCAAGACAAGGAAGAAGAGCATCATCGGCGCACGGTTTCTGGCAGGCGCGCTGATATTGAATGCGGTATCGGCCGTGGCGCAGGGAACGCTCACGCAAGAGCACGCGACGGCGCCCGCCGCGCCCATGCCGCCCATACTGCCTGATGCGAGCGCACCGGGTGCCGCCAGCGCCCCGGCGCGTGCGCTTCCCGCGATGCCCGTGCCTGTTCCGACGCCTGCGCCTGCAGCGGCGTCCAGCGCGTCTGCGACAAGCGCGGCCTCCGAAGCCGCGGCGGCGAGCGCAGCCTCAGCGGCCAGTGCCGCCAGTGCCGCCAGCGCGGCTTCCGAAGCCCAGGTGCCGGAAGTGCCGCTGCCGCCGGAGCCGCCCGAGCCGAACCTCGCGCAGCGCACCGGCATGCCGCCAGCGGGCGCGCTTGCGATGCGTGAGGCTTATGCAAAGGAAGTGAGCCGGCGTCTGACGGTGCCGGCCGTGGACCAGCAGGCTTATGGCCGCCTGCTGCAACATCGGCTGGCCGAGGAAGGTCATGGCGATCTCGCCAATGAGTATGTCGTGCTGGTCGACCGGAGCCCGAACGTGCAGGCGCTCTTCGTCTACTTCCGCGCGCGGCCCGATGAGGCATGGTCGATGATCGGCGCATCGCCGGTATCGACCGGCCGCCCCGGCACCTACGATCACTTCCTGACACCGCTCGGCGTGTTCCAGCACGTGCCCGGCAACATGGACTTCCGCGCCGAAGGCACCTTGAACGAGTACCAGATCCGCGGCTACGGCGCGCGCGACATGCGCATCTACGATTTCGGCTGGGCGGAAGGCGAGCGCGGCTGGGGCAAGGGCGGCAAGTCGCCGATGCGCTTCCAGATGCACGCCACCGATCCCGAGAAACTCGAACCGCTGCTCGGCATGCGGCATTCAAAGGGCTGTGTGCGCATTCCTTCGACGCTCAACACTTTCTTCGATCATCACGGCGTGCTCGACGCCCAATACGAGGCGCGCGCCGCCGAGGGGCAGTCGATGTGGATCCTCAAGGCCTCGCGCAAGACAACGCCATGGGCGGGCCATTATCTGGTCGTCATGGATACGGGGCGGAAATCGCGGCCGGCGTGGTCGCCGGGTCCGGGAAAGGCCGTGCGCGAACACATTCCCGCAGGCGCGGACACGGTCGACTGAGCGCGGCGCGCTTTGCTTCTGCAGGCTATTTCGAGCGCGCCAGCAGCACGCCGGCCAGCGCCACGCCGAAGCCCGCAAGTTGCAGCGCGCCCAGCGTTTCGCCGAACAGCAGGTAGCTTTCGAGCGCGGCAAGCGGCGGTGCGAGAAACAACAGCGCGGTTGCGCGCGACGCATCGCCGCGCCGGACCATCCAGACGAGCAGCGTGGTCGCGACACCCGACAGCATGACGATGCCCCACAGCAGTGAAACCCAGGTGGTCGTCGAGGCAACGAAGCGGTGCTCGCCGAGCGCGAGCACCAGCACGAGCGCGACCACGGCCGCGCCGGCGTTTTGCAGTGCGCTGGCGGTGCGGATATCGGATTGCGCGAGCGAGCTTTTCTGGTACAGCGTTCCCGCCGTGATCGCGAAGATGGCAAGGACCGCTGTCGTCACGACGAACCATTCGGGCGCATGAGCGGCCCCATGCGCAACCGGCGCACCGCTCGCCGCGATCTTCGGCGCCAGCACGAGCGCGACGCCGAGCAGACCCAGCAGCAGGCCGCCCCAGGCACGCGGAGAGAGCCGTTCGCCGAACAGGCGCGCGGCGACGGCCGCGGTCAACAGCGGTTGCAGCGCGCCGAGCAGGGCCATGATGCCCACGCCCAGCCCTTGCGCGACCGCCCAATAACCCGAGCCGAGATAGACGCCTTGCAGCAACGCTCCCGCGAACAGATGCCGGCCGATATCGCGCCCTTTAGGCCAGGGCGCACGCGCGGCCACGGCGATCACGGTGAACAGCAGCGTCGTGCCGGTGAAGCGCACGAGCAGATACATGTTCGGGTCGACGTAAGGCGTGATGGCGCGCGCCACGATGAAGCCCGTCGACCAGAGGAACACGAAGACCGGCGCGGCGAGTAGCGAGAGCATGGAGGTGGACGACGAAACGGAATCCCGCAGTATCGTCGCTCCGGCGCGCGCGTGTCTTGTCTGGCCGTGCAACCCGGAACGCTTCAGTCGAGCGAGAAGGTATCGAGCGGCTGGTTGGCGCGCGCCTCGCCGTCGAGACGACGCGACAGTTGCGCGTGCAGACGCCTGGCCTCGTCGAGCGTGAGGTCGATCCAGTAGGGATCTCCGGCGGCGTCGTTGAGACGCTCGGGCGGAAACTGAATTTCGATGACCACGCCTTTCTTGTACATCCGCTTGCCTCGATCAAAACCTGTGCGAAGCCTGCGAGTTTAGCGAAGGACGCTGCCCGGATTGCCAACGCAGCGGAAACAATCCGTTGCGCGATCGGGCCAGCGTCCCGCGTGCCGCCTTGCCAAGGATTTGCCACACAAAGCCGCTAGACTCCTCACGCTGCCTTATCCCGACTACACGCGATGCTCCCCGAACAACGCCATCACTACATCCTCGATGAACTTGACAAGCACGGCGTGCTTGCGGTCGCGGACGTCGTGCGCGCGCTGTCCGTCTCGCGCGAAACCGTGCGGCGCGATCTCAACACGCTCGCCGGGCGCGGCCTGCTGACGACGACCCACGGCGGCGCGCTCTCGACGGAGCGGCGCGAAGCGCATCTCGACATACGCGAAGGGGAAAACGCGGCGGCCAAGCAGGCGATCGGCGTGCGGGCGGCGGCGTTCGTGCCGGACGGCGCTTCGGTGATCGTCGATTCGGGCAGCACCACGCAGGCCGTGGCCCGGGCGCTCGCGGACCGGCATCGGCTGACCGTGTACACCAACGACTGGCGCATCGCGCTGTTGCTGGCGCGGCGCAACGGCAACCGGGTGACCGTGCTCGGCGGCGAACTCGCCGATGCCGAGGACGCCGCGTTCGGCCTCGATACCCTCACGCAGCTCACGCAGTATCACGCGGATTTCGCGTTCATCGGCGCAGGCGGGATCACGCAGGACGCGCATCTCACCGACTATTCGCGGCTGGCCGCCGAAGTGCGCGGCAGGATGATCGCATCGGCCGCGTGCGCGATCGTGGTGGCGGACTGCTCGAAGTTCGGGCGCGTCGCGCCGGTGCGCATCCGCGGCTTCGAGACGGTGCGCTACCTGGTGTGCGAAGTGCCGCCGGAGCGGGCCATGCAGCGCGCCATCGCGTCGAGAGGACCGCAAGTGGTGCCGGTCGTGGAGCCCCGTCCGCCGCGCACCTGACCCGGCAGCGGCCGTTGCCGGCCGCATGACGGGACGAAAGCCGCCGTTATTCCTTGACGCTCTGCGTCGCGGCGGTCTCGATCAGCTTCGCGACTTCGGCCGGATGCGACATGAAGGGCACGTGACTCGACTTCAGTTCGATCGTCTTGCTGCCCGCGCGCCGGGTCATCGAGCGTTCCAGTTCGGGATTGATCATGCGGTCCGCGGTAGCGATGACGCCCCAGCTCGGCTTGGTCCTCCAGGCGGCCTGCTTGATCGGCGTGCCAAAGTCCTTCGCGTTCGGCATCACCTGCGAGATGGCCATGAAGTTGGTTTCGGCGACGGGAAGATCGGCTGCGAAATCCGCATGGAAGCGGGCCGGATCCAGATACAGACAGCCGTCCGGCGTGAGCTTGATGGCATTGCTCGCAGGCGGCGTCTTCTTCGACAGCGAAGCAGGCGATTCACCCGCGTCCGGTTCGAATGCGGCCACGTATACGAGGCCGGCGACCTTGTCGTGATTGCCGGCTTCGGTCACCACGGCGCCGCCGTAGCTGTGGCCGACCAGGATGGCCGGGCCGTCCTGCTGGTCGAGGACGCGCCGCGTGGCGATCACGTCATCCTCGAACGAGGTTTCCGGCTCCTGCACGACGGAGACCTTGTAGCCGTCGTGCGCAAGGATGTTGGCGACCGGCTGCCAGCCGGAACCATCGGCGAAAAAGCCGTGCACGAGGACGATGTTCTTGATCGGCTCGGCGGGAGCCGCGTGGGAGCCCATTGCGCCGAGCGACAGCATCACGCCGGCTGCGGCGCGGGAAAGGGACAAGGAAACGCGCATGTTCATGCTCCAGATGAGTAGGGAAGCGGCAGTTCTTCAGTAAAGCGGACGGCATCGTATGTGGGCGCGAAATGCATCGCAAGGCATCGAAGGGGTCTGGAGCGCGAAGTTCGTTCGGCCTGGGCGGATCACGGATTCGCCCTGATGTTCGGGCGCTGCAAGGTTGGCGAAAAGTGCCGATTATTGGCAAATCGTGGTGGGTTCACGTCGATGTCACGGATATCTGCAATTCTCCGGTTCGAGGTTGAAACCGCCTCGAATCCTCCCGACATCAGAGAGCTCATCACCATGACCCGCGATTTGCGCCTTGCGCGCGCCGTGCTGCCGGCGATCGCCGCTGCAGTCAGCCTGTTTGCCGCGATGCCCGTGCACGCCGCCGAAGCCGTCGTTCTCTATACCGCCGACGGTCTCGAGAACCTCTACAAGGACGTGCTGCCCGCGTTCGAGAAGAAGGAAGGCGTGAAGGTCAACATCGTCACGGCGGGCAGCGGCGAAGTCGTGAACCGCGCGACGGTGGAGAAGGATGCACCGAAGGCCGACGTGCTCGTCACGCTGCCGCCGTTCATCCAGCAGGCGCAGCAGGGCGGCCTGCTGCAGCCGTACGCGAGCGTGAACTACAAGAACGTTCCGGCGATCGCGAAAGCGCAGGATGGTGCGTGGGCCACGTTCGTGAACAACTACTTTTCGTTCGCGATCAATCCCGACGTCACGAAGAACGCGCCGCGCACCTTCGCTGACCTGCTGCATCCGAACTACTCGGGCAAGATCGCGTATTCGAATCCCGCCACCGCCGGCGACGGCATGGCCGTCATCATCCTGACCTCGGCGCTGATGGGCGAAGACGCCGCGTTCAGCTATCTGAAGAACCTCGAGCAGAGCGCCAAGTTCCACACGAAGGGCACCGGCTATCTCGACGTGCTGCTCTCGCGCAACGAGATCGCCTTCGCGAACGGCGACCTGCAGATGGACCTCGACGACGCCGCCAACGGCGGTCTCTCGATCAAGCCGCTGTTCCTCTCGCACAAGGCCGGCGAAGCGCCTAGCACGTTCCAGCTGCCGTATGCGATCGGCCTCATCAGGAGCGGTCCGAACCAGGCCGAAGGCAAGAAGCTGATCGACTATCTGATGTCGCCGGAAGTGCAGGCGAAGGTGCCGGACATCTACGGCATTCCGGGCCGCACCGACGTGCCGCTCGCCGGCAAGAACGGCGAGGCCGTGAAGCAGGCCATCGCGGGCGTGAAGCTGATTCCGGTCGACTGGAACCAGGTCATGGCGAAGAAGGCCGGCTGGACCGAGCGCTGGAAGAACGAAGTGATCGGCAACACGGGCAAGCAGACCGAAGTGGTCAAGCCGAAGTCGTAACGTGAACGCGATTCCCAGCCACACAGCGGGCGTCGATGCGACGCCCGGCGTGCAGATCGACCGGCTCACGGTGCGCTTCGGTGCGCGCACCGTGCTGGACGATCTCTCGCTGCATATCGAACGCGGCGAGTTCCTGACGGTGCTCGGCAAGAGCGGCTGCGGCAAGACCACGCTGTTGCGCTTCATCGCGGGCTTCGTCGCCGCCGATGCGCTCGCCGGCCGGCTGTCGATCGCCGGCCGCGACCTGACGCACGCGCCGCCGCATCGGCGCAATCTTGGCTTGCTGTTCCAGAGCTATGCGCTGTTTCCGCATCTCTCGGTGTTCGACAACGTCGCCTTCGGCCTGCGCGCGCGCCGGCTGGCGGGCGGCGAGATCGCGCGCCGCGTCGCCGATGCGCTCAAGCTCGTGCAACTGTCCGATGCCGGCCATGTGATGCCCGCGCAATTGTCGGGCGGCATGCAGCAGCGCGTGGCGCTGGCGCGTGCGCTGGTCATCGAGCCGGACGTGCTGTTGCTCGACGAGCCGCTGTCCGCACTCGATGCCAACCTGCGCGCGTCCGTGCGCAGCGAACTGAAGGCGCTGCATGAACGCCTGCCGAACCTGACGATCGTCTGCGTGACCCACGATCAGGACGACGCGCTCGTGCTCTCTGACCGCACGCTGTTGATGCGCGATGGACGCATCGCGCAACTGGGCGCGCCGCGCGAACTGTATGACGCGCCGAACGATGCCTACGTCGCGCGCTATCTCGGCGCGGCGAACCTGCTGCCGCCGCGCGTGGTGTATCCGCTTGGGAATGCGCGCCATGAGGAGCGTGAGCGGCTGGCGTGCATCCGTCCGGAAAGCTTCAGGATCGTGCCGCTGGGCGAAGGCCGCCTGCATGGCACGATTGCGTCCGTCGAATGGTATGGCGCCGCGTTGTCCATCTCGGTCGCGCTCGATGCGTTGCCCGGCGAGCCGGTGCTCGTCGCGATGCAGCGCGGCCACGCCCGTGCGCCGGAGCAGGGCGCGCGCGTCTCTTTGAGTTTCGAGGCTGACGATGTCGTCCTTGTTCGTCCCTGACAGCGTCGCGCGCGACGAGCCCCCCGGCGACGCCGAACTGTCCGCGCAGTTCGCCGCGCATGCCGCCGCCGCGAAACGCCGCGCGCGGCGCGCACAGTGGCATCTGTTGTTCATTCTCGTGGTCGTGCTCGGGCCGCTCGTGGTCTATCCGCTCGCGCGTCTCGCGATGCTGAGCGTAAGCGGACCGCAAGGCTTCACGCTGCATGCCTATACGGCGTTCTTCGGCAATCCCGAAACGCGCGGCATGATCGGCACGACGCTTGGGATCTTGTTCGCGAGTGCGAGCATTGCTTCAGTGCTCGGTGTCGGGCTCGCCTCGATGCTGTTCTTCAGGCCGTTCGCGGGCGCGCGGCTGCTGACGCGCTTCCTGGAATTGTTTGTCGCGTTTCCTTCGTTTCTCGTGGCCTTCACGCTGATCTTTCTGTATGGCTCGCAGGGTTCGGTGAGCATCGGCCTGCAACGGCTCTTTTCGCTCGATGCCACGCCGCTCGACTTCCTGTTCGGCATCGGCGGCGTGATCCTGGCGGAAGTGGTGTTCTATGCGCCGTTCGTCGTGCGTCCGACGCTCGCGTCCTATGCGACGCTCGATCTGCGTCTCGTCGAAGCGGCACGGAGCCTCGGTGCGAATGGCTGGATGGTCGCGCTGAAGGTCGTGCTGCCGCTCGCGTGGCCGGGCATCGCGGCGGGCACGGTGCTGTGTTTCCTGCTGACGCTGAACGAGTTCGGCATTCTGCTCGTGCTCGGCAGCGCGCATCTGGTTACCTTGCCGATCGCCATCTACAGCGCCGCGACCGTCGATCTCGACCTGCCCAGCGCGGCCGCCGGCGCGGTCGTGATGCTGCTGATGTCGCTGTCGCTGCATGCGCTCTACCGGCGCGCGGAACGCCGCTCGAAAGGACGTTGACATGCAGCTTGCCCTTGCTTCGCGCTTCAGGCCCGGCGCCGTCCTGAGTTTCATCGCGACGGGATGCGTCGCGCTGCTGTGCTTCTGGCTGTTCGTGCTGCCGGTGGGCGTGGTCGCGCTGTCGAGCGTCGCGTCGCACTGGTCCGGCACGATCCTGCCCGACGGCTACAGCACGCGCTGGTTCGCGCGCCTCTCATCCAGCGACTTCGACGCCGTCATCACGAGCCTCGAAGTCGGTGTCGGCGTGGCGGTGCTCGGCACCGCGCTGGGGCTCTGGCTCGCGCTTGCTCTGGAAGGACGCGACCGGCGCGGCCTCGGCGCGCTCGTCGATGCCGTCGCGATGATGGGCAGCGGCGTGCCGAGCATCGTGCTTGGTCTCGCGGTGCTGATCGCGTATCACAAGCGTCCGCTCGATCTCTCCGGTTCGGCGGCCATCGTCGTGCTGGTGCAGCTCGCGCTGGTGCTGCCGTTCTGCTACCGCTGCGCCGCGGCGGCACTGCGCCCCGAGCTGACGACGCTGCGCGAGGCGGCCGCGAGTCTCGGCGCGCCGCCGCGCATGGTGCTGTTGCGGGTCGTGCTGCCGCAACTCGTGCCGGCGATCCGCGCCAGCCTGGCGCTGGGCTTCGCGCTGTCGCTCGGCGAACTGGGCGCGACGCTCACGGTATATCCGCCGGGCTTCGCGACGGTGCCTATCGTTGTCGTGGGGCAGGTCAACCGCGGCTACTATCTGCCGGCGTCGGCGCTATCGCTGATCCTGCTGGGCATCTCGCTTGCCGCGCTGCTGCTGATCGCCGCACGGACCCCGCGCCGTTGAGAAGCATGCCAATCATACGGATGGCGAAGTAAATATTTCCCTCGCGCCGAGCAGGGCGAGGGCGCCGGTCAGCAATTCCCGGGCCTCATTGCGGTGCACGAGCCGTCATACCAAAAACAATAAAACTGGCGTAACCTGCACGTTCAGGCGCGACCGCACCCGCGCGGAACGGAGCGATGGCCGGTAAATGCGTCCAGTCGGTGAACTCCGGATGCGCTTTCGCGGTCGCTGCATATGACGCAATAACCGGAGGTTTCGATGACATCCGTCGACCTGGAATTCGACCAGCTCAATAGTACTGTCGATGCGCTCAGGCGCTCCATCTCGAACCGCCTGATGTACGGCGTAGGCAAGGATGCGGTCACCGCGCAGCCGCGCGACTGGCTGCATGCCGTCGAACTGGCGGTGCGGGACCGCCTCGTGGCGCGCTGGATGCGCACCACTCGTCTGCAATATGAACAGGACGTGAAACGCGTCTATTACCTGTCGATGGAGTTCCTCATCGGCCGGACCTTCACCAATGCGCTGCTCGCGCTCGGCATTCACGACGAGGTGCGCGATGCGCTCGCCGGCCTCGGCGTCGATCTCTCCGCGCTGGAAGATCTCGAACCCGATGCCGCGCTCGGCAACGGCGGCCTGGGCCGTCTCGCTGCCTGCTTCCTCGACTCGATGGCAACGGTCGGCGTGCCCGGTTTCGGCTATGGCATCCGTTACGAATACGGGATGTTCCGCCAGACCATCGTCGACGGCAATCAGGTTGAAATGCCCGACTACTGGCTGCGCGCGGGCAATCCGTGGGAGTTTCCGCGTCCCGAGGTCGTGTACACCGTGCACTTCGGCGGGCGTACTGTGCAGCACGAGGACCGCACCGACTGGATCGATACCGAGCACGTCAACGCGATGGCCTACGACACGGTCATCCCCGGCTTCGCCACCACGGCGACCAACACGTTACGCCTGTGGTCCGCGCGCGCGACCGACGAGTTCGATCTCTCCGCCTTCAACCAGGGCGACTATCGCCGCGCGGTGGAAGCGAAGAACACGTCCGAACACGTGTCGCGGCTGCTGTATCCGGATGATTCGACGCAAGCCGGCCGCGAACTGCGTCTGCGCCAGGAATACTTCTTCGTCTCCGCGACGATGCAGGATCTGATCCGCCGCTATCAGCGCACGCATACGCACTTCGGGCGGCTCGCCGA
Source organism: Caballeronia sp. LZ032 (assembly GCF_031451315.1). Classification (NCBI taxonomy): domain Bacteria; kingdom Pseudomonadati; phylum Pseudomonadota; class Betaproteobacteria; order Burkholderiales; family Burkholderiaceae; genus Caballeronia; species Caballeronia sp. LZ032. The sequence goes on from NZ_JARUXP010000004.1 coordinate 364,029, forward strand.
GAAGGTGGCGGTGCATCTGAACGACACCCACCCGGTGCTGGCGATTCCCGAACTGATGCGCCTGCTGGTGGACCGTCATCATCTGCCATGGGACAAGGCGTGGAAGCTGATCCAGCAGATGTTCTCATACACGAATCACACGTTGATGCCGGAAGCGCTCGAGACGTGGGATGTCGAGATGCTCGCGCGGCTGCTGCCCAGGCATCTGGAAATCATCTTCGAGATCAACGCGCAGTTCCTGAAGCAGGTCACCGAGAAGTTCGGCCGTGACGTGGAGTTGATCCGCCGCATCTCGCTCGTCGATGAATACGGTCAGCGCCGCGTGCGCATGGCGCATCTGGCGATCGTCGCAAGTCACAAGGTGAACGGCGTCTCGAAGCTGCACTCGCAACTGATGGTGCAGAACATCTTCTCCGACTTCGCGCGCATGTATCCGGAGCGCTTCACCAACGTGACGAACGGCGTCACGCCGCGCCGCTGGCTGGCGCAGGCGAGTCCGTCGCTGTCCAGCCTGATCGACAAGCGCCTCGGGCCGCGCTGGCGCACCGATCTCTTCGAACTCGGCCGGCTGCGCGAATGGCGCGACGATCCCGAATTCCGCAAGGCGTTTCATGACGCGAAGTTCGCGAGCAAGCTGCGGCTCGTCGAACGCGCGAAACGCGACGCCAACGCGATCATCAATCCCGAGGCGCTGTTCGACCTCCAGGTGAAGCGGATCCACGAGTACAAGCGGCAGCTGCTCAACATCCTGTACGTGATCGTGCGCTACAACCGCATTCGCGAGAATCCGGAGAAGGACTGGACGCCGCGCGTGGTGATGTTCGCGGGGAAGGCGGCGTCGGCGTACAAGATGGCGAAGAACATCATCAAGCTCATCAACGACGTCGCGAAGAAGATCAACGCGGACCCGCTGATCGGCGATCGCCTGAAAGTGGGCTTCATCCCGAACTATGGCGTGAGCGTCGCGGAGCTGATCATTCCGGCAGCGGATCTCTCCGAACAGATCTCGATGGCCGGCACCGAAGCATCGGGCACCGGCAACATGAAGCTCGCGCTGAACGGCGCGCTGACCATCGGCACGCTGGATGGCGCGAACATCGAGATCTGCGATGCGGTGGGGCGCGAGAACATCTTCATCTTCGGCAACACGACCGACGAGATCGAGTCCTTGCGCGCGGCGGGGTATCGGCCGCGGCAGATCTATGAAGAGAACCCGGAGCTGAAGGTGGCGCTCGACCAGATCCGCCTCGGGCATTTCTCGCCGGAAGAGCCGCACCGCTTCTACGACATCTTCCACACGCTGGTGGACTGGGGCGATCACTACATGGTGCTCGCCGACTTCGACAGCTTCGACAAGACCCAGACCGAAGTCGATCTCAAGTTCCGCGACAGGGACGCGTGGACCCGGAGCGCCATCGAGAACGTGGCCGGCATGGGCATTTTCTCGTCGGACCGCACGATCGCGGAGTATGCCCGCGATATCTGGCATGTCGAGCCGTTGCAGATCACCTGACTCCGTGACGATCAGCCCTGCGGCTTGACTGCCGCAGAGTTCGCCGCATGCTTCGCGACCGCCTCGGCGACCAGCGCGGCCACCTTGTCCGCGAAGTCCTGATCCTTCGTGATGAGCACTTCGCGTTCGCCGTCGGGCGTGGCCACCATCAGTTGATAGATGACGTCCTGCGTGATCCAGGTCAGGTAGCCGACCACGACGATCATGATGCCGAGCACGAGCGCCGCGCCCGAGCCGGTGAAGATGCCCGCGCCCAGCACCACGAGCCCGATCAGCGCGAAAAGGATCGGCAGCGGCTTCTGGCGCGGAATCATGACGACGCGCGCCGCGCGCAGTTCGCGCAGCGGGATCATCTGGCCCGAGGCCGACAGGCCCGCGCGCGACAACGTGACGCCGCGTTCGTTGAAGGGAGTATCCATAAGCGTTGCGTAGAGGTTCCGACGACCGGTGAAACCGGGCAGGTTACCAGACCGCGCGGTCCGGCGGCGTGTGCCGTATCGACACGGGCCGCCGGATCCGCCACGTGAGGCAGCCTAGAAGGCGTAGCGGACACCCGCGAAGACGCTGCGTCCCTCGCCCGGATAGAAGATCGCGGTCGATGCCGTGCGGGCGTCGGCGACCGTGCTGATGTCGCTGACATAGCGCTTGTTGGTCAGGTTGCGCGCGTCCAGGAAGACCGACAGCCCGTTTTTGAAGTCCATGCCCGCCTGGAGGCCGAGCAAGGTGTAGCCGGGCACGCGCAGCGTGTTGGCATCGTCGGCCCAGGCGCCTGCCGGCACCCAGTCCACCGATGCCGAAATATGAAACCCGTTGGGCCGCGAGTAGCCGAGCACCGCGCGCATCACGTTCACCGGCACGCCCGCAATGCGGTTGTTGCCGTACACCGGATCGTCCTTGAAGCGGAAGTCGCTCAGGTTCCACACGCCGGAGAGCGTCACCTTGTCGCCCGCGCCGCGGCTCGTCAGATTGCGCAGCACGTCCACTGAAATGCCCGCTTCTACACCTTGCAGCACGGTCTTGTTCGCATTGAAGGTGGAGGCGGGGATGTCGGGGCTCGTCGTGTATTGCAGCAACTGATCGCGCACGATCGAGCGATATGCCGTCAGGTCCCAGCTCACACGATCGCGCGTGCCGCGCGTGCCGAGTTCCAGCGTCCACGCATGTTGCGCGCTCAGCGGCGTGAATTGCGTCGTGTTCGAGAAGGTCTGCGTCAGGTCGCTGAAGTCGGGCACGTCCTGGCTGCGCGTGACGTCCACGTACGCCTGGATTTCGCGGCTGGGCTGCCACAGCAGTCCGAGTTTCGGATTCACGCCGCTGAAGGTTTCGCTGGTCGACTTGTAGGTCGGGTCGGCGGCGAGTCCGCCATGGTCGACATACTGGCGCACATCGCGCAACGCCTTGAAGCCCGCCATCAGCGCGACAGTCGGCAGGAAGAACAGGCGGTCTTCCACGTAGGCTTCGTAGTTATAGGCGCTTTGCGTGGAATCGAGCGTCTGCGTGCCTTCGTTGCCCGAGACATTGACGTACTGCCGCGCCTGCGTATTGCCGCCGAAGAAGCGCGCGCCCGCGATCACGTCGTTGCGCATGCCGCCCAGATTGAGCGTCGCCGTGTAGCGCGGCGCGATGCCGTAGGTCCAGCCGTCCTGATCGATTACCTGGAAGATCGGGTGATAGAGACTCTTGTGTATCGCCCAGGTGACGACGTCGAGCTGGCCGACATCGAGCTTCACGCTCGTCTTGTTGGCGATGCGTTCGGTGCGCGTGTCGCGTGCCTGATCGCCGGACAGCGCGCTCGGCGCCGCTTTGGTGGGATTGTTCAGGGCGTCGCTGAGCGAGAGCGTGCCCGGCAGTTCCTGATCCACGACATAGACGCCGAGATAGAAGCGCGTTTCCACTTCCGGCGAAAAGCGGTAGCCGATGTTCGCGTTGAACTGCTCGTACTGCCCGCGTTCGTGATCGCGATAGCCATCCGCATGATTCACCGAAAACGTGCCGATGAAATCCAGCGGCCCCAGCACGCGCGAGAACTGCGCACTGCTGCGCACCGTGCCGTAGCTGCCGCCCTCGAGGCGAAGGATGTTCGGCGCTTCGGCGGTGCGGGCGGTCGGCGTAATGAAGTCGATCGCGCCGCCCTGCATCGACGAGCCGTACGCGAGGCCGTTGCCGCCCTTGTAGACATCGACGGATTGCAGCGCGATGGGGTCGATCTGATAGTAGTCGCCGCTGCCGTCGGCGAGGTTGGTCGGAATGCCGTCCTGGAGGATTTCGAGTCCGCGCGTGTGATAGCTGCGCGCGATGCCCGAGCCGCGGATCGACAGCCGCAGTTCCTGGCCATAGCGGTTCTGCACGAACACGCCGGGAACGTTCTTGAGCACATCGCGCAGGGTGAAGGCGTAGGTGTTCTGGAAGTCGTCGCCGTCGACGAAACCGACCGAGCCGACCGTCTCGAAGAGCTTGCGTTTCTCCTGGGCGACGCTCTGCGACGTGAGCGACTGATCGGGCTGTCCCTGCACGATCACGGCGGGGAGCGTGGCGGCGGGCTCAGGCGTCGTCTGGGCAAACGCGCGCGAGGCAAACAGCAGGCTCACGCCGGTAGCGAAGGCGCTTCTTCTGGCGAGGGCGTATTTCATTGTTTCGCCTCCACGAGCGTGGAAGCAGGCGAGGTCGGCTCGCTGCCGCAAGGGATCGGGCACAGGTGCATGGTTCTTCTCTGATATCGGTCGTGAAAGATCGCGCACGCGCACAGGCGTGCGAAACCGTTCGATGCCGGCAAGGCATCGCGTCATGGGAACGAGGTCAGATCAGAACGGGCGGGGCGCGTGGTTGCGCCGGGGAGAAGTGCGTGACGCGCCGCGTGTCGCGCGCAGGCGTGGGCGCGACGGATTGCCGCGCAGGAATATCCAGCGCGAACGCCAGCCGTACGGCCGGCAAGACAGGCGCGTGCGCGAAGACATGACAGTAGCCGCAGGCCTGGCCGCCGAGGTGCGCGGGGGCATCGGAGTTGCGATGTTCGTCCGCGGGTGTCGCGTGCGCCGAGCACAGTTCCGCAGTGAAGTCGGCGGTACGCGCATGCGCCGCGAGCAACTGCGAGATCGCCGGGGCGAACGTGATCAGCAGCATGGCGAATAGCGCCAGCAGTGAACCCGTTCGTTGATGAAGGCGACGGCGCATCGTGATCAGATGTAAGGACGGAAATCGTGACGGCGGCGATTATGCCATCGGCTACGTGGTATTACAGAACAAATTGCCCGGAATTCCCGGAATAAATACGGTGCGTGAAACGGTGCATGCCATTGCATGTGCGGCACAGCGCACCGAGGCGCCTGGCTCGCTGTGGCAGCGTGTTCGCAGGAAGCTCACGGCACGGGAGGTCGCATGAACGTGCGCACGGTTTCGTTGTGCCTGGCCATGGCATGCATGGCCCGGCATGCCGCCGCCGACACCCTCACACGCGCGGACGGCGGCCGCTACGTCGGACAGGTCGTGAACGGCAAGGCCGACGGTCAGGGCGTCGAAACGCGCCCCGACGGCACCATCCTCAAGGGGCGCTTCGCCCAGGACGCCTTCGTCGAAGGCACGATGCGTTCCGGCGGCTGGGTCGTGCCGTTCTCGGCCTGCCATTCGACCCCTGCTGGCGCCGCCTCCACGCCAGAGATTGCGGACCGGTGATGCGTCGGCACTTGCATATCGTAAATTCCCGATATAAACTTCGACGCAAGACGATTTCGGGAGCCTTTGCATCCGTTTCGTCAGACGCAAGAGCACCGAAATGGACATCGACGCAATTCACAAGGCCCTCGCCAACCCCCTTCGCCGCGAGATTCTCGAGTGGTTGAAGGAGCCGGAACTGCATTTCCCTGATCAGGAACTGCCGCATCTGCACGGCGTATGCGCGGGCCAGATCGATGGGCGCTGCGACATGTCGCAGTCCACCGTTTCGGCGCATCTCTCTGTTTTGCAAAAGGCCGGACTCGTCACCACGAAGCGCGTTGGACAATGGGTGTTCTTCAAGCGCGACGAAGCGGTGATCCAGGCGTTCCGCGATTCCCTCGCGAAGCTCTGAGCAAGGTGTTTCGCCCGGCGCAGTCCAGCTTCAAACTTATTTAGGATGCCATTACATGACGACTCTCTTCGATCCGCTCAAGGTAGGCGCACTTACGCTCAAGAACCGCATCATCATGGCCCCGCTCACGCGTCAGCGTGCCGGTGTCGAGCGTGTGCCGAACGCGCTGATGGCGCAGTACTATGCGGACCGCGCATCGGCCGGCCTGATTCTCAGCGAGGCCACCTCGGTGACGCCGCAGGGCGTCGGCTATGCCGACACGCCGGGCATCTGGTCGGATGAGCAGGTGGAAGGCTGGAAGCTCGTGACGAAGGCCGTTCACGATGCCGGCGGCAAGATCATGCTGCAACTGTGGCATGTGGGCCGCATCTCGGACCCCGTGTTCCTCGACGGCGAGCTGCCCGTGGCGCCGAGCGCCATCGCGGCGGGCGGACATGTGAGTCTCGTGCGTCCGCAGCGTCCGTTCGTGACGCCGCGCGCGCTCGAGCTGGATGAAATTGCCGGCGTGGTCGCTGCATTCCGCAAGGGCGCGGAGAATGCGAAGCGCGCCGGTTTCGACGGCGTCGAAGTGCATGGCGCGAACGGCTATCTGCTCGACCAGTTCCTGCAGGACAGCACCAACAAGCGTACCGATGCCTACGGCGGCGCGATTGAAAACCGTGCGCGCCTGCTGCTCGAAGTGGTCGACGAATGTATCGACGTATGGGGTGCGGACCGCGTGGGCGTGCATCTGGCACCGCGCGCGGATTCGCACACGATGGGCGACAGCGACCGTGCAGCCACCTTCGGTTATGTGGCGCACGAACTCGGCCGTCGCAAGATTGCGTTCATCGCGGCGCGTGAGCATGAAGCGGGCGACAGCCTCGGGCCGCAACTGAAAAAGGCCTTTGGTGGCGTGTATATCGTGAACGAAGGGTTCTCGAAGGCGAGCGCCGAAGCGATCATCGCGCGCGGCGATGCCGATGCCGTCGCCTGGGGCAAGACGTTCATCGCGAACGCGGATCTGGTGCGCCGCTTTGAGCAGGACGCCGCGCTGAACGACTGGGACACCTCGACGTTCTACGCGCCCGGTGCGAAGGGCTACACGGACTATCCGCTGCTCGAAACGGCGGAATAAAACCACGCATTGAAAAAGAGGAGAACGACGGCGCGCGCCGTCGTTCGTCAATCCTCGCGCATCGGGCGCAAGCCAGTTTCACTCTCCCCGCCATTCGGCCCCTCTCTGCGCGCGCATCAGCGTCCGCGTCTCTCCCTCCGTAAGTTGCCTCAACCGAAGCGCCCTCCAAGCGCCCTCAAAGCGCTCATCGACGAACTTCGACCCTGACGACCGCCGGGCAATTGCCGCTCACAAAAAATTGCGGACTTGTTAGGGACAATTTCGAAAATTGGTGTATTGGTGAGCCGTCGAGATGAATCCGTGCCGGGCGCAGTCCCAGGCTATGAACGATTCACATACGCCCGGCAAGACGCAGAAAAAATTGCGTCGAATTGTGCGTGTGTTGTCGTCGGTCAAGCTGCGCTTCATTTCGAGTGGACGGTTTGAACATCCTCAATATGATTCAGGCGATTCAAATGATCGTGCTGATTTTCTGCCGTTCTTGGTCAAAAAAACGGCAAAGCAGCTTCGACTTGACAAGGAACGCTTATGTCATGGCTTACTGCAACACTGCGTAGTTATCCTGAAATCGCCGTATTTCTCTCGTTGGGCGTTGGCTACTGGGTCGGCGGAAAAAGCTTCAAGGGGTTCAGTCTCGGCGCAGTGACCGCGACCCTGCTTGCCGCCATCGCCGTAGGCCAGCTCGGCATCACCATCTCGCCCAACGTCAAGTCCGTCTTCTTCCTGATGTTCCTGTTCGCCGTCGGCTATGGCGTCGGGCCGCAGTTCGTGCGCGGCATCGCGAAGGACGGGTTGCCGCAGGCGTTGTTCGCCGTCATTCAATGCGCGTTGTGCCTGGCCGCGCCGTGGGTCGCCGCGAAGATCGCCGGTTATGACATCGGCTCGGCGGCGGGGCTGTTCGCAGGCTCGCAGACCATCTCGGCTTCCATGGGCCTCGCGACAGACGCAATCAATCGCCTTGGCCTGCCGCCCGAGCAGGCCAAGGCGATGCTCGACGCCATGCCGACTGCCTACGCCGTGACCTACATCTACGGCACGATCGGCTCGGCGCTGATCCTGGCGATGCTCGGTCCACGGCTTCTCGGGATCGATCTGGTTGCGGCGTGCAAGGAGTACGAGAAGCAACTCGGCGGCGGCACGGAACTGGGCGGCGACGGCTCGGGCTGGCATCAGTTCACGTTGCGCGCCTATCGCGTGCAGGCCCATGGCCGTGTCGCGGGTCTGACGGTCGCACAGGCGGAAGCGCTGGAGCCCGCGGGCGCCCGGCTCTTCATCGAGCGGATCCGGCGCGGCGGGCAGATCCAGGAAGCGAAGATCGACGACGTACTGCAGGCCGGCGACGTGGTCGCCGTGGTCGGGAGGCGCGATCAGCTGGTCGAGATTCTCGGCGGCGGCGTGGCGACAGAAGTCGACGACGCAGAATTGCTCGCCGTGCCGGTCGAAGGCGTCGATATCTTCGTGACGAACAAGGCGGTGGAAGGCAAGACGCTCGGCGAGCTGGCGCATCTGCCAGGCGCGCGCGGCGTGTTCATCCGCAGGATCAAACGCGGTGCGACCGAGACGCTCATTCCGGTCCTGGCGAACACGAAATTGCATCGTGGCGACACCGTGACGGTGGTAGGGCGCACGCAGGACACCACGGCGGTCGCCAAGGCGGCCGGCGTGATCGACCGCCCGAGCGATGTCGCCGACATGGCGTTTACCGGCCTGGCGATCACGCTTGGCGCGCTGATCGGTGCGGTCGTCATTCACGCGGGCGGCGTTCCGCTCACGCTGTCGACCGCGGGCGGCGCGCTGATCGCGGGGATTCTCTTCGGCTGGCTCCGCGCGATTCACCCGACCTTCGGACGGATTCCGTCTCCGACACTGTGGTTCATGAATTCGGTCGGCCTGAACGTGTTCATCGCAGTGGTGGGCATCACCGCTGGTCCGGGCTTTGTCGCGGGGCTCGAGAAGCTCGGCGTGAGCCTCTTTCTGTGGGGCATCTTCGCGTCGTCGGTGCCGCTCATTCTCGGCATGTACATCGCGAAATACGTCTTCAGGTTTCATCCGGCGATCCTGCTCGGCATCTGCGCGGGCGCGCGGACCACGACGGCCGCGCTCGGCATGATCTGCGATGCCGCGAAAAGCCAGGTGCCGGGCCTCGGCTACACGGTCACCTACGCGGTGGGCAATACGCTGCTGACCATCTGGGGGATGGTGATCGTCATGCTGCTTTCGTGAGCGTGCCGCATGTCTTTTCAAGTGTCATCGAGTTGATTTCTTTTTCTGGGGGTGTTGGATGGCCAAGTCTTCAAAGCCGGCTCGCGACGATCGTGCTGCGATGGCAGCGCTCAGCCCGTTCGAACTCAAGGACGAGCTCATCAAGGCCGCGGGCGGCAGCGCGGTCGAGCGGCCCGCGAATCTCGCGATGCTCAACGCGGGCCGCGGTAACCCGAATTTTCTTGCGACGATTCCGCGCCATGGCTTCTGGCAACTGGGCCTCTTCGCGATGCGGGAGTCGGAGCGTTCGTTTGCCTATATGCCGGAAGGCGTCGGCGGATTTCCAAAGCGGGAAGGCATCGAGGAGCGCTTCGAAATTTTTGCGCGCGAGTTTCATGGCACGCCCGGCATCAGCTTCCTGGCGGGCGCCGTGTCCTACGTTCGCGACCAGCTCGGCCTGAACGCGGCTGATTTCCTGTATGAGATGTGCGAAGGCATTCTCGCCTGCAACTATCCCGTGCCGGATCGCATGCTGGCGCTGTCGGAGCGCATCGTCGCGCAGTATCTGCGGCGCGAGATGATCGGCAAGCATCCGTTCGTCGGCGAATTCGACGTCTTCGCGGTGGAAGGCGGCACCGCGGCGATGACCTACATCTTCAACACGATGCGCGAGAATTTCCTCATCAAGGCGGGCGACACCATCGCGCTCGGCCGGCCGATCTTCACGCCGTACATCGAAATTCCGCGCCTGAACGACTACAAGCTGAACGTCATCAACTGCGATGCCGACGTGAAGAACCGCTGGCAGTACTCGAAAAGCGAGCTCGACAAGTTACGTGACAAGAAGGTGAAGGCGTTCTTTCTCGTCAATCCGAGCAACCCGCCGTCGGTGAAGATGGATGAGGCGAGCTTGGAGTACATCGCCGAAATCGTGAAGGAGCGGCCTGATCTGATTCTGCTCACCGACGATGTCTACGGCACCTTCGCCGACGACTTCGTGTCGCTCTTCGCGCTGTGCCCGAAAAACACCATCCTGGTCTATTCGTACTCGAAGTACTTCGGCGCGACCGGCTGGCGCCTCGGCACGATCGCGACGCACCGTGACAACGTGCTGGACGAGCAGATCGCTGCCTTGCCGAAAGATGCGCGGGCGATCCTGCACGAACGTTACGAATCGATCACGACCGAGCCCGACAAGCTCAAATTCATCGACCGTCTGGTGGCGGACAGCCGGACCGTCGCGCTGAATCACACAGCCGGCCTCTCCACGCCGCAACAGGTGCAGATGGTGCTGTTCTCCCTGTTCTCGCTGATGGACACGCCCGATGCCTACAAGAACGCGCTGAAGCGTCTGATCCGTGGCCGCAAGGCGGCGCTCTATCGCGAGATCGGTGTGGCCCAGGAAGCGGAGGACGAGAACCAGGTCGACTACTACACGATCCTCGATCTCGAATACATGGGTGGGCGCGCGTATGGCAAGGAATTCGTCGACTGGGTGCTCAAGAGCGTGCAGCCCTCCGAAATGCTCTTCGAGCTTGCAAAGGAAGCGCGCGTCGTTCTGCTGCCGGGACGCGGCTTCGGGACGCCGCATCCTTCGGGCCGCGTGTCGCTCGCCAATCTCAACGAGAGCGACTACATGCTGATCGGCCGCGCGATTCGCAAGCTGATGGATCGATACGTCGAGCGCTTCAGGAAGGAAGGCGGCAAAACAGCGAAGTAATCGAAATTCTCAATCCTTATTTGCAGAGGATGCAAGGCAATGAATCCTGCAACGAACCCGGACGGCACGCCGCCTGAAAAAGTCACGATGTACGACGAATTCAATCTCGAAGTGCCGGAGAACGCCTTCCCGCGACACGGCATTTCGGCGCGCGCCGCGGACGCGCTGGTCTGGAGCGACGAGTGGACCGACACCAACCCCATGCTGAACATGTCGTCGTTCGTCACGACCTTTGCGGAACCCGAGGCGGTGGAGACCGCGCGGCGCAACATGTACAAGAACTACATCGACCATGACATGTATCCGCAACTCTTCGCGATGGAGAGGCGCATGGTCCGCTGGCTGCACGAGCTCTGGAACGGTCCGCAAGACGTGGAGCCCTACGGTGCGGCGACTATCGGCTCCTCCGAGGCGTGCATGCTGGCGGGACTGGCGCACAAGTGGAACTGGCGGCAGGCGCGCGAGAAGGCCGGCAAGGACGCATCGCGACCGAACATGGTGACCGGCGGCAATGTGCAGATCGTCTGGAAGAAATTCCTGCGCTACTTCGACGTCGAGCCGCGCATCGTGCCGCTCGAGCCGGGCAACTATCGGCTGACGGCGGATCAGCTGGACAAGTACGTCGACGAGAACACCATCGCGGTGGTCGCGATCGCCGGACAGACGTTCACCGGCGAGGACGACGACATCCAGGCAATCCACGACTGGCTCGACGCGTACGAACAGAAGACCGGCATCTCGATTCCGATGCATATCGACGGCGCCTCGGGCGGCTTCGTCAATCCCTTTCTCTATCCGGACTACGCGTGGGATTTCCGTCTGCCGCGCGTGCAGTCGATCAACGCGTCCGGGCACAAGTTCGGGCTCACGCCGCCAGGACTCGGCTGGGTGGTGTTCCGCGAGCGCAAGGTCTTCAATGAAGACCTGATCTTCTACGTCAACTATCTTGGCGGTGAAATGCCTACCGCGACCCTCAACTTCAGCCGCAACGCGGCGCCGATCGCGGTGCAGTACTACCAGTTTCTGCGTCTTGGCTTCGATGGCTACAAGCGCATCATGACGCACACGCTCGCCAATGCGGTCAGGCTGCGCGACGAACTGGTCAAGAGCGGCTACTTCACCATCATGAACGAGACGCAGCGCATTCCTGTCGTCGCCGTCACGCTCGATCCCAAGGTGAAGAAATTCAATGAGTTCGACGTGTCGAACAAGGTGCGCGAGAAAGGCTGGGTGCTGTCGGCGTATTCGATGCCGCCCAACGCCGAGGAAGTGAGGAGCCTGCGCGTGGTGGTGCGTCCACACATCAACCACACTGTCGCAATGTCGCTGGCGCGCGACATCGTCTCCGCCTGCGCGTACCTCGACGAGCACGGCGGCACGGCCACCGCTCCGGCACTGCACGCTCACGCCGATCCTCACAAGGTCGCCGTGGCGAAATGCTGAGCCGCGTGAGCGTGTGAGCGTGTGAAAAAAACGGGCCGCCCAAGGGCGGCCCGTTTCGTTCAGCAGACGTCCTTCGACAGGACGCCTGGCATCGCAGCGATGCTTAGAACTTGTGGCGGATGCCGACGCGGAACGCGAGCTGGTCGTCTTCGCCCAGACCCGACGTACCGAAGTAGCTGGTCGCCGAACCGATCTGCGCCTGCACGTCGTTCGTGCCGTTGCGGCCCGAAGCCTTCTGGTAGATGCCGAGCACGTAGACATCGGTACGCTTCGACAGCGCGTAGTCGACCGACGCGTCGAACTGGTGCCAGTGGCCCTTGGCGTTGTCCGTCAGGTTCATGTACGAGTAGCCGAGGCCAGCCGTCAGCGCCGACGTGAAGGCGTACTTGCCGCCGATGTCGAACGCGTTGAACTTCGAGCTCGCGCCGGTAACCGGTTCGAAGCGCGTGTTGGTCCACAGGCCGAAGATCGTCGCTGCGCCCAGCGCGTAGTTCGCGCCGACGCCGAACGTGCGCAGGTCCTTGATGTTGGCTTGCGTGATGTTCGCGATGTTGGTCGAGAATGTCGGCGTGGACGAGCCCGGGTAGTGGATGTCAGTGTAAGCCGCGCCGATGCCAAGCGGGCCCGCCTTGTAGTTCAGGCCGAAGCTGTAGGCGCGCGACGAACCGGCCGTCGTGCCGACCGTCGGCGAGCCGGCGAAGGCGCCAGCCGCGTTCGAGAAGCCGTACATGGCGCCGAACGTCACGCCGTAGAAGCTGGCGCTGCTGAACTTGACCGAGTTGTTGATGCGGCTCGAGGTCAGCTGGTCGACGTCGTTGATGTGGTAAGCGTAGTTGCCCGCGACGGTCTGGCCGCCGATCGAGTACGCGCCGCCGAGATAGTCGGTCGAGAATGAATATTGACGACCGAAGGTCAGCGCGCCGACGTCGTTCTTCGAAATACCGACGAATGCCTGACGGCCGAATTCAGCCCCGCCCTGGCCCAGTGCGCCGGTGCCGCTGTTGAAGCCGTTTTCCAGCGTGAAGATCGCCTTCAGGCCGCCACCGAGGTCTTCGGAGCCCTTCAGGCCCCAACGGCTGCCTTGCGCCACGCCGTCGTCGTACTTGACGAGCGAGTCGCTGCCGCCGGTGCGTGCTGCGTTGGTCGCGTAGCTGATACCGGCGTCGATGATGCCGTACAGCGTGACGCTGCTTTGGGCTTGCGCGGAGGTGGCGGCGAGGGCGGCAAATGCGGCGAGCGCGGCGGTCGCCAAGAGATTCTTCTTCAAAACAAGCTCCGTGAGTTGGTTCGCGGTGGTGGTGACGATGTCGGTCAAATCCGCGTTCTACGACGTGTTCATTGCGACGGGCGCAACTGTAGCGAGCGCTGAAGAAGAAAATGTGACAGTGCTTTCAGCCGGCTTTCGGTGTATCTCAGGGGCAACACCACTGGCGGAATCGTTGCGCTTGTGTGTTCAGTGGGCGCGATGCGATGCTCACGCTTCACTCTCTAAGCGAGCGACACCATGGACGAAACGGGAATCCTTGCACTGGAAGCGCGCCTGAAGCAGGCGATGATGAAGTCGGACGTGGATGCGCTCGACGCGCTGCTCGCCGACGACCTGAGCTTCGTCGACGCCACCGGCAAGGTGTGGACGAAGGCCGACGACCTGAACGGGCATCGCTATGGGATGCAGCGGATCGAGAAGCTGGAGACGGAGGACGTGCGGGTGTGCGTGTATGGCACGTTCGCGGTGACGGTGACGCGCGTGGCGATCACCGGCACGTTCGGCGGCGCCCCGTTCGCGGGCAGCCTGCGCTACACGCGAACCTGGGGCGAGATCAACGGGAACTGGCGCGTGGTGGCCGCGCAATGCGGCCTTGCGCCTTACTAGAGAAAGCGGCTCAGGCGGACAGCAGCGACCCGGTCCGATACGCCTTCGCGCCCGCGATGCGCGCCACTTCGAGACCGGCCGTCGCGAAGCGCACGATGTGGCGTGCGTACATGACGCCCGAGGTCGTGCACTTGAGCGTGGTCACGGTGTCGGTCAGCGGATCGATGATATCGGCGACCGGCGCGCCCGCCTCGATGTACTCGCCCACCGGCGCGCGGAACACCAGGATGCCCGACATCGGCGTGACGATCGGCTCCGCGCCCGCAAGCGGCGTGGCCGGATAAGCGAGCGGCGGCAGCTCGGGCACTGGGGCGTCGATCACGCCGCGCCGGATCAGGTAATTGACGATGGCCTGCGCGTCCTTGTCCGCGAGTTCGTAGGACACGTCGTGCTGGCTGCGCAGCTCCACCGTCACCGACACGCCGCCGTTCGGAATCGGGAAGCGCTCGCCGTAACGCTGGCGCAGATCGGACCAGCAGAAGCTGTGGATCTCATCGAACGGATTGCCCACCGAATTCAGCGCGAGCAGCGACGCGCGGGCGTCGAGATAGCGCGCGAGCGGCTCCACTTCTTCCCAGATGTCCGGATTGGTGTAGAGATGCAGCGCGGCGTCGAGGTCGCAGTGCAGGTCGAGCACGACATCGGCGTCGAAGGACAGCTTCTGCAACGCCAGACGTTGCGATTCGAGTTCGGTGTGCGGCGTCTGCTCGTCGAGCGCTTCCTGCATGGCGGCGCGCACGGCCAGCTTGTTGGCCTCCGCGTCCGGGCCGAGACGCGCCTCGATGCGCGGCGCGATCAACGCGGCGAGATCGTGGAAATTGCGGTTGAAGTTGTGGCCGCTGTTGGTTTCGAAACGGCCCATCAGCGTGCCATGCAGATGCTGGGACAGGCCAATCGGATTCGGCACCGGCACGATCACCACTTCGCCGCGCAGCTTGCCGGCGGCTTCGAATTCGGCCAGCTGGCGGCGCAGACGCCATGCGACCAGCATGCCGGGCAGCTCGTCCGCGTGCAGCGAGGACTGGATGTAGATCTTCTGGCCGCCGCCGGGACCATAGTGGAAGCTGGTGATGGTGCGGGTGGTGCCGAGGGACGGCGAGATCAGGGAGTGGGTTCGGGTTTGCATAGGGGTCGCGCGCACGCGAATGCGTGCTTCTTGCCTCGGATAGTTGCGGGGCGCCGCGGTGTCTCCTTCCGCTGGCGTCTTACCGGACGTTCGATCTTAGCCGAAATCACTGCGGCGGGCGCCCGGACGGCGGCGTCCGCAAGGGATGACGCAAACGAAACGGGCTCCGTGCCTTGCGGCGCGGAGCCCGTTTTAGGGAAGGCGAGGCGGCTTAGCTGCCGTACACGTCGAAGTCGAAGTACTTCTTCTCGATCTTCTTGTAGGTGCCGTCCTTGATGATGTCGGCGATGGCCTTGTCGATCTTGGTCTTCAGGTCGGTGTCTTCCTTGCGCAGGCCGATGCCGGCGCCGTTGCCGAGCGTCTTCGGATCGTCGAGGTCCTTGCCCGCGAAGTCGAAGCCCGCGCCGCGCGGCGTCTTCAGGAAGCCGATTTCGGCCTGCACGGCGTCCTGCAGCGCGGCGTCGAGGCGGCCCGACGTCAGGTCGGCGTAGACCTGATCCTGGTTCTGGTACGGCGTGACCGTCACGCCCTTCGGCGCCCAGTAGGTCTTCGCGTAGGTTTCCTGGATCGTGCCTTGTTCCACGCCGACGTTCTTGCCCTTCAGGCTTTCGGCCGTCGGCAGGATGTTGCTGCCTTTCTTCGCGACCAGTCGCGTGGGCGTGTTGAACAGCTTGCTCGAGAAGGCGATCTGCTCGGCGCGTTGCGGGGTCATCGACATCGACGAGAGCACGCCGTCGAACTTCTTCGCCTTGAGGGCGGGGATCATGCCGTCGAAGTCATTCTCGACCCACACGCATTTCGCCTTGAGGCGCGAGCAGATCTCGTTGCCGAGATCGATATCGAAACCGACCAGCTTGCCGTCGGAACCCTTGGATTCGAACGGGGGATAGCTGGCGTCGACACCGAAGCGGATCGTCGAATAGTCCTTCGCCTGCGCGGCGGTGACGGCGGTGAGCGACGTGGCGGCGAGAAGGGACATCGTCAGTGCCGCGAGCAGTTTCTTCACTGTTGTAACTCCAGAAGGTGGTCGGTTCTACCCGGAAGGTCTCGTTTCCAGGCGACCGGCGCATGGTTGGGGCGCCGGATCAGGTGCATTCCGCGGATCGTGTCCGCTCAGAATCGGCAGAAGGTTACCAAGCCAAAAATGTTGGGGAGCTAGTGAAAGCCCCGATAGCGGGTCTTCGAAGCCTTGCGGTGTGAGGAAGGTGCTTCATGCGGCCTTCAACTCGATGTGCGGATGCAACCCGACGCGCACGGCCAGTGCCAGCAGCATGTCGAGGCTGAACTTGTCCCACTTGCTTCGGTTTAGGTCGGAAACACGCGGCTGGGTGATGCCGAGCGCCTGAGCAGCCTGTGCCTGGGTCCAGCCGCGGGCTTCGATCACCTGACGCAACGAAGCCATCAGGTCGGCGCGGAGACTGAGCAGGAGAGCCTCTTCCTCGGGAAAGCCGAGGTCGGCGAAGACGTTTCCGCTCGAATCTACAATGGGTTCGTTCATGATTCAGCCTCCAATCAGCCGATAGCGGCGAGCCGCCAGTTCAATACCTTCGTGTCGCGTTTTTTGGGTCTTCTTTTGGAACGCGTGAAGCACATAGACTGCGTCGCTGAACTTCGCGACGTAAAGTACTCGCCACTCTCCCTCGACATGAATGCGGATTCATACGCCCCCGCGCCGACTGTTGGCATGGGTTTGAAGTCATCCGGCATCAGGCCACGCTGCACGGCGTCCAGCTGGAATCCGGTGTGGCGGCGCGCTTCCAAGGGAAATTTGCGCAGATCCTCCAATGTTGTACCGACGAAGCGTAAGGTTTTCATCCCTACAATATACAAGTATATGTATATTTTTGAGGCTTGGGCAATGTGAAATTTGGTCGTCGGCGTGTGTTGTCCGAGTTGCTTCGAATTGGCGTGACTTGGGAAGGATTTCGCGGCTCTGCGTGCACTTGCTGCATGTTTGCGTTCCGTGTGCCAAACTCCGCAGGACGTACCCGGGCCGAGACCAATCTTCGAATATGTCCGACACGCTCAACCCAGTCGAAGCAGATCATGCGATGCGCCACTGGACCTACCGGTCCACTGGGAAAATCCCGATCGGTTCGGACCTGCACAAGCGCATGTTCTGCGAGATGCTCCTCACGACGCACAACCCGTACAAGCCCGCCGTCATCGACTGGCCGCCGCTCGAACCCGCCGCGCTGAAGCGCGTGACCTCGCTGCCCATCTGGGATATCGCGGTGCAGACGGAAGGGCGCGCATCGATTCGCGTCGCCACCTACGCGGCCACGGTTGCCGACGCGCATCTGCGCGAGGCGCTGCGCATGAACGGCGGCGAGGAGGCGCGTCACAAGCTGGTGTTGTCGAAGCTGGTGGAGGCGTATGGCATCGAACTCGCGCCGGAACCGCCATATCCCGCCCCCGCCGATCCTTTACGCGCCTGGATGCTGACCGGCTACAGCGAATGCATCGACAGTTTCTTCGCGTTCGGGCTGTTCGAGGCGGCGCGGCAATCGGGCTACTTTCCCGAAGCGCTGGTCGAAACCTTCGAGCCGGTGATCCAGGAAGAAGCGCGTCATATCTTGTTCTTCGCCAACTGGGTGGCGTGGTACCGGCGCAGCCTGCCGTGGTATCGCAAGCCGTGGTTCCTGGCGAAGACCGCGACCGTGTGGGTCTCGCTGATCCGCGACCGCATTTCCCTCGCGCGCGGCTTTGATACGAGCGGCGCCGCGCAGGACGCGAATTTCCCGGCGAATGTCGGCGATTCGGTGGCGGGCGATGTTTCGGTGCGCGCGCTGATCGAAACGTGTCTGAAAGAGAACGACCGCCGCATGGGCGGTTACGACGCGCGGCTCCTGCGCCCCGTCACCGTGCCGAAGCTCGCGCGCCTCGCGCTGCGCTTCATCCGCAAATAAGGCCTCATTCTTCCTGTTTCCGCTTCGCTGACGCATCGAAGCGCCGCGAGGCTTCCTCGACCTCCTGCCGGAAGCGCACCAGCGCGGCCACCTGCGTGTCCGGCGGCTGCAGCGCCGCCCACAGGACGTCCACGAGTTCGTTCGCCGTCGTCTCGATCTGAGCCTGACTCAAGCGCCGCTTCGCGAGCGTCGCATCCCACAGAACGTGCTCCATCGGGCCGAACACGAGCGAGCGCAACAGCCGCAGCGGCACGTCGCTGCGCACGTGGCCGAGCGCCTGGCCGTGCGCGAGCACGTCCATCAGCGGCGCGGTGTAGCGGCGCTGCAATTCCGTGAGCGCGTCCGACAGATCGTGCTGCTTGGTGCGGCCCTCCGACAGCACCAGCGAGCAGAGCCCGGTGCCGTTCATCAGCATGAGCCGCATGTGCGTCCTGACGATGAACGCAAACTGCTGATGCACCGTGCCGTCGCGCGGCAGGCCGGTTTCGAAGGCATCGATGATCTCGTCGTACCAGTCGGCGATCACGCGCGCGCACAAATCCCGCTTGCCGCTGAAATAGCTGAAGACCGTGGCTTCGGAGATGCCCGCGCGCTGCGCGATCTCCGCGCTGGTTGCGGCGTCGTAACCCTTCTCGGCGAAGACTTCGCGGCCGGCCTGGAGAATCTCCTTCACGCGCTGCTGCGACTTGATGCCGGCGGGCGCGCGGCGGCCGGAAGCGGTGGTATGCGTCGACATGATCGGAATGCAGCCCTGGAAACGTCTCGAATAAATGTGAGCGTAGCTCAAAAACCTATTGACGGCCAGCCAATTTGAGCGTGAAATTGCCCAATCCAGCGGTTACCGGCGTGGTGTGAGCCAGACTCAACACGCGGTAGCCGCCGAAAACATCCGTATTCACGAGGAGACGCTTCATGAGCAACCTGCCCGGTCTGAATTTCGCGTTGGGCGAAGACATCGACATGCTGCGCGATTCGCTCGCCCATTTCGCGGCGAAGGAAATCGCCCCGCGCGCCGGCGAAATCGACCATTCGGATCAGTTCCCGATGGACCTCTGGAAGAAATTCGGCGACCTGGGCGTGCTCGGCATGACGGTGTCCGAGGAATACGGCGGCGCGAATATGGGCTACGTCGCCCACATGGTGGCCATGGAGGAAATCTCGCGGGCGTCGGCGTCGGTGGGCTTGTCGTACGGCGCGCATTCGAATCTGTGCGTGAACCAGATTCATCGCAACGGCACCGAGGCGCAGAAGCAGAAGTACCTGCCGAAGCTCGTTTCCGGCGAGCATATCGGCGCACTCGCGATGAGCGAGCCGAACGCGGGATCGGACGTCGTCAGCATGAAGCTGCGCGCCGAAGAGAAGGGCGACCACTACGTGCTCAACGGCACGAAGATGTGGATCACCAACGGCCCCGACTGCGACACGCTGGTCGTCTACGCGAAGACCGACATCGAAGCGGGCGCGCGCGGCATCACGGCGTTCATCGTCGAGAAGGGCATGAAGGGGTTCTCGGTCGCGCAGAAGCTCGACAAGCTGGGCATGCGCGGCTCGCATACCGGCGAACTCGTGTTCGAGAACGTGGAAGTGCCGAAGGAAAACATCCTCGGGCAGCTGAACGGCGGCACCAAGGTGCTGATGAGCGGCCTCGACTACGAACGTGCCGTGCTCGCGGGCGGCCCGACCGGCATCATGCTTGCGTGCATGGACGCGGTGGTGCCGTATATCCACGATCGCAAGCAGTTCGGCCAGGCCATCGGCGAATTCCAGCTGATCCAGGGCAAGGTCGCCGACATGTATTCCACGTTGCAGGCGTGCCGCGCGTATCTCTACGCGGTCGGCCGCCAGCTCGACACGCTCGGCGCCGGCCACGTGCGCCAGGTGCGCAAGGACTGCGCGGGCGTGATCCTCTACACCGCCGAAAAAGCCACGTGGATGGCCGGCGAAGCCATCCAGGTCCTCGGCGGCAACGGCTACATCAACGAGTATCCGGTGGGCCGTCTGTGGCGTGACGCCAAGCTGTATGAAATCGGCGCGGGCACGAGCGAGATCCGCCGCATGCTGATCGGCCGCGAACTGTTCGCCGAGACGGCTTGAGGGCGCGACATGACGATCATCGAATCGAAGCTGAATCCGCGCGGCGAGGAGTTCCGCGCCAATGTGCAGGCGCTCGAAGCGCTCGTCGCCGATCTGAAGCAGAAGGTCGCGAAACTCGCGGAAGGCGGCGGGCAGGCCGCGCGCGACCGCCACGTATCACGCAACAAGCTGCTGCCGCGCGACCGCATCGCGCAGTTGCTCGATCCGGGCACGCCGTTCCTGGAGCTGTCGCAACTGGCCGCGTACGGCATGTACAACGACGAAGCGCCGGGCGCGGGGATCATCACGGGCATCGGACGCATCGCGGGGCAGGAATGCGTGATCGTGTGCAACGACGCCACCGTAAAGGGCGGCACCTACTATCCCGTCACGGTGAAGAAGCATTTGCGCGCGCAGGAAATCGCCGAGCAGAACCGGCTGCCGTGTGTCTATCTGGTCGATTCGGGCGGCGCGAACCTGCCGAATCAGGACGACGTGTTTCCCGACCGCGATCACTTCGGCCGCATCTTCTACAACCAGGCGAACCTGTCGGCGCAAGGCATTGCGCAGATCGCGGTGGTCATGGGTTCGTGCACCGCGGGCGGCGCCTACGTACCCGCGATGTCGGATGAATCGATCATCGTGAAGAACCAGGGCACGATTTTTCTGGGCGGCCCGCCGCTCGTGAAGGCCGCGACCGGCGAGGAAGTGAGCGCCGAGGATCTCGGCGGCGGCGATGTCCATACGCGTCTGTCGGGCGTCGTGGATCATCTCGCGCAGAACGATGCACATGCGCTCGGCATTGCGCGCAGCATCGTCGGCAATCTGAACCGCGTGAAGACGCCTACGCTGGCGCTGAAGGATCCGCTGCCGCCGCGCTACGACCCGCAGAGCGTCTACGGCGTGATTCCCGCCGACACCCGCAAGCCCTTCGACGTGCGCGAAGTGATCGCGCGCATCGTCGACGACTCCGCCTTCGACGAATTCAAGGCCCGTTACGGCACCACGCTCGTCTGCGGCTTCGCGCATGTGTGGGGGCATCCGGTGGGCATCGTCGCGAACAACGGCATTCTGTTCAGCGAGTCCGCGCTGAAGGGCGCGCATTTCATCGAACTGTGCGCGCAGCGCAAGATTCCGCTCGTGTTCCTGCAGAACATCACCGGCTTCATGGTCGGCCGCAAGTACGAGAACGAAGGCATCGCACGCAACGGCGCGAAGATGGTGACGGCCGTCGCCACGGCGAAGGTGCCGAAGTTCACGATCATCATCGGCGGCTCGTTCGGCGCGGGCAACTACGGCATGTGCGGCCGCGCGTATTCGCCGCGCTTTCTGTGGATGTGGCCGAACGCGCGCATCTCGGTGATGGGCGGCGAACAGGCGGCGTCGGTGCTCGCCACGGTGCGGCGCGACGGCATCGAGAAGAAGGGCGGCGCGTGGTCGAAGGAAGAGGAAGAGGCGTTCAAGGCGCCGATCCGCGATCAATACGAAGTGCAAGGCCATCCGTACTATGCGAGCGCGCGTCTGTGGGACGACGGCGTGATCGATCCCGCGCAGACGCGCGACGTGCTGGGCCTCGGGTTGGCCGCGACGCTGAACGCGCCCATCGAAGACACGCGCTTCGGCGTATTCCGGATGTGACGACAGGAGTTGGCGCTTTAGCGCCTTACTCCTGTCCTCTGCAGAGCAAAGACATGTTCAACAAGATACTGATTGCAAATCGTGGCGAGATCGCCTGCCGTGTCGCGGCGACCGCCAAGCGGATGAACATCGGCAGCGTCGCCGTGTATTCGGATGCGGACGCGAAGGCCAAGCATGTCGCTGTCTGCGACGAAGCCGTGCACGTGGGCGGCGCGGCGGCATCGGAGAGTTATCTGCGCATCGAGCGCATCGTCGCGGCCGCGCTGGCGACCGGCGCGCAGGCCATTCATCCGGGCTATGGCTTTCTCTCGGAAAACGAGGACTTCGCCAACGCCTGCGAGAAGGCGGGGCTGGTGTTCATCGGACCGCCCGTCGATGCGATCCGCGCGATGGGTTCCAAGGCCGCCGCCAAGGCGCTGATGCAGTCCGCTGCGGTGCCGCTCGTGCCGGGCTATCACGGCGACGACCAGGATCCCGCGCTGTTGCAGCGCGAGGCCGACGGCATCGGTTATCCGGTGCTGCTGAAAGCGAGTGCGGGCGGCGGCGGCAAGGGCATGCGCGTGGTCGAACGCAGCGAGGATTTCGCGGCGGCGCTGGCCTCGTGCAAGCGCGAGGCGGCCTCGAGTTTCGGCAACGACCGCGTGCTGATCGAGAAGTATCTGCAACGTCCGCGGCACGTCGAAGTGCAGGTGTTCGCGGACCAGCATGGTCACGCGGTCTATCTGTTCGACCGCGATTGCTCCGTGCAGCGCCGCCACCAGAAAGTGCTGGAAGAAGCGCCGGCGCCGGGTCTCGCCGATGAAACCCGCCGCGCGATGGGCGAAGCCGCCGTTGCGGCGGCGCGCGCGGTGGATTACGTCGGCGCGGGCACGGTCGAGTTCATCATGACGCAGGACGGCCAGTTCTACTTCATGGAGATGAACACGCGCCTGCAAGTGGAACATCCGGTGACCGAGATGGTGACCGGACTGGACCTCGTCGAATGGCAGTTGCGCGTGGCGGCGGGCGAGCCGTTGCCGCTCGGCCAGGATCAACTGAAGGTACACGGACACGCCATCGAGGCGCGCATCTACGCGGAGAATCCGTCGCTCGGCTTCCTGCCGTCGACGGGCACGCTCAAGCATCTGAGCATGCCGCACGCGGTGGAATTTTCCATCGACGGCGACGTGCGCGTGGACAGCGGCGTACGTCGCGGCGATGCGATCACGCCGTTCTACGACCCGATGATCGCGAAGCTCATCGTGCATGGCCGCGACCGCCGCGACGCGCTCGCCCGCATGGGGCGCGCGCTGGCGCAATGCGAGATCGTCGGGCTGTCGACCAATGTCGAATTCCTGCTGCGCATCGTGCAGAGCGAGCCGTTCAGCACGGGGGAGCTGGACACGGGGCTGATCGAGCGGCATCACGACGCGCTGTTCGCGCCGTCGAAGGTATCGCGCAAGCATGCGCTGGCGCTCGCCTGCGCGGCACTCCTCACGCGCGAGGGCGGCGAGGCGCATGGTCACTCGCCGTGGGATGCGCTGTCGCACTGGCGCATGGCGGGCGGCTACAGCCAGGATCTGAACTGGCGCGCGGCGGACACGGACGAAACGCTGAAGGTGATCTTCACGAAAGCCGGCGACAAGCGTCTGCAACTCAACGGCGAGCAGGCGCGCTTCGACTGGTCGCATAGCGGCGAGACCTCGTTCGCGGTGCAACTGGACGACGCGCTCATCAAAGGTCACGTCTTCACCGACGGCGATCTGTTCCACGTCTTCCACGAAGGCGCGGCGATGCAGTTCGAGTGGCAGAACCTGATGGCCCACGCCGGCGATGTCGAGCAGGAAGGTCGCCTCACCGCGCCGATGCCGGGCAAGGTGATCGCCGTGCTGGTGGAACCGGGCGCGCTGGTGCAGAAGGGCGCGCCGCTGATGGTCATGGAAGCGATGAAGATGGAGCACACCATCGTCGCGCCGGGGCCGGGCACGATCGGCGAGATTCTGTTCGCGGTGGGCGATCAGGTTGCCGACGGCTCGCAGCTGCTCGTGCTGGAAGCCGCGCAGGCCGCCTGAAAGCTAGCGCCGGCCCCGGGTGGGCGTGCCGAGCAGCGTGCTTTCGCTTTCGGTGCGCACCAGGATTTCCACGCGCCGGTTCAGCGCGCGGCCTTGCGCGGTGTCGTTGCTGGCGATCGGCCGCAGCCAGGCCGCGCCCTTGGTCGTGATGCGCTGGGCCGGCACGCCGCGCTGGATCAGCGCCTGCGCCACCGCCTGCGCGCGCGCTTCGGACAGGTTGCGGTTGTAGCCGAGCGAGCCCTGGTTGTCGGTGTGTCCTTCGATCAGCACAGGCCGCATGCTGCGCTTCAGCACGACGGCGACCCGATCCAGCATCGGCGACTGTCCCGCGCGAATGTCGACTTCGTCGGTGTCGAACAGCGGCGCCTCGGGCAGCCGGATTTCGACGCCACCCTTCACGGCAAGCGTCGTGATGCCATAGCGTGCATTGACCTCGTCTTCCTTCGAGCGGTTGAGCTTGGTCGAACAACCGGCCAGCAGCGCGAGCGCCACGCATGCCGAAGCCGTGGCCCGCAGCGTCATTCCCTGTGCGGTCTTTCCCGTCATTGAACCTTCCCTGCATCGATGCGGAGCTTCGATTATAGGGAGAGCGGCGCGCCGTCCCGCAAAGGGGGCGTCGGCACGCGCCCGGGCATGCGTGATTACAATGAACGGGGACGATTTTTGCTTCCGATTTTTGCTTGCTTATCCGCACCCTCACGAGGCCCCCGTTTTCATGCCCATCCCGCCGCGCAACGACTCGACGCCGGATCCATCCGGACGCACCTTCAAGATGCAGCGCACGGCTTCGGCGGTGCTGTACGCGGTTCTCGTGCTGGTGGCGCTGTACACCGCGCGCACCTTCATCCCGGCGGTCGTGTGGGCGGCCGTGATCGCCATCGCGCTCTGGCCGGCCCTCGGCTGGCTCGAACGCAAGCCGTTCTTCAAGCACCATCACATCGTGCTTGCGGTGTGCCTGACGGCGGCCATCGGCCTGTTGTTCGTGGTGCCGTTCTTCATCGTCGCGGCGCAGACCATCAATGAAGCGCACGACATGCTGCACTGGTTCCACGATGTCCTGCGCACCGGCTTCCCGATGCCCGCCTTCGTCGATCATCTGCCGATGAGCGCGCAGATCTCGCGCTGGTGGCAGGCGAATCTCGCGACGCCGCTCGATGCCTCGCCCGCCGTCAAGAACCTGCACAGCGCCACCGTGGTCGCGATGACCCGTCACTTCGGCGGGCGCGTGGTGCATGGTTTCTTCATCTTCGGCTTCATGCTGATGACGCTGTTCTTCGTATTCCAGGCGGGATCGAAGCTCGGGCAGCAGTTGCTCGCGGGCTCGCGCCGCGCATTCGGCGCCGATGGCGCGGCGATCGTGCGGCGCATGGCCGAATCGGTGCGCAGCACGGTGGTCGGGCTGGTGGTCGTGGGGCTGGGCGAGGGCGCGCTGCTCGGCGTCGCGTACATTGTCACAGGCGTGCCGCACGCGAGCCTGCTCGGCATGCTCACCGCCGTCGCGGCGATGCTGCCGTTCTGCGCGCCGATCGTCTTTCTTGGCTCGGCGCTGTGGCTGCTCGCGCAGGGCTCGACGGTCGCGGCCATCTGCGTCGCCGTGTTCGGGCTGATCGTCGTGTTCGTGGCGGAGCACTTCGTGCGGCCGGTGCTGATCGGCGGCTCGGCGCGGCTGCCGTTCCTGCTGGTGCTGTTCGGGATTCTCGGCGGCGCGGAGACTTTCGGACTCATCGGCCTGTTCATCGGCCCGGCGCTGATGACGATCCTCGTCGTGCTGTGGACCGATTACGTCGTGGAGCGGCGCAGCGGTCCGCGCGCGTGACCGGGCCTCAGCCGCGTTCCTGCACGCAGACCCACGGCGACGTCACTACCGCCCACAATTCGGGGTCGCGCGCGGCGAGATCGGCGGCGGTTTCGGCCTGCATGCGCTCGACGAGCCCGGCCGAGAGCCATTGCGTGACCTGGCGGGTGTCGTCATTGGCAACGGCTTCCGCGACGCTCACCAGATCGAGATCGCCCTTGACCCAGATGAGCTTGCCCTGCGCGAAGAAGCGTTCGAGTTCGGACCAGCCGATCTGGGCGGTTTCACCGAGGAGCCGGGCGTAGAGCGGGCTGGGCGTGGAAGCGTCGGACATGATGTGAGGCGGGGAGAAAACGAAAGGCGTCCGACACTATAGCGCAGTGCCGGACGCCTTCTGTTCTGACTTCTGCCGCGCGTGTCTTACAGGTCGAAGAACACCGTCTCGTTCGGCCCGCGCAGATGGACGTCGAAGCGATAGATGCTGCCCGACGATCCCGGCTTCGCCGCCGGACCCGTCTCGCGCTTCGCAATCAGCGTATGCCGGCGCTCGGCCGGAACGCTCTGCAGCACCGCGTCCTTCGCGTTGGCTTCGGCTTCGTCCTCGAAATAGATGCGCGTGTAGGTATGCAGCAGCATGCCGCGCATCAGCACGATCACGTCCAGATGCGGCGCGGAATCGTCAGCGGTCTTGCCGGGCTTCACCGTATCGACGATGAAGCGCAGCTTCGGATCCGTGCCCGTGCCGACGCGGGCAAAGCCGCGAAAGCCCGACTCGCGCGCTTCCTGCACGCTCTGCACATAGCGGCCCGAGGCATCGGCCTGGGCGACTTCGAGCAGCGCGTCGTTGACGGGTTTGCCTTCGGCGTCGAACACATTGCCGACCACGGCGATATGTTCGCCCGGCACCTCACGGTCCGCCGCCGATGCGGTGAACAGGCTCTTCAGGTCGAAGTTGTACTGCTCGGGAACCAGGCCGTAGGCGAAGTACGGACCGACGGTCTGCGAAGGGGTTTGCTTGAGCGTGGTCATGGGGTTCACTCCGCCGGCGTCTGGTCGGGGCCGCGCAGCACGATGTCGAATTCGTAGCCGAGCGCGTAGCCTTCCTGCGTGGTGTCGATGGAAAAGCGCGACACGAGACGGTTGCGCGCCTGTTCGGGGATGCCCTGGAAGATCGGGTCCAGTTCCAGCAGCGGGTCACCGGGGAAGTACATCTGCGTGACGAGACGCGAACCGAAATACTCGCCGAACAGCGAGAAGTGGATATGGTTCGGGCGCCATGCGTTCGTGTGATTGCCCCACGGATACGCGCCGGGCTTGATCGTCATGAAGCGGTAGCGGCCTTCGTCGTCGGTCAGGCAGCGGCCCGCGCCGAGAAAGTTCGGGTCGAGCGGCGCGTCGTGCTGATCCGCCTTGTGCACGTAGCGGCCCGCCGCGTTCGCCTGCCACACTTCCACCAGCGTGTTGCGCACGGGGCGGCCGCCCTCGTCGAGCACGCGGCCCGTCACCACGATGCGCTCGCCCAGCGGCGCGCCGTTCTTCGCGGCGTTGCGGGTGAGGTCGGCGTCGAGCACGCCCAGATCGTCGGCGCCGTAGACCGGCACGCGGCGATTGCGCAGGTTTTCCTTCAGCGGGATAAGCGGCAGCCCGGGGCTGCGCAGCACCGACGACTTGTAGCCCGGCGACAGATACGGCGGATGGGATTCCCAGTCGCGCGGCGTGAGGATGGGGGAGGTCATTCGACTGTCTCCTTGAATTTTGTGAGGTCCGAACCCGGTGTTTCTGACAAGTACTTTATAGAACGACGCAAGTTATGGAAAATGATGTTTCGTGCCATCTTGCATAACCAATCCTCATGGATACCGACTTCACCAACACCCGCGTCAAGTTCCGGCATCTGCAGTGTTTCCTGGCCGTCACGCAGCTCGGCAGCGTGCAGCGCGCGGCCGACAGTCTGTCGATCACCCAGCCGGCGGTGTCGAAGACCATCGGGGAACTGGAATCGATGCTGGGCGTGCGTCTGTTCGAGCGCGGCCGGCGCGGCGCGGTTCCGACCCGCGAAGGGCGCCTCTTCGCGCCGCATGCGAGCGCGTGCGTGGCGTCGCTGCGGGAAGGCGTCGACATGCTGCTGCGCGAGCGCGGCGACGTGCCCGGTTCCATCTCCATCGGCATCCTGCCGACGGTCGCGCCCGTGCTGCTGTCGCCGGCGCTGCTGTCGTTCCGGCAGCAGTGGCCGGCGGTGTCGCTGTCCGTCTGGACAGATTCGAATGCGCTGCTGCTGGAAAAGCTCAAGGCGGGCGAGGTGGATCTGGTGGTCGGCCGGCTGTCCGAGCCGGAGGCCATGCACGGGCTGTCATTCGAGCAGATTTATCGGGAACCACTGGCGGTGGTGGTAAGGCGCGAACATCCGCTTACGCTGGAAACGCCGTTGACGCCCGCGCTGCTGGCGCGCTTTGCCATCGTCGTGCCGCCGTTCGGCACGCTGATTCGTCAGTCGGCTGAAAGCGTGCTGACCGCGTTCGGCGCGCATGCGCTGACGGCGCTGGTCGAGACGCTGTCGGTGTCGCTTGGACGTTCGCTCGCGCTGAACAACGATGCCGTCTGGTTCGTACCTGCGGGCGCGGTGGAGCAGGACATCGCGCTCGGGCTGCTGGCCGCCTTGCCGATGCCGTTCGCCGGCACCGACGAGCCGATCGGCCTGATCCGCCGCAACGACGCGGCGCGCACGCCGGTGGAGGAGACGCTGGTCGATGCGCTGCGGGAAGCGGGCAGGGGCCGTGCCGGGAGCAAATGACCGGAAGGCATGAGCGGCGCGCAAGTTGCTTAAGGAGCATTTACCGCGCAGATCTGGCGCGAAAGAAATACTATGACGATAGGGTGGAGGAACGGCGCGGCTGCAACGAATGCGGGCCACGACGGTCAGAAGCAGATTCCGCCCGCGTCATGGTTGCCACCGTTTGACCGCACCGTACCCCGAACATGTTCGCAAGATGAAGACAGTACTGCTCGTCGACGACGACCCCGCCACCATCGAAGCCTGGACCCTCTGCATGGAGGGCGAGGACTGCACCGTGTTATGCGCGTTCGACGGCAATGGCGCCCTGACGATACTCGGCGAGCAGCAAGTGGATATCGTCGTTTCGGACTGGATGATGCCGGGCCTGGGCGGCGCGCTGCTGTGCCAGACGATGAAGAACGACACGGCGTTCTCGCATATCCCTTTCCTGATGATTTCGGGCCATCCGAATCCACCCGCATTCGTCAGCTACGACGGCTACCTGCGCAAGCCCGTCGACATGGAAACGCTCATTTCCGCTGTCAACCGCTTGTGCGCCGCGAAGAAGCGGCCACTTTACTGAGGGATGGCTAGCGCAGGATCGCCAGCGCTTCGTCCATCTGCGTTTGCGCGAGCCGGTTCAGTTGCTGCGGGATCTCGCAGTCGAGCGGCAGGCACGGCGTAACGATCACGCGGATATGTCCGCCCCGGTCCGGCCAGCCTTTCGCGGGCCATACCTTGCCGGCATCGTGGACCACCGGCACGACGGGCACCCGCGCCGCGCAGGCGAGGCGCACGCCGCCCGAGGCCAGCTTGAGCGGCGCATCGTGCGCGACGCGCGTGCCTTCGGGGAAGATCACCACCGAGTCGCCCTTCTTCAGCCGCACGGCGGATTCGCGCGTCACCGCGCCGTGAGCCTGGCGGATCGAGCCGCGATCGAGGCTCACCATGTCGAGCCCGCGCAGCACCCAGCCGAAGAACGGGATGTTCATGAGTTCGTGCTTGAACACGAAGCTGATGCGGCGCGGGAAAAGCGCCATGAAGGACAGCGTTTCCCAGGTCGATTCATGCCGCGACAGGATGATGCACGGTCCGGCCGGCAGGTGCTCCAGACCTTCGATGGAACAGGTGACGCCGGTGATGACGCGCATCATCGTGACCATCGCGCGGCACCAGAGCCTTGCAAGCCGGTAGCGCCCGTTACGGCCCACGAAGGGAAACAGTGGCAGGATCAGGATCGACCAGACGATGCCGCTGCCGAGCAGATATGTGGCGAACAGCCACTTGACGAGGGTGCGGCGCATCGGATTCACAAGATGACGGGAGGGTGACAGCGGAGCAAGCCGCAAGCATAGCGTATCGGGCCTGGCCTGGCCTGGCCGGGGCGGCTGCGGCGGGCGACGCCTCCAGCGGCCTCGCGCGAGCGATGCAACAATGGACCCCCGGTCAAACCATCACGCAGGGAAGCGAGCTCATGGAAAATCAGGCGCCCAGGGATTTCGACGAAGGCATGCTCGAAGTGGGCGACGGCCATTCGATCTACTGGCGGGCACAAGGTCCGCGCGACGCGCCGGTGATGCTCGTCGTGCATGGCGGCCCCGGTGGCGCGATGAACCTCAAATGGGCGGACGTGCTGGAGCCGGACGCGTGGCGCGTCGTGTTCTTCGACCAGCGCGGCTGCGGCAAGTCCACGCCGTTCGGCAAGCTGGAGCACAACGGCATCGAGGCGCTGGTCGGCGACATGGAAAAACTGCGCGAGGCGTTGCAGATCGAGCGCTGGGCGCTGTTCGGCGGCTCGTGGGGCACGACGCTCGCGCTGGCCTACGGCGTCGCGCATCCCGAGCGCTGTCTCGGCTTCCTGCTGCGCGGCATCTTTTTGGCGCGGCGTGAGGACATCGACTGGTTCCTGTGGGACGTGCGCCGCGTCTTTCCCGATGCGCATCGCGCCTTTCTCGACGCCATCGAGACAGCCAGCGGCAAGCGGCCCGCCAGCGCGCCGGAGATCCTGCAATTGACCGAGGCGCCGCTCGCGCGTTTCGACGAAGCCGGTACGCAGCTCGCGCGTGCGTGGACCCGCTACGAAACCACGCTGTCGGTCGTGAACAAGCCCGAGAAGGAACCGTCGGACGAGGCGAAGCGGCCGAGCGCGGAAGCCAATGCCGCGGCAATCTCGATGGCCCTGCTCGAACGCCACTACATGGCGCACGAATTGCCGCCGGCGCCGCTGCTGCCGCAGGTTGCGCGCATCGCGCATCTGCCTTGCCGGATCGTGCACGGGCGCTTCGACATGGTGTGCCCGGCCGACCAGGCGAGCGCGCTCGCGTCTCACTGGCCCGGCGCGCACCTGTCGATCGTGGATGCGGCGGGGCACTGGACTTTCGAGACCGGAAATGGGGCGGCGCTGCGCGCGGGCGCGGCAGCGCTTGCCGGCGCGGTCAAGCAGGCCTAGGCAGGAGAGCGGCTCAGAGAATCGCGGGCGCGTCTTCAATCAGACGCCGCCAGTCGAGATCCGCGCCGATCACGACGGGCTTCGACGCGCGTTGCGTCGCGATGGTCAGCGTCACGCACAGCGAGGTGCCCGTCACGGAGAGATACGGCGCGCTGGTAATGACCTGCTGCGGGTTGGCGTGGGCATCGACGAAATACGGGCGGTTGTCCCAGCGGCCCGTCGCCGGGTCGGCGATCGGCGCGAAACGTTCGCTCGGCGTCTTCGCGGCGGAACCGGCCAGCCCCGGCGTGAATTCGCGGCCCGCCTGATCCAGAAAGAAGCAACTGAGGGTGCAGGGCAGGGCGAGCAGTTCGGCGCAGGCGCTGTGCGTCGCGGCGCCGGCGGCGAAGCGCTCGGCTGCCTGCAACAGCCCCGCACGATACGGCAGCACCAGCAGATCGCCCGCCAGCCGCTCGGCGCGGCGCAGGTGGGCGAGCTGGTCGAAGACGTCCTCGAAAAGCGGCGTGGCCGCGCCGCGTGCGGCGAGTTGCGCGGCGGGCAGCCCGAACAGATAGCCCTGCACGAAGTCGACGTTCGAGCGCGCGGCGAGCATCAGGTCCTCGCCCGTCTCGATGCCCTCCGCCACGACGAACATGCCCGATTCATGCAGCAGATCGACGAGCTTCGGCATCAGCGCGTCGCGCATGTGGGCGCTTTTCGCGCGCACGAGGCTGCGGTCGAGCTTGACGATATCCGGCCTGAGCGTGAGCAGCCGGTCGATATTGGAATGGCCCGCGCCGAAGTCATCGACCGCGACGAGGAAGCCCTGCGCACGGAACGCGTGCGTCGCGCGCGCGATTTCGACGACATCGGTGCCGCCGGATTCGAGCACTTCGATCACGAGCCGCTCTGGCGCCAAACCCGCGCCGCGCGTGGCCGCGGCGAGCCGTGCGGCATAGCCGGGATCGGTGAAGGTCGCCGGATTGATATTGAGGAAGAGCCATTGCGCGGGCGGCAGCAGCGGCGCGGCGTTGCGCAGATGCGTGACGTGGCTCATGCGGTCGAGTTCGGTCAGCGTGCCCGCGACGATCGCCCGCCCGAACAGATCGAACGGGCCGATCAGCGCGCCATCGCCCGCATCGCCGCGCAGCAGCGCCTCGTAGCCGACCTCGCGCTGATGCGGCAGGCTGTAGATCGGCTGCAGGTGCGTGCGCAGCGTGATCCCGTCGACGATTTGCGTCCGTGCGGTCGCCACGTTCAGACGGCGGAGACCGGCGTCGCCTGCGCGACGGCCGTATTCGGCTCGAGGGACGCGCGCGCCGTCGGACGAGCGCAGAAAATGGCAGACAGGTCGATGAACAACACGGCAGTCACGCGTTTTCGTGGGGATGTGGGCAATATCGGCTGATCGTGCTCAAACTTGAGCAGCGGTCGTCCAGACGTCTGCACTGCGCGCCCGGATTGCCGCCTTGGCCGCCGCGACCTATCTTTGTTGATGCGGCGGTATGATCCGGCTGCAACTTCTGCCGCGTGTCGCTCGTCGAACGCTGCAACGAACCCTAGAGAGAGACTGATGGCGCAACAAAAAACCAACCCGAAACTCGAACAGGCGCTGACCCGCGGCGATCTCGCGATCCGTCAGGCCAACTCGGGCCGCGCCACCGCGGTGCTCCGCGCACTCGGCAAGATGATCGTCGAGGCATCGGCGACCATCGGCGTTGAAGCGCACGTCGTCATTCACGATGGCGACAAGATCTACGATCCCGCCGACGGCGTCTGGCCGCAGCAATTGCTGATTTCGCTCGATGGCCCGGTCGAGGAAAACGATCCGGATGAAATCCGCACCGTAACCCTGCTTGCCGATACCCCGGCCACGATTTTCCGCTGCGAATGGCAACGGGCTGACGGGAATCTCGGCCGTCAGGAAGGCAAGCCGCTCGCGATGGTCGCGTTCATTACCGACGTGGATATTCCCTGGCTCGACGAAGACGACTGATTTTTTCAGACTGTTTTGTCGTCATTCACACGGCCGACATGATTATGTCGTGCCAAAGGCGGACGTCTCTCATCGCAGAGCGTCCGCTTTTCGTTTGTTCATTCCATTCGGGGTGAATCCGGATTTTCTCCATTTATGCCATTTCGCAGGATCTGCGAAGCGCCGCGGACAGCAAACGTTACCGCGTCGCGTTTTTCCCGTGTTTTCCAGTATTTACGATGTCCTCCGAAAAGGTTTTTCGAACGCTATTCTTCATCAGGCTTCTCACGTCGTCAGCACAGCACGCCCTGGTTGCCATTTCACTCAATTTCCGGCCCGCATATATCGGTAGCGCATATGCATATTTCGGCTTGCGGCGGCTGTCTGACGGTCGATTCGTCGATTAGAAGCTTTCCTCCAATGCTTTAGCCTGAAATTTGCTGGGAAACGGCGGCAAGCGCGCACCCCCGTATTTGACTTCGTGAGAGGCTCGTTGAGCCGTGTCTGAGGAACTCACCCAAAACCGTCCTTCACACACGGACCTTTCCAATCGCCAAGAAAAAATGGGGTATTACAAATGGAACGTCTTAACCTTGCCAATCACACCGCCGCTAACCTGACTGAAGCAGCGGCCCGTCCGACTCTCACCGTGGTGCCCACACTTCAGAAAACGGAGCGGATGCCGTTTACGATTCGTATCGTCCGTGACGATGCGGGGCTCCAGAAGGCCGTGAGCATCAGACGTTCGGCCTATGGGCGACATCTGCCCGAATTCGCCGATACGATGACCATCGAATCGTCCGACCGCGATCGCGGTACGGTCGTGCTGCTGGCGGAATCGAAGCTCGATGGCGCGCCGCTCGGCACCATGCGCATTCAGACCAATGCTTACAGCCCGCTGGCGGTGGAGCAGTCGGTGCGTCTGCCCGACGAACTGGCCGGCAGCCGGCTCGCGGAAGCGACCCGGCTCGGCGTGGCGGGCGGAATGGTGGGACGGGTGGTGAAGGTGGCATTGTGCAAGGCGCTGTGGATGCTGTGCGAATTGCACGAGATCGACTACATGGTGATCACGGCGCGTACGCCGCTGGACCGCGAGTACGAAGCGATGCTCTTCAAGGACGTGTTCGGCGTCAACGAGTTCCTGCCGATGACGCATGTCGGCGGCCTGCCCCACCGGGTGCTGGCCAAGGATGTCGCCGCCGCGCGCCAGCGTTGGGAGGAGGCGCGTCATCCGCTGTTCAACTACATGGTCAATACGCACCATCCGGACATCGATTTGCATTCTGTAGATTTATCTTTTGAGTGGGAAACGGTAGGATGTTCCAAGACCCCGTTGATGGCTTACGGACGGTAAAAATATGGGTCTCGTGCGGGTAAAAAAGTACGGTCGTATCTAGGACGGTAATAGCAAAAAAAACCGGACACGGAGCGGTCCGGTTGGCCAGAAGCGGCGGCGCCCGGGGATTCACACGGCTCCGCCGCCGCTTTGCGCAGACGCATCGGGCGTCGGCGCACACGGGGGTTTTTCCAGGTATGGCGTCGGTTATTCCAGCTTCCCTTTCGCGTATCAGACGCAGCGGCTCGTGGATCGACGACGCGCTTTATGTCGTCGCGGTTTATGCCGTGCCCGTCCTGATTCTGCTCGGCACGCTGGCCACGCTTTATTTTCTGCCGCGCCAATATGAAACCCGCGGCGCCATTCCGCTTTCTTTACAGGTTGTCGCCGATCGGAGCGATATCACCGACCCTGCCGACGCCCTCGAGGCATTGCACGGGACCGCGCCGGTCACAAGCTACAGCACGCGTCTTTCCGAAAAACCCATCTGGTTCAGCTTCACCTTGCCCAGTATGAGCGCGGACGCGTCGACGGCTGCGGAATTGCCGTCGCGCCACGCGCAGACTCTCGCCTGCTGGAATGCCAGCACGCTCGCGCCGCTGGGGACGGCGGACCGTGACAGCGTCAGCGGCTATATGCATCCGGTCAAGGCCGGTTATTACATTCAGGCGGGCCACCTGCGCCAATCTGAAAACATTCTCTGTAAAGGCACATTTTCAGGTCCCGCGCAAATCAACGCTTTTGCCTGGGAATGGCAAGGCCTGCGCAGTTCAGCGCTCGATTTTCAGGAAAGCTCGGGTTTGATTGCCGGCGGCTTGCTGACGCTCGCCGTTTTCGTGTTTGTCACCGCGCTGATCAATCACGAGTGGACCTATGTGATTTTTGCGGTATGGCTGGTCGGCAATTTGCGCTTGTGCGCGAATGCAATGGGCTGGGACATGCAATGGCTCGGCCGCATGCTGCCGTCGGATTACCTTCAGCCGTTGCGGCAAATTACCTTCGCCGCTTATTACCTGCTGACCGCCGCGCTGTTTCAGCAGTTGTTCAGGCGTGAACTGCGAGTCGTCGGATACCGGTGGCTGCTGCGGGTCATTCAATACGTCGGCATCGTGCTGCTCGCCGCTGCACTCGCGCTGCCGTATGCGTATTTCATTCCGGTGCTGTGGGTCATCGCCGGCTTCGGCATCTGTGTGCTGCTGTTCTTCCTCGTCCGGCTTGTGTGGATGGCGCGCTCGCGCACCGTCCTCTGGTATGTGGCCTCGCTCGCGGTCGTGCTGTTCGCCACCTTTTCCGAAGTCCTGGGCGCGGCCTTCGGCCTGAAGTTCCTGGTCGGCGGCGTCAATACCGTGATGGCCGCGTTGTCGTCGAGCATGATGGCGGCATTCGCCATTGCCGAGCAGATGCGCGCCGAGCGCGATTTCCGCCGTCAGGCGCAGATGGAACTGCGCAACACCTACGAAGTCACGCCCATCGGGCTTTTCACGCTCGATGCCGAAGGTCGCTTCGTGCGCGCGAATCCGTCCTTGCGCGCGATGCTCGACCTGCAGAAGTCCGACTACAAGATCCGCCACTGGAACGACTATTTCGAGGCGGGCGCCTGGGGAGCGCTGCAGGCGCTGGCGTCGAAGGGCAGCGACGGCGAACTCGAAATGAGCGGTTCGCCCGAACGCGGCACCGGCGAGCGTCGTTATTTGCTGAAGGCCATTCGCTCGAACGGCTGGATCGAAGGCTCGCTGCAGGATACGACCGAGCGCTCGAAGGCCGTCGAGCGCCTGCGCTTCCTCGCCGAACACGATCCGCTGACCGGCTCGCTGAACCGGCGCGGCATCGAAAAGGCGATCGCCGCGCAAAGCGATGAAACGTTGCCGTGGGCGCTGGCCTATGTCGATCTCGACCGCTTCAAGCTCGTCAACGACCTGTTCGGCCATCGCAGCGGCGACGAAGTGCTGCGCCAGGTCGCGGCGCGCACGCGGGCGCATTTTGCGCGCAGCTATCCGGTAGGGCGTATTGGCGGCGACGAGTTCGTCTGCGTGATGCACGACACGTCGATCGAAGAGGCCATCGCGCAATGCCGCGAGCTCATTTCCATCCTCTCCGACGCGCCTTATCAGGTCGGCAATCGCGCGTTCCAGGTGAAGGCGTCGATCGGCCTGGTCGAATGTTCGCAGGGCGTGCGCGTGCAGGAAGCGCTGTCGCACGCGGACCGCGCGTGCCGCGAGGCGAAGAAGGTCGCGCACACGCATCTGGTCACGTATCGCAAGGGCGCAGCCGCGTTCGAGGAGCGCGCGGAAGAATTGAGGCTGGTCGAGACGCTCGGCCGCAATCGCCTGCCGCCGGGCCTGTTCCTCGTCATGCAGCCGATCATGTCGCTCGCGGCGCCCACCGAATCGCTCAACTTCGAAGTGCTGCTGCGCATGCGCGCGCCCGACGGCGCCACGCTGCCCGCCGGCAAGGTGATCGTCGCGGCGGAGGAGTCGGGCAATATCGCGGCCATCGACCGCTGGGTCATCTCCACACTCCTCGAATGGATCGAGGCGCACCAGCATCTGCTGGCCAACACGCAGTTTATCTGCGTGAACCTGTCGGGCGGCTCGCTCAACGACGAGCAGTTCATGGAGGACATCTTCGCGCTGTTCGGCCGTTACCAGTCCATCGTGCATTACCTCTGCCTGGAAATCACCGAGAGCGTGGCGCTGCACGATCTCGAGAACACGCAGCGCTTCATCGCGCGCGTGCATGACATGGGCGGCAAGATCGCGCTCGACGACTTCGGCGCCGGCTACACGTCATTCAAGTATCTGAAGGCGCTGTCGGCGGATGCGCTGAAGATCGACGGCGAGTTCGTGCGCTCGATGTGCGCGCATCCGGCGGATATCGCGATCGTCGAGGCGATCGTCGCGCTGGCGCGTAATCTCGGCATGCGCAGCGTCGCGGAGTGGGTGGAGGATCTGGATACCTTGCGGGCGTTGCAGGAGATCGGCGTCGATTACGTGCAGGGCTACCTCGTTGCGCGGCCGCAGGAGAGCACCGCCATTCTCACGGCGGCTTCGGCGGCGAGCTTCCTCAAGGATCCGGACGTGGTGAGCTTTGTAGAAGGACTCTCGGAGCCCGTCCAGGCCACCGTCTTCAGTTACGACTGGCAGGCGCGCGCGTCGGGCACGCACTGAAGCGCGCCAGTCCGTCGATCACGCGGTGTCCATCTCGTTGAGAATCTTGCTTGCCGCGATGGGAATGCGGGTGTCGTCCCATTGCGCGAGCCACTGGATTTCCTTGCGGGTGAAATAGCCCGGGTGATTGCGCAGCGCGAACTGCAGCGAATCGACGATGTGATCGCGGATGATCTGGGGCGCGTTGTCGTCGTTGACGATGGCGTGCAGCGCTTCGAGTGTGCTCATGTTTCGGCGAGGTTTTAATGAATGATCCTGCGCCGAACATACCCGACTAAAAATCGCGTCAAAAATAACGGTTGGGCCGTCAAGTCAGGCGCTCACGTGCTTGCCGGAAGCGGAGCAGGCGGCCTTACCCGATAAAATCAGCAGAATGAGCCACACGGGGACCTGTCCATGAAAGTTGTCCGACGCGCGCGGCCGCGCCGCGAGGCCCGCGCCGATGCCTGAACCCAAGCTCGAGCGGGCGTCTCCGGCCTCCACGCAATCCATCGGCTCGAACCAGCTGGGCATGCGCCAGTTCAACGAGCGCATCGTCCTGCAGGCCATCCGCCTGCACGGCGCGCTGCCCAAGGCCGATATCGCCCGCCTCACGCGGCTCTCGATGCAGACGGTCTCGCTGATCGTCGATCATCTGATCGGCGACGGCCTGCTCGCCAAGGAACCGCGCACGCGCGTGCCGGGACGGCTTGGCCAGCCGTCGGTGCCCATTTCGCTGCGCGCGGATGGCGCGTTTTCGATCGGCGTGAAGGTGGGGCGGCGCAGTCTCGATGTGCTGTCGATGGACTTCGCCGGCAGCGTGCGCGCGCGCGAAACCCTCGACTATGCCTATCCCGATCCGCGCACGCTGTTTCCGGCGCTCGAAAAGCGTCTCGCGCGCGTGACGGCCGCGCTCGGCGAGCACGCAAGCAAGATCGCCGGAATCGGCGTGGCTGCCCCTCTGTGGCTCGGCGGCTGGCGCGATTTCTTCGACACGCCTCCCGACGCGCTCGCGGCGTGGAACGAGATCGACATCCGCGCGCGCATCGGCGCGATGACCGCGTTGCCGGTCGAGTTCGCGAAGGACACGACCGCCGCCTGCGCCGCCGAACTCGTAATGGGGCAGGGGCGCGGTCTGCGCAATTTTCTGTACGTGTTCATCGGCACTTTCATTGGCGGCGGACTCGTGATCGATGGCCGGCTGCACGCGGGCCCCGGCGGCAATGCGGGCGCGATCGGTTCCCTGCCGCTCACCCGTAGTGCCAGCGATGGGCAGCCGGGGCAACTGCTCAATACGGCATCGGTGTATGTGCTGGAGAAGGCGTTGGCCGCCGCGGGCGCACCCGCCGAGGCGGCGCACGACGCACGCGCGTGGTCCAGCGCCTGGCGGCCGCTCGCGCAAGCGTGGATGAGCGAGACGTGTCCGGCCATCGCGCACGGGATCGCGTCGTCGTCGGCGTTGCTGGATCTGGAGGCGGTGGTGATCGATGGGGAAATCGATCGCACGCTGCTGCGCGCAGTGATTCGTGCCACGGATCAGGCCCTGTCCGGTTTCGACTGGCAAGGCATGACGCGGCCGCGTCTGGTGGAAGGGCAGATCGGCCCCGACGCCCGCGCGATGGGCGGCGCGATCCTGCCGCTCTATGCGCATTTCGCGCCGAAGCACGAACTCTTTCTGAAGCCGCTGGAAAGCTGACTCGCCCGCGAAGCCGCGCGCTTCAGTCCAGCGACAGCCGCACGGCGAAGGCAAGCAGTGCGGCCGAAAAGGTCCAGCGCTGCACGGTCTGCGCTCTCGGATGGCGCTTGAGCCAGCCGGAGAGATGCGTGGTGCCAGCGGCCAGCGCGAGGTCGAAAGCCATGCCGACAAGCACCAGCACCACGCCCAGTTCAAGCACTTGCGACCACACCGGCCCGGCTTCCGGATGCACGAATTGCGGCAGCAATACGGAGCAGAAGAGCAGCGCCTTGGGATTGAGGATGCTGCTCAGAATGCCTTTCGCATAGGCGGCGCGCAGCGTCGGCGCACCGGCGCCGGCGGGCGGAGTATCGAGTCCGAAGGCCGGCGAGCGGAAGATCTGGATCGCGACATAGGCGAGATACAGGCCGCCCGCGATGCGCACGCCGTCATAGAGCCAGGGCGCACTGCGCAACAGCGCGGCGACGCCGAGCGCCGAGAGCGTCACATGCGTGGCACGGGCGGAGGCCAGTCCGAACGCCACCGCGACGC
Source organism: Caballeronia sp. LZ032 (assembly GCF_031451315.1). Lineage (NCBI taxonomy): Bacteria > Pseudomonadati > Pseudomonadota > Betaproteobacteria > Burkholderiales > Burkholderiaceae > Caballeronia > Caballeronia sp. LZ032. The sequence continues at coordinate 403,437 of NZ_JARUXP010000004.1, forward strand.
CATGGCGGATGCCCCGGGTCGCGCTCGTTTGCAGGACGAGCGCCATGTCGGGCCCTGGCAACGCGTAGACGATGGCGAGCGCGCCGATGAAAACCCAGAGCAAATGTGCCGAAACCATGATGTTGAAACTCCTTTGCGAGGGCTCTATCGTGCCATGCCGCGCGCGGCGATTTATGGCAATTTCAGACACGCGTTCGCGTCTTTGAGCGGCTTTACCCTAGAATGATCGAGAATAAAAGGGGAAACCACCATGACCGACCTGGACCGAATCGACCGCGCGATGCTCGCCGCGCTTCAGCAGGACGGACGCATGCCGGTGGCGAAGCTCGCCGAGCGCGTCGGGCTGAGCGAAACGCCCTGCGCTCGGCGGCTGAAGCGCCTGGAGAGCGAGGGTTACATCGACGGCTATCGCGCCGTGCTGTCGCGCAAGGCGCTGCAACTCGGCGTCGTGGCGTTTGCGCAGGTGCGCTTCAGCGTTCACGACCGCGCGTTGTCCGATCGCTTCGAGCGCGAGATTCGGGGCATTTCGCGCATCCTGTCGTGCCACAACATTTCAGGCACCGCTGATTACCTGCTTCAAGTCGTGGCGCGCGATCTGGACGAGTACGGCGAGTTCTTGCGCGACGTCTTGCGGACGCTGCCGGGCGTCACAGCGGTGGAATCGATGCTGTCGCTGCGCGAGATCAAGCGCGACAGCGGCCTGCCGATGCCATGAATATTGTCTATACAAGAATGTCGCCACCTGAACTGAAAAGCATAAGAAACGGCCTCGGGTTCGCCCTAATACAACCCAAGTTGTATATACAAGAAGATGAGATCGATCATCCATTCAGGAGCTGCCCGTGACTTCATCTTCCCGTTTCCGCGACATCGAGATTCGCGCGCCGCGTGGTGTCCAGTTGAACGCCAAAAGCTGGCTGACCGAAGCGCCCTTGCGCATGCTGATGAACAACCTCGATCCCGAAGTCGCCGAGAATCCGCGGGAACTGGTGGTGTACGGCGGCATCGGCCGGGCGGCGCGGGACTGGGCGTGCTTTGACAAGATCGTCGAGACGCTGAAGCGCCTCGAAGCCGACGAAACGCTGCTGATCCAGTCGGGCAAACCGGTCGGGGTGTTCCGGACGCATGAGAACGCGCCGCGCGTGCTGATCGCCAATTCGAATCTCGTGCCGCACTGGGCCAGCTGGGAGCATTTCAACGAACTCGACGCCAAGGGTCTCGCCATGTACGGCCAGATGACCGCCGGCAGCTGGATCTACATCGGCAGTCAGGGCATCGTGCAGGGCACGTACGAGACCTTCGTCGAAGCGGGACGGCAGCATTACGCCGGCGACCTCAAGGGTCGCTGGGTGCTCACGGCGGGACTGGGCGGGATGGGCGGCGCGCAGCCGCTCGCCGCGACGCTGGCGGGCGCGTGTTCGCTCAATATCGAATGCCAGCAGAGCCGTATCGATTTCCGCCTGAAGACGCGTTACGTCGATGAACAGGCCACCGATCTCGACGACGCCCTCGCACGCAAGCAGCGCTATACCGCGGAAGGCCGGGCGGTATCGGTCGCGCTGTGTGCCAACGCCGCCGACGTGCTGCCCGAACTGGTCCGGCGCGGCGTGCGTCCCGACATGGTCACCGACCAGACGAGCGCGCACGATCCGCTGAACGGCTATCTGCCGAAGGGCTGGACCTGGGCGCAGTACCGCGACCGCGCGCAGAGCGATCCCGCGGGCACGGTGAAGGCGGCGAAGCAGTCGATGGCGGAGCACGTGCGCGCGATGCTCGCGTTCCGCGAACAGGGCGTGCCCACTTTCGACTACGGCAACAACATCCGCCAGATGGCCAAGGAAGAAGGCGTCGCGAACGCGTTCGACTTTCCGGGCTTCGTGCCGGCGTATATCCGGCCGCTGTTCTGCCGGGGCGTCGGGCCGTTTCGCTGGGCCGTGCTGTCCGGCGATCCCGAAGACATCTACCGAACCGACGCGAAAGTGAAGGAACTGATCGCCGATGACGCCCATCTGCATCGCTGGCTCGACATGGCGCGCGAGCGCATCAGCTTCCAGGGCTTGCCCGCGCGCATCTGCTGGGTCGGGCTGGGCCAGCGCGCGAAGCTCGGTCTCGCGTTCAATGAAATGGTGCGCAACGGCGAACTGTCGGCGCCGGTCGTGATCGGCCGGGATCATCTGGATTCGGGTTCGGTCGCGAGTCCGAACCGCGAGACCGAAGCGATGCGCGACGGCTCCGACGCCGTCTCCGACTGGCCGCTCCTCAACGCGCTGCTCAACACCGCGAGCGGCGCGACGTGGGTGTCGCTGCATCATGGCGGCGGCGTCGGCATGGGCTTCTCGCAGCATGCGGGCGTCGTGATCGTGTGCGACGGCAGCCATGAAGCCGATGCCCGCATCGCCCGCGTGCTGCACAACGATCCGGCGAGCGGCGTCATGCGTCATGCGGATGCGGGCTACGACATCGCCGTGGAATGCGCGCGCGAGCAAGGCCTCGATCTGCCGATGATCACGCGATGAAGACACTCTGGCATCACTGCCACGCCGCGACGATGGCGCACGGCGCGTATTCGATCATCGAGGACGCGGCGATCCTCACCGATGGCCCGCGTATCGAGTGGATCGGTCCGCGCGCGGCGGCGCCCGAATTGGATGGATGCAAGCGCGTCGATCTGCAAGGCGCATGGGTGACGCCCGGTCTGATCGATTGCCACACGCATCTCGTGTTCGGCGGCGATCGCAGCGGGGAGTTCGAAGAGCGTCTGCAAGGCGTGAGCTACGCCGACATCGCGGCGCGCGGCGGCGGCATCGCCGGAACCGTGCGCGCGACTCGCGCGGCGAGCGAGGACAGCTTGTTCGACGACGCGCGCACGCGTGCGCTCGGCTTGCTGCGCGAAGGCGTGACGACGATCGAGGTGAAGTCCGGCTATGGACTGGATCTCGCCGGCGAGCGCAAGATGCTGCGGGTCGCGCGCCGTCTCGCCGATGCCCTGCCGCTGACGGTGCGCGCCACTTGTCTCGCCGCGCACGCGTTGCCGCCCGAATACACCGCGCGCGCGGACGATTACATCGGCCATATCTGCGATGTCATGCTGCCCGCGCTCGTGGCCGAAGGGCTCGTCGATGCCATCGATGCCTTCTGCGAGCACATTGCCTTCTCGCCGCAGCAAGTGGAGCGCGTATTCTGGCGCGCGCAGGAACTCGGCGTGCCCGTCAAGCTGCACGCGGAACAGTTGTCGTCCCTGCACGGCGCGACGCTGGCGGCGCGTTATCGGGCGCTCTCGGCGGATCATCTCGAATACATGACCGAAGGCGATGCCAAAGCAATGGCGCAGTCCGGCACCGTCGCCGTGCTGCTGCCGGGTGCGTTCTATCTGTTGCGGGAAACGCAGTGTCCGCCGGTCGATGCGCTGCGCCGCCACCATGTGCCCATCGCGCTCGCCAGCGACATGAATCCGGGCACGTCGCCCGCGCTGTCGCTGCGCCTGATGCTCAACATGGGCTGCACGCTGTTTCGCCTGACGCCGGAAGAAGCGCTCGCCGGTGTGACGCTTCATGCGGCGCGGGCGCTGGGTCTCGATGCCACGCATGGCTCGCTCGAAGCGGGCAAGGCGGCGGATTTCGTGGCGTGGCGCATCGGCCGGCCTGCCGAACTAGCCTATTGGCTGGGTGGCGCGCTGCCCGCGCGGGTCGTGCGCGGCGGCGCGGAATTGGACTTTGCGCGTCTGCCTGCATAGACGGCGCGCATAAAAAAACGCCTCGCCCGGTGCGGGGCGAGGCGTTGCCTGCCTCAATCTCGATGGGTGCTTACGTGCTGCGCTTGCGGATCATCCCCCAGATGACCAGCAGCACGATCGCACCGATCACGGAAGCGATCCAGCCGGCCGGTTGCCCCGGCTGATACCAGCCGAGCGCGCGACCCACATAGCCAGCGATCAGCGAGCCGGCGATGCCAAGCACGATGGTCATGATCCAGCCCATGTTGTCGTCGCCGGGCTTGACGGCGCGCGCGATCAGGCCAACGACGAGTCCCACGATCAAAGTACCGATGAATGCGAACATGCGCTTGCTCCTTAGCAGTAGTTGACGGCTTCTGACCTGAGCTGCCGGTTGTTTCCGGGAACATCCGGCAGCTTCAAATTAGCACGGCGCACTGCGTTTGGGTATGACAGGGCCATGCCGAAGCCCGCGAGGCCGGGATCGGCCATTCGGACGGTTGCATCAGCACGAACAATGCCGCGCGTCGTTGACACGGTAAAATTCGCGGCATTGCCTCACTGCCTGCTTGCGCATTCACGCCATGACCGATTCCGAATTTCCCTCCGCCGACGAAGCCATCCACGAAGACCGCCTGTGGCGCGATGACGGCTGGACCGCGCGGGTCATCAAGAACGAAGACGACGACGGCTGGGCTGTCGCGATGATCCAGGCGGGCGAGGCCGAGCCCGCGCTCGTCGGCCCGTGGACCATGGGTCGCGACAAGAAGAACCCCAAGCCGCTCGACGGCGCGGCGTTCCGCACGCTGGTGAAGACGGCCTCGGAAGTGCTGCGCCGCCACGAACAACAGCGGCATGCGATGCTGCACAAGAACGTGACGATCGAGGTGAACGGCGAGGAAATCACCGTGACGCTGGAGATCGTGCCCGACGAAGACGATCCCTACGCCAATCTGAAAGCGCTCGATGCCTTCGGCACGCAGCTCGCGCATGTGCGCGTCTCGCCGGCGTTCAAGCTCACGAAGGCGAGTGCCGAGCGCTGGGCGGAGAACGACTTCACCAAGCCGAACTGAGCCACGGCGGCGGGTGCTTCAACGTCGAAACAGGGCAAGCAGACGCCGCGCGCGCATGCGCAGCCATGAAGACCATGTACGCCGCGCTTCGCGCCGGGTCACCGTCAGCGTGATGAACACTTCCGTCGCGGGCGCACGCTTCGCTGCATCGAACCGGGCGGTCCACGCGCACGTCCGGCAGTCGCGCGTCAAACAGGTATTGCAGGGCGGTTGATTGCAGCTCATGACGGTCCTCGGCGGCTCCGCTTCATGATGGGCGAAGCCGTTTCGCAAAGGGATAGGACAGGTCTGATTGCCACTTGAAGCGTAACGCAAACCATCGCGTTGAAATTGCGCCAGAATCAGCTAAATCGGCGCTCCGCCGATTCACCCCGGGAGAAGGCGATGCATCACCTGTTGATCTACGAACTGTGTGCGGATTATCTGGCGCGTCGCGGCGAGTTTCGCGATGCGCATCTCGCGCTGGCGTGGGCCGCCGTCGAGCGCGGCGAGATCGTGCTGGCAGGCGCGCTCGACGCCCCCGCCGACCGCGCCATGCTGCTGTTTCACAGCGATTCGCCGGCGGTGGCGGAGGCGTTCGCCAAGAACGATCCGTATGTGACCAACGGCCTCGTCACGCGCTGGGAAGTGCGCAAGTGGAATACGGTCGTCGGCACGAACGCAGCGACGCCGGTGCGCTGACCTCTACGCCTGATAAAACGTCATCAAGCGTCCGCCGTCTCCTCTTCCGGACGATCGCGGCGCGGCCCGCCGCGCCGCTGCGCCGAGCGATACAGGTTCGTCAGCGTGTCGTCGATCAGCTGCGAGCGCTCGAACAGCGTCGCCAGCCAGTCGACGAACACCGACACGCGCGGCGTCGCCTGACGGCTCTTCAGGAACGCCACCGACACCTTGAGCGGCGGCGCCTTCAGATCCGGCAGCACTTCGTGCAGCTGGCCGGAGCGCAGATACGGCTGCGCCGCGATGCGCAGCGGCTGGATCAGCCCGAGCCCCTCGATGCCGCAGGCGAGATAGGCATGTTCGTCGGCCACTTGCACGAAGCCGCGCATCTTCATCGTGACGGGCTCGCCGTCCACGTCGAAATCGAAGTCGGCAGGGCGGCCTGTTTTCTCCGACACGCAGTTCACCGCGACATGCTGCGCCAGCTCGCCGAGCGTCGCGGGCGCGCCATGCTTCTCCAGATACGCGGGGCTCGCGCACGTCACCTGTTCGAGCACGCCGAGACGCCGGGCGATCAGACCGGAGTCGGGCAGTTCGCCCAACTGCACGCTGCAATCCACGCCGCTGCCGACCAGATCCACATTGCGATTGCCGATGCCGAGCGAGAGCTCGATCTGCGGAAAGCGCGCATGGAATTCCGGCAGCGCGGGCACGACGATGGACGTCGCGACGGTATCCGGCATTTCCACCCGCAGGCGGCCGCGCAGGCGTTCTTCGCCCGCGCCGAAACCGGATTCGAGTTCGTCGATGTCGGCGAGAATCTGCGCGCTGCGTTCGTAGTACGCCGCGCCGTCGACGGTGAGATTCAGGCGCCGCGTCGTGCGTGCAAGCAATTGCACGCCGACCAGCGCTTCGAGTTGTTGCACGGTCGTCGAAACACTCGCGCGCGGCATGCCGAGTGATTCGGCGGCGCGCGTGAAACTGTTCGTATCGACGACACGCGTGAAAACACGCATGGCATGGACGCGATCGATCACGTTGAGTTTTCCCTTGATGACGATTGAATGGCGATGCGCGAGAAAAAGCGTCTCCGCCGCGGCTGCAAGGCTGCGGAAAAAGGGCGCATCGGCGATGGTTAGATCGTACGGACGGGAGACGTCAACGTGAATACACAAAACTGGAGGATTCTTGCCTGATCCTTTTTTCAGGGTGGACCCTGACGAAGAGCATCGGGCAAGACGCCATGCGGCTCAGAGCGTCGGCATCTCGCCGCGCAGGCGCCCGGCCATGCCATTGAAGTCCGAGCCCGACGGCGCCTGATACAGCCGCAGCCCCATCTCGGGAAGGATGGACAGCAGATGGTCGAACACGTCGCCCTGGATGCGTTCGTATTGCGTCCATGCGGTCGTCGCGGTGAAGCAGTAGACCTCCACCGGAATGCCCTGCGACTCCGGCTCCATCATCCGCACCATGATCGCCATGTCCTGGCGGATCTCCGGATGCCGTTGCAGATACGCAAGCCCATAGGCGCGGAACGTGCCGATATTCGTGAGCCGCCGGCGATTGGCCGGCTCGTTCGCAAGTTCGCCGAGATTGCGGTTGGCCTGCTCCACTTCCGTCTGCTTCTGCTCGAGATAGTCGTGCAGCAGGCGGAAGCGCAGCAGCCGCGCGGTCTCCTCTTCGGTCAGGAAGCGCACGCATTGCGCGTCGATGCGCAGCGTGCGCTTGATGCGCCGCCCGCCCGATTCGAACATGTGCCGGTAATTGCGGTAGCTCTCCGAAAAGAGCTTGTAGGTGGGCACCGTCGTCACGGTGTTGTCCCAGTTCTGCACCTTGACCGTGTGCAGCGCGATGTCCTTCACGAAGCCGTCGGCGGCGGCCTGCGGCATCTCGATCCAGTCGCCGATGCGCAGCATGTCGTTCGACGTGAGCTGGGTGCTCGCCACCAGCGACAGCAGCGTGTCCTTGAACACCAGCAGCAGCACGGCCGAAAGCGCGCCGATGCCGGACAGCATCCAGAGCGGCGAACGGTCGATGAGAATCGACAGCACCAGCACGCCGCACACCAGCGCGAGCGCCAGCTTGCCGATCTGGATATAGCCCTTGATGGAGCGCGTCTGCGCTTCCTTGCTTTCCGCATAGACGTCCTGCCAGGCGGACAGCGCGCTGCCGGCGGCGAGAAACGCGCAGATCCACGCGCCGGCATGCGCGACGCGGCCGATCATCGTGGCCCAGTGACCGACGTGCGGCACCTCGTCGATACCGAGCGCGACCGTCGCGAAGGGCACCGCGTACCAGAGCCGGTGATAGGCGCGCCGCCGGATGAACGCCTGATCCCACTTCACATGACCGGCCAGCACCAGCAAGCGGTGCGCGAAATACAGGACGATGCGCGCGACGACCCATTGCACGAACAGCGCGATGAGCGCGAGCGCGATGAATCCCGCGAGGGTCTGCGCCCATGGATGGGCATCGAGTTGTTGCGGCAGCGTGCCGGGAAGGAAGTCGAAATTCATGCTGGGTCGTTGGCCGGTGGGCGCACACCTTGCAGCGCGTCTGGCCCCGTATTGTGCATGAAGGCGCGAGGCGGGGGCATCGGACAGGGCCGAACCGCGGTTCCTGGGGGAGCGGTGACAAAGCCTCCCGGAAAACCCGAGTTCGATGAAAATGAATTTTTTTTGGCGAGTTTTTCGAGTAAATATACTTTCATCGCTCACTGGCAACGAACTCGCGCGCTCCATGTCCCGAACGCAGTCAGTCCCCGCTCACATGCAGACAACGGCTCATGCCGATGATCTGATCGCCGCGCGCATCACCGCGGCCATGCCGACGCTCACGCCGATCCACCGGCGCATGGGGGCTTTCGTGCTGGCCAACCTGTTCCGTTCGGCGACCATGCGGATCGACGAACTGGCGGGCGCGGTGGGCGCATCGGTGGCGACGGCGAACCGCTTCGCGCGCGCGCTCGGCTTCTCCGGCTATCCGGCGTTTCGCGAGGCGCTGGTGCGCGGCTTCGAGGCGACGATTGCGCCGGTCGAGCGGCTGCGGACCGCGCTCGAACAGCCCGCGAGCGCCGCCGACGTGTTCGACGCGTCGCTGGCGCAGGCGGCGGCGAACCTGCATCTGGCGCAAACCTCCGTCGATGCCGCGACTGCCGAGACCATCGTGGACGCCATCCTCGCCGCGCCGCGCGTGTTCGTGCTGGGCTATGGCGCGAGCGCGTTCCTCGCCGGACTGATGGAGCACGGCCTCACGCCGTATTGCGCGAACGTGCAGTCGCTGGCGCTGATGGGCGGACCGTCGCACGCGGCGCGCCGCCTGTTCACCGCGACGCCCGGCGACGTGCTCGTGGCGATTGCATTCCCGCGCTACGTGGACGACACCATCACGCTGGCGCGGCGCGCGCGCGCTCACGGCTTGCGCGTGATCGCGCTGACGGATCATGCCGCCTCGCCGCTCGCGCAAGTGGCGGATCTCGTGCTCGCGATCCGCGCCGAGCGGCGGCTTGCGGCGAATTGCGATACGGCGGTGCTGGCCGTCATCGAAGCATTGTGCGATGCGGTCGCGCACCGGGCGAAGCGCTCGGTGGAGGCCGCATCGGGTCTGACCGAATTCGTGTTGCCCTGGCTCGTCGTGCCGCCGGTGCCGTCGGCGTCGAACGAAACGCCGGGGCTGCGGGCCAGCCGGCCCGCCACGTCAAAGCGACATCTTCAAACGGAACCGCGCGAATCATGAACGCCATCCCCGTCATCGCCATTCACGGCGGCGCAGGCACCATCGTGCGCAGCGCGATGAACACCGACGCCGAAGCGCGCTATCACGCCGCGCTCAACGAGATCCTGGGCGCGGCCCAGCGCCTGCTCGCCGGGGGCGGCAGCGCGCTCGACGCAGTCACCGAGGCCGTGCGCCTGCTTGAAGACTGTCCGCTCTTCAACGCCGGCCACGGCGCCGTGTTCACGGCGGCGGGCACGCATGAACTCGATGCTTCCGTGATGGACGGCGCGACGCTTGAAGCCGGTTCGGTCAGCTGCGTGACGCGCGTGAAGAATCCGGTGCTGGCCGCGCGCCGCGTGCTCGAGGTGAGCGATCACGTGATGTTCACGGCAGCGGGCGCGGAAGCGTTCGCGGCGGCGCAGGGGCTGGAATTCGTCGAGCCGTCGTACTACTACACCGAGGCGCGCCATCAGCAATGGCTCAAGGCGCGGGGCACCTCGCGCACGATGCTCGATCACGACGCCGCGACCTTTGCGTTCGCGGGTGCGTCTGAAATACAGGACGCGCCGGGCGAAGACGATCCGCTCGATCCGGCGAAGAAGTTCGGCACGGTCGGCGCGGTCGCGCTCGATGCGCACGGCCACCTCGCGGCGGCGACGTCGACGGGCGGCATCACCAACAAGCAGGCGGGCCGCGTCGGCGATGCGCCGCTGATCGGCGCGGGCTGCTACGCCAGCGACGCCACCTGCGCCGTGTCCACCACCGGCACGGGCGAGATGTTCATCCGCATGCTCGCGGCGTATGACGTGGCGGCGCAAATGGAATATCGCGGCGTGTCGCTCGACGAAGCCTCGCACGATGTCGTGATGAACAAGCTGCCGCGCATCGAAGGACGCGGCGGTCTCGTCGCCGTCGATGCGCGCGGCAACGTCGTGCTGCCGTTCAACACCGAGGGCATGTATCGCGGCTACGCGCGCGTCGGTGAAGCGCCCGTCACGGCGATCTACCGATGATCGATACGGCCAACACGCTTCCCGGTTCGCGCGTCATCGACGTGCGTGATCTGTCGGTGTCGTTCCGCTCGCGTGCGCGCACCGTCGAGGCCGTGCGCAAGGTATCGTTCGCCGTCGACCGTGGCGAGACGCTGGCGATCGTCGGCGAATCGGGTTCGGGCAAGTCGGTGACGTCGCTTGCGCTGATGCGGCTCGTCGAGCATGGCGGCGGGCGGATCTCGGCGGGCAGCATCGACTTCAGGCGGCGCAACGGCCAGGTGCTGGATCTCGCGAAGGCTTCCTCGGCGACGATGCGCGGCGTGCGCGGCGCCGACATCGCGATGATCTTCCAGGAGCCGATGACCTCGCTCAATCCGGTCTTCACGGTCGGCGACCAGATTGCGGAAGCCATTGCGCTGCATCAGGGCAAGAGCCGCGGCGAATCTCGCGCGGAGGCGCTGCGCCTCCTCGATCTCGTGCGCATTCCCGAATCGAAACGCGTGTTCGCGCGCTATCCGCACCAGTTGTCGGGCGGCATGCGCCAGCGCGTGATGATCGCGATGGCGCTCTCGTGCAAGCCCGCACTGCTGATCGCCGACGAGCCCACCACTGCGCTCGACGTGACCATCCAGGCGCAGATCCTGCAACTCGTGCGCGGTTTGCAGGACGAGATGAACATGGGCGTGATCTTCATCACGCACGACATGGGCGTGGTCGCCGAAGTGGCGGATCGCGTGCTCGTGATGTATCGCGGCGAAAAAGTGGAGGAGGCGGATTCCGACCAGCTGTTCCACGCGCCGCAGCACCCGTACACGAAGGCCTTGCTTGCCGCGGTGCCCACGCTGGGCGCGATGCACGGCACCGACCGTCCGGCCAAGTTCCCGATCCTCGAAGTCGCGCCGGTGGAAGCCGCGCCCGACGATGCAAGCGCGTTGCGCCCTTCGGCGGCGGTGGAACACGAGACCCAACCCGCCGTCGATCAGGCCACGCCGCCCATCCTGCGCGTGCGCGACCTGGTCACGCGCTTCCCGGTGAAGACGGGCCTGTTCGGGCGCACGACGGCGGCGGTGCATGCGGTCGAACGCGTGAGCTTCGACTTGCGCCCGGGCGAGACGCTGGCGCTCGTCGGCGAATCGGGCTGCGGCAAGTCGACCACCGGGCGCTCGCTGCTCAGGCTGGTGGAAAGCCAGAGCGGTTCCATCGAATTCGACGGACGCGACATCAGCAAGCTGCAAGGGCACGAACTTCAGGCACTCCGGCGCAATATCCAGTTCATCTTCCAGGACCCGTTCGCCTCGCTCAATCCGCGTCTTACGGTGGGCTTCTCGGTGATGGAGCCGCTGCTGGTGCATGGCGTCGCGAGCGGCCGCGAAGCGCAGGCGCGCGTGGACTGGCTGCTCGACAAGGTCGGCTTGCCGCCAGAAGCCGCGCAGCGCTATCCGCACGAATTCTCGGGTGGACAGCGGCAACGCATCGCCATTGCACGCGCGCTCGCGCTGAATCCGAAGGTCGTGATCGCCGATGAATCCGTCTCCGCGCTCGATGTTTCCGTGCGCGCGCAGATCGTCAATCTGATGCTCGATCTGCAACGGGAACTGGGCGTCGCGTATCTGTTCATCTCGCACGACATGGCCGTGGTCGAACGCGTGAGCCATCGCGTGGCGGTGATGTATCTGGGGCAGATCGTCGAGATCGGGCCGCGCGCCGCCGTGTTCGAGGCGCCGCGTCATCCCTATACGAGAAAGCTGATGAGCGCGGTGCCGGTGGCCGATCCCGCGCGCCGCCATGCGCAGCGCATGCTCGCCGCCGATGAAATCCCGAGCCCGATCCGCGCGCTCGGAGACGAACCCGTAGTCGCGAAACTGGTTGCGGTCGGACCAGACCACTTTGTCGCCGAGCATCACGTGGGCGGCGCTTACTAAAAGCACTTCAACAAGGAGTCAACCGATGCCGTCCTCTCGTCCTCATTCGTTGCGCGCGCTGATTGCAGCCGGCGCCTTCGCGACGCTCGCCGCGCTCGGCCCGGTCACGGCGGCGCATGCGCAAAGCACCGCCGTGATGGCCGTCGCCTCGACCTTCACGACGATGGATCCGTACGACGCCAACGACACGCTCTCGCAGGCGGTGGCGAAGTCCTTCTACCAGGGGCTGTTCGGCTTCGACAAGGACATGAAGATCCAGAACGTGCTCGCCACCAGCTACGAGGCGAGCCCGGACGCGAAGGTCTACACGATCCACTTGCGCCACGACGTCAAGTTCCACGACGGCACCGACTTCAACGCGGACGCGGTGAAGGCCGTGTTCGACCGGGTCACGAATCCGGACAACAAGCTCAAGCGCTACAACCTGTTCAACAAGATCGAGAAGACTGAAGTGATCGACCCGTACACGGTGAAGATCACGCTGAAGATTCCGTTCTCGGCGTTCATCAACGTGCTGGCGCATCCGTCGGCGGTGATGATCTCGCCGACCGCGCTCAAGAAGTACGGCAAGGAGATTGCGTTCCATCCGGTCGGCACGGGGCCGTTCGAGTTCGTCGAATGGAAGCAGACTGACGACCTGAAGGTGAAGAAGTTCGCCGGCTACTGGAAGAAGGGCTTGCCGAAGATCGACATGATCGACTGGAAGCCGGTGGTGGACAACAACACGCGCGCCGCGCTGATGCAGACCGGTGAAGCGGACTTCGCGTTCTCGATTCCGTTCGAGCAGGCCGCCGCGCTCAAGGCGAGCCCGAAGGTGGACCTGGTTGCGGCGCCGTCGATCATCCAGCGCTACGTCAGCATGAACGTGCTGCAGAAGCCGTTCGACAATCCGAAGGTGCGCGAGGCGCTCAACTACGCCATCAACAAGGAAGCGCTCGTGAAGGTCGCGTTCGCGGGCTACGCGGTGCCGGCCGAAGGCGTGGTGCCGCCGGGCGTCGATTACGCGACCAAGCTCGGCCCCTGGAAATACGATCCCGCGAAGGCGCGCGAACTGCTGAAGGAAGCGGGCTATCCGAACGGCTTCGAGACCACGCTCTGGTCCGGCTATAACCACACGACCGCGCAGAAGATCATCCAGTTCGTGCAGCAGCAGCTCGCGCAAGTGGGCGTGAAGACGACGGTCGAAGCGCTCGAGGCAGGGCAACGGGTGCAGCGTGTCGAGAGCGCGCCGGATCCGAAGACGGCGCCGGTGCGCATGCTGTACATCGGCTGGTCGTCGTCGACGGGCGAAGCGGACTGGGCCATTTCGCCGCTGCTGGGCGGCTCGTCCTTCCCGCCGAAGCTCTTCAACACCGCGTACTACAAGAACGACAAGGTCGACGACGATCTCGCGAAAGCGCTCGCCACGACCGATCGCGGCGAGAAGGCGAAGCTCTACGCCGACGCGCAGAAGCAGATCTGGACCGATGCGCCGTGGATCTTCCTCGTCACGGAGAAGGTGGTGTACGCGCACAGCAAGCGTCTGTCCGGCGCGTACGTGATGCCTGACGGCTCGTTCAGCTTCGACGAGATCGCGCTCAAGTAATGGCCCGTGGCCGGGCTTCGCCGCCCGGCCGCTCTCTCACTCAAAACGATGCTCACTTTCCTCGTCAAGCGTCTGTTCGGCCTGCTGCCGACGCTCGTCATCGTCGCGGTGCTGGTGTTCTTCTTCGTACACATGCTGCCGGGCGATCCGGCGCGGCTCGCCGCCGGCCCCGAAGCCGACGCACAGACCGTTGCGCTGGTGCGCGCCGATCTCGGCCTCGACAAGCCGCTGCCGCAGCAACTGGTGAGCTTCTTCGGGAAGATCGTGCAGTTCGACTTCGGCACCTCGACGCGCAGCAAGCGGCCGGTGTCGACGGAAATCGCCGAGCGCTTCATGCCGACACTCTGGCTCACGCTCGCGAGCATGGTGTGGGCCGTGATCTTCGGCATGGCGATCGGGATTGTTTCGGCGGTGTGGCGCAATCGCTGGCCCGACCGGCTCGGCATGACGCTCGCCGTCTCAGGCATTTCGTTTCCGGCGTTCGCGCTCGGCATGCTGCTGATCGAGATTTTCTCGGTGAAGCTCGGCTGGCTGCCGATTGTCGGCGACGGCACCTGGAAGGGCTACGTGCTGCCGTCCATCACGCTGGGCGCGGCTGTCGCGGCGGTGATGGCGCGCTTCACGCGGGCGTCCTTCGTCGAGGTGCTGGGCGAGGACTTCGTGCGTACCGCGCGCGCGAAGGGCGTCCACGAGCCGATGGTCATCGTCAAGCACTGCCTGCGCAACGCAATGATCCCGGTCGTCACGATGATGGGCCTGCAATTCGGTTTCCTGCTCGGCGGCTCGATCGTGGTCGAGAAGGTGTTCAACTGGCCGGGGCTCGGACGGCTGCTCGTCGATGCCGTCGAGATGCGCGACTACCCGGTGATCCAGGCGGAAGTGCTGCTGTTTTCGCTCGAATTCATCGTGATCAATCTGGTCGTGGACGTGCTGTACGCCGTCATCAACCCGACCATCCGTTTCAAGTAAGTCAAGTGAGGACCGCATGAGCGCGACCGCAGAAAGCGCAGTGAATGCCGCGCAGGAGATCCGCACGCCGTGGCGCGAATTCTGGCGCAAGTTCAAACGGCAGCATGTTGCATTGATCGCGGCGGGGTTCGTGTTGCTGCTGGTGGTGATCGCGATCATCGCGCCGTATATCGCGCCCTATGATCCGGAGAACTACTTCGACTACGACGCGCTCAACGCGGGTCCTTCGGCGGCGCACTGGCTCGGCGTCGATTCGCTCGGGCGCGATATTTTGAGCCGGATCCTCGTCGGCAGCCGCATCTCGTTGACGGCAGGCTTGCTGTCGGTCGTGATCGGCGCGGTCATCGGCACCTTCTTCGGGCTGCTCGCCGGTTACTACGAAGGCTGGTGGGACCGCATCGTCATGCGCGTCGCCGACGTGCTGTTCGCGTTTCCGGGCATTCTGCTTGCCATCGGCGTCGTCGCGATTCTCGGCAACGGCATGGTGAACGTGGTGTGCGCGGTCGCGATCTTCAGCATTCCCGCGTTCGCGCGGCTGGTGCGCGGCAACACGCTCGCGCTCAAGCATCTGACTTACATCGAGGCGGCGCGGAGCATCGGCGCGTCGGACTGGACGATTCTCGCGCGGCACATCCTGCCGGGCACGATTTCATCGGTGGTCGTGTACTTCACGATGCGCATCGGCACGTCGATCATCACTGCCGCCAGCCTGTCGTTCCTCGGCCTCGGCGCGCAGCCGCCGACGCCCGAGTGGGGCGCGATGCTCAACGAAGCACGCGCCGACATGGCCATGGCGCCGCACGTCGCGATCTTCCCTAGCCTGGCCATCTTCTTCACGGTGCTCGCCTTCAACCTGCTCGGCGACGGCCTGCGCGACGCGCTCGATCCGAAGCTCGACCGGCCATGATGCAGGCACCGCATATCGGCAGGTTGCGGACCGGCGCGCACGGCAGCATCGCGGACGTCGCCGGCGTAAGCGTCGGTCATTGCACGCTCGATCAAGGCGCGATCCAGACCGGCGTCACGGTATTGCGTACCCATCCCGGCAATCCGTACCGCGCGAAGACGCCCGCCGGCGTCTGCGTCATCAATGGCTTCGGCAAGAGCATCGGACTCGTTCAGGTGGAAGAACTCGGCGTGCTGGAAACGCCCATCGCGCTGACCAACACGTTCGGCGTCGGCACGGTCGCGAATGCGCAGATTCGCGCGGCGATTCGCGCGAATCCGCGCATCGGGCGCGAGGAGCCGAGCGTCAATCCGCTCGTGCTCGAATGCAACGACAGCTATCTCAACGACTTGCAGGCGCTTGCCGTGGACGAAGCGCATTACGGCAGCGCGCGCGATGCCTGCAGCGCCACGTTCGAGCGCGGCGCAGTGGGCGCGGGGCGCGGCATGTCGTGCTTCGAACTGAAGGGCGGCATCGGCACGGCGTCGCGCGTGGCGCGCGTCGAGGCAAGCGATTACACGACCGGTGCGCTCGTGCTCGCCAATTTCGGCCGCTTGCCGCAACTGACCATCGACGGTGTGGCGCTCGGCCGCGAGTTGCACGGCGATGCGAAAGCACAGCCCGAGCAGGGCTCGATCATCATGCTCGTCGCCACCGACGCGCCGCTCGATGCGCGCCAGTTGCGGCGGCTCGCGCAGCGCGCGGCGGCGGGCCTCGCGCGCACCGGTTCGGTTTATGGACATGGCAGCGGCGACATCGCGCTGGCCTTCTCGACGGCTTATACCGTGCCACACGACGCCGCTTACGTGAACGTGCCGCCGCTGCTCGCCGACGCCGCGCTCGACCCGCTGTTCCAGGCCGCCGCCGACAGCATCGAGCAGGCCATTCTCGACGCGCTGTTCAGTGCGCAGACGGTCACCGGGCGCGACGGCCATCGGCGTGTCTCGCTCAACGAAGCTTTGCAGGCGCGATCATGAAAGTCCTTATTTCGACGGATATCGAAGGCATCGCGGGCGTGTTCCATCCGGAGCAGGTGCGCGCCGGCAACGGCGAGTACGAGCAGGCGCGCCGCTGGATGTCCCGCGAGGCCAACGCGGCCGCGCTCGGTGCGTTCGAAGGCGGCGCGACGCAGGTATGGATCAACGATTCGCATGGCGGCTTTCGCAATCTGCTGCCCGACCTGTTCGATCCGCGCGTGCGCCTCGTGCTCGGCAAGCCGCGTACGCTCGGCATGATGGCGGGTCTCGAAGCCACGCCCGATGTGGTGTTCATGATCGGCTATCACGCGCGTGCGCAAAGCCGCGGCATTCTCGCGCACACCATTAACAGCGCGGCGTTCGCGCGCGTCACGCTCGACGGCGAGGAAACCGGCGAAGCGGGCCTGTATGGCCGGCTCGCCGAGGAACGCGGCGCACGTGTCGCGCTGCTCACCGGCGACGACGTATTCGGCGCCGAAACGCTGCCGGTGTTTCCCGGCGCGCGCTTCCTGTGCGTCAAGACCGCGCACGGCTATTCGAGCGGCGTGACTGAAACGCCCACAGCCGCCTGCGAGGCGATCCAGCTCGCGGCGCGCGAGACTATCGAAGGCGCGGCTTCGCTTGATCGGATGCCCAAGCTTTCACGCGCTGAGCATCGCTGTGAACTGCGCGCGCAGAGCAGCGCCTACGCCGATCTCTTCGGCCAGTGGCCTGCGCTTGAACGCATCGATGCCGTCACGCTCGCTTTCGATGCGCCCTGCATCGAACATGTGGTGCGCACATTAAATTGCCTTTCGGCAATGTCCTTCATGTTACGTTAAGCGCCTTAACGGATCGGGTGGTCTGTCGCTAGAATGGAGCCCGCCGTAGGACTGGCTACCCTTGACGCACATCGCAGGCGACCCTCATGCACGACGTGAAGCTCGAACACAACGACGACGAAACCCTCGATCCCGCCGCGCCCCAGGTCGCGGCGCGCGGCTCGCTGTTCATCGACGGTCATGACGCCGGCAGTTGGGAACAGCGGCGCGACGGCACGTGGGCCGCGCACGTGCGGCACCGCGACGGATGGATCGTCGAGCCGAGCCGGGACGCGCTGATCGGGCGGCTTGCCGGCGCGGCATGAGTCTGCCCGCGCAGCCATCGCACCATCCAAACAACATCGAAGCGGTTCAACTGACATGTATCTGTCGATCATCGCCGTGGGAATCGGCGGCGGCCTGGGGTCGCTGCTCAGGTGGGTCTTGAGCCTGCGTCTCAACGCTGTCTTTCCGAACCTGCCGCTCGGCACGTTCGCGGCCAACGTCATCGCGGGCTACATCATCGGCGTGGCAGTCGCGGTCTTCGCGCGCTTCCCCGATATCCCGGTGGAATGGCGGCTCTTCATCATCACCGGGCTGATGGGCGGACTTTCGACGTTCTCGTCGTTTTCCGCCGAAGTGGTCGCGCATCTTCAGCAAGGACGGCTCGGCTGGGCATTCACCGAGATCGCCCTGCACGTGGGCGCCTCGCTGCTCATGACCGCGCTCGGCATCGCGACGGTCGCCGTGGCCACCTGACACGACGCGTGTCATTACCGTCGCCGTCCTCTCACACGCATCAGGTCAAACGTTTGCGCGCCGCGTCTCCACGCCGGCCGCGCATGCAGCTGACGCAATGATTTTTTTACTCTTGAAAGCAGGAAGGTAAAGATATGGCAGGGTTCCCGCTCATCGAAGTCTGGCCCTATCAGCCGAGTGACCTATCGGCGGTGATCGAGCTGTTCCAGCATTCGATCCGCGAAACAGCCTCGGCCGATTACAACCAGGCGCAAATCGACGCATGGGTGCAAGTCGATCGCGACGAATGGGAACTCGCCCGCGCGAGCCGGCCGACCTGGGTGGCGCTGGTCGATGGCGACATCGCCGGATTCGCGGATCTGGAAAAGAACGGCCTGATCGACATGATGTTCGTCCATCCGAAATATCAGCGCCAAAGCGTCGGGACCTCGCTGCTCGCGCGGATCGAGGCCGAGGCCGACGAGTGCGGCATCACCTGCCTGCACACCTATTCCAGCATCACGGCGAAGCCGTTCTTCGAATATTGCGGCTTCACGATGCTGCTGGCGCGCGCCGTGGTCGTGCGCGATGAGCGCTTCATCCAGTACGTCATGGAAAAAGTGCTTTGACTGACTGAAAATGTATAGACAACATGCGGATTCTGCTTGCCGCAGGATTGGTGGAATCCCGCATGTCCCGTGTTTCGATCTTGTCGCGGGCTCGTGCTGCGTTTAGACTTGAGCCCAACTTGTATAGACAGGACGAATCATGATGATGCTCACGCCCGGCCAGTTGACCTTGCCACAATTGCGCCGCATCGCGCGCGGCTCGGACACGCTAGAGCTCGATCCCGCGAGCTTCGGCGCCATCGATGCCAGCGCGCGCGCCGTCGCGGCGATCGCCGCAAAGGGCGATCCGGCCTACGGCATCAATACGGGCTTCGGGCGGCTCGCCAACACGCATATCCCCGCCGATCAGCTCGAACTGCTGCAGAAGAATCTGGTGCTGTCGCATGCGGTGGGCGTCGGCGAGCCAATGTCGCGTCCCGTCGTGCGCCTCCTGATGGCGCTCAAGCTGTCGAGTCTCGGGCGCGGGCATTCGGGGATCCGCCGCGAGGTCATCGAGGCGCTCGTCACGCTGTTCAACGCCGACGTCCTGCCGGTCATTCCGGTGAAGGGCTCGGTCGGCGCATCGGGCGATCTCGCGCCGCTCGCGCATATGTCGACGGCCCTGCTCGGGCTCGGCGAAGTGACGATCCGCGGCGAGCGCGCCCAGGCCGCCGACGGTCTTGCGGCCGCCGGTCTCAAGCCATTGACGCTGCAGGCGAAGGAAGGCCTCGCGCTGCTCAACGGCACGCAGGCGTCGGCGGCGCTCGCGCTGCATAACCTGTTCGCGATCGAGGACCTGTTCCGCACCGGACTGGTCGCGGGCGCGCTGTCGGTGGATGCGGCGGCGGGTTCGGTCGTGCCGTTCGATGCGCGCATTCATGAACTGCGCGGGCATCGCGGGCAGATCGAGGCGGCGTCGGCGTATCGGACGCTGCTGAAGGGCTCGGGCATCAATCTGTCGCACGCGGACTGCGAGAAGGTGCAGGACCCGTACAGCCTGCGCTGCCAGCCGCAGGTGATGGGCGCGTGTCTCGACCAGATGCGGCATGCGGCCGAAGTGCTGCTGATCGAATCGAATGCGGTCTCGGACAATCCGCTGATCTTCCCCGACACCGGGGAAGTCCTCTCGGGCGGCAACTTTCACGCGGAGCCGGTCGCCTTCGCCGCCGACAATCTCGCGCTCGCCGCCGCTGAAATCGGCGCGCTGGCGGAACGTCGCATCGCGCTGCTGATCGACGCCACGCTCTCCGGGCTGCCGCCGTTCCTGGTCCGCGACGGCGGCGTCAACTCGGGCTTCATGATCGCGCACGTGACGGCGGCGGCGCTGGCGTCGGAGAACAAGACGCTGGCCCATCCGGCATCGGTCGATTCGCTGCCGACTTCCGCCAACCAGGAAGACCACGTCTCGATGGCTACCTTCGCCGCGCGCAAGCTCGGCGATATCGCCAGCAACACGGCCAACATCCTCGCCATCGAACTGCTGGCCGCGGCGCAGGGCGTCGATCTGCGCGCGCCGCATCGCACCAGCGCGCCATTGCTCGAAGTCATGGAGACCTTGCGCGCACACGTGCCGCATTACGATCTCGACCGTTATTTCGCGCCGGACATCGCGGCGATCGCCACGCTCGTGCAGCAGGGCGCGATTGCACGGCACAGCCCGTTTGCGTTCGCGTCGGAACAGGTGGCATGAGCACGCCTGCGTATCAGGAGATCAAGGACTACATTCTCCGGCGCATCCATGTGGGCGAGTGGCGCGAGGGCGATCAGGTGCCCTCCGAGAACGAGCTCGCGCGGGAGTTCAAGGTGGCGCGCATGACCGTCAACCGTGCGCTGCGCGAGCTGACCGCCGAGCAGGTTCTCACGCGCGTGCAAGGCGCGGGCACCTTCGTCGCGCAGCCGAAATATGCGTCGACGCTCGTGGAAATCCGCAGCATCTCGGACGAGATTGCCGCGCGCGGGCATGCGTATCGTGCGCAGGTGCTGCATCTGGGGGCGTCCATCGTCGACGAACA
This sequence comes from Caballeronia sp. LZ032, assembly GCF_031451315.1. Taxonomy (NCBI): domain Bacteria; kingdom Pseudomonadati; phylum Pseudomonadota; class Betaproteobacteria; order Burkholderiales; family Burkholderiaceae; genus Caballeronia; species Caballeronia sp. LZ032. The sequence goes on from NZ_JARUXP010000004.1 coordinate 424,145, forward strand.
GCTGGCCGCCGAGATGCAGCTTGCGCTCGGCAGTCCGGTGTTCCATTCGCGCGTGCTGCATCTTGAAAACGACGAGCCCGTGCAGCTCGAAGAACGTTACGTGAATCCCGTGCTTGCGCCGGAATATGCGCGTCAGGACTTTACGACGATCACGCCTAACCAGTACCTGATGAGCGCGGCGCCGTTGCAGCGCGTGGAGTATCGGATCGAGGCGTCGGTGCCGTCGGCGGAGATCCGGCTTGCGCTCGCGATGAAAGAGCACGCGCCTTGTTTGCTGCTGCACCGGCGCACCTGGTCGCGCGACGCAGTGGCGTCCGTGGCCAACCTCTGGCATCCCGGCGACCGCTATCAGTTCACCGGACACTTCTGAATTCATGATGATTCGTGCAGCTTCGCTCGTGCCGCAGCCGTGGAAGAACGGCGGCGGGATGACGCGCGAAATCGCGACGGGGCCGCAGGGCGCGTCGCTGGATGGGTTCGCGTGGCGTCTTTCGCTCGCGGATGTGGCGCTGGATGGCGCGTTCTCTTCGTTTGCGGGCGTCGATCGGGTGCTCGTGCTGCTCGATGGCGCAGGCATGCGGCTCGCGGAAGCGGGCGGTGCGATGCATGTGCTCGACCGGCCGCTGGCCATGGCGCGCTTTGCGGGCGAGACAGCGATTCAGGCGACGCTGATCGACGGTCCGACGCGCGATTTCAACGTGATGGTGCGTCGCGATCTCGCGCGCGCGACTGTCGAGGCCCTGCGGGGCACGCATGCGATCGAGTGTGGGCATGATGTGACGTTCGTCTTTTGCGTGAGCGGACAGATCGACATGGCGCTTGCCGATGGCGCTTGTCTCACGCTTCATTCAGGCGACACGATGCGGCTCGATCAACCGGCAGCGTGCATCGCGCAGGACGAGGCGGGGTGGCTGCATATCGGTATCGACTTGAATCGGGATCGCGCGAAGGCCAGTTGAAGCTGTCAGGAAGATGGCGATTGGCTGGCCTATGCGCACTGACGTTTTCGCTTCGTTGCCGCGGGATAGCGGGCAAGGTACGGCTTATTTCTTAAAAAACACATTGAAATCAATAAGATGGAGCGGGCCAGCACGACTTGGGCTGCCGTCGGCGTTCTAACCTGAAGGAACGCATTATTGCAATAAGAACAAATAAGTTTCGTTGAAATCGGGGTTTCCCCTAGGTTGCATGCCTCCTACACTGTCTTCAAGCGAAACAAATCTGAAACGACTTAATTAGCTTCCGATTCGGTTTCGATTTCAAAACAAGACAATCTGGAGGTTCATCATGATCAAGGCATTCGTTCCCGCGCTCGTCATCGCCACTGCTCTTGCTGCTCCGAGCTTCGCGTTTGCACAAAGCAATGCGCCGGTGACCCGCGCTCAAGTCCGCGCCGAACTGGTTCAACTGGAAAAGGCCGGCTACAACCCGTCGCAAGACCGCGTGAACTATCCGCAGCAACTGCAAGCAGCACAAGCCCGCGTGAACGCCGAAGACGGCCAGACGGCTTATGGCGCTTCGACCGCAGGTACCTCGCAGTCGGGTGCTGCGAACGGTGCAGCGCGCGCCAATGTGTCGATGTCGGATCGCAACTCGGTCTACTTCGGTCACTGATTCGACCCGGCGGATGCGCCGGGCCAGCAGCGTTGAAGAGCAGGTGCAGTTGATGTAGCAACTGAGGTGGCAGTTGAAGGTGAAGAAGCAGTTGACGTTGTAGTTGCAGTCTCAGAAAGCAAGAGCAGTGGCAGTACCAGCAGTATTTGCGAGAAATGCAGTAGGCAGTGAAGCATTACCGCTGCAAGCAGTAAGCATCACGCAGTACCGGAACGCCGGCCGCTACAGAGCGACCGGCGTTTTTTTTATTTCTCGACTGCGTCTGCATTGCCAGGCGACACCGCGCCGCATGCGCGAATCACGAGCCTGACCACTTCCTCCGTCTGCGCATCGAAGGCCTTGCGCGTCAGCGCACGTTTGCCCTTGAGCGCGCGGATCTGTGCATCGAAGTCGGCGTAATGCTGGGTAATCGCCCAGATCATGAACATGAAGGTATCCGCCTCGACCGGCGCGAGCAGGCCGCGCGCGACCCAGCCGTCGATCACCTTCACGCGCGTGTCGAGCCAAGGCTTCACGCGCTCGTTGAGAATGTCCTGCATGTGATGGGCGCCGTGGATGATCTCGCTCGCCCACACCTTCGAGCCGAGCGGCCTGCGTCGCGACAGCTCCATCTTCGCGCGGACATAGCCGCCAATCGCTTCCACCGGATCATCGCTGCATTCGAACGTGTCCGCCGCGCGATGCCAGTCTTCGAACAGGTCTTCGAGCACCCGGCGGTACAGCGCCAGCTTGGTCGGAAAGTAGTAATGCAGGTTGGCCTTGGGCAGGCCGGCGCGCTCGGCGATCATCGCGGTGCTCGCGCCTTCGAGTCCCTTCTCCGCAAATACCTCCTCCGCGCAGGCCAGCAACTGCGCCTCGTTGCTCTCGCGGATCTGCGCCTTGCGCCGCCGCAAGGGGGGCGTCTCGGCCTCGCTTCCGGTGATGCCGTGTGCCGCGTCGTCGTGTCTCATCGTCGATTGTCGAGCTCGTGTGTGCCGCATCGTGCCTCAATTGCGCCGTTCATGCACGCCGCGCTGCATCGCGACGAAAGCGCCGCCTGAGCCATGCCACATCGATGCTGCACAGCAATGGCATGCAAATCGCTTGGTACGCCTGCGCACGAAAGACGTTGATTTGCTTATTTTAATCGGCTACAACCTGTCCAACCGGACAGGATTCGACAAGTGCTTCGATCGAAAAGAAGCACACCGCTTGCAGCATGCATCGCAGAACAGACTTGTGCACCGCCACTGTGCGGCATGCACAAGCGCGGTTCCCACAGACGAAGGCCGATAGTAAGGAGCGCGTCGCATGAACGCTGTCACGGATTCACTTCGAGAGGCTGGTCTCGACACATCCATCAAGGTCAACGGCGAGAGACTGTGGAACAGTCTCATGACGATGGCGAAGATCGGCGCCACGCCCAAAGGCGGCGTGTGCCGCCTGGCGCTGACCGACCTCGACCGGGAAGGCCGCGATCTCATCGTTTCCTGGGCGAAGGAAGCGGGCTGCACGGTGAGCGTCGATCAGATGGGCAACGTGTTCATGCGGCGCGCCGGCCGCAACCTCGACGCCTTGCCCGTGATGACCGGCTCACACGCCGATTCGCAGCCCACCGGCGGCCGCTTTGACGGCATCTATGGCGTGCTCGGCGGACTGGAAGTGATCCGCTCGCTGAACGATCGCGGCATCGAGACCGAACATCCGATCGAAGTCGTCATCTGGACCAACGAGGAAGGCTCGCGCTTCGCCCCGGCGATGGTGGCGTCCGGCGTCTTCGCAGGCGCCTTTACGCTCGACTATGGCCTGTCGCGCAAGGACACCGACGGCAAGACGATCGGCGAGGAACTGAAGCGCATTGGCTATGCGGGCGATCAGCCATGCGGCGGGCGCAAGCTGCATGCGGCATTCGAACTGCACATCGAGCAGGGACCGATACTCGAAGCCGAAAACAAGACGATCGGCGTCGTGACCGATGCGCAGGGTCAGCGCTGGTATGAGATCACGCTGACGGGTCAGGAAGCGCACGCGGGCCCCACGCCGATGCCGCGCCGCAAGGACGCCTTGCTCGGCGCCGCGCGCGTGGTGGATCTGGTGAACCGCATCGGCCTCGACCATGCGCCGCTTGCCTGCGCGACGGTCGGCATGCTGCAGGTGCATCCGAATTCACGCAATGTGATCCCGGGTCGCGTGTTCTTCACGGTGGACTTCCGTCATCCCGACGACGCCGTGCTCGCCCGCATGGATGCGGCGCTGCGCGAAGGCGTCGAGCGCATTGCGGGCGAGATCGGCTTGCAGACCGAACTCGAGCAGATCTTCTACTACGAACCCGTCAAGTTCGATGCCGCGTGTGTCGCGTCCGTCCGCGCGGCGGCGCAGCGCTTCGGCTATTCGCATCGCGACATGGTGTCGGGCGCGGGCCACGACGCGTGCTATCTCGCGCGGGTCGCACCGACATCGATGGTGTTCGTGCCGTGCGTGGACGGCATCAGTCATAACGAAATCGAAGACGCGACGCAGGAGTGGATCGAGTCGGGCGCCAACGTGCTCCTGCACGCGATGCTCGAACGCGCGTCGGAACCCGCCTCTTAAGCAACGCTTTTGTCATCGCAAATCAATCCGTCCGCGACCCCAAACGCGGACGGAAGGCATCGTCACGCCTTCATCGAGGAACGTGTATGACCATGAAAACCATCGGCGACATTGCGACCGGACGCCTTGCACCGGAACAGCTCGCCTGCGAATTCGCGGATGTCGCGCCCTTGCTCGACGCCACCGCCGCGGCCGCTGCGGCGAGCCGCTGCTTTTACTGCTACGACGCGCCGTGCATCCAGGCCTGTCCCACGCAAATCGACATTCCCGGCTTCATTCGCAAGATCGGCAACGGCAACCTGAAGGGCGCCGCTGTGGACATTCTCTCCGCCAATCCGCTCGGCGGCATGTGTGCGCGCGTCTGCCCGACGGAGATTCTTTGCGAAGGTAGTTGCGTACGCAATCATCCGGGCGACCAGCCGGTGGCGATCGGCGCATTGCAGCGTCACGCCACCGACCGCGCAATGGCCCGGGGCGAGCCCTTGTTCGCGCGCGCGCCGGAGACGGGCCGGCGCGTGGCGGTCGTCGGCGCGGGTCCGGCGGGGCTCGCGTGCGCGTACCGGCTCGCGCTGGCGGGTCATCGCGCGGTGATCTTCGATGCGCGCGACAAACCGGGCGGCCTCAACGAATACGGCATCGCGGCGTACAAGACGGTCGAAGACTATGCGCAACGCGAGATCGAATGGCTGCATTCGATTGGCGGCATCGAGATCAGGACGGGCATGGCGCTCGGCCGCGATGTCACGCTCGACGAACTGCGCACGCAATACGACGCGGTGTTCATCGGCTTCGGGCTGGCGGGCGTGCGTGAGCTGGCGCTCGAAGGCGAGACGCTCGGCGGCGTGATGAACGCGGTGGATTTCATCGAGCAGGTGCGTCAGGCCGATGAACTCGCGAGCGTGCCGGTGGGGCGGCGTGTCGTTGTGATCGGCGGCGGCAATACGGCCGTGGATGCCTGCGTGCAGAGCCGCAAGCTCGGCGCGACCAGCGTGACGATGGCTTACCGGCGCGGCGTCGACAACATGAGCGCAACGTGGGCGGAGCGCGAGTTCGCGCAAACCAACGGCGTCACGATCGTCACGCATGCGAAGCCCGTACGGCTGCTCGGCATGGACGGTCAGGTGAGCGGCGTCGAGTTCGAACGGGATGCGGAGCGCTTCGTGATCGAGGCCGACATGGTGCTGAAGGCGATCGGTCAGACGCTCGTGCCGGTGGGCGTTGCGCGCGAACTGCTGACGCTGGATGGCGGACGCATCGTCACGGACGAGAACCGTCAGACGACCCTCGCGAAAGTCTGGGCGGGCGGCGACTGCGCGACCCATGAAGGACTCGATCTCACCGTGCAGGCCGTGCAGGACGGCAAGATCGCGGCGGCGTCCATCGATGCATCGTTCGAACTGACCGCCATCAAGGCTGCGTGAATCCCTGCGTGAATCCCTGGAAGGAATCCAACGAACATGGCTGACCTGACTTGCAACATCGCCGGCATCACTTCGCCGAATCCCTTCTGGCTGGCCTCCGCGCCGCCCACTGACAAGGCCTATAACGTCAACCGCGCCTTCGAGGCGGGCTGGGGCGGCGTGGTCTGGAAGACGCTGGGACTGGACCCGCACGTCGTCAACGTGAGTTCGCGCTACGGCGCGGTGCAATGGAACGGCCAGCGTATCGCGGGGCTGAACAACATCGAGCTGATTACCGACCGGCCGCTCGACATCAACCTGCGCGAGATCGAACAGGTGAAGCGCGACTGGCCCGATCGCGCGCTGATCGTGTCGCTGATGGTGCCGTGCAACGAACGCGACTGGAAGTGGATCCTGACGCAGGTCGAGGACACGGGCGCCGATGCGGTCGAACTGAACTTCGGCTGTCCGCACGGCATGAGCGAGCGCGGCATGGGCGCGGCTGTGGGACAGGTGCCCGAATATGTGGAGATGGTCACGCGCTGGGTGAAGGAGGGCACGAAGCTGCCGTGCCTCGTCAAGCTGACGCCCAACATCAGCGACATCCGCATGGGCTCGCGCGCCGCGTTCAAGGGCGGCGCGGACGGCGTGTCGCTGATCAACACGATCAACTCGATCGTGGCCGTCGATCTCGACGAGATGGCGCCGATGCCCACCGTCGATGGCCGCGGCACGCACGGCGGCTACTGCGGCCCGGCCGTGAAGCCGATCGCGCTGAACATGGTCGCGGAAATCGCACGGGATCCGGAGACGCCGAACCTGCCGATCTCGGGCATCGGCGGTATCTCGTCGTGGCGCGACGCGGCCGAGTTCATGGTGCTGGGCGCGGGCAGCGTGCAGGTCTGCACGGCGGCGATGCACTACGGCTTTCGCATCGTCAGCGATCTCGCGGATGGCCTCTCGAACTGGATGGACGAAAAAGGCTATGCGACGCTCGACGACATTCGCGGCCGCGCCGTGCCCAACGTCACCGACTGGAAATACCTCAACCTCAAGTACGACATCAAGGCGCGCATCGATCAGGACAAGTGCATTCAGTGCGGGCTGTGTCATATCGCGTGCGAGGACACATCGCATCAGGCCATTCTTGCGCAGAAGGACGGCAAGCGTCATTTCGAAGTGGTCGATGCGGAATGTGTCGGCTGCAACCTGTGCATGCATGTGTGCCCGGTCGAGCAGTGCATCACGATGGAACGCGTCGATGCCGGCGAGTACGCGAACTGGACCACGCACCCGAACAATCCGGCGCGCGTGACCGACGAAGAGTCCGTGAAGGCAGCTTGAGCGAGGCTTAGCGTTCCGCATCCATCGTTTCCTGGACACATCAACCGGAGTGCATCGGATGAAGCAGACAGCGCACGACGTCGAGGCCAGCAGCCTGTACAACGACGATCTCGCGCCCACCGGCCCCGCGCAGCGAACCTGGAAGTGGTATCACTTCGCGGCGCTGTGGGTCGGCATGGTGATGAACATCGCGTCGTACATGCTCGCGGCAGGTCTCACGGAGCAGGGCATGTCGCCGTGGCAGGCGGTGCTGACCGTGCTGCTCGGCAACCTGATCGTGCTCGCGCCGATGCTGTTGATCGGCCATGCGGGCGCGAAGCACGGCATTCCTTATGCGGTGCTCGTGCGTTCGTCGTTCGGCACGCAGGGCGCGAAGCTGCCCGCTCTGCTGCGGGCGGTGGTCGCGTGCGGCTGGTACGGCATCCAGACCTGGCTGGGCGGCAGCGCGATCTACACGCTGTTGAACATCCTCACCGGCAACGCGCTGCACGGCGCCGCGCTGCCGCTCATCGACATCTCGCTCGGACAGCTGGCGTGCTTCCTTGTGTTCTGGGCCTTGCAGCTGTACTTCATCTGGCATGGCACGGATTCGATCCGCTGGCTCGAAAGCTGGTCGGCGCCGATCAAGGTCGTGATGTGCATCGCGCTCGTGTGGTGGGCGACTTCGAAGGCGGGCGGACTGGGTTCGATGCTGTCGGCGCCGTCGCAGTTCGCGGCGGGCGGCAAGAAGAAAGGGTTGTTCTGGGCGACCTTCTGGCCGGGACTCACGGCGATGGTCGGCTTCTGGGCGACGCTCGCGCTCAACATTCCCGACTTCACGCGTTTCGCCCGCACGCAGCGTGATCAGGTGATCGGCCAGTCGATCGGACTGCCCGTGCCGATGGCCTTGCTCTCCGTGATCTCGGTGGTCGTGACCTCGGCGACGGTCGTGATCTACGGCCACGCCATCTGGGACCCGATCGACCTGACGAGCCGCATGACGGGCATCGGCGTGGGTGTCGCGCTGCTGATTCTCACGCTCGATACCATGTGCTGCAATCTCGCGGCCAATCTCGTCGGACCGGCCTATGACTTTTCGAGCCTGTGGCCGAAGGGCATTTCGTACCGGGCGGGCGGCATGATCACGGCGACCATCGCCATCGTGATGATGCCGTGGAAGATCCTCGCGACCACGCAGGGCTATATCTTCACCTGGCTGGTCGGCTATTCGGCCTTGCTCGGACCGGTGGCGGGCATCCTGATGGTCGATTACTTCCTGATTCGCGGCACGCGGCTCGATCAGCGCGAACTCTTCGACGAGCACGGCCAGTACTCGTATAGCAACGGCTGGAACGTGGCCGCCGTGGTTGCGTTGCTGGTCGGCGTGCTGCCCAACTTGCCGGGCTTCCTGCACACCGCGTTTCCAGCCTCGTTCCCGGGTGTACCGGCTTTCTTCAATACGCTCTACACGTATGCGTGGTTCGTGGGCCTCGTGCTGGCGGCGCTGGTCTATGGATCGTGGATGAAACTGCGCGGCTCGCCGCGCGCCGGCGTACTCAGCGCCTGAACGGCTCATTATCGGATTGCTTTCTGGAGGACGACTCATGCCTATCCTGATTCGCGGCGGTACCATCATCGATGCGGACCGCACCTGGCGCGCCGACGTGCTGTGCGCGGACCGGCAGGCCGGCGGCGCGATACTCGCCATCGGCACGGATCTCGACGCGCCCGCCGGCACGCAGACGGTCGATGCGGGCGGGCAGTACGTGATGCCCGGCGGCATCGATCCGCATACGCACATGGAACTGCCCTTCATGGGCACGACCGCCAGCGACGACTTCTACACCGGCACGGCGGCGGGTTTGTCGGGCGGCACGACGAGCATCATCGACTTCGTGATTCCGAGCCCGAAACAGCCGCTGATGGACGCGTTCAAGGAGTGGCGCGGCTGGGCCGAGAAGGCGTCGGCGGATTATGGCTTTCACGTCGCGGTGACGTGGTGGGACGAGTCCGTGCACCGCGACATGGGTTTGCTCGTGCAGGAACACGGGGTGTCGAGCTTCAAGCATTTCATGGCGTACAAGAACGCCATCATGGCCGACGACGAAGTGCTGGTGAACAGCTTCACCCGCTCGCTCGAACTCGGCGCGTTGCCGACGGTGCATGCCGAGAACGGCGAACTCGTATTCCAGCTGCAGAAGCAGTTGCTGGCCAAGGGCTTTCGCGGACCGGAGGCGCATCCGCTGTCGCGTCCGCCGGAAGTGGAGGGTGAGGCCGCCAACCGCGCGATCCGCATTGCGCAGGTGCTCGGCGTGCCGCTGTACATCGTGCATGTGTCGGCGAAGGATGCCGTCGAGGTCATCGCTAAGGCGCGCAACGACGGCCTGCGCGTGTTTGGCGAAGTGCTGCCGGGACATCTGGTGATCGATGAATCCGTTTATCGCGATCCGGACTGGACGCGTGCCGCCGCGCACGTGATGAGCCCGCCGTTCCGGTCGGCCGAACATCGCGAGGCCTTGTGGCGCGGCTTGCAATCGGGCCAATTGCACACCACGGCGACGGATCATTGCGTGTTCTGCGCGTCGCAGAAGGCGATGGGCCGCGAGGACTTCACGCGCATTCCAAACGGCTGCGGCGGCGTGGAAGACCGGATGTCGGTGCTGTGGCACCACGGCGTCAACATGGGCCGCCTGACGCCGAACGAATTCGTGCGCGTGACCTCGACCAATGCGGCGCAGATCTTCAATCTGTATCCGCGCAAGGGCGCGGTGCAGGTGGGGGCGGACGCGGATCTGGTCGTCTGGGATCCAAACGCGACGCGCACCATCTCCGTGAAGACGCATCATCAGAACGTGGACTTCAATGTCTTCGAGGGGATGACGGTACAGGGCGTCGCGACCAGCACGCTTTCGCGGGGCGCGCTCGTCTGGACGGACGGCGAGTTGCGCGCGGAGCGCGGCGCGGGGCAGTATCTGAAGCGTCCGCCGAATGGGTCTTACTTCGAGGCGGCTCGGGTGGCGAACCGGCTGAAGGAGCCGCATCCGGTGGAGCGGGTCTGAGGCAGCCGCTGCGTGGCGTGGCTGTTTTTGCAGATGCGGTTTCACGCTCTTTCACGCGCTCGCAAGCATAATCCGGCAGGCTGGTGACTTTCTCACACTGCCGGATCATGCCGATGAAGATTGTTCAGGGAATGGGGCGCCTTGTGGCGCTGTGCGGCGTCGCAGTTGCGCTCGCGTTGCCGCTCGCATGCGTGGCGAACCCGAACGCATTGTGGGACATCGTCCACGATTATTGCGAGCCGGCCGCCGAAGGCGCGCCGGTGAAGCAGAAGTGCGCAGACGTAAATCTGCCGGAAGGTTATGCGGTGCTGAAGGATCTTGTGGGCGTCGCGCAATATCTGCTGATTCCGACGGCGCGCGTCTCCGGTATCGAAAGTCCCGCGCTGCTGGCACCGGATTCACCCAATTACTTTCGCGATGCCTGGAACGCGCGCGGGTACGTCGACCGCAAGCTGCATCGCACCTTGCCGCGCGATGAAGTGTCGCTTGCGATCAACTCCGCGAGCGGGCGCACGCAGAATCAATTGCATATCCATATCGATTGCCTCGCCGCCGATGTCGCGCAAACGCTGCGTGAGGTCGGGCCGCGTATTGGCACGGAATGGGCGCCGCTGCCGGTGCGGTTGCGGGGGCACGTCTACAGCGCGATGCGCATCGACGACGCTGATTTGTCGCACACGGATCCGTTCAAGCTGCTCGCGCCGTATGCCGCGCAACGCGGACAGACGATGGGCCAGCAGACGCTGCTGCTGGTGGGCGCGGTGCGCGGCGACGGGACGGCTGCTTTCTATCTGCTCAACGATCATGTGCAGGCGGGCGACTGGGCTTCGTCGGAGGAGCTTCAGGATCACACGTGCTCGCTGGCCGATCGGTCTATAGAGAAACCCTGAGGGTCGCAGAAGAATGAAGTGACGCGGGATCTCGCGAGGATTCGTATCAGGCGGTTGCGAATTCGGAGATTTCGCGGGTTGTTACTTCATCTTCCGGGAACCACAATGAATGCATTCGGATATCACGTTTGACCCGTTGAAGGACGCGATCAACTGTACCGTAACCTGGCTAAAAGAAAGAGTAATGGAACAGAAACGAACACCTAAAGTTTTCATCTATCCCACGGACGAAGAAGACGAAGCAATCAACCGCGGCATAGCGTTGGACCCAGACACCTGGGAGTTGACCGACGAAGTTTTCAAGCGCCTCAAGCCCTACGCCATTTATGAGGAGGAGCGCCGGAGGGCTGGTCAGCGGTAGTGACGTGGGTTACCGTGACCGCGCCGCACTCTATCGTCTTCAAAGCGTTGTTTGCGGCGCGTGAAATAACGCGATCAAATCCTGGAAGCCTGTCCGCAGGCGTGTGCTTCGCATGGTTTGCGCGGAAGATTCAAGTCGCGGCGCGTGATCGGTCTGCGCCGCGCAAACGCTAGAAGGATCGAAAAGTATGCGAAGGAAGCTTAGCGAAATCATCCGCCCAACGCCCGAGGAAAACGAGGAAATCAACCGAGGCATAGGATTAGACCCGGACACCTGGGAACTGACCGACGAAGAGCTCAAACAACTCAAGCCCTACGCCATCTATGAGGAGGAACGCCGAAAGGCAGGTGACCGATAGCGCGATGCATAGCCGCAACCCGCCGCGCGTCACTAGCCCTTGGGCCATCACGTGCGGCGCGCGACCCATCAATCAAACCCTTGAAACACCGCATCGTCCGGGCCAATAGAAACAGGCGACTTCCACGCGGCATCGCGCATCGAATGACGCACCTGATGTTCGACGCCCAGCAGCACCGCGAAAATCGCCATGCGCACCGCAATGCCGTTATCGGTCTGCCGGAAGATCGCGAGGCGCGAGTCGTGGTTCAGGTCCGTCGCGAGATCATTCGCGCCCGGCCGGCTGTCGCGCGGCAGCGGATGCATGATGAGCGTGTCGCGGCCGCATACCGCATCGACGAGTGCCTGATTGATCTGGAAGTCGGGCGTATAGCCTTCGATGGACTCATCGGCGAATCGCTCTTTTTGAATGCGCGTCGCATACACCACGTCCGCGCCAGCCAGCCCGGCGCGCAAATCGCTGGTCTGTTCGATCACATGATCGTTGCGTGCAAGACGGTCGATGATATGCGCCGGCATCTCCAGCGACCCCGGCGAGACGAGCGTGAATTTGAGCCCCTTGTAGAGCGAGAGCAGCTTGGCGAGGGAATGCACGGTGCGGCCGTACTTGAGATCGCCGACCATCGCGATATGCGCGCCATCGACTATCTTGCCGAGCCGCGAGAACTCGCGCTGGATCGTATAGAGATCGAGCAGCGCCTGGCTCGGATGTTCTCCCGGTCCGTCGCCGGCATTGATGACGGGAATGTTCGTCGCGCGCGCGAACTCGGCGACCGAGCCCTGTTCCGGATGCCGCACGACAATCGCGTCCGCGTAACCGCTGATCACGCGGCTCGTATCGTAGATCGATTCGCCCTTGGCCATCGACGAAAACGTGAAGCCCGTGGTATCGCAGACCGAGCCGCCCAGCCGCGCGAACGCCGCGCCGAAACTCACGCGCGTACGCGTGCTGGCCTCGAAAAACAGATTGGCCAGCACCGCACCTTCGAGAACCCGCGTGATCTTTTTGCGACGCGCGATGGGCTGCATCATGTCGGCCGTGCGGAACAGCGCCTCGGCCGATTCGCGCGAGAACTGGTCGATGGACAGCAATTGCGGCCGTCCCTCGAACTCGATGTCCGAATGTGCGCTTTGCGTATATTCGCCGTTCTGCGGCATGCTGCTGAGAATCTCGGCGACGTAGCGTGCTGCGATTTCCGGCATCGCGCGGGATTCCGGCGACTCGTCCGGCAGGAGCCAGGTGTCCAGCGCGCGCCGCGTCACGCCAATGCGTCCGGCAAAAGCATCGCGGGTCATGTTCAGACGGCGCATGGCGTCGCGAAGAATGGTCTGCTGCTGAAGATGGGACATGGCGCTGCTCCAAAATATACGCGGTGCGTATAGTAGATCACTCGCCAATCAGATGCAACACCAGTTCGCGCTGATGCTCCGCCGTGCGGTGCTCGAAGACGTAGATGCCTTGCCACGTGCCCAGGACCATGCGTCCGGCCTCGACGGGAATCGAAAGCTGCACGGTCGTCAGCGCCGTGCGCAGATGCGCCGGCATGTCGTCGGGGCCCTCGGCGTCATGCACGTAGCGGCCGGGCGCCTCGGGAGCAACGGTTTCGAAGTAGCGCTCCAGATCCACGCGCACGTCCGGATCGGCGTTTTCCTGGATCAGCAGCGAAGCCGACGTATGCCGGCAGAACAGTGTCAGCAAGCCGGTGCGGATGTCCTGAAGGTCGATCCAGCGGTCGATATCGCGGGTGACTTCGTGCAGGCCACGCGAGCCTGTCGCGACCGTCAGATGGTGCAGTGCCTGTTTCATGTCGGTCTCGGTGCGAAAAGTGCGTCGGGATGTTCAGTGTATCGGCTTGAACGCAAGCGGTTCGTGCCGGGGCAATGAACTATGCTGTTCGAATCCCGGCTCGATGAAGGGCGTCACGATGTGCGCAGCGCTCCCCAGCTCAAGAACGCTCCCGCGCGTACGCACGGTGCTGGCCGTCGCGCTGATCGTGTCCACGTTCGCCCACGCCGACGAAGCCCGTGAAAACCGCGGCCACGATCCTTTCATTCAGGTGTCGAGCGCGCTGCCCGGTTGCACCGCACCGCCTGGACCGTTCGAGACCGAGCAGGAGTGGCTGGACGAGGCGCACTACCGCATCGAGCGCGGCAATAGCTGCTGGCTCGCGGGCCGTTGCCGTCTCTCGAACAGCTACGACTACGACCAGGAGATCGCGGCGAGTGTGACGCGGCGCCTCAACGCGCTGAATGCGTCGTTCCAGTGGCGCGAGAAGACCACGCTGTGGCTGACCATCCAGCGTCGCTTCATTTACGTCGATGGCTGCGTCCCGCGCGATTTCGACAAAAGCCGTTTTATCTCGGCACTCGGCGAGACGGCCGATGTCGACAAGGTCATCGACCGGATCACGGTTCGGCAGTGAACGCGCGGCGCATCCGTTTGCTCTAAGCTTGAAGCGAAGACAACACGGCAACATGAGGAGGACCGCAGCGGCGTGCGCGCTGGCGGTGTCAGCCCATGACGAAGAAACTCGTTGACTGCATGCGGACCTGCGTCCGGCTGTGGCTGGTCGCGCTGGTTGCGTTGGTCGTGACGGCGTCCGCACACGCGGCGCCGGCGCCGGTCGTCGTGATTCCGCTGAAGGGGGCCATCGGCCCGGCGAGCGCCGATTTCGTCGTGCGCGCGCTGGCTCGTGCCGCCGCCGGGCATGCACAGCTCGCGGTGCTGCAACTGGACACACCCGGCGGCCTCGACCTGTCGATGCGCTCGATCATCCAGGCCATGCTCGCGTCGCCGGTGCCGGTGGCCGTGTTCATCGCACCGAGCGGCGCACGCGCCGCGAGCGCCGGCACCTACATCGCCTATGCCAGCCATATCGCGGCGATGGCGCCCGGCACGACGCTCGGCGCGGCGTCGCCGGTGCAGCTCGGCATCGGCGGCACGGGAGGCGAGCCGTCGCGCGCGGGCAAGGAAGCATCGGCAGCGGATTCCAAAACAGATTCCCAATCGACGGAAACCCGCAAGCAAATGCAGGACGCCGCTGCCTATATTCGCGGCCTCGCCCAGCTGCGCGGGCGCAATGCGCAATGGGCGGAACGCGCCGTGCGCGAGGCCGTGGCGCTCTCGGCGGACGAGGCTCTCGCCCAGCACGTGGTCGACCTGAACGCCGCCGATATCCCCGATCTGCTCACGAAGCTCGACGGCCGCCACGTTCGAACCGTCGCCGGAGAACATGTGCTCGCCACACGCGGCGCGTCCGTCGAGACGCTGGAACCGGACTGGCGCAGCCGCTTTCTCGCGACCATCACGGACCCGAGCGTCGCGCTCATTCTGATGATGATCGGCCTCTACGGCCTGTTCTTCGAGTTCGCCAATCCGGGCATGGTGCTGCCGGGCGTTGCGGGCGCGATCTGTCTGCTCATCGGACTGTTTGCGCTGCAACTCCTGCCGGTCAGCTATGTCGGACTGGGACTCGTCGTGTTCGGCCTCGGCTGCCTGATCGCCGAGATGTTCCTGCCGACCTTCGGCGCGCTCGGGATCGGCGGCATTGTCGCTTTTGCCATCGGCGCGCTGATGCTGATCGATACCGATGTCCCCGGCTTCGGCATTCCGTTGGGTCTCGTGATCGGCCTTGCGCTCTTTACGGCGTTGTTCGTGTTCGTCGTGGGCGGCGTCGCGTTGAAAGCGCGCAGGCGGCCGGTCGTGAGCGGCGCGGAGGCGATGACCGGCAGCATCGGCGTGATGCTGCCGAGCGACGGCGCAGCGCCCGGCAGCGGCTGGGCGCGCGTACACGGCGAGCGCTGGCGCGTGCGCACCGGCGACGCGCAGGCGCTGCCGGCCGAAGGCGCGCGCGTACGCGTGATCTCACGCCAGGGACTGACGCTGACGGTCGAAGCGCTTGAAGCGCACGAAGCGATCAAAGCCGGTCATCCATGAACACCTTTACAGCGAGGCTCGCGAAATGGGGCTTACCTTCGGTTTCAGCGGCATTCTGATTGCCCTTGTCGTCTTTATCCTGGCGTCGGCGGTGCGCATCTTCCGCGAGTACGAGCGCGGCGTCGTCTTCATGCTCGGGCGCTTCTGGAAGGTCAAGGGGCCGGGCCTCGTGCTGATCATTCCCGTGGTGCAGCAGGTCGTGCGCATGGACTTGCGCACCGTGGTGTTCGACGTGCCGCCGCAGGACGTCATCACGCGCGACAACGTCTCCGTGAAGGTGAATGCGGTGGTGTACTTCCGGGTCGTCGATCCGGAGAAGGCAGTGATCCAGGTTGCGCGCTTTCTTGACGCAACGAGTCAACTCGCGCAAACCACGTTGCGCGCGATTCTCGGCAAGCACGAACTGGATGAACTGCTGTCCGAGCGCGAGCGTCTCAATGCCGACATCCAGCGCGTGCTCGATTCGCAGACCGACGCGTGGGGCATCAAGGTATCGAACGTGGAGATCAAGGACGTCGACATCAACGAGACGATGATCCGCGCGATCGCCCGGCAGGCCGAGGCCGAACGCGAGCGCCGCGCGAAGATCATCCATGCGGAAGGCGAACTGCAGGCCTCCGAGAAGCTGTTGCAGGCGGCGCAGATGCTCGCGCAGGCGCCGCAGGCGATGCAACTGCGTTATCTCCAGACACTGACGACGATCGCCGGCGACAAGAATTCGACGATCGTCTTTCCGGTGCCGGTCGATCTCGTCAGCGCGATCGTCGACCGCTTCACCGGCAAGAACAACGCGCCCTGAGCCGCTTCAGACCAGCTTCGGGAAGTCGAGCGTCGTGTCGTTCACGCGGTTCACGAGGTTCGTGAAGTTGATGACGCTCATCGCGAACAGCGCGTCGATCACTTGCGCTTCCGAGTAACCCGCCGCGCGCACTTCGTCGAGACGCGCCGCATCCACCGTGCCGCTGCTGCTGACGAGGTGCCGCACGAAGCGCACCAAAGCGTCACGCTTCGCGTTGCCGGTGGCTTCGCCCGCGCGGATCTGCTGGGTTTCCTGCTGCGTAAGACCGACCATCTTGCCGACCACCGTATGCGCGGCGGCACAGTAGTCACAGCCGACGAGTTCGCTGACAGCGAGCTTGATCGCTTCCACATCGGCCTTTTCGAGGCTGCTCTTCGCGAGGATCGCGTCGCCGTTGAGCGTGGCGCCGAGCGCGGCCGGGCTGTGCGTGCCGATGGTTGCATAGGCATTCGGCACACGGCCCATGGCCTTCTTGATGCCGGCGAACAGGTCGGCGGTGACGCCCGTGGCTTCGTTGACGTTGACTTGGGAAAGACGTGACATGGTGAGCTCCTGGGTTCGTTGACAAGCCATCTGGATGGCGTGAGTGAACTTTAGGCGCGCGCCGTCGCTGCGTGAATGTCCGATCGACTCGTAAAACCGCGCGATCGTCTCAAGCGTCGGAAGAGCGTCCTGGCTTGCTTCGTGCCATGATCGGGGCTTCGCCTCCGCCCGCATCGACGAAACCGCAATGGATTATCTGACGAGCCTGAAAGTGTTCTGCTCGGTGGTCGAAGCGAAGAGCTTCGCGCGCGCCGCCGACATCCTGGGCTTGTCGCCGCCCGTGGTCTCGCGCGCCATCGCGGGGCTGGAAGAGCGGCTCGGCAGCCGCCTGTTCAACCGCACCACGCGGCAGATCTCGCTGACCGAGACGGCCGAGCGCTTCTATGCCGATTGCTCGCGCCTGCTCGACGAACTCCAGGCCATGGAAGAACGCGCGTCGCACCGCGCCAGCGAGGCGACAGGCCTGTTGCGGCTGGTCGCGCATACCACGGTGATGACGAGCCGCTATACGCCGCTCGTCGCCAGCTTCAGGCGCGCGCATCCGCACGTGCGCCTCGACGTGACGCTGACCGAGCGGCCCGTCGATCTCGTCGGCGAAGGCTACGATCTGGCCATCGTGCTGCCGTTCATGCTCTCCACGGACACGGCGGTCACGCGCCTGCTCGAAACCATCCCGCTGGTGCTGGTCGCGAGTCCCGCGTATCTCGCGCGGCATCCCGCGCCGCGCCATCCGTCCGAACTGACGGATCACGAATTCGTGCCGATGTCCCCGTCGATCCGCAAGCCCGCGCTGACCTTCCGCATCGGCGGCGAGGAGCTGCGGGTGCCGCTCGGTCACGGCGTGACGTCGAACAGCGCGGTGTTCAACCGCGAGATGGTGCTGCAGGGCTTCGGCATCGGCGTGCTGCCGACGGCGCTCGTCGACCGCGACGTGGCCGAAGGCCGCCTCGTCACGCTGCTCGACGCCTATGAACGCGTCGATTCGGCCATCGAGATCCGCATTGCCTACAGCACGCGTGCGCTGTTGCCGGCCAAGGTGCGCGCGTTCGTCGAGCATGCGGTGCGTTTCTGCATCGATTCAGCGATGCTGGCCGACACCGCCCAGTCCTGACTACAGCCCCGCCCAGCCTGGCTCGGGGCGATTGTTTCCATCCGTGTCATTCACTCATGCAACCTGTGACGGTTGACGGGGTGCATATGCACATCTAGTCTTCCGGCCTATGACGGACGGCTTGATCGGTCCATTTTTCACTCTCAATCGTGCATATGCACACAAAGCTGACAATATGACGACTCCAACGACAAACATTCCCTCGGTCGCCGCGCCCGCCCTGGCGCGGCCCGCGCGGCGCATTCCGTGGATGCTGCTGGCGCTAGGTGTGGTCGGACTGGTGGTGATCGCGGCGGCGGCGTGGTGGGCGCTGGTGCTGCGCTTCCAGGAATCGACCGATGATGCCTACGTGGGCGGCGATGTCACCGTGCTGGCGCCGAAGGTGAACGGCTTCGTGACGGACGTGCTGGTGCAGGACAACCAGCCCGTCAAGGCGGGCCAGGTGCTGATCCGTCTCGATTCCCGCGACTATGACGCGCGGCTCGCGCAGGCGGACGCCGATCTGTCGGGCGCGCGCGCCGCCGTGGTCGAACTGCAGGCGAAGGACGCGCTCCAGGCCGCGGTGATCAACCAGCAGCAGGCGGAAGTCCATGCGTCGGCGGCGGAACTGACGCGCAGCGCGCAGGACCGTTCACGCTATCGCGAGCTGGTGAAGGACGACGCGGTATCGAACCAGATCGTCGAGCGCGCCGATGCGGACTACGCGAAGGCACAGGCGTCGGTGGACCGCAGCGGCGCGGCGCTGGTCGCGGCAAAGCGCCAGCTGAGCGTGATCGATGCGCAGATCGCCGACGCCGAGGCGCGCGTCGCCACTGCGGAAGCGGCACGACGGGTTGCGGCGCTGAACGTGGAGTACACGACGATCCGCGCGCCGGTCGACGGCTATGTGGGCAACCGGACGGCGCGCGTCGGCGTGCTGGCGAATGTCGGCACGTCGTTGCTGACCGTGGTGCCCGCGACGGGCCTGTGGATCGACGCGAACTTCAAGGAAGACCAGTTGAAGAAGATGCGCGCGGGCGATACGGCCGATATCGAACTCGATGCGTCGAACCTGCCGCTCAGCGGCCACGTCGAGAGCCTGGCGCCCGCGACCGGCGCGACCTTCAGCGTGCTGCCAGCCGAGAACGCGACCGGCAACTTCACGAAGATCGTGCAGCGCGTGCCGGTGCGCATCCGTCTCGACGTGCCGAAGGGCATGGAGAACGTGTTGCGTCCGGGCCTTTCCGCGACGGTGAAGGTGCATCTGCGCCAGCAGGCGAACGGCTGAGGAGCGCGCTCATGACCCGATCACCGACCCCGGCGCCGCTCGCCGACCCGTCGACCCAGCCGCTCAAGCTGCGCGCCTTCGCGTTCGCGCTGATGTGCCTCGGCTTTTTCATGGCGACGCTCGACATCCAGATCGTCGCGTCGTCGCTGAAGGACATCGGCGGCGGCTTGTCTGCGAGCCAGGATGAACTCTCGTGGGTGCAGACCTCATATCTGATCGCCGAAATCCTGGTGATCCCGATGTCCGGCTGGCTCTCGAAAGTGTTCTCCACGCGCTGGCTGTTCGCGGCATCGGCGGTGGGTTTCACGATCACCAGCATGCTGTGCGGCATGGCGTGGGACATCAACTCGATGATCCTGTTCCGCTGTCTTCAAGGCGCGCTCGGCGCCGCGATGATTCCGACCGTCTTCACGACCGCCTTCGTGCTGTTTCCGGGCAAGCAGAGACTGATTGCATCGACAACCATCGGCGCGCTGGCCTCGCTCGCTCCGGCGGTCGGTCCGGTGATCGGCGGCTGGATCACGGATCAATGGTCGTGGCACTGGCTGTTCTACCTGAACGTCGTGCCGGGTCTCGTGGTCGCGCTGCTGGTGCCGAAGTACGTGCATATCGACACGCCGGATCTCTCGCTGCTGAAGAAGGGCGATTATCTGGGCATCGCCCTGATGTCGGGCTTTCTGGGCTGCCTCGAATATGTGCTGGAAGAAGGGCCGCGCAAGAACTGGTTCGGCGACAACGTGATCATCGCGTGCACGTGGATCTCGGCGATCTGCGGTTTCCTGTTCCTCGTGCATGCCTTCACCGCCAAAGACCCCATCGTCGATCTGCGTGCGCTCGCGGTGCGCAACTTCGCGATCGGCAGCGTGCTGTCGTTCGTGACCGGCATCGGCATCTTCGTCTCGGTGTTCCTGACGCCGGTGTTCCTCGCGCGCGTGCGCGGCTTCGATTCGCTGCACACGGGTCTCGCGCTGTTGTCGGTCGGCTGTTTCCAGTTGCTGTCGATCGGCGTGTACGGCTTTGCGTCGCGCTTCATCGACATGCGAGTGTTGCTGGCCTTCGGGCTCGTCTGCTTCGGTGCGGGCTGTTACTTCTACACGCCGCTCACGCACGACTGGGGCTGGCAGCAATTCCTGCTGCCGCAGGCGCTGCGCGGCATCGGCCAGCAGTTCGCGGTGCCGCCCATCGTCACGATGGCGCTCGGTTCGCTGCCGCCGTCGCGGCTCAAGTCGGCGAGCGGCCTGTTCAACCTGATGCGCAACCTGGGCGGCGCGATCGGCATTGCGGTGAGTTCCACGATGCTCAACGACCGTCTCAATCTGCACTATCTGCGCCTCAACGAAAACGTGACGACCGGCCGCTCCGCCGTGGAAGACATGCTGTCGCGCAGTTCGTCGCATCTCGCCTCGGTGGCGGGCGACGCGCTGAACGCCTCGCAGGCGGGGCTGGCGTCGCTGCACGCGCTGGTGCTGCGCGAGGCGCTCGTGCTGACCTTCGCCGACTGCTTCTACGTGCTCGCGCTGTGTTTTCTGTTCGGCCTCGCGACCGTGCTGTTCGCCAAGCCGATAGGCGTTGCGCCGGCCTCGCCGGACGCTCATTGAATCCGGTTTCCATCCGACTCCGACCATGAAGAAACTCGTCCTCTCAACCATCGCGCTTCTGACGCTTGCTGCCTGCGCGGTGCAGCCCGCAACGCACGCCGACCTGCCCGCGACCGTCCAGGCCAGCGCGCCCGTCGACTGGAGCGTCGAGACGCCAAAAGCCGCCGCCGATCCGCTCGCCTGGTGGCAGCAGTTCGACGATCCGCTGATGCACGAACTGGTGGCGTCGGTGCTCGATGAGAACCTCGATCTGCAAGCCGCGCTCGAACGCGTGAAGCAGGCGCAGGCCATCACGACGCAGCGCCGCTCGGTGCTGCTGCCGCAACTCGACGTCAACGCCGGCGCATCCGATTCGCGTCAGAACACGCCGCCGCCGCTCGGATACGTGAGGCAGGCGGGCATCGGGCTCGCGCTGAGCTGGACGCCTGACGTGTTCGGCGGCGAGCGGCTGGAACTGCTGGCCTCGCAGGCGCAACTGGTCGGACGGCAACATGCGGCGGATCAGGTGCGGCTCGCGCTGGCGGCGAACACGGCTGCCGCATATATCGACCTGCGCTGGGCCCAGGCCGAACTCAAGATCCTGCAGGACAATCAGGCGATCCGCGAGCGCGCGCTCAGACTCACGCAGCGCCGCCTGCAATACGGCCTTTCCACCCAGCTCGATGTCGCGCGCGCGCAGAATCAACTGAGCGATCTGCTGTCGCGCATTCCGCGCACGCAGGCCACGATCCAACATCAGTTGAGCCTGATCGCGGTGTATTCGGGACGGACGCCGGAAGCGCTCGACCGCCTGATGCTCGCCGATGCCGGCACGGCGCCGCGCATTCCGGTGCCGGCGGGCGGCGCGCCGCAGCTGTTGCCGTCGGAGGCGTTGTTGCGCCGTCCCGACGTGCTGGCGGCCTACGCCACGGTTCAGCAACGCGCGGCCGAGGTGGGCGTGGCGCGGGCGGAGCGCTATCCGAAGTTCTCGCTGCGCCTGACCGATGGCCTGCTGGCGTCGTCGTATCTCGGGCTGCCGACGCTTACCGACAACCTCTTCTCAGCCGCGCTCAATGCCACCAGTCCGATCTTCAACGCGGGGCGCATCACGGCGGAGATCGGCCAGAACGAGAGCCGCATGCGCGAATCGGAACTCGATCTGCGGCAGACGATGCTTCAAGCGCTGAAGGACGTCGAGGATACGCGCAGCGATCTCGTCAGCACGACTGAATCGAGCGCGCGCCTGAACGATGCGCTCACGGCGTCCGGTCAGTCGCTGACGCTGTCGACGCAGCTGTACAAGGGCGGCGCGGCGAGCTTCCTCGACGTGCTCGACGCCCAGCAGACCTATCTGCGCGACGCCGATGCGCTCAACCAGTCGCAACGCGACCATGCGCTCGCCGCCGTGGCGTTGTACCGCGCGCTGGGCGGCGGCTGGAGCGTCACCGGCGACGACAGCACGATCCAGACAGCAAGCAGCACGACGGAGAAGGCGAAATGAGTCTGATCGAAGAAACGGCTGCGGGCCTCGATGGCCTCGCGCAAATGCGCAAGCTCATCGCGAGCGGGCGCAGGCCCGGCATCCTGGTGTCGCTGGAATTCGACTTCATCGAAGTGGAAGCGGGCCGGGCGGTATTCGCGGGCGTGCCCGGCGATCATGCGTACAACCCCATCGGCACCGTGCATGGCGGTTATGCAGCCACGCTGCTCGATTCCGCCTGCGGTTGCGCGGTGCATTCGTGCCTGACCGCGACGCAGGCCTACACGACGCTCGAACTCAAGGTGGCGTACCACAAGGCCATCACGCGCGACACCGGCGTGGTGCGCGCGGAAGGGCGCGTGCTCAGCATCGGACGGCGTGCGGCGTTCGCCGAGGCATCGCTGATGGACATGAGCGGGCGGCTGTTCGCATCGGCGACGTCGACGCTGCTGGTGATGGAACGCCAGGCTTAAAAAGCGTCACGCGTGGCGGCGCGCGTAGCGTTTCGCGGCTGCCGAAGGCAGTTCGCCGAACATGACGCGATAGTCGTTCGCGAAGCTGCTGAGATGCCAGAAGCCCCACTTGGTCGCGGCCGAAGTCACGGACGCGCCGAGCCGCAGATCGCGGCGCACGTGATTGAGGCGCACGGCCCGCAGCCAGGCGATCGGATTGAGGTTCAGCGCTTCCTGGAAGGCATATTGCAGCGTGCGTCGGCTGAGCTGCAACTGCACGCACAGCTCGGCGATGGACAGCGGACACGTGCTCGCATCCTGCAGCCGCTCCTGCACTTCGTTGACCAGCGACCAGTAACGCGTGGGACGCGTATCGGCGACAGCGGGAGACGCCGACAGCACATCGGAGACGGCATACAGCACCGTGCGTTCGAGCAGTTCGATGCGCTCGTCGGTGTCCGCCTGTTCGCCCGGCGACGATTGCGCCGCAGCCGCCAGCGTCTGCTTGAGCGGACCGCGCAGGTTGTCGGCGACACCATGGGCGTCGATGTCACCGAGGAAGCCATCGCCGCGCAGCAGGGGCGTCTGTGCGAACCGGCCGAGGTGGCGGCCGCAGCCCTGTTTCTCGCGTCCGATGAATCCAGCTTCGTCAACGGCACGCATCTGTTCGTGGACAACTGCTTCTCGGCTATCTGATTCTTCCGCTGCCGAAGGTTCAACGCACGATCATGCGAATCGAAGGTCATGCAGCAATGCGGCCTTCGATTTTTTTTGTGCTGTTGTGGCGTCCCGTCCCATCGGAATGTCGGAATTCTTCTATCAGGCCGCGCGCGACTTCGGTGAAATGCAGCGTGTGGATCAGGCACCCGAAGCAGTTCGACTTCAACTTTCATCGATACTTCACCATGTTCAATCGCGCTAGCAGCACCGTCGAAAACGTCGACCCCGAACTCTGGACGGCCATCAGCCATGAAAATCGCCGTCAGGAAGAGCACATCGAACTGATTGCGTCGGAGAATTACACGAGCCCCGCCGTCATGGAAGCGCAAGGCTCGCAGCTCACCAACAAGTATGCGGAAGGCTATCCGGGCAAGCGCTACTACGGCGGTTGCGAGTATGTGGACGTGGTGGAACAGCTGGCCATCGACCGCGTGAAGCAACTGTTCGGCGCGGAAGCCGCCAACGTGCAGCCGAACTCGGGTTCGCAAGCCAATCAGGGCGTGTTCTTCGCGATGCTCAAGCCGGGCGACACGATCATGGGCCTGAGCCTCGCACACGGCGGCCACCTGACGCACGGCTCGCCGGTGAACATGTCGGGCAAGTGGTTCAACGTCGTGAGCTATGGCCTCAACGAAGCTGAAGACATCGACTACGACGCGGCCGAGCAGCAGGCGCGCGAGCACAAGCCGAAGCTGATCGTGGCGGGCGCTTCGGCGTTTGCGCTGAAGATCGACTTCGAGCGGCTGGCGAAGATCGCGAAGAGCGTCGATGCTTATCTGATGGTGGACATGGCGCACTATGCCGGGCTGATCGCGGCGGGCGTGTATCCGAATCCGGTGCCGCATGCGGACTTCGTCACCACGACCACGCACAAGAGCCTGCGCGGCCCGCGCGGCGGCGTGATCCTGATGAAGGCCGAGTATGAGAAGCAGATCAACTCGGCGATTTTCCCGGGCATCCAGGGCGGTCCGCTGATGCACGTGATTGCCGCCAAGGCCGTTGCGTTCAAGGAAGCGCTCTCGCCGGAGTTCAAGGAGTATCAGCAGAAGGTGGTCGACAACGCCCGCGTGCTGGCGGAAACGCTGGTGAAGCGTGGCCTGCGCATCGTGTCGGGCCGTACGGAAAGCCATGTGATGCTGGTCGATCTGCGCGCCAAGAAGATCACCGGCAAGGCTGCCGAAGCGGCGCTCGGCGCGGCGCACATCACGGTCAACAAGAACGCGATCCCGAACGATCCGGAGAAGCCCTTCGTCACGAGCGGCATCCGGCTCGGTTCGCCCGCGATGACCACGCGGGGCTTCGGCGTGAAGGAGGCGGAGATCGTCGGCAACCTGATCGCCGATGTGCTCGAAAGTCCGGAGGACGCGGCCAGCCTCGAACGCGTGCGCGCTCAGGTCGCGGAGTTGACGAAGCGGTTCCCGGTTTACGGTTGAGGCCGGTTGCATCTTCCGTTGGACTGCACGACGCCGCGCTCACGCGCGGCGTCGTGCGTTCGGACGTGCTGGCTTCACACCTGCGCAAGCGCCTCGTATGCATTCTCCGGAATCTCGGCGAGTCTGGAGGGATGGACTTGTCCGCTGAGCCCATAGAACTTCTGGAAGCTCATGATGAGCGGCGACCACTTGTCCGGATCGATGCGATTGGCGTGACCTTCCATGAGCAGATCGGGATGAACGTGAACGCGCTGGATCCGCACTTCGAAGAGACTCAACGCGCCGCGCAATTCGTCACTGTCCTCGCCGATGCCATGAGCCGCCGCCAGCACGGCTTCGAGCTGGATCGGGCATTCGAGCGCGCGTGCAGCGGCGACGGTATCGGACTTCACTCGCGTCATGCCCGCGCGGCCGAACTTGTCGGGTTCATACACATAGCCCAACGCCTGCCGGAACGGTGAAACGGGATTCATGCCCGTGGTTCGCGCGATCCGGTCGACGGCGCTCACTTCTCCGCTCGACGGCAGGTTCAGCACGCATTGGCCGGTGCGCAGCAGATTTTGCGCGGTCTGCGAACTCGTCGCGATGCCGAGCGCGCCGCGCCAGCCCAGCCAGAAGGCCGACGATATCGGTGCGAGGTTATGCGTGCCGTCTTCGTTGACGGTGCTGACGAGCACGACGGGCGTGCCGAGATACAGGATGTGCGGTTCGGCGACGACGTGAGGCGCATTCATGGTTTCTTCCTCGTTGAGTGAATGTGTCCATGATGCGGATGCCGCGCGCTTCCTTCACCCCGGTTCTTGCGCCGTCATCAGTGAAGACCCGTCTTTGCCGAACACCGGCATTGCGTCGATATTCGGCCATTGGCCGCGTCCGGCGCTCGTCATCATCGTGCTCGGCGTGCTCGAATTCAACGTGCTCAGCCTGTACAGCGCGTATATGTCGACGGTCACGATCTTCAGCGGCTTTCGCAAGATGACGCGCGTCGGCAAGCTCGTGAAGTTTTCGGTGCTCGCGGTGACGGCGGCCGTGGCGACCGTGATTGCCATCGGCACGCAGTATCACTTCAACGACTACTTCGCCGACATCCTCAACGCCCAGATCTACGTGCTGGTGCCGTGGAGTTCGATCAATCTGGTGGATTACTACCTCGTGCGCCGCGGCGACTATTCGGTCACGGAGACGTACGACAGCCGGGGACGCTACGGGAAGTTCAATCTCTCGACGCTGGCGATCTACTGCCTGGGCATTGCCAGCACGCTGCCGTTCATGGACCTGTCGTTCTATCACAGCTACTTCGCGAAGATCATCGGCGCGGGTGTGAGCTTGATTCCGAGCCTGCTCGTGCCCGGCATTCTCTACTACGTGGTGAATCGGGGACTGCTGATCGAGTCCCGCGCGGTGGCGAATCAGGCGTGATGCCTTGCGGACTTGCCTCATGCATGTGGCAAGTCCGCTTCAGCTGAAGACGCTTACTTGACGCTTTCCAGCACCTTCTTCACCGTGCCGAAGATCTGCTCGATCTGCGCATCCTCGATGATGAGCGGCGGCGAGAACGCGAGAATGTCGCCCGTGTAGCGGACCAGCACGCCGGCCTCGAAGCACTTGACGAACACTTCATACGCACGCGCGCCCGGCGCGCCTTCGCGCGATTCGAGTTCGATGCCCGCCACCAGACCCAGATTGCGGATGTCCTTGACGAACGGCGCGTCGCGCAGCGCGTGGACGGCGCTCCCGAACTTCTCCGCCTTCGACGCGGCGCGCTCGAAGAGCTTGTCGCGCTGATAGAGATCGATCGTGGCGATCGCCGCCGCCGTCGCGACCGGGTGCGCCGAGTACGTATAGCCGTGGAACAGTTCGATGGCGTTGGCGGCGCCCGCATCGACGATCGCATCGTGAACCTTGCGATGCGCGGCCACTGCGCCCATCGGGATGGCCGCGTTGTTGATCGCCTTGGCCATCGTGATGAGGTCCGGCGTCACGCCGAAATATTCGGCGGCGGTGGCCTTGCCGAGACGGCCGAATCCGGTGATGACCTCGTCGAAGATCAGCAGGATGCCGTGCTTCGTGCAGATGTCGCGCAGCTTTTGCAGATAGCCCTTCGGCGGCACCAGCACGCCGGTCGAGCCCGCGAGCGGTTCGACGATCACCGCGGCGATCGTCGAGGCGTCGTGCAGTGCGACGATGCGCTCCAGTTCTTCCGCGAGATGCTCGCCCCACGCCGGCTGGCCTTTGGTGAACGCGTTGTGGGCGAGATCGTGGGTATGCGGCAGATGATCGACGGATGGCAGCAGGCCGCCCGAAAAGGTCTTGCGATTCGGCGCGATGCCGCCCACCGAAATGCCGCCGAAGCCGACGCCGTGATACCCGCGCTCCCGGCCGATCAGACGGGTGCGCTGGCCTTCGCCACGCGCGCGATGATAGGCGAGGGCCATCTTGAGCGCGGTATCGACTGACTCGGAGCCCGAGTTCGTGAAGAAGATCCGGTCGAGCCCTTCGGGCATCAGGCCGGCGACGCGGCTGGCGGCTTCGAACGCCAGCGGATGGCCCATCTGGAAGGTCGGCGCGAAGTCGAGCGTGGAGACGGCCTTCTGCACCGCCTCGACGATCTCGTCCCGGCAATGTCCCGCGTTCACGCACCACAGGCCGGCGGTGCCGTCGAGCACGTCGCGGCCGTCGGTCGAACGGTAGTACATGCCTTTCGCGCTTTCCAGCAGGCGCGGCGCGGCCTTGAACTGGCGATTGGCGGTGAAGGGCATCCAGAACGACGAAAGGTCTTCGATGACGGGGCGGGCATTCATGGCAGGTCTTCTCCGGGAAAAGGGCGGTTACGGCACTGTATTCCGCAGCCATTTTGCGCGGCATAGACAGTTGTCTCACTGCGTTGCTAACTGTGCTGGCAAAATGCTGCAAACTGTATTGGTCAGCGCGCATGGCTCGCGCTATTCTCGCCGTCATGATCGAACTCAAGCTGGAGCGTGGCTCGCGTCAGACGCCGACGCTCGTCGAACAACTGGTGCGCGCGTTCTCGCAGGCCATCGAGGAGCAGACGCTGCGCGCGGGCGCGCTGCTGCCGTCGGTGCGGCGGCTGGCGGAAGCCGAACGTATCAGCACCTTCACGGTGACGGAGGCGTATGGCCGGCTCGTGTCGATGGGCCTCGTCACCGCGCGGCGCGGTTCGGGTTATCGGGTGGCCGTGCGTGGCCGCAGCGAGCCTGTGCGCGAACGGGCTTGGCAGCCGCCGAGCCTCACGGCGACCTGGCTGCTGTCGGATGTTTTCGCGGATCATTCGGTGCCGATCAAATCCGGCTGCGGCTGGCTGCCCAATGAATGGGTCAACGAAAGCGGCCTGCAGCACGCGCTGCGCGCGGTGAGCCGCGTGCCGGCGGCGCGCATCGCCGACTACGGGCATCCGTACGGGTTCGCGCCGCTGCGCGAGCGCATCGCGGAGCAGCTCGATCGCCACGGCCTGCCGGTCGATGCCGCCACGAACGTCCTCCTGACCGCCGGCGCCACGCAGGCCCTCGACCTGATCGTGCGCACGCTGCTGCGCCCGGGCGATGCCGTGGTCGTCGAGGATCCCGGCTACTGCAACCTGCTGCAGATCCTGCAACTCGCGGGCTTGCAGGTGCATGGCGTGCCGCGCACGGTCGCGGGCATCGATACCGATGTGTTCGAGCGCGTCGTCATCGAACACCGGCCGAAAGCGGTGTTCCTCAACACCACGCTGCAGAATCCCACGGGCGCGACTTTCAGCATGGCGTCGGCCTTCCGCTTGATGCAGATTGCGGAGCGCCACGGCGTGTGGGTCGTCGAAGACGATGTGAACCGCGAACTCGCGCCGCCCGGCGCGCCGCTGCTCGCATCGATGGAAGGGCTCAACCGCGTGCTGTACGTCGGCGGGTTCGCGAAGACGATCACGCCGTCGCTGCGCTGCGGCTACGTCGTCGCGGAGCGCGAGGTGCTGCGCGAACTGGCGCGCACGAAGATGGCGGTGGGGCTGACGACCTCGGAGGCGACCGAACGGATCGTGGAAAAGGTGCTGACGGAAGGACGCTACACGCGGCACGTCGAGTTCGTCGTCGAAAAGCTGAAGGATGCGCACGTGCTGATCGAAGAGCGCATGGACGCGCTCGGCGTGGAACTGTTCCGCCGGCCGCGTGCGGGACTGTTCGTGTGGGGCGCGCTGCCGATCGATCCCGCGCGCGGCAACGCCGTCGCGACCCAGGCCTTGCAGCATGGCATCTGGCTGGCGCCGGGTTCCTACTTCCGTCCCGGCGACGCGGCAAGTCCTTGCTTCCGCTTCAACGTGCCTTATTCCGCCGATGACGCGCTGTGGACGTTCCTGGAGAAAGCGATCAGGGGTGGCTGATGAGCAGTCTCAAGCAGCCGCGTGTTGTTGCTGCATGCGGTGCGGACGGTTCTGCTTGATGCGCGCAGCCCCGAGATGCGTCCGCAGATGCTCACAGACATCCTTGCGGCGCACCGGATTGAGCGGATCGCACAGACGAATGGTGAGCGTGGCCGGGCCTTTTGGAACGGGCGTGAGTTCGGGCGCTTCCCACAGGACCACGGTGAAGGTGCCATCGGAGACCTGCACCACCTGAAACCGCGAGAGATCGATGTGGGTCAGCTCATGAGGTTCGATCGAATGATGCATGAGGTCCTCGGCGTTATCGACAGGGTCAGGCTGCGTCATGCAAACAGTGTGCCGATTTTTCGAAGGCGCATGCGTCCGTGGTTCGTGGCGCTGGGATGTGTGTAAAAGCTTCTGCAAGAGCACTGAATTGTTGACATTGGTGCTCCGGCGCAGTCAGTGACTTGCTCACGAGTTCAGTCTCGCGGCGGGCGACGCTCGCATGAAATTCGGAGGACTTGCCGGACGCGAAACGCGAATTATTGGGATCGCATTGACGTTGTGATCGGCATAAATACTCCGGTTGTATGGGCTGTATCCGGCCATTAAGCGTCATTCGCTCGTGCCGTTGACCTGACATTCAGACGTCAGCTTCCATCAGTTTCCGACCATTTGCAGGGCGCCGTTACCGCAGTAGTAGCCCACAATCAATCTGTCACCGCTTCCGGCACGGCGCGACGCGGAAGCAGCGTTGCGGTGACAGCTTTGCTTCGTTTCCCAGCGCGATGAAACTGAGCGGTATGCGCCATATTCGTCGGGGGCCCCATCTTGTCCTCCGTCGGGCTGCATGCCGACTGCCTGGTCGCAGCTGGCGGGACAGAAGCCACTAGAAAGTCATTGCAATCGGGTGTCCGTTCGTGACGACGGTAGCCGTTTCACCTAACAACCCGTCGCTGCGCGTCAACGGTGACCTCGGCACCGTTGACTCAGCGTCAACCGGTGAAAACAAGGATGGGATGCTTTCCGGCGCCCGAGCAGCTTCCTTCGTTTTAACGCAGTTCCGCGCTATTTTGATAGATTATCGCAGTGAGGTCACGGCGGCCCATTGCTCGGCATGTAGGCAATCCGTAGGGAAACATCATGACGGCTTCAGAAATTTTGCAGGAGTCGCACGTCCCAGGAACAGACGCATTGTTTTTTCTCGGGTGTTTTTCCACACGTGTCACTCTCTATTCCCAGCAGGTACGCGCGTTAAATCTGGTTGACGCGATTCTCTCGGATCCCGAACTTTCGGCCATTCTTTCAAGACACGGGCGCGTCGCCATCATCGGGGGTGGCGCCGGCGGCATGACCGCAGCTGCGGCGTTTGCCAAGTCCGGACGCCCGTTGGAGACGATACAAATATACGAGCGGAACCCTGAATTGCTTCATTTGCAGTTGGGTTGCCACGATCGCTATCTTCATCCGCTGCTTTACGATTGGCCGCGCCCGGGAGCCGATCGCACCGACGCAGAGCTTCCTCTAATGACTTGGAAGGCCGGCTCCGCTGGTTCAGTTGCCCTCGCCTTAAGAGAGGGGTTCGACTCCTGCAGAAAATACACATCCGCGCTCCGCCCCGTTATACCGGGGAAGGTGACCAAGATTCGTCCGCAAGAAGACGGATACGAGGTCCAAGTCGACGGAAAGAGCATGAGCGAGAAACCGTACGATGTAGTGCTCCTGTGCATAGGATTTGGTTATGAAGTCGGAGTTGGTATTAGAGACGCTTCGGACCCGAGAAAACGCATACGAACCACATCCTATTGGGATCCGTTTCCGATCTGCGGTCCAATAAAGAATCCCGCACCGGAACATAAGATTTTCATATCCGGGAACGGCGACGGCGGTTTAGCGGACTTTGTTTTATCGGCCTTTATTTACATGTCGCATGAAGCGCTGTGCGACTTTGTGATGTCTCATCTTAATCGCCACGGAACTGACGCTATCAAGGAAGTCCTTCTAGAAATTGACAGGATGGCATGGCAGGCCCCTGTCGGCTTCGAACTGGATATCTTTAGGGAATACGATAAACGAGTTCGCCCACTCCTATTGAAGAACAAATTATTAGTAGCCGAAGCGGCACGCAAACTCAGGCCGAATGTGAGGATATGGTTTCACACGAACGAGCGACACCTATTCAAGCGGGGGTCGGCCATCTTAAATCGATTACTTTTTTTTCTGGCCATAGTGGCTGACGAAGAAAAACAGATACATCTGTATTCGAATGTGAAGTTCGACATATTGCCAGACGAAAAGATCAGGATCGGGGATAACGAACCATTCTCGGTCGACTACAAATTTTTCCGATTTGGGCCGGACGGTCGGGACAATCTTGAACCCTTTAAAGAGTTTTCGGATAAATTGTCCGACGTCACGAAAACGCCCGCGGAATATCCACTGACGCCTAAGCTGAACTGGGCCGCTTTCGTTCGCTTCGCTCATCCCCACTACGATTTACGTAGGCACACGCCGCCTCGCGGGAACTATGCTCCCGAAATCGTATCGAGCATCACAATGGTGCCAGGGTTCAAGCGCTTCATGTGGGACGAGGCGCAGACCTATGACGGTATGGAGCGGGTGCTGCGCAGTTACGACATCGCTAAAATATCGCGTGACGCCGACCGCTATGGCGTTGATGACGATCCGTTCTTAATGCAGGTTCGGCTCCGAGCGGGAGAATATCTTGCCTCTGTCGGGCGATTGCCGGAAGGGAACGAAATCTATGCCCATGCCAAGGGAAAAAGCGACATAGTCTTGGAAAGAACACAGCTAGAGAATAAGCACGAAATAAAAACGATATTAGCACATCAGCTATACGGCCATCTGGATACTCACAAGGCTGAAATTGAGGCCGCCACGGCAGGTTTCGGGAAAGAATCGTTACCAGTTTATAAGGCGAAAATATGCAGTGCGTGCCGCATTATTGCTGCCGGATTCAACAAAGAAAATCGACTGCAAAAGAGAATCAACTACGATATAGCAGAAGACCTGCTCAACAGCATGTGGACTCCTGTTGTCTTACACGCTTCTAAAAGTGGTCCCTTTGTCGGCTGCTTGTATTTTCTTCAACGAGCAAAGCTGTGTCTTCGGTACGCAGAAATTGAATGGATTCATTCAGGAAGAATCAAGCATGCAGAACAAGCACTCCTCTTCGTCAATGACGGAAAGCGGTTCCTCGATGAAACTGCGGCCCTAGAAGGCGCCAGCGTGTTCTCCACTTACCTATTGGTATGCGAATTAATGGCAAAAGCATATCTCTGGGACGCAAGCGAACCAAAGCTCAATGAATTGCGTAGGTTGGTCGTTAAGGCAGTGGAACTGCTCCCACGACAAGTTGCAATGTGTCACTTCACTGCTCAGGAAATGGAAAAGGCAACGGGAGTCCGAATAGGGCCTCGAGCGCTTCTCAGCGATGAAGGGGGATGATTTAAATGCGAGACCTCATCTTGACGCGCTGCAGCCTCGGCTGCTTTTTGGCAGCGGGTTGTGGTTGGAAAAGCATCGAGTAAAGTACCGGCGAACTTCGGGGGGGGGGGCGCACATCGGTTAGTTGGTGAGCGTTGGGGATCTCGTGATCTGCATAGTGGCGTTCCATCCGCGTCCAGCTTGGGTCGCTGCCCCAACCACCGCACGTCGCTCACCTCCCTTGACAGATAGGGCGGCGCCGTTCGTCAACAGTCGTTCGCCGTTTCGCTTGCCCTCACCCGTCCGGAGCAACAGACGGGCGAAAAGCGGAACGGCTGACAACACCAAATACGCAACAGCCGAACCGTGTTGTCCTAGTGTCGGTTGTAGTTGGGAAGCGGCCGTCGCCAGCGCGGTGGTCCCGGTGGCGGCTCAGGGTCGGTGACGGACAACCCCGTCGGCCTTTTCTAACTTTGGAAGTGTGGTCAGTGCTGTGTGGCAGGCTGCTTTCGCCCACGGTCCCAGACCTTGACAGCCGCCCGCTGCAACGCACCGTTCCGCCTAAGTCCGAGCTGTCTCACGATTCCTGTCTTTCGAGTCTCGCCAAAACCGCCCAGTCTCACTGATTCCGTCTCCCGGCACTTCCTCGCTTGCCTGTGCAGAATCGCTGAATGTGCGTATCAACACATCTCGATGCGATTCCTCACGCGCAAGCATCCTCACTTCGCCGATGCTGCCGTCTTCCTGCCGGACTTCTTCGCGGCGGGCTTCGGCGTCTGCTTCTTCGCGGGCGGCTTCGGCGTGGGCTTCGGCTTAGGCTTCGATTTCGCTGCGGGCTTCGCCTTCGACTTCACTGCGATCTCCACCCCCTCCGCATCAATCAAAAACCGGCTGCGGTCCTTCACATTGGAGATCCACGCAGGCGGCCGCGCCCAGCCGCTCCAGGTCTCGCCGGTCTCCGGATTGCGATACTTCGCCGGCAGCTTGCCCTTTTTCGCGGCCCGGTTCACCGCTTCGTGCCGCTTCGAGGGCGCGGGAATCGCGACATTCGGCTTGGCCGCGCGCTTCGCCTTCCTGCGATGCCGTTCGATGTCGCCCGTCGTCAGTCCATGGCGCTCCATCATCGCGCGGATGTCGTCGAGCACGGCCTGCGCGTGGTCCGCAATCAGGCTCTCCGCGCGTTCCTGCAACTTCCTGAGCCGTGCCTGAATCTGCTTGAGCGTTGCCATCGACCTCTCCTTGTTATTGAAGAAAGCGCTAGTCCGCGCCGCTTCGCGTTTCGTCGACGAACTTCTCGGTCGCGTCATCGATGCGCCGCGACTTGCGCCCCATCGGTCCGTGCACGTAGACGGCGTTGACGTTCGCGACCGCGTCGGGCGGGGGCGGCGGCGTCATTGGGTAACGCACCGTGCGCGCGTGATCGCCCAGTTGCAGGCGCGGATCGAACACCGAGTTGAAGCGCCACAGCATGCGGATGAAATTCGTCTGACCCTGCATCAGCAAGTGCACGGCCTGGCCCGCCGCGCCGCGCAAGGCCGCCCAGCCCATGTGCTTGCGATTGAGCACCTGCTGCGTGCGCACGAGTTCCGCGTAGAACTCGGGCAAGGGCAGACGCGTGGGCAGCACGGCGTGCTGGATGTCGTAGAGGCGATAGTCGAGACTCGTCAGCCGGCGCTGTTCGCGCAGCCAGATCTCTGTGCCGGGATAAGGCGTATTGACGCTGATGTTCACGATCTCCGGAATCTCCAGGCACCATTGACGCACGGCCTCGAAGCGTTCGCGCGTCCAGTCGGGATCGGCGATGAGATTGATCGCGACCGTGATCCCGAGCGACCGCGCGAACTCCAGCGCCTCAAAATTCTTGTCGAGCGTGATGCGCTTGCGAAACGCTTTCAGCCCTTCGGCGTCGATCGCCTCCATGCCGATGAACATGTACTGCAAGCCGAGCGTGCGCCAGAAACTGAAGACTTCCTGGTTGCGCAAAAGCACGTCGCCGCGGGTTTCGAGGTAATACTGCTTGCGGATGCCGCGTTGCTGGATCGCGCGGCCGATCTCCATGCCGTGCTCGGCGTGCACGAAGGCAACGTCGTCGACGATGAACACGCCCGGCTCGCGGATCGACGCCAGTTCATCGGCGATCACCTGCGGACTGCGCGCGCGATAGCTGCGCCCATAGAAGGTCCACGCGCTGCAAAACGTGCAGTCCCACGGGCAGCCGCGCGCGAATTCGATCGACGCACACGGATCCAGCGTGCCGATGAAATACTTGCGCCGATGCCGCAGCAGGTCGCGCGCGGGCAGCAGATCATCGAGACTGTCGACGAAGCGCGGCGGCGGCCCCGCGCCTTCGCTCGTCACCGCGCCGGGCACGTCGAGCAGGGAAGCGCCGCTCGCGAACGCGTGCAGCAAGGCATTCACCGAGGCCTCGCCTTCGCCTTTCAGCACGCAGTCGATCGCGCCTTGCGCGTGGCGCAGCAGATCCGCCGCCGTGAACGATGCACTATGGCCGCCGACGAACACGAAGCACCCCGGCAAAACGTCGCGGACGGCGCGGGCGAGATCGATGATTTCCGGAATATTGGCGAGATAGTTGCCCGAGAAACACAGCGCATCAGGACGCCAGTCGCGGATCAGACGGTCGAGGTCGCGATGCGTTTCGACCTGCAGGTCGATCAGGCGCACATCGTGTCCGGCGCGGCGCACGGCGGCCGCGACGGTTTCGAGCCCGAGCGGTTCGAGGCGGAGGAATACGCGGGTGTACATCAGCCCGCTGGGATGAACGGCAAGCACCTTCATGGACTCTCCTTGCGAGAGTGAGCGGCGCTGGCCCGCCGGCCGCTCCGGTCATGTCAGATCATGCGGATCGGATCTCCATTCGTGCGAGGCCTCGTTCAGTGCGGCATTTCAGTGCGGCATTTCAGTGCGGTATTTCAGTGCCGATGCGAGGTCGTGTTCATTCTACTGGCGACGTACGCGGGATGCCGGCAGGGTGCGCGGCGGATGCGTCGAAGGCTACTGACGCACGGCGAGGAAGGCGGCGGTTTCGTAAGGCACGGTGACTTCGCTTTTACCGCGCAAGTCCGGTTCATCGTCGATCAACTGCCGCACCGCGCGCTCGATGTCCTCGCGCTCCGCCTCAGCCAGCGCCGCGATGAAACTCGTGGAGCGCACGCGATTCAGGATCACGTCTTCCGGCGCGCCCGTGTGGCCGATGCCGAAGTGCGTTTCGACGAGCGGCCCGAAACCCGCATGCGGAAATGCGCTGCGCCAGGCGCCGGTGTAGTAGCGCGGGGTGTCGCCTTCGTAGCGGTTGACGATGGCGTCCAGCTTCGCGACCCACGGCACGCGGGCATCGCGCATATTCCAGACGAGGCCGAGCCTGCCACCCGGCTTGAGCACGCGACGGATTTCGTCGAGCGCCGCGCGGCCGGCGAACCAGTGGAACGACTGGGCGCACACGACGGCATCCACCGAGGCGTCGGCAAGCGGAATGGACTGCGCGGTGCCCGCCAGCGCCTTCACCTCGGGCAACGCGGCGGACAGCTTCGCGCGCATCGAATCGACCGGCTCGACCGCGAAAACCTGCGCGCCGGTCTGCACGAGCCGCGGCGTGAACTTGCCGGTGCCCGCGCCCAGATCGACGACGCTCGCGCCCGGCCCGAGCCCAAGCTGTTCAGTAAGCCAGCCCGCGAGCGCGGGCGGATAGTCGGGCCGTCCGCGCACATAGCTGTCCGCGTGGGCCGTATAGCCGACCGCCGCCGCGCGGTGGACGTTCGAGGAAGCGGATGCGGGCGGCTGCGTCATGATGATTACTCGCCGTAGATGTCGAAGTCGAAATACTTCTGCTCGATGCGCTTGTACGTGCCGTCCTTGATCATCGCGGCGATGGCGCCGTCGAGTTTTTCCTTCAGATCGGTGTCTTCCTTGCGCAGGCCGATGGCCGTGCCGGGCCCGAAGATCGCGCTGTCTTCCAGCGCGCCGCCCGCGAAGCCATAGGGCTTGCCGCGCGGCGTATCGAGGAAGCCGCGCTCGGCCTGCACGGCGTTCTGCAGCGAGGCGTCGATACGGCCGGCCAGCAGATCCTGGTAGACCTGGTCCTGATCGGCATACGACACCACCTTCACGCCCTGCGCGCCCCAGTGGACCTTCGCATAGGTTTCCTGCATCGAACCCTGCTCGACGCCGACGGTCTTGCCCGCGAGCGCTTCGGCGGTCGGCTGAATGGACGAGGCGCGCTTCGCCACGAGGCGCGTGGGCACGTGAAAGAGCTTGCTCGAGAAGGCGATCTGCTTGACGCGCGCGGGCGTCATCGACATGGTGGACAGGACGCCGTCGAACTTGCGGGCCTTGAGGCCGGGGATCATGCCGTCGAAGGCGTTTTCCACCCACACGCACTTCGCGTTGAGGCGGCGGCACAGTTCATTGCCGACATCGATATCGAAGCCGACCAGCGAGCCGTCCGGCGCTTTCGATTCGAAAGGCGGATAGCTTGCGTCGACGCCAAAGCGGATCGTCGACCATTCCTTCGCATGCGCGCCGATCGATACCGTCAGCATCGAACCCAACAACACCGTCAACAGCCTCTTCACGATAGTCCCTTGTTTTCTTGAGTGATTGAACTTGGGCGGCGGGCGCCCCCAGGGACGATTATAGAGAGTCGCTTCCAGACGCGAAAACGGCCGCGAAGATTGCGGCCGTTCTTGCCCGGCTTGCCGGTGTTTCAGCTTGCGCGCACTTCGACGCGACGCGGACGCGCCTGTTCACGGCGCGGAATGGTGAGCTTCAGCACGCCATGGCTGAGATTGGCGTCGATCTTCGTGGTGTCGAAGTCGTCGCTCACCGTGAACGCGCGGACGAAACGCGGCGCGCGCAGTTCGGTGTGATGCGCACGGACCGCGCCTTGCACCGGCAAGTCCGCTTCGGCTTCGATGGTGAGGCGCGCGTCATGAACCTTCACATCGAGCTTGTCGCGCGGCACGCCGGGCAGGTCGGCATAGACGGTAATGCCCTGGCTGTCCTCGATGATGTCGACGGCGGGCGTCACGGTGGCGCGGCGCACGGCGTCCACGGTCTGCGGTGCGACGCGGGCGGCGGTTTGCGGCGTGGCTTGCGGCGTGGCTTGCGGCGTTGCTTGCGTTGCGCTTTGCGGGGTATCGATCATGATGGGCTCCCTCTTACTGAATGGTGATGGCGCGCGGCTTCGAGGCCTCGCGCTTGCCGATGGTGATGAACAGCGTGCCGTTCTCATAGCGCGCTTCGACCTTGTCGCTGTCCGCGTTCTGCGGCAGTTCGATCACGCGGCGGAAGCTGCCCTTGAAGCGTTCTTTCGCATAAGTGCGCGAGCCTTCGGTGGCTGCCGGCGCGCGCCGTTCGCCGCTGATGGTGAGCGTGCCCTTGTCGACGGTGACATCGAGCGATGCAGGCTCGACGCCTGGCGCGAACGCGACGATCTGGATGGCCTCGTCGGTGCTGCCGATGTTCAGTTGCGGAAAGCTGTCGGCGCGGCTCGAACGAATGCTCGAAGGCACGTTGCCGAACAGCGAGGACACCTGCCGTTGCACGCGATCCAGTTCCGAGAACAGGTCGCCGCCAAAATAAAAGTCACTCATGGTCCAGTCTCCAGGGTTGCGGCCATGCGGCCGGCAGCAGGAAGTTGAAACGGCAGCGTGTCGGTTCGCCGCCTCTGGATCCAAGGTAGGTGCGCAGGCTATCGTTTCAATACCCTCCAACAGGGCTTCAAGCAGACTATATTTTTGCCGCGCGTCTCTTGAAACAGCGGCGCGAGCCCCTAGAGCGCAGCCTTCTGCTACCGCTCGAAACGCCGCAACTGCTGCTGTTTTTTGCGGGCGGCAACGCTCATCATCGGGACATGAACGACGCATGTCCCCTGAAGGAGCCGCTCGTGAACCTCTTGAAGATGATCCGCATCGTGCTGTGGAGCTTT
This sequence comes from Caballeronia sp. LZ032, assembly GCF_031451315.1. Classification (NCBI taxonomy): domain Bacteria; kingdom Pseudomonadati; phylum Pseudomonadota; class Betaproteobacteria; order Burkholderiales; family Burkholderiaceae; genus Caballeronia; species Caballeronia sp. LZ032. The sequence goes on from NZ_JARUXP010000004.1 coordinate 462,784, forward strand.
TTCGGCGTGCGCAGGCGCGCGTCGCACAACGCCGATTTCGCGCAGGTCAAGGTGTCGCTGCTGCCGTTCATCGCCGTCGCGCTGGCGGGCGCGTTCGGCGCCACGCTGCTGATCGTGGCCCGGCTCGCGACGGGCATCGCGCATTGAATGTGCAGCGGCGCCGGGTTCCGCTCTTACAATGGCGAACGATCGATAGCCAGCGAAGAGAGGAATCAGCACCATGAAAACAGGCATCTACGGCGCGGGCGCCATCGGCGGCTGGCTCGGCGTCAAGCTCGCGCAGGCGGGCTGCGACGTCAGCGTGGTCGCGCGCGGCGCGACGCTCGAGGCGCTGCGGCAGGACGGGCTGCGGCTCGTCGAACAGGACGCGACCCATACCGTGAAGGTCGCGGCGAGCGCCGACCCGGCGGACCTCGGCGTGCAGGACCTGGTCATCGTGGCCGTCAAGGCCCCGGCGATGGAATCGGTCGCCGCGCACATCGCGCCGCTCATCGGACCCGACACGATCGTCCTGACCGCGATGAACGGCGTGCCCTGGTGGTTCTGCGACGGGCTGCCCGCGCCCTTCACCGGCAAGCAACTGTCGTCGGTGGATCCGCACGGCAGCATCGGCGCCGCAATCCCGGCTGCGCAAACGGTCGGCTGCGTGGTCCATGCGAGCTGTTACGTCGAGACGCCGGGCGTCATCCGCCATCATCACGGGCGTGGACTGATCATCGGCGAAGTGGCGGGCGGACCGGCCGCGCGCACCGAGGCGCTCGTCTCGCTGTTCGCCAAGGCGGGCTTCGACGCCACGCTCTCGCCGCTGATCCAGCGCGATGTCTGGTTCAAGCTGTGGGGCAACATGACAATGAATCCCATCAGCGCGATCACCGGCGCCACCACGGACCGCATCCTCGCCGACGATCTGGTGCGCGGCTTCGTCACCGGAGTCATGCTGGAGGCGAAGGAGATCGGCGCGCGCTTCGGCATTCCGATCGAGCAGGCGCCCGAAGACCGTCACGCCGTCACGCGCAGGCTCGGCGCGATGCGCACCTCGATGCTGCAGGACGTGCAGGCGGGCAAGGCGGTGGAACTCGACGCGCTGGTGGCCTCCGTGCGCGAACTCGGCGCCATGACGGGCGTGCCGACGCCCTTCACCGATGCGCTGCTCGGACTGGCGCGGCTGCATGCGCGCACGCTGGGGCTCTATCCGGATGCGTGAGCGCGGAACAGCGTCGGAGGGCGGCATGGAGCCCGGTAACCGGCAGGACGAAAAGCGCGGCGAACTCGCGGAGATGCGCGACCTGCTGCGCGAGTTCGTCCGCGAGCGCGACTGGAGCCGCTTTCATTCGCCGAAGAATCTGGCGGCGGCGCTCTCGGTGGAGGCGAGCGAACTCCTCGAACCGTTCACATGGTTGGCGAGCGGCGACAGGAGCGAACTCGACGAAGCGAAGCTGCGCGCGATCCGCCACGAGATGGCCGACGTGCTCGCCTATCTCGTGATGCTTGCCGATGCGCTCGATGTCGATCTGTATCGCGCGCTGGTCGAGAAGATGGCGCTCAACCGCGAGAAGTATCCGGCGGAGCGCGTCAAAGGCGACGCGCGCAAATACACCGATTACCCCGACCAGGAAGACTGAGCGCCTGCTTCGCTTCGTTCAATGTTGCGTGGTGTTCCTCTGCGCCTGCTGCTGCGCAACGATGCGGCTTGCCGCGATGGCGTTGTCGGGATAGTTGAGCCAGTCGTCCGGGTCATAGCCGGCGGCGCGCCACATCAGGAACTCCTGGCGGACCTGCGCGCGGGTCTTGGGCGCGTTGGGATCGCCGGGCTGCGCGGCGGTCTGGGCGAATACGGATGTCGCGCAGCACAGCGCGAGCGCGGACAGGATCAGGCGGGATGGATGTGTCATGACGATGACCTCGCGCGCCGGGACGGCGGACATAAGGCAGTGATTCGATTCTAGGTGACGCAGCGCCTTCGTGCAGTGACGGTCCTGATGTCACGCACCAGAAGCAAGTCGTCGCACAGACATATTGTCTGCCGGTCATCCGCCTATACTCGGGGCTTCCGGGTGGAGCGCAGTGGCCTTGCCGGTGCAACGTCAGCGCACGGTCAATGCATGGTCAGCATCGTGCCAGCGCAAGGCACCGAAGCACGGAACCACAGTCTGATTCAAAAAACGCAACACAGAACAGATACAGGACCGCGGGCCGTCGTCATGAACGCAAGCAGTGTCGTCACGAGCAGTTTTCCCGAGATGGACGAACTCGACGCGCTTCGCGTCGCAGGCGGCGCGCACTTCGAATGGCGCACGCGCTGCGAAGTGCACTCGCGCGGACGGGTGTTTCCGCTGTTGACCGCATCCATCGGTTCCAGCAATCCAGGCGCGCCCGCCATCGGCTTCTTCGGCGGCGTGCATGGGCTCGAATGCATCGGCACGCAGCTCGTGCTCGAATACATGCGCGCCTTGCTGACGCGCCTCGAATGGGACGACACGCTGCAACAGCAATTGCGCGCGATCCGTCTGATCTTCATGCCGATCGTCAATCCCGGCGGCATGTTCGCGCGCACGCGGGCGAACCCGAACGGCGTCGATCTGATGCGCAACGCACCGCAAAGCGCCGAGGGACGGGTGCCGTTTCTCGCGGGCGGGCAGCGCATCGGGCCGTGGCTGCCGTGGTATCGCGGTCCCGTCGACGGTCACATGGAGGCCGAAAGCGCCGCGCTGCTCGGCGTGGTAGAGGAAGAGCTGATGTCGCGGCCGCTGAGCTTCGCGCTCGACTGCCATTCGGGCTTCGGCTGGGACGACAGCATCTGGTTTCCGTATGCGCGCACCGAGCGGCAGATGGCGCATCTGCCCGAAATGTTCCTGCTCAAGCGGATGTTCGAGGAGTCGTACCCGCATCACGGCTATGCGTTCGAACCGCAGAGCCATCAGTACCTGCTGCATGGCGACCTGTGGGACTTCGCCTACGATCGCTCGCGCCCGCCCGACATTTTCCTGCCGATGACGCTCGAACTCGGCTCCTGGCGCTGGATCCGCAAGAATCCGATGCAGCTGTTCTCGCGGCTCGGCATTTTCAATCCGATCAAGGCGCATCGCACGCGGCGGGTGCTGCGGCGTCATCCGAACTTCTTCGATTTCCTGACGCGCGCCGCGTATTCGTCGCAACGCTGGCTGCCGGGCGGCGCGCCGCGCGACGAACTGCTGCGGCGCGCGCAGGAGCACTGGCAACGCTCGGGCCTTCGATGAGCCAATGGATCCTGCTGCGCGGCCTCACGCGTGAAGCGCGCCACTGGGGCGGCTTCGAGGCGGCGCTGGTGGCGCACGGGCTGGCGGAGGGCGTTCAAGACATCGTCTGTATCGATTTGCCGGGCAATGGCGTGGAGCAGGGACGCCCGGCGCCGCTCTCGGTCGAGGCGATGATGGAATTCGTCCGCGCCCGTGCCACGGCGCTCGGCGTGCGCATGCCGTGCCGGGTGATCGGGATGTCGCTCGGCGCGATGGTGGCGACCGCGTGGGCGCAACGGCATCCGGGCGATATCGAACGGCTGGTGCTGATCAATACGAGCATGCGGCCGTTCGCCCAAATGCACGAACGGCTCCGGCCGTCGGCATGGCCGGTGCTGCTGCGCATCGCGGCGAACTGGCGGCGGCCTGCACGCTGCGAAGGGTCGATTCATCGGCTGACTTGTCAACGGCAGGCCGGCGCGGACGCGGATATCGCGCACTGGGCGGCGTTGCGGCGCACGCACGGCGCCAGCGCGGGCAATGCGTTGCGGCAGCTGCTCGCGGCGGCACGGTTTCGCGCGGAGAAACAGATGCCGGCGGGGAAGGTGTTGATGTTGTCGTCGGCGCGGGACCGGCTGGTCAATCCCGTCTGTTCAGTGCGCGCTGCCATGCACTGGGGCGCGGCGCATGCCGTGCATCCGTGGGCAGGCCACGACCTGCCGCACGATGACGCCAATTGGGCCTGTCGCGCCATCGTGGCGTGGCTCGCCGCGCCGGAAGCACGGGCGAAGGGCGGCTAAGCGCGTCAGAAGCGGGTAGTAACGACCTCATCAGCCCATCACGCCGGGCGATTTCCAAAAAGCGCCATCGGACGGTCAATGCGGAGACACAGGCAATGCGCTACCGTGCAATCGCCAGCAGGCTCTCCGTCAGGCGGCGTCTGCGCGACGTCCACCCGACCTAGGGAAACTTCGTGTTGCGCCGCAGCATCGCATTGCGTATGCTGTTTAACGAGGCGGCAGGGGCCGTCCGTACGGCCGTCTGTAAGGCTGTGTTCACTTTCGGCAGCGGATTGAACGTTGACAAGCCGGCCGCCGGCAAGCAAGGGCGAGCGTCGAAGGCAGCAGGCGGGCCTTGCGGACATCGCGGGGAAGGAGCCGCACATGGAACTGACCACAACGTCGAACCCGACGCTGCACGTCTTCCATCAGGAAGGCGGGTGGCACTGGGGCATTACCATCGAACGCACGGCGGGCGGTGGCATGAAGGTCGTCGCTTACAGCGACGAAGGCTTCGATTCGGAAGAGCAGGCGCGCGAGGACGGCGAACATGTCCTTCGTTCCGAAGACTGGCGTTCGCGCCAGAGTTTTAGCCGCAGCGAGCGGCGACACGGGTATTCCTGAACGGGACGGCGCGCCATCGTCCCGTTCTTTCGACACATCCTCCGCAGTCCGCCGTTTTTCCCGCATCTTTTCTCCACATCAGAAACGCGCGACACTGAAGTTCCTTCAGCTCTATGAGGTTCGCATGTCCTTCATGGAAGCTCCGTCGCACGCCAGTCCCGAAGACGCACGCTTCACGGTCCGCCGCATGACGCCGCCCGAGGTGCAGATCGCGCTCGACTGGGCCGCCGCGGAAGGCTGGAACCCCGGTCTCGACGATGCCCGCGCCTTCCTTGCCGCCGACCCGCACGGGTTTTTCATCGGCACATGGGATGGCGGACCGATCGGCTGCATCGCGGCTGTCGCGTATGACGAGAGGTTCGGCTTCATCGGGCTGTACATCGTCCGTCCCGGATGGCGCGGCAGGGGCTTCGGATTGCGCCTGTGGAACGAGGGCATGGCGTATCTCGGCGCGCGCAATATCGGGCTCGACGGCGTGCTCGCACAGCAAGCGAACTATCGTGCATCGGGGTTCGTGCTTGCCGGGCGTAACGTGCGCTATGAAGGCGTGGCGCGGGCCAGCGTCGAGCCGGTTCCTGCGACGCTCACTCTCGTCGACGCGGCAGCCGTTCCCTTCTCCACCTTGCTCGACTACGACGCCACCCTGTTCGCCTGCCGGCGCGCAGCGTTTCTGCGTGACTGGCTGACGCTGCCGCATGCATCCGCACGCGTGGCGCTGACCGGCGATACGATGCGCGGTTTCGGCGTGATCCGCCGCTGCATGCGCGGCTACAAGATCGGTCCGCTCTTCGCCGACGATTCACCCGCCGCGCAGGCGCTGTATCGCGCGCTCGTCGCGGAAGTCGCGGGTGAAACCGTGTTCCTCGACGTCCCTGAGAGCAATCCCGCGGCGGTTGCGCTTGCCGTCGGACATGGCATGACGAGCGTGTTCGAAACGGCGCGCATGTACACGCGCGGCGTGCCGGATGTGCCTCTCGCGCGAGTATTCGGCGTGACCACCTTCGAATTGGGCTGATACGCGCGTGCCCGATGTTTGCACGCCTTCGCGCACTCCGGTAACGTGATGCGTCTGTGTCACTCGCGAGACCGCTCATGAGCCACGATCACCCTCATCACGACCACGACCACACCGGCAGCCCGCTGCCTGAGATGGACCTGCGCGTGAAGGCGCTCGAATCGCTGCTGGTCGAGAAAGGCTATATCGATCCGCAAGCCCTCGACATTTTCATCCAGACCTACGAGCACAAGGTCGGACCACGCAATGGCGCGCGCGTCGTGGCCCGGGCATGGAGCGATCCGCAGTTTCGCGCGTGGCTGCTCGATGACGCCACCGCGGCCATCGCTTCGCTCGGCTTCACCGGACGCCAGGGCGAACACATGGTTGCACTCGAAAACACCGCGCAGGCTCACAACATGGTCGTCTGCACGTTGTGTTCGTGCTATCCGTGGTCGGTGCTCGGCTTGCCGCCGGTGTGGTACAAGTCGGCGCCGTATCGGTCGCGGGCTGTCATCGATCCGCGCGGCGTGTTGCAGGACTTCGGTGTCCGCTTGCCGGATGAAGTCGAAGTGCGCGTATGGGATTCGACGGCCGAGGTCCGCTATCTCGTCCTGCCGATGCGCCCGCCCGGCACCGATCATCTCGACGAAGACGCGCTCGCCGCACTCGTCACACGCGATTCGATGATCGGCACGGGTCTCGCGTTGAGCCCATCGGCAGCGAGCGAGGTGGCGGCATGAACGCGGCGCATGACATGGGCGGCATGCAGGGCTTCGGGCCCGTCGAGAACGATCCTTGCGATGCACCGGGCGCGTCGCCCTTCCATGCGGAATGGGAGCGGCGCGTACTGGCCGTGACGCTTGCGATGGGCGCGACGGGCCAGTGGAACATCGACACCTCGCGGGCCGCGCGCGAAAGCCTGCCGCCCGCGCAATACCTCGGCAGCAGCTACTACGAAATCTGGTTCGAGGGCTTGAAGAAGCTGCTGCTCGCGAAGGGCCTCGCGAGTGCCGCGGAAATCGAGGCCGGCTATTCGCAGGCCGCGCCCGCGTCCAACGTGCGCATGCTGCGGGCTGCCGACGTCAGCGCAGCCTTGCTGCGAGGTGCGCCCGTGGATCGGCCGGCGCTCGGACCGGCGCGCTTCGCCGTCGGCGATACCGTGCGCACGAAGCTGATGAATCCACCCACGCACACGCGTCTGCCGCGCTATTGCCGCGGCAAGTCCGGACAGGTCGTCGCAGTGCGTGGCACGCACGTCTTTCCCGATGAAAACGCGCTCGGCCACGGCGAGCATCCGCAATGGCTCTACACGGTGCGTTTCGACGCCGCCGAGCTGTGGGGCGCGGACACGAGCGCGTCGTCGGTGTGCGTGGATTGCTGGGAGTCTTATCTACTCGATGCCGCGCATGAATGACCCGCAACAGTTCCACGAACTCCGCACCGCTTTACCCGCGTTGCCCTTCAACGACGACGGCCCGGTATTCCGCGCGCCCTGGGAAGCGCAGGCTTTTGCGATGACGCTCGCGTTGCACGAGCGCGGGGTGTTCACGTGGCAGGAATGGGCGCACGCATTGAGCGAGGCGATCCGCGCGGCGCAGGCTGCCGGCGATCCCGATCACGGCGACACCTACTATGTGCACTGGCTGAGCGCGCTGGAAGGCTTGAGCACCGCGAAGGGCTGCGTCAGCCAGGAGACGCTCGCGCAGCGCCGCCACGAGTGGGACGAAGCCGCGCGCGCCACGCCGCATGGACAGCCCATCGTGCTGGACGTCGCGAATGCGTCGAAGCAGCATGTGCTGCGCGCGCTGCCCGCCGCCACGCTCGATGCCTATCGCGCGGCAATCTACCGGATCGACGGAACGCCGGCGATCGAGATGAAGATCGGCGTGAGCAATCCGGCGCTGATCGCGTTGCTCGAAGCACAGGAAGCCGACACCGCGGTGTTCGTGACGGCATGCAATCCATTCGGCCATAAGCTGCCGCCGGAAGCCAACGCGACGCGGCAACGCGCGCTGGCTGCACGGATCGCGCAATGGGGACTGCGTGCATTGTCCGGCGCGGGTATCGACCCGTTGCAGGTCTGGATCGCCGAAGACAGTCTGCTGGTGCTCGGCGCGACCCAATCCACCGCCGATGCCCTGCTGACCGAATTCGAGCAGCACGCCGTCGTCATGGTGGATCGCGGGAACCCGCCGCACTTGCTGTTGCATCCGGGGCATCGCTGAGCCCTCATCATCCAACCGGAGAATTCGACATGCCGCTCGTCCGCATCGATTTGCTGAAGGGAAAAGACAGCGCCTACCGCACGGCCATCGGCGACGTGGTGTATGACGCGATGCGCGCCACCCTCGACGTGCCCGAGAACGATCGCTTCCAGATCATCGCAGAGCGCGACGCGCCGGACTTCATCGTGGATCGCACTTATCTGGGTATTCCCCGCAGCGACGATTGCGTGGTGATCCAGGTCACGCTGAACGAAGGCCGCGATGCGCCGAAGAAGCGCGCGTTCTACAAGGCCGTCGCCGATGGCTTGCATGAGCGCCTGAAGCTGCGTCGCGAGGATGTGTTCATCAGTCTCGTCGAGGTGAAAAAGGAGAACTGGTCTTTCGGCAACGGCGAGGCGCAATACGCGCCCACGTGACCGCGTGACCATCACCACCGCATCTTTCGATCTGGAACCGCTCGCGTTGCCGGCCGACGTGCCTGCCGACATCCGCGTCTGGCGCGTTCCGATCCCGTTGACCATCGCGCCCGACGATCCCGCCTGCGCCGCGCTGGATGCAAGCGAACGCGCGCGCGCGGCGCGCTATCTGCGTCCCGAGGATGCGGCGCGCTTCAGCGTCATGCGTGCGGCGCTGCGTCAGGTGCTGGCGACGCTGACCGGCGGCGATCCGGCGCGTCTGAAACTCGACGCCGGCGAGAACGGCCGCCCGCTGCTCGACGAACCGGATGCGCCGGACTTCAACGTCTCGCATTCGGGATCGTACGGGCTGATTGGCGTGTCGCGGGCAAGACGCGTCGGGGTGGATATCGAGGCGGCGCGCGCCGGCTTCGGCTGGCGTGAACTGGCGCCTGCCGTGCTGGCGGAGCGCGACCGGCAGGCCATCGAGGCGCTGCCCGAAGCCGCGCGCCAGAGCGCGTTCTTCGACTGCTGGACCGCGAAGGAAGCCGTGCTGAAGGCGCACGGTGTCGGTATCGGCGGCGGTTGGATCGGGCTGAAAGGCTTCTCGGTCTTGCCGCGCGAGGGCTTGCGCCATGCGGTGTCGCCGGAAGCGGAGGGGTTCGCGGCCATCGCGCTGGACGCGCCTTCCGGCTATGCCGCCGCCCTCGCGTGGCAGGTTTGATGCGGCGCAGCGAGGCTCACGCGACTTTCGCGCGCAGCAGGTCTCTGTGCGTGAGATACAGGCGCAGGTCGAATTCGATCTGATGGTAGCCCGGCTGCATCAGCTCACACAGCCGATAGAACGCCTTGTTGTGATCGCTTTCCTTCAGATGTGCGAGCTCATGCACGACGATCATGCGCAGGAACTCAGGCGCCGTGTCGCGGAACAGCGAGGCGATGCGAATCTCCTTCTTCGCCTTGAGCCGCGCGCCCTGTACACGGGAAATGGCCGTGTGCAGTCCAAGCGCGTGACGCAGGACGTCGAGCTTGCTGTCGTAGATGACCTTGTCGATGGCGGGTGCCACGCGCAGGAATTCCTGCTTCAGGTCCGAGCAATACGCATACAGCGCGCGATCGGACTGCACGGCGTGCCGGTTCGGATAGCGTGCGTCGAGATAGGTGCCCAGTTGCTGCTGGGCGATCAGTCGGCGCACCTTGTCCTGAAGCGTGTTCGGGTAAGCGCTCAGGTATTTCAGGTGTTGCATGACGGCGGTGTTCTGAAGAATCTCTCAAAGCCTGCTTGCGCAGGCGGGCGTGGGACGCGCCAGGGGCGTCCGCAGCGGGAAGGGCGCAGCATTCTGACAACCATTCTAGTCAACGCCGCGCGGACTCGCCCATTGCAGCGGCGGCGCGGCGTGTTTCCGCGTACGCATTTGCGTAAGTTTATGTTTCAGCCCGGCGCCGGGTGCAATGCGCATGCGAACATGCGCGCTCCCCAGGCAAGCGATCAAGGCAGGTTTTTCCATGGCGTCGAACAAGGCTCATCATGCAACCGGATGGGCTGCGGGCATCATCGCGGCGACGCTCGTGTCGGCTGCGCACGGACCTGCCTCCGCGGGCGCGGGCATGATTCCCGCGGTGCTCGCGCTGCTCGCCGGGGTGGCCGGCGCTACCGCGCCGGACTGGCTCGAAGTCGCGTGGTGGACACGCGCCCGCAGGCTCTGGATCACGCATCGCACGCTGACGCATTGGGGCCTGGGCTGGGCGGCGCTGCTCGCGCTGTCCTGGCACGAACTCGGGCGGCATCCGGCGGCGCCCGTGGCGTTCGGCTTCGCGTGCGGCGGCCTCATGCATCTGCTGGCGGACTGGCCCAATCCGCTCGGCGTGCCGTGGGTCGGCCCGCGCCACTCGCTCAATCTGTGGACGAGCGGGCACTGCGATCTGATCGTCGTGGGCGCGGCGTGGGTTGCCGCGCTGTTCGTCGTCGACGATGTCTGGTTTCATCATGCGTGTAGCCGCATGCTGCTGAACGTGCTGCGGCCCGCAGCATGACCCAAGCGAGGAGCCCCGATCCCATGCAAGCGAATCACCCGCGCAGCCGCTTCCTTCTCTTCCTCGCCGGCCTGGCCGCGCTGTTCGCGCTGCATGGCTGCGCGGGCTTCTTCAATCGCGACGCCATGCGCGTGACGGTGGCGGGCATCGAGCCGCTCGAAGGACAGGGCCTCGAGATGCGCTTTACCGTGAAACTGCGCGTGCAGAATCCGAACAACGAGCCGCTCGACTTCGACGGCGTCGCGCTCGATCTCGACCTCAACGGCCGTCCGTTCGCCACGGGCGTCAGCGACCAGCGCGGCGTGGTGCCGCGTTTTGGCGAGACGGTGGTGGCCGTGCCGGTGACGGTGTCGGCGTTCTCGGTGGCGCGGCAGGCGCTCGGCTTCGCCACCGGCGACGTCCCGAACAAGGTCTCGTATGCGGTACGCGGCAAGCTCGCGGGCGGCCTGCTCGGCGGCGCGCGCTTTGCCGATACCGGTTACGTCGACCTGCCGATGAACGGCGCGTCCGGCTACTGAGACGCTCGAGCTTCGTCGGGATCGTAAGGCACGACGCGATCCGCTTCATTCGCGTCGTTGCGGGCGATCACCGCGCGCGCAGGCTCGGTGTCGCTCAGATTGACCGGCTGATGCGGCACGCCGGGCGGAATGAAGACGAAGTCGCCCGGCTCGTTGATCATCGATTGCGCCAGCCCCGCTCCGTAGCGTGTCTCGATGCGTCCTTCCAGAATATAGATGCCGGTTTCGTAGCCGATGTGAACGTGCGGCTCGCCGCGCCCGCCCGGCGGCACGACGACGAGATGCATCGCGAGTCCGCGCGTGCCGGCCGTCGCCGCCGAGAGGCCGATGAAATACGGCAGGTGTTGCACTGTCGCGAGCTTTTCCTGAGGCCGCACGGTGACGACCGTCTGCTGCGCGGCAACTTCCGTGGTGTCCTGCATGGCGATTCCTCCGTGTCCGGACTGCGCTGCGAATCTTCTCATCGACGATAGGTCGAAAGCGCGTGTCGCGCAAAGGTCATGCGCGGCGTCTACCGTAGAAGGGCACGGACTTTGTGCAGGCGCACATGCCCGGCGGCAGGCAAACACGCGGCGCGGCGCATAATCTCGATGACGTGAGAGCAGACCATAGCGGCATCGCAACCGACACCCTCGGGAGGACACCATGCTGGTCAGGAACGAAGCGCGGGTCGAACAACTCATCAACGATCTCCTCGAATTCGCACGAGGACGGTTGCCGGAGCAGACCTGGCGGATCATCGAGCCGTTGCTTCGCCACTATTACGAGCAGGTCGATGTCGAGGACATCGCGAGCCGCGATGTCGCCGATCTCTACGGCGCCGCCATGGCGCACGTCCAGACGGCGCAGAAGTTCGTCCACGGGCGCGAAGTGCTGCGGGTCTATAACCCGAACCTGGAGCAGCACGGCTGGCACTCGGATCATACGGTGGTCGAGATCGTCAACGACGACATGCCGTTCCTCGTCGATTCCGTGAGCATGGAACTCAACCGGCTGGGGCTTGCGCTGCATTCCGTGATCCACCCGGTGTTCCGCGTCTGGCGCGGCGCGAAGGGCGAGATCGAGCGCGTTGCGCAGGGCCACAGCGAGGCCGGCGACGGCCAGTCCGAGCTCGAATCGTTCATTCATTTCGAAGTGGACCGCTGCGGCGATGGCGCCCGCCTCGACGAAGTGCGCGACAACATTGCGCGCGTGCTGGGCGACGTGCGCGCGTCGGTGGAAGACTGGCCGAAGCTGCTCGACACCGCCCGCGCCGCGATCACCGAACTCAAGACCCGCGACACGAGTCCGGACGGCATCGAATCCCGTGCGTTCCTCGAATGGATGGCGGGCGATCACTTCACGTTCCTCGGCTGCCGTGACTACGATCTGGTGGAGCACGAAGGCGGCTTCGCGTTGCGCGGCGTGTCCGGCTCCGGGCTGGGCCTCTTGCGCGAAACCTTGCGCGCGCCGGCGGCAGGCGACCTGACGCCGCTGCCGCCGGGCGCAGCCGCGATCATCGAAGGCGCGGCGCCCATCTTTCTGACCAAGGCCAATTCGCGCGCGACGGTGCATCGGCCGGGCTATCTGGACTATGTCGGCGTGAAGCGCGTATCGCCGGAGGGCAAGGTGATCGGCGAGCGGCGCTTTCTCGGCCTGTACACGTCCACCGCGTATCTGGTGCCCACCTACGAGATCCCGATCGTGCGGCGCAAGTGCGCGAACATCGTGCGGCGCGCGGGCTTCCTCGAGAAAGGGCATCTGGCGAAGTCGCTCATCACGGTCCTGGAACAGTACCCGCGCGACGAACTGTTCCAGGCCGACGAAGACGTGCTCTTCGACATCGCGCTCGGCGTGCTGCGCTTGCAGGAACATCAGCGCACGCGGCTGTTCGTGCGGCGCGACCGCTTCGACCGCTTCGTGTCGTGCCTCGTGTTCGTGCCGCGCGACAAATTCAATACCGACCTGCGCCGCCGCATCAGCCGCGTGCTGATGGAGGCCTTCAACGGCCGCAGCATCGAGTTCACGCCGCTGTTGTCGGAGTCGCCGCTGGCGCGCATTCATATCGTGGTGCGGGCGGATCGCGGCACCATGCCCGAAGTCGATACGCGCGAACTCGAAACGCGTGTGGTGCAGGTAGCGCGGCGCTGGCAGGACGATCTCGCCGATGCGCTCATCGACAGTCATGGCGAGGAAGCCGGCAACCGCCTGTTGCAGCGTTACGCGGATTCATTCCCGGCGGGTTATCGCGAGGACTATCCGGCGCGTACGGCGGTGCGCGACATCGAAATGATCGAGGCGACGCATACGAGCGCCGGCGGTCTCTCCATGAGCCTGTACCGGCCGATCGAGGCCGGCAAGCGCGCGTTCCGCTTCAAGGTGTATCGCGTGGGCGAGCCGATTGCGCTGTCGCACAGCCTGCCGATGCTCGAACATCTCGGCGTGCGCGTGGATGAAGAGCGCCCGTACCTGATCGAGCCGACCGGCGCGCCGAACGCATGGATTCACGACTTCGGCCTGGAGTTGCAGGACGACGTGGAATTCGACATCGATCGCGTGAAGCCGCTGTTCGAGAACGCGTTCGCGAGCGTGTGGTCGGGCGAGATCGAGAACGACGATTACAACCGCCTCGTGCTGCGCGCGGAGTTCGGCTCGCGCGACGTGACCATCATGCGCGCCTATGCGAAGTATCTGCGCCAGGTGGGCTCGACGTTCAGCGATGCCTATATCGAGCGCGCGCTGATCGGCAATCCGCTGATCGCGAAGAAGCTGCTGCAACTGTTCATGGTGCGTTTCGATCCGGCGCATGGCGGCGGCGGCGAGGCGCGCGACGCCGCCGCCGAGCGCGTGCTCGCCGACATCGAAGCGGCGCTCGACAAGGTGCCCAATCTCGATGAAGACCGCATCCTGCGGCAGTTCCTCGGCGTGATCTGCGCGACGGTGCGCACCAATCACTTTCATCGCGATGCACACGGCCAGCCGCGGCCTTATGTGTCGTTCAAGCTGGATCCGTCGAAAGTGCCGGGGTTGCCCGAACCGAAACCGATGTTTGAAATCTGGGTCTACGCGCCGCGTGTCGAGGGCGTGCATCTGCGCGGCGGACGCGTGGCGCGCGGCGGCCTGCGCTGGTCGGACCGGCGCGAGGATTTTCGCACCGAAGTGCTCGGCCTCATGAAGGCGCAGATGGTGAAGAACACGGTGATCGTGCCGGTGGGATCGAAGGGCGGCTTCGTCGTGAAGAATCCGCCGCCGGTGACGGATCGCGAGGCGTATCTCAGCGAAGGCGTCGCGTGCTATCAGATGTTCCTGCGCGGCCTGCTCGACGTCACCGACAACCGCACGCCGGACGGCATCGTGCCGCCGCCGGACGTGGTGCGCCACGATCCGGACGATCCCTATCTCGTGGTCGCGGCCGACAAGGGCACGGCCACCTTCTCCGATTACGCGAACGCGATCGCACACGAATACGGTTTCTGGCTCGACGATGCGTTTGCCTCCGGCGGCTCGGTCGGCTATGACCACAAGAAGATGGGCATCACGGCGCGCGGCGCGTGGGAATCCGTGAAGCGCCATTTCCGCGAGATGAACTTCGATACCCAGACCACGGATTTCACGGTGGTCGGCATTGGCGACATGTCCGGCGACGTGTTCGGCAACGGCATGCTGCTGTCGCGTCACATCCGGCTGATCGCGGCGTTCGATCATCGCCACATCTTTCTCGATCCGACGCCCGACACCGCAAAGAGCTTCGAAGAACGCGCGCGTCTCTTTGCATTGCCGCGTTCCAGCTGGGCCGACTACGACGCCTCGCTGATCTCGACGGGCGGCGGCGTGTATCCGCGCACGGCGAAGTCGATACCGGTGTCGCCGCAGGTGCAGGCGGCGCTCGGTATCAGCGCGTCGGTGCTCGCGCCGAACGAGCTGATCCGCGCGATCCTGCTGGCCGAAGCCGATCTGCTCTACAACGGAGGTGTGGGCACCTATGTGAAGGCGACGGCGGAAACGCATCTGCAAGTCGGCGACCGCACCAATGACGCCGTGCGCGTGAACGGCGCGGAGCTGCGCGTGAAGGTGGTCGCGGAGGGCGGCAATCTCGGTCTCACGCAACTGGGGCGCATCGAGTTCGCGCAGCGCGGCGGCCGCATCAATACGGATGCCATCGACAATTCCGCGGGCGTCGATTGCTCGGATCACGAGGTCAACATCAAGATCCTGCTGGGCCTCGTGGTCGCGGATGGCGAGATGACCGAGAAGCAGCGCAACGCGCTGCTCGCCGAGATGACCGACGAAGTCGGCCTGCTCGTGCTGAAGGACAACTACGCGCAGACGCAGGCGCTGTCGATCGCGAAGCGCTATGAAGCCGAGACGCTCGATGCCGAGGCGCGCATGATGCGCTTCCTGGAGCGCGCCGGGCGCCTGAAGCGCCGCATCGAGTTCCTGCCCTCCGACGACGAGATCGCCGAGCGCGCGGCGGCGAAGTCCGGGCTGACGTCGCCCGAGCGTGCGGTGCTGCTTGCATACGGCAAGATGTGGCTGTACGACGAACTGCTCGAATCGGACGTACCGGAGGATGCGCTCGTCGCGGACATGGTGCCGGAGTATTTCCCGAAGCCGCTGCAGCAGCGCTACAGCGACACGATGCAGCGCCACCCGCTCAAGCGCGAGATTCTTGCGACGCACCTGACCAATGCGCTCGTCAATCGCGTGGGCTGCACCTTTGTGCATCGCCTGATGGAAGAGACCGATGCGCAGCCGAGCGACATCGTGCGGGCGGCGCTCATGTCGCGCGATGTCTTCGATCTCGACGACCTGTGGCGCAGCATCGACGGGCTGGACAACATCGTCGCCGATGAAGTGCAGGCGCGCATGTTCGTCGAGGTCGTGCGGCTGCTCGACGATACGTCGCTGTGGTTCCTGCGTCATCTGAAGCACAGCGGTGCGGATGCGCATGAAGCGCGCGGCGTGCTGGCGCGCTGCCGTGAAGCGGCGCAGCGGCTGGCGCCGCAACTGCCCGCGCTGCTGCCCGCGACGCAGCTCGACGCGTGGTATGCGCGCCGGCGCGACCTGGAGGATGCGGGCGTCGAGAGCACGCTGGCGGCGCGGGTCGCGAGCGGCGAGATTGCCACGGCCGTGCTCGACAGCGCCGAAGTGGCGGCCTGCACGCAACGCAGTCTCGAACTGGTGGCGAGCGTGTATTTCGGCATCGGCACGCTGCTCGATTATCGCGGCATTGCGGAGCGTGCGATGGCCTTGCCCGTCGCGACGCACTGGGACTTGCTCGCGCGTGCAGCCGCGCTGGAGGAACTGGCGCGCCTGAAGCGCGCGCTGACGGTGAGCGCGCTCGAACAGTCGCGCGGTATCGATGCGGCGGATGTGATCGTCGAGACCTGGCGAGCGAAGCGCGAGCAGGCGCTCGACCGCTACACGCGCCTGCTGACCGAACTGCGCGCGAGCGGCGGCGCGAGTCTTTCGATGCTGCTGGTCGTGGTGCGCGAGATGGCGGTGCTCGAACGCGCGTAGACCTTCTTCGCCGTGTGATGAAAAAGCGGGCGCCTCGCAAGCGCCCGTTTTTTTCATGTGTACTTCATGACATCAGTGATCCGAAGAAATTCGTGAAGCATTGAATTCGATTCATGCCTGATGCGTCCACTTTGTCGGATCCATGCTAGGTCGCATGCGCGAATACACTCGCCGCACGCTTTACATTCGGTAAGTCACGGCATTTAATCAATGAGCGGACGAAGCCGTCCGGCATGTCTTTCTCTATCCGTCCTCGCGGTCATCCCGGTGTGAATTCAATCGTTACGCCACACGCGAACCGATCGCAGGATCCTTGCGCTTTCGCCGTTCCAGCGGGCAGGGTCGGGCACGTCGCAGCGCGTCATTTGCAGCGAGGTCTTACATGATCAAGTTATCGGGCGAAGTGATCGACGCTCTCAAGGCATCGGTGCGCGGCAGGGTGATCGCACCCGCCGATGCCGATTACGACGAAGCACGCAAGGTCTGGAATGCCACCATCGACAGGCGGCCCGCGCTCATCGTGCGCTGCGCGGGCGTGGCCGACGTGAAGGCGGCGCTGGCGTTCGCGCGCGGCAACGGCATGCTCGTGTCGATCCGCGGCGGCTCGCACAACATCGCGGGCAGCGCCGTCAGCGACGATGCCGTGATGATCGATCTCTCCGCGCTCAGGTCGGTGCGCATCGATCCGCAGGCGCGGCGCGCGTACGTGGAGCCCGGCGCCTTGCTCTCCGATTTCGATCACGAAGCGCAGGCGTTCGGACTCGCGACGCCGCTCGGCATCAACTCGACCACCGGCATCGCCGGTCTCACGCTCGGCGGCGGCTTTGGCTGGATCAGCCGCAAGTTCGGCGTCACGGTGGACAATCTGGTGGCGGCGGAGATCGTCACGGCGGACGGCGAATGGCGTCGCGTGGACGAGCATGCCGATCCCGAACTCTTCTGGGCCTTGCGCGGCGGCGGCGGCAATTTCGGCGTGGTCACGCTGTTCGAATTTCGGCTGCATGAAGTCGGGCCGGAGATCTATGGCGGGCTGGTGGTGTATCCGCTCGAACAAGCCGCCGACGTCCTGCCGAAGTATCGCGAGTTCGTCGCGCAAAGTCCCGACGAGCTGAGCGTCTGGGCCGTCATGCGTCTCGCGCCGCCGCTGCCGTTCCTGCCCGCGGAAGCGCACGGCAAGCCGGTGATCGTATTGGCGAGTTGCTATGTCGGCCCGGTTGAAAACGGCGAGCGTGTGCTGGCGCCCGCGCGCGGCTTCGCCACGCCCTATGGCGAGCATCTCGGACCGATGCCCTTTGCAGCATGGCAGAAAGCCTTCGATCCGCTGCTGACGCCGGGCTCGCGCAACTACTGGAAGTCGCATAACTTTGCCGGTCTGACGGACGCGACCTTCGACATCCTCACCAACGCGGTGAAATCGCTGCCTTCGCCGCAATGCGAGATCTTCGTCGGCGCGATGGGCGGCGAGACGAACCGCGTGCCCGTCGATGCCACTGCGTACGCGAATCGCGATTCGATCTATACGATCAACATTCACGGCCGCTGGGAAGACGCCGCCGATGATGCCAGATGCACGGCTTGGGCGCGCGACATGTTCGCCGCGCTGACGCCGCACGCGTTGGGCAGCGTGTATGTCAACTTTCTGACGGGCGATGAAGGCGATCGGGTGAAGGCGGCGTATGGACCCAACTACGAGAAGCTCGCGCGAGTGAAGCAGCGTTACGATCCGGAGAACGTGTTCCGCAGCAATCAGAACATCGTGCCGGCGGCGTGAGGAGGTGACGGGCCGGCATTCAACGCCGGCCCAGGCCGTGGCGCAGGTCGTGTGAGGCGTCGTCAGTGGTGTCTTCGTAGACGAGTGTGCGTGTGTCGGCGCTCAGGTGCGCGCGCAGCACGTTCAGAAATCGCGGTTCCACGGCAAGTCGCAGCCGGTCGAACCTGTGCTGCCGGCGGCTGTCTTCAAGAAAGGCGGCGACCTTGCGCGCGAACGCTGCGCCGTCGTCGTCCGTCACGCTTGCCGACGGATTCCTGAGGTCCTCGACCTGCCTCAGATCCAGCGTCAATCCGTGCGTCTCGAAGACTCTCGCACGCTTGCCGTCGGCCGCGAGAACCCACGTGATGGCGGTCATGGCGCTCCTCCTGTTCGCCCGTCCACGCGGGCTCTCGCCATTGTGCGCCCGATCTTTCCGCGATGGCTTCCTTCGTGCGGAGATTCGCTTTTGCGGCGCAGCACGCGACATGCATCTTGTGCCTAGGTGTCGCTCCACATGCGCAGCAGGTTGTGATAGCAGCCGACCAGCGTGCGCTTCGCGGCTTCGTCGCCGTCGGTGGCGTTGAGGCGCTGGATGGCGTTGTCGAGATCGAACAGCAATGCGCGTTGTCCGTCGTCGCGCACGAGGCTCTGCGCCCAGAAGAAACTCGACACGCGCGCGCCGCGCGTCACCGGACGCACCTGATGCAGGCTCGTCGCCGGATAGACGAGCGCGTGGCCGGCGGGCAGCTTCACTTCCTGCACGCCAAAGGTATCTTCGATGATCAGTTCGCCGCCGTCATATTCGTCGGGCGGCGTGAGGAACAGCGTGACCGAGACATCCGTGCGCACGCGCGCGCCGTGGCCCGGCACGATGCGGATCGCGCCATCGACGTGACTGCCGAAGTGCATGCCGCCTTCATAACGGTTGAACAGCGGCGGATACACGCGGTTCGGCAGCACGGCGCTGATGAAGAGCGGATGCCGCTCCAGCGCGCCGACGATCGCATCGCCGAGTTCCAGTGCGATCGGCGAACCTTCGGCGATCTGCATGTTGCGCTTGACCGGCGCGCCCTGATAACCCGCGGTGGCGCGGCCGTCGACCCAGGCGTCGCTGGCTTCGAGGCGGGCGCGCATGGCGGCGGCATCGGCGGGACTGAGGACGTTCGGTATCGAGAGGATCATGGTTCCATGGGACGTGGCGCGCGCCCCCGGCGGGGGGGCCCCCCCCCCCCCGGCACACCCGGAAACGTAGTTGAAAGTGGGGAGGGAACGGGGGCCCCCG
>NZ_JARUXP010000004.1:482111-515860 GCF_031451315.1 Caballeronia sp. LZ032
GCCGCCATGCGCGCCCGCCTCGAAGCCAGCGACGCCTGGGTCGACGGCCGCGCCACCGCGGGTTATCAGGGCGCGCCGGCACGGCATCAGCGGAAACGGTAGTTCAAGGTGGCGAGGAACGTGCGGCCCAGGCCCGGCACCGCGCGTCCGCCATCGGACGGAATCAGGGCGTCGTAGTACTTCTTGTCCGTCAGGTTCAGCACGTTGAACTGGATATCGTAGCGTTTCTGATGATACGCGGCCATCACGTCCCAGCGCACGTAGCCGCCCACTTCGACGAGATTGTTGTTCGCCGCGTAACGCGATGACACATACGAAGGCCCGCCGCCGATCTGCCACACCGGCGTGAAGTCATAGGTCGTCCACAGCGTGAACATGTGATGCGGCGTGTTGGCCGGCGTCTTGCCCTGCGTGCCGTCGAAGGCCTTCAGGATCGTGCCGTCCATGTAGGTATAGCCGCCGAACATCTGCCATTGCTTCGTGATGTGGCCCGCCACGCCCAGCTGATAGCCGCGTACGCGGATGTCGCCGTCGAGCGAATAGGTGCCGTCCGAGGCCAGCGTGCGCGCGTTGGTCTTCTCGATGTTGAACAGCGACTGCGTGACCGACAGGCCACCGTTCAGCAGATCCCACTTCGAACCGACTTCATACGACTTGTTGTGCTCGGGCGGCAGGTTCTGCTGGCCGTTGGTGAGCGTGAGCGCTTCGAGCGACGGATCGAACGAGGTGCCGTACGACACGTAGTACGACTGCGTCTCCGTCGGCTGGAACACGAGGCCCGTGCGCACGCTCGTGAAGTAATTGGTCTGGGTGGCGTAGGAGGGCGCGTTGATCGAGTTGTGGATCGCCGCTTCATAGCGGTCCCAACGCACGCCGCCGATCCACTTCCAGTGCTCGCCGAGCGAGATGGTGTCGTTCAGGTACAGGCTGAGACCGTTCGCGCTCGACTCCGCCAGGTTGGTCGCCACCTCGCGATAGTTGGCGGGACGAGGCACATACGCCGGATCGACCAGCGGCACGATGGCGAGCGTGTTAGAGGGCAGGCCCGGCGTCGTTGCGGTGAAGCTCTGGTTGCTATAGGTCTCGTGGCTCAGATCGACGCCCACCAGCATGTCGTGCTTCAGGAAGCCCGTGGCGAACTTGCCTTCGAGGTCGGTCGTGTTGTAGACCGAGTGATCGTTGATGTTGCGGTCCTTGCCTTGCAGGCGCACGAACAGCGAACTCAGCGGCAGGGAGGTGTAGTTGCCGTTGGTGAGCGCTGTAGAGTTGCCGAGCGGTCCGGTCAGCACGGCCGCCGCATTGGTCGCGCGCGCTTCGGTGCTGTAGTGGCTGAACTGGGTCTGGTTGCGCAGCGTGAACATGTCGTCGAAGCGATGCTGGACGCGCGCGCTGACCGTCTGGACGTCCTGGATCGTGCGGTCGTCGGTGAAGCCGTAGAAGGTCTTCGTATCGACCGGCGCGGGATGGCCGTTGAGCGGCGGAATGCCGTAGTCGGGCTGGTCGCGGTTGTGCTGGATCAGCGCGCTCAGCGTCACCTGCGTCGGCGTGCCGATGCCGAACTTCACTTCCGGCGCGATGCCGTAGTCCTTGTTGATCATCTCGTCGCGGCTCGAACCCAGCGACTGGCCGAACGCGTTGACACGGAACGCCGAGGTGTCCGTCAGCGGCTGGTTGATGTCGACCGTCGAGCGGAAGCGGTCGTGCGTGCCCGCCTGCAGCGAGACATCGGCGCGCGGCTTCAGGTCCGGCTGCTTGCTGACCTGGTTGATGACGCCGCCGGTGGAGCCGCGTCCGAAGTACAGCGACGACGGCCCGTACAGCACGTCGATCGACTCGAGGTTGAAGGTGTCGCGATAGTACTGGCCACGGTCGCGGAAGCCGTCGAGGTAAATGTCGGTGCGCGCGGAGAAGCCGCGCAGGTTGATGTTGTTGCCGATCTGGCCGCCTTCCGCCGCGCCGAGCGTGACGCCGGGCACGTTGCGGAGGGCATCGGAGAACGAGCTGATGGCCTGCGATTGCAGCACGGCCTTCGGCACCACGACGACGGCCTGCGGAATGTCGCGCAGCGCGGTGGGCACCTTGGCGCCGACGCTGGACACGTCGGCCTGGAAGTCGGGCGCGTCGGCCTGGCTGGTCACGCGAACGGCGGGCAGCGAAGCGGATTCGGGCGCGTCCGGCGCGGCTTGTGCGACGTTCGGTGCTGCAATGGGCGTGGTTTGCGATGCAGTCTGGGCGTATAGCGGTGCCGCCACGGGCACGGCGGCAATCGTTACCCATGCCGCTGCCAGCGGCGTTTTCCTCAACATGTCGTGGTCCAGGTCGTTGTTGTTCAGGTCCGATGGCGGCGGATCGGGCGTCCTGCCGCCACGGCTTTTCGAGGTGTGCGATGTCGTCGATCGAAAGCTGTGGCGCCGTGCTGTTCAGTACGACTCATTGCACCGGGCTATCGTGTCGATGGGTAAATGCGAATCGCTATCATTACATGGTCGGAAATATTTCGAAAATATCCGTAATGACTGGCGGGATTTATTGCCGGGAAATGTGACGTTCACGCAACAAAAAGCGCTTGTGCGATGTGGCTTCAGCAACCTCAGTGAAGGCGCTCACGCCCGCTGGGCATGGCTTGGAGGCCGGCGCAGCGTCTGGCGCCGCGCGGTATCAGGCGAATATGAGGGAATTGCGGACAAAAAGTGGCGGATGAGATTTTCCGCCAGGCGGTAGCTCAATAATGCGGTGAAAAATTTGTAAGAAATCGTGCCGGCCGCAGAAGGCGTCTTTCGAGCTCTCTGCAAGCCGGACCGGTGTCAATTCGACAACGACAGATACGGCGAGCTGAACGCCTGCGGCGGGAACACGGGCTGTACGCCGCCGCGATTCGAGAAGGTATAGCGCACGTACACGGCCGCGAGCCACTCGCGATACTGATACGCGTTGCCGAACGAGGCCGTCGCGCCAACCGCCAGTTGCGGCGCGAGCTGATATTCACCGGTCGCGCTGAGCGAATAGGACACGCCCGTCTTGCTCTGGCCGGGATAGACGGCGTTCGCATCGGGTGTGGCGCCGGAGCCGGCGGCGCGTGCCTGGAACGTGCCGTTCGTCGGGAAATAATCCGACTCGTCCTGCCGGTAATGCTGCACGCCGATCGAGCCCTTCAGGTCGTAGGTGAAGAGCCCCGAACGCCCGGCATACTCGACCGGGAAGTTGAGAATCACGTACTGCTGCGGGCTGAAATAGCCGCCCTGACCATAGGTGAAGTACGACAGGTTCTTGTCGTAGTGCATCAGCGTGGTATTCGCGCCGATGGTCAGCGTCTGGTCCGCATCCTTGATGAGGCGCGTATAGATGCCGCCGCCGCCCTTCACCGCGGTGTTGGTCGCGACCTGCTTGCCGTCGAGGAACTGGTACGCCGCGTTGGCATAGACGCCGTTGGTGCCGTCGTCCCAGCCGAAATCGGCGCGGCCGCCGGTCGAGGTTACGCCGCCCCATTCGAGTCCCGCGCCCTGGTCGCGGGCCCCGGCGTAGGACAGCAGGCTGTCCGTGACCGCACGGCGCGCGACGGCCAGCGAGTAGGAGACCTTGTCGGTGATGGCGTTCTGATACTGCACGCCGCCCACCACGTTGGTTTCGCGGAAGCCGAGCGGCGTGGTGCCGACATCGCCCTTCCAGTTGCGGTTCTCATAACCGATCGACAAGCCGACGCCCGTCGCCGTCTGCGAGCCGTAGTTGTTGGTCGGCGGCGTGGCGACCGCGCCCAGTCCGGACCCGAAGCGCGCGAGCGTGTTCGCCTGGCTGCTCGCGGTGCCGGCGTCGAGCGTGACGGGCGTCGCGCGCACGATGACGTGGCCGTTGCCCGCCTTGATGCGGCCTTCGATGGGCGCTTCGATGTCGGTCAGGTTGGACAGTCCGTCCTCGCCATCGCGATTGCGGAAGATGATCCCGCCCGACACCGTGCTGGCCTGCTCGCGGTTGATCTGCGCGAGTTCATCGGCGACGCCCGTCGTCTGCGAATTGGCGACGGGCGCGGGCATGCCGCCGGTGGACATCGTCGCGGCCGCGGCGGCGCGCTGCTGCTGCGTCTGGGCCGGATAGTACGGCTGTGCATAGCCCGCCGGCGGCTGCGGAATGTACGGCTGCTGCGCGTATTGCTGCGGCGGATAGTAGGGCTGCGGGGCGTACGGCTGCTGCTGCTGGGGATAGGGCTGCTGCGGCGGCGCGCCGTAGGCGTACGGATCCGCAGGACGCGCCGCCGCGCTCTTGCGGGTGGAGGTCGTCGCCGGGCGTTTCGTGCGCGTCGTGCTCGTGTGGCTGCTCGCGACAGGCGGCGGCGCGTAGGCATTCGACTGCGCTTCGCGCGCGCCGGGCGACATCGGCCACGGCGATGCATACGGATCCTGTTGCTGCGGATACGGCTGCTGCTGCGCGTACGGCTGCTGTTGCGGATACGCCTGCTGTTGCGGGTAAGGTTGATACGCCGGCTGCTGCTGATACGGCTGCGCCTGATAAGCCGGCTGCGCATAACCGCCCGACGCGCCCCCGTCCTGCCCCGGATAAGGCTGAAGCGGACCGCCCGACTGCCCGGAACCGGACGTGTCGGGACCATAGCCGCCGCTCGTCACCTGACGCGGCGCGCCTTGCTGCATCGGCGCGGGCGCGGCGGAGGGCGCCAGATACGGCGTGGAATACGTGGCGGGCTGGGGAGGCGGCAGATAGGTCGGCACGGGCTGCGAGTAACTCTGAGGGATGACCTGGCGATACGACGCGCCGGACGCCAGCGCCGGACTCGACGCCGTATCGACCGCGGTCTTGCCTTCGAACGGATTAGTGCCGGGCAGCGGATTCGAGCCGATGCGGCTCAGCGCGCTTTCCCAGCCCGGCGGAACATTGCTGCGCGCCTGCGTAGGCGCGGCGGCCTGCATCGGCGGCGTGTTGGCCGCGACGAGCGAGCGTTGCAGGAACTGCGCGGCCAGATCGAGCTTGCCCTGCGCGCGATACATCCGGCCGATCGACGCCAGCACGCCCGGGTCGTTCGGCGCGGCCTGATAGGCCTGGTTCGCGTAGGTCTCGGCCAGCCGGAAGTCGCGCACGTTGCTCGCGGCGGCCATCGCGGCGGTCTGCAGCGCGAGGTCGTCGGGACGGCGCGTCAGTGCCTTCTGGAAGCACGCCAGCGCACTGCGGTCGTCGCCCGCCGACGTGTACATGCGGCCCAGCGCGGCCTGCAGATCGGCGTTGTCGGGCATCGCGGCGAGCCACGGCGAAATGACGTCGTAGGCGCTCGCGAGATTGCCCTGCCGACGCACTTCGTCCGCACGCGCGACGACGATGCCCACATTCAGATTGTTGAAGTCGGTGCGTTGCTGCGTCGTGAGCGACATCGACTGGAGGCGGCGCATCACCGAACCCAGTTCGGCGGTCTGCTGCGTCGCCGAGAGAATGCCCGCGTATTGCAGGAGCAGTCCGGTGTCGTTCGGCGCCTGCGCGATCGCGCCGCGCACCAGCGCCAGCGCGCGAGCCGGATCGCCCGCCTTCACATAGGCCGTGGCGATCGCGCCCGTCAGCTCGGCGTTGCCGCTCGCGACCGGCGCGGCACGGCTCAGGATCGCGAAGGCCTGCTGACGCTGTCCTGCGGCGGCCGCCTGCGTCGCGAGTTCCGCCTGCTGCTGCACCCACAGACGATGCTGGAGCGCGGTCATCGCGGGCGTGCGCTGGGCCGCCGGAATGCGTTCGAGTTGTCCGAGGCCAGTTGCCCAGTCTTGGGTTTCGGCGGACAGCAGCGCGCTTGCATAGAGCGCGTCGGTCATGTCCGGATGCGTGGCGAGCAGCCCGTCCATCATGCTGCGCGCGTTGCCCACCGCGCCCTGACGCACGTAGATGCGCGCCAGGTCGAGGCGCAGCCACGGATCGTCGGGATTGTTGAGCAGCGCGTCTTCAAAAAGGCTGCGCGCCGCGCCGAGATCGCCGCGCGCTTCGGCCGCGCGCGCCTGCGCCGCTTGCGCCTCGCCGCGCAGCTTGTTGATGCCGCCGGCCTTGGCTTGCTGTTCGGTGTTGAGACGATTGGCGAATTCGAGCGCCTCGTCGCCGCGTCCCTGCGCGGCCAGCGCGCCGACGAGTCCGCGGATCGCATCGGGGTTGTCGGCCTGACGGCGCAGCGCCATCCGATACGCCTGCTCCGCGCCGCGCGGATCGCTGTTCGCAAGCAACATCTCGCCGAGCAGGACCTGGGCGGTGACATCGGACGGATTGACGGCGATCGCGCGTTCGAACAACGCCTTCGCCTGCGCGATCTGCCCGTTGCTGCGCGCGCCGATGGCGTCGCTCGTGTAGGACCAGTACGTGGCGCTGGTGAGCGCGTCCTTCCAGCGCGCCGGATTGCCGGCCCGCGACGCGCGTTCGAGATCGTTGCGCGCTTCGGTGAAGTGTTCCTGCTTGAGCGCCGCGATGCCCATGCCACCGAGCGCGTCGGCGTCGTTCGGGTTGCTCGCGAGCACCGACGCGAAGCGTGCGCGCGCCGTCACGAGATCGCCGCGATCCAGCGCCGCGAAACCTTCGCCGACCGTGCGTCCGCGCGTATCGACGGCCACGCCCGCCTGCGCGCGATCCTGCGCCGCGCGGTCCTGCTGCACCATCGAATCGAAGCGCGCCTTCACGGCGGCGTCGTCGGGCGAGGATTGGAGATAGGCCTGGTACAGCGGCGCATCCGATGCGCGCGCGCCGAGCCACAACAACGCCTGGCGCCAGCTCTTCTTCGCGTCCGCACCGACGGCGCTGTCGCTGGCAAGCTTCGCGAGCCGCGCGATGCCGTCGCGCCGCGTCGAGTCGCGATAGGTCAGATGCTGCGCGTAGGCGAGCTGGTAACGCGGCTCGTCGGGATTGTCGCGCGCGAGCTGTTCGAGTCCGCGGCGCGCCTCGTCCCAGCCTTGCGGCGTGGCGGCGAGCGCCTGGTAATACTCGAGCTGCAACTGCGGCGTGGCGGGCTTGCCGTCGATCGCGCGGCGGTATTCCTGCACCGCCGACGCGCTTTGTCCGCTCTGTGCGAGACGGCGCGCGTCGTTGACGGTCTGGTCGCGCGAACTGGTCTCGCCGAGCCGGCGGCCGAGTTCGTCGATGTTCGGATAGTTCGGCGCGGCCTGACGCAGTTGCGCGAGATACTGCTGCGCGCCGCTGCCGTCCTTGCGATCGGCGAGCACCATGCCCATGCCGAACAGCGCATCGGGCTGCTTCGGGTTGATGCGCAGCACCTTCTGCCACGCCTGCTCGGCGAGATCGCCGCGCCTGTGCGCCTGCCAGTACTTGCCCTGGTCGACCAGCACGGTCAGCGGATCGGCGCTGGCCTGGGCGAGGGCGAACATCGGCGCGCCGGCCGCGATGGCCGCCGCGATGTGCCTTGCGAGAGTCCGCTTCATTGCGCGTTTCCTGACCCGGATCAGCATGCGCTTCTCCAGTTCGGCACCAGACGGCCGGTTTCATCGAAGCGATAGCGCCCGTCGACGAAACCGCCGCCGAACAGGCCCAGCACGCGGTCGTAGTACGCAGGTTCGCGTCCTGCGACAGCCGGCGCCGTCAGCGCTTCGAGATGGGCGCGGGCGAGGCCCAGGCCGTGCTCGTCGTTCAGTGCCTTGAAGTAGGGCGCCAGCGCGCCCCAGTAAGAGAGCGGGCCTTCGCCGCTCACCGCGCCGTTCAGGGTGGAGACCTTCTCCGGCGGAAAGCCGTTTTGCGCGACGCTCTGGCGCATGCCGCCGAGCGCATCGAGCCACGGGCGCGCGAGCGGATCGCGGCTCGCCGTCATGCCGGCCCACAGATAGACGCGTATGGCGTCATAGCTGCCGACATCGCCGTTCTTCGGATCGACGGCGAACTGGCCGTTCTGATACGCCGCCCAGTCCGGCGCATAGCCGCGCGGCGCGGTCACGCGGATCATCGTCGCGGCGTTCTGCGCGAGCTTGCTCCACGGGCCGTCGGGCATCTCGTGCGCCAGCGCGCGCAGCAGCGGCAGCGGCAGATAACTCGGGTTCAGACGCGTCACGTCGCCGTTCCGGAAACCGTGCGGGCCGGGCAGGAGCATCGGTCCGAGGCCCGGCAGATCGGCGATTTCCTGCTTCGCGATCTGCGTCGCCAGGGCGTAGCCGAGTTTCGTATAGGCCGGCTCCTTCCACAGCCGGCCGGCCTGGAACAGGTCGTAGGCGATCCACAGGTCCGAATCGGAGGCCGAGTTCGGGTCCAGCACGCCAAATGAGCCGTCCGGCTTCCTGCCCCATTGCCACGCGGGCAGGCGCAGGTTGGCGGTATCGAACTGATTGCCGGAGAGATTCGTGCGGGTCCAGCCGAGCAGGCGCTCGAAGGTGGCGCGGTCGTTGGCCACGAGCGCGAAGAACATGCCGTACGACTGGCCTTCGGAGGTGGTCTGCTGCACCTCGGTCGAACGGTCGATCACGCGGCCGTCGGCCTGCACCGCGCGCTCGACGAATTGCCGGTACGCCGGCCAGTCGCATTGCTGGGCGGCTTGCGGGGCTTGCGCGGGCTGCGCGCGGGCGGCGCCGGCCGCTCCCGCGCTGGCGGCGGCGACGAATGCGCCGGCCACGACGCTTGCGGTGAATGGCCGCATGTCAGTCCCTCAGGCGCCGCGCGGCGAGCGAACGCAGCGCGCGATAGAACAGGGCGGCGATGATCAGCGCGGCGAGCACGCCGCCGAGCACCAGCAACACCGGGTGCGACGAGAGCGCCCAGCGCATGTAATGCATCGGCGACAGATGACCGACGTAATACGCCTCGCCGTTCGAGGTCACGGTCACGGTGCGTCCGTGGATGACGGCCATCGCGCCCTGGATGGACGGCAGCAGGTCGTTGTCGAGCAGGGCGGCGGAGAGATCGGCATCCGACTGTCCCGCCGCGCTGATCAGCGCCACCGCGCTGCGTCCGCTCTTCAGCGGTGATTCGAAACCGGTGAGCAGGGCGTCGCCGTTCGAGCTGACGAGCGAGAGATCCGCGCGCGCCGGTGAGCGTTCCGGACCATGCTCGCCATGCCACCAGTCGACCAGCTTGAACGCGACATCGGTGAGCTGGAACGTGTGCGAGTCGCCGTCGCTGGAGAACGGCATCTGCTTGGCCCAGCGCTGCAACAGCGGCTGGCGGCCCGGCGAGCCGAGGATCAGCAGATCCTTGTCGGCGAAGCGGTCGACGTCGTTCGCGCTGGTCACGGTGACGCCGGTCACCGGATAGCCCGTCGACGTGCCCATGCGGCCCATTTCGAGCAGATACAGGCTGTAGTCGGCCGAGTTCGGGTCGTTCGGCAGCACCACCGCCGTCTGCGACAGGTCGGCCATGCGCGTGAACGGGAAGCCGCCGTTGGCGAACGCGGCCAGGTCGGGCAGCGCCATGTAGTGCGGGAAGCCCGACAGGTCGATGGTCGAGTTCGGGTCCACCGCGCCGACCACGTTGTCCAGCACGCGGCCATGGCATTCGCCGGTCTTCGGGATGTCGTAGTAGAAGTGCAGGCGCAACTGCGCGCGCGGCGTGAGCAGCAGCGGCGGAATGTAGACCTCGCGGCGCGCGGACACGGTCTTGTCCGGCAGCACGCGGCTGAAGTAATGCCCGAGGTCGAAGGTCGAGGCGGAGACGGCCGGGATGCGCAGCGACTGCACGAAGCCGTCGTTCACGCTGATGTTCAGCGAGGAACGGTCCGGCGCGGGCCGCACGGTGTAGCGGTAGGCCAGATCGATCGGCACGCCCTTGGTCTGCCACATGAAGAGATCGGGCGGCACGCGCAGATTGACGCGCACGGCGTCGGCGTCGTAGCCGCGGGCGGTCAGGTCGCGCGCTTCCGCGAGCTCGCCGAAGCGCACCGGGCGATCCGTCGACAGCCAGTTCGGCGCGTCATAGGGACGGCGCGGTTGCAGGTCGCTGAATTGCGTGATCGTCGCGCTCGTGCCGGACAGCGTGTTCTGACCGATGCCCAGCGCCTTCGCGGCGGTCTTCAGCTCGTTCTCGTCGCGGCCCTGGATCAGCAGGATGCGGCCGCGCGCGTTGGCATCGCGTTCGACGACGGAAATCGTCGGGCCCGACACCGCCGGAATGTCGACGCCCGCCACCTTGGCGTCGCCGACGGCGAACACCACGGCATTGCCCGAGAGCGGCACGTTGTCGGTCTGGGCCGGGAACATCGCGCCGCGATAGCCCGCGAGCGAACCGAAATACGACGCCACCATGCCGGCCGCTTCGAGCGTCGGCAGGCTTGGCTTGCCGGCGAACACGAACGGCAGTTCGAGACGGCGCACGTCGCGACGATCGAAGAACGGATTCGGCAGCGCGGCGAGGTCGGGCTTGTTCGCGATCGACGCGTAGGTGAGGTCCAGCGAGCTCGAATTGCTGACGGTGGCCCACAGCGTCGAGTTCGACGGGTCCTCGCACTGCTGCGTGTAATGGCCGATCAGCTGTACGTTCAGATGGTTGAACTCGGTGATGAAGCGCGGATCGATGGCCACGTCGCGCGCCACCAGCACGCCCGCCTGGTCGCGCGGCACGGGCAGCGTCGCGGCTACTTCGCCGTTGATCAGCACCTTCAGTTGCGAGATGGACGGCAGCAGCGACGGCGAATAGCTGTAGATCAGATGGAGGATCGCGCCCGTCACGACTTCGTCGCCGCGCACCGAGAAGGCAATGCCGTTCTGGCCATCGGTGCCGCGTAATTGCAGCGGATCGAGCGCGCCGTAGTCGGCGAAGGTCAGCGTCTGGCGGCGGCCGCCGGGCACCAGCGTGCCGGGATCGGCGGTGGTCGGAAGGCGCGAAGTCAGCGGCTTCTCGGGCTTGCCGGAGAACGCGGGCACGGGCATCGCGAGCGCGGGCTGCTGGATCGACGCCGGGTTGTAGACGGCCGCCGGGCTCGGCGCGGGCACGGCGCCGGCGCCAGTGGCCTGCGGTGCGGCGGTTGCCGGCGCGACGGCAGCCGAGGCCGGCGCAGCAACAGCGGTCGCGGCCGCCGCGATGGACGCGAGCGGCCCGGCGAACGCAGTCTGCAAGGCAGCGAAGACGGCCAGCGCACGCACCAGAGGTCTTTCGCAAAAACGCGGCGTGCGCCCGCCCGTTCCGAATTCAACGTGCAACTTCGACATACCCATGCCCATTATTGGTCTTTGGTTTTCAGTTTCTTCACGTCGACCGGGCGCTTGTTCATCCAGGTACGAAGGTCGCTGTACAAGTGCTCGAACAGTCCGGCGATGCCGCGCGTGCCCACCAGCAACACATGCGACAGGCCGCGCAGCGGCGTATCCGGGCGGCGGCCCTCGGACCAGCCGGTCCAGGCGTCCGCGCGCGCGAAAGTGGTCTTCACGAAGTCGTATTCCTGCTCGCGCGTGAGCTGCCCGAAACGCAGGCCGACGCGCCCCGGCTCGGTATAGCCGACGCTCGCCGGGAACGCGTATTCCTCGTCGCCGCGGAACAGCGAGACGGTCACGCGCTCGTGCATCGGCACTTCGATCTTGCTCGGCAGCGCGACGCCGACGCCGCCTTCCGAATAGTCGATCGTCTCGCAGGCGAGCGTGCGGCCGGTGGAGAACTTGAGCATCACGGGCATCTTCATGGTCACGCGATGGGTCGCGCGCACTTGCCGCCGCTCGCTCGCCGCCGCCACCGATGCGCCCAGGATCAGCATGTTGTAGACGGTCCAGCAGAGGTTGAGGATGGTCGTGTTGACCTCGCTGCGGATCTGCCAGTACATGACGATATGCACGATGCCCGCGATGAAGCCGAGCAGGTTCAGCAACAGCAAAAACAGATAGGGCCGCGAGATGGACCAGTCGAAGTAATCCTTGGCGATCTGGCCGCCCTTGGCCGTCACGTTGAACTTGCCGAGCTTCGGGTTGATGACGGCGAGCAACGTGGGAGCGGTGATGTACGACGCCAGCACCGACTCGTACACCTCGGCCCAGAACGAATGACGGAAGCTGCGCTGCATGCGCGAATTGGTGATGCTCGCGTGCATCATGTGCGGCAGCGCGAAGATCGCGATGGTGCTCGCCGCGGCTTCGATCACGTGCGCGCCGAAGAACAGGTACGACAGCGGCGCGGTGAGGAACACGAGACGCGGCACGCCGTAGAAAAAGTGCAGCATGCCGTTCAGATAGCAGAGCCGCTGGCCGAGTTTCAGACCCTTGCCGGTCAGCGGATTGTCGATCCGGAAGATTTGTGTCATGCCGCGCGCCCAGCGGATACGCTGCCCGATATGGCCGGAGAGGCTTTCCGTCGCGAGACCCGCGGCCTGCGGAATCGCGAGATAGGCGGTGGTGTAGCCGAGACGGTGCAGCTTCAGCGCCGTGTGCGCGTCCTCGGTGACGGTCTCGACCGCGATGCCGCCGATTTCCTCGACCATCGAGCGGCGCAGCACCGCGCACGAGCCGCAGAAGAACGTGGCGTTCCACAGGTCGTTGCCGTCCTGCACGAGGCCGTAGAACAGTTCGCCTTCGTTCGGCACCTTGCGGAACGTGCCGAGATTGCGTTCGAACGGATCGGGCGAGAAGAAGTGGTGCGGCGTCTGCAGCATCGACAGCAGCTTGTCGCGCAGGAACCAGCCCAGGCAGATCTGCAGGAAGGAGCGCGTGGGGATGTGGTCGCAGTCGAAGATCGCGAGGAACTCGCCCTTCGTGATCTTCAGCGCCTCGTTGATGTTGCCCGCCTTCGCATGCCGGTTGTGCGTGCGGATCGTCCAGTTGACGCCCACTTCCTCGCAGAAGGCCTTGAACTCGGGACGGCGGCCGTCGTCGAGCACGTGGATGGCGAGCTTGTCGCCCGGATAGTCGAGCGCGAGCGCCGCGTAGATGGTCGGCTTGACCACCGAGAGCGGCTCGTTGTACGTGGGGATGAAAACGTCGACCGTCGGCCAGTCGGCGCGGTCGGCGGGCAGCGGCAAGGGCTTGCGCTTGAGCGGCCAGGCCGTCTGGAAGTAGCCGAGCAGGAGCACCAGCGTCGCATAGACTTCGGCGGCCACCAGCAGCAGGCCCCAGGCTGCGTCGAGCGGGCGCTCCCAGTAGGTGGTCTCAGTCAGGCGCCAGAACATGTAGCGGCCCGACGCGATGATCGACAGCATGATCATCACGAGCGTCGCGTACTGGCCTTGCAGACGGCGGAAGCCGAGCGCGAAAACGAAACAGACGCTCGCAAAGGCGAGTTGCTGACCGAACACGAGCGGCACCGTGACCACGAAGTACAGCGCGCACAACGCAAACGCCGTCAGCAGGACCACGAGGATGCGGCTGCCCCAGATGCGCGCATCGACGAAGCGTTCGAGCCGCGACGTCGCCACGCTCACTTCCGTTTCCGGCGACGGGATCTTGGCGGAGCTCATGCGAGTTTCCTCGACGAAGCGGGCAGCGCATCGATTGCGGCGAGCAGCCATTCGCCGCACGCGCGGAGATCGGCGGCGGCCTGCGACAGCGGATCGTAGTGGATCAGCGTCGTGTCGCACGCGAGCGACTCGGAGACGCCTTCGTCCAGATGGATGACGCCCGGGAACAGCTTCGTGCCGAGCATGTTGCGCAGCACCTTCAGCACGTCCTTGCTCAACTGGCGCGACTGATCGACCTGGTTCACGACGTAGCCCTGGCCCGCGAAGTTCTGGCGTGGCGCGGCATAGGCATCGACCATGCGCTCCATGCCGGGAATCGCGGCGTAGGAGGCGGCATCGGCCAGCACGACGTTCAGCGCGAAATGCGCCGCGGTCAGCGCCGTGCGCGTGTAGACGGACGAGCCCGGCGGGGTATCGACGATCACGATGTCGTTGGCATCGAGCGCCAGCGCCTCGAGCGCGTGCGCGAGCCAGGCGGGATCGGCGTCGACGAGCGCCTCGAAGCGCCGGCGGTCGTCCTCGAGCAGCGCGCCGTAGGGCAGCACCGTGACGCCGTCGATGCCGTCGAACATCACGGTCTGCCAGGGTTCGCCGGCGAGTGTCGCGCGCGAGATGCCGTCGATGCTGTCGAGCGGAATGCCGAAGTGCAGGCGCAGCGCGTTTTGCGGATCGAGATCGAGCACGATCACGCGGCGGTTGCGCGCAGCGAGTACCGAAGCGAGATTGGCGGCGAGCGTCGTCTTGCCGACTCCGCCTTTCGCGGAAACTACCGTGATGACTTTCATGACCGTGAGAGGCGGCTCGTGCGATGGGCGGCGGGTTGAGTGTTCGCGGATTCGCCGGTGTGGCGCAGGCGGTCGAACATCGACTGAAGCGAGTTGGCGGGCGCGCTCGGAGCGGGCGGCGTCTGCGGCTTGAACAGCTTGCCGAGAATGGAGTGCGGTTCGGCTTCGTGGGCCGGCTGGACGCGCGGGGGTTCTGCTGGCGTCGCTGCCGGAGCGGGGGCGGCGGCAGGGGCGCGGCGCGCGAGGACGCTCGAACCGAACGTGGCTGCGGCGGGGCGCGGTTCTGCCGGCGTCGGTTCCGGTGTCGGCGCTGCAGCCGACGCCATGTCCGGGGCAGTTTCGGTTTCGATCGCAGCGGGATCGGCGAGCGCCGAGAAACGCAGCGCACTCAGCGATTGAGCGGCGGGCGCATCGACCGGCGGAATCGTGCGGCGATGCGGCCGCGTGAACAACTGCGGCCGGCCGCGATGGATCGGCGTCGGGCGGGCGGCGGATTCCGCGGCCGGTTCGCTGCCGGGCGCGCCGGACGTGCTGGCTTGAGTGTCGCGGCGCGGCGCGATTTCAGGAATGGCCGGCTGCGCGAAGTCCAGCGTCGCGAGCAGCGGCCAGCGGGTACGGGCCGACTTGGCCTCGTTCTCCCGACCGATTTCCTGATAGTCGCCTGCATTGCCGCCGAAATGATCGAACAGCTTCTCGATGTCGCGCGATGTATTCATGGTGCCGCTTCCTCGTCCGTGCCTGCCCTGCCTGGCCGTTTCAACTTGTTTGTGCCACCTGATCGACAGGGGGCTTGAGCCGTCGCTTCGAAGCGGCGGTCGGTGATTCCGGGGTTCTCGTCAAACCACGGTGCGTGCGAGCCTGAACTCGATGGCGGTGTCGTCGCCGAATTCGCCTGCCTGCCGTACTGCAAGGCCCTGCGCGCCAAGCGCGGCGAGCCACTGCTGATACGCGCCTTCCAGGAACGCCGGCGTCCACGCGAGCGCGCTTTCACCGAAAGCCGGCAGCGGCGCGCAGTAATGGACGATGCTCAGGTGATCGCGCTCGTCGGCGAGTTCGACGAAGCCCCAGTCGGCATCGCGCCACTGCGCGTTGAGCGCTTCTGCCAGTTCGGCTGTGGAATTGCAGGACGGCAGCGGCCGTGCGTCCGCGAAGCGGCTGCCGACGCGATGCATCAGCTGGCGCAGTTCGGTGCGCCCGATTTGCGCTTCGAATTCATCGGCGAGCGCGGACAGAAGCCCGCGCCATTGGCGAGAGGTGTGGCTGTCCAGCAGGTGTTCAAAGATAGCGGCCATGTGTAGTCGGCTGGGCGCACGCGCGCCACGTGATTAGTCATTGTTTACGTCCTTGGCGGACAACTCTTGACCGAGAGCATTGATCCGGACGGTTGTCCAGGCGCGAGTACACGTCTGAACTTATCTCAATGCTGATTTTTTCGCCAGTAGAAACACTAGCAGGAGATTTTTTTGGCGAATTGACCAATTAAGACGCAACAGGCCGTCCAGTTTGGACATTTGACCCGCGCTGACCTGAACGAAAATTCGACAACCATCACGCACTTTTTGACGTGCACCCGCAAAGGCGGCGGCAGTGTACCACTCCGTTAATTCAGCGCTGAAGGGCTTCACCGTGATTCGCACGGATTGACTTTTGGCTGTGCCGCATGGCGCGGAGCCCGACTGGCTAGCGACGGAAATTTCGCCCGACTTTTCCCGTGCCGATCTGCAACAGAATGATTTGTATGAGAAAAATGGAAGGCGCTCGGAATTAGCGCTTGAACGGGCCAAAAAAAAGCGCCCCGACCGGGACGCTTCAGATGGGTTTCGTGACGCTTACAGGTTTGCGCGGACGGCGTCCCTGACAGCGTCCATCACAATGCCGTAATTGAGCGGGATGTCCAGGGAATCGGAGTAGCCGGAATCTGCGGCGGACTCCTTGGGGACGGCGCGGGCCGGGATCGGCTCGTAGCCGGATTCGCCTGCCGGATTTTCGCGTCCTTCGATGGCACCCTGCAATTGCGGATTCTTCACGATTAACTCCTTCCGGTAATGGAGCGGCGAGGAACTGCAATATAAACCAACGCGATGACAATTTGGCGACTGCCGTATTGGAAACTCAATCTGAAATCGCTGCGTGAAGCGCGCCGGTATCGCCACGAGGCCCATTTCAGATGGAGCACGGGGCTTTCCAGTTTAACGGCGTAGCGGGCGGGGGACGGCGCTCGAGCCTTATGAAGAGCGCGCGGCACTATCTCTTGAACAGGTGAAATTCGGCCCGGAATTTGCGTTAAAACTGCTCGCCATGTAAATGCTGAAAACGTGGTATGAATGCGTTGATTCTGCTATTTCAGCAGCAGGCACAACAAACGCTCACCCGAATGGTTTGAGCGTCTCAGTTTATGTCGTCTTATCACAAAGCGAACACTTGTACGTGTTTCGGGGCGAATGCCCTCGAAAAAAGGAGTCGATGGCAATGAGCACAATCGCGATCATCGGAGCAACGGGGAAGGTGGGCAGCCGTGTGCTCGACGAAACGTTGCGGCGCGGGCACACGGTCACCGCGCTCGCCCGCGATACCTCGGGCGTCGAGACACGCTCCGGCGTCACCGCCCGTAACGTCGACGCGCTCGATGCCGATGCACTTTCCAGCGTAATCTCCGGGCACGACGCGGTGTTCAGCGCGATGCCGTTCAGCGGGGTTCCGGCGGAGGCGATCGTGAAACCGGTGAAGCGCGCGGACGTGCGCCGCCTGCTCGTGGTGGGCGGCGCGGGAAGCCTCTATGCCGCGCCCGGTCAACGCGTGCTCGACGCGCCGGATTTTCCCGCCGACTGGAAGCCGGAAGCGACAGCCGGCGCCATGTTCCTCGACGCCCTGCGCGGCCAGCGCGACATCGACTGGACCTTTATCTCGCCGTCGGCGGAATTCGTTCCGGGCGCGCGCACGCAACGCTACCGGCTCGGCGTCGACGAGCTGCTGGTCGACAGCAACGGCCGCAGCTGGATCACGTTCGACGACTACGCCATCGCCTTTCTCGACGAGTTCGAATCGCACGCGCACATCAAGCAGCGCATCACAGTCGGATACTGACGCGCGCGTTCGGTCACGACGGCAGGCTGCGCCTAGCCGTGCATGTCGACTTCGACTTCCTCGCTGTTCTTCGGCATCGCTGCCGCGAGAATCATCGCGGCGGCGTTCTGCGGCTTCGGATCGCGTTGCGACGGCCGATACACCTGATCCCCGCGATGAATCGGCATTCCCGACAGCGAGCACACGCCTTCACTCGTCGCGGTCGTCGCGCGCCAGCCCTGATAGCCGTAATGGCAGGTGCCGGGATCAGACCAGTAGACGAGCGCCGTCGCGCTGCTCGGGCGTTCGATCACCCGAACGATGGCTTGCGGATACGGCAGACCGCGATCCACGTGCTGCGGATGCGTACGGTTCCAGTCGCGCGTGAGGCGCTCGAGAAACGAACTCTCGATGCGTGCGGATTTCTGAGATGGCGCGGTGCGGGCGACGTCTTGGGGCGCCGCCTCGAGCAGGTGAACCGTCTGTGACCACGGGTCCGCTCTCTTCGAAAAAGCTGTCATGGCAATGTTCCAGGCTTTGACTCGACCTAGAACGTACGTCATTAAGCATATTCCGATAAAGGCTGCATCAGTGAATACACTATCCCGTCGATGCGAATAATCGAACGGTAGTGTGAAAAAGCCTTGCGCGACAGGACTTTACGCGATTTCCAGGCGTCTGTCCTCCGCATCAACGATGCCAGGAAAAAGCCTTCTGTAAGCTTAAAAGTTCGAATGTCGGACGAGACAGCCTGCCGACAGCGAGTCTCGCTGTGTCAGGCAACGGCCCGCGCCGCAGCGCGGCCGCGCAACCATTCCAGCGCCAGCAGCAGGCTCGTCGAAAAGACGATCAGGATCGTGGCAAGCGCCGCGATGGTCGGGCTGATGTTCTCGCGGATGCCGGTGAACATCTGCCGCGGCAAGGTGGTCTGGTCAGCGCCGGCGAGAAAGAGCGTGACGACGACTTCATCGAACGAGGTCGCGAAGGCGAACAGCGCGCCGGAGATCACGCCCGGCGCAATCACCGGCAGCGTCACCTTGAAGAACGTGCGCAGCGGGCCGGCGCCCAGCGACTGACTCGCGCGCACGAGGTTATGGTTGAAGTTCTGCAGCGTCGCGCCGACCGTCGTCACGACGAACGGCACGCCCAGGGCCGCATGCGCGAGGATCAGCCCGAAGTACGTGTTCGCGATGCCGAGCGGCGCGAAGAACAGATACATGCCGACGCCCACGACGATCACCGGCACGATCATCGGCGAAATCAGGACGGCCATCAGCAGGCTCTTGCCGATGAAGTTCGCCTTGGTCAGCCCGACCGCGGCGAGCGTGCCGAGAATGGTCGCCACCAGCGTCGCCGAAGGCGCCACGATGAAGCTGTTCTTCGCCGCCATGCGCCACTCGTCGGACATGACGAGGTTGTGATACCAGCGCATCGACCAGCCGGGAATCGGATAGACGAGGAAGGTGCTCGACGAGAACGACAGCGGCACGATGGCGAGCACCGGCAGGATCAGATACAGCAGCGTCAGCACACAGAGGATCCGCAATGCGAAGTACCAGACGCGTTCGATGGCGGACGTGTGCGGCGCGAACATCGGTTTGGCGAGTTTCATGTGGCGTTCCCAGTCAGCCCAGGCTCACGTTCGAGCGCGTGAAGCGGCCGTAGACGACATAGAGGAGCAGCGTCGCGGCGAGCAGCAGTGCGCCGAGCGCGCACGCCATGCCCCAGTTGATCGTCACGTTGGTGAAGTAGGCGATGTAGTAGCTGACCATCTGGTCGTTCGGTCCGCCGAGCAGGGCCGGCGTGATGTAGTAGCCGATCGCCAGAATGAACGTGAGCAGCACGCCCGCGCCGATGCCCGGATACGTCTGCGGCACGTATACGCGCCAGAAGGCCGCAAACGGATGACTGCCCAGCGACACCGCCGCGCGCTGGTAGCTCGGCGGCACCGACTTCATCACGCTGTAGAGCGGCAGGATCATGAACGGCAGCAGGATGTGCGTCATCGAGATATAAACGCCGACACGGTTGAACAGCAGCGCGAGCGGCGAGCCGATCAGCCCGCTGCCGATCAGCGCCTTGTTCACCAGTCCCTCGCTCTGCAACAGCACGATCCACGCGGCTACGCGCACCAGCACGGAAGTCCAGAACGGGATCAGCACGAGCACCATGACGAGGTTCGCGCGGCGCGCGGGCAGTGTCGAGATCCAGTAGGCGAGCGGATAGCCGAGCAGCAGCGCGAACAGTGTCACGCCCACGCCGATCACGAAGGTCCGCGCGAAGACGTTCAGATAGATGGACTGGTCGGGATCGGC
Organism: Caballeronia sp. LZ032; assembly: GCF_031451315.1. NCBI lineage: Bacteria > Pseudomonadati > Pseudomonadota > Betaproteobacteria > Burkholderiales > Burkholderiaceae > Caballeronia > Caballeronia sp. LZ032. Next base: position 501,605 of record NZ_JARUXP010000004.1, read on the forward strand.
ATGGACGAGGTTGCCGAAGCCGTCCTGCTTGTGATCGAGCGACGCGAGCACGTAGAACGGCGAATAGCGCCCGGCGTTCTTCGCGATGGCCTGCCAGTACGCGGGATCGTTCCAGCGCTCGTCGAGCTCGACGATCTTCGCCTTGATCTGCGGCGCGGCGAGCGGCCTGCCGTCGTCGCCGGGGAGCGGCATCGCCCGCGCGGTCTTGGCGACCAGCGAGCGATAGCCGGGAATCTCTGTGTTGAGGCGGCGCGCGAGCGCGCCCATCGAATCGCCTTCCTGGATGGCCGTCAGATCCTGCGCGAGCGCGGCATAGGCTTCGTCCGGCGGCGCCGTCTTGCGGTCCCACTTCTTGAGCACGGCGCCCGTGTGCGGCAGCGCATTCGCGACTTCCGGATTCTCGATCGCGCGCGTGAGCAGCGCGGCGATCGGCACCACGAAAATCAGGAACAGGAAGAGTGCGAGCGGCGCGATGAGCGCAAGGGCCATCGCGCGCTTCTTCGCGTCGGCGATCTTCAGTTCGCGTTTCAGACGCGCGCTCGATTCAAGCGCGTCTTCCGCGGGGATCGTCATGGTATGCACGGGGATGTCTCCTTCCCGGCCGCGCTTCGTCCTGCCAGCGCGGCCGTCGGTTTCACGGTTGCGCGCTTACTTCGTCGCCCACGCGGTGAACCGCTGCTCGAGTTCGTCGCCATGGTCGGTCCAGAACGCCATGTCCTGCAGCACCGCGTTCTTCGCGTTCTCCGGCGAGTTCGGCATGTCCGCCTTGGTCTTCGCGTCGAGCGCGGAGATCGCCGCCTTGTTCACCGGACCGTAGGCAATGTTCTTCGCATACGTTTCCTGCGGCTTCTGCGAGACCGAATACGCGATGAACTGCGTCGCCACGTCCTTGTTCGGCGAGCCCTTCGGAATGGCCCAGTAGTCGAGGTCGTAGATGCTGCCGTTCCACACGACCTTGAGGTTCTTGCCTTCCTTGCGCGCGGCGTCGATGCGGCCGTTATAGGCGGTGGACATCACCACGTCCCCGGCGACCAGGAATTGCGGCGGCTGCGCGCCGGCCTCCCACCACTGGATGCTCGGCTTCAATTCGTCGAGCTTCTTGAACGCGCGATCCGCGCCGGCCTTCGTGCCGAGCACCTTGTACACGTCCTTCGGCGCGACGCCGTCGGCCATCAGCGCGAACTCGAGGTTGTAGCGCGCGCCCTTGCGCATGGCCCGCTTGCCGGGGAATTTCTTCGTGTCCCAGAAATCGGCCCAGCCGGTCGGCGCGGTCTTGAGCTTGTCGGCGTTATAGGCGAGCGCCGTCGACCACACGAAGAAGCCGACGCCGCAAGTCGCCGGCGACTCGGGCACGAGATCCGATTTCTTCGCGATCTTCGACCAGTCGAGCTTTTCATACAGGCCTTCGTCGCAGCCGCGTCCGAGGTCGCCCGATTCGACTTCGACCACGTCCCAGTTCACGTGCTTGGCTTCGACCATCGCCTTGACCTTGGCCTGTTCGCCGTTGTACTCGACCGCCGTGACCTTGTTCTTGCTCGACTGCTCGAAGGGCTGGTTGAATGCGACCTTCTGGGCGTCGCCATTGGCGCCGCCGAAGTTGACGACGGTGATTTCCGCCGCGCCCGACGCTGCCGACGCGCACGCGAGCGCGGCCGTGATGGAACACAGTGCGAACTTCTTCATGATGGTTTCCTCTGTCTGCCTGGTTTTATCGATGGACTTGCGGTTGGACGGCACAACGTGTGGCTGGAAAGTTCAGGCGAACACGCGCAGATGCTCGGGCGCGAATTCGAGCGCGACGGGCGCGCCGGGCGTGAATGCGTCGAGCGCGGCGGTGCCGAGCGGCACCTTGACGAAGCATTCGTCCTGCTCGCGCACGCCGCAGCGCATGCGCACGTGGTCGCCGAAATAGATCAGGCTGCGCGCCTCGCCGGACAGCGCGTTGCTGTAGCCGTTCGCGTGGCTATTGCCATTGCCTTTGCCGTGCGTGAGGGTCATGCGCTCGGGCCGGATGCACGCGACGGCTGGCGCGCCCGGCTTGGCGTTCGCGATGTTCAGGCCGGAGAGGCGGGTGCCGTCGGCGAGGCGGATGGCGCAGTAGTCGCCTTGAGCCTGTTCGATGGTGCCGCGCAGCCGGTTGCTGTCGCCGATGAAGTTGGCGACGAACTCGTTGCACGGCGCTTCATAAAGATGATCGACGGTGTCGAGCTGCTGGACGATGCCCTTGTCGAACACCGCGACGCGGTCCGACATTGTGAGCGCCTCGCCCTGGTCGTGCGTGACATAGACGAAGGTGACGCCGAGTTTCTCGTGCAGCGCCTTCAGTTCGATCTGCATGTGCTCGCGCAATTGCTTGTCGAGCGCGCCGAGCGGCTCGTCCATCAATACGAGCTTGGGTTCGAACACGAGCGCGCGCGCCAGTGCGATGCGCTGCTGCTGACCGCCGGAGAGCTGCGCCGGATAGCGCTTCGCGAAACTCTCCATGCGCACCATCCTGAGTGCGTTGTCGACGCGATGCGCGCGTTCTTCGGCGGACATCCTGCGCACCGACAGCGGATAGTCGACGTTCTGCTGGACCGAGAGATGAGGAAACAGCGCGTAGTTCTGAAACACCATGCCGATGTCGCGCTTGTGCGGCGGCACTTTGTTGAGCAGCTTGCCGTCGAGCCAGATCTCGCCGCCGGTTGGAAACTCGAAGCCCGCGAGCATCATCAGACAGGTGGTCTTGCCGGAGCCGGACGGACCGAGCAGCGTGAGGAATTCGCCCTGGTAGATGTCGAGATCGAGCGACTTGACGACGAGCGTCTCGCCGTCGTAAGTCTTCCTCACCCCGCGAAAGCTGACGATCACCTGATCGGATTTCATCGTCGTGTCTCCCTTCGGAAATTCTGGTGGCTTCGTTATCCGCCGGGCATACGGAGATACCCGGAAATTTTTTCTCTTGCTTCGGATAACTATAGCCCGGCACGGTTCTACAATGGGGAGCCATTTCAATATTCAGAATGGAACCACTTGAGGCGGCTTGCGCGTCGGCGGTGAGGCAAAGAAAAAGAGGAGAGAGGCGCATGGACACCATCATCCTGGCCGACTGGCTGAGCGCGCGGCTCGACCGCTCGGCCGCCGAGCCGATGTATCGCCAGATGCTCGAGCTGATGCAGCAGGCCATCCTGACGAGCCAGCTCGCGCCCGGCACCAAGCTGCCGAGTTCGCGCACGCTGGCGATCGATCTCGGCATCGCGCGCAATACCGTGCTGCACGTCTACGACCAGCTGACGGCCGAAGGCTACGTGAGCTCGGCGACCGGCAGCGGCACCTATGTCGCCGACACCGCGCCGCGCGACGGCGCGGCCAGCCCGCCGCGTCCGGACGAGGCCAAGCCGCCCAGCGCCATCTCGCGCCGTGGCGAGCGGCTGATCGCACAGGCAGGCGTGTCGCCGAAGCAGTGGGGCGCGTTCATGCCGGGCGTGCCGGACGTCGCGGAGTTTCCGGCGCGCACCTGGAGCCGCCTGCAGGCGAAGCTCTGGAAGCGTCCAAGTCCCGATCTGCTCACCTATGCGCCTGGCGGCGGCTACCGGCCGCTGCGCCGCGCGTTGTCGGACTACCTGCGGGTCGCGCGCTCGGTGAAGTGCCAGCCCGACCAGATCATCATCACGACGGGGATTCATCAGTCGATCGACCTCGCCGTGCGCCTGCTCACCGATTTCGGCGATCGCGCATGGGTCGAGGAACCGTGCTACTGGGGCGTGCGCAGCGTGCTGCAGTCATCGGGGCTGACGCTCGCACCGGTCCCTGTCGACGCGGAAGGGCTCAATCCTGGCGCGCGCGACATGGCCGATCCGCCGAGGGTCGCGCTGGTGACGCCTTCGCATCAATATCCGCTCGGCATGGTGATGACGCTGGCGCGGCGTCGCGCGCTGCTGGAGTTCGCGCGTCAGCACAAGGTGTGGATCATCGAGGACGACTACGACAGCGAGTTCCGCTACGGCAGCCGGCCGTTGTCCTCGCTGCAGGGACTCGACGAGTCCGGCCAGGTCATCTACGTCGGCAGCCTGGGGAAGATGCTGTATCCCGGCTTGCGGATGGGCTATATGGTCGTGCCGGACGATCTCGTCGATTCCTTCCGCACCGGCGTGGCCGAGCTGTATCGCGAAGGGCAGCTGATGCAGCAGGCGGTGCTGACCGAATTCATCCTGGACGGCCATCTCACTTCACACGTGCGGCGCATGCGCGGGCTATACGGCGAACGGCGCGAGTTGCTGATCAATGCGATTCGCGCCCGCTTCGGCGATGCACTGCCGGTGCGCGGCGACGAAGCCGGGCTGCATTTCGTGCTCGAACTGCCCGGCCATGCCGATGACCGGGTCATCGCCGCCGAGGCGCTCGCCGCGGGCGTGGTGACGCGTCCGCTCGTCAACTACTACCTGAAGCAGGACGAGGCGCTGCGCGGCCTGATGCTGGGCTATGCCTGCGTGCCCAACGCAGAGATCGCGCCCAACTTTGCGCGTCTCGCGGATGTGATCGAGCGCGCACTGGCGCCGGCGGCGATGGCTTTCGGTCGCTGAGTGAGTCGGAACAAACGCATGCTTTCTCGCATGCAATAAGAATAGACCGATGCAGCCTATCAAGCGATACAGACGAATCGGCAGCGGGTTAAGAGAGTTATCGGACGACTGGCTGTTGATTTTCACTCGTCTTGCATAAGACTTATCCTGTAATGGCGATCTCTCTTGCTGCGGAATCAAATAGTAGGAAAGATCGGGTAACAAAAATCGATCGGATATTGCATCATTCGTTCCGCGTTTCATGCTTTTGTACTCGTTACTTGGTCATCCGAATCAACTTAGGAGAAATCTGGGACGAGTGGCATTGAAATCGCGACCCCGGGGTTAAGGTGTGGGTAATGATAGATCACCACCTGGTCTATTAGAAAACGACGACACTGGAAACACCAGATGTTAATAATCGATTGGAGTAATAGGAAATGAAGAAGATTGCTGTCTCTGCGCTTGTCGCTGGTCTTTTGGGTACGGCCGCCGCGGGCGCATTTGCCGATGCAGGCACGATCCAGTTCAACGGTGAACTGATTGCCGGAACGTGCGACACCGATGTCAATGGCGGCGGTTCGGCCGACGGCACGGTTGCGCTGCCGAAGGTTCAGACGCGCGACCTGACGGGCGCTTCCGGCAAGATCACCGCTGGCGACACCAGCTACAAGATCGCGCTGAAGAACTGCACGCCGGTGTCGGGTCACTCGAAGGCGGCGGTGTTCTATCAGGCAGGCGCAACGGTTGATCCGGTCGACGGTCGCCTGATCGTGCAGCCGGGTGGTGCAGAGAACGTCAAGCTCGAACTGTTGAACCAGGACGGCACGCAGATCAAGGTGGGTTACGCAAGCGACCTGCAGAACTCGAAGCCGGTGGACATTTCCTCGGGCCAGGCCACGCTGTATTACATCGCACGCTACTACGCCACCGGCCAGACCACGGCAGGCGCGGCTAACTCGTCCGTCGTGTACAGCATCGACTACCAGTAAATCGGTTTTCCTGAAGACGGACCGGCTTATCTGACGGTTCGCCGAAAGGCGGGCGGGCTTGGTTGCCCGCCTGTTTGTAATCAGCTTGAGGTTAGGTGTTGCATCGTCACCATGAAACTGGCAAAGAAACTGGCAAGAATCGCGACTTCATTTGTTGTGGTGTGGGGATTTTCTGTCTGCGCGCATGCTTCGGTGGTCATCGCCGGTACGCGGGTCGTTTATAACCAGAGCGAACCCGAAGTCACGGTCAAGCTCACGAATAATGGCAAGGTTCCGGGCCTCGTGAAGGTCTGGCTCGACAAGGGCGACCCGGATGCCCAGCCGGATACCATCGAGGTGCCGTTCACCATTACGCCTCCGCTGATGCGGATCGACCCCACCAAGTCGCAGACCCTGCGCATCATGTTTGCCGGTGAGCCATTGCCTGCAAACAAAGAGTCGATCTTTTATTTGAATGTTCTGGAAGTTCCGCCCAAAGCCACGGGCGAGGCAGCCTCCGCGAATCAATTGCAGCTGGCTTTCCGCACGCGCATCAAGTTCTTCTATCGTCCTTCCGCACTCCAGAAGCAGCCTGTCGATGCTGCGGGACAGGTCGTGTGGCATCTGAAGCAGGACCACGGGAAGACGATGATCGAGGCGTCGAATCCCACCGAGTATCACGTTTCGTTCGACAGCGTCTCGTACTCGGACGGCACGCGTACTGCGTCTTTCATTGATGGCGGCATGGTTGCGCCCGGCGAGACAAAGGACTTTCCGCTTAAAGGTGATGTGCCGAGTTCCGGCAAGGTCGCCTGGACTGTCATCAATGATTACGGCGGACCGCAGCATGGCGAATCGCGGCTGGCGCCCTGAGCGTTTTATTCAACGAATTTCTCCAATGACTTCCCGGCAAGAGGTTGGGCGCCGGGGTGGTCCTTCACGTCTGAATCCGTAGCAAAGCGTAGCGTGCTGGAACGAAGGCATGCGCGGATTTCCGTCCAGCCTTTTGTTCGAAGTACCTATCCCTATGCAATTCGGAAGAACTCAAATGTTCGGTCTGTCGAAAAGACCGATCAGCGTGGTGACGCTACAGGCAATTGCCGCGATGGGTGTCAGTGCCCAGGCGCTGGCGGATGAATCGATGAAACTCTCGCAGGTCGAATTCAATGACCAGTTTCTCGATTCGGGCAGCGGCGAGAAAGTCGATATTTCCCGATTCAACAAGGGCCAGCAAGTCCTTCCCGGTACCTACCGGGCCGAGACGTTCGTCAACGACATGTGGCGCGGAAAGTTCGACGTCGATATCCGCGAAATCGGACCGGCTTCGGGCGAAGTCCGGCCGTGCTTCAACAGCGATTTGCTGGAGCGGATCGGCGTGGATCTCAGGAAGCTCTCGCCCGAGTCGGCTGCAAAGCTCGCCGCGGCGGAGGGCGGCGCCGAGGGTGCCGCCGGAAAGGGCGCGTGTTTCGCGCTGTCGGACCTGATTCCGAGCGCGTTCGCGTCGTTCGACGGCGGCGAGCAGCGGCTGGATGTCAGCATTCCGCAAATCGTGATGTTCAGCCGTGCACGCGGTTACGTGGACCCGAAGTATTGGGACAACGGCATTCCCGCTGCCACGCTCCAGTACAACGCGAACGCCTACCACAGCACGGCCGGCGGCTTCACGAACGATTCACAGTATCTCGGCGTGACGGGCGGCCTGAACGCAGGGGCGTGGCGGTTCCGCTACCAGGGCAACCTGAACAGCTCCAGCTCGGCGGGCACCCATTATCAGACGGTGCAGACCTACGCGCAGCGCGGGTTCAGCGACATCAAGAGCCAGCTCACGCTCGGCGACACCTTCACGGATGGCGCCCTGTTCGACAGCTATGGCGTGCGCGGTGTCACGCTGGGAACCGACGACCGCATGTACCCCGAGTCGCAGCGCGGCTATGCGCCGATCGTGCGCGGCATCGCGAACAGCAATGCGCGCGTGCAGGTGCGGCAGGGCGGCAACATCATTTACGAAACCACGGTCGCGCCTGGCGCATTCGAACTGACCGATCTGTATCCCACGGGCTACGGCGGCAATCTCGATGTGATCGTGACCGAGGCCGACGGGACGCAGCACACGTCTACCGTGCCCTATGCAGCGGCGGTCAACGCACTGCGGCCGGGGATCACGCGTTATAGCGCCACCATCGGCCAGTATCGCGATGCATCGCTCGACATTCATCCGTTCGTTTCGCAAATGACGGTGCAGCATGGCATCAGCAACCTGCTGACGCTTTATGGCGGCTTCACGGGCGCCGATCAATACTTTGCCGGCATGATGGGCGCCGCGATCAATACGCGGATCGGCGCCTTCGGTTTCGACGCGACTCACGCGACCGCGAGTTTCAAGCGGGTCGGCACGCACAACGGCATGAGCTTCCGGCTGAGCTACAGCCAGCTGCTTCAGCCGACCAATACGAATATTGCGATCGCGGCTTATCGCTATTCGACGAACGGCTTCTATAGCCTGTCGGACGCGATGGTCATGCGGCAGCTATACGAGACCGGCAATCCCGACCAGATGACGGCGCGGCAGAAGTCGCGCATGCAGTTCACGGTCAATCAGGCGCTGGGATCCAATGGCCGGTATGGCTCGGCCTATGCCATCGGCTCCATTGCCAACTACTGGAATCGTTCGGGGCAGGATACGCAGCTTCAGATCGGCTATTCGAACAGCTGGAAGCGGATCACGTATGGCGCGTCGTTCGTGCGGCAATTCGTCGTCAACACGAACAAGTGGGATAACCGCGTGATGTTCAACGTGATGATTCCGCTGGGCCTGGGCGCACGCGCGCCGGTCTCGTCGACCAACTTCCAGTATGACTCGGCGAATCGCGCCTACAGCATGCAGGAGTCGGTCAACGGGACCCTGGGCACCGACGGCGCTTTGTCATACGGCGTCAATGCCAATTACAGCGATGGCGGCAATGCCGGCTCGAGCGCCACCACCGTCGGCGGCAACCTGGGCTACGTGGCGCCGTTCGCGCAAATGACCTTGAACGGCAGCACGGGGCGCAACTATTCGCAAGTCGGCGCGGGGGTGTCGGGTGGCGTGGTGGCCTGGAAGGGCGGCGTCGCGTTCACGCCGAACATGGCGGAAACCATCGGCATTGTCGAAGCGAAGGACGCAGCCGGCGCGCGTGTCGCGAGCGGCGCGGGGCTGCGCGTCGATCCGTGGGGGCATGCGGTCGTCTCGGGCATGCAGCCGTACTCGAACAACGATGTCGAAATCGACCCGAAGGGCCTGCCGATCAACGTCATGCTGAAGTCGACGGTGCAGCGTTCGGCGCCCACTGCGGGCGCGGTGGTGGCATTGAAGTTCGACACGGAAGATACCGGCCGCGCGGCAGTGATGCACGTCACCCAGCCGGATGGCAAGCCGCTTCCGTTCGGCTCGCAAGTGTTCGACGACAAGGGCGACAACGTTGGTGTGGTGGCGCAGGGAAGTCGAATTATTGCGACTGGTCTGAAGATCGACGAGGGCAGGATGCATGTCAAATGGGGTGACTCGCCGAATCAGACGTGCGCGGTGCGTTATCAATTGCCGCCGATGCAAAAGAACAAGCAGCCAGCTTCACTGGCCATTTCCGATGGCGTCTGCGGATAAGTCTGGCGCGCTCCAATTCAACGAAGGACAGAACATGAGAGTGATGGGAAGAGCGGTGCGGGCGTGGATCCGTTGTGTGTTGTATTGCGTTGGTGTGTTGGCTATTTCGCCCGGGCATGTGTGGGCAACCGCGTCGTGCCATTCGAATCCGCCTTGGCTCTATACGCTGAATTTTCCGGCCCGAGTGGCGGTGGCGCGGGATCTGCCGAACGGATCACCGTTGACGGGGTGGGTGTCCACTCCATTAACTACGAATTACTGGACGTGCAATCAGTCGGAAAGCTGGTTCACGGGAACCGACTTCGAAGCGGCGGGAATTATCCCCACTACGCCGACGTCGTACACCCGCTCTTATAACGGCGTCTCTTTTCCCGTCTATGCGACAAATGTACCAGGCGTGGGGATGGCCTTGGGCGGCGTGATCTATACCAACGGCCGAACACGTGGGCCGTTTGGCTTTCCGCAACTGGGTTATCAATGGAATCAGAACGGCACCGCCGTAAACAATGGTGGGCAATTGATCGGGTCGCTGGTCAAGATCGGAAGTGTCACGCCCGGAACAGTGAGCGGCCAACTCGCGCAGGCATTCTCGTGGGAGTCCGCACTGAAGACGCAACCCCCTGGAAACCTGGATTTTTCCGCAGGGGTCATCAATTTCGACATGACGCCGGTCATCATCACCGTTCTGACCTGCCAGACGCCTGATGTCAATGTGGATATGGGTACGCAAACACCGGCCGACTTCCCGGGACTTGGCGCTCCATCAAGCAAGTCGAGATCATTCAACCTGGCCTTCAACAATTGTCCCGCGGGCGTGGCGGACAGCACCGATCCAGCCAGCCTTTCCGGATTGATCCATAGCGTTCAATACAGGATTGATCCCATCTCGCCCGACCGCCTGGTGTCCGGGTACAGCAATGTCGTGGCGCTGGACAGCGGAACGTCGCAGGCAGGCGGTGTAGGCATTCAGTTGTACGACAGCACGGGCACGGTTCTTCCACTGGCGACCTACATGCCGCTGAATGGTTTCGACGGAACCAAGGCGAACAGTTATAGCCTTTCAATGAAGGCTAGTTATTTCCGTATTGGCGCAATCAGTCCGGGTACGGCAAACGCGACACTGTTGATGACCGTGCAGTATCAGTAACCTGGTCACGCAGTGAACATGGGATGTTCGTCGCGAGGGCGGCGGGCGAGGCTTTTATCGAGGAGGTTTTATCAAGATGCACAAGACAAGATCCATCATCGCAGGTGCGATGATGCTATGTTCGGCGTCCACATGGGCGGCCGACGCTACACTCAACTTCACCGGGAAGATCATTCTTCCCACCTGTACGGTGAATGCGGCGTACGTCAATCAGACGATCGATCTGGGAACAGTGAAGATCACTGACTTTACTGGCACCACTCAGAATCCCACGGCGTTTCAGATCAATCTTGAGAGTTGTGTAGCAGGCACCAACGTCGCCATGACGGTCAACGGAACGTCGGATACGGTTACCAGCGTTCTCAAGAACACGGGCGACGCCGGAAAGGTGGGCGTGCAGCTGCTCAAGGCGAGTACGGTTGGGGACACCACGGGAACCGCTATCACACTGGGCAGTGCAATGACGCTCGGCCTTGTGGACGCAACCAATAAGATGACCATCCCGATGGTTGCACAATTCTACAAACTGGGGGCACTGACAGCCGGAACCGTGGCTGCAACTGCAACGGTGAACTTCACTTACAACTGACCGCTGAGCAGATTTAAGAAAACGGAGGATTGATCAGCCTCCTGAGATGTCGTTAGACTCAATTGTCGGTGAGAAACAAGTACTGACTTTGAGTCCTTGATCGGGATCGAGCACGACGCGGCCATCCTTGATGCATGGACCGAGCGCTCGAACAACTACGGGTTTTTTTTAAAAAGAGTTCAAAAATGGAAAAGATTAACCGTGAAGATCTGGCTAATGTGAATTTTGCCGGAGGTGCAAGCAGTTCGAGCATCAGTTCATCATTGACTAATATTACGATCAACGCGAGTATCTCGAAGGGAAATGGTAAAACTGGCGCATTCTCTATTTCGGTAACCTGAGAGATAGTGAGTGCGCGCGTCGGGGCCGTTAATCAGGGGATAGAAAACCCACCTCGGTAGTACCCTGGACAAATAACCAGGTAATTGTTTTTTCAAGGCTGATTTCATGTCTGCATGAAATCAGCCTTTTTAATTTGGCGCCATGATACCGCGCTCCACAATCATGACGCGGCGTCTTCAAGCTTTGGCGGAACGACCCGGAATCTGGAGGGCGCCAGCCATGAACGACCATGGCCGCAAGCGTCAAACAGCTAAAGGCCGCGTAGAGGGATAGAAAAGCTAGTCAAAACATCATGAGGGGCCGTAAATAAGAGCCGGATTAATCAATAAATCCGTGCGATGGATTATAGGAGTCGGATTAATATTTGCGTCCTGATTTAATTTTAAGGCGACATTTTTGTAACTTTATATCGATGCATAACCGTTATCCGGTTGGAAACCTATAATTCAATCACCGGCGATAAGGTTGGTTTGAAGCAGTCGTACCTACAAACGCATGCCTTTATCTCCGGTGCTTACTTTTTTTTATTAGAGGTTTTTAAATGCAGAAGATTGACCGCAACGCACTCATCAAGTCGCAAATCGCAGGTGGTACGGCGAAGGGCGGCGGCGGGGGCTCGAGCTCCAGCTCGGCATCGTATTCGACCACGAACGTGAATATCACGCTGTCGATGTAAGTCAGCAAGGCGCGTCGCAATCCGTTCACCGGACCAAGGCGCGTTCAACTTCAGTCTGTCCATGTCATTCGAAGGAGAAACAAAATGCAAAAAATCGCACGCAAAGAGCTCGACCTGTCGAACGTCGCCGGCGGCTGCAAGGCTAGCCAGTCACGCGCTGCCGCAACCAACGTCACGTACGTCACCGTTCGCGTGGGTTAAGTCACGCCCGACACCGCTCGCCGGTGTCAGCTGACGCTGTATCAAGCGCGCACTGCGCGGTTTGCCGGCGAGCAGGGCGCGCTCTACGAGAAATCGCATCACTGTTCAATAGAGGAAACCAAAATGCAAAAAATCGCACGCAACGAGCTGAACCTGTCGGACGTGGCTGGCGGCTGCAAGGCCAGCCGGTCGCAAGCCGCGGCAACCAACGTCACGTATGTCACGGTCTATCTGAAGAAGTGAGCCGCTAACCGGCCTACGCCGGTCGGTACAGGAAGAAGCTCGATAAGAAAGCGGACCTTCCGGGGTCCGTTTTCTTGTGAATCGTGTTACGGGGCAAATTCACATGGCTACGGTTAACTTTTTGGTTCGACACTCTCTGGCGCGCGCAAGGCATTCGTTGCGTCGTGCGGTGGTCGGTCGGATTCCCGCGGCCTGGCTTGAACCTGTGGCCAAAACGGCCTGGACGCTGCACAGCCTGTTCAATTCCGAGGTCCACGCCAGCGGCAGGATTCGCGCGGAGATCGGAAGGGACGTACTCGGCTTGCCTGACTCCCAGGCGCAGCGCGCAGTCTCTGGCGCCAAGCTGGAAAACTTCGTCGATCAACGTCTTCATTTCGGTCGCCAGCTCAAAAGGCAGGAAGTCTGGCCAGATCTGGACGCCATCGCTTGCGAACTGGCGCAACGCGTCGAAACCTTGCGACGCGAAGCGCCCGAGAAGCCCGTGTTCCTCTCGCCTTTCCACTATGTCTCCCAATACGCCAACATCGCGGTGGTCGAGCGCGTGGGGCAACTGCTCGGGCTCGAATCCATGGCGGTGGTATCGGGCGTCATCCAGAATCAATACGGCGACGATCACGCCCTCATCCCGGGCATCAAGGTGCTGTACACCTACGGAGACGCGCATCGCAACAACCTCGGCGTGCGCGTGGCGCGCTCACTGAAGCGCGATGGCGTCGCGGTCCTGTTCGCCGACGTGCCGCCTTTCACCATGCATCGTTATCCCATGCAGACCGCGCGCGTCACGATGTTCGGCAAGGATGCGCGGGTTCATAACGGCATCTTCCGGCTGGGGGAAACTTTCGGCGCGCGCATGGTGCCCTTCTACCTGCGTTTCGCGCGCGGACGTTTCAGTCTCCGTGCATTCGAGCCGCTGGACCTCACCGTGTCCACCGCGCCTCAGACGCTCGCGGACTACATCGAAACCGCATTACTCGAAAACTACGAGCAGTGGCTGCCGGCGGGCTATCCGGCCATGTACGCGTTCGCGCCTGCCCACTGACGCAGCCGGCCACTCCAACAATACGTGCGCAGGCCAACGCCGCGCACTCAACACGCGCACCGCAGGCTCAATCCTCCATGCAACCAACTGATCTTCCTCACTTCAGGGACGTGCCCTGGCGCTGGATTGCGTATGCCACTTCGGCTTTCACGATCGTCGCGGTGACCTTTTCGTTCCTGCATCAGATTGAACTCAAGCAGGACGTATCGGGCGAAATCATGTCGCCTTCCGAAGTCAAGATTCAAGGCTTGTCGGGGCTCGTCTCTTCCATCTATGTGCGTCCGTCGCAAGAGGTGGTGCCGGGCACGCCGCTGTTCCGCCTGCAACGCGACTTCTCGCTGAGCACCGACGGCCTGCGCCGCCAGGTCTTCGATCAGCAGATGCGCGAGGCGCAGATCGCCGCCATCGACGCCCAGTACAGCGAACGCCGCGCGCAACTGAATGCGCAGCGCGCGGCATCGCGGACCACGGAAGCGAGCCGCCGTGCAGAACTGGCCGCGCTCGATGCCCAGATCTCTCAGACCAGCCAGCTGGTCGGCGAGTATCAGCAGCGTCTGACGCGGCTCAATTCGGTGGCGGAGTACGTGACCGCCGACAAGGTCGAGCAAGCCCGCGCCGACGTGCATCAGGGCAAGGCGAGCGTGTCGCAGATCGTGGCGCGGCGTCAGCAGCTCAATGGCGAGATCGGCGCCGCGCGCAGCGCGCAGGCCGATCTCGCCGCGCAACTGGGCGAGCTCGACGCGCGCCGCGCACGCGACATCCAGGACGTAGTCGGTCTTGCAGAATCGCGCGAAGCCAAGCGCAGCGTGCGGATAGGTGCAGATAAGCAGTTGCGAAACTCCCAGTTTCAATATGAAATGGGCCTAT
>NZ_JARUXP010000004.1:515960-786635 GCF_031451315.1 Caballeronia sp. LZ032
GCTCGCACCTCCTACAACTGCCTGAGTTCGAAAAGTACAAGGCCACCTGATGAATGCCCCGAGGCGTCCACGAACAAAACCCAATTTTGCAGGTCCGACGACGTACAGGCCCGCTACGAGCAGCAGCGCCAGGACGCGACGGTGTCCGCGCCGAAGGGCGGCGTGGTGACGTTCTCGGGACTGGTGGCGGGACGCATGTTGTCGACGAGCGATGTCGCGCTGGTCATCGCGACCAAGGAGGGCGGGCCGCTGCGTGTCGCGCTGAGCATTCCGTCGCGGCGTCGCGGCTTCGTGCGCGAAGGTCAGCTCGTGCGGCTCAAGTTCGACGCCTTTCCCTACGCCAAGTTCGGCACCTACGAGGCGCGCATCGATTCCATTTCGGGAACCACCGTGCTGCCCGCGAGCCCGCCCAGCAACCAGGGCACGCCGGGCACGCCCGACCCGGAGCAGACCGCCGGCTCGAAAGGCTCGGACAGCGAAGGCGACTATCTCGCGTGGGCCACGCTGCGCGGCAATACCTTCGACTTCGAAGGTCAGCATTTCGCGATTCTTCCCGGCATGCGCGCGACCGCGAGCATCGTCGTGGAGCGCAGAAGCATCGCCGAATGGGTGTTGGCGCCACTGTTTCGAATGTTGAGGGGATGAACGTGCGAGTGATCTATCAGAATGAAGTAGCCGAATGCGGCTACGCGTGCCTGGCGATGGTGCTGTCGCATCTCGGCCGCGCGACGGAAGTGCGCGAGCTGTCCGCCTACAAGCCCATCTCCGCGAACGGCCTGAGCTTGATGGACCTGTACGACGTGGCCGTGGACTTTGGCCTGGCGGTGCAGGCGTATCGCTTCGACCCGTCGCATCTTTCCGAAGTCAAGAAAGGCTCGATCCTGCACTTCGGCGGCGCGCACTTCGTCGTGTTCGAGAAGGTGAGCCGCGGCTATATCAGCATCCTCGATCCGGCCACCGGCCGCCGGCGCGTGTCGATGGATACCTTCCGCTCAGCCATTTCCGGCTTCCTGCTCGAGTTCTCGCCCACACCCGAGATGCCGCGCATCCGCGCGAAGTCGCGCGTGCCGGCAGCGTTGAAGCGCGTGCGCGCCTTCAGTCCGCAACTGAAGCGGCAGACGGCCAAGGTGCTGTTCGTCGCGCTCGGCAGCCAGTTCGCCATTCTCTCGATGCCGTACTTCGGCAATCTCACGCTGGACCATGTCGTTGCGGCGGACAATCGCAACCTGCTGAACGTGCTCATCATGAGCTTCGCCAGCATCTTCCTGCTGGGCGCGCTGAGCGAGTACGTGCAGAAGTATCTGACCGAACTGCTCTATACCCTCACGCAGATCAACTCGACGGAAGGTGTCGTGCGTCATCTGCTGCGCAATCCGATGTCGTGGTTCGAGAAGCGTCACGTCGGCGATGTCTTCGCCCGCGTGAAGGCGCAGGATGAAATCAGCGCGTATGCCACGCGTTCGGCCATTACGCTGCACATCGATCTGGCGGTCGGCGTGCTGGCGCTCGTACTGATGCTGATCCAGAGCGCGCAGCTCACGTTCATTGCGCTGGCGGTGTTCGCGCTGTATGTGCTCATCGCGCTGAGCATGTACCCGGCAATGCGCGACACTCACGCGCTCGTGCTCGAAACCTCCGCGCGTTGCGACGATTCGCTGATCGAGACCATCCGCGCCGCGTCGCTGCTCAAGCTGGCTCAGGGGGAGACGCGCCGCACGGCCATTCACATGACGCTGTTCAAGGCCTATGCCTCGGCCCTGTTGCAGAGCAGCCGCCTGGCCTGCCGGCGCGACGGCTTTCTCAAGCTGGTCAATTATGCGGACACGCTCGTCATCACCTGGATGGCGGCGCGCCTCATGCTGGGCGGCAAGATTTCGGTCGGCGTGTTCTATTCGTTCCTGATCTACAAGTCGCTGATGTCGGAGCGGCTCGCGAGCGCCATCGGCGCAATGTTCCAGTACTTCATGCTGAGTGTGCCGACGGCGCGTGTCGACGACATCGTCGAATGCGAGAACGAGCGCTATACGCCGCTGCCCGATACGCAACGCGCAACGGAAGTGCGTCAGTTCGACTGCATCGACGTGCGCAACGTGACCTTCAAGTACGGCATTTCGGATCAGCCGGTATTGCGCGATGCGGGTTTCCGGATCAGCAAGGGCGACAAGATCGTCATCACCGGACCGTCCGGCAGCGGCAAGTCGACGCTGTTCAAGCTGTTGTCGGCGGCCGAGCCGCTGCAGGACGGGCAGATCGTGTTGAACGGCATCGCGTGGCCGAATCTCGCCGTCGATGAAATCCGCCGGCATCAGGCGCACATGCGGCAGGGCGACATCATCCTGCATGGTTCCATCGCCGACAACATCACACTGTTCGCAGGCCAGACGGACGAGGATCGCGTCCACGCGATCCTCGACGACGTCGGTCTGCTGCCGGACGTCATGCGGCTGCCGATGCGCACACGCACGGTCATCAGCGACACCATCGCGAACATCTCGGCGGGGCAGCGTCAGCGTCTGCTGCTGGCGCGGGCGCTGTATCAGCAGCGCGAGGTGCTGCTGCTTGACGAACCCACCTCGAATCTCGATCCGGTGTCCGTACAGCATATCGCCACGCTGCTGCGCAATCTCAATCGCACGGTGGTGGTGATCACGCATGACATGTCGCTCGCATCGTGGTTCGACATCCGCTATCGCTTCGAAGACGGCGCGCTGGTGCGCGAAGACGCCGGCGCTGAGCAGGAGGCCGCCTATGCTTAAGCGAGGCTTGGGCGCAACGGCGCTGCTCGTGCTGCTCGGAACCACCCATCTGGCGCAAGCCGACGATCTTTCCACGGTCGTGCAGCAAGCACTCGATTACGACGCGGAGCTGGGCCAGGCCCGCGCTGCCTACGAGGCCGCGAAGCTGTCGGTACCGATCGCACGCGCGGGCTTGTTGCCACAAATCACCGGCGGCTGGGGCCGCGCGTACAACCGTATCGACATGGATCCCTATCCGCGGCAGACCTACTGGCAGAGCGGCTGGATGGTCAACATCACGCAGCCGCTGTTCGACTGGAGCAAGTGGACGGCCTATCGGCAGGCGGATTACATCGTTGCGCAAGGGGCCGTCGATCTGGCCGCGGCGCAGCAGAAGTCCATCCTGCGCGCAGTGCGTGCCTACTTCGACGAACTCGCCGCGGAAGACGAAGTGAAGCGCTCGGGCGAGTATCTGAAGGCCATCGAGGCGCAGCGCGATCAGGTGCGCCGCAAGCGCGCGGCGGGCGAGGCGACGCTGATCGACGAACGCGAAATCGACGCCGCGCGTGAACAGGCGCAATTGCAGGCAATGGACGCGCAAGAGGAACTGGGCGTCAAGCGTCGCGCGGTGCAGCAGGCGACGGGACAGCCGTTCGTGGCGCTGACGCCGTTGCCCGCCGGCATGACTCCGCCGGGTCTCACGGAGGGGCAGGAAGCCTGGGCCGAGCAGGCGAAGACGAGCGCGTATGAAGTGCAGTCGAAAGAATTGGGCTGGAAGATCGCGCAATTCGATTCCGCGAAGGCGCGCGCGGCCGGCTATCCGGTGGTCAGCGTGACGGGCAGCTATACGCCGGCGGGCGCGGCGGGCGGCTATTCGCGTCCGACCACGACCACCGTCGGCATGTTGCAGGTGCAGGTTCCGCTGTTCTCGGGAGGCGAGATCCAGGCGCGGGTGAAGCAGTCGCTCGCGCAGCAGGACAAGGCGGAGCAGACCTTCAACGCGGCCTCGGTGCAGGCCGAAGCCGCCGCGCGCGATGACCACGCGCGCTATGTGCGTGAACGCATTCGCAGTGAATCGCTGACGCATCTCGTCGCGACGGCAGACGAGTCGCTGCAGGCGACGACGGTCGGCTTCAAGGTGGGCAGCCGCGCGAGCACGGACGTCCTGCGCGCCATCGACACGCTCTATACCGCGAAGCGCGACCTGTTGCGTTCACGTTATGAGGCGCTGGTTGCGTTCCTGCGGCTCAAGGCGGACGTGGCGACGCTGAGCATGGAAGACATCGATTCGATGAACGCGCTGTTGGGCGGCTCGCCCGAAGTGTCTTCCCGCTAAGACTGCTTCATTCCGCGCTGGTGCCGCGCTTCACCGCGCGCACCAGGCGCGCGAGCGCCTTCAACGCATCCGCGGGCGAGTCGGCGAACTGCGCGGCGACAATGGCGCCGTCCACTGCGAGGGCGAGCGCCTGCGCGTCGGCTTTGGCGGTGCGCGCGGCCGGCATGAGTGCGCGAATGGCGGACGTCATGTCGCGCTTGTGCCGTCGCGCGATCTCTACCGCCTGCGGCAACGTGCCGCCGATTTCCACCACCGAGTTGATGAACGCGCAGCCGCGATAGCTTTCGGCGCCGAACCATTCCGCCAGCGCCGGCACCAGCGCCGCCAGCGTGCCGCCGTGCCGTTGCAGCGCGTCCTTGAACCAGTTCATCCAGTTGTCGTGCCTGAACTCGAGGAACGCGACAATCAGATCGTCCTTGCTCGGAAAATAACGATAGAACGTCTTCTTCGCGACGCCTGATTCGGCGATCACGCGGTCGATGCCCGTGGCGCGAATGCCGTCGCGATAAAACAGATCATGCGCGGTCTGGAGAATGCGCGCATCGGGCGTGAGTTCCGGAAACTCGATCAGGGAGGCTGCCGTATTCATGCCGGCGATTGTAGACAGGTTCGTCTACCTGCGCTAGAGTGCGTCGGAGTAGACAGACTTGTCTACCAGGCGCGAATCTGTCAATTGTCTGCCGCTGTTCTGTTTACAGGAGGAATCGTCATGGAAAGCAAGCCGCCGTTCCCGCCGTTCGATGAAGAATCGGCCCGTCTGAAAGTGCGTCTCGCGGAAGATGCATGGAACACGCGTGAACCGGAGCGTGTGTCGCTCGCCTACAGCACGGATACACGCTGGCGCAATCGCGCCGAATTCGCGAACGGACGTGAGGAAGTGGTGGCGTTCCTGCGCCGCAAATGGGCGCGCGAACTGGACTATCGCCTGATCAAGGAACTGTGGGCCTTCACGGGCAACCGCATCGCGGTGCGCTTTGCGTATGAATGGCACGACGATGCCAACAACTGGTATCGCAGCTACGGCAACGAGAACTGGGAATTCAACGAGCAGGGGCTGATGACGCATCGTCATGCGTCGATCAACGACCTGCCCATCAAGGAAGCGGACCGGAAATATCACTGGCCGCTGGGCCGTCGTCCCGACGAGCATCCGGGCCTGAGCAACCTGGGCTTCTGACGCGCCCTTGAGACGCTCAGCCGTTGCGGCGGCGCCGGAAGGCCCACCATCCCGCCAACGCGGTGAAACTCGCGACGATCACCACGAGCAGCCAGAAGCCGTGGTGATTCTCGGCGAGCGGAATGCCGCCGACATTCATGCCGAAGAAGCCCGCGACGATATTGATCGGCAGCGCCAGCACGGTCACGAGCGTCAGCGTGAACAGTGTGCGGTTGCTCTGTTCGTCCATGCGCGTGCCCACTTCCTCCTGCAGCAGCTTGATGCGCTCGACCAGACCCGCGAGATCGTTGAGCACGAGCGAAAACTCTTCGGTGGCGTCACGCAGGTCCTGAATGTCCTGGGCATGCAGCCAGCGCGGCGGCCGGGCAAGCAGCCGGAACACGGAGCCGGGTTCCGGCGCGAGCAGGCGTTGCAGCCGGACCAGCACGCGGCGCAGTCCACCGAGGTCGGTGCGCATCTCGGTGCCGCGCATCGACAGAAAGCGGTCTTCCAGTCCATCGACCTCGACGCTCGTGCGCCGCACGATCTGCACCAGCAGGTCGGCCTGATCGCGCAGCAGATGCGCCAGCAATTCGGCCGGCGAGCGGAAGACCTCGCCGCGCCTGACCGATTCGCGCAACGAGTCGACCGATCGCAACGGCTTGAGACGCGCGGTCACGATCAGCTTCTGGTGCGTATAAACCCACAATGTGGCGATCTCGGAAGGCGTCAGTTCGAAGTTGAACATCACGTCGTTGATGAGCGCGAACAGCGCGCCCTCGTGATGCTCGAGGCGCGTCGAGTGCGAGCCTTCGTGCAGCGTGTCGAAGAACGCGTCCGGCAAGTCGAGCCGGCCGCGCATCCAGCGTTCGCACGCACTGTTCGCCAGATCGAAATGCAGCCAGACGAACTCCTTGGTCGTGTCGTCGCGGGCGAGCCATGCGCTCGCGGCCTCTGCATCGATCGGTTCGCCGGGCTGATCGACGTGGAATCGAAAGCCGCAGACGAGGCCGGAGAAATCGGAGCCGTAAGGCGGTCTTTGCAGGGTAGCGGGATTCATGCGGGATTCGGTTGCGGTTCTGGGGCGATCTGCGTGTCTGCGACAGGCGCCGCGGCGGACGCCACGCAGTAGTGTGCCATCGGTCGCGCCCCGAATCGGGATCGTAACGCGTGACGACCGTGAAACGATCATGGTGAGTGCATCGGTACATGCAAATAATGACTGTCATATTGGCGGCGTATCATCGCCGGACCGGAGACGGGCGCTCATGCGGCGTCCGCATCGGGCCGGCCGCGCACCGGGCGCCGCGCGCCAACTTGGGGAGAAGGTTTTGGAAGACCACGACGATCTGGACGGCGCGACTCAGACCACCGCCGGAGGACTCATCCGGCTGGCATCGGTCATTGGGACGTTGACGCGCGAGAGCGCCATCGATACGCGCTTCGGCGCGAAACTCCTGAAGCGTCTCGACAAGGAGGCGCGGCGCGTGACACAGAGCGGTGCGCTGCTGGACGATGCCGAGCAGGCGGCGCTGCTGGGCGCGCTCGGCGAGCTGGATCTCGTGTTGCGCCAGCGCGACGCCGCATCGCTGGTCGAGGCCAACGCTCGCCTGCGCGACACCGAAGCGGCAGCGTCCAGCAAGAAACGCAAGGGCAAGAAGGACGACAAGGCCGCACCGTCCGCCAACGACGACACCGCCTGAATGCTTTCCGCCTGGGCCGGGCTCGATTCGTGCTGCACTGCGGGCATACGAATCCGTCGACTGGCTCATGTCCGTTTCCCTGCATTCCCCCCATTGCGCGCTGTGGTCGCGCCGTAATGTCGACGTGGATCGCGACCAGTGGCGCATCCTGGTCGTCGACGACAACGCCTTCAGCGCCGAAGCGCTTTCTGCCGCGCTGATCTCGGACGGTTTCGACACGCGCTTCGCGCTCTCCGGCGTGGACGCGCTGCACGCCGTCGATCACTGGGTGCCGCATGTCGTCATTCTCGACATCACCATGCCCGAACACGATGGCTACGCAACCGCGCGCGTGCTTCGGCGTATCGCTCATACGCGGGATGCGGTGATCATTGCGTTCACGGCGCTTGGCGAGGAAAGCGTGCGGCCGCAAGGGCTGCCCGCAGGTTTCGACGGCTATTGCCAGAAGGGCAACCCGCCCGGCGCGCTGGTGCATCTGATCGAGCGGCTGGTCGTTCACTGATAACGCCGGAAATCACGTGCGCCAACGTTTTTAACGCACGCTCGTGCGCTAAATATTGTTCCGTCCCCGCCGAATGAAGCGTGCGGTGACAGAACATCTATTCCGGCTTAAATCCCTTACGCTGCGAGCCGCTGCGCGGTTTCAGCACGATTGTGCGGCCAGCGATTGTTGGCATTCCACGAAAACTGTATTGAAACCAATGGGGATAAAAAAGCGATAGTAGGGGTATACACTGCATTCCATCGACGTAGCAGACAGTTTCTCGCAAGACCGCTGCGGCGCTTTCTGATTGAACGTCAACCGTCTTTAGAGCACACACCATGAAACGCAATCTTCTCGCTACCCTGCTTATCGCTGTTTCCGCCGCTGTCGCCGCCCCCGCGTTTGCAAGCGGCTACGGTCCGGCTCCGTTCTACCGTCCGGCTGTCGGCGCGCCCGCTTCGCAGCAAGGCCCGAGCGCACAAGCCATCGCCGCTCAGGAAAACGCCAACGGCGTGAACACGACCGCTTTCGGCGGCTCGCGTGAATCGCTGGCTCAATCGGGCAATCGCGCCCAATCGAGCAACAACAACGCGCAATCGGTTTTCTTCGGTCACTGATCGAACCGGTCAAGCCTGGCGTACCGGCCAGGCTGACGGTCTGAATGAATTTCGGCGCCCGGCGGCGCAGACTCACGAGGTCTGCACCACCGGGCGCCGATCGTTTTGGGAAACGCTGTTCAGGCCGGCGTCACGCGGCCCGGGCGAGGGCGCCGCGCATCACGCTGGCCAGCTCGGACGCCTCGAATTTCGACACATAGGCATTCGCGCCGACCTTGCGCACATGCTGTTCGTTCGCTGAACCGGACAGCGACGAATGGATCACCACCGGAATGTGCATCAGGCCGCTCTCGGCCTTGATGCGGCGCGTGAGCGTGAAGCCGTCCATCTCCGGCATTTCGAGATCGGTGAGTACGAGCGCGATCTGATCGGCGACTTCGGTGCCTTCCTTCTGCGCTTTCTTCAGCGCGGCTTCCAGCACGTTCCACGCTTCCTGGCCGGTCTTCGTCATGACGAACGGCACGCCCATCGCGGTCAGGCTTTGCTCGATCAGCGCGCGCGCCACGCCGGAATCGTCGGCGGCGAGCACGCGTGCGCCCGGCCTCAGTTGCAGGCGGCCGGTGCTGGCCTCGGTGATGTCGGAGGTCTGTCCCGGCAGCACGTCGCGCACGATGCGCTCGACATCGAGCACCTGCGCGAGGCGCGAGCCGTCGACGTTGCCGTCCAGCCGCGCGAAACTCGTCACGGCGGTGCCCCCTGAGTGCGATTCCGCCGACAGCACCTGATTCCATTCGAGCCGCACGATATCGTCGACTTCCTCGACGGCGAAGCCTTGCGTCGTGCGCGCGAATTCGGTGACCAGCAGGATTTTCGGACCGTTCTTCGGACGGCAACCGGTGATGCGCGCGAGATCGATGACCGGAATGATCTGGCCGCGGATATCGGCGACGCCGAGAATCTCTTCGCTCGATCCGGCGACGGCCGTGATCGACGGCATCGCGAGAATCTCGCGGACCTTGAAGACGTTGATGCCGTACAGTTCGCGCTGCTCCGAGCCCGGCGCCTCGCCGAGCCTGAAAAGGAGCAATTCGAACATGTTGCTGCCTGCGAGCCGCACGCGCTGCTCGATATCCTGTTGTGAAGTGCTCACCTGTTCTCCCTGAGTGGCGCGTCGCGCCGCGTTGCCGTCCTGTATGCCGCATCCGGCGATGATTTCCGCCGGGTGTCTGAATAGCGGCACGCGTCGCGGAAACTGAAGGAAGACGGTGCGCGGCCTTTGCACGATGCAGGCGGCGCGTCACATCGTTGATCTATACTTTTTTCCGAATGGTCGGGTTAATGCCGATGAGGGCGTCGCGCGCAAGGCTTTAGGCTCTTGAAAGGCGCACAACAAGACCGTCGCCCAGAGACAGCATCGTTTTCCGCGTACAACAATGCGCACCACGCCGGCACGATGCGCCGGCAGACCGCGCGAAGCCAGTCGGAGGCGCTCGATGGCAACAGTCGCACAGGTACTGAGTTCGAAACCCGACCAGACGGTCTTTACGGTGGCCGCCACGGCATCGGTCTTCGATGCCATCAAGATGATGGCCGACCGGCATATCGGCGCGGTGATCGTCACCGAGGGCGACGAGATCGTCGGCATCATGACCGAGCGCGACTATGCGCGCAAAGTCGTCCTGATGGACCGCGTGTCGAAGCAGACGCCGGTGCGCGACATCATGACGTCGCAGGTGCGCTACGTGCGCCCCGACCAGACCACCGACGACTGCATGGCGCTCATGACCGAAAAGCGCATGCGCCATCTGCCGGTGATCGACGGCGGCAAGCTGGTCGGCATGATTTCGATCGGCGATCTGGTGAAAAACATCATGGCCGAGCAGCAGTACACCATCCAGCAGCTCGAGTACTACATTCGCGGCGAACACACGTAAGCTGCCGCATCCGGACTGTAAGCCATTCGTTATAATCGGCAAGCCGCCGCGCACCTGCGCATCAGGCGCGCGGCGGTTCGCCGTGTCCATCGCGCACGGGAATCGCAACGAAACCGCGAGGAGCGCTGCCGATGACCCCTACCGTTGCATCCCCATCCGTCACGTCGGCCGAAACGGCCATCACCCTCGCTCCTGACGCGCCGTTCTTCATCGTGATGAACGCGGGTTCCGGCCGCAAGCTCGTCGACGAAACGCGCGTCGTGCTCGAACGCGAACTCGGCGCGGCGGGGCGCCGCTTCGAACTGCGCGTCGTCGAGGATCCGCGCCGGCTGCAAGCGGTCGCGCGTGAAACGGCAGACGCGGCGCGCGCGCAGGACGGCGTGCTCGTCGGCGCGGGCGGCGACGGCACGCTCTGCACCGTCGCGCACGCGGCGCTGGACGCCGGCTGCCCGTTCGCGGTGCTGCCGCGCGGCACCTTCAACTATTTCAGCCGCGATCACGGCATTCCCGCCGACCTCGAATCCTCCACGAAACTGCTCCTCGCCGCGCGCGCGTATCCGACGCAGACCGGCTTCGCCAACGGACGGATGTTTCTCGTCAACGCGAGCCTCGGCCTCTATCCGCGCCTGCTCGAAGACCGCGAAACCTACAAGCAGCAGTTCGGCCGCAGCCGGCTGGTGGCGCTGTGGTCGGCGCTGTATACGATGCTCAAGCCGCACCGCCATCTGCGCCTGCATCTCGAACACGAAGGCCGCACGACCGAGTTGCGCTCATCGACGCTCTTCGTCGCCAACAACCGGCTGCAAATGGAGCAGATCGGCATGCCCGATGCCGCGCGCGCACTGGAACAGGGTTTGCTCGCAGCGCTTGCGCCGCGGCCGGTCGGACGGCTGATGCATCTGTGGCTGTCGCTGCATGGCGCGGCGGGGCGTCTCGCCGATTCGGATCACGTGACGAGCCTGACCTTCGAGCGGATCGTGGTGACGCATCCGTCAAAGAAGCGCAAGCTCGTCAAGATCGCCACCGATGGCGAGATCACGCGGCTGCAACTGCCGCTCGAATTCCGCGTGTCCGACCGGCCGCTGCTCCTGCTCAAACCCGAGCCCGAGGTGGCGGAAGCGAATCGTTCATGACCTTGCTGTTGCAGATATCGGATCCTCATTTCGGCACCGAACGGCCTGCGGTGGTCGCCGCGCTGCTGCATCTGATCGAAACGTTGCCGCCCGATCTCGTGGTCCTGTCGGGCGACATCACGCAGCGCGCGCGCCGCAGCCAGTTCGCGGCCGCGCGGGCGTTCGTCGATAGGCTCGGGGCCACGCCCACGCTCGTCGTGCCGGGCAATCACGACATTCCGCTGTTCAATCCGCTCGCGCGTCTCTGCACTCCCTACGCCAATCATCAGCGCGCGTTCGGCGCGGACCTCGAGCCGAGCTTCGAATCGGCGGCGCTGCTGGTGCTCGGCGTCAACACGACGCGTCCTTGGCGGCACAAGGACGGCGAAGTGTCGATGGCGCAGATCCGGCGCGTCTCGGCACGGCTGGAAGCGGCGCAGGCCGAACAGCCGGCGCAGTTGCGCGTGGTGGTCACCCATCAGCCGGTGGCCGTGACGCGCGCGCAGGACGAGACGAACCTGCTGCACGGACGCGAGCGCGCGGTGACGCGCTGGGCGCGCGCCGGCGCGGACCTGATTCTCGGCGGGCATATCCATCTGCCTTATGTCCTGCCGCTGCACCATACCTTCGCCGGTTTGCCCCGGCGCATGTGGGCGGTGCAGGCGGGCACGGCGCTGTCGAGCCGCACGCGCGGCACCATCGACAATTCGGTGAACCTGATCCGTCATGACGCCGCCGCAAGCGGTGAGCGCCGGACCACGGTGGAACGCTGGGACTATTCGGAGACGCATGGCGCGTTCGAGATGATCGCGCGGCACGATCTGGCGCTCGACGGCGTGCTGCCGCCGGCCGTGGTCACCCAGCCCGGATGACCAGTTCCGCGAAGCCGGTGATGGCATCGGGTTCGCGGGTGTAGCGCTCTTCGGGCAGATGCGCGACGACGAGCTCGACCGTCGTCCGCACGATGCAGCCCGGCGCGACGTGCCCGCCGATGACCCGGCCGTCGGCATCGGAGATGCTCATGTGCAGGTGCGGACCTTGCGCGGAAAGCGAACCGGCCAGCGTCAGGATTTCCAGATCGCCCTGCAACGCGGCGATGTCGTCGCGGCCCGCATAACGGATCCGCGCGACACTCAGGCTGCCGATGCCCTGCAGCACGAACGCCGCCGAAAGCCCGCGCGACTGGAAGGCGTCATCGAGCGCGGCGCGCAGGTCGCAGCCGGGCGAGAGGTGGAGGGTCAATGCATGCATGACGACGGGACGAGTAGAGCCGGACCGTATTCAAGGTAACACGCTCGCGGATCGCGATGGCATGATGGCGCGACCCGTTCCGGGCATTCATCGATGGAGGCGCCGTGAGTTTCGAACTGACGATGCTGGCATGGACACTCGTGCTCGCGCTGGTGCAAGTCTTGCTGCCAGCCTTCGTACGCAGCCGCGAAGTGGGGCTGCGCTACAACGCCGGCCCGCGCGACGCTCCCGCACGGCCGCCCGGCAGGCTCTCCGGGCGGCTGCTGCGGGCCCAGACGAACCTTTTCGAAACCCTGCCGATCTTCGCCATCGCAGTGCTGATCGTGCACGTGACCGGGCGCGAGAACGTCCTGACGCATTACGGCGCGCTGGCCTACTTCGTCGCGCGCCTGGTGTACGTGCCGCTATACGTGGCGGGTGTGCCGTTCGTGCGCTCGCTCGTGTGGCTGGTGTCCATCGTGGGGATCGTGCAGATTCTCGTGCCGATCGTCTAGCCGCTGTCCCGCTGTCCCGCTGCCCAGCAGCGCATCCAGGCAGCCCGCGTATTCAAGCCATGGAGTGCCGATCAATGACCGACCAACCCGCCACTATCGAGATCGAAACCGCGCCGGATCCGCGCTTTGCCGTGATCCTGATGCACGGCCTCGGCGCCGATGCCAACGACTTCATCCCGCTCGTGCCTGAGCTGCGCCTCGCCGATGCCCCCGCCATCCGCTTCGTGTTTCCGAACGCGCCGGAGATCGCCGTCACCGCGAACAACGGCTATGTGATGCGCGCGTGGTACGACATCCTGTCCTTCGAAGGCGTGAACCGGCGTGTGGATGAGTCGGGGATCGAGGCATCGGTGGCGCGGGTGCGCGAGCTGATCGCCGAACAGACCGCGCGCGGCATTCCCACTGAACGCATCTTCCTGGCGGGCTTCTCGCAGGGCGGTGCGATGACGTATCACGCCGGCCTCACGCATCCGGAGCGGCTCGCGGGGCTGATCGTGCTGTCGGGCTACATTCCGTCGGAAGGGCTGATCGGCGAAGCCTTGAGCGAGGCGAACCGCACCATACCGATCTTTGCCGCGCACGGCACCTTCGATGACGTCCTGAAGCCGAGCCTCGGCGAACAGGCCTGCGAGTTCGCGCGCGAGCAGGGCTGCGACGTCGAATGGCATGCCTACCCGATGCCGCACTCGGTCTGCATGGAGGAAGTCGAGGCGCTACGCCAGTGGCTCGGCGCGCGCCTGGTTGCTTAAGGTCGCGGCGAAGAGTTCCAGCACGGCGTCCGCATCCACGCCGATGCATGCATCGCAGGCCGGACGCGTGTCCCACTCGGGCGCGGGCGCGTGCATCGAAGCGGGCTTCTGCACGGTGAGGCCGGCGGCGATGCCTTCCGTCAGCACACGCACCGGGCCGCGCCGCGTCACGTAGCATTCGCGCGCCACGACGAAGGCCGCCGCCGAATAATCGTGCGCGTAGATGCCGCCCGTGACGCCTTCCTCCGCATGAAAGCGCTCGTAGAAGCGGGACACGTCCCACACGAACCGGCCCGCGTCGCCGGCGTTGTCGCGCAGCGCGGCCAGGAAAGCGGTGGTCATCACGGTTTCGTGCGTCACATCGAGTCCGGCAATCGACACCTTCCAGGGCGCGCCGAACACGATGTCGGCGGCATCGGGATCGCCGTGCATGTTTGCTTCGGCGGCCGGCGTGACGTTGCCGAGCGCGCCATGGATGCCGAACGCGCCGCCCATCACGACGACCTCGCGCACCAGCGTCGCGATGCCGGGATCCAGTTGCAGCGCGAGCGCGAGATTGGTCAGCGGCCCGACCGCGAGCAGCGTGATCTCGCCGGGATGCGCCCGCACCGTCTCGACCATGAAGCGATGCGCTTCCCGCCCGTCTTCTTTCCCGGAACCGCCATCCCGCTCGATCTCCCCGAGCCCGTCCTTGCCATGAATATGCGGAATCGGCAGGGGCGCGGGCCGCCGCAGCGGCGCCGCCGCGCCGCGCACGACCGGCACGCCCGGCGCGAAGCGCTGCGCGAGATAGAGCGCGTTGGCGGTGGTCGTGTCGATATCCGCGTTGCCGAACACGCTCGTGATGCCCACCAGTTCGATATCCGGATGCAGCGCCTGGAACACGAGCGCGATGGCGTCGTCGATGCCGGGATCGGTGTCGTAGATGATCTTGTGCAGCGTCATGCGGCGTCCGCCGTCTCGTGAAGCGGCAGCAGCGCGAGCATGCCGCGCCGCAGTTCGGCCGGGCTGACCGGCTTGCTCAGCACGTCCTGGTCACAGGCGAGCGGCACGATGCAGGCCGCCGGCTCGCCGGTCACCACGAGCACGGGACACGGCCGGCCGAGCTTCGCGGCGCCGAGCATCGCCACCTGGCGGGCAGTGCGGGTGTCGCGCAGACGGAAATCGGTAATGATGAGATCGGGAAAACGCTCGATGTCGCTCAGGATGTCCTCGTATTCCTCGAAGGTCGCCGCCGAATCGAACAGCACGCCCCACTGGGACAACAGCGCTTCCGTGGAGGCGCGCACGAGCCCGTCGTCTTCCACGAGCAGCACGTAGCGCCCCTTCAGCTGCGCGGCTTCGGCCGCTTCCGAGCGTGCCGGCGCGCGCGCCGACGGCTTGTCCTGCGACGGCCCGCACAGCGGCATTTCCAGCGAGAAGCGCGAGCCGCGTCCCTCGGTGGACTTGAGTTCGATCCGATGCTGGTCGAGCATCGACATGACCGCGTTGACGATCGACAGTCCGAGGCCCAGCCCCTTGTCGCGATCCTGCTCGGGATTGTCGACCTGGAAGAACGGCTGGAAGATGGCGTCGAAATAATCGGCGGGAATGCCGATGCCGTTGTCCAGCACGTCGATGCGCGCGCGCGTGGCCGAGCGCACCACGCCGACGATCACGGTCGGCCAGGTCGACTTGCTGGCGTCCGCGTACTTGATGCCGTTCGAGACCAGATTGGCGACCGCGCGCCCGAGCCAGTGCGCATCGCTGCGCACGCAGACCACTTCTTCCTTCGGCAGCCGCAGGCGCAGCTCGACGCCCCGGCTCGTCGCGAACGGCCGCAACTGCTCGGCGGCTTCCTCGACGATCTGCCGCACGTCGAACACGTGATAGCGCGGCACGACCCGTCCCGATTCCAGCCGCGACAGATCCAGCACCGCGTTCAGCAGCCGCGCGAGGATCACGGAGGAACGGCCGCAATCGTTGATGAGCCGCTCGGCCTGGTCGAACTCGCCGTTGCGAATGGCTTCGGCGGCGGCCTGCAGGAACAGGTTGAGGGCATGCATCGGCTGCCGCAGGTCGTGGGTCGCGGCGGCGAGGAAGTTGGACTTGTCGCGGCTCGCGGTCTGCGCCGCGATCATCTGCTGTTCGCGCAGCGCGAGCAGCGCGTTGGTCTTGTTTTCCTGATCCTTCTTGGAAATCTCCAGCTCGCGGTTCTTGCGCCCGAGCGAGCCGTTGGCGGCACGCAGTTCGTCGTTCAGCGAGGCCAGCGCGCGCTCGGAGCTGTAGCGTTCGCGCGAGACGCGCTCGGCGTGCGTGCAGACGCCATGTCCGACGATCAGCACGTTGAACATATAGAACAGGCCGGCGAAGAAGTCCTCGGTGTTGAGCAGGTGGATCGTGATCTGGCACAGCACGACCGAGGCCATCGTGATGGCGCCGGCCGTCAGCGCGACGCGCGAGCGCAGGTAGAAGAAGCTGAACTGGAAGAACAGCGCCAGATAGAGGCCGATGAAATACTGCGTGTAGTTGTAGGGCGCGGGGGTGATCGCGACCATCGTCAGGATCAGGCACAGCAGCCCGTAGATGCCGGTGAGGATGACGCGCTGCGCGTTCGCATGCGAGCGGAACGACGGCCGGAGCACCAGCGCGCCGACGAAAATCAGCAGCGCGACGCCCGCGAAACGCAGCGCGAGGATGTCGGCGAGGCGCACGTTGAGCGCCTTGTTGCCGCGCACGAAGCTGAAGTCCCACCAGAGGAAGCACGTCCAGATGACGAGCGCGAGCAGCGCGGACGCGCGCCGGAACGCGCAGAAGCGCTGACTGTGATCCTCGAGGAACTGGGCCTCGAGAGCGGGATCGGAGAACGGCGCCGGGATCGCGAGATTGCGCACCAGGCTCGCGACGGCTTCGCGGGCGGCCGCGGACAGCACTCCTGGGGTACGCACGCCGGCGGCGCGTTGCGGTACGGCCATCTTCATGCTCGCTCTGGGATGGGGGACTCTACTTTAGGACAATGCAGTCATACCAATACGCCTTTTTTTAGCCAACAACCGTTATATCCGGCAAATATTGCGGTTTTATGGGTCTTTTCAGGCGGGGTATCGGGGGATCAGGCAGGAACCGGCGGGGTCGAACAGCGAGCGCCGCGAAGGCCGCGCCCGCCGTGTCGAAGGATAGCCACAGGAAATGCCCCCCGCGCGATGAAGAGGGCGGATCGTGCGATGACCGCTCAGGACTTCGGTTTTGCCTTGGTGGTGCGCTTGGTGACCTGCATCTCTTTTGCGCCTGCGGCCTTGGCGGGCGATGCCTTGGTGCCGGCCGTTTTCTTGCGGCTCGACATTTCAGTTTCGGCGGGTTGCTGAGCTGAAGCCTTGCGTGGGGATGGCATGATGACCTCCTTCAGGACGTGTCCGGATCGACACACTGATAACCATAGGCGGCGCTCCGCCGCTATTCAAGACCTGGCGCGGCTGAAAACGCTTCTGATGACGAAGCATTTCGGTCTTGCTCCCACCGAAGCGGTTCAACGAAGCAGTTCAACGAAGCAGCTTGAGCCCTGCCGGCAGCGTCTCGCCGAACACACGGCCTTCGTCCGCGCGATCCAGATCCACCGTCTCGCGGACCATCGCGATCCACGACTGCGCCGCGTTCATCGCTTCGAGACGCTGCATGACGGCGGCGCGCGTCTCGTCGGGGAGATCGCGCGAGCGGTCGCCAGTCATGCGGGCGATCTGCACGGCGGCGAACGCGGCGGGATCGACCTTCTTCCAGTCGAGCGCGAGCAGGGCGTCCAGCCAGTGTGCAGCGACATCGGGCGGCACCACGCCGTGCGCGCTGCCGTAGAACGGCTGGCGCGCGCCGATCCGCCCCAGCGCCCACCAGCTCTGGATGTTCTCGGAAGGCTTCTTCAGCCGCGTGAGCAGCCATTCGCCGACCTCGATCTTGCGTTCCACCGGCACGCGTTCGAGCGACGCCGCGAGCCGCACCATGTCCTCGTAGCCCGCGCGCGCCGCACCCGCCGCACGGCGGTAACGGCTCGTGCCGGGCGGCTGGAGCACGAAGGCCATGTCGTCCAGCAACCGCAGCTGGGCCGCTTCGGACAGCCCGCCGGCCGCGCGCCGCCACAGCGTCCACCACTCCGACCAGATCTGGCTTTCGTTGCTGTACTGGATGCCCTGGTCAAACAGCGTCCATAGCTGCTCGACGCGCCAGTCGTCGAGCGGATGGCCGAAGCCCGGCCGCATGCAGGAGCCCGTCAGGTTGAGCCACAGGCGTTCGTGATCGGCGCTGCGCCGGCGCTTCTTCGCGCGCTCGAACAACGCGCCGAAGAGCTCGCGCAGCAGGGCGATGTCCCAGGTATCGCGCGTGCCGAGCGCGTGTTCGAGCTGCGCACGCAGGCGCTTCACTTCCTTCGGGCCGACGTCCTGCGAACGCGCGCCAAAGGTGCGGTCGATCAGTTCGACAGCCTTCGGCAGCGCCGGATGCGTGACCGCGCCCGCCGGCTCGGCCGGCGCCGTCTCATGGCGCAGCTGGAATTCGAGCCGCCAGCGTTTCGACGGGTCATCGACGGCGATGCAGTGCATCTCCAGCGTGCCCACTTCGGTCAGCGAGGTCGTCAGCTGCACGGCGGTGTCACGGGGGCGGGCCGGGTCGCCGGCGTGCGCATCGACGACGGTGGCGATCGGCGGCAGCCGCACGAAGTCGGCCGATGCGCCGAGGTCCGCAAGTTCGCCCGCCTGCCAGGCCGTCTCCGCCACCGACGACGCCAGGTGGAACCGCACCGGCGCGCCGAGCGTCAGCGCGAAGGTGCGATCGGCGAGATGCACCGGCTGGTCTTCCTCGGTGCCGCGCGGCAGCACGCAGACGCCGCGCGTGCTGTCGGGCGCGTTGTCGAGCAACAGGAAGAAGCTGCGCGCCGAGCCGCCGCCGATCTTCGGCGCATGCCCCGAGCGCGCCAGCGCATAGGCGACGGCGCCGCGCGCAACGGCCACATCGGGATCGGCGTTTTCAAGCACGTTGACCGACGCGCCGCGCCAGTCCGACAGCGTCCGGGCGATGCGCCGCGACAGCGGCCCGGCGCGGAACACGCCGCCGTTCAGCAGCAGCGTGTCGGGAATGGCGAGGGCGTCGGCGGGCAGGTCGAGCGCCTTGCGCGCCTCGCCCGCGTGCTGGCCGAGAAAGGCCGCGACGTGCCGCGTGATGGCCGGATCGCTTGCATAGGGCAAGCCGAATTCCACCAGACCGCCGCGTCCACGCCCCGGCCGGTCGCTCGCGGTGACTTGCGGGAAGAAGCCATCGACGATGATCTGCCCGATCTCGTCGCGCGTGATCTCGACGGAACGCGCCCCGCCGATCAGCTTCGAGCCCGCGCCCAGCAGCGTCACCGCGACGGACGCGGGCGCGTCCTTGCCGAGCAGTTGTTCCTTGGCGGCCCGGCAGCGTTCGACCAGTTCCGCCATGCGCGCCGCCGAAAGCCGCGCGGTATCGCCCGTCAGCCGCCTTTCGACGAGATGGGCGAGCGCCAGGTCCATGTTGTCGCCGCCGAGCATCAGATGGTTGCCCACGCCGACGCGCGTCAACACCGGCTCGCCGTCCTGCATCGCGACCTGGATCAGCGTGAGGTCGGTCGTGCCGCCGCCCACGTCGACGATCAGCACGAGGCGTGTCTGTGCAAGTTCATCACCAAGCGTCGCTCGATGATGGAACAGCCAGTCATAGAACGCGGCCTGCGGTTCCTCCAGCAGGCGCAGCGAGGTCAGCCCCGCCATGCGCGCCGCTTCGAGCGTGAGGGCGCGCGCGCCTTCGTCGAACGAGGCGGGCACGGTCAGCACCACGTCCTGGGCGTCGAGCGGCGCGTCCGGAAAGCGCTCGTTCCACGCGGCGTGCACGTGCGCCAGATAGCTCGCGCTGGCGATCACCGGCGAGATCTTCTCGACATCGTCGCCCGCGCCCCACGGCAGAATGGGCGCGAGGCGATCCACGGCGCCGTGCGACAACCAGCTCTTCGCGCTCGACACGAGCCGTCCCGGCGCCTGCGCGCCGAGCTTGCGGGCAAACTGGCCGATGACCGCGGCCGCTTCCATCTCGCCCCACGGCAGGTGCAGGTCTTCGCTGCGAAGCTCGCCCGGCGCGTAGTGATAGCGCAGCGACGGCAGCAGCGGCAGCGCCGCGATCTCGCCCGGAGCGACGAGCTGGTCGATGCCGAACACGCGCACCTCGTCCGAGCCGGCCGCCGCATACGCGACGACCGTATTGCTCGTGCCGAGATCGATGCCGACGCTGAAACGGGACACTTACAGGCCCATGCCCTGATCGACGCTGGCGTTCGGACCGCCGCGCACGTCGAACTCCACCTTCCAGCGTTCCGACGAACCGCGCGGAATCGCTTCGAGTTCGAGCGTGCCCGCCTCGGTCACGCGGGCGTGCAGCTTGACCGGCACGACTTCGCCGGGCGTGCGGCCTTCCGACGGCAGCGAGGCCTCGATCTCTTCGAGTTCCTGGAGCTCGTCGGGCTGCCAGAAATCGAGCAGCGTGCCGACCTGGTCCTGGCGCCGCACCGATGAGCCGAAGAAGCGGAAATGCACCGGCTCGCCGACGACGAGACCGAATTCCTGCGCGGGCAACGCGGCGTCGGTGCCTTCCTCCATGCCGAACGGCGCGACGCACAGCGCCTGCACCGGCGGTTCGAGGCCGGGCACGGCGGGCATCGCCGATTCGATCGCCACGTAGTACGCGCGCGCCGTGCCGCCGCGAATCCGCACGCCGCGGCCATGCCGGACGTAGCCGTAATAGGCCGCGCCGCGCGCGACCGCGAGGTCGAGGTCCGCGCCTTCGAGCAGGCGTGCGGCGGGCGCGTTTTCGGCGGCGAGCCACTGATTGAGCGTGGCCATCACGCGGTCCACCAGCAGCGGCGACTTGAACACGCCGCCATTGAACAGGACGACGGTCGGATGGAGCATCGTCGCGCCCTGCGGCGCCTCGCGCCGGAGCCCTTCGACTTCGGCAAGCGCATTCACCTGACGGCCGAGGAAAGCCGCCAGATGACGCGTGACGGCGGCGTCCTGCGCATAGGGCAGGCCGAGTTGCGTCAGGCCGACACGTGCGCGCGACACGGGACGCGCCGCGGCGTCGACTTGCGGGAAGAAGCCTTCGAGCAGGATCTGGGTCAGCTCGGCGCGCGTGAGTTCGGTGCGCAGCGAACCGCCGATCAGCTTCGAGCCGCGGCTCGGCACGACGAGCGGCACGGCGTCGGCGGCGGGATCGGAGAGCAGGGTTTCCTTGGCCGAACGGCAGGCGTAGGTGAGCGCGCGCAACTGCCACGGATCGGGCTGCGTGCCCTGCGCCGCCAGCTTCCGGGCGACGGTATGCGCGAGCGCGAGGTCCATGTTGTCGCCGCCGAGCAGGATGTGCTCGCCGACCGCGACGCGATGCAGTTCAAGATTGCCTTCACGCTCGACCACGGCGATCAGCGAGAGATCGGTCGTGCCGCCGCCGACATCGACCACGAGGATCACGTCGCCGACCTTCACCTGCTTGCGCCAGCCGCCCGCCGACTTCTGGATCCAGCTGTAGAGCGCGGCCTGCGGCTCTTCGAGCAGCGTCATGCGCGTATAGCCGGCGGCCGCCGCGGCTTCGGCGGTGAGTTCGCGCGCGGCGGGATCGAAGGACGCGGGGATCGTCACGGTGACGTCCTGCTGGCCGAACGGCGCGTCCGGATGCTGATGGTTCCACGCTTCCCGCAGGTGCGTCAGATAGCGCACCGAGCTTTCCAGCGGCGACACGCGCTCGACTTCCTCGGGGGCATCGGCGGGCAGGATGGCCGCGCGGCGATCGACGCCCGGATGGCACAGCCAGCTTTTTGCGCTGGAGACGAGGCGGATGGGCGTGCCCGCGCCCCGGCTGCGCGCCAGTTCGCCGACGATGAAGCGGCGTTCCTGCGTCCACGGCAGCGTCATGTCGCCGGGCGCGAGTTCGTTTTCGTGCGGCAGGTAGAGAAAGGAGGGCAGCAGCTCGCGTTCTTCGGCGGCGCCGGGCGCGGTCAGCTGCGCGACCGGCAGCACGCCTTGCGCGGTCTTTTCGCCGTCGCTGGCGCTCATGTCGACGTAGGAGAGCGCGCAGTGCGTCGTGCCGAGATCGACGCCGATCGAATAGCGGGCGCGCGTTTCGTTCATATCGCTCACAGTTCCACCTCCGCCGGCGCAACGATGCTCGCATCATGGGACGGCGCCAGCTTCGGCAGGCGCGTGTCCTCGACCTTCCAGCCGCGATGGCTGATGCTGCCGCTGAACGGCGCGCGGCCGACGACATTGCCGGTCAGGCGCACGGCTGCCGCGTCGAAGCCTTCCTGCAGCGTGATGCGGCTGCCTTCAGCTTCGCTGCGCACGGGGTTGATCGTGAAGTGCTCACGCAACACGGCGCGGCAGCCGTCGTGCACGAGGCGGGCGGCAGCGCCGATATCGGCGTCGCTGTATTTGGCGATGTCTTCCTCGACGAAATCGACGAAGCGCGCGTCGCGTTGCAGCAGCGCGAGCAACTGGAGCGCGGCGACCGGGCTGGCTTCCTTCAGCGCGGACGGCGCGGGCTGCACCGGCGCGGCGGCGGGCTTCGGCGGCTGCGGGGCGGCGGGTGCCGCTTCGGGCGCATGGGGTGCGTCGCGCAGGCGCTGCACGCGGCCGGCGAACGCGGCGTTGCCCAAGACGCCGAAGAAGGCGCCGAAGGCAATGCCGATCCTGCCGAAAAAGCCTGGGTTCATGTCGGTCATGTGATGCTCCTGTAGGCCGCGCGAGGACGACTCCGATCCTCGGGCGGCGCGGGTGGCCGGTGTTGGGTGCCGTTGGGCGAAAGGTGCCGGAATGCCCGCAGGTTCGTGCTCCGTGCGCCTGCGCGAGCAGTCGGCATGCCTTCGCTGCGAAGACGACGGGACGAAGCAAGGGACAACGCGGGAAACCTGGCAAACGCGCGCGTGGTGCGTTCAGCGAATTCCGCTATTTTCCATGATGTCGCGCCCCGGCCGGAAAAACGCGCCTGAACGCGCAGGCGCGCGAGACGCCTTGGGCTGCAACGGCGGGCCTCATTCTCGCGATTTGCGCGGCCAAGTCAAGGCGCGGCGGGGCTTTTCGAACGCCGGCAGGTCAGAGCTTGTAGCCGATCTGGCGCAGCAGGTCCTTGCGCCATTGCACGTCCTGCTCCGCTTCCACGCCGAGCGGCGGCAGGCCGTCCACCACGCCGACGATGCCGCGCCCCTGATCCGTCTGCGCGACCAGCACCTGGGTGGGATTGGCGCTCGCGCAGACGATCCGGCAAACCTCGGGCACCGCCTTGACGGCGTTGAGCACGTTCACCGGAAAGAAACCATCGCCGAGCATGATGATGAAGCTGTGTCCCGCGCCGATGGTCAGCGCGTTGCGCGCAGCCAGATCGACGAGATTTTCGTCGGTCCCCGACGTGCGCACGAGCCGCTTGCCCGATGCCTCGCAGAACGCGAGTCCGAAGCGGATGCCGGGCACCGCGCCGACCAGTGCCTCGTGCAGGTCCTCGACCGTCTTGATGAAATGCGACTGGCCGAGGATGAAATTCGTGTTCTCGGGCTTGTCGATGCCGATCGCGAGCAGTTCCATGGCGTGTCTCCCGTGCGCGCAGGAACTTCCATGGTAGGCGCTCCGGCGCCGCTCACGCGCGGATTTCGAAGCCCGCGAGATACGCCGCGCTGTCGCCGCCGTCCCACACGCGGCCGTCGCAGAAGGTGGCGGCGCGCCGCTCGCCCGGTATCGCGATGCCGGCCGCCTGCGCCGCCTCGCGATACAGCGCGGTCTGGTTGACGGCCGCGGCGAGGGCGGCGTCGTCGGGGGCGCTGTCCAGCATGCCCCAGCGCCGGTACTGCGTGATGAACCACTGGCCGTCCGAGAGGCGCGGATAGTTGACCGCGCCGCCATCGAAGAAACGCACGGGCAGCGCGTGCGCATCGCCGCCATGGGCCACCGAGAGACGCGCCTCGATCAACCCGCGCGGCACATCCAGCAGTGACGCCGAGGCCAGCGCCTCCGCGATCTCCGTGCGGTGCGCGGGCGCATCGAGCCAGGCGCAGGCGTCGAGCATCGTGCGCACCAGCGCGCGCGCCGTGTTCGGATACAGCGCGGCGAAATCGCGCCGGCACGCCAGCACCTTTTCCGGATGGTCCGGCCAGATCTCGCTCGTATAGGCCACCGTGCGGCCCGCGCCGTGCGCCTCGGCCACCGCGTGCCACGGCTCGCCCGCGCAGAAGCCGTCGAGTTCGCCGGCCGCGAGCGCGTCGGCCATGCGCGGCGGCGGAATCACCACGCTGCGCACGTCGCGCAGCGGATGCAGGCCGTGCGCCGCGAGCCAGTAGTAGAGCCACATCGCGTGGGTGCCGGTCGGAAAGGTCTGCGCGATGACGGGCGGACGGCCAAGTGCCTGTAACGCTTGCTTGATGCTTGCGCCGTCTTCGATTGCATCGGCGAGCGCGCGCGACAGCGTGATGGCCTGGCCGTTGCGGTTGAGCACCATCAGCACGGCCATGTCCGCCTGCGGTCCGCCGATGCCCAGCTGCACGCCATACACGAGGCCATAGAGCGCGTGGGCGGCATCGAGTTCGCCGGAGAGCAGCTTGTCGCGCACGGCGGCCCACGACGGCTGGCGGCACAGTTCGAGCGTGATGCCATGACGCGCGCCGAGTTCGCGCAACGCGGCGACGGCGAGCGGGGCGGCATCGGAGAGCGCAACGAAACCGAGCCGCAGATGCGTGCGTTCGGGCGTGGAGAGAGGGGTGTCGGGCGGGTTCATGATGGTTCTTGAATGCTGTATCGGTCAGCGCAGCAGGTCGGCCATGGCGAGCAGCTGGCGCGCGATTTCCGCGACCTTCACGCCCTGATCCATGGCGCGCTTGCGCAGCGCGGCGTAGGCGTCGTTCTCGGACATGCTGCGCTTGTCCATCAGCAGGCGCTTGGCGCGGTCGATGACCTTGCGCTGCTCCAGTTCGTTTTCCACTTGCGCGAGCCGCAGGCGCAATTGTTCTTCATGGGCGAAACGCGCGAGCGCGACCTCGATGATCGGCGCAAGACGCGCGCTCGCGAGTCCTTCGACCGAATAGGCCGTGACGCCCGCGCCCACGGCCGCGCGGATGAATTGCTGGTCGGCGTCGTTGCTGAACATCAGCACGGGGCGGGGCGCCGCCTTGTTCATCACGGCAAGCTGTTCGAGCGTGTCGCGCGACGGCGAGTCGGTATCGATGATGACGACATCGGGTTTCTGACTCTCGACAGCCGCATGCAGCGCCGAGGGCGCGGCGACTTCGGCGAGCATGTCATAGCCCATGCGCGCGAGCTGCTCGCGCAGGTCGCCGATGGGCTTGTCGGTGTCGGTGACGAGGAGAACGCGCAGCATGCGGGAAGCGGGAGACGGGGTCATGCGAGGAACGGCGATGGCGGCCGCGGAGACTTCAACGACTTTAACGCGCCGCCCGCCGTTTGAGAACCCGCATCAGGCAGCATGCGCGAAGCCTTGGGCGTGAACGGCGAATTCGACCGCCTCGCCGATCGCGCCGCCGATCAGGATCACGGCCGGGCTGCCGAGGCCTGCTGCGGCGGCGTCATCGGCGAGACGGCCGAGCGTGGTGACGAGACGCCGTTCCTGCGCCGAGCCCGCGTGCTGCACGACGGCGGCGGGCGTGCTCGCGGGCAGCGCCTTGCGCAGCGCCGCCGCGATGCTCGCCATGCGGCTCATGCCCATGTAGATGGCGAGCGTGGTGCCGGTGGCGGCAAGCGCCTGCCAGTCCGGCTGGCGATGATCCTGCAGATGCGCGGTGACGAAAGTGACGCCCTGGCAATGATCGCGATGCGTAAGCGAGATGCCGAGTCCGGCCGCCGCCGCGAAGCCCGACGACACGCCGTTGACGATCTCCACCGCGATGCCCGCTTCGCGCAGCGCCGCGATCTCTTCGCCGGCGCGGCCGAAGAGCAAGGCATCGCCGCCCTTGACGCGCACAACGTGCAGGCCTCTGCGTGCATGGCGCTGCATCAGCCGCTCGATGAAGGCCTGCGGCGTGGAGCGGCAGCCGCCGCGCTTGCCCACGCGGATCACGCGCGCTTGCGGCGCGAGCGAGACGATGTCCGGATTGGCGAGGTCGTCGAGCAGCAGGACGTCGGCGGCGGCGAGCGCGCGGGCGGCGCGCAGCGTCAGCAGGTCGAGATCGCCGGGACCTGCGCTCAGCAAGGTGACTTTCCCTTTCGCGGTGTTCATCTTGATGTCCTCTTTCGACTGAAGCGCAAAAACAAATGGCGTCCGCTCGTGCCGGTGCACGAAGGGACGCCATTGTCCTTGCTCTCATGGATTCGTGTGCCGCGCACGTCGTTGCGCGCGGCGCTGCATGAGTCAATGCAAGTAGCAGGCCATGCCACATTCAACCGGATTTCGGCACCCGCCTTGTGCGCGGCGCACTGGACGAGCACCGTTTCGGCGCATGCATGCCTGCTCTGTGTGAACGGTGCGTGTTCACCGGGTGGTTAAAAAAGATAACCAGACGGTACACATAAGCAAGCAGCGCTGCGTGTCGATGCAGCGGCCCGCACGGCATCAGTGCTGCGCCGCACCAGCGCTGTGCCCGCCTGCATCGAAAGCGCGCTGCGCCGGGTCTTCGCGAAGGCTCCGGTCATGCCGCGCACAGCCATGCCCAGCAAGGCTTTGCAGCCGATTCCGCCGCCGATGGCATAGCCCTTGCCTTATGGCTTGCCATCGGATCAACGGCGATCCGTCTCGATTACAGCGCCCGCAGGTGAACACCGTGCGGGCATCGGACAACGGCGTCCCCCGCATCGGCTTACCGGCTGAATGCGCGGGACGCCTTTCTTTTTTTGGCGGTTAGACGATGGACAAAGCCACCCGGATCGATCTCTTCAGCATGCGCAGCGTGCCGATGCGCGCCTTCCATCTCACCTGGATGGCGTTTTTCGTGTGCTTCTTCGCGTGGTTCGCGTGCGCGCCGCTGATGCCGCTCATCAAGCGCGAGTACGGTCTCAGCGCCGATCAGGTCGCCAACATCAACATCGCGGCCGTGGCCGTGACGATTCTCGTGCGGCTCGTGATCGGCCCAATGTGCGACCGCTTCGGTCCGCGCCGGGTCTATAGCGTGTTGCTCGTCGCAGGCGCGGCGCCGGTGATCGGCGCGGCGCTCTCCACCGGTTACGACAGCTTCCTGTGGTGCCGTCTTGCCATCGGCGCGGTAGGCGCGAGCTTCGTCATCACGCAGTACCACACGTCGGTGATGTTCGCGCCGAACGTGGTCGGCACCGCGAACGCGACGACCGCGGGCTGGGGCAACGCCGGCGCAGGCGCAGCGCAGGCCGTCGTGCCGCTGCTGGTGGCGGCGGCCATCGCGCTCGGTGCGGGTGCTGCGTCGTCGTGGCGCATCGCGCTGCTGGTGCCCGGTCTCGCGATGCCGGTCATGGCGTTCTTCTACTGGCGCTATACGCAGGACTGCCCGCAAGGCGACTTCGTCGAACTGCGCCGCGCGGGCATCGCCATCGACGGCGGCAAGAAGGGCGGCTGGCAAAGCTTCCTCGCCGCGTGCTCGAACTATCGCGTGTGGATGCTGTTCGTCACGTATGGCGCGTGCTTCGGCGTCGAAGTGTTCATTCACAACATGGCCGCGGTGTATTACGTCGACCGCTTTCATCTCACCCTCGGCGAAGCGGGTCTGGCGGCGGGCAGCTTCGGCCTGCTCGCGCTGTTCGCCCGCGCGCTCGGCGGCTGGCTCTCGGACAAGGTGGCCGCGCGGCGCGGTCTCGACGTGCGCTCCACGCTGCTGTTCGTGCTGATCGCGGGCGAAGGGATCGGGCTGTTTGCCTTCGCGCATGCGCCGGGCGTCGCGCTCGCCGTGATCTCGATGCTCGCCTTCGGCCTCTTCACGCACATGGCCTGCGGCGCGACCTACGCGCTGGTGCCGTTCATCGACCGCAAGGCGCTCGGCGGCGTGGCCGGCGTGATCGGCGCGGGCGGCAATGTCGGCGCGGTCGCGGCGGGCTTCCTGATGAAGGGCCTCGGCAGCGCCCAGGCCACGCTTTCGATGCTCGGCGTGATCGTCGCCGGCACGGCGCTGTGCGCGCTGGCCGTGCGCTTCTCGCCCGAACACAAGGCGCGCGAAGCCGCGCTGCGCGAACACGCGCTTGCAGCCAACAACGTCGTCGCGAACTGAGAACAACAAGGTCCCCCGTCATGAAAATCGTCGTCATCGGCCACGGCATGGTCGGCCACAAATTTCTCGAAGCGCTTGCCGAAAGCGGCAACGATGCCGTGCAGGTCACCGTGCTGTGCGAAGAGCCGCGCGCCGCGTATGACCGCGTGCATCTCACGAAATTCTTCACGGGCAAGAGCGCGGATGATCTCTCGCTGGTCGAGGAAGGCTTCTTCGAGCGTTCGGGTTACGCGCTCAAGCTGAATGCACGCGCTGTAGCAATCGATCGCACGGCGCGCACCGTGACTGCCTCGACCGGTGAAGTCCTCGCCTACGACAAGCTCGTGCTCGCGACGGGTTCGTACCCGTTCGTGCCGCCGGTC
This sequence comes from Caballeronia sp. LZ032, assembly GCF_031451315.1. Lineage (NCBI taxonomy): Bacteria > Pseudomonadati > Pseudomonadota > Betaproteobacteria > Burkholderiales > Burkholderiaceae > Caballeronia > Caballeronia sp. LZ032. Next base: position 544,022 of record NZ_JARUXP010000004.1, read on the forward strand.
GAAGGACGCGATCGCGCGGGCTGCTTCGTGTACCGCACCATCGAGGACCTCGAAGCGATGCAGGCCTTCGGCGCGCATTCGAAGACCGGCACGGTAGTCGGCGGCGGCCTGCTCGGACTGGAAGCGGCCAAGGCGCTGCGCGACATGGGCTTGCAGACCCACGTCGTGGAATTCGCGCCGCGCCTGATGGCAGTGCAGGTCGACGAAGGCGGCGGCCGCATGCTGCGCGGCAAGATCGAGGAACTCGGCGTCACCGTGCATACGGGCAAGAACACGCTGGCGATCGTCGAGGGCGAAGGCGCGGCGAACCGCATGAACTTCGCCGACGACACGCATCTCGACACCGACATGATCGTGTTCTCGGCGGGCATTCGTCCGCGTGACGACATCGCGCGCGCGGCGGGGCTGGAGATTGGCGCGCGCGGCGGCATCGCGATCGACGACGCCTGCCGCACCAGCGATGCGGACATCTACGCGATCGGCGAATGCGCGCTGTGGAAAGGGCAGTTGTTCGGGCTCGTGGCGCCGGGTTACGACATGGCGCGCATCGTCGCGAAGCAGATCCTGGGCATCGAGGCCGCCTTCGCCGGTGCGGACATGAGCACGAAGCTCAAGCTGATGGGCGTGGACGTGGCGAGCATCGGCGATGCGCACGGCAAGACGCCGGGCAGCCGCACCTACCAGTACAGCGACGAGCGCAAACAGGTCTACAAGAAGATCGTCGTGTCCGATTGCGGCAAGTTCCTGCACGGCGCGGTCATGGTGGGCGATGCCGCGGAATATGGCACGCTGTTGCAGATGATGCTCAACCGGATCGAGCTGCCCGAGGCGCCCGAATTCCTGATCCTGCCTTCGAGCGACGGCCGCGCGAAACCCGCGCTTGGCGTGGAAGCGCTGCCGGACGGCGCGCAGATCTGCTCGTGCAACAACGTGAGCAAGGCCGAGATCTGCGCTGCGGTATGCGCGGGCGCGACCAGCATCGGCGCGGTCAAGTCGTCGTGCAAGGCAGGCGCGACTTGCGGCGGCTGCGTGCCGCTCGTCACGCAGGTGATGAAGTCGGAGATGAAGCGGCAAGGTCTTGCAGTCAACAATCACCTCTGCGAACACTTCCCGTATTCGCGCCAGGAGCTGTATCACATCGCGCGCGTGGAAGGACATCGCACTTTCGCCGCGCTGCTCGCGAAGCACGGCAAGGGACGCGGCTGCGATATCTGCAAGCCGGTCGTCGCCAACATTCTCGCGTCCTGCTGGAACGAGTTCGTGCTGAAGAAGGAACACGCGAGCCTGCAGGATTCCAACGATTACTACCTCGCCAACATCCAGCGCGACGGCACGTATAGCGTCGTGCCTCGCATGCCGGGCGGCGAGGTCACGCCCGATGGCCTGATCGCGGTGGGGCAGATCGCGAAGCAGTATGGCCTCTATACGAAGATCACCGGCGGCCAGCGGGTCGACATGTTCGGCGCGCGCGTCGAGCAGTTGCCGTTCATCTGGGAAGCATTGATCGCGGCGGGCTTCGAGTCGGGACATGCTTACGGCAAGGCGCTGCGCACGGTCAAGTCGTGTGTCGGCTCGACGTGGTGCCGCTATGGCGTCGGCGATTCGGTCGGCCTCGCGATCGAACTGGAAAATCGCTACAAGGGCCTGCGCACGCCGCACAAGATCAAGTTCGGCGTGTCGGGCTGCACGCGTGAATGCGCTGAAGCGCAAGGCAAGGACGTCGGCGTGATCGCGACGGAGAAGGGTTGGAACCTCTACGTGTGCGGCAACGGCGGCATGAAGCCGCGCCATGCCGAACTGCTCGCGTCGGACATGGACCACGCAACGCTCGTGCGTTACATCGACCGCTTCCTGATGTTCTACGTGCGCACCGCCGACCGCCTGCAACGCACCAGCGTCTGGCGCGACAACCTCGAAGGCGGCCTCGACTATCTCATCGATGTGGTCGTCAACGACAAGCTCGACATTGCAGCGGAGCTGGAAGCGGAGATGCAGCTCGTCGTGGATACCTACGAGGACGAATGGAAGAAGGCCGTGACGGATCCGCAGACGCGCAAGCGCTTCCGTCACTTCGTCAACAGCGACGCCGCCGATGTCAACGTGACCTTCGTCGAGGCACGCGGCCAGATCCGGCCCGCCACGCCGGATGAACGCAAGTCGAGGCTCGCTGACATCCCCGTGGTTGTCGAGACCGTCTGACCCATTGAAACGCAAGGAGATCAACATGAACGACCGCATCGAACAGGACTGGACTGCCGTGTGCGAACTCGACGACATCGTGCCGGACACGGGCGTCTGCGCGCTCGTAAAGGGCGCGCAGGTCGCGGTTTTCCATCTCGCGGGCGAAGAGGCGCATGTCTACGCAATCGACAACTACGATCCGCATTCGCAGGCGGCGGTGTTGTCGCGCGGCATCGTGGGCAGCGTCGGCGAGCGCATCGTCGTGGCCTCGCCGATCTACAAGCAGCATTTCGACCTCCAGACAGGCGAATGCCTCGAGACGCCCGAGCTTTCGGTCAGCGCGTATCGCGTGAAGGTGGCGGGCGGCAAGGTGTGGGTCGCCGCCTGACCCATCTGCAGTTCGCTTTCATTGCATGACACAGCGCCGCCCGGCGCTGTGAAGCTGCTCTACGCTACTGCGCGCAACGCGCACGCCTCCGTGGAAACCCCTGAAAACAGGGCGTTTCTGTCTGCATACCTCCTACAAATGAGCGCTGGGCCACTCAATTTCTCACGATCTGGAAGGACGTGAGGTCGAGTGTTGGCTTTCCCACGCTTATTGCCGTTCATTTTCCTTACAGTCACTCAAAACACAGGCACTCAGTTCAAGACCAAACGCCTGGAAACATCACCAAAAAGGTGATACGGGGATTGCGATGAAGAACGACCAACAACAAGCACAAGAAGCGGAAGGCCTGCGCGCCGCGCTCCGCTTCACGGACGGCCACCGTCCGCCACGCCTTCAAGAGCGCCGCTTTCGCTTGCCGGAAGCGCGCGCCGTGACCAGCCCGTACCCACGCTGAACACGCGCTCCGGCGCTTCCTGATTCACCCGCTTGCGACATCGCCCGGATCGACCGGGCAGATTCGAAGCAAGCCTGTGAAACAGGATGCCTAACTAAATGGATTTGCTGTGCCCGCTACATATCGGCGTCGATGTAGCTGGATAAAAACGTGCGCCAAAACCAGGAGACATCACCATGCAACGCAAACTGATCGCAGCCGCCATCCTGTCGCTCGTGTCCGCTGCCGCCTTCGCCACGGGCACGAATTCCAGCTCCAGCTCGACGTCGGGCGGCAGCACGGCAGCCGCCGTGCACGGCTTCGGCGCCTTCACGGCCACCAACTCGGGCATCGCCAACGGCAACGCCTCGGCGCTGGCCGGCACGGGCTTCGGCGTCACGGGCAACGCAACCAACGCGACGACCGGCCACATCAACAATTCGTCGGTGGGCGGCGCGGGCTTCGGCGGTTCGTCGGCGAAGGGCGTGTCGGGCGCGGATGCCGCAGCGAATGCCTGGAGCAAGCTCGGCGGCGGCTGGCATTGAGCCACGGCGACGGACGGCGGATGCCGCCTGAAGGCTCCGTTTTCCCGTCACCGCATGAAGCAAACAGATGTAACGACAACTGATTCCAATTTCACTCCGTCAACAAGGAAGGTCCATCATGAAACGCACTCTGATCGCTGCCGCACTGCTCTCTTTTGTCTCCGTCGCCGCCATGGCCACGACCACGAATTCCACCTCGAGCTCGACCTCGGGCGGTTCGACCTCGGCTTCCGTCTCGGGCTTCGGCCGCTTCACCGCCACCGACTACGGCACGGCCAACGGCAACGCCCAGTCGGTCGCGGGCGGCATGTATGGCGTCACCGGCAACATGACCAACGCGACGACCAGCCACAGCAACACGTCGACGGTCGGCGGCTTCGGCCACGGCTCGTCGCAGGCAGGCGGCCTGTCCGGCGCGGATGCAGCCGCGAACGCCTGGAGCAAGCTGGGCGGCGGCTGGCGCTAAGCGGGTCACGAGCCACGGCTCACCCGCCAGGCAAAGGCCGCGTCGTGACGCGCCACGAGAGCGCAAGACGCGTCCTTTGCCCCAGCCGATAACAATAAAACCAGATCGTGTCACGGGACCGCCACGCTCACGGCGCCCCCTTCCTTCCGGAGAACCATAATGAACAAGACCACTGTGCAACTGGCCTGTGCGGTTCTGTTTTGCGCCGCGCAACTCGCTCATGCCGATACCACGGCCAACTCGTCGTCGGGCTCGGTGTCGGGGTCCACGTCCACCGGCATCGGCCAGGGCGGCGGATCGAGCCTGAACAACATCGGCACGTCGGCCAATTCGACCGCCAGCACCACCTCGAATTCCTCTTCCGTCGGCGGCCTCGGCGTGGCGACGGCGAACGGCGGCCGTTCGTCGGCCACGGGCGGTTCGTCGAACGTGAACATCTCGCTGACCATGCCCTCGCTGACCAACTCCAGCTCGTCATCGACGGGTGCGGCCGGCAGCGGCACGAGCGGCACCAGTGGTTCTGCGAACGGCATCGACGCGACCGGCAAGGCCTCGACGCCGGGTTCCAGCGCCTATGACACACGCGCCACGGTGGACTACAACCAGAGCTCGTACTCGGTGCGCACGACGCCGTCCATCGCCGCGCCCGCGCTCACCACGACGCTCTCCGATACCTGCATGGGCTCGGCAAGCTTCGGCCTCTCGATCACCGGCTTCGGCGCCACCGGCGGCACGACGATGGTCGACCAGGCGTGCGTACGCCGCCTCGACGCCCGCGAGTTCCGCGCGATGGGCCTGACCGATGTCGCGCTCGCGCTGCTGTGCCAGAGCGATTCGAACCGCCGCGCTGTCGAAGCCACCGGCCATCTGTGCCCGGGCACGACGAAGCCGCTGGCGAAGTCGGGCGAAGACGCCGTGCTGTCGGACGACGAGAAATACCGCGACCCGCTGGTTCGCGCACGCCTCGGCCTGCCGGTCACCGCCGCGAATCATCCTGAAGTCAGCATGAAGACGCAGGACGCGCCCGAGGTGAAGCAGCCCGCGCCGGCATCGGCGAAGCAGGCTGTGCAGCCGTCGCCGGTGGCGGAGCGCGGTCACGACAAGGCCGATGTCGCCGGCAATGGCGTCGAAGTGGCGAGCTCGCCCATCGGTGAGAAGATCGAAGTCGCGCTGATGCAGTGACGCAGCGCCGGTTCGCCGGCAAGGTGGTGCAGTGAAGCAGGAGACGCTTCGCGTTGCATGAGCGTCTCATCCTTTCAAGGGTTGGCTCGTTGTAGGGTTCCCGGAGAGCCAACCCTCGTTTTCCCGCTGAGGCATGCGATGAAGAGTCAGAAGATAGCGGCGGCCATCGCGCTCACGGCAGGCTCGATGCTCGCGACGATGCCGCCCGCGCACGCCCAGACGAGCGCGGGCGTGGTGTGGGCCGCGAACCCGGCCGGCGTGCAGGCGATGCCCAATGCGCAGGCGCTTGCGTTGTTGCCGTCGAGTGGTTATGTGCCGTTGCAGACGTCGGGTGGCACGTGTCTGCTGGTTGCGCGGCGCGGCACGCAGATCGTCGCGCTGGAGTTGTCGCCGCTCGCAATCGGCGCGAAGGTGATCGGCTGGAAGCCGCAGGTAATCGACATGAGCACGCTCACGTCGAAATGGGGCTACAAGACGCCGGATGCATCGATGGAAATGCAGTCATTCGGCAATCCGGTGACGGCGCAGATCTCGGCGCAGAGCAGCATGGACATGTCGAACCAGGCAAGCTCGTGGAGCAACGGCAAGGTGGAAGCGCACAGCAGCGCGATTGCAGCGGCATCCGGCGCGAGCGCGGGAGAGATGGAGTCGGCGGAATCCGTGACGGTGAACGGCAAGACTTATCGGCGCTACAGCCACTTCAAGCCGGCGACGGCAGATGCGCCGGTCGCGGCATCGGACGAATATTTCTGCCAGTGAAATGCCGATGAGACTCAGGTCGCGGTCGATTTGCTCTCGGCCACCGGCGGCACCGGCAACGCCATGTCGTGCGTGGTGCGCGGCTCGCTGCCGAAGCGCGCGACCGAGAATGAGAAGGTATTGATGCCGCCCGCGCTCGTGGCCGCCACAGTGCCGCGATGCATCTCGGCCACCGCCTTCACGATGGCGAGCCCCAGGCCGTGATTCTCACGGCTGTTGGTGCGCGAACTCTCCGCGCGATAAAAGCGGTCGAACAGATGTTCCATCACGTGCGGCGCAATTGGGTCGCCCGGATTGGCCACCGCAATGCGAATCCGTCCGTGTTCGCGCACGACGGATACGGCAATCGTCGCGCCCGGCGCGCAATGCTGGATTGCGTTCATCACGAGATTCGACAACGCGCGTCCGAACAGCGATGTATTGACGAATGCGCGCGCGTCGCCGCTTGCCACTGCGCTGACGTGCGCTTCTTCGAGCGGAATCTCCAGGAATTCGAGCGTGCGATTGATCTCCGCCGCCAGCGATACCTCCACGAGCCCGGTGGCGCGTTCGCCCTGGTCCGCGCGGGCGAGGAACAGCATGTCGTTGATGATGGCGCGCACGCGCTCGAATTCTTCGAGATTGGATTGCAGCGTGTGGCGCAGTTCATCGATTGAACGGTCGCGCGTCAGCGCCACTTCCGTCTGTCCGATCAGAATGGTCACTGGCGTGCGCAGTTCATGCGCGACATCGGCATTGAAGGATTCGAGCCGGCCGTAGGCGTGATCCAGACGTTCGAGCGCGCCGTTGAAGGACTTCGCGAGATCGTCGAGTTCCATGGGCAGTGCGCGCGTATTGAGGCGCTGCGAGCGGTTGTTCGGGCTCAGCGTCTGCGCATCGCGCGACAGGCGTGTGAGCGGCGCAAGCCCGAGGCGCGCCACCGAATAGCTCAGCAGCAGGACCGCGACCGTGGCGAGCGCCATCAGCGCGGCGAGCGCCAGACCGAAGGCGCGCATGGTGTGGACGTTCGGAGAACAGTCGATGGCGACGAACAGCTGCAGCGGCGGCCGGTCCACATTGGGCGGAATGGTCAGCGTGGTCATCAGCATGTCGTAGGCGCGGTCGGCCGGACGGAAGTGTACGTAGCCGCCCATCACCTGCTTGATGACGCGGCCCGCGGGCGGCGCGCCGTATTCGAAACGCGGGTCGTTGCTGGTGACGGCGAACAGCGTGGAGCCGTCGCGCGGCGTGATGTCCGCGAGCTTCTCTCGGGCGATCTTCCACTTGTCCGGATTCGACACGTGCGCGACGATGAGCCGGGCCACTTCCGCACGATTGTCGAGCGAGTCGCGCAGATGCTGCTCCAGCTGCATGCGCAGCACGAGAAACAGCCCCGACCCGACGAGCGCGAACACGAACAGCGCGACGAGCGCGAACATCACGGCGAGCCGCCGCGAGATGGAGCGGTGCGCGCGTGGTTCAGACGGCGACGACGCCCACGGCATGTTCATGATGGTCTCGCATCTTCCCGGGTTTCACGCAGGTCGCGGGCTTCGCGCACTTCGAGCACATAGCCCATGCCGCGCACGGTGTGCAGGAGTTTGGTGCGGAACGGGCCGTCGAGTTTGGCGCGCAGGCGCTTGATGGCCGTTTCCACGACGTTCGTATGACTTTCGAAATCGACTTCCCAGACGAGTTCGGTGATCGCGGTCTTCGACAGGATGTCGCCGTGGCGGCGCGCCAGCACCGACAGCAGCTGGAACTCCTTGGCGGTGAGATCGAGGCGCACGCCGTCGCGGGTGGCGCGGCGGCCGATCAGGTCCACGTACAGATCGCCGACGGAAATGAGCGTGGATTCCTGCGCGCGCGTGCGGCGCGCCAGCGCATGCAGCCGCTCGACGAGTTCCAGGAACGAAAACGGCTTGGTCAGGTAATCGTCCGCGCCTTCGCGCAGGCCGCGCACGCGGTCGTTGATGTGATCCCGCGCGGTCAGCATGATGACCGGCGTCGACTTCTGCAAGCGCAGCGCCTTCAGCACGGCGAAGCCGTCGCGGCGCGGCAGCATGACGTCGAGCACGACCACGTCGTAGTCGTATTCGATGGCGAGATGGGTGCCTTCCTCGCCATCCATGGCGACGTCGACGACCCAGCCCTGCTCGGTCAGGCCCGAGCGCAGGTAATCCACCACCTTGTGTTCGTCTTCGACTATCAGGACTTTCATGCCGGGCACCTGTGAGGGTTCTGTTCAGTGTTCATGTCTTGTTGTAGCGGTAACTATACGAGCCTCGCGATCATCCTGCTTACGTCTTCTTTCAAGTCACTGCGCGGGCGTGTTGCCGTGCGTTGCAGCCATTGCTTCGTCGTCTGGTGCAGCGCGTGTGTCCCAGCCGCCGCCCAGTGCCTTGACCAGCGCCACTGAAGTCGTGCGTTGCTGGCCCTGGATCTGCACGTCCTGGCGCTCGCTCGTGAGCAATTGTTGCTGTGCGGTGATGACGTCGAGATACGCGACCAGGCCGCCTGAATAGCGGTCGTTCGCCAGCGAGAGCAGACGCTGCGCGTCGTTGACCGCCGCGTGCGACTGCTTCGCCGCGCCATCCAGCACCGACAGTCCGACGATGCCGTCCTGCACCTGCTGGAACGCGCCCAATACCGTCTGCCGGTAATTCGCGACCGCCGCAACATAGCCTTCATTGGCGAAGTCGACGGCAGCGGAGCGGCGCCCGCCATCGAACACGACCTGGCTCGCCATCGTGCCGATGGTCCATAGCAGGCTCGGCGCGGAGACGAGGCTGGCGAGCGCGGTGCTTTCCCAGCCGACCGTGCCGTTCAGCGTCAGGCTCGGGAAGAACGCCGCGCGCGCGACGCCGATCTGCGCGTTGGCCGCAGCCATCGCGCGTTCAGCGGAGGCGACGTCAGGCCTGCGTTGCAGGATGTCGCTCGGCAGACCGAGCGGAATGGCCGGCAGCGGATGCATGGCGAGATCGGGCGCGATCGAGAACTGCGGCGCGGGCGTGCCGACGAGCGCCGCGATGGCGTGCTCGTACTGCGCCCGCTGGGTCAACAGCAATTGAGCCTGCACGCGCGTCTGGTCGAGCAGCGCCTGTTGCTGGAGCACGTCGAGACCCGACACCGCGCCCAGATCGTGTTGCGCCTGCACATAATCGAGCGCCTTCTTTTGCAGCGCGACCGAGCGATTCAGCACGTCGAGCTCGGCATCGAGTTCGCGCAGCGAGAAGTAGCTGCTGGCGAGGTCGGTGGTGAGCACGAGACGCGCGTTCGCCAGGTCGTCGCCCAATTGATCCGCCGAGGCCCGCGCGCTTTCCACTTCACGGCGGATGCGCCCGAACAGATCGATGTCGTAATTGACCGTCGGCGCGAGCTTCAGGTCGTTCTGCACGGTGGTGGCGTTCGGCGTGTTGTAGTTGTTGACCGGACGATTCTTCGAGATGCGCAGGCGCGATGCGTTCGCGCCGAGATCGACCTCGGGCAGCGCGAGCGCGCCCGTTTGCGCGAGTGTCGCGCGTGCCTGCGCGTAGTGCGCGCTGGCGGCGGCGAGCGTCTGGTTCTGCGCGAGCGCCTGGGTTTCGAGCGCGTTCAGCGTGGCATCGTCGAAGCCTTGCCACCAGTCGGGCGCGAGCGGCGCATGCGACGGTTCGCCCACGCGCCAGTAGGAATCGGTCTTCCAGGTGGGCGGCGTGTCGGCGTCGGCGCGCCGGTAGTCGGGACCGACCGTGCAGGCCGCGAGCAGGGAAACAAGCGTGAGGCCGAGCAGCGCTTTCATGATGCAGCCTTCGTTCCCGACGCGGCCTGCTGACCCGGCTGTCCTTGCTTCTGCTGCGGCGCGATGACCACGTGATCGCCGTCCGCAATGGAGTCACTCGGGTTGATGATGATCTTGTCGCTCGGCTCGATCCCGCTCTCGATTTCCAGCGATTGCCCGAGATCCTGCGCGATCACGATCTTGCGCAATTGCACGTGCCCGTTTGCATCGACCACAGCGACGCGCGGCCCTTCGGAACGGAACAGCAGCGCATTGCCCGGCACCAGCAGACGGGCATGCGCGGCCGCCGGCAGCGCGACCTGCACATAGGCGCCGGGCCGCAGGCGGCCGTCGGGATTGGGCAGCGTCACTTCGATTTGCAGCGAACGGGTAGGCACATCGATGGCGCCCGACACATGCGTGATCTTGCCGTGGAATTTCTCGCCCGGCAGTTCCGCCTGCGTGACGGTGGCGTCCTGTCCGACGGAGACGTTCTGCGCATAGGCCTGCGGCAACTGCACGAACACGCGCAGCGGATCGGACTGCGCCAGCGCGAAGAGCGCGCGGCTCGTGCCGCTGCCGGCATCGATGAGATCGCCGACATCGACGTTGCGCTGCGTGACCACGCCCGCGAACGGCGCGACGATGCGCTTGAACGATTCGAGCTGGCGCAGGCGCTTCACGTTGGCGTCGGCGGCGGCGAGATTCGCGACGTCCTGGTTGTAGGTGCTTTGACGTTCATCGAGTTCCTGTTGCGAGACCGCATCGCGCTGACGCAACTGCTGCCAGCGATCCAGCGAACTCTTTGCAAGACCGAGGCTCGATGAGGTCTGGTCGCGCTGCGCGACGGCCTGCGCGAGTTCCTGGTCGATCTCGGGCGTATCGAGATCGGCGAGCAGCTGGCCTTGCTTCACGCGTGCGCCGATATCGACATACCAGTGCAGCAGATAACCGGTGGCGCGTGCATAGATCGGCGATTCGACGAAGCCGCGCAGCGTGCCCGGCAAGGTGGTTTCAGCGCCGCTGTCGGTGTGCGAGGGCTGCACCACGTTTACGTACTGCTGCGCGTTCTGCTGCGTGCGCGTGGCGATGGAGCGGTTGTGCACCATGTCCGTGACGACGGTGCGCGCGGCGCCGATCGCCAGCAGCGCGAGCACGATGACGAGCGCAAGCTTGGCGCGCTTCCATTCGGCATGGCGCGGCGGCAGCGCGGGCCCTTCGTCGGAGTCGCGCGCGGGAATCGCAAGCGAGGCGTGGTTCTTTTCGGTCATGTTCGTGATCGGGTCTATATCGATATCAATGTTGTCCGCTTGCGGCGTCGCGCTGCGAAGGCGTCTTGCGCGCGGCGCGGCGCGCGAGCCTTGCATGGATGCCCGCGAAGATGAGCGGCACGAAGAAGAGCGTGGAAACGGTTGCGAACAGCAGCCCGCCAATCACCGCGCGGCCGAGCGGCGCGTTCTGTTCGGCGCCTTCGCCGAGGCCGAGCGCCATCGGGATCATGCCGATGATCATCGCGAAGGCGGTCATCAGCACCGGGCGGATGCGGCTTGCGCCTGCTTCGAGCGCGGCGGTCAGCGGCGGCATGCCGGCGTTCAGCCGTTGCCGCGCGAAGGACACCATCAGGATGCTGTTGGCGGTGGCGACGCCCATCGTCATGATCGCGCCGGTGAGCGCGGGCACGGAGAGATGCGTGCCGGTGAGAAAGAGCATCCAGACGATGCCCGCGAGCGCGGCGGGCAGCGCGCTCACGATGATGAGCGGATCGATCCACGACTGGAAGTTCACGACGATCAGCAGATACACGAGCACGATGGCCATCGCGACGCCGATGCCGAGCCCGAAGAACGACGTGCGCATCGTCTCGACCTGGCCGCGCACGACGATCTGGCTGCCGCGCGGAAGCGTCTTGCGGGCTTCGTCGACGAGATGATTGACCTGGCGCGCGACGCCGCCGAGATCGCGGCCCTCGACGCTCACGAACAGGTCGATGACGGGCCGGATGTTGTAGTGCGTGACCACCGCGAACTGGCTTTGCGGCGCGATGCGCACGAGATTGCCGAGCAGCTGCGTGGGCCCGTTGAGCGAGGCCGAGACCGGCGTGCGCAGCAGTTCGTCGATCGACGAGACCTGATACTGCGGCGTCTGCACCGCGAGGTTGTACTCGACGCCGTTGCGCGGATTGAACCAGAAACCCGGCGCGGTCTGCGAGCTGCCCGACAGCGACACGAGCACGTTCTGCGCGACGTTGTTCGCATTGAGATTGAGCTGTTGCAGACGCGTGCGGTCCATTTGCAGGTCGATGACGGGCTCGTCCAGCTTTTGCTGGATATGCGTATCGACGTTGCCGGGAATCATGCGGATCTGCTTCATCAGCTTGCTCGCGGCTTCGAAGTTTGCCTGGCCGTTTTGCCCCTGGATCTGCACGTCGATGGCGGCGGGCAGGCCGAAGTTCAGGATCTGCGTGACGATGTCGGCCGGCTGGAAGAAGAACTCGACGCCCGGGAACAGGCGCGGCAGCCGCGCGCGCAGTTCGTCGATGTAGGTCTGCGTGGGCGCGTGATCGGCGGTGAGCGCGACCTGGATCTCGCCGTCCAGCGTGCCGATCGTGCCCGCGTTGCTGTAGGACAGGTTGATGCCGCTGTAGGGCAGCCCGAGGTTGTCGAGGATCGTCGAGAGTTCATGCTGCGGCACCACTTGACGCACGACGTTTTCGACCTGGTCGGCGAGACGCGCGGTTTCCTCGATGCGTGTGCCGGTCGGCGCGCGCATGTGCATGCGGATGTCGCCGGCATCGACGCTCGGGAAGAAGTCTTCGCCCAGGATGAACACGAGGCCCGTGGAGATCACGCAGAAGCCCAGGAACAGCGAGCCGAACAGGCGCCGGCGTACCAGCAGCGTCGAAAGAATCACGATGTACGCCGCGCGCATGCGCTCGAAGCCGTGGTCGAAACGCCGATGCAGCCGCATGAAGACATTGGGCCGGGCGTGCGCATCCGGTGCGTGCGCGTGGCCCATCAGCAGCATCGCGAGCGTCGGGACCAGCGTGCGCGAGAGGATATACGACGCGATCATCGCGAACACGACCGCTTCCGCCAGCGGCACGAACAGGAACTTCGCGACGCCGGTCAGGAAGAACATCGGCACGAACACGATGCAGATGCAGAGCGTCGAGACGAGCGCGGGCACGGCGATCTCGCCGGCGCCTTCGAGAATCGCTTCGTGCAGGTCGGTGCCCATGTGCAGATGGCGCTCGATGTTCTCGATGGTCACCGTGGCGTCGTCCACCAGGATGCCGACCGCGAGCGCGAGGCCGCCGAGCGTCATGATGTTGATGGTCTGCCCGAGCGCGTGCAGCACGATCAGCGAGGAGAGGATGGACAGCGGAATCGAGATCGCGATGATGCAGGTGCTGCGCCAGTTGCCGAGGAACAGCAGGATCATCGCGGCCGTGAGCGCGGCGGCGATCAGCGCTTCACGCACCACGCCCTGCACGGCCGCCTTGACGAAGACGGACTGGTCGAACAACGCGCTGATCTTGAGATCGGGCGGCAGCGAGGCGCGCGCTTGCGGCAACAGGTCCTTCAGCGTGTTGACGATGGACAGCGTCGACGAGTGGCCGTTCGTCAGCACCGAGATCAACACGCCGCGATGGCCGTCCTGCCGCACGATGTTGGTCTGCGGCGTGAAGCCGTCACGCACGTGCGCGACTTCGCGCAGATAGGTGGTCGCGCCGTTGATGGTGCGCACGGGAATGTCGTTCAGGCCCGCGACGGTGGCAGGCGAGCCGTTCATGTTGATCGTGTATTCCTTCGGCCCGATCTTTGCGGTGCCGGTCGGCAGGATCAGGTTCTGGGCGTTCACGGCCTGCACGACGTCGGTGGGCGTGAGGCCCTTGGCGAGCAGCGCGCGCGTGTCGAGATCGACGGAGATCACGCGGCTCTTGCCGCCGTACGGATAGGGCACGGCGGCGCCGGGAATCGTCACGAGCTGCGGACGCAGGAAGTTGAGCGCGGTGTCGTTCAGGTCCTGTTCCGATTGCTTCGGGCTGGAGAGACCGAGCTGGATCACCGGAATGCTTGACGCCGAATAGCTGATGACGAGCGGCGGCGTGGCGCCGGGCGGCATCTGCTTCAACTGCGCCTGCTCGACCGCGACGGTCTGTGCAATCGCGGTCTGGATGTTCGCCGTGGGTTGCAGGAAGAGCTTGATGATCGCGATGCCTTGCAGCGACTGCGATTCAATGTGCTCGATGTTGTTCACGGTGGTCGTCAAGCTGCGCTCGTTGACTGACGTGATGCGGTTGGCCATGTCCTGCGCGGAAAGGCCGGTGTAATTCCAGATGATGCTGACGACAGGGATGTCGATTTCAGGGAGTACGTCTACCGGCGTCGTCAAGAGGACGAAGGGCGTCGCCAGCAGGATCATGATGGCCATCACGATGAACGTGTAGGGCCGCTTCAGCGCAACGTTGACTATCCACATTGAGTCGTTCGGAAGAGCTTGGAAAGGGCGCGGCGGCGAGCTTGCATGCGGCGCGCGGGACGCAATGACGGACGAGGCGGGCGAAGATCTGCCGTGACGCTATGGTAGTGGCCGCGCGCCAACGACAATGTGGCGTGAATATGGCGCGTATGTCAGATTAGGCGATTTGAAAGCAAGCGCTTGAAAGGGCGCGTTCATCGCTTGCGTGTCGGGGAATACAACGGCGTTGGCGCTGGTCATCTCCGGCAGCGGACGAGCGGCGAGACGGCGCGGAAACGCTCGCAGAGGAAGGGAACCGCGCGGGGGTCTCGACGGAATGAAGCGTGGGCTTGCTGGTTACTGTGCGGGTTGCTGCATGGCGGGTTGTCCGGCGGCGGAGGAACCATCGGTCGATGCGCCGTAAGCGCTCGACGACTGCACCTTGGCTTCGGCGGCCTGGATGTTATCGGGGTAGAAGGCGTCGCGTTCGGACGGGTTGTAGCCTGCCTGCTCGACGCGTTGCAGGTCCTGTTTGACCTGGGCGCGCGTCAGACCATCGGTTTGTGCCAGCGCGGCGAGTGGAGTGGCGGCGAGTGCGACGATCGCGAAGCGGGTGATCAGTTTCATGAGGGACTCCTCGAACGTGGTGACGATGAATGCGGCGCATGCCTGCAAGTCATGCACGGCCACGGGCTCATTCTATGTTTCGGGTGGTGACGACATGCTGGCGTTCAAATGACGCTTTCGTCAGATTGGAGCGCGTGTCGGATTGCCGGTAAAGGGGTGTTGAAGGCAGCAGGGAAGTGGTCTGTAAAGGTTGGAGGCCGGTGATAGACTCGCCGGCTTGGGCGAACGTGCTGCTCGCGCCGGGTTCAATCAAGCATCGCAGTGGGGATCGATAAATTGCCGTTCAATCTGCCGACTACGGCCACCGCGCCGTTCTGTCCTTCCGAAGTCAAAGGCTCCGTGGCCGTTGCATCCGGCGCGCCGCTCTGGAAGAAGCTGCTGCAATTCGCGGGACCCGGCTTGCTCATTTCCATCGGCTACATGGATCCGGGAAACTGGGCGACGGATATCGAAGCCGGCTCGCGCTATGGCTATGGGCTGCTGTTCGTCGTGGTGCTGTCCAGTCTCGCGGCGATGGTGCTGCAATGTCTTGCCATGCGGCTCGGCATCGTCACGGGGAAGGATCTTGCGCAGTTGTCGCGCGAACGCTATGAGAAGCCGGTAGCGAATGCGCAGTGGGTGCTGGCCGAGCTGTCGATCATTGCGTGTGATCTGGCCGAAGTGCTGGGTGGTGCGCTCGCGTTTCATTTGCTCTTCGGCGTGTCGCTGATCTGGGGCGTCGTGCTGACAGCGTTCGATACGCTCATCGTGCTCGGATTGAAGGGCAAGAACTTTCGCGATCTCGAAGCCATCATGCTCGGGCTCATTGCGACGATCGGGATCGGTTATGTGGTGGAGCTCGTGCTCGTGAAGCCGCACTGGCCTTCGGTGGCGGCCGGGCTCGTGCCTTCGATCCATGCATTGAGCCAGCGGGAGCCGCTTTATCTCGCCATCGGGATTCTTGGCGCGACTGTGATGCCGCATAACCTTTATCTGCATTCGTCCATCGTGCAGACGCGGGTGGTGGAGCGTGACCGGACAAGTCTTCGGTCTGCGATCACGCTTTCACGGCTGGATACCATCGTGTCGCTGATTCTCGCGCTGATGATCAACGCGGCGATCCTGATCCTGGCGGCGTCGGCGTTTCATGCGACCGGGCATACGCAGGTGACCGAGATCGAGGACGCTTATAAGCTGCTTGCGCCGATCGTGGGGACGGGGCTGGCGGCGGTCTTGTTCGCGGTGACGCTGTTCGCGTCCGGGCAGAGTTCGACGTTCACCGGGACGATTGCCGGGCAGGTCATCATGGAAGGGTTCTTGAGGTTCAAGATTCCCTGTTATCAGAGACGGTTCATTACCCGGGCGCTGGCGTTGATCCCTGCGCTGATCGGGGTTTATTGGCTCGGGAATGGGGCGGTGGGGAAATTGCTGGTGGGGAGTCAGGTGGTGTTGAGTTTGCAGTTGCCGTTTGCCTTGTATCCGCTTATCCGGATGACCAGCGATCGGAGGCTCATGGGGGAGTTCGTCAACGCGAGTTGGATGAAGGTGGCCGCGTGGGGGTTGTTTGTGGTGATCAGTGCCGCGAATGCTTGGCTTGTGGTGCAGACGGTGGGGGAGTGGGTGGGGTGAGACGTCGGGTCAAGAGCCCGCGACGTGAAGCACGATCCGAACTCGTGTTTCCTCCGCGGGCCCGATTGGTCGCAATGCTACTTCACCACACTCACCGTCCCATTCGACTTCGCCGCCACCGCAGCCGGAATCGCAGCCTCCACCGGTTGCCCTTGATCGACCGTCGTCCTCCCACCATCCTTGAAGAACGCCTGCTCCGCGGCCTTGTTAAGAACGAGAATACTGATCCGCCGATTAGTCGGCTCATCAACCACATCCTTGTTCAGCGGCAGCACGTCAGCCAGCCCGCGCACCTGCAGCACCTTGCTTTCCTTCATCCCCCCGGCCACCAGCGCGCGCCGCGCCGCATTCGCGCGCTCACTCGACAATTCCCAGTTCGAATACCCGGCCTGACCACCGGAATAGGGCACCGCATCCGTATGTCCCGCGATCGACACGCGGTTCTCCACATCGTTCAGCGAAGCCCCGATGTTGGTCAGAATCGTGGTCACATAACCTTCGAGCCTGAAACTGCCGGAAGCGAACATCGGCCGATTGAGCGAGTCCACGATCTCGATACGCAAGCCTTCGCTCGTGATCGCGATCCGGATCTGATCCTTGAACGCACGCAGCGCCGGCGTCTGTTCGATCAAGGCAGTCAGCTTCTGCTTCAGTTGCTGAAGCTTCTGCAAATCCTCCATCGCAACAGCGGCGCGCGCGATGGTCTGCGGCACCGGCTGCGTCTGGCTCTTCTTGCCTTCGCCGGGACGCGTGCTCGACAGATCCTGACCGCCGCCGGTAATCACGCTCGTATGCGTGGACGCACCGCCATCGTTGCCGAACAACGCCGACAACGGCGTGTTGAAATACTGCTCGATGCCTTCCTTGTCGTACTTCGACGTGGACCCGAGCAGCCACATCAACAGGAAGAACGCCATCATCGCGGTGACGAAGTCGGCGTAGGCGATCTTCCACGCGCCGCCGTGATGGCCATGTCCGTGCGCCTTCTTCTTGCGTTTCACGACCACGGTGGGCGCAAGTACGGATTGCAGCGGATCGCGTGACGGTTTCTCAGCCATGAGAGTGATTTCCTTCTTGCGTGCGCGTGCAGGTCAGGAAGCCGCTTTCGGCATCTTGGTCGCGCGCACCGCGTCGTCCAGTTCCTTGAAGCTCGGGCGGTCCGCCGTGAACAGCACCTTGCGGCCGAATTCCACCGCAATAGTCGGCGCGTAGCCGTTCATCGAAGCAAGCAGTACCGACTTCACGCACTGGAACGGTTTCGCTTCCGCAGCGCCCTTTGCATTGAGCAGATCGGCGAGCGGGCCGATGAAGCCGTAAGCCAGCAGAATGCCGAGGAACGTGCCGACCAGCGCGCCCGCGATCATCTCGCCGAGGATGGCGGGCGCGGCGCCCACCGAACCCATCGTGTGCACCACGCCCATCACGGCGGCGACGATACCGAACGCAGGCAGGCCATCGGCCATCTTCTGGATCGCGTTGGCCGCGACCGAGCTCTCGGTGTGATGCGTCTCGAGTTCCTCGTCCATCAGGTCCTGCATCTCGAGCGCGTTGACATTGCCCGCCGACATCATGCGCAGATAGTCGACGATGAAGTCGAGCAGATGATGATCGGCCATCACGTGCTCGTACTTCTGAAACAGCGGGCTGGATTCGGGCGCGTCGACATCGGCTTCGAGCGCCATCATGCCTTCCTTGCGCGCCTTCTGAAGCAGTTCGTACAGCAGCGCGATCAGCGCGACGTACTTCTCTTTGGTATAGCCGCCGCCCTTGAACGCCTTCGGGATGGATTGCAGGGTCTTCTTGAGCGTCGCGGTTGGATTCGACACGACAAATGCGCCGATCGCCGCCCCGAAAATGCACAGCAGCTCGAACGGCTGCACGAGCGCGGCCAGGTGGCCGCCGACGCCGATGAAGCTGCCGATCACCGAGCCGATGACCACCACCCATCCGATGATGACAAACATGATTTCTCCGCAGTTTTCCGCGCGCCGCGGGCCGTGCGTGCTTGCTTGAAGAAAAGACGCGCACGGCTCGCGACGCATTGTTCGCTTGTTCAGGCTCTTAACGGCCGGTAAGAACGGGAAATGAAGGGTGTCCGGAGCAAGTTTTTCTGCGCAAATGTTTGCGTCGTAAATGTTACGTTCCGGCCGATCGGCGCCGCGGACGCAAGGCAGTCGCGCTGTGATGACGTGGCAGGTAATGGAACGGGCGCATCCGGTTCGACTAAGATCGTCCGCATGAACTCGACTCTCGTCCACGCCCTTGCTGATCCGGCGTCCTCCGCCCCGGACGCGACCGTCGGCGCGCTGCTGCGCGAATGGCGTCAGCGAAGACGCATGAGCCAGCTCGATCTGGCCGGCGAGGCCGATGTCTCGACGCGGCACCTGAGCTTCGTCGAATCGGGGCGCGCGCTGCCGAGCCGGGAAATGGTGATGCGCCTCGCCGAACAGCTCGATGTGCCACTGCGCGAGCGCAATACGCTGCTGATGGCGGCAGGCTACGCGCCGCTGTATCGGGAGCGCGCCCTGGCCGATCCGCATATGGCCAGCGCGCGCCGCGCCGTCGAACTGGTCCTGAAAGGTCATGAGCCGTTTCCGGCACTTGCCATCGACCGCCACTGGAACATTGTCGCGGCCAACGCGGCGCTGCCGCCGCTGATCGTGTCCGCCGATGCCGCGTTGCTGGCGCCGCCCGTCAACGCGCTGCGCCTCTCGATGCATCCGCGCGGACTCGCCGGCGTCATCGACAACTGGCACGAGTGGCGCGCGCATCTGCTCGCGCGGCTGCATCGGCAGGTGGAGGTGTCGGGCGATCCAGTGCTGCTCGCACTGCACGCCGAACTGGAGGCGTATCCCGCGCCCGCGCACGCCCACGCGCCGCCGTCCAGGCGTCACGAGCCCGATCCGGTGGTCGTGCCGCTGCGCCTGCGCACGCCGCATGGCATGCTTTCGTTCTTCAGCACGACCACGGTGTTCGGCACGCCGGTCGACATTACCTTGTCCGAGCTGGCGATCGAAGCCCTGTTTCCCGCCGACGACGTCACCGCCGCTATCCTCGGCCGGCTCGCCGAGGCACGATGCTGAACTTGCGCCAGCGCGCACGGGCTTACAGAATGGAACCTCGTGCGGGCAGGCGGATCAATCAGGAAGGCAGGCCGGATATTCCGAGCCTGGTGAGCTTTTGTCCAACCAACGCGGAAGATAGCGATGATTCAAACATTCGAGCAAGTGATCGGCGGGCAAAGCATGCAGTTCTGCGCAAGCATTGCGGACGGCGGCGGCCCGCCGCGCGTCATCATCAGCCGCGCAGATTCGGCGGAGTCACTGGTGATCGTCGAAGCGGAAGGCATCATCAGCACGATCAAGGCGGAAGTGGAAGCGCCCGCGTCGCTCGTGGCCGATGCCGTTCGCAAGGCGCAGCAGGAAGCGCTCATCGAGCGCGCACTGGAAACCGGCGCCGTGCAGACCACGAGCCTGTAGGCTTCGCGGCAGCCGGCTTCACACAAACGTGCCCGCGCGGTTCTTCGAGCCGCGCGGGCATTGTCTGGTCAGGCGGAAACGTCCGGCGCTACAGGCGCGGTTCGCCGTTTTTCGGATCGGCGGGCACCATCGGCGTGGCGGAATCCGGGCCGTCAGGCATGTCCGGATCGTCGGGGTTCGGCGCCGCATCGGGATCGAACAATTCGTCGGGATCCGGTTCGTACGGCTCTTCAGGGGAACGGGGCAGCGTCGACATCAGCTTCTCCTTGAGGTTGGATGGCTTCAGGCTCCGAGGCAGCTTGCTTCGATCCGGTCTGCCCCGGGCGTCTCGCTTGATCGTTGCAACAGGCGTACCCGCTGACTGACACGCGTCAAATTGCTGCATTTAGTTAACATTCTCCGAAAGCGCGTTGCGCACGCAGTCTGACGGGCGATCCTTGTTCGTCTGCGCCGGATTGCTGATCTGACGCGCAACCAACGCCGTGCCCAGCAGGAGCGCGACGGAAATTCCGGCCGACCAGCGCACGGCATCGACGATATGCGCCGCGCCCGCCGCGCCGTCCCCATGACCCGCGAGCGCGCCGAACGCCGCGACCCCGATCGCTCCCGCCGCCTGGCGCGCCGTGTTGAGCACCGCGGACGCCGTCCCCGCGCGCTGCTGGCCGACGGTGCCGAGCAAGGCGGTCGTCATCGCGGGCACCGCGAGCCCCATGCCGGACGGAATCAGCAGGAACGGCAATAGCAGGGCGGCCGTGGGCGTGTGCGCATCGACGAAACAGAGTGCGGCGAAACCGGCGGCGTCGAGCAGCGCGCCCGCGATCATCGGACCGCGCGAGCCCAAACGCGCCACCACGGGTCCGCTCGCCAGGTTCGAGATGAGGAACCCGCCCGTCAGCGGCAGGAACGCCAGGCCCGTTTGCAGCGGTGTATGGCCGAGCACGCGTTGCAGGTACAGGCTCAGAATGAACACCGTTCCATAGTAGGTGAGATTCACTCCGATACCGAACAAGACCGCCGCGCTGAAGGTGCGCTCGGCGAACAGCGAGAGCGGCAGCATCGGCGACGCGCTTCTTCGTTCAGTCGCGATGAAACCGCCACCCGCCGCCAGCGCGAGCAAAAATCCTCCCCACACGAGCGGATGAGCGATCCCGAGCGGCCGCCATTCGATCACCGCGCCCACCAGCGCCGCCAGCGCCACGATCGCGAGCGCCTGACCCAGCAGGTCGAGACCGCGGGCGTCATGCGCATTCTTTGGTTGCGCGGCCCGCACCCACAGCAACGTCGCCACGATACCCGCCGCGCAGACCGGCAGATTCACCCAGAAGATGCTGCGCCAGCCGAAGGCCGCGATCAGCAGGCCGCCGACGATCGGCCCCGACGCAATCGACACCGCGCCCGCCGCCGTCCAGAGCCCGACAGCGCGAGCGCGCAGCCGCTGATCGTGGCCGCACGCCGCGTTGAGCAGGGCGAGCGAGTTAGGCAACATCGCGGCAGCGCCGACGCCCTGCGCCGCGCGGGCGGCGATCAGCTGCGGCGCATCGGTTGAAAAGGCGCACGCAAGCGATGCCAGCCCGAACAGCAGCAGTCCGCCGAGAAACATGCGCCGCGCGCCGAAGCGGTCGCCGAGCGACCCGGCCGAGAGCATCAGCGCGGAAAACGCGAGCGCATAGCTGTCGACGGTCCATTGCAGGCTCGCGACGCTCGCGCCCAGATCGCGGCCGATGCTCGCCAGCGCGACATTGACGATGGACACATCCAGCTGGGACACGACAAAGCCGACGCTGGTCGCGGTCACGACGAGCTTCTGCCGCCCGGAAAGATGCGCGGAGGAGGAAAGGTTCGAGTTCATGCCGACCATCGTAGGCGCGTCGCGCGTTCGATGTTTCGGGCTGGCCTGAAACGTGAGATCCGGACATCGGATCAAAAAAAATGGCGCACTGCATCAGCAGGTGCGCCATTTTTCTCGAGTGAAACCCGAACTTAACGGGCGTGCTTGATGAACAGCGTCGTCAGCGCGCCCACCACGCACAGCGCGGCGACATACCACACCGGCGCGAGCGGGCTCGACTTCATGAACAGCGAAACGACGATGGGCGTCAGTCCGCCGAACACCGCGTACGCGACGTTGTACGAGAACGAAATGCCCGAGAAACGCACGGCGGCGGGGAACGACTTGACCATCACGAACGGAATCGCGCCAATCACGCCGACGAAAAAGCCCGCGACCGAATACCACGGCAGGAGCGCGGAGGCATCGACGGCGACTTCGCGGAACAGCATCCAGTACGACACCGCCAGCGCCAGGCCACCGATGAAGATGGTCTTGCCCGCGCCGATCCGGCCCGCGATCGCGCCGGCCAGCACGCAGCCGATCGTCAGGAACAGCGTCGCGGCGCAGTTCGCCACCAGGACCGTCGCCGGGGCGAGGTGGAACTGCTTCTGCAGCAGCGTCGGCGTCATCAGGATCACGACGACGATCGCCGCCGACAGCATCCACGTGAGCAGCATCGAGACGATCACGGCGCGGCCGTGGTCGCGCAGCACGGCCTTGAGCGGCAGTTCCGCCGCGAGCGACTTGCGCAGCTTGAGTTCGGCGAAGACGGGCGTTTCGTGCAGCCAGCGGCGCAGATAGACCGAGCACAGCCCGAACACGCCGCCCAGCAGGAACGGCAGGCGCCAGCCGAAAGCGGCGACGTCGGCGGGCGTGAACGCCTTGTTGATGCCGGTCGCGATCAGCGAGCCGAGCAGGATGCCCGCCGTGAGGCCTGCCGTCAGCGTGCCGCATGCATAGCCGATATGCCGCGCCGGCACGTGTTCCGACACGAACACCCACGCGCCCGGCACTTCGCCGCCGACCGCCGCGCCCTGCATCACGCGGAACAGGAGCAGCAGCACGGGCGCCATCAGGCCGATCGACGCATACGTGGGCAGCAGGCCCATCAGCAGGGTCGGCACCGACATGAGCAGCACGGAGAGCGTGAACATGCGCTTGCGTCCGAGCAGGTCGCCGAAGTGCGCCATGATGATCCCGCCCAGCGGACGCGCCAGATAACCCGCCGCGAAGATGCCGAAAGTCTGCAATTGGCGCAGCCAGTCAGGAATGGCCGGCGGGAAGAACAGCTGGCCGATGACCGGTGCGAAGAACACGAAAATGATGAAGTCGTAGAACTCGAGCGCGCCGCCGAGCGCGGCGAGCGTGAGCGTCTTGTAGTCGCCGCGCGTGAGGGCGCGGCTGGCCGCGCGCGGGGCGTCGGACAGAGGTGTTGCCTGCATCGAAAGAAAACCCGTGAGTGAAAAGACCACGCGTGACGCGCGGGCAGGGCGAGGCTGTGCCCGATGCGGGAAGGGTCGGGTGCGCCGGATGGGCGCGCGGCGGATCCGGGTGTGGAAGACGCCGATGACCGGACAGGTGCGGAGTCGAGAGCCGCCACCCGTCCATCCGCGCTGCGGGAAGCGGCGGAGAGCCGCGGCGCAGCTTGCTACGCGACGTCTCGGTAAAACGGCGTAAGCGGGGACTGAAAAGCCAGACGCGCGATGTTACAGGATGCAAGCGGCTGAAAAAACGAAATGCCGTTCTATTTTTTGCAGGGGTTGCGCGCATAAGACGGCACGAGATTGTCCTCATGCCCGGACACATGCATTGACAATTCAGACGAGTCCGATGGGAAAGCGGCGCGTGCTTGCCCAGAATGCCGAGTTCGAAGCGCCCGTCTCATCCCTTCGACGAGACGCCCGGCGGATGCCTTTAGCCGCGCATCCGCTCCATGTCCCTTGGACTCATCAGGTAAGACACCATGCGCGTCGCCGTTCTGCAAACCGATCCGAGTTATCGAAATCTCGTCAGCGACGTCGTCAAGCGACTCGGCCATACCTGCGTGACTTTTGGCGACGGCCTCGTGCTGTCGAAAGCCCTGTCGCGCTCCACGGTCGATCTGCTGATCCTCGACTGGAATTCCACCGGCCTGTGCGGACTGGATCTCCTCAAATCCGTGCGCTCCAGCTTCGGCGAGCGCGTGCCCGTGCTGTTCGCCACGCCGGACGGCGCCGAGCACAACGTCGTGTGCGCGCTCACCGCCGGCGCGGACGATTACGTCGTCTATCCCATCCGTCCCGGCGAACTCGGCGCGCGCATCGAGGCGCTGCTGCGGCGCGCCTATCCGACCACGTCGAACGCCTGCCTCGAAATCGGCCCGTATCGCTTCGACGCCCGCCAGCAGATCGTCACGGTGCGCGGCAAGCCGGTGCAGCTGAGCGGCACGCAATTCCGGCTGGCGCAGCTGTTCTTCTCGAACATCGGCCGCGTGCTGTCGCGCGATCACATCTTCGCGATGGTCTGGGGACGCGAGTTCCGCGAAACCACGCGGACCATCGACAGCCACGTGTCGCGTCTGCGGCTCGCGCTCGAAATCGAGCCGGTCAACAACTTTCGGCTGCAGCCGGTCTACAAGAGCGGGTATCGGCTGCTTCATCTGTACGACGACGGCAAGGGAAGAGGCGACGAGCGCGTCGAGTCCGCCGCCGCGCAGATCGCCGCCTGACGGCGGGGGTGGCAGCCAGCGTGGGTCGCATCGCGATGCATCGTGGGGGCGGCACGCATTTTTTTCAGGGCGGGGCGCTTTTATAATCGGGCGCCAGAATCCCTCGCGCTTCCGGCCCGCGGCATTCGACCTCAACCCGATTGCACCCCGACACCACGACGCATGACGAGCACGGCAGCCCCATCGAGCGGGACTTTCATCGCGCGCCCTCCGGCATCCACGCTTGCCGACATGCTCGGGCATTTCGCCCAGCTCGCGCCGGTGTTCGACGCCATGCCGGACATCGTGTTCTTCGTGAAAGACCGTGAAGCGCGCTATGCGATGGTCAACCGCACGCTCGCCCGGCGGTGCGGCTACAAGGACAACAAGACGGCGTTGCTCGGCAAGACCGCCGAAGAAGTGTTTCCCCGCCGCTTCGGCCGCATCTACACCGCGCAGGACCAGGCGATCATCGCGCAGGGGCATCAACTCATCGACCAGCTCGAACTGCATCTCTACCCGGGCCGCGAACCGGGCTGGTGCATGACCTGCAAGCAGCCGTTGCTGGACGGCCAGGGTGCGATCGTCGGGCTGGCGGGCATCTCGCGCGACCTGCAGGCTGCCGAAGGCACGCATCCCGCCTACAGCCGGCTTGCCGCGGTGGTCCGGCACATCCAGGAGAACTACGTCCAGCCGCTCAACATGCGGCAACTCGCGCAAATGGCCAACATGTCGATTGCGCAACTGGAGCGCTATTTCCACAAGGTGTTTCACCTGACGCCGCGGCAGGTGCTGCTGAAGACCCGTCTCGACGCCGCCACCGCGCTGCTGGTCTCACAAGACGACAAGGTCACGGACGTCGCGGCGTTGTGCGGCTATACGGATCACAGCGCGTTCACGCGCCAGTTCAAGGCGACGGTCGGCATCACGCCGTCCGAATACCGCGCGTTGCTGCAATCGGGCACAATGCGCCCCGATTCGCCGCAGGACACAAAAGTCTGACGGGAAATCGGGGTACAACTGGTCCCTGAATTACATGGTCGTGCGGTTCCAGGGCGGATCCGGCTGCGTGTAATCGGCGCTCAGGCCCGCCAGACGGGCGGTTGCGGCTTGTTTCGAGAAAACCGGTCCGCTTCTTGCTCGAACACGCACGCCACGGCCAGCGACGATTCGCCGGGCGTGGCAGAAACCGCGAGGCGTTCCGCACCGGCGCACGCGCGGCTCAAATAGCGGTGCGTTCGGAATTCCCGCCGCGTTTTCGTGTCAACAAGGCGCACCGCGTGTTTGCGGAGCGCCCGATGCGGCGAGTCAAGGAGACCGTCGCGAGAATTCCGTTTTTGGCAGTTGAAAAGAACATCATGAACGAAGTAGCAAGACTGGGGCATATGCGGATCGTGCTCATCGAGGACGATCCGGAAAGCAGGGCATCGCTGCAGATGCTGTTGCAAGAGGAGGGGGCCGAAGTCATCGCCGTAGCCGACGCCGAGGACGGCGCGCAGGCGGCGATCGAGCATCTTCCCGACGCGGTGATCTGCGATCTCGACCTTCCTGAAATGGATGGTTTCTACCTGATCCAACGTTTGCGGGACCATGAAATACGCGGCAACCTGCCGCCGTCCGTCGCCATCGCGCTGACGGGACACGATGGCGAAGAATACCGCCTGCGCAGCATCGGCGAAGGTTTTCAGCACTTCATGACCAAACCCGTGCATCCCGATGAACTCGTCACCTTGATCCAGGATGCGGCCGGAGCGCGCGTCGTGATGTAGCGCGCCGAAGGCCATCGCACGCGGCGCGCTGCGCCGCGTGCCGCTACGCGCTCAGGACCGGTCGCGGTTGCGTGCCCGAGTTGCGCCCGTGATGATCGCAATGCCGAGCATGATGACGGCGACGATCATGATCGTGTGCTGCGAGACGTGCATCGCGACGAGCGCCCACGACACGCCGCCGATCAGCACGAGCCATCCGACGAGGTAAATGATCAACGTCATCGTTTTCTCCTTCTCTGTTTCTAGTTGTCGACAGGTAGAGGCATGCTGCCTGCAAGATGCGTACCGGCGCCACGGGCCGGTGTGTCGGGGATATTGATAGAATCCGAGCCACTCTTTCTTCGACACGGCAGACCGAGACTATGTCGCATGCTCATGAGGTGGTTCGAGAAGCAGACCGGTGCGTGGCGTTCACCTGCAACATTTGCGGACAGGCCAACAGCGTCGAGAAGGCGCGGCTGACGCGCGAGGAGCCCAGCTGCACCTCGTGCGGCTCGACCGTGAGGATGAGGTCGATCGTGCAGGTGCTGACGCGCGAATTGTTCGGGCGAAGCATGACGATCGCGCAAATCGATCCGCCGCGGCCGGATATCGTCGGCATCGGGATGAGTTGCTGGCATGGCTACGCCGGTCCCATCGCGCACCGGATTGCGTACCGCAACACCTTCTATCACCAGGAACCGCGGCTCGACATCACGCAGATCGATCCTGCGATGGAAGGGACGCTCGACTTCGTCGTTTCGACGGATGTGTTCGAGCATGTTGCCGCGCCGGTGCACCGGGCTTTCGACAATACGCGCAGGCTCCTCAAGCCGGGCGGCGTGTTCGTGTTCGCGGTGCCTTACTTTCACCAGGGCGAGCAGCACGTCCTCACGACGGAGCATTTCTCCGATCTCCACGATTACCGGATCGTCGAGGATGAATACCTCGGTCCGATGCTGAAGAATACGAAGCCGAACGGCGACGTGCAGTATTTCTACAACCTCGTGTTCCATGGCGGCCCGGGCGAGACACTGGAGATGCGGCGCTTCTCGGAATGGTCGGTGCTGGAGGAACTGAAGCTAGCCGGCTTCAACGACCTGACGATCTATCGAAACGACGATCTGCCGTTTGGCATCGCCTGGCCGGCCGGTCATTCGGCGCCGATCGCCGCGCGCGTGGACCCGGATGCTTCCGGGGTCACGGTGCGGGTGCGGTGAGCGACACGGAAAATTCAAACTCATGCTGACCGTCCACCACCTCAACAACTCCCGTTCGCAGCGCGTCCTATGGATGCTGGAAGAACTGGGCGTCGAATACGAGCTGAAGCGCTACCAGCGCGATCCGCACACGATGCTCGCGCCGCCCGAGCTGCGCGCCGTGCATCCGCTCGGCAAGTCGCCGGTCGTGACGGACGGCGACCTGACGCTCGCGGAGTCGGGCGCGATCATCGACTACCTGGTCGAGCGTTACGGCGAAGGGCGCTTCTCGCCGCCGCCGGGCGTTTCGCCCGAGCGCGTGCGCTACACCTACTGGATGCACTACGCCGAAGGCTCGGCCATGCCGCCGCTGCTGCTCAAGCTGGTCGCGCGGCGTCTTGAAAGCGCGAAGATGCCGTTCTTCGTGCGGCCGATTGCACGGCGCATCGCGCAGACGATGCAGAGCAGCTTCATCGATCCGCAATTGCGGCTGCACTTCGGCTACATCGACGCCGAACTCGCCAAATCGCCCTGGTTTGCCGGCGATAGCTTCAGCGCCGCCGACGTGCAGATGAGCTTCCCGCTCGAAGCGGGCAGCCAGCGCGCGGGGGCCAAGCAGTTGCCGCATATCCGCGCGTTCCTCGAACGGATCCATGCGCGGCCCGCGTACCAGCGCGCGCTGGTACGCGGCGGGCGTTACGACTACGCGAGCTAGCCGACGCTAACCAAAACTAGCCATCCGGCCAGGTTCGGAACGCCCGGCCTCTTGCGTACAATGAGCCGCACAAAGTCAATCGCTGGACGCAAACCCAAAGGCAAGCATGGCTCGAATCGTTCCTGACGACTGGAAGAATCTCGAAGCAACCGGCGCGGCCGCGCGCGAGCTCGAAACCCTGACGCGGCTCGAAAAGCTGCCGGACGAGTACACGGTGTATCACGGCGTGCACTGGACGCGCGTCAACGAAGGCTTCTCGGTATTCGGCGAGGCGGATTTCGTCGTCGTGGCGCCGTCCGGACGCGTGCTGATGATCGAACAGAAGGCCGGCTTCCTGCGCGAAACCAATGCCGGCCTCGTGAAGGTCTATCTGCAGAAGGAACGCAACGTCGCCATCCAGCTGGCGCGCACGCTGGAAAACCTGCATCGGCGCTTCACGGCGGCGTTCGGCGCGGGCACCTACCGGATCGAGGAACTGCTGTACTGCCCGGATTACACGATCAAGGACGCGGCCATTGCGGGCGTGCCGCCTGCGCGGATCGTCGACGCCAGCCGCAAGGACAAACTCGCGCGCGTCGTGCTGGATATCCTCCCGCCGGATGAACCGCGCTTCGAGGCGGCGGCCCGTATCCATCACTTTCTCGCCGACGAACTCTCCCTCACGCCCGACACCAACGCGCTGGTCGGCGCGGCCAATACGCTCGTCACGCGGCTCTCGGGCGGGCTGGCCACCTGGGCACGGCGGCTCGAGTTCGAACCGTTCCGCTTGCGTGTGATCGCGACCGCCGGCGCGGGCAAGACACAGCTCGCGGTGCGCGTGATGCGCGAGGCGCTTGGGCAGGGCAAGAGCGTGCTCTATGTCTGCTTCAACCGGCCGCTTGCCGATCACATCCGCGCCATCGCGCCGAAAGAGGCGAAGGTCGCGAATTACCATCAACTGAGCGCGGCGGTGGCGCGCGATGCAGGCAGCCCGCCCGACTTCAGCCAGCCCGATATCTTCGCCACGCTCGAGGAGCGCTTCGCCGCCGTGCCGGTGCCGGAGCACTGGAAGACCGACGTGCTGATCGTCGATGAAGGCCAGGACTTCCAGGCGGCCTGGGTCGAGGCGCTGGAACGCCTGCTGAACCCGGCCGGCGCATGGTGGTGGCTCGAAGACCCGATGCAGAACCTGTATCTGCGCGAGCCGGTGCCCTTGCCGGGCTGGACCATCCTGCGCGAATCGACCAACTATCGCAGCCCGCGCGATCTCCTGGGTTTCATTCGCAAGATCGTCGGCCCCGAGGTGCGGCTCGACGCAGGCAGTCCGTTCGACGGTTCGGACGTCAGCATCGCCACCTACGAGAACGGTCACACCGAGGAGATCGTCGAGGCCACCAAGCGTGCGATCACGCAGGCGCTCTCGCTCGGTTTCCGCAAGCAGGACATCGCGGTGCTGTCGTTCCGCGGCCGTGAAGGCTCGGCGCTCACGGCGGTCGAGCAGCTCGGTCCGCACAGGCTGCGTGCGTTCACCGGCACCTACGACCTGTTCGGCAACCCGGAATATCGCGAAGGCGACGTCCTGCTCGAATCCATCTATCGCTTCAAGGGCCAGTCCGCGCCGTGCGTGATCCTCACCGAAGTGGACTTCGACCCGCTCGACGAACAGGCCGCGCGCAAGATTTTCGTCGGCGCCACGCGCGCGACCATGAAGCTGATCGTCGTGGCCTCCGAACGCGCCGCACGCGCCATCGAGGCGCTGTAGCGGCCGGCTGCCCGTGACGAGTTCCGTCTCTTCCGTGCGCGGCCCGGCCGTGCGTCCATGGTTCCGCCGCCTGTGGTACGCGGCGCTGGTCGCGCTCGCCATCGCACCGCCCATCGGCGCGGTCGGTTACATGCTCTATTCGGGGCTGCTCGCGCGCGAAACCCATACGCTCGTCGCTCCGTACGACGTGTATTGGGATGCCGCACAGTTCCAGATCGCCTACGAACGCTTCGAGAATCACGTGCTGCTGTACCGCAACGGCATCGACGAAGATGCCGACGCCGTGCGCACGAGCTATCGGCTGCTGCGTGCGCGGCTGCTGCAGGTTTCGTCGTCGCCGGGGCTCGCCGCCGGGCATGAAGCGCTGTTCAACCGGCAGCGCGAAATCCTGCGGCAATTGCAGACCGCGTTCGATTCCATCCAGGCCGACGTCGATGCCATCGATGCCGAGCGAAGACACAGTCTGCGCATCGTCGGCGTGCTGCGCCAGAATGCGCCGGTCGTGGCGGAGCTGGCGAGCGGGCGGCGCCTGATGGATGTGGCCGAGCGCGAAAACATCGTGCGCGATTTCGACGCCAAGCGCCGCTATCTGATTCTTGGCGGCATTCTGCTCGGCATCCTGTCGGCGGCGGCCACCATGCTGCTGCTGTTCAACGGCTACCGCCGCACGCGCCTGATCGAACAGCAACGCACGGCGCTCGCGGCCGAGCACCAGGCGACGCGCGCGGCCCGCGAAGCCGGCGTCGCCAAGGACACCTTCCTCGGCATGCTGAGCCATGAACTGCGCACGCCGCTGCATGCCATCGTGTCGTCGGTGGAACTGCTCGGGCTGAACGCGCGCGGCGATGCGGATCGCAAGATCATGCACCGGCTGGAATCCGGCGCGCGTCATCTGGAAGCACAAATGCGCGACCTGACCGACTACGCGCGGCTCGGCGCGGGCAAGCTGGAACTGCGCACCATGGCGTTCGATCCGGTCGAACTGCTCGAATCGATCGTCGATGCGAATGCGTCCTCCGCGACCGCCAAGGGGCTGGCGCTGCGCGGCGACTTCGCGGGCGAGCGCGGCCCGCTCGAATCCGATGCGCATCGCGTGCGGCAGATCGTCACGAATCTCGTCACCAACGCCATCAAGTACACCGATACGGGTTCGGTCGAGGTGCACTTCATGCGCACCGAGAAGCGCCTCGACATTTCCGTCATCGACACGGGGCCGGGCATTCCGCGCGAGCAGTTGCCGCTGATCTTCCAGGAATTCACCCAGCTCGATTCATCGAGCACGCGGCGTTTCGACGGCGCCGGCATGGGCCTCGCCATCGTGCGCGGACTGGTGGAACTGCTCGGCGGCAAGATCACGGTTTCGAGCGAAGTGGGCCAGGGCGCGGCGTTTCGCGTGAGCCTGCCGGTCGTGTCGGTGGATCATCTGCCCGCGCGCGCCGAGCTCGACGCGGCGGCGCCGGCGCAGCGCAAGTCGCGCGTGCTGGTCATCGACGACCACGAGTCGATCCGGGAATCGCTGAGCGAAATGCTCACGCATCTGGGCTATTCCGCGGTCGCCATGCCGGAGGTGGACAGCGCGCTCGCCTGGCTGCGGGCCAACGACGCCGACGTGATCCTGGCCGACCTGCACATGCCCGGCAAGGACGGTTACTCGTTCGCCAACGAATACCGCGCGCGCATCGCGCCCGGCGCCAGCGTGCCGATCATCGCGGTGAGCGCATACGCGCCCGAGCTGGTGGACCCGAGCGCGGCCATCCTGTTCTTCGACTATTTGCTGAAGCCGGTGCGCTACGAAGTGTTGAAGGGCGCCGTCCACCGCGCTGTGATGGCACGGCGGCGCGTGAACTGAGGGCCGGCAACGCGCCTAGCTGCGCATCAGGCGCTTGGAGAGATCGGCGACCAGAATGCCGAGCCGGGCGGGCTTTTCGAAGCACGTGGCGTTGTAGTCGCGGATCAGCTGGCTGATCTCCGATTCGCTTGCCTTGCCCGTGGTCAGTTCGCCGGTGAGCACGAAGATCGGCGCATCCGGATTGTCCGATTCACGCACCGCGCGGATCGCGCCCGCCGACGTATGCACGCCGAACAGCCAGTCGATCACCACGGCATCGAAAACCTGCGACTGCAAGGCTTCGAGGAAAGCGTCGAGACCATAGAAGGCCATCGCCGTGAAGCCGGTGGCTTCGAGATAGTCGTGCAGGTTGTCGGCGGAGGCGTGGTCGTCATCGACCACGGCGATCACCGGCTTGTCCGTGTCCGGGCGGCGCGGCTGGATCTCGATCTTGTGGACGTCGCTCGCTTCGTGCAGCAACACGCCTTCGTGCTTGCTGACGATCCAGCGGCCATTGAGTTTCTGCGCGATGAAATCCGGACGGCTGCCCGGATCGAGCGCATTGCCGACCCACGCCATGCAGGGAATCTCCACCGAGCCGAGCTTGAAGACGGCGTCGTGCGCGGTGCCTTCGGTTTCGTCGGGGCGGGTGTTGATCGAATCGAACAGCTTGAGGGCCGGTTCGTCGAAAGCGTCGGCGACCCGGCGGATTTGTGCGAGCGTCCACGGACTGTTGCCGCGCAGCTTGCGGTGACCTTGCGAAAAACTCAGATCGAGAATGCGGCACAACTCAGCGGTCTGTTGCCGCTTGCCGATGCCATGACGGCCCATTAGCTCGCGCACGCGTTCAGCGACGGCGAGTGATTCCGAAGAAGACGTTTCAGTGACCATACCGCCAGCGGAGTGAAAAGTGGGACTGCGGGAGGGGAACAGTCTGGCGCGACGATCGGCCAGGCGCAGTCGAACGGACATTGTAAAGGGCGCGGCCCGACGCACTCAAAAGGTGCCGGCAGATGCCTCGTACTGCATTGATTGAATTGAAGAAAAGAATTCTTCCGACAAAGCGCGCAGTCGCGCCGGCAGCAATCTCCCGGCGCCGCGCTCGCGCTAATCGTGCCTTACTGCGGCTGAATCTCGGCGGCCTGCAAGCCCTTCGGTCCCTGGCGCACTTCGAACATCACGCGCTGGTTCTCTTGCAGCGACTTGAAGCCGTCGGCGCGGATTTCCGAGAAATGCGCGAACACGTCGGGCGTGCCGTCGTCCGGCTGGATGAAGCCAAAGCCCTTTGCGTCGTTGAACCACTTCACAGTACCAGTTGCCATTGTTTCCTCTTCTTGCAGCGTTGAGCGAGACGGCGTCCCGCCTGGGTTGATCAATACGGTTTTGCAGCAGTGCCGGGATCAGGCCATCGCCGCCACGCGCGACCGGGCGGGCGCGGCGGCCACGGGAATCTCGTCGAGCAGGGACGACAGTTCGTGGTCGCCATTGCCGCCGCTGAATTCGCGCAGCGTCGCGAGCAGCGTGCGCCACGGCGCGGGCCAGCGCGTTTCGCGCACACAGCGGCCGTTGGCGTCGGTGATGCGCAGCAGGGTGGTGTCTGGGTAGTAGGTGAGCGTGACGGGCATGCCGTCGAGAACGCAGGTGGCGGTACAGGCTTTCGGTGTGAACATGCTTTCTTGTAGATGAGCGATCGTCGTGCGCGCGGCATGCGCGTTTCAATCGACGGCCGCTGACTTGAGCAACGTGCGTGCCTGAGCGTTCGAAAGAAGAATTCCCAGGCTGACAGTCTGGAGCGATTAGCCGCAGTATTCGCGCAGGTTGAACGGAGTATTGTCCAATTTCACGACAATTGACGTCACACGACGATTTAGACTTCAACCGGGTCAGACTGGAGTCGAAATCGTGTTGCTTGCCGTCATGTTGATCAGCCCCGTAAGCGTCGCCGCGCTTTTTGCATTCGCGCGTTTCGCAGACAGAACCTTCCGGGACAGCGCTTCCCTGGCGGAAAATCGCTTCACACAGGTCGCCGGGCGTTCGCGGCCACGCGAAAAGCAGCGCCACGCGGGCTGATTGCCCCGAAATTCAACGTCGCACGCCGTTCGATTCACTTTTGCTATCGAACGATCGCCCTTTCGAATTGTTCCGCTATTGGCGCCGGACTATAGTGCTTTCCACGGCATGAACCGGCCATAAGTCCAACGAGACAACGAAAGGAGACACGCATGAACCGTATCGATCTGGCTGAACGCACGGTGATCATCACGGGCGGTGCGCGGGGCATCGGCCTCGCGGTTGCGGAACGGGCGCTGGACTCGGGCGCCGACGTCGCCCTCTGGGATGCGGACGGCGAACGCCTGCAACGCACCAGCGCCGACCTCACGGCGCAACACCCCGGACGCCGCGTGAGCGACGCGGTCGTCGAACTCACCGACGAGGCCTCCGTCGATGCCGCCGTCAAGAAAACACTTGCCGCGCACGGCCGGATCGACGTGCTGGTCAACAATGCGGGCATCACCGGCGGCAACGGCAGCACCTGGGAACTCGCGCCGGACGTATGGCGCCGCGTGATCGACGTCAATCTGATCGGCCCGTATCTGACCTGCCGTGCGGTCGTGCCGCACATGCTGAAAAGCGGCTATGGACGCATCGTCAACATTGCGTCGATTGCCGGCAAGGAAGGCAATCCGAACGCGTCGCACTACAGTGCATCGAAGGCGGGGCTGATCGGGCTGACCAAGTCGCTCGGCAAGGAACTCGCCGGCAGGAACATCCTCGTCAACGCGGTCACGCCCGCGGCTGCCAAGACCGAAATCTTCGATTCGATGTCGCAGCAGCACATCGACTACATGCTCTCCAAAATCCCGATGAACCGCTTCCTGCTGCCGCACGAGGCCGCGTCGCTGATCCTGTGGCTCGCCTCCGAAGACTGCGCGTTCAGCACGGGCGCGGTGTTCGACCTGTCGGGCGGACGCGCCACCTATTGAAGCGGACGGCCGCCGCGCGTCCCTGCGCGGCGCTTCTGGAGAGAGACATGGATGACTCCGCACGCGCGGAAGGCGCCGTCACGTCGCGCGTGATGCGCCGGCTGCTGCCGTTCCTGCTGCTGATGTACGTGCTGGCGTTTCTCGACCGCGCCAACATCGGCTTTGCGCAGAAGGCGTTGCAGCAGGACACCGGTCTGTCGAATGCGGCGTTTGCCTTCGGCGCGGGGGTGTTCTTCATCGGCTACGCGATCTTCGAGGTGCCGAGCAACCTGCTGCTGCATCGCGTCGGCGCCAGGCTGTGGATGTGCCGCATCATGGTCACGTGGGGTCTCGTCTCGGCGTCGATGGCCTTCGTGCACAACGCGACGACCTTCTATACGTTGCGCTTCCTGCTCGGGGTGGCGGAGGCGGGCTTCTTTCCGGGCATCGTCTATTACCTGACGCGCTGGTTTCCGCAATCGGCGCGGGCGCGCGCGCTCGGCGTGTTCTATTTCGGCGCGCCGCTCGCGTTTATCTTCGGCGCGCCGTTGTCCGGCCTGCTGCTCGACCTGCACGGCGCGGCCGGCCTGAACGGCTGGCAATGGCTGTTTCTCGTCGAAGGGCTGCTTGCGTCGATCGTCGGCGTGTGGGCTTTCTGGTATCTAGACGACGATCCCGCCCGCGCCCGCTGGCTCACGCCGGAGCAACGCGCCACGCTGGTCGCGCGACTCGCCGACGATGCCCGTTTCGCGTCCTTGCATGGCCCGCGCAGCGTGCTGGCGTCGCTCGTCGATGCCCGCGTGCTGGTGCTGTGCTGCGTCTACTTCCTGATCCAGGCGGCCGTGTACGGCGTCGTGTTCTATCTGCCGCAGCAAGTGGCGGCGCTGCTCGGCACGAAGGTGGGATTGCGCGTGGGACTGGTGACGGCGCTGCCTTGGCTTGCCGCTGTGGTCGTCACGTGGATCGTGCCGCGCTACGCCGACCGCACCGGGCGGCATCGCCTGTGCGCCGTCGCGTTGCTGCTGATGTCGGGCGTCGCGATTGCCGTGTCGGGACTGGCGGGGCATCCGGCCATTTCGCTCATCGCGCTGTGCTGCGCCGCGAGCGGCTTCATCGCCGCGCAGCCGCTGTTCTGGACTTTTCCGACGCGTTATCTGACCGGCGCGGCCGCCGCCGCCGGCATCGCGCTGATCAATTCGCTCGGCGGACTCGGCGGCTTCTTCGCGCCGATGGCCCGCACCGCCGCCGACGCCGCCCTGCACTCGACCGGCGCCGGCCTCATGGTGCTCGGCGGCGCGAGCGTGCTGGCGGCGCTGATCATCGTCGTGATGGTGCGCCCGCACCGCGACCTCCCGCTAGCCGATGCGCGCGCCGGCAACGCCCGTGCATCCTGAACCTCCTGAACACCCAGCCCAACACGGAGCAGACCATGTCCATGCCTACGATTCGCCAGGTGCGCGCCTTCACGGTTCGCGGCGGCGGCGCCGACTATCACGATCAGGGCGCCGATCACTGGATCGACGATCACATTGCCACGCCGATGGCGCGCTATCCCGAATACCGCAAGAGCCGCCAGTCGTTTGGCCTGAACGTGCTCGGCTCGCTGGTGGTGGAGATCGAGGCGAGCGACGGCACCGTCGGCTTCGCGGTGA
This sequence comes from Caballeronia sp. LZ032, assembly GCF_031451315.1. Taxonomy (NCBI): domain Bacteria; kingdom Pseudomonadati; phylum Pseudomonadota; class Betaproteobacteria; order Burkholderiales; family Burkholderiaceae; genus Caballeronia; species Caballeronia sp. LZ032. Next base: position 580,253 of record NZ_JARUXP010000004.1, read on the forward strand.
CGACGGGCGGCGAGATCGGCGCGTTCATCGTCGAGAAGCATCTGGCGCGTTTTCTGGAAGGACAGCGCGTGACCGACATCGAGAAGATGTGGGATCAGATGTTCAACGCGACGCTCTATTACGGACGCAAGGGCATTGTGCTGAACGCGATTTCGGGCGTCGATCTCGCGCTGTGGGACCTGCTCGCGAAGGTGCGCAAGGAGCCGGTGTTCCAGCTGCTCGGCGGCCCGGTGCGCGACGAACTCCAGTTCTACGCCACCGGCGCGCGGCCTGATCTGGCGAAGCAGATGGGCTTCATCGGCGGCAAGATGCCCTTGCAGCATGGTCCGGCGGAGGGCGAGGAAGGGCTCGCGAAGAATATCGCCAAGCTGGCCGACATGCGCTCGAAAGTGGGCGACGACTTCTGGCTGATGTTCGACTGCTGGATGAGCCTCGATGTGAACTACGCGAAGCGGCTGGCGCACGCGGCGCGGGAATATGGTCTCAAGTGGATCGAGGAAGCGCTGCCGCCGGACGACTACTGGGGCTATGCCGAACTGCGCCGCAGCGTGCCCGGCGGCATGATGGTGTCGACCGGCGAGCACGAGGCGACTCGCTGGGGCTTCCGCATGCTGTTCGAGATGGGCTGCGCGGACCTGGTGCAGCCGGATGTGGGCTGGTGCGGCGGCATCACCGAGCTCATCAAGATTTCGGCGCTCGCGGATGCGCACAACGTGCTGGTCGTGCCGCATGGTTCGTCGGTGTATAGCTATCACTTCGTCGTCACGCGCCACAACTCGCCGTTCGCCGAGTTCCTGATGATGGCGCCCAAGGCCGACCAGGTGGTGCCGATGTTCACGCCGCTCCTGCTCGACGAACCCGTGCCGGTGAACGGCCGCATGAAGGTGCCCGAGACGCCGGGCTTCGGCGTGCGGCTCAATCCCGAGTGCAAGCTCGAACGGCCTTATACCCACTGACGAGGACGAGGACGTCATGCTGCTTGAGAACAAGGTCGTCGTGGTGACCGGCGGATCGCGCGGCATCGGCCGGGCGATTGCGCTGGCCAGCGCCCGCGAAGGCGCGGACGTCGCCATCAACTACTGGGGCGACAACGATCGTTCCTATGGCCGCGGGTCGGCGGTGGAATCGATCGTCGGCGAGATCGAGGCGCTGGGACGCCGCGCAATTGCAGTGGAAGGCAACGTCGCCGAGCACGATACCGGCGCCGAACTGGTCCGGCGCACGGTGGAGGCGTTCGGGCGCATCGATGTGCTGTCCAGCAACGCCGGGATCTGCCCGTTTCATGCGTTCCTCGACATGCCGCCCGCCGTCTATGAAACCACGGTCGCCGTGAACCTGAACGGCGCGTTCTATGTGACGCAGGCGGTGGCGAACCAGATGAAAACGCAGGGCACGGGCGGCGCGATCGTCGCGACGAGTTCGATCAGCGCGCTCGTCGGCGGCGGCATGCAGACGCATTACACGCCGACCAAGGCGGGCGTGCATTCGCTGATGCAGTCGTGCGCGATTGCGCTCGGGCCGTATGGCATCCGCTGCAATTCGGTGATGCCGGGCACCATCGCGACGGATCTCAACGCCGAGGATCTCGCCGACCCGGACAAGCGCGCCTATATGGAGAAGCGCATTCCGCTCGGCCGCCTGGGCGAACCCGACGATGTCGCGCAATGCGTGGTGTTCCTCGGCTCGGAGCGCGCGCGCTATGTGACGGGCGCGTCCTTGCTGGTCGATGGCGGGCTGTTCGTGAACCTGCAATAACGTGCTTCAGTGCTTCAGTGCGTCAGTGCTGCGCCGACGCCGAGTACTTGCGCAGCAGCGCGATGAAATACTCCGCGGGTTCGCTCAAGGTTTCGAAACGGCGGCGGAGCAGCCCGAAGCCCGACAGGCTCTTGCCGACCTCGATCGGCAGTTCCACCAGCAACTGCGCGCGCAGATAGTCGCGCACGACGGACTCGGGCAGCATCGCGACGGCCTCGCCGTTTTGCAGCAATTGAAGCGTCGCGAAGATCGACGCGCATTCCACGATGTCCGCCGGCGAGCTGAGCCGCGCACGCGCGAGTTCGTCTTCGAAGAGCGCGCGCGCGGGACTCGTGATCGGTTGCAGGATCCATGGCCAGCCCACCAGTTGTTCGAGCGTGAGCGCGGTCTTGCCGACCAGCGGATGGCTCGCGCGCACCACGAGTCGCATGGCCTCGCGGGCGAGCGGCTCGAAGTCGAAGTCATTGTGTTGCAGCGGCGTGGTCAGCCGTCCAAGCGCGAGATCCACTTCGCGGCGATGCAGCAACTGCACGACCTGATCGCTGGTTTCGCCGAGGATGCGCACGTTCAGCAAGGGCCGCTCAGTTTTCAGTTCGGTGACGGCCATGGCCAGCACGTCGGGCGCGGCACCCATGATCGCGCCCACCGTCAACTGGCCGTGACCGCCGCGGCGCTTGGCGTCGAGGTCTTCGGCGAAGCGCGTGAGGTCCGCAAGCGAGCGGCGCGCGTAAGCCAGCGCCGCCATGCCGAGCGGCGTCGGCTGCATGCCGCGCGCATTGCGCTCGAACAGCAGGAAGCCGAACGCCTCCTCGATATCGCCCAGCATGCGGCTTGCGCTCGGCTGCGCCACGTTGATGGCTTCGGCGGCCTGATGCAGGTTGCGGGCATCGTCGAGTGCGACGAGCAGCGCGAGATGCTTGAACTTCAGGCGGTTGACCAGAGCGCTCGGCGAGATGCTGGGCGATGGGCTCGGCGACACAGTGTGGGACGCAATCTCGTTCATTCGACAGTCCGCGTGAAAGCGCGCGATGATAGGGCGCAGCGATACGGTTTTGCGATCGGCCAATCCTGCATTCGGATTGTCGTGTTATCGGTCGGCGAATTATAGTCGCAGCACAACGAGTCCCGGACACAGGGAAACACTCAATCAGAACAAGGCGGTCCGCCATGGAGACAGTGGCATTTCGCATGACCCTGAAACCAGGCATGCGCGAGGAATACACAAGGCGTCACCGCGAGATCTGGCCGGAACTGGCCGAAGCGTTGCGCGCCGCGGGCATCCGCGATTACCGCATCTTTCTCGACGAATCGACCGGACATCTCTTCGCCATCTACGCGCGCACGGCAGACCACACCGTCGATGCGCTGCCGATTCTGCCCATCATGCGCACCTGGTGGGACAGCATGGCCGAACTGATGGAGACGCACGCCGATAACGCGCCGCTGAGCGTGCCGCTGACGCCGGTCTTCCATCTACCCTGAAACCCTGGCCGCTTTCGCGAGGAGCGCAACCATGCAGGTCGTCGATCCGCATATCCATCTGTGGGATCTGTCCACGCATCATTACCCCTGGCTCGCGAATCCGCAGACCTCCTTCGTCGGCGACGCGCGCAAGCTGAAGCACGACTATCTGCTCGGCGATCTGCTGAGCGATGCCGAAGACATCCAGGTGCTGAAAATCGTGCACGTGGACGCCAATCACGATCCCGCCGATCCGGTGGAGGAAACGCGCTGGCTGCAGGGCATCGCGGATGGCGCAGGGCGCGGCATGCCGAACGGCATCGTCGCGGGCGCGGATCTTTCGGCGGACGATGCGCCGGCCGTGCTCGAAGCCCATGCCGCGTTTGCCAACACGCGCGGCATCCGCCAGATCCTGAACGTGCATGACGATCCGCTGTACGACTACGTCGGCCGCCACTACATGCGCGAGCCGCAATGGCGCGAGCACTTCGGCTTGCTGCGTCGCTACGGCATGTCGTTCGACCTGCAACTGTATCCGTCGCAGATGGCGGAAGCGGCGCAACTTGCACGCGAGCATGCCGATACGCAGTTCATCGTCAATCACGCGGGCATGTTCGTCGATCGCAATGCGACGCGCGGCTATCGCGAATGGCGCGACGGCATGCGCCTGCTGGCCGCGTGTCCGAACGTCGCGGTGAAGCTGAGCGGCTTCGCGATGTTCGATCACGACTGGACCCTCGAAAGCCTGCGGCCCTACGTGCATGAATGCATCGACGTGTTCGGCTGCGAGCGCGCGATGTTCGCGTCGAACTTTCCGGTGGACCGGCTGTTCGGCAGTTATACCGGCTTGTGGAACGCGTATGCGCGGATCGTCGGCGGGGCGAGCGACAGCGAGAAGGACGCGCTGTTCGTGCGCAATGCCGAGCGCATCTACCGGATCTAGAGAGGTTTCGCGATGACCATGACACCACGTCTCGAACTGCTGCACGCAAGCAAGTCGTTCGGCCGCGTGCGGGCGCTCGGCGACGGCAGCCTGCAACTCTTTCCCGGCGAAGTGCATGCGCTGCTCGGCGAGAACGGCGCGGGCAAGTCGACGCTCGTCAAGCTGCTCGCAGGCGTCTATCAGCCCGATGCGGGCGAACTGCGCATCGAAGGCGTCGCGCGCCGCTTCGCCGATCCGGCCGAGGCGCGCGATGCCGGCATTGCAGTGATCTATCAGGAGCCGACGCTGTTCGCCGATCTCTCGATTGCAGAGAACATCTACATGGGCCGGCAGCCGCGCGACCGCCTGGGCCGGATCCGCTACGACGAGATGCATCGCGAAGTGGATGCGCTGCTCGCGTCGCTCGGCGTGAGCCTGCGGGCGCAGCGGCTGGTGCGCGGGCTGTCGATTGCGGATCAGCAGGTGGTGGAGATCGCCAAGGCGCTCTCGCTGGATGCGAACGTGCTCATCATGGACGAGCCGACCGCCGCGCTCTCGCTGCCGGAAGTGGAGCGGCTGTTTGCGATTGTGCGCGCGCTGCGCGAGCGCGACGTGGCCATTCTTTTCATCACGCATCGTCTGGACGAAGTGTTCGCGTTGACGCAGCGCATGACGATCATGCGCGACGGCATGAAGGTCTGCGACGCGCTGACGCCGGACATGAGCATCGACGCGATCGTCAGCCGCATGGTAGGCCGCGACCTCGACACCTTCTATCCGAAAGCCGATGTCACGCCCGGCGACGTGCGGCTCTCGGTGCGCAATCTGACGCGCCAGGGCGTGTTCCGGAACATTTCCTTCGATGTGCGCGCGGGCGAGATCGTCGCGCTGGCGGGACTGGTCGGCGCGGGGCGCAGCGAAGTGGCGCGGGCGATCTTCGGCGTCGATCCGGTGGATGGCGGCGAAGTGAAGATCGCGGGCAACAAGCTCGCGCTCGGCAAGCCCGCTGCGGCGGTGCGCGCGGGCCTCGCGCTGGTGCCGGAGGACCGTCGCGCGCAAGGGCTCGCGCTGGAGTTGAGCATTGCGCGCAATGCGTCGCTGACAGTGCTCGGACGCCTGATGCGGCATGGGCTGATTACGGCGCGCAGCGAGTCGTCGCTGGCAGCCGACTGGGGCAAGCGCCTGCGCCTGAAAGCAGGCGATCTCGATGCGCCGGTCGGCACGCTGTCGGGCGGCAATCAGCAGAAAGTCGTGCTCGGCAAATGGCTGGCCACACATCCGAAGGTGCTGATCATCGATGAACCGACGCGCGGCATCGACGTCGGCGCGAAGGCCGAGGTGTACCGCACGCTGGCGGAACTGGTGAGGGAGGGCATGGCCGTGCTGATGATATCGAGCGAACTGCCGGAAGTGCTCGGCATGGCGGACCGCGTGCTCGTGATGCACGAAGGGCGCATCAGTGCGGACATCGCCCGCGCGGATGCCAGCGAGGAACGGGTGATGAGCGCCGCACTGGGTGCATCGCCGCAGAATCTGGGGCGCGCCGCATGATGACACGACATTCTCCGACGCTGCCCGCGATGCCGCCCGCCGAAACCAAGCGCGACAGTATCGCGGTTTCCATCGCGAAGAGCCGCGAACTGACGCTCTTCATCGTGCTGCTGGTGCTGATCGGCGCGACGGCGGCAGCCAAGCCCGACTTCCTGAACCTGCAGAACCTGCGCGACGTGCTGCTGAACGTCTCGATCATCGGCCTCCTGACGGCGGGCATGACGATTGTGATGCTGATGCGGCATATCGATCTCTCGGTGGCGTCGATCGTCGGCGTCAGCGCGTATGCGGTCGGCAGCCTGTTCGTCATGTTCCCGCATCTGCCGGTGATCGTCGCGCTGCTTGCGGGCATCGGTATTGGCGGCTCGATCGGCGCGGTGAACGGCGTGCTCGTCACGTTCGGCCGCGTGCCCTCGCTGGTGGCGACGCTCTCGACGCTGTACATCGTGCGCGGCGCGGATTACGCATGGGTCCACGGCGGCCAGATCAACGCGACCAGCCTGCCGGATGCATTCGCGGCGATCGCCACCGGTTCGCTGCTCGGCGTGCCGAACCTCGTGCTGATTGCGCTCGTGGTGCTGATCGCGTTGTCGGTGTATCTGAAGCAGTATCGCGGCGGGCGCGAGCACTACGCGATCGGCTCGAATCCCGAGGCGGCGCGGCTTGCCGGCATTCGCGTGGACCGGCGCGTGATGATCGGCTTCCTGCTGTCCGGCGCGATTGCGGGCCTGGCCGGCGTGCTGTGGCTTGCGCGCTTCGGCACCGTCGATGCCAGCACCGCCAAGGGCATCGAGCTTCAGGTGGTGGCGGCGGCGGTGGTGGGCAGCGTGGCGATCACGGGCGGTGTCGGCACCATCGCGGGCGCGACGCTCGGTGCGCTGGTGCTCGGCGTCATCAACATCGCGCTGGTGGTGCTGCGCGTGTCGCCGTTCTGGCAGCAGGCCATCCAGGGTGCGCTGATCGTCGCGGCGATCGCGCTCGATACCTTGCTCGCGCGTTCAGTGGCGCGCCGCATGATGAGGAAACGCGATCATGGCTAAACCGGACTCCGCACTCTCGACGAGCCGTCGCCGGCACCTGCAATGGGAAGCGATGCTCGCCATCGTGCTGGTGGTGTCGCTGGCGGCGGGGCGCGTGCTGTCGCCGCTGTTCCTGTCGGCGGCCAACGTGTCGAACATGCTCGCCGACTTCACCGAGATCGCGCTGATCGCGCTGCCGATGACGCTCATCATCGTCGCGGCGGAGATCGATCTTTCGGTGGCTTCGGTGCTCGGCGCCTCCAGCGCGCTGATGGGCGTGCTCTGGCACATGGGCCTGCCGATGCCGTTGGTCATCGTGCTCGTGTTGCTCTTCGGCACGCTGGCGGGGCTCCTGAACGGCCTGGTGATCGTGCGCTTCAACCTGCCTTCGCTGGCGGTGACGATCGGCACGCTCGCGCTGTTCCGCGGCCTGGCGTACGTGCTGCTCGGCGACCAGGCGATCGCGGATTTTCCGGCGGCTTATACGGCGTTCGGCATCAATACACTCGGCGACACGTTCCTGCCGATGCCCTTCATTCTCGTGATCGCCGGCGCGGTGATCTTTACCGTGCTGTTGCAGGCGACGCCGTTCGGCCGCAGCCTGTTCGCGATCGGCGCGAATCCGACGGCCGCGCAGTTCTCGGGCATCGACGTGGCGAAGACCAAGCTCAGGCTCTTCATGATGTCGGGCGCGATGGCGGCGCTCGCGGGCATCGTCTATACGCTGCGCTTCACGAGCGCACGCGGCGACAACGGCGAGGGCTTCGAGCTCTCGGTCATCGCGGCGGTGCTGTTCGGCGGCGTGAGCATTTTCGGCGGACGCGGCTCGATGGTGGGCGTGCTGCTGTCGCTCGTGATCATCGGCGTGCTGCGCAATGCGCTGACGCTCGCGGATGTATCGAGCGAGACGCTGACCATCGTGACGGGGGCGTTGCTGCTTTCGTCGGTGCTGATTCCGAATCTCGTGGCACGCTGGCGGGCCGTGCGCGAGAAACGCCTGATGATCCGGGGCGTGACTGAATGACTGGCGGTGCTCGTCGATAACCAGCGCAAGGATTGGCGTCGCCGCTGTCCGCGCGCAATGACAGGAGACTTTACGACATGAAGAAGCCCATTCGATTTCCGCGCGGCCCGGCCGTGGCGGCGGCTGTTCTTGCGGTGACGGTCGCGCTGACGGCCGCCGCCGCCGAGGTCAAGAGCGGCCTGAAGATCGCCTTCCTGCCGAAGCAGATCAACAATCCGTACGAGGTCATCGCCGATGACGGCGGCATGGCGGCCATCAAGGAGATGAAGGGCGATGGCAAGGTCGTGGGGCCATCGGATGCGGGGGCGTCGTCGCAGGTGAGTTATATCAATACGCTGATCACGCAGCGGCAGAACGCGATCGTCATCGCGGCCAACGATGCGAATGCGGTCGTGCCGTATTTGAAGAAGGCGATGTCACAGGGGATCAAGGTCGTTACGTTCGATTCGGATACCGCGCCGGACGGAAGGCAGATTTTCGTCAATCAGGCGGATTCGGAGGCGATCGGGCGCGGGCAGATCCAGTTGTTGTCCAAGCTGATTGGCGGCGAGGGCGAGTTTGCCATTTTGTCGGCGACGCCGAATGCCACGAATCAGAATACGTGGATCAAGTGGATGCAGGAGGAGTTGAAGAAGCCCGAGTACGCGAAGATGAAACTCGTGAAGATTGCGTACGGCAACGACGACGATCAGAAGTCGTTCGTCGAGACGCAGGGTCTGTTGCAGGCTTATCCGAATCTGAAGGGCATTGTGGCGCCGACGTCGGTGGGGATTGCGGCTGCCGCGCGCTATATCTCGAGTTCGCCGGCCAAGGGCAAGGTGGTCGTGACCGGACTCGGCACGCCGAATCAGATGCGTGCTTTTGTCAAGAACGGGACTGTCAAGGCGTTCCAGTTGTGGGATCCGGGTCAACTCGGGTATCTGGCGGCGTTCGCGGCGGCGAATCTGGCGTCGGGGACGATTACCGGGAAGGAAGGGGATTCGTTTGAGGCAGGGAAACTGGGCAAGCGGACGGTCGGGAAGAGCGGAGAAGTGATTCTTGGGCCGCCCACGACGTTCGATGCGGCGAATATCGATAATTTCAATTTTTGAGGGCGGTGGGAGAAAGGGGTGTTGGACCTGAGAGATGGCGGGACGCCTGCGGGCGTCCCGTTTTTTTGGGGGATTGTCGTTGCATGTTGTGCACGCAGGCGAATCGAACCGAAAATCACACCCTATGATTTTCTTCAGCTTCGTTCCTGCCTTCAGACGCATGGAAACTAATACGTGCATGCATTCATGAATCTCGCGACCGGGACTTCGATGTCGGACGCTTGCGATAACGTGTGAGCATGTGCGCTATTCGTCGGAGTCGCGTCGTTTGACGGCGGCATGTTTCTTTCGCGCCCTCGAATTTTCTTGCTCCGCACGGCGCAATTTCTCATTTTCATTCTGAAGTCTTTGATTTTCCAAGGAGGCCCGAATGGACTCGGCCCCGCTCTTGCGCCACGCGAGAAAACTGGTAGCAATTGTCCCTGACGCGGTAATCACGGACGTGATACCTGTCAAGATAGAAACGAGAGTCGCAGTGGAAAAATCCCCCTCACTTGTCGAACTGCGGTGCTCCAAAGCACCTTCAGGTTGAACTTCATCAGGCATCCGAGCCAATACTGGAAGCGTTGACGAAGCTGCTTCGGCTACCGGATCGAGCGTGTCAAACTCACGAACACGATTTTCGTAGATGTCAACATGCTTTTCTTGGATTCCTCGACATTGACACGATGCTGCGTCCGTGGGTCTCACTCCTAAGGTTTTAGTCGGCATGACACAACCCAATAAGAGAGTTGTTTTTCTATCCGACCGCTAGCGCCCATGGAGGATCGCCGCCGAGCGCTTGTAACTCCCGGCGCTGGATGCCGTTCGGATTTTTCTGCCGGCGGGACGGCCTGCACGCTTGTACGCGGGAAAAAATCCGGGGCGCTTCTCAATTGACAGAAAAAGTGAACGGAACCGTGAACCCGACTTCGACGGCTTGCCCATCCGCGTAGTACGGAGTACATCGTGAGCGTTTCATAGCCGAAATCGCGGCTGCGTCCAGTAACGGGCGATTGCTGCTTTCGAGCACTTCAACGCTCGCGATTTTCCCTTCTCGATCCGCTTTGACTTTTAGCTTCACGCTGCCGGACTCCCTTCTTTGCAAAGAGACTGTTGGGTAGTAGGGTTCAGCGATATCGCAACTCAGCCTGCTTTCAGAAGTTTCTTGCTGTGCGCACCCACTGCCTGCGATAGCCAAGGCAGAAGCGAAAAAGAGCCGTCTCATTAGAAATCCTCCATAAAGGAGCGAATTCCAAATCACCTTTTGTCGCGATCATCTCAATATCGTTTGCGCGTCGACTTGACGCGTTGAGGCGGCCGATGCTCATGCGCAGCGCCAGAAAGTCTTCGTTATGCCGGGCATTTCTTAGCGGAAATGTCACGATCTTTCCGGCTACCCCAGGCACTCATGCTCGCTTCATTCACCAACCCAATATTCCTGAGCTTGTCGATGAACATAGCCAAGGCAATTATCCTGATGAGGGGTGTGAGTGAAGGATTGATCGACGGCGTAGGCGTTACTTCGGCGATCGGCTTGCTGAACTATCAAGGACAGTATCGCCAGCGACGAATCGACCCCTTACCGCCGCGACTTCGACAACGCATGCCCCAACCCCAAATTGGTCGCGATCTGCCACACATAGACGCGTGAGTAGCGCACCCCATAGCGTCGCTCGATCAGCTCGCGCAACCGCGCATTGGTCCACGCGTCGCTCTCGAAACCGTGCGCGCGCGCCGGTCCTTGCAACGCCTCCGCGATCCAGTCGAGTGCCGCGCGATCCAGCGCCGACGCCCGCCCACCCACGGCCATTTTTCCGAGCGCATCAAGACCGCCTTCTTCAACGAGCGCCTTGTAGCGCCGCACCGTCTGGATCGACAGATGCAACGCATCCGCAACCGTTTCCACCGACGCCCCTTCCATCAACATGCGCCCCGCTTCCAGGCGCCGTGCGACGCTCGGCAGGGTGTCGGAATGGGGACGGGGAAGCATGGCGCGCCGTTCGATCAGGCCAACCCGATCGCGGCCAGACCACGGGCCGCGAGGCAACAGGCAATGCGCATCGCACCGCAAGCAACCTTGCGGTGTGGGTGTGCGTTCATGGTTGCCCCCTTGTCGAGTGAGGCTCGTTGCGTAACGGCGGCAGGACGGGATCGGGCGATGTGAGTTCGGTGTACGGCTGTCGTGCGCCGCCTTTCCGAGATGTACCAATAAACGTTTTCAGCGACGATGGACCAGCATCGCCGAAAATTTTTTGGCTTGATTATTCCCGATGAATTTCCTATGACGACCGCGCGAGGCAGGCACACAGGCACACAGGCATGCAGGGTCAAAGGGTCGCACGGCAGAGACCTGCGAAAGGCCAACCCGGCGCTCCAGCAACAAACCGCCTCAAACCCGATAGAACTCGATGTCCTGCCCCGCATGAACCGCGCGCTTGAGCCACTCGGGCATGTCGCCGAGGCCGTCCCACGTGTCGCCGGATGCATTGCGGAAGATTGGCATGGCGCTGCCCGCCGCATGCGGCATGGAAGGCAGTTGCGGCATCGGCCGCTTCACCTTGGGCGCGCCATTAGGTCCGTTGGTCTTGGTGAAGGAGGGCGGCGGCGGATTCTCCGCAGGCACTTCGGCCAATGATTCAGCCAACGCTCTTTCCGAAATGCCGAACTCGACCATTCGGCTGCGCAAATACGCAATGATGCTGTCTCGCTTTCTTTCGTCCACGGCTTTCCTGATTCAGCTTTTTGATTATCAGAAGACGAACCGATATCCCGCGCGGACCGGCAGGCGGCTCGATGACTTGATTGGATGTGTTTCTTGAAGCGTGGCGCAGTGCGTGCCTCGCGTCAATTAGTGTATTACCGCAATATCAATTAATGCGCCCGGGCACCTTGCCATTACTGCCGGCATTTGCCCCGAATGCGAACATTCATCCACCCGGGCATCGCAATGACGGACGCGCGCCTCGATGCGCACGGTACGCCGCGTTGAGGAGCCACGATCCGCCAGAAGCAAGGTCATCACAGCCAGTGCCCGCATGACGAACGGCCGATTACCTCGCGTATGTCTATTGTATGCTGCCAATCGTCACTGTTAAATCGCTTTTAACGATTGTGTTGTTCTCCCGGTAATTCCGCGCCATGCGCCCGTATGGCGGCAATCAATTCCGCTGGCGTTATCTCATAACGCACTTCGCGATGAATGCCGGGTTTGCGCTCGTCGATTTCGATCAACAGTACAGCCTTGCCGTCCGCCGCCGGTTCGAGTCGCAGCGAACGCACTTCCTGGCCGCCGGCGTCGTCATATTCCGTCATGAGCGTGATGGCGCCCGTGACGGCGCTTCTCGGCATCGACATTCTTCCTCCCATCTTGCTGCGTCATTGTTGTTGCGCCGCGCCCCAATCCCGCGTGCACCTTTGCGGGCGCGCGTGAAGCGGGTCAGGCCGGGCGGATGAAGCGGACGCGGAGGGCGCCGAGGTGCTCGCCGCCTTCCGGTTCCTCATTATTGCCTGTCAAAAGCAGCGGCGTCCAGCACGCAACAATCGATGACAACCCGCGGCGCGCGCCTTTCAGGCCGTCTGGCCGATGGCGTCGCGCGCCTGGGCGGTGATTTCGAACGAGCGCAGGCGCTTCGCGTGATCGAAAATCTGCGCCGTCACGATCAGTTCGTCGGCCTGGGTCTGCTCGATCACCGAGCGCAGGCCCGCTTCGACATCGGCCGGACCGCCCACCACCGAGCACGCCAGCGAACGCTCGATACCCGCGCGTTCCGCGTCGCTCCACGCCACCGCTTCGACCGGCGGCGGCAATTGTCCGGGCGTACCGCGTCGGAGATTGATGAACTGCTGCTCCAGCGACGTAAAGAGGAAGCGCGCTTCCTCGGTGGTATCGGCGGCGAAGACGTTCACGCCGACCATCGCGTGCGGCTTCTTCAGCGTCGCCGACGGGCGGAATTGCGTGCGATACACCTCCAGCGCGGTCAGCAGGTAATCCGGCGCGAAGTGCGACGCGAACGCGAACGGCAGCCCGAGCGCCGCCGCCAGTTGCGCGGAGAACAGCGACGAACCGAGCAGCCAGATCGGCACATGCAGGCCGGCACCGGGCACGGCGCGCACCCGCTGGCCTTCGACGGGATCGGCGAAATAGCGCTGCAACTCGACGACGTCATCGGGAAACGACTCGGCGCTGCCGATCAGATCGCGGCGCAGCGCCCGTGCGGTCGTCTGGTCGGTGCCGGGTGCGCGGCCGAGTCCCAGGTCGATGCGCCCCGGAAACAGCGAGGCCAGCGTGCCGAACTGCTCGGCGATGACGAGCGGCGCATGATTCGGCAGCATGATGCCGCCGGATCCGACCCGGATCGTCTTCGTGCCGGCCGCGATATGGCCGATCACGACGGCCGTCGCCGCGCTGGCAATGCCGGACATGTTGTGGTGTTCCGCGAGCCAGTAGCGCACAAAACCCCAGCGCTCGGCGTGCTGGGCGAGATCGAGGGAATGGGCGAACGCATCGGCGGGCGTCGAGCCTTGCGGGACGGGGGAAAGGTCGAGTAGCGAAAAGGGGATCATTGCGGCGTTCCGTAAGCGTGGCGGCGCGGGCGCGGCTTCGCGGTGCGCGTCGGCACGATCCGCGGCGCTGTTGCGCGCCAGGCGCTCAAAGACTCGATTGTGCCGAAACTCCGCGAACCATGCCGGGACGGTCCGTTACCCTGCGCTGCGGTCTAGCCCAGGCTTAGTCGAGTTTCGGATAGCCGAGCGCCATCGCGTCGCGTTCGTAGTCGAGGATCGACGCGTAATCGGCGAGCGTGCGCCGGACGACGCCGGTGAGCCGAAGCCGCCGGGCCAGCGCCGGGTCGGCACGCGAGGCGTCGGCGAGCGCCTGGAAGACGCGTTCCCGCGCGTCCTCCGGCAGCCGGGTCGACGCAATGAACGGCAGCGCGCCCGCGCTCGCCGTCGTGCCGATCACGCGCACGCCGTCGGTCAGTTCCGGCGCATGCGTCTGGGCGAAGGCGAAGGTCACGCAGTCGATCGCCGCGACATCGGCATGGCGCTCGATCGCCAGCGCGCGCAGCGACGCGAGATGCGCGCCGGTCCACAGCACCGACGAAAAGAAGCGGCCGTCCCGCGCGAGCGGCGCGACGGCGTGTCGCAGCAGGTTCATGCCGCTGTTGGAATCGGCGGCGTTGCTGGCGGCGCGCAAGCCACGGCACGCCTCGAGCGACGTCGCGCCGACATGCGCGCCCGCCACCAGGACGCTGTGATAGCGGCCGTCGTCGCAGCCGGGAAGATCGAATGATGGTGCGCCGAGCAACCGCACCCGCGAGGCGAGCGCATGCACGAGCGGATAGCCGCAGGTCTGCGACAGCAGGAGGTCGTCGCGGAGCCAGAAGGTGGTCAGATCGGCGTCGGCATCGACGATGTCGATCGTATCGCCGCGCGCTTCCAGCCAGTCCGCGAGATTCGCGCGGACGTGATGCAGCAGTTCACGCCAGTCCGCCGCGAGCGCGGGGCTGACGTTGTACATCGGCAGTGCGGCGATCCAGCGCATCGGGGGAATCCGGAAAGTCGGCGTTGCCGCATGGTACAGCGGCGCGGGTCAGCCCGCGAGACCGCGCCGGGACGTCGCGAGACGGCCGGAAGCAACGTCCGGCCGCAGCGACGCGGCGTCCGGATGCACGGCATCCTCGGCTTGGGCGAACGCGTGACGGACCATCCATTCGCCATACCCGCGCACGACAAAGCCGCCATTGCGGGCGCGATAAGCGTCGCGGCGGCGCGCGTAGATTTCGCCGAGCGCGAACCACGGCGCGCCGGGCAGGTCGTGATGGACGGCGTGGTAGTTATTGTTGAGAAAAAGCAGGCGCCACGCCCAGGCGGCTTCGTTGATGACCGTGCGCTCGTCCACCTGCGCCGCCGCGCGATGCTCCTGGAACGACCGAACGGACGCCAGCGCGAGCGACGCATAGCCGACGCCGAAGACGAACGCGCGCCACGGAATGCCGCAGCGGGCATCGAGCCACCACGCGAGCGCCGCCAGCGCGACACCATGAAATACCCAGCTCGCGACGATCGCCCAACGCCGCTCGACCACGGCGCGGAACGCTTCGCGCAAGGTGGCGGCAATCGAGAACCACGGTCCGAGCAGTAATCTTCCGGCGAAGGTATTGCGCGCGGCGAGCGCGCCGCGCAGCACGACGCCGGCGCCCGCCCATTGCTCCGCCGTCACGTAATAGCTTTCCGGGTCGAGGCCGGGCTTGGTCAGATGATCGTCGTCGTGATGGCGCAGATGCGAGTCGCGATACACCGCGTACGGAAACCACACGGCGAGCGGCGCCAGGCCGAAGAGCATGTTGACGAGCGGCCAGCGCGTCGGGTGCCCGTGCATGAGTTCATGCTGCAACGACATGTACCAGCACGACAGCAGCGCAAGCAGCCCGAGCGCGGGCACGAGTCCGAGCGCACGCGCGTTCAGCGCGACTCCGAACCAGCCGGCGTACACCGCGACGATCACCGCCCAGGTCGGCCATTCGCTGCGCCAGCGCCAGCTGGCGCGCCGGGCTTGCAGTTCGATGCGCTGGACGTCGTCGAGATAGCGGGGCATGGCGAAATTCACGCGGAGTCAGAATGGGCGAGGGGCCATCGTAACGGCGCGTCCCGCGCGCTCAAACCAAGCATTCCGTCTAAGTTTTCCTGATGCGGCGCTATAAGCTTCGGGGCGTCGCCATTATTGGCCGGGCGATCCGGCACGGTATCCTTGACGCCTTTAGCGGCCTTCGCATCGCCCATGACCGAACCCTCCGCGTCCCGCTCGCTGCAAACCTCGGCTCTCTTGCCGCGCAGCTCCGCCCGCCTCGTCGCCGGGTTGATCGCCTTCAATCTGCTCACCTGGATCTGGGCGCTGGTCGCGTTCCGGCACTATCCGCTGCTGCTCGGCACGTCCTTGCTGGCGTATTCGCTCGGGCTGCATCACGCCGTCGACGCCGACCACATCGCCGCCATCGACAACGTCACCCGCAAACTGATGCAGGAAGGCAAGCGGCCGCTGTACGCCGGATTCTTCTTTTCGCTCGGCCATTCGACCATCGTCATCCTGGCCACCGCGCTGATTGCCGCGACCGCGCTCGCCGTGCAGGGACGCTTTGCGGACTTCCGGGAGATTGGCGGGCTCATCGGCACGTCGGTGTCGGCGCTGTTCCTCTTTCTGATCGCCGCGATGAACCTGTTCGTGCTGCGCGGCGTGTGGCGCGCGTTCCGGCGTGTGCGGCGCGGCGAGCCGGTTCGCGAACAGGACGCCGATCTGCTCGCCGCCGCCGGCGGCCCGCTCGCGCGTGTCGCGCGGCCGCTGTTCAAGCTGATCGGCAAGAGCTGGCACATGTATCCGCTCGGCTTCCTGTTCGGCCTGGGCTTCGACACGGCCACCGAGATCGGCCTGATGGGCATCGCCGCGGCGGAAGCGGCGCGCGGCCTGCCGGTCTGGTCGATTCTCGTGTTTCCGATGCTGTTCACGGCCGGCATGTCGCTCGTCGATACCGCCGACAGCCTGCTCATGACCGGCGCCTACGGCTGGGCCTTCACGAAACCGCTTCGCAAGCTCTACTACAACCTCACCGTGACCTGCGTCTCGGTGCTGATCGCCGTGCTGGTCGGCGGCATCGAGTTGATCGGACTGATCGCCGGCCGGCTGCAACTGAGCGGCGGACTGTGGGACGTGGCCGGCGCGCTGTCGAAACACTTCGGGGCGCTCGGCTACGGCATCGTCGCGCTGTTCGTGGGGTGCTGGCTGCTGTCGGCGCTGATCTGGAAATGGCGCGGCTACGACGACCTCGACCAGAGCGTCACCGGCTGAAGCCACGGGCATTCTTCCTGCTGTAAGGATGGGCCAGCCGCCCATCCAATCCCGCATCGGGCGGCGACCAGGGAGACCCTACATGAACGACCCCCAAGCCGGCGCGGACTCGCCGCACCTCGACAGCGCCGAGCAGGAGCAGGCCGCCGAACATTCCGCGCCGCATCCGCTCGTGATCCACGAGATCGTGCGCGAGGAGGGCGAAGTGGCGATGGAACGCACCTTCGTCGCGCTGATGTTCTCCGCGCTCGCCGCCGGCCTCTCGATGGGCTTTTCCTTTCTCGTTCAGGGCGTTCTCGACAGCGCACTGCCCAAGCGTCCCTGGAGCGATCTGATATCGAGCTTCGGCTATACGATCGGCTTCGTGTTCGTGATTCTCGGCCGCCAGCAGCTGTTCACCGAAAGCACGCTGACGGCTGTGCTGCCGGTGCTCACGCGCCGCGATTTCGCGACGCTGTTCAAGACGCTGCGCCTGTGGGCAATCGTGCTGTTCTTCAATCTCGTCGGCACGAGCCTCTTCGCGGCGATCCTGCAGATCCGCGGCGTATTCGCGCCGGACGTGACCGAGGCGCTCGCCGAACTCGCGATGACGCCGCTGTCCGCCGAATTCGGCATGACCGTCGTGCGGGGCGTGTTCTCCGGCTGGCTCATCGCGCTGATGGTGTGGCTGCTGCCGAGCGCGCGTTCGGCGCGGCTGCTGACGATCCTGCTCGTGACCTATACCGTCGCGGTCAGCAAGCTGACGCACGTGATCGCCGGTTCCGTCGAAGCGGCGTATGCGGTGATGAGCGGCGCGGCGGGCATCGCGGACTATGTCTTCGTGTTTTTCGTGCCGACCCTGATCGGCAACATCATCGGCGGCGTGTCGATGGTAGCCATCGTCAATCACGCGGCGATCGCGCCGGAGATCGGCGGCGCGTCGCAGCGGAAGGCGGACCCCGACTAACCCAGGCTATTTGTTGTTGCCCGCACCGGTGCCGTACAGGCCGTTCTCGAAACCGGTATTGCCCTCGGGCTTCTGGTGCTTGCCCGAGGCGGCGCGGCGACCCTGCGCCGCATCCTTCGACTGCGGCTTGTTCGATTCAATGACTGGACTGCCCGCAGACTCGGACGCGCCGTTCGCGCTCGAGTCGGACTGGCGGTTGTCCTGGCGTCCGGCGCCCGCGCCCTGGGTGATCTGCGCGACGCCGCAGGTACTGAACGCGGCGATCAGGCTCGCGAGGACGAGTCGAACGAACCGTTCGTGAGAAAGGCTGGACATGGCGGCTCCCGGCATGATCGAAATACGGTCTTTCGAGCAGGTTCGATGCCTGACGCCGCGAATCGTGAGATGCAGAACTGGCTGGGTACGCCCGGCTCGCAACGAAACCAAACGAAACGAGAGCGGGCGTCCACCGGGAGTCGCGCCTGTCGCGCGAATGGCGAAAGCGGCGGTTCAGGCCGCTTTCGCCCAAAGCCTGTTGGTCGGGCTCCTGCCGCGCGAACCCGAATGGCGCGGACCGGCATCGATCGTATCAAAGGCGACGCGCAGGGCTTCCGCGCGCTGCTTCTGCGCCGGCACCAGCGCATAGCCCTGGACGACCGCCGTCAGCCGCTCGCGCCAGTACTCGACGTTGAGCGTTCCGGATGCCTGGTTTTTCATGGTGCGGAGCTGTGCGAGCGCGCGCTCGATATGCTGAAGTTCGACATCGGCCATTGCCGAGGGCAAAAGGCTGCCCTTGGTCTCGCTTTTCTTCTTTTTCATCTGGTCTTCCTCTCGGCCGTGCAGCACCCCATCCGGCTCGCGGATCGCGTGCTGCCCCAGGCACCCCGTTCACCCGCGCATGTTTTTTAAATCTGTCGCGGGCGGCCTTTGCTCTTTTCTTCGGATGACCGATCGATGCCAGTTAACAACTGACTCGATCGTTAGCAAAAATGTACGCAATGACTGGCGGGTGGCTCCGTCTGTCATCGCACACTCGGGCGGGCGGAAGGTGCGGCATGAAACGTTGCCGCATGAGACGTGAAAAACCTTATTCGCTGCTTTCGGGCGGTTCCGCAGCCTTATTGCCGCTGCGGCGGATCTGCTCTTCCATCGCGAGATCGAGCTTGCTGACCTTGCGCGGCCTGGCCGGATCGCGGGCGTTGACGAACGCGACGAAGGCGTCCATGGGCATCGTGTCCGAGAGCCGGGCGGAGCCGGCGGCTGAGCGTTCCACGAGATAGAAGAGGCCGCCGGGCATCGACACCGCCGCGTAGTTCGGATTGCCGCTGCGCGTCTTGAGCCGTTCGACGGCGTTGATGGCTTGGGTGGAGCGCATGATCGCCGGGTTATTTCTCGGTGCGGTCGGTGCTGGGGGTGTCGGACGGCGCGCACTTCTTGCCCGCGCCCTCGATCCACAGATTCGACGCGTGGCGCTTGCCCGGATAGAAGCGGTAGGTGGTTTCGCCGTTGTCGTAGCGCACCTTGATGACGTTCGAATCGCCGAATTCGAGCATCACGCCTTGCGGGATGGACGTCTGCTGGTACTTGGCGTCGTGCTTCTTCGCTTCCGCGTCGATGCACTGGACGATACCGTTCACCTTGTCGTTGGTCGACGATTTCTCGACCTCGGGTTGTCCGGCATCTTCGTTGTGAAATTGCGCACAGGCGGCGATCAGCAAAGGCAGCGCGAGCGCCGCGACAAGTTTTTTCATGGTCTTTTCCGTCTGGATCTCCCGGGGATCGCTCCCGGTCGAGGTGTCGGGCTGAACCCGGCATTAGAGCACACGCCCTTTACAGTTCGGACAGGTTCGCGAGCAGGCATCCCGGACGATGCAGCAAGGGCCGCGCCCGATTCGGGACGGATCACGCGTCGGGCGGCACGCCGAGCAGCGGCAGCGTCCCGCCGACGATCCCCGAAAACACCGGCCCGGCCACCGTGCCGCCGTAGTAACTGCTGCCGCCGGGTTCGTCGATCATCACGGCGACGATCAGGCGCGGATCGCTCATCGGCGCAATGCCGACGAAGGACGCGCGATACTTGTTCGCTGCATAGGCGCGCCCGATCTGCTTGCGCGCCGTGCCCGTCTTGCCGCCGACGCGATAGCCGTCCACCGCCGCCGCGCGTCCCGTGCCGTGTTCGCCGATGGCGCGCTCCAGCATGTCGCGCACCGCCCGCGCGGTGGCGGGTTGCGTGACCGGCAGCGCGTCGCGGCGCTTGTCGCCGGCGATCAGCGTGGCGGCGTGAAAGCGGCCGTCGCCGGCATAGGCCGTGTAGATCTGCGCAATCTGCACCAGCGACAGCGACAGGCCATAGCCATAGGCCATGGTGGCCTGCTCGATGGGCTTCCAGCGCTCGGGCGACCGCAGCCGGCCGGTGGCCGCGCCGGGAAAGGTCAGCTCGGGCGCGCGGCCGATGCCGTATTCACGATACTTGTCCCAGATCGTTTTCGCGGGCAGCTGCAGCGCGAGCTTCGTCAGCGCGACATTGCTGGACATCTGCACCGCCTCCGCCACGGTGATGACGCCGTGATTCGACGTGTCGTGAATGACGTTCGGCCCGATCTTGATCGTGCCCGGGCCGGTGTCGATGCGCGTGTCGGGCCGCACCTTGCCGAGATCGATGGACAGCGCGGCCACCAGCGGCTTGATGGTCGAGCCGGGCTCGAAGGTGTCGGTGAGCGCGCGGTTGCGCAACTGTTCGCCGGTGAGGCGCGTGCGGTCGTTCGGATCGAAGCTCGGGTAGTTGGCGAGCGCCAGCACTTCGCCGTTCTTCGCGTCCAGCACGACGACGCTGCCCGCCCGCGCCTTGTGCTTCAGGATGGCCGCCTTCAGTTGCGTATGCGCGAGCTGCTGGATGCGCCGGTCGATGGTCAGCTGAATGGTTTCGCCGTTCTGCGGCAGGTCGATCTCGCCGATCTGCGAGATCACCCGGCCAAGCCGGTCGCGGATCACTTCGCGCTGACCCGCTTCGCCGGTGAGGCGGGCGTCGGCGGCCAGTTCGACGCCTTCCTGGCCATGGTCCTCGTTGTTCGTGAAGCCGACCACGTGCGCCGCCGATTCCCCTTCGGGATAGAAGCGCTTGGTGTCCGGCACGAGCGTGATGCCCGCGCGTCCGATGGTCGCGATGCGCTCGGCGGCTTCCGCTTCCACCTGGCGCTTGAGCAGGACGAAGGCGCGGTTGCCGTCGATGCGCCGCTGCAATTCCTGCGGCGGCATGTCGAGCAGGCGCGCGATCTCGTTGCCGTGATCGCCGTCGAACAATTTGGGCGAGGCCCAGACTTCGTAAGTGGCGAGACTGACGGCGAGCATCGAACCGTTCCGGTCGACGATGCGCCCGCGCGTCGCCGACAGCGACAACGTCCGCTGATAGCGCTTCTGCCCTTCGCCGATATAGAACTTGTGGTCGATCACCTGCACCCACAGCGCGCGCGCGCCGAGCGCGAGAAACGCCGCCGTGACGCCGACGACGACCAGCCGTGAACGCCAGGCAGGCAAGGTGGTGGTCAGGACCGAACTGCGGTGATGCGTCTGGAAATCGCTGCCGCCGCGCGTCTTCTTCTTGAACATCGTTGTCTCACAAGTAAGCTAGGGAGTGCCGGCGGCGGGTTCCCCAATGATTCAGAACAGGCTTCAGGGCAGGCAGGACAAGGCGGCATCGAGCGCGGCGGCATCGTCGCCATCCGGCAGACGAATGCCGATCTCACTCGCGAGGATCTGCCGCAGCTCGGCCACGCTCGCGGCCACGCGGGCTTCGCTCGGCGCGCCGTCGTCGTGCGTGTGATGGATGTGCAGGCGCCCGTTGAACAGGCCGTAGCGCACGCCGGGCGCGAGGCGCGCGGCCAGCAGGTTGTGCACGAAGACCGATTGCGGGTAAGTGGACACGAAATGGTTGGCCATGTCGTAGTCCGCGTCATACTGCGGATCGAGATCGAAGTGATAGACGCTCGCCCAGTTGCCGTCCACCAGCGCCTTCAGGATGAACGCGGGCGGCTGGCCACTCGCGCCGTCTGCGTTCTCCAGCCGGAACGCGCCGTGCGGCGTGATCTGTTCGAGACCGGTTTCGAAGACGAGCGGCGCTGAAAGCACCATGCCGCCGAAACCGACATCGGCGAGATAGGTGCCTTCGTCGAGATCGACCAGCAGCAGCATGTGCGTGCGCGCAGGCAGGTTTGAGACGTCATGATTCCCCTCGCGCCCCCACAGCACGCGACCCGCGAAGCTGCGCACGCGAAAGCCCAGCGCGCGTAGAACGCTGCGCAGAAGCAGGTTGTGTTCGTAGCAGTAGCCGCCGCGTTCCTGCGTGACGAGCTTGCGCTGGATCGAGGCGAGATCCAGCCGGACCGAGCGGCCGAGCAGAACGTCGAGATTTTCGAAGGGGATGGCTTGAGGATGCAGCAGGTGCAGCGCGCGCAAGGTGTCGAGCGTCGCCGCCGGGCGCGCGGCGGCGGAAAAGCCGATGCGCATGAAGTAGGCGGCGAGGTCGGGTGAAGTGTCGTGTGCGTTCATGTGGAGTTCGGGCAAGGGTCGGCTTCGATGTCTGTCGCCATGTCCGCGAGCGCTGTCGCAAGCGTGCATATCTTACTTCACGAAAGCATCGAAATTACAAAAAGCATACGCTGCTGTGCGGCCGTGCTTTCAACTGAGGTTCAGTTGAACTGTGACGCAACGCCGATGGTCTTTCCAAGGTTCAATACGCAACCGTGCAATTGATAAGGGGCGCCACACCATGTCGAAAGATGCAAACGAAGGGACTCAGCCGAATCAATCGAACCAACCGGAAAACGGCAAGCCGGCCAGCGAGACCTGTGCGGGCAAGCATCCCGCGCCGCCGTGCACGCTCGTCATCTTCGGCGCCGGAGGCGATCTCACCAAGCGCCTGCTGATGCCTTCGCTGTACAACCTCGCCTCGGACAAGCTGCTCGACGACGCGCTCGAGATCATCGGCGTGAATCGCGGCGAACGCGAAACCTCCGACTGGCGCGACGAGCTCACGCAATCGCTGCGCAAGTTCGCCTCCGACAAGGCCGCGACCTTCCACACGTCGAAGCTCGACGAGGAAGCCTGGAGCTGGGTCGAGCAGCGGCTCGAATACTTTCCCGGCGAGTTCACCGACGAGGACACCTTCAAGCGCCTCAAGGAACGTCTCGCGAAGGCCAAGTCGGGCAGCGTGATGTTCTACTTCGCGGTGGGCGCGCGCTTCTTCGAGCCGATCGTCGAGCATCTCGGCGCGGCCGGCTTGCTGGAGGAGAAGGACGGAAACTTCAGGCGCATCGTGATCGAGAAGCCGTTCGGCACGGACCTGGCAACGGCGCGCGAGCTGAACGCCTGCATTCTCAAGTACGCGCAGGAAACGCAGGTGTACCGGATCGATCACTTCCTCGGCAAGGACACGGTGCAGAGCATCCTGGCCGTGCGCTTCGCCAATGCGATGTTCGAGCCGGTGTGGCGGCGCGAATACATCGACAACGTTCAGATCACGGCGGCCGAGACGATCGGCGTGGAAGGGCGCGGCGCGTTCTACGAGCAGACCGGCGCATTCCGCGACATGCTGCCGAACCATCTGTTCCAGCTGCTTGGCATGGTAGCGATGGAGCCGCCCAATTCGTTCGATGCCGAATCCGTGCGCGACAAGAAAGCCGAAGTGTTCGACGCGATCCGTCCTCTGACGGCGCAGGACGTCGTGCTCGGTCAATACGAAGCGGGTCCGGCGGGGCCGGGGTATCGCGAGGAAGAGGGCGTGGCGCCCGACAGCCGCACCGAAACCTACGCGGCGGCGCGCGTGTACGTGGAGAACTGGCGCTGGGCCGGCGTGCCGTTCTATCTGCGCACCGGCAAGCGGCTGACCGAGCGCCGCACGGAGATTTCGATCACGCTCAAGGCGGTGCCGTTCCTGCTGTTCCGCGATACGCCCGTCGATGCGCTCACGCCGAATGTCTTCACGCTGCGCATCGATCCCGCGCACGGCACCACCTTCGACTTCAACGTGAAGGTGCCGGGTCCGCTGATGCAGATCGGCAAGGCGCGTTCGGCGTTCAACTACGCGGATTACTTCGCGGAGCGCGCGAACGTGGGCTACGAGACATTGCTGTACGACTGCATGCTCGGCGACGAGACGCTGTTCCAGCGCGCCGACAGCATCGAGACGGCATGGGCCGCCGTCGATCACGTGCTGCATCCGGACAGCCCGTTGCCCGTGCACGGGTATGCGGCGGGCAGCACGGGACCGGCGCAGGCGGACCAGCTGCTGGCCGATGATGGCCGCGCGTGGCGCGCGCTGACCGATCCGGTCAAAAAGAACTGAACACCACTCGAACTTCACTGCAAGGACAACACACGTGAGCACAGAATCCAGAACCAGACAGAAAACCCACGTGACGGCGGACAAACTCGCGATCAAGGCGGAACGCATTCTCGCGATCGACATCGGCGGCACGGGGTTGAAGGCGGCGATCATTTCCGAGGATGGCCAGATGAAGAGCGACCGCCTGCGTGTCGCGACGCCGCAGCCGGCCAAGCCCGACGTGGTCGTCGAGACGCTGATGCAGCTGATCGCGCCGATCGTCGCCACGCCGCCGACGCATATCTCGATCGGCTTTCCGGGCGTGGTGCGCGACAACATCGTGCTGACCGCGCCGAATCTCGGCACGCCGGCCTGGCGCGGCGTGCCGCTCGCCCAGTTGCTGTCGGAGCGGCTCGGCGACGTCCCCGCGCGCATGATCAACGACGCCGAGATGCAGGGGCTCGCGGCCATTGAAGGACGCGGCATCGAGATGGTGCTGACGCTCGGCACCGGCGCGGGCACCGCGCTGTTCCGCGACGGCGAACTGATGCCGCATCTGGAGCTCGCCCATCATCCGATTGCGAAGGACAAGACCTACGACGAGTACATCGGCAACGCGGCGCGCGAGAAGGCCGGCAAGAAGCGCTGGAGCCGGCGCGTGGAGAAGACGATCGAGATCCTCGCGTCGCTCGTGAACTACGACAAGCTGTGGATCGGCGGCGGCAATGCCGCGCACATCAAGTTCAAGCTGCCGGACAACGTCGCGACGGTGTCGAATGCGGCGGGCATCGAGGGCGGCGCGCGGCTGTGGCATCCGCGCTCGGTGCGCGAGACGCGGCAATTGCCGCATTTCAACCAGCGTGAAGGGGCGCACTGATGGCAGGCGACAGCAAGTACGGACTGACGAGCACGGGCGGAGCGGACGCGTTCGAGGCACTGGCGAACATCGAACTGGTCGTCACCGATTGCGACGGCACGCTGCTCTACACCGACAAGGCGCTCGGCCAGCCCGCGATCGACGCCGTGCGCCGCCTGCAAGCCGCGGGCGTGCGCTTCACGGCGGCGAGCAGCCGGCCGGGCAAGGGCATGCGCCATATCGTCGAGGCGCTGGGCATCGATATGCCTTATGCGTCGTACAACGGCGGCAGTCTGGTCGAGCCGGGCACGTGGAAGGTGCTGTCGTCGCACAAGCTGCCGCGCGACGTCGTACAGACCTCGCTCGAAACGCTCGCGACGGCGGGTGTCGATGCGTGGGTGTTCATCGACGATGCGTGGTACCTGACCAATCCCGACGCGACCTATGTGCCGCTCGAAACCCGCACGGTGGGTTACGAAGGCGTGCGGGTCGCGCGTTTCGAAGACCTGGATCTCGCTGCGGTCGATAAGATCGTCGGGTCGACGGCCGATACCGCGCTGCTGTCGCGCGTCGAGACTGGCTTGCAGCAGCAATTGCACGAACGCGGCCACGCAGCCCGCTCGCAGACCTACTATCTCGACGTCACCAGCATCGACGCCAACAAGGGCACTGCGGTGCGCGAGCTGGCGCGGCTGGCCAACGTGCCGCTCGAACGGGTGGCCGTGCTCGGCGACATGGGCAACGACGTGCCGATGTTCGAGATCGCGGGCGTGTCGATCGTGATGGGACAGGCGTCGGACGCCGTGCGGCGTCAGGCGAGCCTTGTCTCGAAAAGCAATGACGAAGATGGCTTTGCGACGGGCGTCGAGGCGATCGTGGCGGCGCGCGCGGGCGGCTGAGCCACGTAGCCACGAAGGGCGTTGACATCGACGCGAGGCGCTGCCGCTGCGAATGTGGCTGGGCGCGAGGCAGGCGGCTGCGTCGAAGGTCAGGAAATCCGCGGTAGGGCGTCTCAGGCGTTCGCCGCGGATCAGGCGGACGCTCGGTGTGGTTGAAGCAGTGGCAGGAAGCCGGTGCGCTTAACGACGGCGCATCGGTGCGCGCGGGGCACCGCCGCCGGCACGCTCGTCCTTGTGACGGAAATTGATACGGCCTTTGGTCAGGTCGTAGACCGACAGTTCCAGCGTCACGCGGTCGCCGGCGAGAATCCGGATGTGGTTCTTGCGCATGCGGCCCGAGGCGTACGCGCCGACCACGACGCCGTTGTCCAGCGTCACGCGATAGCGGCTGTCGGGAAGGACTTCGTCAACGATACCGTCGAGTTCGATGAGTTCTTCTTTCGCCATATGAGGCTCCTGTGTAATGAATGATGGGTGCTGCCGCGCGTCCTGCGCCCGTGTTCGACCTGCTTCCGGCGCTGCGCTCGTCGCCGATGAGCAGCCGTGCGGCACTTCACTGGACGGCGTCGCAGCGGACTCGAAGGGCAATGCGATACGTGGCGCAACGGAAGCGCACCGCGTCTCTCTTCAGGCTCGTTGTGAGCTTGACGGCATAGGCCGGATGGACGTGCGGGCCGCGCAGGCGGCGCGCCGCGGCCGGCATGACCGGGACGGCGACGTCGGCGGACTGCGGTGCCGACGTGCGGTTAAAAAGCGGGTTATAGCGAAACGCGACGTATCGCGCGATGAAGCTTGCAAAAAACTTTCAAATCTGTCTTCAGGCCGCGGCGCGTATATCGAACGCCTGACTGATATGCGGCCAAAGGGTCAAACTTGCAAGCCCTGGCGTTATTTTCGCCTAAAACGCTTGATTAGACAATGAAATTCGCCGGAAGGTTTCTGCAAGGGCGCTTTTTGCTACAACCACCCGGCCTTCTTGAAACGCCAGTACAGCACGACATCCACCACCAGCATGACAGCAATGCAGGCCGGATAGCCATATACCCAGTCAAGTTCGGGGATCGACTTGAAGTTCATGCCGTAGATGCCGGCGATCATCGTCGGCACGGCGAACAGCGCGGCGAAGGAACCCAGGCGTTTGGTCACCTCGCTTTCGGCCAGCGCGATCAGGCCCAGATTCACCTGGATCGCCGTGACGATCATTTCGCGCCGTCCCTCGATGGTCTTCACGATGCGCAGCAAGTGGTCGTACACGTCGCGGAAGTATTCCTGCATGCCCGAACACACGCCGGGCGACCTGCCGCCATACAGCTTGCTGACGGCTTCGAGCAAGGGCGCCGTGTGATGCTGGAGAATCGTCATGCGGCGCTTGAGCGAGTACAGGTCCTCGATGATCTCGCGCGACTCCACCGAACCCTTTTGCTCGAAGATGCGTTCTTCGACTTCGTCGAGTTCGGCGCCGAGCGTTTCCAGTACGGGGAAGTAACGGTCCACGACGGCATCGAGCAGCGCATACATCACGAAGGCGGGACCGTGCTTGAGCAGATGCGGTTCGCGCTCGCAGCGCTTGCGCACTTCCTGGAAGCCCTGCGTGGTCCGGTTGCGCACCGAGAGCACATAGTTCTTGCCGACGAACACGTTCATCTCGCCGACCAGCACGTCGCCTTCTTCGTCGAATTCGACTGTGTGAAAGACCGCGAACAGCGAGTCGCCGTACTCCTCGATCTTCGGCCGCTGATGACCGTTCTGCGCGTCCTCGACCGCCAGTTCATGCAGCCCGAACTGCTGCGTCAAGTGGGCGAGTTCGCCGGGACCGGGCTCCTTCAATGCAACCCAAATGAAAGAGTCGGGACGATCGCGATAGGCATTGATGTCGTCGATGGGCACATCGGCGAGCTTTCGGCCGTTCTCATAAACCGCGCAGTTGACCAGCATGGGGCGCCCTTTTTTATATCGATTTCTTGTTATCGATGTGACGCTATCGATGTGACCCGGCCACGCGTCGATGGGCGCTCGGGGGGCGCGAGCGCGTGGCCTCCATCCGTTGAATCTTAGCCCAAACGGCTGATTCCAACCGGCGACGCCGAGCGCATTCCGGCCAGGAAGCGGGAGCAATCAGGATGCCTTGACATCCACCCACGCCATCGTGGCTTCGTCGCCCATGAGGAATGCGCGGTTCGCTTCGGCCGCCGCGCGCAGATGGTTCCACACCGTCGTGATGCGCTTCAGCTTGCGCAGATCCTCGCGGCAGGAGAGATAGAACGCGCGCGTCACGATGATCTCGTCGGGCAGCACCGGCACGAAGCGCGCGTCCGACGACGCCATGAAGCACGGCAGGATGGCCAGCGCCCGGCCCTGCAGCGCCGCGAAGTATTGCGCGATCACGCTCGTGCTGCGCCAGCGCGAGATCGCGCCCGGCACCGCGCGTTCGAGATACAGCAGTTCATAGCTGAAGGCGAGGTCATCGATATAGCTGGCGAAGCGATGCTGGCGCAGGTCGTCGGTGGTGCGGATCGGCGCGTGAGCCGCGAGATAGTCGGCGGTGGCGTAGAGCCTTAGACGGTACTCGCAGAGCTTCGTATAGACATACTGGCCCTGTTCGGGACGTTCGAGCGTCACCGCGATATCGGCCTCGCGTTTCGACAGGCTCACGAAATGCGGCACCGGCAACAAATCGATGGTGATGTTCGGGTGCGCGTCCTGAAAGCGCGCGAGTTGCGGGGCGAGAAAGAAGCAGCCGAAGCCTTCGGTCGAGCCGACCCGCACGTGGCCCGAGAGCGCATGCCCCGTGTTCGCGATCTGCTCGGTGGCCGACTGCACCGTGGTCTCGATGGAATCGACATAGGCCAGGAGGCGTTGTCCTTCCGCGGTCAGGATGAAGCCGCTGCTGCGCGACTTGTCGAACAGCAGGGTGCCGAGCGCGTCTTCCAGCGCCCGCACGCGCCGCGCGACGGTCGTGTAGTCCACGCCGAGCCGCTTCGCCGCGCCGCTGGCACGCTGCGTCCGGGCGACTTCGAGGAAGTAGCGCAGGTCGTCCCAGTTGAGCCGGGCGAGGTCGGGCGGGGCGGATGGCATCGGATTTTTTTGCATATCGATCGGGTGTTTTTATCGCGCCATGATGGACTTTTGCATAACTATACTCAGGAAGCGAGCCTGCATCATTGCGGGCTGCATACCAACAAGACGGAGACACGATGCTTTTTCTTCCAGCGCCCGCGCGGCGCGTCTCTTCGCCTGTCCTCGCTGTTTCCTTCCACCTTTCCTGCCCGTCGGCAATTTCCCACGCAAGGAGTGACTCGTGAATATCGCTGCTGAACATCCGGCGCAGAATGCGTCTGTCCGCACGGCCAAGCTGCTGATCGACGGCCAGTTCGTCGAATCGAAGAGCGCGGAATGGCGCGACATCGTCAATCCGGCCACGCAGGACGTGGTCGGCCGCGTGCCGTTCGCGACGATGGACGAAGTGGATGCCGCCGTCGCTGCGGCGCACAAGGCGTTTCAGACCTGGCGCACGACGCCGCTCGGCGCCCGCATGCGGCTGATGCTGCGCTTCCAGGACCTGGTGCGGCAGAACCAGAAACGCATTGCGCAGACGCTCACCGCGGAGCAGGGCAAGACGCTCGCCGACGCCGAGGGCGACATCTTCCGCGGCCTGGAAGTCGTCGAGCATGCGTGCTCGATCAGCACCTTGCAGCAGGGCGAATTCGCCGAGAACGTCGCGGGCGGCGTGGATACGTACACGCTGCGCCAGCCTATCGGCGTCTGTGCCGGCATCACGCCGTTCAACTTCCCGGCGATGATCCCGCTATGGATGTTCCCGATGGCCATCGTGTGCGGCAACACCTTCGTGCTGAAGCCCTCCGAGCAGGATCCGCTCTCGACCATGGAGCTGGTCGAACTGGCGCTCGAAGCCGGCGTGCCGCCCGGTGTGCTGAACGTCGTGCATGGCGGCAAGGAAGTGGTCGATGCGATCTGCACGCATCCCGAGATCGAGGCGATTTCCTTCGTCGGCTCGACGGCTGTCGGCACGCATGTCTACAACCTCGCGAGCCAGCACGGCAAGCGCGTGCAGTCGATGATGGGCGCGAAGAACCACGCCGTCGTCCTGCCCGACGCCAACAAGGAGCAGACTCTCAACGCGCTCGTCGGCGCGGGCTTCGGCGCGGCGGGACAGCGCTGCATGGCGACGTCGGTGGCGGTGTTCGTCGGGGCGTCGAAGGAGTGGGTGCCGGAACTGGTCGAGAAGGCGAAGACGCTCAAGGTCAACGGCGGCGCGGAGCCGGGCACGGATGTCGGCCCGGTGGTCTCGAAGGCGGCGAAGGAACGCATTCTCGGGCTGATCGGCCAGGGGGTGGAAGAGGGCGCGACGCTCGCGCTCGACGGCCGGAACATCGGCGTGAAGGGCTACGAGCAAGGCAACTTCATTGGGCCGACCATCTTCACGGGTGTCGATACCGAGATGACGATCTATACGAAGGAGATCTTCGGTCCGGTGCTGTGCGTGCTCGAAGCCGAGACGCTGGACGATGCCATCGCGCTCGTCAACCGCAATCCGATGGGCAATGGCGTCGGCCTGTTCACGCAGAGCGGCGCGGCGGCGCGCAAGTTCCAGAGCGAGATCGACATCGGTCAGGTGGGCATCAACATTCCGATTCCGGTGCCGGTGCCGTCGTTCAGTTTCACGGGTTCGCGCGGCTCCAAGCTCGGCGATCTGGGGCCGTACGGCAAGCAGGTCGTGCAGTTCTACACGCAGACGAAAACGGTCACGGCACGCTGGTTCGACGACGCCACCGTGAACGACGGCGTGAACACCACCATCGCACTGAAATAACAACGAGGAGGCAGCGATGAAGATTGGTTTCATTGGTCTCGGACACATGGGCGGCCCGATGGTCGCGAACCTGCTGAAGGCAGGGCATGCGCTCACGGCGTTCGATCTCGTGCCGGCCGCGCTGGACGCCGCGCGCTCGGCGGGCGCGACGCTCGCGGACTCGCCGCGTGCGGCGGCGGAAGGTGCGGAAGTCGTTATCACGATGCTGCCCGCGGCGCAGCATGTAAAAGCCGTCTATCTGAACGACGACGGCGTGCTCGCGGGCGTCGCGAAGGGCGTGCCGCTGGTGGACAGCAGCACGATCGACCCGGCTACGGCGAAGCTGATCGGCGAGGCGTCGGCCCAGCACGGCAATCCGTTTGCGGATGCGCCGGTGTCGGGCGGCGTCGTCGGGGCGCAGGCGGGCACGCTGACCTTCATGGTCGGCGCGGACGAAGCGTTGTTCGACACGCTGCGTCCGGTGCTGAGCGGCATGGGCAAGAACATGGTGCGCTGCGGCGAAACCGGCACGGGTCAGATTGCGAAGATCTGCAACAACCTGCTGCTGGCCATCTCGATGATCGGCGTGGCTGAAGCGATGAAGCTGGGGGAAACGCTAGGTATCGATCCGTCGAAATTGGCGAGCATCGTGAATACCTCGACGGGACGCTGCTGGAGTTCGGATACGTGTAATCCCTATCCGGGGATCGTCGAGACGGCACCGGCTTCACGCGGCTATGCGGGCGGCTTCGGCGCCGATCTGATGCTGAAGGATCTGGGCCTTGCCGTCGATGCGGCGCGCGGCGCAAAACAGCCTGTTTTCATGGGTGCGCTGGCGCAGCAGCTTTATCAGTCGATGAGCCAGCAAGGCCTTGGCGGACTCGATTTCTCGGGCATCATCAAGTTGTACGGGAAGAACTGATAGCGGCCAACAGTATCAAACGAAGGAGGGTGGCGGCACGACCGTGCGTGCCGATCCTGCCCTCTGTTTATAACTAGTTTGTTCAGTTGCACTGCACAACGCGTCGCGCAGTCCGTTACTGGGAAAGACCATCGGGAATACGATGATTCGCTTTCCAGAAAATTGTCCTATTCTGAAAGCACGACGCCCGTCTGCCGTTCGGTACGAACGCTCCGGTAGCGCCACGGTGCTGGTAGAACGCCCGTCGTTTTCGGGCAATCAGATGAGGAGTACGCGATGCAAGTTACACGTCACTTGAACATGGAATTGCGGCACGCCACGGTGCCGACTTATGTCGCCAGCTATTTCTTTCCGTTGCTGCTTTTGGCATACGAAGTATGGCGAGTGGGATCCTGGGTTGCAGTGAACGGCTTCAACTTCATGAACTTCAACGCGATGGGTTATGAATTCGCGCTGATGGTCGCCGTGTTCTGCATGCAAGTCATCGTGGAAATCGCGTTCCTCGCAGGCGCTGTGCTGACCCGACACAAGGATGTCGGTCATCGACTGGCCAATCTCTCGCTGGGTCTGTTCTGTTCGATGGTCGTCCTCGGATTCGATCTTGCACTGCAATATGGTTTGAGCGGCAATTAAGTCTCAAGCCGTATTTCGAAGGCCAAAACGAAACGCCGGTTGCGCATGCGCAACCGGCGTTTTTTTTGTGCACTGCTGCAAGCATCAACAGCCCGCAGCACTCGCTAATGCCGGCGGCGTCTCAGAGCGTTGTTCATAGCATTTCGTGTCCGCATCCTTGAGCGCGCTGCGCAAGCCTTCTTCGACGACCGGATGATAGAAAGGCAGCTTGAGCATTTCATCGAGCGTCAGGTCGAGTTGCAGCGCCCACGCAAGCAGATGCCCGAGATGTTCCATCGCCGGACCGCAGCCTTGCGCGCCGCGCAGCTTGCCGGTCTTCGCATCGGCGTAGACGTGCAGCAGACCGCGGTTCTGCCGCATCACGCGACTGCGGCCCTGATCCTCGAACGACGCTTCCCCCGTTACCGTCATCTGTTTCTCGAGATCGTCATAGGATGCGCCGACGATCACCACCTGCGGCTCACAGAAGACCAGCGAGAACGGCACCTTGCGCTTGATCGCCTGCACGTCGGTGAAGCGCGCGGCGTTGTCGCCTTCGATCTTGCCGTCGTCGGCGGCGTCGTGAAGCCAGGGGCGTGTGCCGTCGCAATCGCCTGCAATGAAGATCGTGCTGTCGCCGCATTGCATCGTGGTTTCGTCGAATAGCGGCACGCCCTTGTCGTTCAATGCGATGCCCGTCTTGTCCAGTGCCAGCGCTTTCAGGTTCGGGGCGCGGCCCGTGGCCGCCAGCACGAAATCGAAGCGTTCGGTCCGCGGCTCGCCTCCCGGTGAGGTGAAGCGCAAGGTCGGTTGGTCGTCTTCCAACGACATCGCATCGAACTTCGCGTCCGGATCGAAGTAGAACTCGTCGGCGAGCGCTTCTCTCAGCGCGTCGCGTACCGGCGCATCCGTGAGCGCAGCCACGCTGCCGCCCTTGCCGAACACAAAGACGTCGACATCGAGACGGGCCAGTGCCTGGCCCAGTTCCAGCGCGATCGGTCCCGCGCCGAACACCGCGATCTTCGCGGGCAGCGCGTGCAGTTCGAACAGGTCGTCGCTGGTGATGAGCTTGTCGCCGAAGACCTTGAGTTCGTCCGGCACGCTCGGCGCCGCGCCCGTCGCGATGACCACGCGCGCCGCCTCGATACGCGTGTCGTCGCCGACCATCAACCGCGTCGGCGATTCGAAGCGCGCCTGGCCGCGCACGATGCAGTCGTCGGGAAACGACTCCACTTCGTCCAGCACGCTTTTGACGAAATGATCGCGCTCGCGCCGCACATAATCGAGCGCGTGTTCGCGATTTACTTCCAGCGCATGCGTGCCCTCGATGCCGCGCGCCGCCAGCGACCGCGCTTCGTGCAAACCGTTCGCCGCCGCGAGCAGCAGCTTGGACGGCATGCAGCCGACCCTCGCGCAAGTCGTGCCGAACTCGCCGCTCTCGATCAACACCGCGCTCGCGCCCGCGAGCCGCGCCGCGCGAAACGCCGCCATGCCGGCCGTCCCCGCGCCGATCACCGCCACATCCACCTTCATGTCCTTCATAAGCTTCCCCGTGTTGCTGCCATCGTTCAGCCGTTGTCGGCAAAGCCCGGATAGAGCGTCATGCCGCCATCGACGAACAGGGTCGTGCCGACGACGTAATCGCTGTCGTCGGAGGCGAGCCAGACGGCCGCCCGGCCTATGTCGTCGACTTCGCCGATGCGTCCGTATGGAATCAGCGTCAGCAGCTTCTCGAGTTGCTCTGGCTGGTCCCAGGCTTCGCGGTTGATCGGCGTGCGAATGGCGCCGGGCGCGATGCCGTTGACGCGGATCCGCTGCGGCGCGACTTCCTGGGCGAGCGATTTCATCATCATCTGGATGCCGCCCTTCGACGCCGCATAGTTCACGTGCCCCGCCCACGGAATGACTTCGTGCACGGAACTCATGCAGATGATCTTGCCCAGCGCCTTCGACACGTCGCGCATGCCGCGCCGCTCGAATTCGCGCACGGCGCGCTGGGCGGTGAGGAATTGGCCGGTGAGATTGGTGTCGATGACCTTCCGCCAGTCGGCAAGCGTCAGTTCGGTGAATTTCGCGTCCTGCTGCAAGCCCGAATTCGCGATCACGATATCGAGCGTGCCCCAGCGCCGCACGACGGCGTCGAACATGGCGTCCACTTGCGCTTCATCGGCGACGTCCGCGCCGACCGCGAACGCTTCGCCGCCTTTTGCGCTGATCGCGGCGGCGAGCTTCTCGGCGGGTTCGGCATGCGAGTGATAGTTGATGGCGAC
This sequence comes from Caballeronia sp. LZ032, assembly GCF_031451315.1. NCBI lineage: Bacteria > Pseudomonadati > Pseudomonadota > Betaproteobacteria > Burkholderiales > Burkholderiaceae > Caballeronia > Caballeronia sp. LZ032. The sequence continues at coordinate 614,511 of NZ_JARUXP010000004.1, forward strand.
GTGCGCGCCCGCGTCGGCGAGTGCGTGCGCCACGCCTTCGCCGATACCCGAGCTTGCGCCCGTCACCAGCGCGATCTGACCTGCGAGGGGTTTGTGCATATGCTCCGTCCGTGTCTGAGGGTGACGGATCGGGAGCAAGGCATGCGCCCGCGCTTCAGCCGCCGGTCAGCCCCTGATACACCTCCGCGTATTTGAGCGCGGCCGCTTCCCAACTGAAGCGCTGGTCCATGCCGCGCCTGACCACCGTCTTCCAGTCGGCGCGCCGCTGTTTCAGCGCGAAGGCACGGCGGATCGAGGCGACCATGGTGGCGCGATCGAACGTGTCGAAGACGAAGCCGGTGGCGAGATCGTCGGCGAGATTTTCGAGCGAGCAATCCGTCACGGTGTCCGCCAGCCCGCCCACGCGATGCACGAGCGGCAGCGAGCCATAGGCCAGGGCGTACAGCTGCGTGAGCCCGCACGGCTCGAAGCGCGACGGCACCATCACCACGTCGCTGCCGGCGATGATCGAATGCGACAGCGTCTCGTCGAAGCCGAGTTCCACCGCCACCGCGCCCTGATGCGCCGCCGCCGCGTTCTTCATGCCGGTTTCGAGCGCCGGATCGCCGGTGCCGAGCACGACCAGTTGCCCGCCGCGCTGCACGATGTCCGGCACCACCGACAGCAGCAGATCCAGTCCCTTCTGTTCCGTCAGCCGGCTGACGACGCCGAACAGCAGCGCGTTGTCGTCGCGTTCCAGGCCCATGCGTTCCTGCAACGCGGACTTGCACTTCGACTTGCCGGAGACGCGCGTGGGCGTGTATTTCGTCGCGATGGATTCATCCACGGCCGGACTCCAGATGGCGTAATCGACGCCGTTCAGGATGCCGGTGATGTCGTGCGTGCGCGTCTGCAGCAGGCCGTGCAGGCCCGCGCCGTGAGCCTGCGTCTGGATCTCGCGCGCGTAGGTGGGGCTGACCGTGGTGATTCGATCGGCGTAATACAGCCCGGCCTTCAGGAACGACACGAGGCCATAGAACTCGACGCCATCCACCGCGAAAAAATCGCCGGGCAGTTGCAGCGCGCCGAATTCCGACGCCGGAAACGTGCCCTGGTAGGCGAGGTTGTGGACCGTCATCACGCTGGCGGTCTTCGCGGCGCCCGCGCGTTCGAACGCGCGCAGATAGGCGGGCGCGAGCCCCGCATGCCAGTCGTGCGCATGGACGATGTGCGGCTTCCAGGCGGGATCGGCGCCCGTCGCGATGCGTGCGGCCGCCCAGCCGAGCAGCGCGAAGCGGCGGTCGTTGTCGGCGTAGGGGCGGTGAGCCGCGTCGAGATAAGGGTTGCCCGGGCGGTCGTAGAACGGGTCCGCCCGCACGACGTACACAACCACCCCGTGCGGCGCCAACACGCCGCGTTCGAGCCGGATCTGGCCGACTCCAAACGCCGCGCCCAGATCGGCGACCGGCTGCAGGTCGTCGAGCCCTGCAAGCACGGCCGGGAAGCCCGGCAGTACGACCCGCGCGTGCGTGCCCAGTTGCGACTGCGCGGGCGGCAGGGCGCCGACCACGTCGGCGAGACCGCCGGTCTTCAGCAGCGGAAACATTTCTGCTGCGGCATGCAGCACGCGTACGGTCATCGGCGCTCCCGTCGATTGATGGTCATGGTGCTCCCGCGTCTATCCCTGCGACAGTCGCGCGAGCGCGTCCCGCGTGATGAGCGTGACACCCGACTCCGTGCGGAAGAAGCGCGCGGCGTCGTCGTCCGGATCCTCGCCCACCACGAGTCCCTCGGGCACCGTGCAACCGCGGTCGATCACGACGCGCTGCAGCCGGCAACTCGGCCCGACGGTTACCTGCGGCAACAAGACTGCCTCATTGATGTTACAGAACGAGTGCACCCGCACCGCCGACGAAAACACCGACTTCGACACCTGCGAGCCCGAGATCACGCAGCCGCCGCAGACCAGCAGGTTGGTGATGGCGCCTTGCTGGCCGTTGAGGTCGCGCACGAACTTGCCCGGCGGAAGCTGCTCCTGATTGGTCCAGATGGGCCACTTGCGGTCATAGAGATCGAGCTCCGGAATGGTGGAGGCGAGGTCGAGATTCGCTGCCCAGTAGGCATCGACGGTACCGACATCGCGCCAGTACGCGGGCGCTTCCGGGTCGCTCGACGACGTCACGCACGACATGCTGAACGGATGCGCGATGGCCTTGCCGGTCGTCACGACGCGCGGAATGATGTCCTTGCCGAAGTCGTGATCGGTATTCGAGGTCTCGATATTGTCCTGCAGCATCTCGTACAGATACTTCGCGCTGAACACATAGATGCCCATGCTCGCGAGCGCGACATCGGGCTTGCCGGGCATCGCGGGGGGATCGGCGGGCTTCTCCAGGAAGTCGGTCACGCGGCGGTTCTCGTCGACGTGCATCACGCCGAACGCCACCGCGTCCATGCGCGGCACCTCGATGCAGCCCACCGTGCAGTCCGCGCCGCTCTCGACGTGATCCAGCACCATGCGCGTGTAGTCCATCTTGTAGATGTGATCGCCCGCCAGCACGATGACGAATTCCGGGCCGATCGAACGGATGATGTCCATGTTCTGGTACACGGCGTCCGCCGTGCCGCGGTACCAGCTCGAATCGACGCGTTGCTGCGCCGGCCAGATATCGATGAACTCGTTGAACTCGCCGCGCAGGAAACCCCAGCCGCGCTGCATGTGGCGGATCAGCGAGTGAGCCTTGTACTGGGTGACGACGGCGATGCGGCGAATGCCGGAGTTGAGACAGTTGGACAGCGCGAAATCGACGATGCGGTACTTGCCGCCGAAGTGGACGGCGGGCTTCACGCGCTTGTCGGTGAGTGGTCCGAGGCGGGTGCCGCGCCCGCCGGCGAGGACGATTGCGAGGGTCGACTTCTGCAAATCGGTGCGATTCTTGATCAGCGTCTCCATTCCTGCCTCCTGATTTGACCTGCGACTATGGATGTCCTGCCGAGAGTTCGTCCTCGTGTTCGTGTGTCTGATTTCCAGGCCGGGGAGTGCGTGCGTTGCGCGGCGTGTCGCGCTGTCATTCACGCATTATCAGGCGGCGTGGCCCTTCCTGTGCGGAAGTCGGCTGGTTTTTTGCCGGACGTTCGTCCTTGCTGTGGACCTGTGCCGTTCGTCGGATGATCTATACCATGCCGCGGACGTTCCGGCCGAGCAAGGCGCATGCCGAATTGCGCAAAGCAGTCTTGCCATGCCCGATATGACCGGCGTCGATGTTCGCGACGCTCGACAAGCAAGGTTCGCCGATTTTTAATGACGAGGCCGTGCCGCAGTGCGTCGAGGCACGGCACAATACAAGACACGCGATGCCGGCGGGCGTCCTGAAGGGGCCGTCTGAGGCAGACCTTTGGCGCGCACCCGCGATCGCTGCACTGCAAGGCGACGTTTCGTCGGACCGAACAACTGGAACCAAGCGGGAAATCAGAATATGAACAACGTCCTGAGCGTTCAATCGCATGTGGTGTTCGGCCATGCGGGCAACAGCGCGGCGGTCTTTCCCATGCGGCGGCTGGGCGTCAACGTCTGGCCGCTCAACACCGTGCAGTTCTCCAATCACACGCAGTATGGCCGCTGGACCGGCAGCGCCTTCGATGCCGACGAGTTGCAGAGCGTGATCGAAGGGATTGGCGCGATCGGCGTGCTGGGGCGCTGCAATGCCGTGCTCTCGGGTTATCTCGGCGCGCCCGAGCAGGGCCGCGCGGTGGTCGAGATCGTGAAGATGGTCAAGGCGGTGAATCCGCACGCGCTCTTCTTCTGCGATCCGGTCATGGGCCAGACGGGCGGCTGCACGGTCGCGCCCGGCATCGAGGACTTCCTCGTCACCACGATGCCCGGCATCGCCGACGCGCTGATGCCCAATCACGTCGAACTGGAAAAGCTCGTCGGACGCAGCATCGAAACCGTGGAAGAAGCGGTGGACGCCTGTCGCGAGGTCATTGCGCGCGGGCCGCGCATCGTGCTCGTCAAGCATCTGCTCGACCGCAACAGCCGCGCCGATACCTTCAACATGCTTGCAGTCGGCCCGACCGAGGCGTGGTTCGCGCAACGTCCGCTGTATCCGTTCGCGCGCCAGCCGGTCGGCGTCGGCGATCTGACGAGCGGCGTGTTCGTCGCGCGCACGCTGCTCGGCGATTCACTGCGCAACGCGCTCGAACACACGCTCGCGGCCGTCAACGCAGTGGTCAAGGCCACCTACGAGGCCGGTCGGTACGAGCTGGAGATCGTCGCGTCGCAGGACGAGATCGCGAAGCCCACCGACCGCTTTCCCGCCATCCGCGTGATGGGCTCCGAAACCGTCAAGCGGGCCTGACTAGCTCGCCTCGGTCGCTTCAAGCAAGCCGAAACGCCAGGACAGCCTGCGCGTCGCGGCCAGCAACGTGCGCGCGAGCGGGCCGTCGGCGGCGCTGTCGAAACCGCCCGCCGAACCGATCAGCGCCAGCACCAGGCACACGCTGCCGGTGTGATCGAAGACCGGCGCGGCCAGCGAGTGAATGCCGGGGACCGGTGCATCGAGCGCCGTATCGAAACCCTGCTCGCGGATGCGTGACAACGTTACGTGATAGTCACCGTCGTCCGTCGTGGCGAACGATGTCGGCGCCACGCCCGCGAGGCGGATGCCGTCCTGTTGCAGCAGACTCGTCCGCACTTCATCCCCGAGATGCGCCGCGAAGACTCGCCCAATGGCCGTGTTCACGAGCGACATCGCGGTGCCGATGCGCAGGCTCACGTGCTGCGGCCGCGCCGATTCCTCCAGCCGGATGACCGTCGGTCCGAGCGGCCCCAGCGTGGCGGCCGCGACCGTCATCGACGTATCCGCCGCGAGCGCGACGATCTCCGCTTCGGCATCGCGGACCGGCGAGAGTCGTTGCAGCGCGATCAAACCCAACTCGCGGCTCAATGGCCCCGCGTGGAAGCGCCCGGCGTCGTCGCGCGACAGCAGGCCGACCTTCACGAGGCTCACCAGATGCGCGAACGCCTTGGCCGGCGGCATGCCGGCCGCCGCCGCGAGGTCGCGCAGCAGCAGCGGGCCGTCTGCCGCCACCAGCGCGTGCAGCAGATCACCGGTCGCATCGAGGGCGTTGATGCCGCGCTGCGGACGGGCGTCGGGAGCGTGCGTCGTCATGACAAGGCGGCGGTGAGGTCGCGTGCCGCATGCCGCAGCGCCTGCGCCAGTGCGCCGTTCCAGGCGACGTCGCACAGGCCGGTCGGACCGATCGCGGTCAGCGCCAGCTGCATCTTTTGCGCGGCGTCGAACACCGGCACGCTCATGCTGCTGACGCCCGGACTCGGCGCATCGATGCCGCGTTCGATGCCACGCGCCCGGATTTCGTCGAGCCGCGCGTTCAGGCTCGGCAGGTCGGCTTCCGCCTGATGCGCCTGCATGGCCGAGACGCTGGCGGGGGTGTCGAAGGCGAGGAAGATCCGGCCCGTCGCCGTGGCCGGCAGCGACATCACCGTGCCGACATGCAAATTGACATGCAAGGGCTGGCCGCCGCGTTCGTAGCGCACGATAGTCGGCCCCTGCGGCCCGGCTACGCTGACTGCCACGCTCATGCCGGTCTCCAGCGCCAGTGCCGCGACGCGCGGCGCCGCCGCCCGGTACGCCGGCTGCTGCTCCAGGTTCATGACGCCCAGGCGCAACGAGAGCGGGCCGGGTTCGTAATTGCCGGTCAATGCATCGCGCTTCACGAGCCCGAGCCGCGTCAGGCTGACGAGATAGGTGTGCGCCTGCGCTGTGGGCATCGCGGCGGCGTCGGCAAGCGCACTGAGCGCAAGCGGTTCGCGCCGCTTCGCGAGGGCGTCGAGCAGGCGCGCGCCGACTTCGACGCTTTGAATGCCGCGCTGCTGTTTCGTTTCGACGGGTGCCGCATGCTGCGCAGCGGATAGGAGACGGGCCAAAGTGCGTTCCGTGATGGGAAGTAACTGGGCGGCTCGACCGAACGGCCGATGCCCTTCAGTATTTACCCGAAATTTGTCTATGGCAAGTGTACTTGCTGTTGACAAAGTATGGGCTCGCATCGATCATCGGTTCATCCTCACAAGACTGGACGAGACACGATCATGGCAAAGGCTTTCGCATCGCAGGCGGATCTGCAGGAGAAGAAGATCACCTTCACGCAGCTCTCCGACAACGCGTACGCCTACACGGCGGAAGGCGATCCGAACTCGGGCGTGATCGTCGGCGACGACGGCGTGCTGATCGTCGATACCACCGCGACGCCTGCGATGGCCCAGGACCTGATCGAAAAGATTCGCGGCGTCACCGACAAACCCATCAAGTACGTCGTGCTGTCGCACTACCACGCGGTGCGCGTGCTGGGGGCATCGGCGTATTTCAAGGAAGGTGCGCAGGAAGTGATCGCGAGCCGCGGCACTTACGAGATGATCGTCGAGCGCGGCGAGCAGGACATGAAGTCGGAGATCGAACGCTTTCCGCGTCTGTTTGCGGGCGTCGAGACGGTGCCCGGTCTCACCTGGCCGACGCTGGTTTTCGAGCGCGAGATCACCTTGTTCCTCGGCAAGCTCGAAGTGAGGATCGCGCATCTCGGTTCGGGTCACACGAAGGGCGACACCGTGGTCTGGCTGCCGTCGCAGAAGGTGCTATTTTCAGGCGATCTGGTGGAGTACGACGCAGCCTGCTATTGCGGCGACGCGCAGCTCGAGGATTGGCCCGCGACGCTCGAAGCCTTGCGCGCGCTCAATGCGGACAAGCTGGTGCCGGGACGCGGCCCGGCGTTGCTGTCGCCGGCGGGTGTGAACAAAGGACTCGACTATACGAAGGACTTCGTCACGACGCTGCTTCAGGCGGGCCGCGAGGCCGTTGCGCAGAAGCTCGACCTGAAGGGTGCGATGGCGCACGCGCGCAAGTCGATGGATGCGAAGTTCGGTCACGTCTTCATCTATGAGCACTGTCTGCCGTTCGACGTGTCGCGCGCTTATGACGAAGCCAGCGGCATCCGCCATCCGCGCATCTGGACCGCCCAGCGCGACCAGGAGATGTGGGCCGCGCTGCAGGACTGACGAGGCGCTTACGCCTGATAAGGGTTGGCCGCCGCCATCGCCTTGAAGTTCTCGGGCGTCGAGAAAGCCAGATACTCGGCTTGCATGTCGGGCGTGAGGAATTCGAGCATCGTCGAGTTCTCGATCCACAGTTCGATCACGTGGAAGAAGTTGTTGCCGCGCGTGCAATGCACCGCGCGCCAGCCTTCACGCTCGCCAATCGCGATGACTTCCGCGCTCGTCCGGGGCGTCGCAATCGCCATATGGAAGGCGCTGTAGCGCGGCCGCGCTGCGGTGTCCGCGCCGTAGCCCACGCTTTCTTCCTCACCACCGCCCGGCGTGATCACGCGGTCGCCTGGATACACCTCGATGATGCTGCCGCGCTCGTCGCCCGCCACGGCCATCCACGCGTCCGGGAACGGCGAGAACGGCGCGGCGAAGCCATCCCAGAGTTCGGCCAGCACCTGCGCGACGTGTTTCGGATCGTTGGCGGGTATGGAGGCATGGAAAATCATCGCGGGAACTCCTTTGGGTAACGAAGGAACGGCGGTGTGGATTGTTCCAGAGTCCTTTGTTATGAGTGTTTCCGCATGCGTCGTGCGTGTGCGCTTTTCCGACTGCCGAACCGGTCAGGCGACCAGAAACGCGACGATGGCATCGCATACTCGACCGAACATCTGCGTGCCGGTCACGGTCACGCAGCCGCGCGCGCGGGCCGCTTCAATGAACGGCGTCAACGGCGGCTTGGTCACGACGTCGCCGACGAACGTGGTGGGCGCAAGGCGCGAGACGTCGATCGGCAGCGGATCGCCCGCGCGCATGCCCGCCGGCGACGCATTCACGATCAGTTCATAGGTTTCCGCGCCCGCATCGTCCGCGACCTGCACCGCGCCGCGTTTCAATGCGGCAAGACGCGTGACGAGGGCATCGGTGCGCGCGGCGTCGGAATCGCGGATCGCGAGCGTCGCCACGCCGGCATCCACCAGTGCATGCCCGATCGCCGAACCCGCGCCACCCGCGCCGATCAGCAACGCACGCTTGCCCGTCGGTTCACAGCCGGCGTCGCGCAGCGCCGCGACCATGCCGATGCCGTCCGACGCGCCGCCGTGCCAGCTGCCGTCCGCATTGCGCCTGAGCATGTTGACCGCGCCGAGGAAACGGCCTTCGTCGGTCAGGGTGCTGCAGAAGGATGTCGCGCTGAACTTGTGCGGGACGGTGACGATCACGCCGTCGCAGTTCTGCAAGTGCGCGAGACCGGCGAAGAACGCTTCGAGGTCGGCGGGCGCGACGTGCGCGGGAATCACGATCGCGTCCTGGCCTTGCGCACGCAGCGCGGCGGTTACGCCGGCCGGGGAGCGCACCTGCGCGATCGGATCGCCGACGATGAAATACACGCGTGTCGCGCCGCTGAGGCCTTCGTCGAGCGAAGCCGAGAAAGAGGGGTCCTGCGCCATTGTTGTCTCCGGACTGGAATTCGAGGCGATCGGGATCGGTTCGCCTGTTCGTGGAGAACTCTAATCTAAAGTGGAATTATGTTCAATATTCAAGGCGAAAGACCGCAACTAATCGTCTTCGTTCGAACCCGCCCTCAAATCAGGAGCGTCGTCGCGGGATCCATGCCGCAAAAGGCTGCTTACAGCGGATCAGGTCCGTGCATCGGCGCGGGAACGCCGACCGCCGCCAGCGCTTCATGCAAGGTCCCGAACACGTTCGATGCCCCCAGCACGCGCGTCAGCCCATGCCGGTCCATGTCGCCGCGCAGGAAGCGATTCACCCTCCCGAAACGCACCGCGATGCCGCGCGCCTGCAAGGTTTCGATGAGATCGCCGATCGTCCGCGCCGCCGAATAATCGAGGTCGGTGATCGCTCCGGCATCGACGACAAGATGGCGCAGAGCGCCGGGCGCCGTATCGACGAGCTCCGTCAATTCCATCGTGAAGAAGTGATCGTTCGCATAGAACAGATCCGCGCCGAAGCGATACACGATGAGTTCCCGCGTGGTCATCGCGCCCGGCGCCGTGGGCACGAACTGCCAGCGCCCGTCGGGCGGAACGGGCGTCAGCACCATCGTGTGCGGATGGTAGCTGTGGCGCACGTGCCGCATCAGCGACAACGCCACGGCGAGCAGGATGCCGTGCTCGACGCCGATCATCACCACAGCCGCCGCCGTCACCAGCGCGAGCGTGAACTCGCCCGGACTTTCGGCGCGGATGTCCCGCAGGCTCCGAACGTTAACGAGGCCGATGGCGATGGTGAACACGATCGCCGCCAGCACGCAGTGCGGCAGGTAGCGCAGATAGCCGCTCAGGAACAGCAGCACGACGGCGACCACCGCCGCGAACGCGACCTGTCCGAACTGGCTGCGGGTCCCGGCGCGCTCGGCCATCGCGGTTTGAGTGGGGCTGCCGTTGACGACGAAGGTGCCGCTGAAGGCCGCCGCCGTGTTGGCGGCGGCGAGACCGAGGATGTCGGCGTTGGTGTCGACGTCCTCGCGATACTGCTGCGCATAGACGCGCGCGGCGGCCGCGCTCTGCGCGATGATCATCACGAAGCACGAGGCCGCGACGGGCATCAGGTCGAGGAACTGCTGCCAGGTGACGGCGGGGAAGCGCAGCGCGGGCAGGCCGCCGTCGATGGGTCCGAGCACCGCGATGCCATGCGCCGAGAAATCGAACAGCTTGCTGGCAACGATGCTGCCGACCACTGCGATGAGCGGCATCGGCACGCGCGGCGCGGCGCGCTTGCAGAGCAGGATCGGGACGATCACGAGCAGCGCAAGCCCGAAGGTCGGCCCATGGAATTGCAGCGCATGTCCGGCGACATAGGCCAGTTGCGCCAGACTGCGCGACGAAGGCTCCGGCACGGTCATGCCGAGAAGATCGCCGAGCATCGCGATGGAAACCTGCACGCCGACACCCGCCAGAAAGCCGACCAGGACCGTGCGCGACAGGAAATCGGCGAGAAAGCCCAGCTTGAAGAGCCGCGCGAGCAACAGCAGCGCGGCGGTCTGCAATGCAACCATGCCGGCGAGCGCGATGTAATCGGCGCTGCCCATGGCGGCCATCGTCGAGACGCGGCTGGCGAGGATGGTCGCCGTCGCCGAGTCCGCCGCGACCACCAGATGACGCGACGCGCCGAACAGCGCAAACGCGAACAGCGGCAGGAAAGCCGTGTACAGGCCGGTGACCGGCGGCATCCCCGCAATGCGCGCGTAGCCGAGCACCTGCGGAATATCCATCGAGGCGAGCGAGACGCCCGCCAGCGCATCGCGCAGCGCGGCGGCGCGGTTCAGCGGGAGCATGCCTTTCAATAGCCAGGCATGGAGGGCGGGCCGGCGAGGGGATGGCTGCATGGGCGGGCGCGGGTCATCGAAGAAGCGAATCGTGCCCCAATGACGGATGGCTGCCAAGCTGTACGAGGGTTCGTCGAACGAAAATGGCTTTGCTTCATTCGCTAAAGTGGAATAGGATTCTGAAATAGAAGAAAGTTCAGCGAATGAGCGGGGAGCGGAGCATATCGATGACGGAGACACTGGAGCAGTTGGGATCGGACGAGCAATTCGATGCCGTCGTGGTGGGCGCGGGCGGCGCGGGGATGTCGGCGGCGCTGGTGGCGGCCATCGACGGCGCGCGCGTGCTGCTCGTGGAAAGCACGGAATACGTCGGCGGCACGACGGCTTACTCGGCGGGCACCACCTGGATACCCGGTTCGATGCACGGGCGGGGCGTCAATTCCGAAGACACCGTGGCGAATGCCGAAGCATTCCTGGATCGCGCGGTCGGCGCACACAGCCACGCCGCGATGCGCCGGGCGTTTCTCGACGCTGGTCCGAAGGCGGTCGCGCAGTTGGAAGCCCATAGCGAAGTGAAATACCGCGCGCGCCCGTTCCATCCGGATTACCTGTCGGAAGTCGAAGGCTCGACGTTGCGCGGCCGCGCGCTGGAGCCGCTGCCCTTCGACGGCCGCACGCTCGGCCCCGACTTCGCGCTGATCCGTCCGCCGCTTCCCGAATTCACTGTGCTGGGCGGCATGATGGTCGATCGCGACGACGTCGCGCATTTGCTCGGCATGACGAAATCACTGAGGTCGTTGCGGCACGCTGCAGCGCTGCTCATGCGGCACGCGCGCGACCGGCTGAATTCGCCGCGCGGCACGCGGCTCGTGATGGGCAATGCGCTGATCGGACGGCTGCTGCTGTCGCTGCGCCAGCGCGGCGTGACGATCCTGACCAAAACCCGGGTCGATGCGCTGCACAGCGGCGCACATGGCATCGAAGCCGTGTCGCTGAGTCAAATCAACGAGCGTCGGCGTATCCGCGTGACAGGCGGCGTGATCCTGGCGAGCGGCGGCTTCAACCGGCACGCGACGCGGCGCGCCGAACTGCTGCCGGGCGCCGATCCCGCGTGGTGCGCAGGCGCGCCCGGACATACCGGCGGCGCGCAGGACCTGGCGCTCGCAGTCGGCGCGCGCTTTGGCGAGGGCGCGCGGTCAAACGCGTTCTGGGCGCCGGTGTCGACCCGCAAACGCGCGGACGGCAGCACCGCCGTGTTCCCGCACTTCCTGATGGATCGCGGCAAGCCGGGGATGATCATCGTCGATCGCAACGGCAGGCGCTTCCTCAACGAAAACACGTCGTATCACCTGTTCGGCATCGCGATGCAGGAAGCGCACCGCGCGCAGCCGTCGATCCCCGCGTGCCTCGTCACGGATGCGGATGGCTTGCGCAAGTACGGGCTCGGCATGGTGCGTCCGGGCGGCAAGGGGCTCGCGCCGTTTCTCGCCGACGGCTATCTCGTCGAGGGCAGCACGCTCGACGAACTGGCGGACCGGCTCGGCATTGACCGGACGGGACTCGCGGACAGCGTTGCGCGCAATAACCGTTATGCGCAGACGGGTGTCGATGCCGATTTCCAGCGCGGCACGACCGCGTATCAGAACGCCAATGGCGACGCGAACTGGAGCGGACCGAACAAGTGCCTCGGGCCGATCGCACGGGCGCCGTTCTATGCGGTGCGGCTCTATCCGGGCGATATCGGCGCGGCGACCGGTCTCGTCACCGATACCGACGCGCGCGTGCTCGATCGGGACGATCAGCCGATCGCCGGCCTGTACGCCTGCGGCAACGACATGCAGTCGGTGATGGGCGGCGTTTATCCCGGCCCGGGCATCACGCTTGGCCCGGGACTCGCATTCGGCTATCTGGCGGCGCGGCATGCGGCGGTTCGGGCACAAAACGCGCAACACGCGCTGATAGATGCACGCGATGAAGCGCTCGTGGTGCCTATGGAAACCGGATCGAGCCTGCACGCGCACGCGGTGGTGAAATGAGCCAGCCACCGGTGATCCATTGCGATGTCCTGGTCCTCGGCTCCGGCGCCGGCGGTCTGTCCACAGCGGTCACGGCGGCGCAGCAGGGCTTGTCCGTGCTGGTCTGCGAGAAGGAAGACGTGTTCGGCGGCACGACCGCGTGGTCGGGCGGCTGGATGTGGATTCCGTGCAATCCGCTCGCGCAGCGCGCCGGGATCGTCGAACCGGCGGATGCGCCGCGCGCGTACCTCGCGGGCGAACTCGGCGCGCACGTCGACGCCGCGAAGATCGATGCGCTGATCGAACACGGTCCACGCATGATCGAATTCTTCGAGCGGCATACGGCGGTGCGTTTCATCGAAGGCAACCGCATTCCCGACTTCCACACGACGCAAGGTTCGGCAAACGGCGGCCGCTCGGTAGGCGCGATGCCGTTCGACGGCCGTGCGCTCGGCCCGCTGCTCGACCGTCTGCGGCCGCCGCTCGCCGAAACCACGGTGGCCGGCATGGCGATCGCTTCGGGCGCGGACTTGACGCATTTCTTGAACGCGACGCGCAGTGCAGCGTCGGCCTGGCATGTGGCGCGGCGCTTCGCAGCGTTCGCATGGCAGAAGCTGCGCTACGGCCGCTCGATGCATCTCGTGAACGGCAATGCGCTGGTCGCGCGGCTGTTGAAATCGGCGGCGGATGGCGGTGTCGATCTGCGCACGCGTGCGAAGGCCGTGACGCTTCTGCACGGCGCGACGCGTGTGACGGGCGCGCGCGTCGAGATCGACGGCGTGCCGCACGACGTGCTGGCAAAACGCGGCGTGGTGCTCGCCTGCGGCGGCTATCCGCACGATGCCGCGCGTCAGGCGCATACGTTTCCCTGCATGCCGCACTGGTCCGCCGCGCCCACGAGCAATACCGGCGACGGCATTCGCGCGGGCATCGACGCCGGCGCGCATTTCGACGCCGCGCTGGACGCGCCCGCCGCGTGGGCGCCAGTTTCGCTGGTGCCGCGCGCGCACGGCGCGGAGGCGGCGTTCCCGCACCTGATCGAGCGCGCGAAGCCGGGCGTGATCGCCGTGACGCGCGCGGGGCGGCGCTTCGCGAACGAGGCGTCGTCGTATCACGATTTCGTCTCGGCACTCATCGGCACGGTGCCGCCCGGCGAGGAAGTCTGCGCGTGGCTCGTTTGTGATCACCGGTTCCAGCGGCGCTATGGCCTGGGTGCGGCGAAGCCGTTTCCGTTTCCGCTCGGGCCGCTGCAGCGCGCCGGCTATCTCAAGTCCGCGCCGACGCTCGAAGCGCTCGCGCAGCAATGCGGCATCGACGCGCGCGGTCTCGCCGATACCGTCGCCACCTGCAACGCGTACGCCAAGGACGGCTTCGATCCGCAGTTCCACAAGGGTTCGACGCCGTACAACCGCTTCCAGGGCGATGCGCTGCATCGGCCGAATCCCTGCGTCGCGCCGCTCGCGGACGGTCCGTTCCACGCGGTGAAGATCGTGCCCGGCAGTCTCGGCACCTTCGCCGGACTTTCCACCGACGCCCGCGCGCGCGTGCTCGATGCCTCCGCCGCGCCCGTCGCCGGGTTGTATGCGGTCGGCAACGACGCCGCGAGCATGATGGGCGGCCACTATCCCGCCGGCGGCATCACGCTGGGTCCGGCGATGACCTTCGGCTATCTGGCCGGCCTCGAACTGGCGCAGGCGCCGCTGCATGACGACAGCGGCGCCTGTGCGCAAGACTCTCATTCCACACAGGCAAGGACTTTTCAATGACTCTCTACGACACAGTCACGTTGACGGTGAAGCTCGGCGCGAACGCGCGGGTCTTCGAGCACATCGAGGCGAACGGCGCCGCGCCGGGCGTGAAGCTGCTCGGCTGCTGGTATTCCGACATCGGCGCACTGGGCCGCGTGATGGTGCTGCGCGGCTTCGATTCGGAAGCGGCGCTCGTGCGCGAACGGCAGCAGCTGTTGCTCGAAGGCAATCCGTTCGGCTGCGGCGAGTTCGTCACCGATGTCGAGGTGAGCAGCTACGCGCTGTTCCCGTTCCTTCCGCCGATCGAGCCTGCCGTGCACGGCGGCATCTACGAGATGCGCGTCTACGGCACGAAGCTCGCGAGCCTGCAACACACGATCGACGCATGGCAGGGCGCGTTGCCTGAGCGCACGAAGCGCTCGCCGCTGATCGGCGCCATGTATGCGCTCGACGGCACGGTGCCGCGCTTTCTCAACATCTGGCCGTATGCGAGCGTCGACGAGCGTTCGCGCATCCGCGCCGAAGCGGTGGCGGACGGCATCTGGCCGCCGAAGGGCGGACCGGCCCATCTGACGACGATGGAATCGACCATCTACATGCCGGCGCCGTTCTCGCCGCTGCGCTGAAGGGAGACGCCGCCATGTCACGACGCAAGTTGTCCCTGTCGGCCCTGACGGTGCTGGAGCTGACGCCGCCGCAGATGGTCGAGTGCGCGGCGCGGGCCGGTTACGATTTTGTCGGCCTGCGGCTCTTGCCGGCGACGGACACGGAGGTGCGCCATGAGATCGTCGGTGCGACGCGGCTCAAGCGCGAGACGCTGGCGGCGTTGCGCGATACCGGCATCGGCGTGCTCGATGCCGAGATCCTGCGTTTGAAACCGGACACGGATGTCGCCGCGTACGAGCCAATGCTCGCGACCGCTGCCGAACTCGGCGCGCGCTACGTGCTCGTCGCGGGCAACGATCCCGACGAGGCGCGTACCGCCGCGCGTCTCGCGGCGCTGTGCGATCTTGCGCAGCCGTATGGCCTGTCGCCCTCGCTTGAACCGATGCCGTGGACGGACGCGAAGGACATCGTGCAGGGCGCGCGCATCGTAAGGGCGGCGGGGCGTGCGAACACGGGCTTGATCGTCGATCCGATTCATTTTGACCGCGCCGGTTCGTCGACCGTCGCGCTCGCCGACCTGCCGCGCGAATGGTTCGGCTATCTGCAATTCTGCGACGCGCCCGCCGAACGTCCGACGGACCTCGACACGCTGCTGTATCAGGCGCGCGCCGAACGCATGATTCCGGGCGAAGGCGGCCTCGATCTGACCGGCATGCTGCGGGCGCTGCCGGAGAATCTGCCGCTGTCGATCGAAACGCCAATGAACCAGTGGGCCCGCAGCGCCGATGCCCTCACGCGGGCCACGCGTCTGCGCGAGGCGACGCTGGCGGTGCTGGAAGCGGCGCACGCAAAAGAATGACATCTGGCGGTTGAATTCCGAGGTGGAATCGTGTTCTTATTCCGAATCGGAACTTCGAGAGGCTGAAGATGGCAGGAAACCTGGAGCGGGCGTTGTCGATCATCGAGTTGCTGGCGAAAAACGGCGGGCGCATGCCGCTCGCCACCATCGCCGACACGCTCAACATTCCACGCAGCGGCACGCACCGGCTGCTCGCGATGCTGATTGACGAAGGCTACGTCCGTCAGGACGAGGATCACGGCGAATATATGCTGGCGCTGAAGCTGGTGTCGCTGGCGCTCATCTATCTGTCGACGGGCGGCGTGCTCGACGTCTCCCAGCCGGTGCTCGACCGGCTCGCGGCGCAATCGGGCGAACTGGCGCGGCTGGGCGTCGTGGAGGACGACCACATCACGTTCGTCGGCAAGGCGCAGGGCGCAAAATCCGGGCTGCGCTACGACCCCGACATGGGCAGCCAGCCGCCGCTGCATTGCACGGCGAGCGGGCAGGCGTGGCTGTCGTCGCTGACCGACGAAGCCGCGCTCGAACTCGTGGCGAGGCAGGGCGGGCTCGGCAAGCCGGGCGCGGGCGGGCCCAGGGCGCCGAAGGGCATTCAGGAATTCCTCGCCGGCTTGCAGGCGGCGCGCGAACGCGGCTATGGCATCGCGAGCGAAACGTACGAGGCCGGGATGACGTCGATGGCCGCGCCGATCCACCATCCGGTAACGGGCGTGGTGGTGGGCGTCGTGAGTCTGGCCGGGCCGACCAGCCGCCTGCCCGACACCCGCCTGGAGGCGCTCGCGCCCGCGTTGCTCGAAGCCGCGTCGGACATGAGTGCGGCGACTCTGAGTTCGCCTTATTTCAAGCGATCGGCGGGCAAGGTGGAGGGGCACGTGGTCTTGGCGTCGGGCGGCAAGGGCAGCCCTAAGTCGAAGGCCGGGTAAGCGGCGGGCGCGCTGGCCGAATGGCCGAGGTGACGCCCCGCGCGGCCCTGCGATATCATGAATTCATCATGAAACGAGAACCGCAAATGACTACTCCGCTCGATCCCATCGTGTCCGAGTTCGCTACCGTCGAAGAAGCCGAAGCCTATGACAAGTGGTTTCGCGAGAAAGTGAGACGGTCCATGGCGGATACGCGGCCGCGGATTCCGCATGATCAGGTCATGGCCGAAATGGAAGAAATCATTCTAGCTGCCGAGAGACGCCACAAGTCGAGGGCAACTTGACGTTAAATGTTGTCTGGACTCAAGCCGCGCGCCTCGACCTCAAGGAGATCATCCAGTACATCGCAGAACGCAGTCCCGCCGCTGCCCGCATGATCAAAGCGCTGATCGGGGCGGCACCTGAGTCGGCCGCGGAGCTCCTTATCTTTATCGTACTGGCCGCGTTTTCGGAACTCGCGAAATCGTCGTTCACCCTTATTTCATCATTGTGTATGCAGTGAAGGAACCCATCGAAATCCTCACGTACTTCATTCGCGACAAAGTTCCCCTTTTTTATAACCGTATGGTCGCGGCGGATCGTAGAGCCGCCACCAGCGGGCCTCGGCACCCTCCTGCCCGGATCAAGCCTTCGCGAGGCCGATCATGCACGCAGCGCCTGTTACGCCGTCCTTCCGCGAAGTCGACGACCTGCCGTCTCCGCGCGGCCTGCCTCTGCTGGGCAATCTGCATCAGCTACCGCCCGCCACGCACCACCTGACGCTCGAGCGCTGGGCCACCGAACTGGGCACGCCCTACGTCTTCCGCTTCGGCACCACGCGGGTGACAGTCTGGGACGACATCGACTTGTCCCATACAGTGCTGCGCGAACGTCCGTATCGCTACCGCCGCTATGCGCCCATCGAGAGAATCCTGAAGGAGTTCGGCTGCAACGGGCTGTTTTCGATCGAAGGCGACGGATGGGAATCGCAACGCCGCCTCGTCATGCAGGCGCTGTCCATTCCGCACATCAAGACGTTCTATCCGACGCTCGCCGCCATCACCGAGCGTCTGCGGCGCCGCTGGGAAGCCGCGGCGCGCGCCGGGGCGGTGGTGGACATGCTCGACGACCTGAAGCGTTTCACCGTCGATGTCACGAGCGCGCTCGCACTCGGCGACGACCCGAACACGCTGGAAAACGGGCGCGAGTTGATCCAGCAGCAACTGGCCATGCTGCTGCCGACGCTGATGGCGCGCGTCAATTCGCCGTTCGCGTGGTGGCATTACGTGAAGCTCCCGCGTGACCGCCAGTTCGACGCCGCGATGATCGACGTGCATCGCCATATCCGTTCGTTGATGGCGCGCACGCGCGCGCGCATGCGCGAGGAGGCGCGGGCCGAAGCCCGCGAGATGCCGTTCATGGATCTCGACGTCGAACCACGCAATCTGCTCGAAGCGATGCTCGCGCTGCGCGACGTGCCCGGCTCCGGCCTGACCGACGACGAAGTCGCCGCCAACGTGCTGACGATGCTCGTGGCGGGCGAGGAGACGACCGCGACGAGCATCGCCTGGGCGCTGCTGTTCCTAGGCGCGGACGAAGCCTTGCAGGAGCGGGTCGCGGCGCACGCGCGCACGGTCCTCGGCGATGCCGCCGTGTGCCCGGGCTACGCCGCGATGCGCACGCTCGACCTGTGCGAGGCGCTCTGCACGGAAGCGAGCCGTCTGCATCCGGTCGCGCCGTATCTTTCGCTCGAACCGGTCGAAGACGTGCGGCTGCGCGGCGTGCGCCTGCCGGCCGGCACCAAGATCTTCCTGCTGCATCGCCCCGCGATGCTCGACCCGCGCAACTTCGCCGCGCCCGAACGCTACGATCCGGACCGCTGGCTGCATGAGCACCGGGCGCAGCAGGGCGCGCCGGACGACTGTCCGGCGCAGCGTGGCGCGCACGAGCCCCATGCCTATCTGCAATTCGGCGCGGGGCCGCGGGTGTGTCCGGGACGCCATCTGGCGGCGGTCGAGATGCGGCTCGTGATCTCGATGCTGACGGCGAACTTCACCGCCCGGCTCGCCGTGGACGCGTCGCGGATCCACGAGACCTGCGCATTCACGGTGGGGCCGAGCGCCATGCCGATGCGGCTTGCGTTGCGCGCGCGCAGCTAGGCGGTGTTTTCGGGTGGATCGCCGGAAGGCACGCTGCCGCCCGTCGCCATCCAGAGCACTTCGGCGTCTTCCTCGCTCGTCGAGATGGCCGCGTGGCCGGTGCGCGAATCGAAGTACATGCTGTCGCCGGCGTTCAGCTGGGTGGGCGCATACAGCTCGGAATACAGGCACACGCTGCCGCTGATCACGTACAGGAATTCCTCGCCTTCGTGGCGGCCCCAGTCGTCGAATGCGTCGAGGGTATGCGCCGAGATCCGGATGCGGAACGGCAGCATGGCTTTGTGCGCGAGCTCGGTGGCGAGCAGTTCCATCTGATAGCCGCGATACGCGTGACGCTGCCCGGCGTCGCGCCGGGTGAGCGCCCGACGTCCGCTCGCGCTGGGCGCCGGCGCCGTGCCGAACAGTTCGCCGAGGTCGATGCGCAGCCCGCGGACAATTTTCTGCAACACGTCGAAGGTCGGCGACATCAGCCCGTTCTCGATCTTCGACAGCGCCGAACGCGACACGCCGCACACGCGGCTCGCAGTGTCGAGCGTCAGGTCGAGCGCGAGCCGCGCGTGCCTGACCCGCCGTCCGAGATCGACCGGGGAAGTATCCGGCGGGTTTTTCGTGCTGGGGCTAGCCATGGGAAGATGGGTGTCGTGGGTCGCAGAGGACATCGTTTTGTTTCCGATCATAACATCGCGATAGCGCCGGGCGGGACGTGCAGGAATGCCCAAAAGCGCTGGCAAGCATGCGTAACAACCATGATATTGAGCGCTGTTGTGGCGCGGAGCCGCAGCGCGTATAGTTTCCGAAATTCTCTCAAGTTTCTGATAAGAAACAGCGCTGGGCCGTCGCGTTGCACGGCCGGTGCGAGCCGGACTTACTTTCGAAAGGACCCTCATCGTGAACGCACAATCGATCCTCGCCGACCTCGGCATCGCGCATCTCGTCGCCGACGGCGACCTTGCCGTCGCTTCGCCGATCACGGGTGACGTCATCGGCCGCGTGAAGCAGCACACCGCCGCCGACGTCGACACCGCGCTGGCCGCCGCCCGCGACGCCTTCGCCACCTGGCGCAACGTGCCCGCGCCGCGCCGCGGCGAACTGGTCCGCCTGCTCGGCAATCGTCTGCGCGAGAAAAAGGAAGCGCTCGGCAAGCTGGTGTCGCTCGAAGCGGGCAAGATTCTTCAGGAAGGGCTGGGCGAGGTGCAGGAAATGATCGACATTTGCGACTTCGCGGTCGGCCTGTCGCGTCAGCTCTACGGCCTGTCGATCGCGTCGGAGCGTCCGGGTCACCGGATGGCCGAAACCTGGCATCCGATGGGCGTCTGTTCGATCATCTCCGCCTTCAATTTCCCGGTGGCCGTGTGGTCATGGAACGCGGCGCTGGCGCTCGTGTGCGGCAACGCCGTCGTGTGGAAGCCGTCGGAAAAGACGCCGCTCACGGCGCTCGCCGTCGATCGCATCCTGCGCGACGCCCTCGACGAATTCGGCTCGGCGCCGGCCGGACTGGCTGCGCTGCTCATCGGCGGGCGCGAGGTGGGCACGGCGCTCGTCGCGGACAAGCGTTCCGATATCGTCAGCGCAACCGGCAGCACGGAAATGGGCCGCAAGGTCGGCGTCGCGGTTGCGCAGCGTTTCGGCCGCTCGATCCTCGAACTCGGCGGCAACAACGCGGGCATCGTCTCGCAGACTGCGAATCGCGACCTGGCGCTGCGCGGCATCCTGTTCTCGGCGGTCGGCACGGCGGGGCAGCGCTGCACGTCGCTGCGCCGGCTGTTCGTGCACGACAGCATCTATGACGAAACCGTCGCGCGTCTGAAAGAGCTGTACGGCAAGGTGCCGGTCGGCAATCCGCTGGAGACGGGCGTGCTGATGGGACCGCTGATCGACGTGCAGGCGTTCGCGCGCATGCAGGACGCGCTCGAGCAGGCCAAGGGCGAGGGCGGCACCGTGCATGGCGGCGAGCGCGTCGCCGTGAAGGGTCACGAGAATGGTTACTACGTGCGTCCGGCGCTGGTCGAAATGCCGTCGCAGACCGACGTCGTGCTGAAGGAAACCTTCGCGCCGATCCTCTATGTGATGCGCTACAGCGATTTCGACGACGCCATCGCCGCCAACAACGCGGCCGTGCATGGCCTTTCGTCATGCACGTTCACGACCGACCTGCGCGAAGCCGAGCGCTTCCTGTCGGCTTCGGGCAGCGATTGCGGCATCGCCAACGTGAACATCGGGCCGAGCGGCGCGGAGATCGGCGGCGCGTTCGGCGGCGAGAAGGAAACCGGCGGCGGACGCGAATCCGGCTCGGATGCGTGGAAGGGCTACATGCGCCGCGCGACCAACACGATCAACTACTCGTCGGAATTGCCGCTGGCGCAGGGCATCGACTTCAACCTGGGCTAAGCGCGCAGCGGCGTCGGCATCGAATATCGGCAGTGGCATTCGCACGGAGGCGGCGTGGCTTCTCAAGTGGTGATTGTGGGTGGCGGCGTGATCGGCAGTTCGGTCGCGTATTTCTTGCGGGCTGCGGATCCGACCGTGCAGGTCACGGTGATCGAGCGCGATCCGACTTACGCGCGCTCGTCGTCGGCGCTCTCGGCGGCGTCGATCCGCCAGCAGTTCTCGACGCCGCTCTCGGTGCGCATGTCGCTCTACGGCATCGAGTTCCTGCGCTCGATCGGCGAGCGGCTGGAGGTGAACGGCGAACGGCCGTCGATCGATCTGCATGAAGGCGGCTATCTGTTCCTCGCGACCGCTCCCGGGGCCGCGACGCTGCGCGAGAACCACGCGCTGCAACGCGAACTCGGCGCGGATATCAGTCTGCTCGATGCCGCGCAGCTCGCCACGCGCTTTCCCTGGCTGCATACCGGGGATCTGGCGGCGGGCGCCTACGGTGAGAGCGGCGAAGGCTGGTTCGACGGCTACGGCCTCGTGCAGGCTTTGCGGCGCAAGGCTCAGGCGCTCGGGGCGCGTTACGTGGCGAGCGAGGTGACGGGCATCCGGCGTGACGGCCGGCGCGCGACGGCGGTGCAGGCGGCGAACGGCGAAACCCATGCGTGCGACGTGCTGGTGAACGCCGCGGGCGCGTGGGCGCGGCCGGTGGCGAAGATGCTGGGCATCGACCTGCCGGTGCATGCGCGGCGCCGGAGCATCTTCAATGTGTCGTCGCCGGCGCGGCTCGAAGGCGCGCCGTTGCTGATCGATCCGAGCGGCGTCTATTTCCGGCCTGAAGGGCAGACCTATATTTGCGGGACCTCGCCTTCCGCAGAACATGATCCCGACGACTTGCCGCTTGACGAAGTCGATCACGCGCTCTTCGATGACGTGATCTGGCCGACGCTTGCCCATCGCGTGCCGGGCTTCGAGGCGCTGCGGGTCGAGCGTTGCTGGTCCGGTTACTACGAGTACAACGTGCTCGACCAGAACGCGATCATCGGCGCGCATCCGGAGGTCGAGAACTGCTTCTTCGCCAATGGCTTCAGCGGCCATGGACTGCAGCAAGGTCCGGCGACGGGGCGTGGCGTCAGCGAAATGATCCTGCACGGGCGCTATGAAACGCTCGATCTCTCGCCGCTCGACTGGACGCGCGTGCTGGAAGGCCGGCCGATCGTGGAAAAGAATGTGGTGTAACTCATAGAAGAGTGCAGTGCGGAATGTGGAGTGCTTTTAAAGCACCGCTTTCGCACTCATTCGATTTGAGAATGCCCGGCTGCGACCGGGCATTCTTTTCGCTTCGAAAAAGGACAGGTAGATTGAAACGATTCCGTTTGCGCAACACGCAGACATTCTTTTGAGTCTTGCTTCGTTTTTCGGCCGCGTCCATTAATGAAATCCACTAGGGCCAGCCGCTTCAAGGAGGCGCATTCTGGAACCATCAATCTTGTCGAGTGCATCGAACGAAAGGAGACTAACGATGGATGCCAATACGAGCGCGCATTACTACGCCTGGATCGAAGACGGCGAACTGCCCCCGGATACAAGCGTGTCCGTATCGCACCGCTCCAGCCAGGTATCGGCGGAACCGGATTATGTCGCGGAAATCTGCGGACGCTTTGCCAGTGAGAAATCGGAAGAGGAACAGAAATCCTGCGTCATTCGTGGATATAACTGATCGCAACATCGCAATGTGTTGCGTGCATGGCACGCTTTGTCACGAGGCATTTTAAGCGTAACAAATTTTGTCAATTTCAATTGATGTTCCGGTTTCATGAGTCATGTGAAATTGGTGAATGACTGGCGGAGACGTAAAAAATCTCCGCTCGCGCGTCACTGGTTTTCGAGCATGCAGATTTTGCCAATTGGCCATGTTTTACGCGTTGACCGTTCCTGAATTCATCCAACCCGCTGCGAGCGGGTTTTTTTGTGCCCCGCAGCGATGTGGAGCTCCAGGTGGCACAATTGCACGCAACGAAAACGGAGAAGGAGCAATGGTGGCGCACCTGGACCTGGACAATCCGTTTCTCGAAGCGCTGGGCGCGACGTTCAGCGAGTGGCGCGCCGGTTACGCCGAATTCCTGATGCCGATACACGCCGGGCATCTGAACCGGCAACGCATCCTGCAGGGCGGCGCGATCGCCACGCTGCTCGACGCGGCATGCGGATACGCCGGTCTCTTCACGACCGGCCCCGAACCCGTGCACGGCTTCACGCTTTCGCTGACGGTGAACTATCTGGACCGGGGCGTCGGCGACAAGGTGGTCGCCAAAGGCTTCCTGGAGCGTCAGGGGCGCTCGGTCTATTTCGCTCGCGGCGAGGCGTGGGTCGACGGTCGCGTGATGATCGCGAGCGCGCAAGGCACCTTCAAATACGCCCGCTAGGCGCGCCCATCCGGCGATGGCCCTCAAGAATCTTCTCCGACGTCTCGATCTCACGACTCTGCAACTCTTCCTCGCGGTCCATGAGGAAGGCACTCTCACGCGCGCGGCGGAACGCGAGGCGATTGCGGTGTCGGCGGCCAGCAAGCGGCTGCTCGAACTGGAGCAGGCCGTCGGCGCCGTGCTGTTCGAGCGCAAGGCGCGCGGCATGGCGCTCACGCCTGCCGGCGAGACGCTGTTGCATCACGCGCGCCGCGTGTTGCGCGATGTCGAGAACATCGGCATCGAACTGGCGGAACATGCGAGCGGCGTGCGCGGCTACGTGCGCATGATGGCCAACCTGTCGGCGATCGTGGAATTCCTGCCGGAGGATCTGCGCGCGTTCATCTCGATGCACGACCAGGTCAAGATCGATCTGGAAGAGCGGCCGAGCGGCGGCATCATCGAGGGTGTGGCGGACAGTCTCGTCGATCTCGGCATCTGTTCCGGCGACGCCGATACGCGCGGCCTCGACACCGTGCATTACCGGCACGACCGGCTCGTCATCGTGACGCCGCTGACGCATCCGTTGACGAAACGCGACCGCGTGAGCTTCGCCGATACTCTCGACTTCGATCACATCGGCCTCCATTCAGCGAGTTCGATCAACATGCGCACGCATCTGGCCGCGCGTCAGGCGGGCCGCGCGTTGCGGTTGCGCATCCACGTGCCGGGCTTCGACGCCGTGTGCCGCATGGTGCAGGCCGGCATGGGCGTGGGCGTGCTGCCCTTGCACGTGTTCGAGGCGATCGGGCGGCAGCTTGGCCTTGCCGCCGTCGCGCTCGAGGAGGAATGGGCCGCGCGCAGTCTCGTGATCGTCGTGCGCGATGCGGACGCGCTGTCGCCGGTCAGCCGTCTTCTGTTCGATCACTTGCGCACGGTCGAAGCGTCTTCCGGCACGTCGGCCTAACGCTCAAAAGCCCGCGATCGTTCGCGTTTCGCGAACGATCCTTGCCGAAATGCGGTTGGACGCCCCCGAGCGTTCGCCAATAAGCTTGTCTCCATCAAACGAAATCAGGAGACGAGCGGCATGAGCGGACCCCTTCAAGGCATCCGGGTCATCGAAATCGGCACGTTGATCGCCGCGCCCTTCGCGGCGCGCATGCTGGCCGAGTTCGGTGCGGAAGTCATCAAGATCGAGACGCCCAATGGCGGCGACCCGCTGCGCAAATGGCGCAAGCTTCACGAGGGCACGTCGCTCTGGTGGTATCTGCAATCGCGCAACAAGAAGTCGGTCTGCGTGAACCTCAAGTCGCCGGACGGCGCGGAGGTCATCAAGCGTCTTGCAAAGGACGCGGACATCGTCGTCGAAAACATGCGTCCCGGCGCGCTCGAAAAGCTCGGCCTCGGCTGGGACGTGCTGCACGCAATCAATCCGAAGCTGACGATGGTGCGCATCTCCGGCTATGGCCAGACCGGTCCGTATCGCGACCGTCCGGGGTTCGGGGCGATCGGCGAGGCGATGGGCGGCATCCGCTATACGACCGGCGACGCGGAGGGACTGCCGGCGCGTGTCGGCGTGAGCCTCGGCGATTCGCTGGCCTCGCTGCACGGGGTGATCGGCGCCCTGATGTCGGTGTTGCGCGTCAAGACCGGACAGGGCGACGGACAGGTGGTCGATGTATCGCTCGTCGAAAGCGTCTTCAACCTGATGGAAAGCCTGGTGCCGGAATACGACCTGCTCGGCCACGTGCGCGAACGCAGCGGCGGCGCATTGCCGGGCATCGCGCCGTCGAATACGTATCGGACGGAAGAGGGCGGCTTCGTCGTGATCGCGGGCAACAGCGATCCGATCTACAAGCGCCTGATGCACGTGATCGGCCGGCCCGATCTCGCCGACGATCCCGCGCTCGCCCGCAACGACGGCCGCGTCCGTCACAGCGCGATGCTCGACGAAGCCATCACGGCGTGGACCACGCATCACTCGATGGACGACGTGCTCGCTGTGCTCGAGCGCGAAGAAGTGCCCGCGGGCCGCATCTATTCGGTCGCGGACATCGTCAACGACGCGCACTACCAAGCCCGCGACATGCTGCTGCACGCGAACCTGCCGGGCGGGGCGTCGGTGAAGATGCCGGGCATCGTGCCGAAGCTCTCCGAAACGCCGGGCGAAGTGCGCTGGCAAGGTCCGGCGCTCGGCGAACACACTCAAGCGGTGCTGGAATCGCTCGGCTTCGATGCCGGCGAGGTCGAACATCTGCGCGCGGAAGGAGCGGTTCAATGAATTTTGCATACAAAGAACCGCTGATCGTCCAGGAAGTCGCGCCGCGCGACGGTTTGCAGATCGAGAAGCAGTGGGTCGACACGGCGGACAAGATTGCGCTGATCGATGCGCTTGCGGCGTGCGGTTTCACGCGCATCGAGGCGGGCTCGTTCGTATCGCCGAAAGCGATTCCGGCGTTGCGCGACGGCGAGGCGGTGTTCAACGGCATCGCCCGCAAGGAGGGGGTGATCTACGTCGCGCTGGTGCCCAACGTGAAGGGCGCGGAGCGCGCGCTTGCGGCACGGGCGAATGAGCTCAATCTCGTGATGTCGGCAAGCCAGACGCACAACCGCGCCAACATGCGCATGAGCTGCGAAGACTCGCTGGCGGGCTTCGGCGATATCGTGCGGCTGGTGCAGGGGGCGTCGACGACGGTCTCGCTGAACGCGACTGTGGCGACGGCGTTCGGCTGTCCGTTCGAAGGCCGGGTGGATGAAGACCGCGTGGTGTCGATAGCCCGGACCTACCGTGAGATGGGCATTGCCGGCATCACGCTCGCCGACACCACCGGCATGGCGAATCCGCGTCAGGTTGCGCGGCTCGTCGAACGCGTGCTTGCGGACGTGCCCGCCGCCGACCTCACTTTGCATTTCCACAATACGCGCGGCCTCGGGCTCGCCAATGTGCTCGCTGCTTACCAGGCGGGTGCCCGCCGTTTCGATGCGGCGCTGGGCGGACTCGGCGGCTGTCCGTTCGCTCCGGGTGCGTCCGGAAACATCTGCACTGAAGACCTCGTGAATCTGTGCGACGAAACGGGCATTCCTGCGGGGATCGATCTTTCGCAACTGATCCGTCTGTCGCGCACGCTGCCTGGACTGGTCGGTCATGACGTGCCGGGGCAGGTCGCGAAGGCGGGCCGCAACTGCGATCTGCATCCGGTGCCCGACTACGTGCGGTCCATCTGACCCACCCATCACAACAAGACTGGAGACAAACATGAGCGACCTGAGCGTCAACGCGGCCGACGAGCCGCATTCCCTCGCCAACACATCGGACATCATTCGCAAGGTGGCATGGCGGCTGATGCCGCTCATCATGCTGTGCTACTTCTTTGCGTTCTTCGATCGCATCAATATCAGCTTCGCGAAGTTTCAGATGCAGAGTTCGCTGGGGCTGTCCGATACGGCCTACGGTCTCGGGGCGAGTCTCTTCGTGATTGGCTACGTGCTGTTCGAAGTGCCCAGCAACATGCTGCTCTACAAGGTGGGCGCACGCCGCTGGATCGCGCGCATCATGATCTCGTGGGGGATCGCGACGGCGCTCATGGTCTTCGTGCAGACGGAATGGCAGTTCTACGGACTGCGCTTCATCATCGGCGCGATGGAGGCGGGCTTCGCGCCCGGCGTGCTGTACTACCTGACGCTATGGTTCCCGGCGAGCTATCGCGGCCGCATTACTTCGATGCTGTTTCTCGCGTCGGCATTCTCCGGCTTGTTCGGTGCGCCGCTTTCAGGACTCGTGCTTGGGCACTTGAACGGTGTGGCGGGCATTGCGGGCTGGCACTGGCTGTTTTTGCTCGGCGGCATGCCGTGCGTGCTGCTGGGCATTCTCGTGCTGAAGGTGCTGAAGGATCGTGTCGATGATGCCGCCTGGCTCAGCAGCGCCGAGAAGACCTGTCTGAAGAGCCAGATCTCGACACAGAGCCAGCACACGGATACGGGTCATTCGCTGTTCGGCGCGATCAGGACGCCCGGTTTCCTGATGCTCGGCCTGATCTACTTCCTGATTCAGATCGCCTCCTACGGCCTCAACTTCTGGGCCCCGCATCTGATTCGCGCGGCGGGCACGCAGAATCCGACGATCATCGGTCTGCTTACGGCGGTGCCGTATATCTGTGGCGCGATCTGCATGGTGGTGGTCGGCCGCATGTCGGATCGCTCGGGCGAACGCCGCAAGTTCGTCGCGATCCTGCTGGTCATGGCGGCCGTGGGGTTCTTCGCAGCGGGCATCTTCGACAAGCAGACGGGCTTGCTGATCGCCGCGCTGGGCGTGATGGGCGCGGGCGTGATCGCGTCGATCCCGGCGTTCTGGGCGCTGCCGCCGAAGCTTCTGACCGGCGCGGGCGCGGCGGGCGGTATCGCGTTGATCAATACGCTGGGGCAACTTGGCGGCATCGTGAGCCCGGTGATGGTCGGCCGCATTCGCGACACGATGGGCAGCACGACGCCTGCGCTGTATGCGATTGGTGCGATGAGTGTGTTGTGCGCGTTGTTGTTGCTGTTCGGGTTGCCCCAGTCGCTGCGGCAGCGGGATCATGCGGAAGAGGGGGGAGGTGTTCGGGGGTAGTGTCTGGGCGTTCCTGCGCGAGGCGGGTAGCGGAGATTCGATGCGGCGGTTGATATGCCTGCCGCTTTGAGCTTTTGATAGAGCGTTTGGCGTTTTGAATGCGTTCGACCAGATGGCATTTTGAGTGACGCATTCAAAATGCTGCGAAACGACCCGGGCGAGGCGTGGCGAACGAGTGGTCCGCCACGCTTTGATGCGGAGCAACGCAAGATTGCATCGCGACCTGCTCGGCAGATCTGCTTGAGATTCGTGCATTTGGCGTTTTGCATACGTTCGACCAAATGGCGTTTTGCGTATTGGATGCAGGATGTCGCGAGACGGGCTAACTGCGGCGCGCAGCGAACGAGCGATCCGCCGCGCGGTGATACAGAGCAAGGCAAAGTCACATCACGACTTGCTCGACTACCCCGCCGAAGCTTCTCGCATCAGGCATTTTGCATGCATTCGGCCAAATGGCGTTAAGCATGCCGTATTCAAAATGCCGCGAGGCGAGCAAGCCTATGCTTCGGGAAGCAATAAGGCGAAGAGGGCGCAACGCAGGATCGCAACATGCCTCGCTCCGCTGCAAAAGACTTCGCCCGACAGTCCAGCCCAGCCCCTTTGCATCCGGCATTTCGAACGCCATCGACCAAATGGCATTTTCCGGGCCGCATGAAAAATGCCACAAAGCAAGCAGAACCGACCCCGGCACGCCAACCCACCGACGCCCATCATACCCTGCAAAGGCGCAACGCAAGCGTCACCTCAGTCCCCCACCAACCTCCTGCAATGCCGCGCGATCTGCCGTTCCTCCTGAGTCGCGACCACGCGATGCGCCGCCCCCAAAAACCCGAGCCCTTCAAGCACCTGCGAACGCACCGCGTCGCTGTGCTCTCCGATCCCTCCGCTGAACACGATCAGATCGACGCCGCCCAGCAACGCCGCATACGCGCCAATGGTCTTGCGCACCGCCGTGCAGAACACATCGACGGCCAGCGACGCATCCGCGTCGCCCTGCGCGCGGCGTGCCAGCAGCCCTTGCATGTCGTCGTCCGATTCCGACAACGCCTTCATTCCGCCGCGCCGGTTCACCAGCGTTTCGATGCCGTCGGCGTCGAGCGAGGCATGGCGCAGCAGATGAATCAGCACGCCGGGATCGAGATCGCCGCTGCGCGTGGCCATCGGAATCCCGCCGGCGGGCGTCATGCCCATCGACGTATCGACGGAGCGCCCGTTCTGCAGCGCACACAGACTGGCGCCGCTGCCGAGATGGGCGATGACCGTGCGCGCCGGCAGGTCCGCGCCAAGCTCGCCGACGATGGACTCGTAAGACAGCCCATGAAACCCATAGCGAACGACACCCCGCTCCGCATACTCGCGCGGCAACGCAAAGCGCGTTGCCCGCTCAGGCAGCGTGCGGTGGAACGCGGTATCGAAGCAAGCGAAATGAGGCACATCGGCGAAGATGCGCTGTGCCTCGTCAATCAGCGCCAGCGCGGGCGGCAGGTGCAGCGGCGCGAACGGCACCGCTTCTTGCAGCGTGTGCTTCACGTCCTCGGTGATGCGGCAATGTTCGCGCAGCCGCGGTCCGCCATGCACGACACGATGCCCGACGCCCACGAGCGGCACATCCAGATGCTCGGCGAGCGCGTCGGCGACGCGCTTCAGCGCATCGTGCTGCGTCTCCATCACATGATCCTGCGCGACATCGATACGGCCGTCCGACGACTTCATCGACCAGGATCCGTTGTCGCGCCCGATACCTTTCGCACTGCCCGAGAGCCATGCGTGCTCGTCGCCGTCGCGTGCGGTGAACACGCCGAACTTGAGCGACGACGAGCCGCTGTTGAGCACCAGAATGCCTTCGTCCATGGCATCAACCCTTCCAGGTCCAGTCACGGATCTCGTCGCGATCGATGCCTTCCTCATGCGCGTACCGCACGCTCTCGATGATCTCGTTCCTGAGCCACTCCTTCGCATGCGCGCTGCTTTCTGCGATGCGCGGCACGCGGTCGATCACATCGATGGCGAGCGTGAAGCGGTCCACCCCGTTGATGATCGCGAGTTCGAACGGCGTGTTGATATTGCCGCGTTCTCGATAGCCATGCACATGCATGTTCTCGTGATTGGTGCGGTTGTAGGTGAGCTTGTGCACCAGCGTCGGATAGGAATGGAAGTTGAAGATGACCGGCTTGTCGCGCGTGAAGAGGGAATCGAAGTCGCGGTCGGACAGACCATGCGGATGATCGGTATCCGGCATGAGCCTGAACAGGTCGACCACGTTGACGAAACGAATCTTCAGGTCAGGACAGTTCGCCTTGAGGATCTCGACGGCGGCAAGCGCTTCCATGGTCGCGATGTCGCCCGCGCACGCCACCACCACGTCCGGCTCCGCGCCCTGATCGGTCGAGGCCCAGTCCCAGATGCCGATGCCTTTCGCGCAGTGCACGATTGCATCCTGCATGCTCAGGTACTGCAGATGCGGCTGCTTGTCCGCGACGATCACGTTCACGTAATCGTGCGTACGCAGGCAATGATCCGCGACGCTCAAAAGGCAGTTCGCGTCAGGCGGCAGATAGATGCGGACAACGCCCGGGCTCTTGTTGGTGACGACATCGAGGAAGCCCGGGTCCTGATGCGTGAAGCCGTTGTGATCCTGACGCCACACGAGCGACGTGATGAGCAGGTTGATCGACGGGATGGGCTTGCGCCAGTCGAGTTCGTTCTTGGCCTTCTCCAGCCACTTCGCGTGCTGGTTGAACATCGAATCGATCACGTGCACGAACGCTTCATACGTCGCGAACAGGCCGTGTCTTCCGGTCAGCACATAGCCTTCGAACCAGCCTTCCAGCGTGTGTTCCGAGAGCATCTCCATTACGCGTCCGTCGATGGACAGCGCGCCGCCGTCGGCATCCTCCGGCAGCGTCTCGGCGAGCCAGCGCTTTCCCGAGGCTTCATATACGCCGTCGAGCTTGTTGCTCGCCGTTTCATCGGGACCGAACAGGCGGAAGCTCGTCATGTTGCGGCGAATCACGTCGCGCAGGAAGGTGGCGAGCACCATCGTCGGCGATTGATACGTGTTCGCCGCCCGCTTGAATTCGAACGCGTACTCGCGAATGTCGGGCAGATCCAGCGACTGGCGCTGCAAGCCGCCGTTCGCGTGCGGATTCGCGCTGATGCGCCGCAGGCCTTCGGGCGCCAGCGCGCGCAAGGATTCGATCAGCCGGCCGTCTTCATCGAACAGCTCTTCGGGCTTGTAACTGCGCAGCCATTCTTCCAGCAAGGCAAGGTTGCGGTGGTTGCTCGCCGGGTCGGCGATCGGCACCTGATGCGAGCGCCAGAAGTCCTCGACCTTGTGCCCATTGACCTCCTTCGGCCCGGTCCAGCCTTTCGGGGTGCGCAGCACGATCATCGGCCAGCGCGGCCGCGTCACGTTGCCGGGATTCGCGCGCGCGTTCGCCTGGATGGCGCGGATATCGGCGATGCAGCGTTCGAGCGTCGCCGCCATGCGCTGATGCATCTTCTCGGGCTCGTGCCCTTCGACGAAGTGCGGCTCGTAACCATAGCCCTTGAACAGCGCAGCGAGTTCCTCATGCGGGATCCGCGCAAGGATGGTCGGATTGGCAATCTTGTAGCCGTTGAGATGCAGGATCGGCAACACGGCGCCATCGGTGGCCGGGTTGAGGAACTTGTTCGAATGCCAGGACGTGGCGAGCGGGCCGGTCTCCGCCTCGCCGTCACCCACTACGGTAGCGACGATCAGGTCCGGATTGTCGAACGCCGCGCCGAACGAATGCGACAGGCTATAGCCGAGCTCGCCGCCTTCGTGAATCGATCCCGGCGTCTCAGGTGTGCAATGCGAGCCGATGCCGCCCGGCGACGAAAACGCGCGGAACAACTTGAGCATGCCGCGTTCGTCGGTGCTGCGATCGGGATAGATTTCCGAGTAGTGACCCTCGAGGTAAGAATTGGACAGCGTCGCGGGCGCGCCATGGCCCGGGCCTGACACGAACAGGATGTTGAGATCGTCGCGTTTGATCAGGCGATTCAGATGCACCCACACGAACGATTGTCCCGGATCGGAGCCCCAGTGCCCGAGCAGACGCCGCTTGATGTGCTCCGGTTGCAGGCGTTCGCGCAGCAGCGGATTGGCGCGCAGATAGATCATGCCGGCCGAAAGATAATTGCAGGCCCGCCAGTACGCATCGATTCGTGCGAGGAGATCGGGGGCGAGAGGCGTCTCGAGGGAAGTCGGGGTGACGTCGTCGTTCAAGGGCTTCTCCTTGCAGGTGGGATGAGGGGTCGAACGTGGTGCGTGCGGCTTGGCGCAAGATCGGGTCCCGCGCGTGTCTCCATGTTCAGGCGCGTTCGTGGCGCTGGTTTGACGATCAGGTATCGGCAGACATCATAGAACGGTCGGCGCGATCGGGCAGCGGAGGCGACAATCCACCGCGGGGCTTGTCTTCCGCCTGCGCGCACGCATATTCAGCGCTCCCGCGCCGTTTCGAAAGCGCCCCTAGAATAGCTGGATGCCCCGACAATCCCCTCCCGCGAACGACGCCCTGCAAGGCTTTCATCCGGCCGTCGCCGGCTGGTTCCGCGCACGCTTCGCCTCGCCGACGCCCGCCCAGGCGCGCGCCTGGCCGCTGGTGCAGGCGCGCCGTTCGACACTCGTTGCCGCGCCCACGGGTTCGGGCAAGACGCTCACCGCGTTCCTGGCTGCACTCGATGAACTCGTCCGCGACGGCATTGCCGCCGGTGGCGTGTTGCCGGACGAGACGCGGGTCGTCTATGTGTCGCCGCTGAAGGCGCTGTCCAATGACATCCGCGTGAATCTGGAAGAGCCGCTCGCGGGCATCGCGCAGGCCTTGCGCGAATCGGGCACGGCGGCGCCGGAGATCCGCGCCGCCGTGCGCACCGGCGACACCACGCAGCAGGAGCGCAATGCGGTCAGGAAGCGTCCGCCGCACATCCTCGTCACCACGCCGGAATCGCTTTACGTACTGCTTTCGTCGGACTCGGGACGCGCGATGCTGTCCACCACGCGCACCGTGATCGTCGATGAAATTCACGCCGTGGCGGGCAGCAAGCGCGGCTCGCACCTGAGCCTGTCGCTTGCGCGGCTCGACGCGCTGTGCGAGGAAGCAGGGCATCAGCGGCCCGTGCGCATCGGTCTCTCGGCCACGCAGAAGCCTATCGAACGCGTGGCGCGGTTTCTCGTCGGTGGCTATGAGCCGTGCGAGATCGTCGACGTCGGGCATGTCCGCGCGCGCGATCTCGCGCTCGATCTCCCGCCGATGCCGCTCGAAGCCGTCATGTCCAACGACATGTGGGAGCGCGTCTACGACCGTCTCGCGGATCTGTCGGCGCAACACCGCACGTCGCTCGTTTTCGTCAACACGCGACGCATGGCGGAGCGCGCGGCGCGCCATCTCACCGACCGCCTCGGCAAGGACGCCGTCGCCGCGCATCACGGCAGCCTGGCGCGCGAGCAGCGGCTGGTCGCCGAACAACGCCTCAAGCGCGGCGAGTTGCGTGTGCTGATTGCAACGGCGTCGCTGGAACTGGGCATTGATATCGGCGATGTCGATCTCGTCTGCCAGCTCGGCTCACCGGGTTCGATCGGCGCGTTCCTGCAGCGGGTCGGGCGCTCGGGGCATCACGTGGGCGGCATGCCGAAAGGGCGGCTGTTTCCGACTTCGCGCGACGATCTGATCGAATGCGCCGCCTTGATCGATTGCGTGCGGCGCGGCGAACTCGATGCGCTGAAGATTCCGCGCGCGCCCCTCGACGTGCTCGCGCAGCAGATCACCGCCGAAGTCTCATGCCGCGAATGGAGCGAGGATGCGCTGTACGAGCGCATCACGCAGGCGTTTCCGTATGCGGAGCTGGCGCGCAGCCGCTACGACGCCGTGCTGCGCACGCTCGCGGAAGGCTATACGGGACGTCAGGGCGTGCGCGCGGCCTATGTGCATCGCGACGCGGTGAGCCGGACGCTGCGCGGACGGCGCGGCGGCAAGCTAACTGCCGTGACCTCGGGCGGCGCGATCCCCGATAACGCCGATTTCGCGGTGCTGCTGGAGCCGCAGGGCTTGCAGATCGGCACCGTGAACGAAGACTTCGCCGTTGAAAGTCTCGCGGGCGATGTCTTCCAGCTCGGCAATACGTCGTACCGGATCGTGCGCGTGGAAGGCGGCCGTGTGCGTGTGGAGAATGCCAACGGGCAGCCGCCGAATATTCCGTTCTGGCTCGGCGAAGCGCCCGGGCGCAGCGATGAGCTGTCGCATGCGATCGCGCGCATGCGTGCGGGCATCGATACGCGGCTGGCGCAGGACGACAGCATCGAAGCGGTCATCGCGTGGCTGGCGCAAGAGAGCGGCATCGGCGACGAGGCGGCGCGGCAGATCGTCGAATACCTGGCGCGTGCGCGCGCCGCGCTCACCGTGTTGCCGACGCAGGACACGCTCGTCATGGAGCGCTTCTTCGATGAATCCGGCGGCACGCAGCTCGTGATTCACGCGCCGTTCGGCAGCCGCGTGAATCGCGCGTGGGGTCTCGCGCTGCGCAAGCGCTTTTGCCGTACTTTTAATTTTGAATTACAGGCTGCGGCGACCGAGGACGCCATCGTGCTCTCGCTGACAGGCAGTCACAGTTTCACGCTCGACGAAGTGTGGCGCTATCTGAAGTCCAGCACCGCCGAGCACGTGCTGATCCAGGCGCTGCTCGATGCGCCGCTGTTCGGCGTGCGCTGGCGCTGGAACGCGACCAACGCGCTCGCGCTGCCGCGCTATGCGGGCGGGCGCAAGGTGGCGCCGCAATTGCAGCGCATGAAGAGCGAGGACCTGCTCGCGGCGGTGTTCCCGGACCAGGTGGCGTGCGCAGAAAACCTGGCGAGCGAGCGCGAGGTGCCCGCGCATCCGCTGGTCGAGCAGACGCTCGACGACTGCCTGCACGACGCCATGGACAGCGACGCTTGGCTCGCGTTGCTGGGCCGCATCGAAAGCGGCGCGGTGCGGCTGGTGACGCGCGAATTGCCGGCGCCGTCGCCGCTGGCGGCCGAGATCCTGTCGGCCAAGCCCTATGCATTCCTCGACGACGCACCGCTCGAAGAGCGCCGCACGCAGGCGGTGCTGGCGCGCCGCTGGACCGATCCGCAATCGGTCGACGATCTGGGTGCGCTCGATCCCGAAGCCATCGAGAGCGTCCGCGCGGAAGCCTGGCCCGATGTCACCAGCGCCGACGAGATGCACGAGGCGCTGACGACGCTTGCCTGCATCGCCGAGCGCGAAGCGCAGCGCCACCCGCACTGGCCCGCGTGGCTGGAGACGCTGGCGCGCGGCGGCCGGGCGACGCGGCTGCAGGTCGCGGAACACGATGCGCTGTGGACGCCCGTCGAGCGGCTCGCGTGCCTGCGCGCGGTCTATGAGCACGCGCCGATGCAGCCGACGTTGCGGCCGCCCGCCGGCTTCGACGAGGTCTGGAGCCCCGACGACGCGCTCGTCGAGATCGTGCGGGCGCGCTTGTCCGGTTGCGGGCCGCTGACGGTGCCGGACATCGCGCGGCCGCTTGCGTTGCCGGCCTCGGCTGTCGCTCTCGCGCTGACACGGCTGGAGGCACAGGGTTATGTGATGCGCGGACGCTTCACGCCAGGCGCGCAGACCGAGGAATGGTGCGAGCGGCATCTGCTCGCGCGGATTCATCGCTACACGGTGCGGCGGTTGCGGCGCGAGATCGAGCCGGTCGAGCGGCAGGACTTCATGCGTTTCCTGTTCGAATGGCAGCGCGTCGGGACGGATGCGCGCGGTGCCGGCCGTGACGCGCTCGGCGCCGTGCTGGAACAACTGGAAGGTTTCGAGGCGCCGGCCGTCGCGTGGGAAGACGAGATACTGCCGGCCCGCATCGGCGATTATTCGGGACTCTGGCTCGACGAACTCTGCCGCGCCGGCAAGCTGGTCTGGACGCGGCCGGCGGGACGCGCACGCGCGACGGGCGCCCCGGTGCGCGGCACACCCATCGTGCTGTTGCCACGCCGCCATCTCGACGCATGGAATGCGCTCCTGTCCGCCGATGAAGCGCCGCAAATGTCGTCGCGCGCGCAGCGCGTGTTCGATGCGTTGCAAACTCATGGCGCCATGTTCTTCGACGAACTCCTTGCCGACGCGCGTCTCCTTCGCACGGAGCTCGAGGATGCGCTCGGCGAACTCGTGTCGCTCGGACTCGTCAACGCGGACAGCTTTGCCGGTCTGCGCGCGTTGCTCGCACCCGCGGCGAAGCGCAACGCCTTCGCACGGCGTCCGCGGCGCGGCGGACTGTTCATCGGCGGAATGGACGACGCCGGGCGCTGGGCGCTGCTGCGGCGCGCCCGCGAAGAAGGCGAGCGCGACGACGCCGCGCTCGAACACGTCGCGCTGACTTTGTTGCGGCGCTATGGCGTGGTGTTCTGGCGCCTGCTCGAACGCGAAGCCGGATGGCTGCCGCCCTGGCGCGATCTGCTGCGCGTCTATCACCGGCTGGAAGCGCGAGGCGAGATTCGCGGCGGGCGCTTCGTCGCCGGTCTGGCGGGCGAGCAGTTCGCGCTGCCG
The DNA here is from genome assembly GCF_031451315.1 of Caballeronia sp. LZ032. Lineage (NCBI taxonomy): Bacteria > Pseudomonadati > Pseudomonadota > Betaproteobacteria > Burkholderiales > Burkholderiaceae > Caballeronia > Caballeronia sp. LZ032. The sequence goes on from NZ_JARUXP010000004.1 coordinate 651,067, forward strand.
GAGGCGGTGCCCTTGCTGCGCGACATGCGCCGCCGCGCACGAGACGGGGCGTTGGTCGCGCTGTCGGCGGTGGATCCGCTCAATCTGGTCGGTACGCTGTTGCCCGGCGACAAAGTGCCGGCGCTCGCGGGCAATCGGGTGCTGTATCTCGATGGCGTGCCGGCGGGCGCGGTGATCGCGGGCAAGACCCGTTATCTCGGCGAATTCGATGCCGCGACGCGTGAGCAGGTGCGTCTCGCGCTGGTGAAGCGCACGGCGCGTTCGCTCGCGCTGTCGGCGAGCGCGCCGGGCGCCGGTCTGACGGGCGGTGCCGTGCCGGCGCGCCATGGATGACGCGCCTGCGCCGGCCGTGGCGTCAGTTTTCTTCCTTCTTGCCGACGATCTTCGTCGTGAACGGGCCGGGCGGCTGCACCGGCACGTCTCTCACCGGCACGCCCGGATAGTCGACGACACGATTCGGGTTCGCTGCGGTCCGGATACGAAACGATGGCTTGAGCCCGTCTCGCGCGCCGCCGACGATGGTATGCATCGCTTGCCGGTCGAGTTCGACGCTGTCGGCGAGATCCCTGATTTTGATGACAGCCATGATGAGTTCCTCCGTGGGTTCGTGAGCCGGCGCGCCGCACTTCAGTCGGGTTGACTTCAGCCTTCGCACTGTTTGGCTCTTTGCATGCAAAACACAACAAACCGCGCCAGCGCCTGCGGGGCAGGAGGTCTGAACCTTCCGCCCTGACCGACAGCGCCTGATCGCTCGTGCCGAATGACGCGAAAGGCATGCCAGATACGGCGTGATCGGCGCATCGGAGGCTCCGAGGTCCGCGCAGCGGGCGTTGCGCGCGATATCGAGGGCGCCAAAATCGAACCGCGCCACAGCGTTCGTCGTGCGTGAGCCGACACTTCAGCGAAATGTGTCGGTATCCGAAAGACATGTGCGCGATGCCGCGCAGAATCAAAAACGTCATTTGCTTAAGGCGCAAGCGAAGTCTAGTATCGAACCAGCATGAAGTATTTGTTACGACAAGTGGACTTGGTCGATCGAACAGGAGCCGCGTCGCGTCGCACAGATGACAAGTTTTGCGCAAGCGATACGTACTTTCCAGAGCAACAGCGCGTCGCGCGACGAGTTCTTTTCCCGGGTTGACGGCGCCCTTGCGACCGAGCAGTCCGCGCCAAAGCAACTCATGGAGATCCTCGACGAGGAGCACGCGGTCAAGCCTCTGCCCCCGGATGTCTACGCGGCCATCCGGCGCCGTGTCGACCATGCGGCACGCATTCGTCCCGAACTCGACTCAAACACCGGCCCCGTCGGCAGCGACGAGACGCGCCTGCAGACCACCACGAGCTTCGCCCCGCCCCCCATGCCGCCTTCGCTGCCCGAGCGCGATCCGAGCAGCAGCTCGGGCGGATCCGGCGCGACGAGCGGCACCAGCGGCACCAGCGGCACCAGCGGCACCGGCGGCACCGGCGGGACGTTCGGTCAGGCGACGCAGATAAGAACCGACCACGACCAGCGCATGAAAGGCGTCGGCGACACGCTCAACAGTCGCTTCGTGCTGGAGGAGTGTCTTGGCATCGGCGGCATGGGCACGGTCTACAAGGCCCTGGACCTGCGCAAGCTCGAAGCATCGGACCGTCGCCCGTATGTCGCGATCAAGGTGCTCAACCTGCAGTTCCGTGGCAATCCGAAGTCGCTGATCGCATTGCAACGCGAAGCCCGCAAGGCGCAGCAACTGGCGCACCGCAACATCGTGACCGTGTATGACTTCGATCGCGACGGCCCGGTTGTCTATCTGACGATGGAATATCTTTCCGGACAGCCGCTCTCGCGCCTGCTGCGAAATCCGAACTTCAAGGGCATGCCGTTCGCCGAGGTGTTTCCCATCTTCAAGGGCATGGCCAATGCGCTCGCCTATGCGCACGAGCGCGGCTTCGTTCATTGCGATTTCAAGCCGGCCAACGTGTTCCTGCTGGATACGTCGGAAGTCAAGGTGATCGACTTCGGCATTTCGCGCGTGATTCAGCGCCCCGAGGAAGAGAGCGAGGCAACCGTCTTCGATCCAGGCAGCCTCGGGGCGCTGACGCCCGCGTACGCGAGTCCCGAAATGCTGGAGCATCGCGAGCCGGACCCGCGCGACGATGTCTATGCGCTCGGTTGCATCACCTATGAGTTGCTGACAGGAAAGCATCCGTTCGACCGCGTGCCCGCGCAACAGGCGAAGGCCGCGGGCATGAAGCCGCAGCGTCCGGAGCATCTCGGCAACAAGCAGTGGAAAGCGCTGAAGGCGTCGCTGGCGTTCGAACGTGAAGCGCGCACGGCGAGCGTGGCGCAACTGCTGGAGGACATCAGCGACCCGCAGCCAGCCGCTGCGGCAATGCGCAAGAGCAAGCAGGGCGGGACGCCGAAACTGGCGATCGGCGCGGCGGCGGCGGCAGCGCTGTTGGTTGCCGGTGGCGGGTATTACTACTACGAGCATGGCAAGGGCGTGACGGAAGTGGCTCACGAAGCGGCACACGAAGCACCGCGGCCGTCCGTCGCGCATGTTGAACGCGCAGCGCCGCCGTCAGCCGGTTCGCAGGTGGCGATCACGCCCGTCCTGCCCGCGCCGCCCGCGCCGGTGCTCACGATGGCAGCGGTCACGCCCGTGCTGGCAAGCGTGCCGTGCTCGGCGCTGGTGGCTTCGGTGCACGACCAGACCGTCGACGTGCAGGGCTTCGTTTCACAGCGTTATGGCCTCGCACGGCTCAAGGACACGCTCGGACGCGTACCCGGCGTGAAGACCACCAATTTCGGCGTGCAGCAGGTCGCGGATGACAAGTGCGATCTGCTCAAGGTATTCGCGCCGTACTGGTCGGCGAATCGTCAGTCGGGACGGCCGGCCTCGGTGCATACGCGTTCGCAGGCGACCCGGCTCACCGAAGGGCAGCCGCTGATCATCGACCTGATGACGCCCGGCTTCGATTCGAGCGTCAACGTAGATTACTACAAGCTCGAAGGCAGCGTCGTGCATCTGCTGCCGAACCAGCGCTCGCGCGACAACCAGGCGCCGCCGAACTACACGGCGACGATCGGCTCGATGGGTGACTGGATCGTCGGCAAGCCGTTCGGTTCGGAGATGATCGTGCTGATGCTCGCGCCCGCGCCGCTCTTCGATGCACCGCGTCCGGACAGCGAAGCGAAGTCCGACTATCTGCGCGCAGTCGAGAAACGCCTGGCGGCGCTGGCAAGCAAGTACGGACGCGACAAGGTGGCCGTCGACATGTTCCAGATCACGACGCAGGCGAAGCAGTAACGGGATGTCGAAGCGGGTTCCGTTCGCGGTGGACTTGAAGACGAGAAGAACGGAACCGCGCCGGAGCGCCTAGCTTTGAGGCTTCTCCATCGATGACTTCAATTCCTTCAGCGCATCTTCCATCCGCTTGCTGACGAGCGCATAGGCTTCGGCCTGCGTCTGTTGAGTGGTGCGCGCGATGTCCTGCATGTCGGCGAGTGCGTTATGCAAGGCGCGCTGGACGACTTCGTTGGCGTTGAACGGCGGTTGCGCCGATCCAGTGGCGAACTGCTTGGCGATGCCCTCCAGATCGCTCAAGGTGCGGCGCAGGATTTCAAGCTGCTTGTCGCGCAACGCTTCGATGCCGCCGAACGCGACGCGGTTCGTTGCCGCGAGTGCCTCGACGTCCTTGCGACGCGATTCCATGATCGCGGCGACATCGAATCCCGGCAACTGATATTGCTGGAACATGGCGGCAAACTGGCTGAACGGATCGCTGAAATTTTGATTCATCATGTCTCCCAGATTCGTTCGGTCGAGCGCGGATTCCGCTGTCCGACTGCATGAAGAGCGCGGATGACCGGGCTGTCTCACCTTGCGTGCGTCCCCAGGCCGAGACGCCGCCGGCACCTGATACTACCAATTTAAAGGCCGATCTTGGGGCAAGGGAAAACGCCATGTGGGCGACGATGACGATCGCGCTCGCCATGATGCCCGCTTGATGCAGGTCAACGTGCGCCATGGTGCCGCAACGACCATGAATACACGGTGACAGGCGGTGGCGAGCGGTTCACGGGCAGCTGGCTCCCGCCGCGGAAGCAGGCGGGAGCGCATCATGATCAAGGGCGAAGGACGAATCGTTGCGGCGCTGGGGGCGGTCTTCGTGACACTCGGCGGCATTCATGCGGCACTGCGCGGGCTGCTGTTCGACGAGACCGCTGTGACCTGGTACGGCGTGCTCGCGATTCTGCTGGGGGCGGCGTCGTTTGTCGTGATGCTGACGCCTCTGCCGGGCGATGATCCCTGATCCTTCGGCCGGGTGAATCAGCGATCTTCTCCTCCCGCGAACACGCCATGCTCGGCCTGGATCTGTTCGCGGTCGATGCACTGCACATGCCAGCGTCCAGTGCTGTGCGGGTTTGAGCCATCGACGCCACCGGCATACCACAGCACGCGTCCGGCGAGGCCTTCGCAAGGGCCGCCGGGGGTATCGAAGTCAAGACGCTCCAGCACGCAGATCGGCTCTTCGATGCGCTGGCCGCAGATCATCGTTCCGTTCGTTCCCGCGCGCAGTCCGCCCCAGTCAGGGACTTCGACCGCCTGGTGTCCCTCGCGCGACCAGCGGCGTGTTTCCTTGTCGAGCCACAGAATGGCGTATGCCGCGGATTGGGCGCCTTCGAAACCATCCAGCTTCACGGTGATACGCATGTCATCCTCCATGATACGAATCGATGGACATGACGCTCGGCGCATGTACGCCGGCCATGAGCGTCGTCGAATGAAAGGCGGCGTCTCGAAGCAACTCGCTTCAGGCGTTGCGCCGCGCGTATTGGTTCGGGCCTCGCACGCCGAGAGCAGCAATGTCGGTTTCGAACGGCATACGGCCAATAAGTTTAATGGCGCCGCATGGACAAGTTTCATCGGCGCGACGTTCGGAAAGGGAGCCTCTATCGACAGCGCTTGCGCATTGCAGCAGAGCGAAGCATGCAAGCATCAAGCAAGTCCAATGCCGATTTGCGTCGGATGACGTCACGAAAGTACCGGCGCATCAATTTCAGTCTAGCTCGGCAATATGACGACTTTCAGTCGGCGTTTTGCCGCAGGCTTCCAAGGCGCAACCCCATCACATAAGCCGCAAGCGTGCCGACGGTGACACGCGAATCCGCCCGCCGTCCGTGCGCGTTGCACCACGCCGGACAATGAACGCCCCAGCAGGTTGCAACCCGCACGAACGGCGGCGTCGGGCGGGTCCGTTGCGTGTGCGGTGCAACAATGAATGCAGAATGCATCATTCAAAGAACCAGGCGTCGTTGGCATGGCGAAATGGATCGCGCACCGATGCGCTCAAAGGCGCTCCAGCTTCATGCGATCGACGATATGCAACTGCCTGCCGTTGAGCCCGATCACGCCTTCACGTTGCAGCTTCGACAGCATCCGGCTCACGGTTTCCAGTTCGAGACCGAGATAACTTCCGATGTCGCTGCGCGTCATTGGCAGCAGCAGGTCAGCCGGCGGCGCTGGCGCGTCGAGCCGCTCGGACAGGTCCAGCAGGAACGCCGCCACGCGCTCGCGCGCGGGCATCGTGCCCAGCATCAGTGCGAGTCGCGAGGCCCGCACGATCTCGGCGCTCATGATCGCCAGCAGTTCGTGCTGCATGGCCGCATATTCGCGGCACAGCGGTTCGAGAATGCCCACGGGCATGATGCGCACCACGCTGTTTTCGAGTGCGATGGCGTCGCTTTCATGTCGTCCCGTGCAGATGCCGTCGAGGCCAAGCGTTTCCTCCGGCAGATGGAAGCCGGTGACCTGGGTATGAGGCGCGCTGTCCAGATCGTTCGCCGGAAAGGTCGCGACGCTCTTGAAGCAGCCGCTCTGCACGGTATAAAGCGAGCGCAGCGGCTCACCCGTGGTGTAGAGCGCGGCGCCTCGTTCGAGAGTACGGGTGGGAAACGGAATCGCATCCGCGTCGGCTAAGCGGACGTGAAGCGTGACTGCCGTGTTGCGGTGAAGCGAGGGTTCCATGGCGCGCTCCTCCTGCTGATTGCAGTATGGTTCTCGGATCGCGGAAAGGACAACCCGCCGCTGATGGCGTAAGCATCAGAGCGGCAGAACGATACGCACCTCGGCGCCGCCGCCCTCGCGCGGACGCAGTTCGAGCGTGCCGCCATGCAGCCTGGCAATGCGCTCGACGATCGCGAGGCCCAGCCCCGTGCCTTTCGGCTGGCCTTCGCCGCCGCCGCGCCTGAACGGCTGCTTGAGCGCCTCGGGATCCTGCCCGGCGAGTCCCTTGCCGCGATCCGCAATCACGACGCACACGCTTCGTGTCCGCGCATCGGTCCAGGTGCGAGCCTCCAGTCCCACCACACCGTAAAGGACCGCATTCTGCATGACGTTCATCAACATGCGCATCATGCTGATGGGACGGAACGCGAAGGGCTGCACTTCGCCGAGTTCCAGCGTGAACTCGTGACCCAGGCCTGCAAAATCAGCGGCGAGATTCGCGATCAGCGCATTCAGGTCGCCGACGACCGGCATCTCCTTCGCGCCGCTTCCGGCATAGTCCATGAACTGCTGCAGGATCGTGTCGATGGTCTCGAGGTAGCCTTCCGCCGATGCCGCGAATGACGCGTCCATCGACGGCACGGACGACATGGCCATCGCGAGACGCAGCTTGGTCATCGGCGTGCGGATGTCGTGCGAAATACCGGCGAGCATCAGTGCGCGCGTCGCGTCGGCTTCCCTCAGCGCGGCGGTCATGCGGTTGAAGGCGTCGCTGACTTCCGCGATTTCGGTCGGGCCATCGTTCGGCAGGACGCCCGGGTCCCCACCCGCTGAGACACGGCGCGCCGCGTCGGCGAGATGGGCGAGCGGGCGGTTCAGGTGCCGCTGGATCACATACGCCGTGCCGGTGGCAAGCGCGCCCAGTCCCAGCGAGAGCAGCAGGGCCGTAGCGATGCCGTCGCCATGGGCGGCTTCGGGAACCGGCAATGCAATCCAGCGCGGCTCGTCCGACAGATGCGCGCGAATCCACAAGCGCTGCTGACCGTCGTCGCTGGTATCGCCGCTTTGCCAGCGCACCAGCAGATCGGCAGGCAGATGACGCCGCAGGCTCTCGACAAAGGTCCGCCGCTGATAGGTTTCATAGAAATGCAGGCGCGACTCAGGCGTGAAGGGCGCGGCGCCCGCGGGCAATTCGGCGCGCATGTCGAGATGCGACGTGACGGTTTGCGCGGCATCGGGCGGGGTCGTCCTGAGCAGCGTGTCGAGGGTGACGATGTAACTCGCGAACGCGGAGGCCGCGCGCTCAATGCGCGGCGTCTGGATGAAATGCAGCAGCACGGCGATGGCGCAGACCTGGCTCGCCGCGACCAGCGCGACAAGCAACAGCACGTTGCGCGCGAAGAGCGAGCGCGGCGCGAGCTTCACGGCGCATCCGCCTCGACTTCGGCGAGCAGCATGTAACCGACGCCCCACACGGTCTTGATAAAGCGCGGCTTGCCCGGATCTTCCTCGACGAGTTGCCGCAGCCGCAACACCTGCACGTCGATGCTGCGATCGAGCGCGTCATGATCGCGGCCTCGCGTGCGCGCGATGAGGTTGTCGCGGCTCACCCCACGATTCGGCGATGAACCGAGCGCGTTCAGCAACTGCATCTGCGCAGAGTGGATCTCGAAGGGCTCGCCATTCCTGAAGAGCATCTGGCGCGCGAGATCGAGGCGAAATTCGCCGAAGCGGATGACTTGCCGGGTATGGGTCGGATCGCCGGCGGCGATCTTCTGGCGGCGCAGCAGCGCGCGCACCCGCGCGACGAGTTCCTGCGGCAGGAACGGCTTGGCGAGATAGTCGTCCGCGCCGGTCTCGAGGCCGACGACCTTGTCGACGGGATCGCCCTTGGCTGTGAGCATGAGGATCGGCAGCGTCTGGCCTTCGGCACGCAGACGCTTGCACACGGAGAGACCGTCTTCCGGCTCCATCATCCAGTCGAGCACGAGCAGGTCATAAGGTTCGCGCTGGAGATAGCGGTCGAGCCGCTTGCCGTTCTCGACGACACGCACTTCGAATCCCTGCGAACTCAGAAAGCGCTGCAGCATGTTGCGCAACTCGGCTTCGTCGTCGAGCACGATGATCTTCGGCAGGGTGTCCATGAGCGGGCTCCGGGCGGTCAGCGTTCAGCGTTCAGCGTTGCGAGGCGTGGGCGCGCATGAACGCCTCGATCTGCGGCAGGGTGACGAAACCGTTCTTCTGCGTATCGATCTCGTCGAAATGCTTCGCCACCATCGGCATGCCGCTGGCGGCCTGCTCACGGGTGAGTCTGCCATCGCGCGTGGTGTTGGCGTTCGTGAAGCGGGCCTGCAACTGGCCAAGCGCGCGTTCGACATGCGGGCTTGCGCCCATCGGTTGGGTGGCGGTCTGCGCGAAGGCCGGGGCCAAAGCGACGCACACCAGGCAGGCAGCAACAGCGGCAAGGGTCTTTCGCATGAGTCTCTCCTTGATTCGGATGCGAATGAGCAAGACAGGTGAGGCTCATTCTATTGAGCCGCGTTGCAAGCGCAATCCCGAGCGCGCCGTGAATCCATGTCGCCGCATGTCATGTGCACGGCATGGCCGGCGATGACACGCGCCGACACAAGTCATCGCTCACGCTTTGCGCGGCGCTTCGCTATCGTTCTCATCGCCGGCCGACGCTTCCTTTGCTCGGCCATTCCCAACGTCTGACGTGCATTGAGGACCATCATCATGAACTTTCGCTTGCTGAGTGTTTCCGCCGTGGCCGCCATTACCCTGACTTGCGCGAGGACCGCAATGGCCGGTACGAGCGTGCAGGTTTCCTATGTGGCGCCCGCAGTCGTCATCGCAGCGCCGCGCCCGGTGTACTACTACGCACCGCCTCCGCGGCCTCCGTACTACTATGTGCCCGCGCGTACCGTGACGATTGTGCCAGTGGCTGCTCCGGTGGCAGTCATTGCACCGCCGCCCCCGCGGCCGCCAGTGATCGTCGCTCCGGTCCCGCTGCCAGCTTATGCGGTGACGCCCGCGATCCGGGTGACTTACGCGCAGCCGGTGACACGGGTGCCCGTTGTCGTGCTGCCCTGAACGCTTCTTCAATGCGACGCAACAGGTGGCAAGAGCATAGTGCATTCGAGGCATGCTGAATGCGTAATGCAATACGCAAAATACGTTTCACGCTTTTCTTTCCGGCCGCCTCCTATACTGGATTGATTGCATCGTCCACGCGCCGATGCAGCCGCGCGTACGTCGCCATGCATACGCGTCGCGGTGTCCATCGGGAGGATCGAGCCATGCTATTCATCGTCAACTGGACGGCGCAACCCGAAGTGGAAAGACAGGCCGCCGAGCGATTCCTCCAGACGCGCGGCGCGCCGCCGGATGGCATCCATCTGATTGGCCGATGGCATGCAATCGGTTCGATCTGGGGTATCGCCGTATGTGAATGCGATGACGTCGAACCGCTGGCTCGCTGGGCGCTCGAATGGGCCGACATCTTCATGTTCGACATCAAGCCAGCCATCACCGACGAGCAGGTCGGCAGGATGCTTGCGGAACACGCCCAGAAACCATAAAGAGGCCGCGCGCGCGGGCGTCAACCGCACCGTACAACGAACGGTCGTTTGCAACTGTCCGCGATGAACGATCTAAGGGTTTGTGTGGCTTGCAGCGCGGCAGGCCATGCCTCAGCATTCACAAACGTACTAGATAGTTAATTTTGGATGGCGTTGCGCGATTGCGTGCTCCGTCTGACGATATTGCCGCATAGGAGCGAAGCGTGACTGAAGCGAAGACCCAGGAACCTTGCGTGATTTCCGTCGCGATCACCGGATCGGTGCCGCGCAAGAAAGACAATCCCGCCGTGCCCATCACGATTGCCGAGCAGATCGAAAGCACGCACGAAGCCTACGACGCGGGCGCGACGCTCGTGCATCTGCATGTGCGCGACGAGGACGAGCGCTCCAGCTCGGACCGTCACCGCTTTGCGGAACTGCAGGAGGGCATTCGCAAGCACTGTCCGGACATCATCATCCAGTTCTCGACGGGCGGACGCGGCCGCTCCTTCGAGCAGCGGGGCGCGATGCTGGATCTGAAGCCCGACATGGCGTCGCTTGCCACGGGATCAGTGAACTTTCCGACTATCGTCTACGAGAATCCGCCGGACTTCGTGCGCTCGCTGGCGCAAACCATGCTCGACCATCACGTGAAACCCGAGATCGAAATCTTCGATCTGGCGATGCTGTACAGCACCGTCGATCTCGTGAACCAGGGCTTGCTGAAGTCGCCGGTGCATGTGCAGTTCGTCCTTGGCGTAAAGAATGCCTTGCCCGCGCGGCGCGAGATCCTCGAGTTCGAAGTCGAGCAGTTGCGCAAGCATCTCCCCGATGCAACCTGGACCGCAGCAGGTATCGGGCGCCATCAACTCGAGGTAAACCACTGGACGCTCGAAATGGGCGGTCACTGCCGTACCGGTCTCGAAGACAACGTGCGCTGGGACAAGGACACCCTCGCCAAGAGCAATGCACAACTGGTCAGCCGGGTGGCCTCGCTGTGCGCGGAGTATGGCCGGCCGGTAGCGACCGCGAAGGAAGCGCGCAGGCTGCTGTCGCTGTAGACGAACGAAGCAGTTCCGCAAACAGGGAAGGGCGCGCCGCCGGGCATCGGGGCGCGCCCTTGTCGTTTCCACGCAGCACTGAAACGCGTTTGCACGTTGCATTTTGCATTCGTGATGCAAAACTCATCCGCCGAATCAAAAAAAGCTGCCTTACAATCGGTGCTCCTCCCTGACAAGCGTGCCCTCGCGAGAACATGAACGAGCGCAAGGCAGCCGGCCTCGCCGACCGGATCTACAGCGACATTCTCAACCGCATCGTCGAAGGCGAGTTCAAGGAAGGCGATCGCCTGCTGACAGAGCACGCGCTCGCAGAACGCTTCGCCACTTCGCGCCCCACGGTGCGCGAGGCGCTTGCCCGCCTGCGCGCCGACGGCATCATCGTGACGCGGCGCGGTTCGGGCACCGTGGTCGGGCGTCGGCCTGATCCGGACGCTCGCCGCTTTGCGCCTGTGGAAACCTTGTCCGACATCCGGCGCTGCTATGAATTTCGTCTGGTGATGGAAACCGGCGCGGCCGAGCTGGCCGCCGACAAGGCCGAGGACTCCGACCTGCACGCGCTCAGGCTTGCCTGGAACCGGATGGCAAGCTCCGTCGAGGCGCAAAAGGGCATCGATGCGCACGACGACTTTGCCTTCCGGCTAGCCGTGGCGCGAACGTCCAGAAACCCTTTCTTCGTCACGATGCTGTCCTTCATCGAAGAGCAGATCATCTTCAGTTCGAATCTGTCGCAGACGCTGTCGCCGCTCAATGCGCTGGAACGTCAGCGGCTCACTCAGCAAGAGCTCCTCGAGGTGCTCGAAGCGATCGAAGCCCATGATCGCGAGAAAGCTGCGGCTGCCATGGACGCTCATCTCAGGCACGCACTCGAGCGCATGTTCGGCGTTTAGCGAGTTCTTCGGCAATGCGTTGTCATACAACCTTGGCAACCGCGCAGAGCTTTTGGAAGTTGCCTGACAACATCTCGCATGAAGGCAGGAAGAATTTGGGGGTGGCATCGAGTCCATGTAGACCGGCCGCTAGTCTGCCTGAAGGAGTCCAGGCGCTCGGACCCACGGCGTGGCCGCCCAATTGAAGCCTCAAAGGAAACTCACGGAAACGCTCAAGGAAACATTCTTGATGAGCGGTTAAACCGTCGAGAAAACACTGGCTTCGGGTATCTCCCGAGATACGGCCGCAAGCCGTTATCAGCTTAAGAAAACGATACCTCTCAAGGTTTCGGTAACACGCCAGCACAAGGCAATTTGCTTGACATCCTATAACCTCGTTAGCTATTTTTCAGCTTCCAGCGGCAATCAGGATGCGCGCAGAAACAAACCACCAGACAAGCCCGACTTAAAAAACACGCAGCACAGAGAAAGAATCACAAACGGGGCGGCGCTCGCGCGGCAAGCGATGTCGGTGACGCGACCGATCCCTTCCCGACCCGTGGTTGCGAGCGAAGTGAGGAGACGACAACATGGTTTTCAAGGCAGGACTGTCAGTGAAGCTGGCGGCGGTGTGCATCGCCGTCGGCGCGGCCTTCGGCATGAGTGCGGCGCAGGCGGCCGATCCCGTGTCGATCAACATCGTGGACGTCGCAGGCAATCTGCAACTGACGCAAAAGGGCTTCGAGGCTTTCAAGGCCAAGTATCCCGACCTGGTTTCCAGCATCACCTTCACCAATGCCCCGGCGCCGCAGCTGCCCGGCAAGATCAAGGCAATGCAGGCGGCGGGGCGCTCGGACATCGACCTCGTCGTGACGGGCACTGACGCGCTCGCGGCCGGCATCCAGCAGGGCCTGTGGGAGAAGCTCCTGCCGGATCAATCGAAGGCATTCCCCGGCGTACTCGACAAGTACGCGCCCGGTCCGCGCAAGATGCAGGACATCGCGCAAGGCTATGGCCTCGAAGTGACGTACATGCCCGCGGGTCCGCTGCTCGAATACAACCCGGCCAAGGTCACCGACGTCCCCAAGACTCCGGATCAGTTGCTGGCGTGGTGCAAGGCGCATCCGAACAAGCTGATCTATGCGCGTCCAGCCAACTCTGGCCCGGGCCGCACCTTCCTGATGGGTTTGCCGTACGTGCTCGGCGACAAGGACCCGATGGACCCGATCAACGGCTGGGACAAGACCTGGGCGTTCCTCAAGCAGCTCAACGACTGCGTTCCGTACTATCCGGGCGGCACGTCGGCCGTGATGAAGGAACTCGGGGAAGGCACGCGCGACATGACCGTGACAGTAACGGGCTGGGACATCAATCCGCGCGCGCTCGGCATCGTGCCCGCGGAATTCAAGGTCGGCGCCTTCGACAACATGACCTGGGTCAACGACGCCCACTACATGGTCATCCCGAAGGGCGTGCCGAAGGAAAAGCTCGACGTGCTCTACAAGCTGATGAACTTCATGCTGGAGCCCGCGCAGCAGGCGCTGACCTATGACGACGGCTACTTCTATCCGGGCCCGGCGGTGAAGGACGTGCCGCTCTCGATGGCCCCGGCGAAGAGCCAGGAAGTGATCCAGAAGTTCGGCCGTCCCGAGTACGCGAAGCTGCTTGCGGACCGTCCGCACGTCGTGCCGCTGAATGCCCAGGCGATGGTCGCCGCCTTCCAGAAATGGGATCGCGAGATCGGCGCGGCAAAGACGAAGTAAGCCCACCGCGGCCCCGATGCGGCGACGTTCCTGGCAAGGAGCGTCGCCGCCTGCACAAGACACGCGCTTATCCGCGCGCAGGAATTCGTCATGAAGCACACCTTTGAGCAACTGCGCCTCGACTCGGTCTCGCGCAGCTTCACCAACGCGGAAGGGCAACAGCTCGCCGCACTGAAAGGCCTCGATCTGAACATCCAGCGCGGGGAGTTCATCGCGCTGCTGGGGCCATCGGGTTGCGGCAAGTCGACCGCGCTCAACTGCATCGCCGGCCTGCAGCCGCTGACGGGGGGCGGTATCTGGCTCGATGACAAACGTATCGACGTGCTGCCGCCCGAGAAGCGCGGCTTCGGCATGGTCTTCCAGAACTACGCGCTGTTCCCGCATATGTCGGTGCTCGACAACGTCGGCTTCGGCCTCAAGATGCGCGGCGTGCCGAAAGCCGAAGCGACCAGGCGCGCAAAAGCCGCATTGCAACTCGTGCAACTGACCGGTCACGACGCCAAGCTGCCCGGCCAGCTCTCCGGCGGCCAGCAGCAGCGCGTGGCCATTGCCCGCGCGATCGTCATCGAGCCGCCGCTCGTGCTGATGGACGAACCGCTCTCGAACCTCGACACCAAGCTGCGCATCGAGATGCGCGCGGAGATCCGCCGCATTCACGGCAAGCTGGAGCGCGCCACGCTCTACGTGACGCACGATCAGGACGAGGCGCTGTCGATGGCGGATCGCATCGTGGTGATGAGGGAAGGCGTGGTGCAGCAGGTGGCGTCGCCGAAGGAAGTCTATTCGCGACCGAAGAACCTGCACGTCGCGTGCTTCATGGGCTTTCGCAATGTCGTCGCGGCGACGCTCGAAGGCACGCAGGGCGAGGCGGTCGCCGTGAACGCGAACGGCGTCAAGCTGCTCGGCACGCCGATGGAAGGTTTCGACAGCAAGCAGGTCGCGGTGGCGTTGCGCCCCGAAGACATGGAGCGCGCGACGCCCGGCACTGAAAACGCCTTCGATGCGCACGTGGAAGTGGTCGAGTATGGCGGCCGCGATTCGCTCATCATCGTGAATACGGCGTTCGGCAGGCTGTGGGCGCGCATCGCGGGTGAATGTGCGGAAGGCGAGCGCATTGCGCTGCGCGTGGCGCCATCGAAGATCCTCGTCTACGGAGCAGAGCAATGATCGCGCTGCCCGCCCAGCCGCGCGATCCGAAGGGCTGGCTGGTTGCGCCGGCGCTGCTCTTCATCGTCGCGCTGTTCATCTATCCGTTCGCGTACGGCCTGATGCTGTCGTTCCAGCCGATGAACGGCGGCAGCATCTGGGCCAACTACATCACGTTCTTCACCGATACGTCGATGTGGCCGACCATCATCGTCACGCTGAAGCTCGCCGTGCCTGCCACCGTCATCAACGTCGGCGTCTCGGTCCCGGTGGCGTTCGCGTTGCGCCGCACGTCGCCGTGGCAGAAGTTCGTGACCACGCTGCTGGTCGTGCCGGTGACGCTCGGCACGGTGCTGATCGCCGACGGCATGCTCACCTATTTCAGCCCCAACGGCTGGTTTCCGCAGGCCTTGCAGGCGTTGCACCTGTACGGCGATGAAGTGCGCCTCACGCATAACTACTGGGGTGTGCTGATCTCGCTGATCGTGTCGGGTTTTCCGTTCGCGTTCCTGCTGACCTTGTCCTACGTGACCGGCATCGACCCGACGCTCGCGCGCGCGGCCGCGACGCTCGGCGCGAGTCCCTGGCAGCAGTTTCGCCAGGTCTACCTGCCGTTGCTGCTGCCGGGCCTGACGATGACTGCGTGCCTGTCCTTCGTGCAGGCGTTTTCGGTGTTCCCGTCGGCGGTGCTGCTTGGCGCGCCGGCCGGTCCGACGCGCGTCATTTCCATCGCTGCGTCGGAAGCCGCGTTCGAAAGCTATGACTATGCGCTGGCATCGACCATCGCGATCGTCATGGGTTTCGTGCAGTTGCTCGTGGTGGGCGGCATGCTCGGCGCGCGCCGTTTCTTCTATACGGGTCCGGTGACCGGAGGCAAGGGCTGATGACAACCGATAACCACGCGGCGTCCGGCTGGCAGGCCGGCGCCCCGACACAAGGCGCCACCCGTGCGATGAAACAGCAAACGAGCCTCCGCGACCGACTGTGGAATTGCATCGTCTGGGCGACGATGGGCTTCTTCCTGCTCAACGTACTGTTGCTGATCGCGACCGTCGCCGTGAACTCGGTGGCGACACGCTGGTTCGGTACGCTGCTGCCGCAGGGCTTCACGTTGCACTGGTATGCGCAGGCATGGAGCGATTTCCAGCTCTCGAGCGTGCTGCTCGTGACGCTCGAAGTGGTGGGCGCGGTGGTGCTGCTGTCCATCGTGCTCGGCGTGCCGGCGGCGTACGCGCTGGCGCGCGTGCAGTTCCCCGGCAAGCGCTTCGCGATGCTCGTGTTCCTGCTGCCGCTGATGGTGCCGCCCGTGACCTACGGCATTCCGATGGCCACGGTCATGTACAAGTTCCATCTCGCGGGCACGCTGACCGGCGTGATTCTCGCGAACCTGGTGCCGGCGCTGCCGTTCGTGATTCTGGTGATGACGCCGTTTATCGAGCAGATCGATCCGAATCTGGAATCAGCCGCACGCATTTTTGGTGCGAACACGTTCCGTTATTTTCGTTACGTGCTGCTGCCGCTGCTCGTGCCGGGCATGCTCGCGGCAGGGCTGCTGGTGCTGGTGCGCACCATCGGCATGTTCGAGCTCACCTTCTTCACCGCCGGACCGACCACGCAGACGCTGGTGGTCGCGCTGTACTACGCGGTGTTCTCGACGGGCGTGCGCGCGCCGCAATCCATCGACGCCATGGCGATGATCTACATGGCGATCACGATGGTCTGGGTGCTGATCGCGCTGCAGTTCGTGAGTCCGACGCAGCTCGTGTCGCGGGTGAAGGAACAGAAACAGTGACCGTGACCGACATGGACGCGGCCGCGCGCCGGTTTCTCCCTGACGAAACAGCAACGTGACGAAGATGCGTGAGGTCGTGACACTCGAGGCGGAGCCGAAGCTCGTCATCTCCAGCGGGCCGCATACGCTGGAGATCGCGCCGCAGGCCGGCGGGCGCATCACGCGCTTCGCCACCGCGGATGCACACGGCGTTCAGGAATGGCTCGCGCCGGTGACGGCGGCGAGCTGGCCCTGCCACGCGTGGCCGAAAGGCGGAAGCTATCCGCTCGTGCCGTTCTCCAACCGGGTGCGCGATGCGCGCTTCGCGGGGCCGGACGGTTCACTCGTCGAACTGGCGACGTTTCCCGGCATGCGGCACGCGCTGCATGGCTTCGGCCAGTTCGCGGCGTGGCAGGTGGAACTGCACGAGCCGGATTGCGCCGTGCTGCGCTTCGTGCATCGCGCGGACCAGCATGGCTGGCCGTGGGCGTTCGAAGCGGTGCAGCTGATCGAGGCCACGCCCGAGGGCGCGCGCCTGTCGATGCGCGTGTTGAACCGCTCATCGCTGCCAATGCCGGTCGGGCTGGGTTTCCATCCTTATTTCGCCGCGACGGAGGCGGAAGTCGACGCGGCCACGCTGTGGCGCCATGAGGAAGAGATCGCGGTCGGGGTCGCCAGCGAGGCGCCGCCCCGCCGGCACGCGCGCGAGATGCAGGGCTACACGCGCTATCTCAGCGGCTGGGACGGCCGCGTGACGCTGCATTACGCGCACGGCCGCACGCTTGCCCTCATGGCCGGCGACGCCTTGAGCCATGTCGTCGTGCATTGTCCGGCCGGGGCGGGCTATCTGTGCGTCGAGCCGGTGTCGCACGTCAGCGACGGCTTCAATCTCGCGGCGCGCGGCGTGGACGGAACGGGTGTGGCGGTCATCGAGCCAGGTAGTGAAATACGGGCGTCGCTCGCGATGGCAACCGGCGTGATCCCGGCCCCAGGCGACGGCGGCGGCGCCTGACGCGCGCTTCCACCGAGGTCCGCACACGCGAGGCATTCGCCGGCAACAGGCCTCGAGCCACAAGACAGGCAAGCGGGTTCATGCGACACCTCCTGCAAACATGGAAACATCAGCGCCTGAGCGGCGCTGAAAAGAACGCTTCGACCATATCGACGATCCGCCAGGTCGCGCACGGCCGGCGGCAATGCGCGTCGAACCCGGCGTCCTTGAGCATCTGGACGGGATCGGCGGGCCAGACGTTGCTCATCGCGACGAGCAGGCGCCCGGTCATCTCCGAATCCATCTGTAGCGTGCGCAGGAAGACGTAGCCGGAGTCGCTGTCGAGGCTGGTGTCGAGCAGCAGCGCGTGCGGCTGCCAGCTGCCGACCAGCGCGCGGACGGATTTGAGATCCTGCGAATGGATGACCTGCAAGCCTTTGAGCCGAAGTTGCACGGCGAGCGAATCGCCGATCGACTTGTCCTTGTGGGCGATCAGCACGCGGCGTGATGCATCGCTGGTACGAGCCCGCTTGATTCGCCACAACGCGAACTCGCTCTCGTTGTGGGCTAGACGGCTTGACATCTCATCCTCCTGGTCGTTATTTGATATGGCTGATTCGATGCCGCCAGTTTCGACCGGCCGTGCTTATCGCTCAACCCGGCACGGGAAGGGGAGTTCAGAGATTTTGGGAGACTGCCGAATGGATCCCTGCGAAAGGGGGGTAGAAGTCGTCCAAGGCCCGCGTAAGATCGAAACCGTTCTCGGAGCGTCGCAATGGAAAATGGCTATTTCAAAACAGTGTTGCTAGTTGAGGACGAAGGGCTCACCAGGAGCGCGATGAAAAGTCTCATCCTGGCCAATGAGCCTTTGCTCGAAATCGACGAGGCCGACGGTTTCGAACAGGCGAAAGCCAAGCTTTCTGCCAATACCTACGACCTCATCTTCCTCGACTACCATCTGCGTGGCCAGGACACCGGCATGGACCTGCTGAACTGGATCCGCGAGGAAGAGCAGGAAGTCCAGACCATCATGCTGTCCGCCCAGGATGACCGCGACACCGTGCTCGAATGCATCAAGAACGGCGCGTGCGGCTTCATTTCCAAGGGCAGCGAGCAGGGCGCCGGCGTGTTCCGCGAGGCGCTCAAGACCATCCTGAACGGCCGCGTGTACCTGCCCAACACGGTGCTCGGCAAGGGCGGTCACAGTCCGAGGCCGGTCACGCCGCATCCGAGCGTGACGGTCGAGTCGCTCGACCTGCCGCCGCGCCTTACCGAGACGCTGCGCTATCTGCTGCAGGGGCTGTCGAACAAGGCGATCGCGCGCAAGATGAACATCAGCGAAAACACCGCAAAGGAATATTCGAGCGATCTGCTCGCGCGCTTCCACGTCACGCGGCGAACCTTCCTGATTGTCGAGATGGCGCGGCGCGGCATCGAGATGCCGATGAGCAATACCTCGTCGGCGTCCTGATCCGCACGCAGCCGCGCAGGGCCGTCTCGGAGGCGGCCCATCGTCGTTTAGGAACGTTCCGAGGAATTCATCGCGAGATGGTAAGGTAGAGCCCGGACTAATTCGAGACGGGTTCAGCGCAGGTGATTCGCAGGCTATCGTTCAAGACAATGCAAGGTGCCGGCGCGGCGGTTGCCGCGAGCGCGGTGCTCATTCTCGGCGCGTGTGCGCCCCTTCCACAGCAGGACGGCACGGATGCCGCCGCGCCCGCGTCGGGCACGGCGCCGGTCCAGACGGCGCGCACGCCGGTGCGGCCGCCCGCGCCGGCCCTGCCTCCCGGCGAGCGCCGCATCATGGTCGGCAGCCCGGACGGCTACCACCTGATGGTCAAGACGAAGACTCCCAGCCAGGTGTGCGACGACGATGCCTTCGCCGACGGCGTCCGCTACGGTTACGCGCTCACCTGGAACCGGATGGTCGGCGAGGACGCGCGCAACGGCGGCAAACCGAAGCGCAAGTTCGATCCGTCCGCGATCCACTCGCAGGACGATCAATACAAGATCCAGTGGGATGGCAAGGAGCGCGTCAACGCGTGCGCGTCGGACGGCTATCTGATCGGACGGGTGGTCGGCACCCATCTGGCGGGCGTCGACATGCGCGACGGCAAGCCTTCCTGAGCCGCCGCGCCGGAGAATTCAGTCGCAAGTATGGGTGGCCGCGACATAGCGGCTCGCCACGCCAATATCGCCGTAGATCGTGTAGCCGGTGTTGTTCGCCGATGCCTGCGCGATCAACAACACCACGGATTGACTCGTCGGACCGCCGCTCGGAATCGAGATGGCCTGCGTATCGGGGCCCGGCGAGTATTCCCGCACGCGCCCGCCAATCGACGTCCAGGCCGACTTCACACAACGTGTGAACTCGTAAGGCTTGCTCTGCGAGGTGCCGGATCCGATCGGCACGGTCCTGAGCAGGCTGTCGTCCGTCGCGACGCACGCGCACAGCAGGGAAGCACTCAGGGCCGCGCACAGGAGTGTCACTTTTCTCTTCATATGATTCGATACCTTTTTTAGTCATTTCCGCGTTGCCGCGTGGCCGGTCCGATCTTAGCGGCTTTCTTGCATTCCGACCGACAACGGTTATTACAATCAGTAATAACGGAAGCGCCGCAGCAGCGGCTGCTAACCTTACAGTCCGTACTTTTCCCAATATGCGTCAAGTCGGGTCAACCGTCGCCGTTATATAGGCGTTTCATTGCCTGAAGCCATTTGTATGGCGCGAGCGCGGGCGACCCGAGCCGAAAGCGCGTTTTCTGAGCGCGTGTGGCGCGTACGGTGCGCGAGCCCGATAACCCCGATGTACCGCTGCCCCCGGCGATTCCTCGCCGGCTGGCATCGTGAGCCAGTCTGATAGAACGCATGTCCCGCACAAAGTTGCTCGCCCGGCTTCGCGCCATCGCCCCGTCCGGCCCCACGGCCGGCGGCTTCCAGCTTCAGCGCCTCGCCGCGCCCGTCCTGACGGTCGTGATCTGCGTGCTGCTCCTGATCGTCTTCCAGCATCTTTCGCGCGCGGTCGACTATAAGTCGGTCGTGCATTCGCTGCGCGTGATGACGCCGCAAGCCTGGCTCGCCGCGCTGTTCGCCACCGCGCTGTCCTTCGCCGCACTCGTCGGGCGCGATGCGGTCGGGTTGCGGCACATCGGCGTGACGCTGCCGCGCTCGCTGCTGTGGGTCGGCGCGACGGTCGGCTCGGCGCTCGGCAACGTCACCGGCTTCGGCGCGCTGACGGGCGGCGCGGTGCGTTGCCGCGTCTATGGCGCCTCCGGCGTGACGCCCGCGCAAGTCGGCCGGCTCACCCTGTTCACCAGCATCACGCTGGCGCTCTCGCTGGCCTTCATGGCCGCGGCCGGCATGCTGTTCGACGCGCGCACGCTCGCGGCCCTGCTGCATCTGCCGCCCGCCGCACTCCGCGCGACGGGCGCAGCGCTGCTGGCCGTGTTCGCCGCGATGGTCCTGCTGTGCGGCCGCGCGCCGCGCACGCTGCAGTCGCGCTGGAAGTGGGTGTCTTTCACCGTGCCGGCGCGGCGCGATTTCGTCGCGCAGGCGGCGCTGGCCGTCGTCGATGTCTTCGGCGCGGGCCTCGCGCTCTGGGCGCTGCTGCCGAATCCGCAAGTCGGCTTCATCGACTTCATGACGGTCTTCTCGGCCGCGATGCTGCTGGGCATGATCGGTCATACGCCGGGCGGCGTCGGCGTGTTCGAGGCTGCGATGGTCTTCGCGCTCGGCGGCAGCGCGCAGACGCCGGACGTCGTCGCGGCGCTGCTCGCGTATCGCGCGATCTATTTCGGCCTGCCGCTGATCCTCTCGGCTGGCGTGATGGCCGCCTTCGAAGGCCGCGCGCTGAAGGGCCGCTTCGGCTTCCTGAGCCCGCATCACGTGTCGCAGCTCGCGCCGGTGTTCCTGTCGATCGTCACGTTCGCGGCCGGCACCATGCTCGTCATCTCCGGCGCGACGCCGGCCTTCAAGATGCGCATCGCGCTCCTGCAGACCCTCGTGCCGCTGTGGGTGCTGGAAAGCTCGCAACTGCTCGGCTCCGTGCTCGGCGTGCTGCTGCTGTTCGTCGCGCGCGGCCTGCTGCGCCGGCTCGACGCCGCCTGGTGGCTCGCGCTGGGCCTGGCGGTCGCCAACCTGGCGCTGTCGCTGGCGAAGGGTCTGGCCTTCGTCGAAGTCGGCGTGCTGGCGTTCCTGATCGTGCTGCTGGTGCTGACGCGCGAGCGCTTCAACCGCCGTTCGTCGCTGTTTGCCGAGCGTTTCACGGCGACCTGGCTGATCTCGATCGGCGTCGTGATGGCGTTCGCCTTCTGGATCATGTTCTTCGCGTTCCGCGACGTGCCGTACAGCGGCGATCTCTGGTGGCAGTTCGCGTTCGACGAGCGCGCACCGCGTGCGCTGCGCGCGACGCTCGCCGCGGCTGTGTTCGGCACGGTGTTCGCCGTCTGGCAACTGCTGCGTCCGGCGGCGGGCCGTTTCGTGAAGCCCGCGCCGCAGGATCTCGCCGATGCCGCGCGCATCTTCCGCGCGCAGGAACGCAGCGACGCCGGCCTCGCGATGATGGGCGACAAGAGTTTCCTGTTTTCGGAGTCGCGCGAAGCCTTCCTGATGTACGCCAAGCACGGCCGCACGTGGGCCGCGCTGCATGATCCGGTGGGTCCGCGCCGCGAGTGGGCGGAGCTGATCCGCAAATTCGTGGAACTGGCGCATGCACACAACGGCCGCGCCGCGTTCTATCAGGTGCGCGCCGACGCGCTGCCGCTGTATCTCGACGCCGGCCTGACGCTGATGAAGCTCGGCGAGGAAGCGCACGTGGCGCTGGCGGACTTCGACCTGAAGGGATCGCACCGCTCGCATCTGCGCTATGCGCTCAAGCGCGGCGAGCGCGATGGCTTCGATACCGAGGTCATCGGGCCGGACCGCATCGTCGCCAGCCTGCCGATGCTGCGCGCCATCTCCGACGACTGGCTCGACAGCCGTTCCGCGCGCGAGAAAAGCTTTTCGGTGGCGGCGTTCACGGAGGACTATCTGTCGGCGCAATCGGTGCTGCTGGTCCGGCAGCAGGGCGTGCCGGTGGCGTTCGTCACCTTCATGACCACCGACATGAACACCGAAGCGACCGTCGGCGTGATGCGCCATGTCGAAGCGGCGTCGTCGTACGCGATGGAGTATCTCTTCACGAAGCTCGCGCTGCATCTGAAGGAAACGGGCTTCAAGTCGCTGTCGTTGGGCATCGCGCCTTTGTCGGGCATGGAGCCGACGCCGCTCGCGTCGCACTGGCACCGCTTCGCCGGCCTCGTCTGGCGTTTCGGCGGACGCTTCTACAACTTCCGCGGGCTGCGCGGATTCAAGAGCAAGTTCCAGCCGCGCTGGGAGCCGCGTTATCTGGCGGCATCCGGTTCGGTCGGCGTATTTTTCACTTTGGCGGATCTCTCGCTTCTCGCGGGCGGCTGGCGTTCATGACATTCCTTTGCAAGAAAGCGGCGGCGTTCGTAGCCGCCGCCGTGTGTGCTGTTTCCTGGCTGGGCGCGGCGCATGCCGCTGAATCGATTCCCGGCGGCCGCTACGGCCAGGTGACGCTGACGAAACCCGCCGGCGACATGACCGGTTTCGTCGTGCTGTTTTCGGAGAAGAGCGGCTGGAGTCCGTCGGACCAGCAGGCCGCTGACGCCCTCGCCGCGAAAGGCGCGATGGTGATCGGCGTCGATACGCTGAAATACGCGGCGCAGGTGAAGGCGGACAAGAGCGAGAAGGAGTGTCACAACCTCGTCGGCGATGCGGAGAACATGAGCCATCAGCTCGAGCGCACCGTGCAGACGAACCACTACTATTCGCCGATCCTCGCCGGCACGGGCCAGGGCGCGGCGCTCGCCGAGAGTTCGCTGCGGCAGGCTCCGGACAATACGGTGGCGGGCGCGGTGTCGCTCAACGCCGATGCCCAGCTCGACGCCCGGTTCGATCCGTGTCCGCCTGACCCGACCATCATCCACGCCCAGGGTTTGCCGGGGTTTCTGGAGCGCGCGGCGGCGCCGCAGCCGGGTCATTCAAAGGCCGATGCGCTGGTCGCGCTGACCGCGCCGCACCTGAAGAAGGCCGAGCCGGTCGCCGAGGGCGATGTCTCCGATCTGCCGCTGATCGAACTGCGCGCTGACAAGCCGACCGATCTGCTCGCCATCGTGATTTCCGGCGACGGCGGCTGGCGCGATCTCGACAAGACCATGGCGCTTGCGTTGCAGCGTGACGGGGTGTCGGTGATCGGCATCGATTCGTTGCGCTACTTCTGGAGCGAAAAAACGCCGCAGCAGACGGCCAACGACCTCGCTCGCGTGATCCGCTTCTACAACGCGCGCTGGCATACGAGCCACGTGGCGCTGCTGGGTTACTCGTTCGGCGCCGACGTCATGCCGTTCGCCTACAACCGTCTGCCGGACGCGGTGCGCGAACAGGTGTCGTACATCTCGCTGATGGGCTTTTCGCCCGCCGCCGATTTCCAGATCCGCGTGACGGGCTGGCTCGGCATGCCGGCGAGCGACAAGGCGCTGAAGGTGCGGCCGGAACTGAACAAGGTGCCGCCGGCGATGGTGCAATGCATCTACGGTGAGAAGGAAGAAGACACGCTGTGCCCGGACCTGACGAAGACGGGTATTGAAGTGGTGAAGCTGCCGGGCGACCACCACTTCGGCGGCGACTACGACGCGCTCGCGCGCCGGATTCTCGCCGGCTGGCGCAAGCAGATCGCGGCGCGGCAGGGGTGAGCGGGACGGTTCGTCCCGCAGCGCCCGGCGTCTTCACTTGAGTCCTACTTGAGCGGACCGAGGAAATCCCGTTTGCCGATCGGCGCGCCGAGATGGCGCAGGATGTCGTGCGTCGTGACGACGTGGAAATAGAAGTTCGGCAGCCCGAAGCCGAGCAGATAATCGACGCCGGAAAACGACGGCGAAAAGTCCGGAAACTTCAGCGTGACCGTGCGCGCTTCGCTGTCGACGAGCGTGGACTTGTCGATGCTCGTCAGAAACGCAATCGTCTTCTCGATGCGCGCCTGCAGTGACGCGAAGCTGTCCTCGTCGTCCTCGAAACGCGGCGCCTCGACGCCTGACAGGCGTGCCGCCGACAGTTTGGCTGTGTCGCTGGCGCGCTGGATCTGCGCGACGAGCGGCAGCATGTCGGGTGCGAGCCGGGCGTTGAGGACATCTGCGTGGGCGAGGCCTTTCTGGTCCGCGAAGGCGGCGCCTTTGGCGAGCAGATCCGCGCACACTTCGAGGCCGCGGATGAAGACGGGAATCGATGCGCGATACATCGTGAGAGACATGGGGCGCTGCTCCTAGAGAATGGTTTTTGTCTGCTTTTTGCCTGCTTCCAGGCAGCCGGAACCGGCTCCGGCCAACAGGGGGACACCAGCATAGCGCCGTGCCCGCGGAACTGCTCGGATCGCCGGACGAAGGCCGTCTGTCAATCGTCCCGGGCTGCTTGCGGACGATGACGCGCTTCCCACGCAGCCAGTTCCGTCCGATAGCGCGCCAGCGCTTCGTCGTAAAGATCGAACACGCAGGGGTCGCAGCCGCTTTGACAGCAATCTCCAGGCAGCGGGGATTCGGGCGGAGTGGGGCGGGGATCTTCGGAATCGGTCATCTTCGGGGTGAATGATCAGGGGCGGCACCGGTTCGCGGTACCACCGCGAGCGGCTAGACTTTGGCGGTGCATGCTTCGCACCGGATGCGATACTGCGCGCGGACAGTGGTTCGCCCATCGTCACGGCTTCATGGTTTCATGGTGTCACGCTGACTGGACCGAGGGACTCGCGCGATGAATCAGACCATCAGCCTCGTCATCTCCGGTGTGCTCGCGAGTGTTTTGCTGGCCGGTTGCGCCTATCCGCCGTCTGCACAGTTCACACAGAGCACGAGCACCTGGAGCGCCGAAATCCGCCGCACCCGTGACGGCATTCCGCACATCCGCGCCGCCGACTGGGGCAGTCTGGGTTTCGGTTTCGGGTATGCACAGGCGGAGGATAACCTCTGCACGCTCGCCGATGCCTTCGTCACCTATCGGGGCGAGCGTTCCGCCTTCTTCGGCGCGGATGCCCGTCCTTCCGCGCCCGCGACCTTCGGTCAGCCGCGCAATATCGACTCGGACTTCTTCTTCAAGCTGATCGGCGAGCAGGCGAATCTCGACCGCTTTCGCGCGGCGCAGCCGGCCGACTTGCGCAATCTTATCGATGGTTTCGCCAGTGGCTACAACCGCTATCTCACCGAAATCGATGCAGGCCGTTCGCCGGGCGCGCATGCGGCGTGCCGGGGCAAGCCGTGGATCGCGAAGATCAGCGCCGACGATATCTACCGGCGTCTGATCGCGGCCAATCTGGCCGGCGGTTCGGTGCGCTTCATCACGCCGATCGCGACGGCCCATCCGCCGAGCGCGGCCACCACCGCGCCGCGCGGCGCACTCGACGCGCCGCAGCAGACCGCGAACACGCTGCGTTTTGCGATCGGCGACACGCCCGGCATCGGCAGCAATGCGCTTGCGTTCGGCGCTCCGGTGACACACGATGGACGCAGCATCCTGTTCGGCAATCCGCACTGGTTCTGGCGTGGCCCGGACCGTTTCTATCAGGCGCAGCTGACCATTCCGGGCAAGGTGAATGTCGCGGGCGTGTCGTTTCTCGGCGTGCCGCTGATCGTGCTCGGCTTCAACGAGAACGTCGCGTGGACGCATACGGTGTCGAGCGCGCGGCGCTTCGGCATCTTCCAGCTCACGCTGGATCCGGCTGATCCGACGCGCTATCTCGTCGACGGCCAAAGCGAGGCCATGACGCCCGTGCCGCTCACGGTGCGCGCGCGGCGCGCCGACGGTTCTTTCGAGACGGTCGCGCGCACGCTCTACAAGACGCGCTATGGTCCGGTCGTCGATCTGTCGGTGCAGGCGGCGGGCCTCGGCTGGAATGCGCAGCGCGCCTACGCGCTCGCCGACGTCAATGCCGACAACCTGCGCGCCTTCCAGAACTTCTTCGCGTGGAACCAGGCGCGTTCGCTGAACGACTTCATCGCGATCCAGAAACGCTACGCCGGGATGCCGTGGGTCAACACGTTCGCCATTGGTCGCGGCGATGCACGCGTGTGGTTCGCGGACATCGGCCCGATTCCCGATGTCCCCGACGATCTCCTGGAAACCTGCACGACGCCCGCCGGCCGTGCATTCGCGGGGCGCGTGCCGGGCGTGCCGTTCCTCGACGGCGCCAAGAGCGCCTGCGCGTGGCGCGTCGATCCGGCCAGCGCGCAAGCGGGTGCGCTGGCCGTCGGGCAGATGGCGAACACCGTGCGCGGCGACTATGTCGGCAACTTCAATGACAGCTACTGGCTCACCAACGCCAACGCGCCGTTGACGGGCTATCCGCGCATCGCCGGGGCCACGCGCGGCGAGCAATCGCTGCGCACGCGCTATGGCCATCTGCTCGCCGCGCGCCTGCAACGCGAGCGCGGCGGGGTGACGCGCGACGCGCTGGAAACGGCCGTGCTCGAGACTCACTCGATGTCCGAACGGCTGTTCCGCAAGCCGCTGCTCGACGCCGTCTGCACTGTCAACGATGCGCTGTCCAACCTGCACGACGCCTGCGAGGTGCTGCGCCAGTGGAACGGGACGGCGGACATCGACGCGCGCGGCGCCAACCTGTGGGACGAGTTCTGGATGCGCATCACGCGCATTGCGCCCGAGCGGCTGTACGTAGCGGGTTTCGATCCGGACAAGCCGCTTGCGACGCCGGCCGACTTCAACGTCGACAATCCGGCCGTGCTGCAGGATCTGCGTCAGGCGCTGGGCGGCGCGGCGCTTGCGCTCAGGCTGAACGGCTTCGCGCTCGATTCGCGACGCGGCGACATTCTCTACACCACTCGCCAGGGCGCGCGCGTGCCGCTCTACGGCGGGTGTGACGAGGCGGGATACTTCACGGTCGTGTGCGCGCGGCGGCCGCTGGACGCGAAAGACTATCCGATGGATCCGAACGGGCAGGGCGACAGCTATGTCCAGGTCGTGACGTTCGGCGCAGATGGAGTGGACGGCGTGGAGGCCGACACGATGCTGTCGCACTCCGAATCGGACGATCCGGCCTCGCCTCACTCCGCCGACGCAACCCGCGCATTCGCGGCGAAGCGCTGGGCGCGCTTCCCTTTCACCGAGCAGGCAATCGACGCCGATCCTGCCGTGACGCGCGTGGTGGTATCGGCTGCGCCGTGATGATGTAGCCGGAACGCAGTCCCCAGTCGATAGAGCGAAGTCAAACAAATTGTATGAGCAATGAGTCGCAATTCGAATCTGGCGTGAAACCCGTCTATCATGAGATTTTTGCTTCAATGGACACACGCTCATGACTACCGGCGGCGGCATGCAACACGACGAGGCGGTGCAGCTGGACTCCGCTGCGCTGCGCGATTTTGTGGAACGCAAGTGGAACGACGAGATCGTTCCGGCGCTGACTGACTACATCGCGATTCCCGCAAAGAGCCCGATGTTCGACCACGATTGGGCGCGCCATGGCTTCATCGAGCGCGTGGTCACGGACGCGGTGGACTGGGTGAAGACGCAGCCGGTCAAGGGGCTCAAGGTGGAGATCGTGCGCCTGGCCGGACGCACGCCGGTGATCTTCTTCGAGGCACCCGCGACCCGTTCGGGCAGCACGGAAACCGTGGTGCTGTACGGCCATCTGGACAAGCAGCCGGAATTCGAAGGCTGGCGCAACGACCTCGGCCCCTGGACGCCGAAGTTCGAGAACGACAAGCTCTATGGCCGCGGCGGCGCCGACGACGGCTACGCCACCTACGCCAGCATCACGGCGCTCGCTGCGCTGGACGCACAAGGCGTGGAGCGGCCGCGCTGCGTGGGCATCATCGAGACTTGCGAGGAGTCGGGCAGCTATGACCTGCTGCCCTACATCGACGCGTTGCGCGACAGACTCGGCGAGGTCGGTCTGGTGATCTGCCTGGATTCGGGCGCCGGCAACTACGATCAGCTGTGGCTGACCACGTCGCTGCGTGGTCTGGTCGGCGGCGACCTCGAAGTGCAGGTGCTCGACGAGGGCATTCATTCGGGCGGCTACGGCGGCATTGCACCGTCGACGTTCCGCATCATGCGGCAGTTGCTCGAGCGCCTCGAGGACGCGAGCACCGGCGATCTCCTGCCGAAGAACTTTCATTGCGAGATCCCGTTGCTGCGGCAGCGCGAAGCGGCAGTCACCGCCGATATCCTCGGCGACGATGTCTGGAAAAAGCTGCCGTGGAGCTGCGGGCAGGACGGCGGCAGTGTCCTGCCGACCACCACCGACCCGCACGAGGCGTTGCTCAATTCCACCTGGCGTCCCTCGCTGACCGTGACAGGCGCGGCCGGCCTGCCAGCGCTCGCCGACGCCGGCAATGTGCTGGCGCCGCGTACGGCGTTCAAGTTGTCGTTGCGCCTGCCGCCGCTCGTCGAGGCCACGGCGGCGGTGGCCCAACTGAAGTCCTTGCTCGAACTCGATCCGCCCTATAACGCCCGGGTGACGTTCAAGCCAGAGGCGGGAGCGGCGACAGGCTGGAATGCGCCCGACCTCGCACCCTGGCTCGCCGGCTCGCTGAGCGAGGCGTCGCGGCGGCACTTCGGCGCGGATGTGGCCTTCATGGGGCAGGGCGGCACGATTCCATTGATGAATACGCTGAAGGAAGGCTTCCCGCGCTCGCAGTTCATGGTGTGCGGCGTGCTCGGCCCGAAGTCGAACGCGCATGGGCCGAACGAGTTCCTTCATGTGCCTTATGCGAAGAAGCTGACGGCTTCGGTGGCGGAGGTGATTGCGCTGGCGCCTTGACAGCGAGGTTTTTGCAAGACACAGGCTTCAGCAAGGCCCGGCTTGTCCGGGCTTTTTGTCGGCCGTTCGCGGAAAACTGTGAATTCAAACTGGTAAGGCCAGTTGATCGTCGGTAAAGTGATAGGCCCGCACGCGTCCCGACGCCGGACGCGCAAGCCCATCATCATGGAGACGAGTCTTGCAATGAACGCATCTTCCACGCCCAGCACGAACGCCCCGGAACGGCGCATTGCCGCCGACACGCTGCACGCCTATGTCAGCGCCATCTGGACGCACGCGGGCAGTGCGCCGCGCGAGGCCGAACTGATCGCGGACCACCTCGTGATGTCGAACCTGTCGGGGCACGATTCGCATGGCATCGGCATGATTCCGCGCTATGTCGCTTCGCTCGGCGCAGGGCAACTGCAACTCAACACGCATGCCGAAATCGTGCGCGATGCCGGCGCGGTGTTGAGCATCGACGGCCGCAAGGGCTTTGGCCAGGTCGTCGCCTATGAGGCGATGGAACATGGCATCGAGCGCGCGAAGAAACTGGGTGTATGCGCTGTCGGCCTGCGCAACGCGCATCACATCGGCCGGATCGGTCACTGGGCGGAGCAGTGCGCGAAGGCCGGCCTCGTGTCCTTCCATTTCGTGAACGTCGCGGGCGATCCGCTGGTGGCGCCGTTCGGCGGCATCGACCGCCGTTTCGGCACGAATCCGTTCTGCGCGGCTTATCCGCGCGACGGCAAACCGCCGCTGGTGCTCGACTTCGCGACGGCCGGCATCGCGTACGGCAAGACGCGTGTCGCATACAACAAGGGCGTGAAGGTTGCGCCGGGCATGCTGCTCGATCACGAAGGGCATCCGACCATCGAGCCGAAGGTCATGCACGAGGAGCCGTTCGGTACGTTGACGGCCTTCGGTCTGCACAAGGGCTCGGGGCTCGCCGCGTTGTGCGAGATATTTGGCGGAGCGCTGTCGGGCGGCTATACGACGCATGAAAGCACGCTGGAGAAGACGAGCGCGATCATGAATTGCATGACCTCGGTGATTCTCGACCCGAACGCCTTCGACGCACCCGCCGCACAACAGGAAGCGGAAGCGTTTCTTGCCTGGATGAAGGCTTCGCCGCGTGCCGAGGGCGTAGACGAGATCCTGGCGCCCGGCGATGTGGAAGAAGCGCGCCGTGCGGAATATGGCGCGAAGGGCATTGCCGTCGATCCGACCACGTGGCAACAGATTCGTGAATCGGCGGAGAAATCGGGCATGCCTCGGGCGGATATCGAGCGTTATTCGAGCGAGCTGAAATAAGTCGATGTCTTCGGCCTGCGCGGCAAATTGGTCAAGCCAGTTTGCCGCACGCTGCGGCGCTCAACGCTATCCGTGCTTACGCCGCCTTGGTGACGAGTTCGTTTTCGATCCACTCGATCACGGACGTCCGCTTCGGCTGCCACCCGAGCGTTTCACGGACCCGCTGGCTGCGCACGCGGCTGTTCGAGCCGAGACCGTAAGAGGCCATTTCATAGCCCCATTCCTTGATCGCTTCCTCCAGCGGCCAGTCTTCTGGTCCGCGCAGTCCGAGCGCACGCGCCATTGCCGTGGTCATGTCGCGGAACTGCGCTTCGCTGCTTTCGACGAAATAAAACGTGCCCGCGGGCGACTTCTGGAGCGCGAGCCGGTAGGCTTCGACGACGTCGTCGATATGCACGTTCGACCAGATATTCAGGCCCCGGCCGACGTGGCGCACAACGCCGCTCTTCCGCGCCTGTCTTTCCAGGCGCGGCAACTGTACGCTGCACGCGCCGGGCACCACGCCATGGCCGTAGATCAGCGTGTTGCACAACACGGCCGAGCGCACGCCGCGGTTGGCGGCGTCGAGCACGAGACGGTCGATGGCGACGCGCGGCGCCTTGTCGGCTGTCGGTTCGGGCAGATCGTCTTCGGTGTAGATCCGCTCGGATGCCTCGCCGCCCGACGCGTCCCCGACGATGCTCGATCCGCTCGTATGCAGGAACGGCTTGTTCGAGCCTTCGAGCGCGCCAAGCAGCGTTTCGACCGCGCCGCGATGATCGCTGCTGGCGGCGTTGATGACGGCGTCGGCGGCTTGGGCTTCGGCGGCGAGCACGGCGGTGTCGTCCAGACTGCCGATGACCGGCTCGATGCCGAGTTGCTTCAAGTCGCCGGCTTGTTCGGCGCGACGGATGAGTCCGCGGACGCGATGTCCGTCACGCGCAAGCCCGGCGGCGATTGAACCGCCAATGAACCCGCCCGCACCCGTAATGAAAATGTTCATGTTCTTGCTCCAGTTGGATGATTCAGAATCGATGAAGCGAGTATGAACCGCTTCGACTTTCGCAAAAACAGCGATAGTTTCAAATCAAACTTGACTGCAGATCAAGAATCCAATGTGTTCGAATCGCTCTTTGTTTGCACGTGCCTGGTTTTCGTGGACCGGCGCTTTCCTCATCATCGACATCAATTGACAGCACGCCATGCCACCCATTGAACTCATCAACGCCCCTGGTCTGCCCATTCCCGCAGGCCATTACAGCCACGCGACGCGGGCGGGCAATCTCGTTTGCGTCTCGGGCCAGTTGCCCGTGCGTCCGGACGGCACGCATACCGGCGATCGCCCGTTCGAAGAGCAGGCCGAGCAGACGCTCGCCAATCTGCGCACCGTGCTGGAGGCGGCGGGCGCAAGCCTCGGCGATTGCATCGAAGTGACGGTGTACCTCGCAGGCGTCGAACACTGGAAGGCGTTCAACGAGATCTACGCGCGCCACTTCGGCGCGTGGAAGCCGGCGCGCGCCGTGGTGCCGGTGAACGCGTTGCACTATGGCTATCTGATCGAGATAGCCGCGCGCGCGTGGATCGAGCGGGACTAGCGGCATATGACCGGCGCTAGGTCAGGTCGAGCGCGGTGGTCAGGTCGCCGAGCGGCGCCTGCCCACGTTCGGCCATCGCCCGGTCTCGTCTGATGACGCCATCCAGCGGTTCAAGATCATGCACGCGCGAGATGAAGCGCAGGATCGAGTTGGTGTCGTGCACGGTGTGATCCACGTAGCCCTTTCTCGCAAGCGGCGAAATCACCAGGGCGGGAATGCGCGAGCCCGGTCCCCAGCGGTCGCCCTTCGGCGGTGACACGTGATCCCACCAGCCGCCGTTTTCGTCCACAGTGACGATGATGACGGTGTTCTGCCACTGCGGCCCGCGCTGGATATGCTCGATGACATTCGAAATGTGGCGGTCGCCCGATGCGACGTCCGCATAGCCCGCATGCATGTTGAGATTGCCCTGCGGCTTGTAGAACGTGACAGAGGGCAGGCGGCCAGCGTCGATGTCAGCGAGCAGCCTGTTCGTGGACGGGTCATCGCCGAGGCCGGCGTCGCGCAGGTGTTGGGCGCGCGCTGCCGTGCCGGGCGCGTAGTTGGCGAAGTAGTTGAAAGGCTGGTGGTGATACTGGAAATCCGGCACCGCGCCGGTGTCGCGATGCTCCAGCGCGTACTGCCATGCACCGCTATACCACGCCCAGTCGACGTTCTTCGCGGACAGCCGGTCACCGATGTTCGCGTAGGTCTGAGGCGGCAGCACGAGCGCGTTGGCCCGGTCCGCCAGACGCGGATCGCCGCCGGGTGGAGGGGGCACGTTGCTCGGCTGGAACGGCGGGAACATGGTGTTGACCGCGTAGCCGTCGGCGGTCAGGGCGCCATCGCGGACGAACTTCGGCGGGCCTTCGAGTGCCGACGCCGGAGAATTCGGCGCGAGCTTCAAGCGCGAGCCGGTGGGGTCGTCGCCTTCGACTACGGCCAGCAGCTTGGCTGCCGGACCGGTGCTGGCGTCGGTGTAAAACGGCGGCTGAGCCGAGATCAGGAAGATGTGGTTCAGCCATGACCCACCGAATGCCGACATGAAGAAGTTGTCGCACAACGTGTATTGCTGTGCGAGCCCCCAGAGTCTCAGTGTGTCCGGCGAGTTCTGGTAATGACCCATGACGAGGCCGCCTGAATCGCCCCACGCCGCGAACTGGTTGTTGCGTCCGGCGTTGATCTGCATCTGGTTCTGATAGAACCGGTGCACGAGATCCCGCGTGATGACGGAATTGGGCAGCGGTGCGCCGTTTGCATCGGGAATCTGGAACGGCCCGTTGCGCAAGCCGGTGATCTGCTGCTCGGAAATGGCGTAACGCACGCCGTTCACTTCCTGCGCCTGCGGGACGAGGCCGCCCCAGATCTTCGGCAGCGAAGGCATGGGCGTGACGCCGTCGCGGTCCAGCTGGGTGTAGTGCGACGCAGGCACGGCCGAGAGCGGATATTGAACGCCCGGAAAATTGCCGTAGAGATTGGTGAAGCTGCGGTTTTCCGCGTAGATCACGACGATGTTCCTGACCTGCACGGCAAGCGTGCGGTCGAGCGCGAGGTCTGCCGCTGTCTTCGGTGTGGACGGTTTCTGCTCGAACAGGTTGCAACCGCTGAGCGTGAGCCCCGCGAAACCCACGCCCGCGACGCCCGCCGCCAGCAGCCTGCGCCGCGCAGGGTCCGCGGGAGCGTCGCTGGCCGAGCCTTCGTTTCTCGATGATGCGTGCTCGTCAGAAAGCTCGTTCTGCGGATGGTCGTTCTGATTCATCGCCTGACTCCTCGTGAAGACACGGCACACGCCCGATGACGCACGCCAGACGCCCGTATTACCCGGCGGTCGATGGAGCGGCCATGATGCCGCATTGGCCGCTCGTGCGAAAGCTGGCCGAATGGCCTAGGACGAATACGGAATCAAACGGCGCCGGGATGCGGCAGGGTCAGAATCGGCCTATATCTTTTGGCCGACTGGAAACCATCATGCGACGTGACTAACATCAACTGAAAACGAGCTTGACTCCCACGAGCACCAGCGTGGCGGCGAGCACGTGTCGCAACAGGGCCTCGGGCGCCTTTGAGGAGAGCATGCTGCCCACGGCAATACCTGGAATGGAGCCCACGAGGAGGGAGGCGAGCAGGGCCCAGTCCACTGAACCGAGCATCCAGTGGCCCGCCCCGGCAATCAGCGTCAGCGGCACGGCGTGGGCCACGTCCGAGCCCACAATGCGCACGGTCGCGAGCCGCGGATACAGCAGCAGGAGCACGGTCACGCCGATCGCGCCCGCGCCCACCGAGGTGATCGAAACCAGCACGCCGAGCACGGCGCCGGTGAAGACGGTCCAGGCAACCGTGCGCGCCGGCCGCTCGGGACGGCTGCGGCCCTTCTGGTAGGCGAGGCGCGCGAGTTGCGGGCGGAAGATGAGTGAAACGGCGGTGATCAGCAGTGCGCTGCCGAGAATCACCTGAATGAGACGGGCGGTATCCGGAGAGCCTATGCCGTGCGCGTGCAGGAAATAGAGCGTGATGGCAGCTGCCGGCACGCTGCCCGCCGCGAGCCGGCCGGTGATGCGCCAGTCCACGGAACCCTTGAGGCCGTGTACCAGCGTGCCGGCGGTCTTGGTTGCGGCTGCATAGAGCAGGTCGGTGCCCACGGCTGTCGCGGGGTGAATGCCGAACAGAAGGACGAGGAGCGGCGTCATCAGCGAACCGCCGCCCACGCCCGTCAGTCCGACGAGGAAGCCCACCGCGAGGCCCGAGGCGGAATAGAGTAGATCAATATGCGGAAATGACATTGCGCGCGGAGAACCCGTCAGGCCCGGTTGAGTCGAAAAACCGTCGATGATAGCGGGTAAGCGCTTTACCGGGTGCATGCAGGTGCCGTCCGCACGGGCGTTCGGCGCATGCCGCGCCACTCCGGGTGCATTCAATCGTAGTTCACGAACACCCTTCAGATCACTTTCAGGAAGGTGCAATGACTAATCAGGAACAGAAGCAGGACCCCGGCCAACAGCAACAGCAACAGCAACAGCAGCAGCAATCGGAGGGGCAATTGAAGCCTGCCGGCACGGACGAGGCATTCATCCCGACCGAGCATTCGAACATGCCCAGCGAGCGCCAGTTCGTGCTCAAGTCGGGCAACACGTTCGCCGTGTACGACGCCAATGGCGACATCCGTGGCGGCGACGACGGTCTGTTCGTCAACGACACGCGGGTGCTGTCCGAACTCGTCCTGACCTTTGGCGGCCGGGCTCCTTCACTGCTTTCAGGCAGCGTATCGAGCGACAACGCCGTTTTCACCGCGCATCTGACGAACCGCCCATTGCCGCCCATCGGCGGGGCGCGCACGCCGGAAGGCGTGATTCACGTCGAACGCAAGCGCGTGTTGTCCGGGCACGTGCTGCATGAAAGCATCGTCCTCACGAACTACGGCACGGAGCCGTCCACGGTACCGCTGTCCATTTCCTTCAAGGCGGATTTCCTCGACATGTTCGAGGTGCGCGGCGCGAAACGCGGCAAACGCGGCAGCCTGCGCGCGCCGGTGGTGGAGAACGGCGAGGTCGTGCTCCGCTATGTCGGTCTCGATGAAGTGGAGCGCACCGCGCGCATCCAGTTCACGCCGGCGCCGGACGT
Organism: Caballeronia sp. LZ032; assembly: GCF_031451315.1. Lineage (NCBI taxonomy): Bacteria > Pseudomonadati > Pseudomonadota > Betaproteobacteria > Burkholderiales > Burkholderiaceae > Caballeronia > Caballeronia sp. LZ032. The sequence continues at coordinate 686,506 of NZ_JARUXP010000004.1, forward strand.
GCTGTCGCCCTCGCGCGCCGACTACGCGCTGCATATCCAGTCGGAGACGGCCATCTCGGTCTATCTGTCCGTCACGGCTGTCACCCGCGCATTGAGCGACGCCAGCGAGGAAAGCAAGCGCAACGCGGCTGAAGCCGCGGAGTGCGAGCCCGAATCAGGGCGGCCGGCCATCCGCGAAGCGCTCGTCGAGGCGCACCGGCGCATGCGGGACCGGCGTCGGGCCAGTGCCCGCGTGCGTTCGAGCAATCCGCTCTTCAGCGAGTGGATCGACCGTTCCCTGGCGGATCTCGGCTTGCTGACCACGGATCTCGACACCGGTCCGTATCCGTACGCCGGCATTCCATGGTTTTCCACGGCCTTCGGGCGTGACGCCATCATCACGTCGCTGCAGATGCTCTGGCTGCACCCCACGCTCGCGCGTGGCGTCCTGCGCTTCCTGGCCGCCCACCAGGCCCGCGAGGATTCGGCGTTCCGCGACGCGGAAATCGGCAAGATCATGCACGAGACGCGCAAGAGCGAGATGGCCGCCACCGGCGAAGTCCCGTTCGCGCTTTATTACGGCGGTGTGGACAGCACGCCGCTGTTCATCGTGCTGGCGGGTGCCTATGCCGAGCGCACCGGCGACCGCGCGTTGCTCGACGAAATCTGGCCCGCGCTGCAACTCGCGGCCGACTGGGTGGCGCGCCACTGCGACAAGAATCCATGGGGCCTGCTCGACTATCAGCGCGCCTCCGAACACGGTCTGGCCAATCAAGGCTGGAAGGACAGCCAGGATTCCGTGTTCCACGCCGACGGCAAGTTTCCCATCGGCCCAATCGCGCTGGTCGAGGTGCAGGGTTATGCATCGACGGCCTTTTCCACGATGGCGCGTCTCGCGCGCGAACGAGGCGAAGAAGAGCGCGCCCGCGAGTTCGAGCGGCGTGCGCGTCACATTCGCGAGCGGGTGGAAGAAATGTTCTGGATGCCGGAGATGGATTTTTACGGCATCGCGCTGGACGGCAAGGGCGATCTGTGCCGCGTGCTGTCATCGAACGCGGGACATTTGCTGGCCTTCGATCTCGTCGACCGGACACGAGGCGAAGCGGTTGCCCGTCAGCTCGAATCCACGCTGTTCCATACCGGCTGGGGCGTGCGCACATTGGCGGCGGGGCAGCCGCGCTTCAACCCGATGTCGTATCACAACGGCTCGGTCTGGCCGCATGACACGGCCCTATGCGCGCGCGGTCTGGCACGCTATGGCGATCGCGGCGCGGCAGTCGGTCTGTTGCAGGCGCTTTTCGAGGCGGCCGTCACTTTCGACATGCGCCTGCCTGAACTGTTTTGCGGCTTCACGCGGCAGCGCGGCGAACGGCCGATCGCGTACCCGGTCGCGTGTCTGCCGCAGGCCTGGGCAGCCGGCACGCCGTTCATGATCCTGGAAGCGTGTCTGGGCGTGTCGGTGGATGCGGTGAAGGACGAAGTGCGCATCGATCGTCCGCAATTGCCCGAGGGCATCGACTGGCTCGAAATCGGTGACCTGCGGCTCGGCGACAAGAACGTGACGATCACGTTCCGGCGCGTCGGCGGGCAGGTGATTCCGTCGGTCGAGGGGGATGTCCGGGTGGTCGCGGTGCTGTGAGGTGCCCCCGCATGGCGCCTCGCAGGCGCCATGCGGGCACAGAAGCTCAAACCGCAACGCTCCCCACGTAGTTCTCGGCAAGCGCGATGGCGGCCGCACGCGACGTCGTCACATGCTCCAGTTCCGCCACCTGGAGACGCTGCTCAAACGGCGAGGTGTCTTCGAGCTTGTGCAGCATGCGCGTCATCCACCAGGAGAAGTGCTCGGCGCGCCAGACGCGTTTGAGCGCGGTTTGCGTGTAATGCGCCAGCTTCTCGCCGCTGCCTTCCTTGTAGAAGTCGACAAGCGCGGCATTCAGCACACGCACGTCGGACACCGCCAGGTTCAGGCCCTTGGCGCCGGTCGGCGGCACGATGTGAGCGGCATCGCCGGCGAGGAACAGCTTGCCGGACTGCATCGGCGTGGACACGAAACTCCGCATGCCGACAATGTTCTTCTGAAAGATCCGGCCTTCGGTGATCTGCCAGCCATCGGCGGTGTCGACGCGTGCGTGCAGTTCGGCCCAGATGCGATCGTCGGACCAGGCATCGACCGTGTCTTTCGGGTCGCACTGGAAGTACATGCGCTGCACCCCCGGCGACCGCGTGCTGATGAGCGCGAAACCGCGGTCGTGACGCGCGTAGATGAGTTCGTCCGAGGAGGGCGGCGCTTCCACCAGAATGCCGAACCAGCCGAACGGATAGATGCGCTGATAGTCCTGCCGCACCGCTTCGGGAATCGACTGCCGCGAGACGCCTTGCGAGCCGTCACAGCCGACAATGAAATCGCATTCGAGCGTTTCGTCGCGGCCCTCGTGCCGGTAGGTGATGCGCGGCTTGCGGTCGCTGCCTTCGTGGAAGTCGTGCAGCGAGACGTCCGACACATTGAACTTGAGCGCGCCATTCGCGGCCAGCCGCGCCGCGACCAGGTCCTTGATGACTTCGTGCTGCGCATAGACCGTGATCGAATGGCCGGTCAGTTCGGTCAGCGCGATGCGGCGGCGCTGTCCCTCGAAAGCCAGTTCGAAGCCGTGGTGCAACGCGCCTTCAGCCTGCATCCGCGCGCCCAGACCGGCCTGATTGAGCGTGTCCATCGTGCCCTGTTCGAGCACGCCGGCCCGGATCGTCGATTCGATGTCGTTCTGGCTGCGCGCCTCGAGCACGACGGATTCGATGCCCCGCAGATGCAGCAGATGAGAAAGAAGAAGCCCGGCCGGGCCCGCGCCGATGATGCCGACTTGAGTACGCATGCTTGTCTCCCAGAGGCAATGTGATGTTGTGCGTACAGTGTCGACAGACTGTTTCTATGCAGCAATGCGATAGCCGGGATAGGGAATATCTTATTTCGAGATAAAGGGGGTAAAAGGCAGCAAATCGCCCTGAATCGAGGGTAAATCCCTAGGCCTGACGGGCGGGTGGAAAGTCCGCCCGTCGTCCCGCTTCAGGCCGAGGACTAGTCCTTCATCTGCTTCAGACGCGCTTCTCCCTGGCGCGTGAGCATCCAGCCCGGATATTCGGCAGGCAACTGACTGACTTCGTCGAGCGCCGCCAGCTCGTCTTCGTTGAGCTTCACCTGGGTGGCCGCGATGTTGTCGTCGAGTTGTTCGATCCGCTTCGCTCCGATGATCACGCTCGTCACGACCTTCTGGTGCAGCAGCCAGGCCAAAGCAATCTGCGCAACCGTCACGCCCTTCGACTCGGCCATGCGCCGCATCACGTCGACGCAGTCGTAAGCGCGGTCCACGTTGACCGGCGGGAAATCGAACTTGCTGCGGCGGCTGCCTTCTTCCTTGCCGCCGTCGCGCGTGAACTTGCCTGAAAGCAGGCCGCCCGCGAGCGGACTCCACACCATCAGGCCGACATTCTCGCTTTGCAGGAGCGGCACGAGTTCGCGCTCTAGGTCGCGACCGGCGATCGTGTAATACGCCTGGAGCGATTCGAAGCGCGCCAGCCCGAGCCGCTCCGAAATCCCGAGCGCCTTCATGATCTGCCACGCGGCCCAGTTCGACACGCCGATGTAACGCACATGTCCGTGCTGCACTAGCGTGTCGAGCGCGCGCAGCGTTTCCTCGATCGGCGTGGCGGGATCGAAACCGTGGATCTGATACAGGTCGACGTGATCCAGTTGCAGGCGTTGCAGGCTCGCCTTGACGCCGTCGATGATGTGATAGCGCGATGCACCGCGCGAATTGGCGCCCTTGGTGCCGGTTTCGCCAAGAATCTTCGTCGCGACGACCACGTTTTCGCGCGGCACCTTGAGGTTCTTCAGCGCCTGGCCAGTGATGATTTCCGAGCGGCCGTCGGAATACACGTCGGCGGTGTCGATGAAGTTGATCCCCGCATCGAGCGAGCGGCCTACCAGCGTGTCGGCATCCGCTTGCTGCAACTGGCCGATGTTGTCCCAGATTCCGCCGGTCCCGCCGCCGAACGTCATCGTGCCGAGGCACAGTTCGGAGACGAAAAGACCGGTATTGCCGAATTTTCTGTAGCGCATGGTTGCTCCCGAATGGCTGAACGGGCGCGGCATCGCCACGGACTAGCGACGAACCGCCCCGGCAGTGCAGTATCGTCCCGCCGTGCCGCGCGGTCATAGCCTGATCCTGCTCGATCCTTGCCTGTTCCTGCAAACGCATCGGGTGTCCCCGAGCAATCTCCCCCTAGCGCGAGTATCCTGAACGCACTCTCCCATCTCGAAAATGGTCCGGAAATCATGGCTTTGAACGACACACCCGAATTCGCCGGTAAAGAGGAGCACGAGCAGCCGCGGGACGCACGCAACGGCGGGCACGGCGGCCACGCCCCCGATCCCGCGCTGGATCAGGCCCGCCTCGATCTCGTCACGCTGCTGGACCGCTTCACCGCCGGCTGCGAAGGGTCGGTCGAAACGCCGGTGCCGGGGCTGGCCCTGCATCGCATCATGAATCCCGGCGGTCCGAAGCACGGCATCCAGACGCCCGCGCTCGCGCTGATCGCGCAGGGCAGCAAGCGGCTGATGGTCGGCGACGAGGTCTATGTGTACGACCCGATGCACTACCTGGTGTCGTCGGTGGATCTGCCGGTGTGCGGGCAGGTGTCGGTGGCGAGTGAATCAGAGCCGTATCTCGGCATGCGGCTGGAGCTGGATGTCGAGGAAATCACTTCGCTGATCCAGGACGAAAAACTGCCGCCCGCGACCCAGGCCGACGCCTCCCGTGGTCTCTATGTGAACCGCCTGGGCAACTCGATGCTCGACGCGGTCCTGCGTCTGCTGCGGCTCGTCGACACGCCTGAAGACGTGCCGATCCTCGCGCCGCTGGTGAAGCGCGAGATTCTCTATCGGCTGCTGATGAACGGCTCCGGCGCGCGCCTGCGGCAGATCGCGCTGCAGGACAGCCAGACGCAGCGCATTGCCAAGGCCATTCAGCTGCTGCGCCAGTATTTCGATCAGCCGCTGCGCGTGGAAGACATCGCGCGCGACGTGCATATGAGCGTGTCGTCGCTGCATCATCACTTCAAGGCCGTGACCGCGATGAGCCCGCTCCAGTATCAGAAGCAGTTACGCCTGCAGGAGGCGCGCCGCCTGATGCTGCTCGATATCGCCGATGCCGCGACCGCCGCGCATCGCGTCGGCTACGAGAGCGCTTCGCAGTTCAGCCGGGAGTACAGCCGCCTGTTCGGTGCGCCGCCGCTGCGCGACACGCGCCGCTGGCGCGACGCCACGGCGGCGGCAGCCGGCGTCTGAGCGTGCGTGACATCACGAATCACTGGCCGAGCGCGCCCGAATGGTCTTGAATGGATGCCGTCTGGCGATGCGAGGGCGCTGCCGCATCGATTAATTTCATCGTCCGCGGAATAGTGCAGCGCTGACGGACGTTCTACGGATACTTCTACAACAAGGAAAGATGAAATGAAGAAGCGCATCCTGATGTCCGTCGCCGCGTTTGCCGCTCAGGCCGTGTTCACGGCGGGTTTTGCTTCGTCCGCCCATGCGGCGGCGCCGAAGGAAGCCAACGGCATGGCCGTCGATGAAAACGGCATGACCCTCTATACCTTCGACAAGGATTCGAAAGGCAGCCCGAGCGCCTGCACGGGCGGCTGCGCACAGGCGTGGCCCGCCGCGATGGCCGCCGACTCCGACAAGCCGTCGGGCAAATGGACCATGGAAGCCGCCGACGGGGGCAAGCAGTGGGCCTATGACGGCAAGCGTGTGTACCGTTTCGCGAAGGACACGAAGCCGGGCGACAAGAACGGCGACAACTTCCGCGACGTGTGGCATGTCGTGAAGCCTTGAGTAAGGCGGCACGACGCGGCACCAGGACGGGCTCGCGGAATAAAGCGGCTCGTCCGCCAGTCAATACACTGAAAGGAACACGATCATGAAACGATCGATCGGAGTGACGGCGCTCCTGGTCGCGCTCGTCCTCGGGGCGGGGCTGGCCGGCTGTGCAAGCGGAACGCAGGCGGCGCCTTCATCGGGCGCGCCGGGCGGACCCGCCGGCGGAGGGAGCTACTGATGGCCGATTCGGGGCAGCCGGCGCGATTGCGGTGCCGACGAAGGAAGTCCGGAACGTGAGCTTCGAAGGCGATCTCCTCGCGCACTTGCCGCAGCTGCGCCGCTATGCACGCGCGCTGACGGGCGACCGCGCCTGGGCCGACGATCTCGTGCAGGACGCGACCGAACGCGCGCTGAATCGCGCGGGATCGTTTCATGCAGGCACGAATCTGCGGGCGTGGTTGTTCACCATCATGCGCAACCTGTATATCGATCAGCTGCGTGGCCGGCGTGATATCGCGGTGGACGACGAAACCGCGCCCTGGCGGCAGATGGCCGCGCCGCGCGGAGAAGTCGACGGACTGGTGCTGCGGGACGTGCAGCGCGCGCTCTACTGCCTGCCGGTGGAACAACGCGAAGTGATGCTGCTCGTGTGCGTCGAGGAAATGAGTTATCAGGAGGCATCCGTGGTGTTGAACGTGCCGACCGGAACTGTGATGTCGCGTCTGTCGAGAGCGCGCGAGCACATGCGGGTTCTGCTCGGTGAGGAACCGAACCGCAAGGCTTCGGCGTCGTCGTTGAAAGTGGTGAGCCGCTCATGACAGATCAAGACCGTTCACCCGGTAACGGCGCGCACTCCGGGCAGCCCGTGCCGGATCGCGACCTTCAGGCGCTGTCCGCCTTCGTCGACGGCGAACTGAGCGGCGGCGAGCGCGAGGCCGCGGCCCAGCGCGTCGCCAACGATCCCGCAAGCGAGGCGACCGTGGCCGCCTATCGTGCGCAGGACAATGCATTGCGCGCGCTGTTCGCCGATCAGGGCGAGCCGCAGGTCATCCGTCTGAAGCCGCGCCCGCGCGAGCGCTATCTGCTGGCCGCGTGCTTCATGGTGGTCGGCGGGGCGTGCGGCTTCCTGCTGCACATGCTGCTGCCTGCGCTCGGCGAGTCGAGTCCGCCTTTTGCCGAACGCGCCGACATCGCCTACGCGGTCTATGCGCCCGAGCAACGGCACGCGGTGGAAGTGGCGGCGTCGCAGCAGGATCATCTCGTCACGTGGCTGTCCAAGCGCCTGAACCGTTCGGTGACGATTCCATCGCTGGCGGAATACGGCTTCCAGCTGGTCGGCGGACGGCTGCTGCCGGACGAGGAGGGGCCCGCGGCGCAGTTCATGTACCAGAACGCGGCAGGCGAACGGCTCACGCTCTACATGACCACGGCAACCATCCGGCGCAACGACACGAAGATCCGCGTGCTGCGCGACGGGCAGCGCACCACCTTCTACTGGGCGTGGAATCGGGTGGGCTATGCGTTGTCGGGGCAGATCGGCGAGGCGAAGCTGCAGGCGATCGCCTACGACACCTGCAAGGAACTCGGCGGCGATCCGAAGCGCTGGTGACGCGCACCGTCCGCCCATGCAAAAAGGCCGCAGCGATATGGAAATCGCTGCGGCCTTTTTCATGCACTCAGGCGCATGCCCGATGCATCAATAACGATGCGGGGGCGGCGGCGCTACGTGATGATGATGGCTTTCCCATTCACGCCGTTGCCAATAGCGATGCCCGTCCCAGTACCGTTCGCCGTGCCAGCCCACGCTGACGTGATGCGGCGCGTAGTGATGCGTGTCCGCCGAGGCGGCGTTTGCGAGGCCCAAACCCAGGGCCGCGGCAAGGGTGGCGATCAACACACTCTTCTTCGTCTTGTTCATGATGTTTGCTCCTGTTTCGTGTCTGGGCGCTGCGAGTTCGCGCGATCAGCTACAACACAAACTGCGACATGCTCAATCCAGGTTGACTGGGTGCTGCACGGGTAAGGTCAGCGATAGTAGTCGCCGTGATGGTGGTGATAACCGCCGCCATCCGGAACGACGATGCAGCCGGACAGCGCACCGCTCAACAACACGCCCAACGCTGCAAGGATCGCTAGTCTTTTCATTGGTTTCTCCCTGTGAATCCATGGAGACCAATGTAGCGGTTAGCAAAATGACAAGCCGTGTTCCTTTGTAAGCAAACGTGTAACCTGAAATATTCGCGACGGCCGTCTGTAAAGGCGTACCCGTGCCTATCAGTGGATTGCACGGCTGGTTAAGCAGGGCTATCCTGAACTCCGACATGATGCGTCGGAGTGGACATGGCTCACATCAGCACTGGAGTGGAGTACGCGTTGCACTGCATGCTGTATCTCGCGGAGCCGCCACACGGCGTGCGCGAGGCCGGCGTGCGCGATCTCGCTGAATTGCAAGGCGTGCCGGCGGACTACGTCGCCAAGCTGTTCACGAAGCTGCACAAGGCGGGACTCGTGGTGGCGACGGAAGGCGCGCGCGGCGGTTTTGCGCTTGCGCGGCCATCGAGTGAGATCAGCGTGCTGGATGTCGTCGATGCCATCGATGGCGACAAGCCGCTGTTTGAATGCCGGGAGATTCGCGCACGCTGCGCGGTGTTTGGCGATGACGCGCCGCCCTGGTCGACCAGCGGCGTATGTGCCGTGCACGCGGTGATGAAGAACGCCGAGAAGCGCATGCGCGAGGCGCTGGCGGCGGACCGTCTGGCGGACCTGGCGGGCCGCGTTCACGCGAAGGCGCCGCGCGCTTACGGGCGGCAGGTCGTCAAGTGGCTGGACGGCCGCACCCTGCAGCGGCGTCCCCGTCAGGGGTAGCTTGAAGCAGGAGGATCAGCGGACGATCTTCGGCTTCATGTTGGGCGTGAGCGAAACGCCCACGACCTGTCCGTCGCGCACGCCGCAGCGGCTGTCCATGCGCGTCCATTGTTCCTTGCCGCGCGACTTGGCGAACGCGCGCATCACGATGACCTTGTCCACCGGAATCGGATTGCCGAGGCTCAGGATCGGCGTTTCGCTGTCGATCTTCGCGGCCAGCACGCGGCGGTCGGGGACGATCAGCGTGTCGTACTTCGGCGCGTGTTCCACCCAGCGATCGAATGCCGCGACGCATTGCACGACGGAGTCGGGCACGCGCAATTTGGTCAGATACGAGTAGTCCTCGGGCCGGTCCGGCGTTTCCTGGGCCTGGACGACCTGAAACATCGAAGCCGACAGCGCGAGCGCGAGCAAGGCGGGAGCAAGAGTGTTCTTCATGCGGTGGGCGATCCAAAGAAGCGGGGACGTTCGACAGGCGCGGATCGCCGGGACACGGATCGCGTGAATGGCGCTGTGGCTACGATGCGCGCGCCTGCGCAGGGATGGCGCGGAGTATACCGTGTGAGGTTTCGTGTCGTCGAGCGAAACGCGGCTCCCGAAGGCATATCGAAAGGCTTTGTGACGCGTTGTATCCTTGGGCCGATCCGCATCACGCCGGGGAGGACACGCAATGAAGAGCGCGCGCTGGTCGCAGGAAGATGGCACGGGACTGGAGCATCTCGTGATGGAGGTGTCGGGGAAGGGCGTCGTGATCGAGAGCGCCGTGGTCGGCGAAAGCGATGCGCAGACGTTCGGTCTCGTGTACCGCATCGAATGCGACGGGCGCTGGCAGGTCACGCGCCTCGCACTGAAGCTCGCAGGCGGCGCGGCGCTAGACTTGCATCGCGACGATCACGACGCATGGCGCGATGCGAACGGCACGCCGCTCGATGCGCTGCGCGGCTGCATCGACGTCGATCTCACCGCGACCCCTTTCACCAACACGCTGCCGATCCGCCGGCTCGCGCTCGTACGCGGCGAGCGGCGCGTGATCCGGGTGGCCTACGTGCGCGTGCCCGAGCTTGTGGTCAATGCGGCGGAGCAGGCGTACACGTGTATCGAACCGGGGGGGCGCTATCGCTACGAGGGGCTCGACACGGGCTTCACGGCGGAGATCACCGTCGATGCGGACGGCCTCGTGCTCGACTATCCCGATTTGTTCAAACGGATCGTGTAGAACGTACTACGGCGCGAGCGGCGATAATGCCCGTTCAGGCACGCATCAATGCACGACCCCACATCCCTTTCCCCGACCATGAACGATACGACCTCTCCACGTCTCACGAGCCTGTCCCACGGCGGCGGCTGCGGCTGCAAGATCGCGCCCGGCGTGCTGGCGGACCTGCTGAAGCGCGCGACGCCGCTGCCCGTGTTCCCGGACCTGCTGGTCGGCAACGACACCGCCGACGACGCCGCCGTCTACCGGCTCAACGACGAACAGGCGATCGTCGCTACGACCGACTTCTTCATGCCGATCGTCGACGACCCGTTCGACTTCGGCCGCATCGCCGCGACCAACGCGCTGTCCGATGTCTACGCAATGGGCGGCAAACCGATCCTGGCGCTCGCCCTCGTCGGCATGCCGATCAACGTGCTGCCGCACGAGGTCATCGCGCAAGTGCTGAAGGGCGGCGAAGCGGTGTGCGCCGAGGCGGGCATTCCCATCGCGGGCGGCCATTCCATCGATTCAGTCGAGCCGATCTACGGCCTCGCGGCGATCGGCGTCGTGCATCCGTCGCGCGTGAAGCGCAATGCCGCCGCGCGTCCCGGCGACGTGCTGGTGCTCGGCAAGCCGCTGGGCGTCGGCGTGCTGTCGGCGGCGCTGAAGAAGGACCGGCTCGACGCGGCCGGCTATGCCGCGATGATCGCCGCGACGACCAAGCTGAATCGACCGGGCGCGGAACTCGCGCAAATGGACGGCGTGCACGCGCTCACCGACGTCACCGGCTTCGGCCTGCTCGGCCACACGCTCGAACTGGCGCGCGGCGCGCAGCTGACGGCGCGCATCCGCTATGCAGACCTGCCGTGGCTGCCGCAGGTTCAGGATTTCGTACGCGAAGGCATCTACACGGGCGCGTCCGGACGGAACTGGAACGCCTATGGCGCCGACATCGCGCTGCACGTCGAGGGCGACGAGGCGCGCGCCTTGCTGACCGACCCGCAGACCTCGGGCGGCCTGCTCGTTTCATGTGCGCCGGAAACGGTGAACGACGTGCTCGCCCTCTTCCGCGCCGATGGTTTCGACGAAGCCGCCGTCATCGGCGAGATGGTCGATGGCGCGGGGCGCGTCGAGGTTTCCTGAAACGTCCCTGATCACCACGCAACCACACGACCGCATGAAGGAAGAATCACCGAAAGCGATTTTCTACGCGCTCGCCGCGAACTTCGGCATCGCCGTGTGCAAGTTCGGGGCGGCGGCGTTCACCGGCTCGGGCTCGATGTTCGCCGAGGCTATCCATTCCACCGCCGATTGCGGCAATCAATTGCTGCTGCTGTTCGGGCTGAAGCGCGCGCAGGCGCCGGCCAACGCGCTGCATCCGCTGGGCTCGGGCCGCGAGATCTACTTCTATGCGCTGATCGTGGCGCTGCTGCTGTTCTTCGTGGGCGGCGCGTTCTCGGTCTATGAAGGCGCGCACCGGCTCATGCATCGCGAGCCGCTGTCGAACCCGGTCGTGGCGCTGGTCATCCTCGGCATTTCTGTCGTGCTGGAAGGGTTTTCGCTCGCGGGCGCGATTCGCGAGATCCGCAAGAGCACGCCCAACAAATCCCTGTGGCGCTGGTTCCGCGAAACACGCGAATCGGAATTGCTGGTGGTCGCGGGCGAGGATGTCGCCGCGTTGCTGGGCCTCGCCATCGCGTTCGCCGCCGTGCTGATGACGATGCTCACCGGCAATCCCGCCTTCGACGCGGCGGGTTCCATCGGCGTGGGCGTGCTGCTCATGATCATCGCGTATCTGGTGGCGCGCGAAGTGAAGTCGATGATCGTCGGCGAGTCCGCGAGCCCCGAAGTGCGCAAGGCCGTCGAGGCGCACTTGCGGGCGCGTCCCGAGATCACGCGCATCATCAGCCTCATCACGCTGCAATGGGGCAAGCATGTGGTCGTGGCGGTGCAGGCGGAAATGATCGACTACCCGAGCGGCCGCGCGATGATCGACGCGATCAACGTGATCGAGGACGACTTGCAGCGCGCGTTTCCGCAAGTGCGCTGGGTGTTCTTCGAGCCGGACGTTGCACGCGACCGCAACGAGCCGGCCGCCGCAGGTGAAGCGTGAGACGTGAGACGCACGTGTTAGCGTAGACTTCTTGCGGATGCGCCCGGATGCGGCCGCGGTGTCACGGGCGTGGCGGGCACCTGTGTCTGTTCGCGTGACGGAACCTGGGTGACGCCCATCTCGGGCAAGGGCGCCGCATCATATCGGGACGGCGCGGCCGTCGCCGATGCCGCCATGCCCTGGCTGCCGCTCGCCGTCTGCGCGGCAGCGGGCGCGCCAAGTGCTACCCCGATCAGGGCGGTCAGCAGCCTATGACGTGTCGTGGTGCTGCGCCACGTTCGTTCCGTTCTCTTTTGCATCGATGCAAGCGCCCGTTGTAATTCCACGCTGCATCGCAAGCAGAGTTTGTTCCGCAGCAGTCAAGCGCCCAGGAAACCTGTCTGTCGCGCAGCGTTGTTCGCATCACTTTGGGTCGTGCGTGTTGTCCGCATCGAGTCCCCGAAATTTCGTAATCTTCATCCGACCCATGCGCAAAGTTCTTCTTGCCGTCTTGTTCGTCACCGTGTCGAGTCTGCTCTCGACGTTCCCGCGATCCACCTTTGCCGCAGCCGGCGCCGCGACGCATGCGTCGCAGCCGGCGGTCGCGCTGACACCGCAGCAGGCGCGCGACGCGCTCTCCGTGCTCAACGATCCCGCGCGCCGCTCGCAGGTCGAGGACACGCTGCGCGCGGTCGCCGCCGCGGGCGCGCTCGCCACGCCTCAGCCCGCGAGCGCGGCGCAGGAGGCGTCGGCGGCGGCGCCTGCGTCCGGCGCATCCGGCGTGCTGGCGCATTCGCTGACCGCGAATGGCCTGGCCTCGCAGTTGTCGCGTCAGGCCGGTCACTGGCTCGTGCAGATCGGCTCGGGCACGCGTCACTCGATCTCTACGCTGCTCGACTTCGGCTCAGTCGCCGCATGGTGGCGCGGCAGCACCGCGACCGATCAGGGGCGCACGCTGCTGGGCCGCGTCGCGTGGACGGTGCTGGCGTCGTTGCTGCCTGCGGTGCTGCTCGAACTGCTGTGCTCGCGTCTGCTGAGGAAGCCGCGCGCGCGGCTCGCGGCGCGTGGCGTGGCGGACGCCGAGGTGCAGGAACCCGAACTCGTGCAGGAGCAGCGCGCGGCCGAGCATGCGGAAGACGCCGCGGTACGCAGCGGCGACGAGACCGCGATGCATCTCGCCGAACGCAAGGCCGACAGCGCACGTGGCCAACGTCACGCCGCGCGGCACTGGACCTTGCTGCAACGGCTGCCAAGCGCGCTGCTGAATGGGCTGCTGATGCTGGCGCCGCTGGTCGTGTTCATCGGCGCGGTGACCTTGCTGATGTCGCTCTTCATCGACGACAACACGCCCCAGGCGCGCGTCGCGGGCGCGCTCATCGATGTCTATCTCGTGTGCCGGGCCATCGTCATCGTCAGCGCGTTCTTTCTTGCGCCGCGCGCCAGCGGCCTGCGACTGCTGCAAATGCGCGATATCTATGCGGTGTACACGCACCGCTGCGTGAGGCGGATCGCGACCGTGGCGGGCGTGGGCATCGCGCTCGCCAATGCGGGCGAGGAAATCGGCCTGTCCGGCGACGCGCGCATTGCCGTCCTCAAGATCACGCTGCTGATCGTGCATCTGATGATCGCATATGTCATTTTCGAGTCGCGCAACTCGGTCGCGCAAGGCATCCGCGAGCGCGCACGCGCGAACCGCTCGGTGCGCCTGTTCGGCAACTGGGTCGCCGACGTCTGGGCCGGCGTCGCGATCTTCTTCGTGATCGCGCTGTGGTTCGTGTGGGCGCTCGATGTAAAGAACGGCTATCGCACGCTGTTCCATCTCGGCGGCCTGTCGCTGCTGGTGCTGATCGGCGCGCGCGTGCTGGCGATCGTCGTGTTCGGTGCGCTCGGCCGTGTCTTCCGTGAGAACGACGAAGACGACACCGCGCAGCAATCCATCGTGCGCCGTCGCGCGTATCGCTATTACCCCGGCTTGCGGCGCTTCGTGCAGGTGCTCATCGGGATCGTCACGCTGATTGCGCTGCTCGAAGTGTGGGGCATCGACATCATCCATTTCTTCACGGCGGGCGGCATCGGCAACCGGCTGGCCTCGGCGATCGTGACCATCGCGGTTGCGGCGCTGTTCGCGTTGCTGGTGTGGGAAGGGGCGAACGCGATCGTCGAGCAGCGCCTCGAGCAGTGGACCGCTAGCGGCGAACGCCTGCGCGCCGCACGCCTGCGCACGCTGCTGCCAATGATGCGCAGCGGCCTCTTCATCGTCATCGCGATGGTCGTCGTGCTGACGGGGCTGTCGGAGATCGGTGTGAACACGGCGCCGCTGCTGGCGAGCGCGAGCATCTTTGGCGTCGCGCTCGGCTTCGGTTCGCAGAAGCTGGTGCAGGATCTGATCACCGGCATCTTCCTGCTGATGGAAAACGCGATGCAGGTCGGCGACTGGGTCACGCTCGCGGGTGTCTCAGGCACGGTGGAATATCTGTCGATTCGCACGGTGCGTCTGCGCGGCGGCGACGGCTCGCTCTATACCGTGCCGTTCAGTTCGGTATCGACGGTGAACAACACGAACCGGGGCATCGGCAACGCGGCGGTGCGCGTGTCGATTGCACTGGGCCAGGATGTGGATCTGGCGATCTCCACGTTGAAGGAAATCGGCACGGCGTTGCGCGACGACGCGGCGTTCCGCGACGGCATCCTGTCCGACTTCAGTTTCTGGGGCGTCGATGCCGTCGATGGTTCGACCGTCACGCTGGCAGGCCAGATCCAGTGTCGCGACAGTTCGCGCTGGCCGGTGCAGCGCGAATTCAACCGGCGCATTCTCAACGAATTCACGGCGCGCGGCATCGAGATCGCGAATCCGCAGCGCAATTTCGTCATCGTCAACGGCGGGAATTCGGAGGGCGCTCAGGATTCGACCCAGGATCCCGCCGATGCCGGCGTTCAGGACGCCGATAAGGCGGGCGCGGAGCAGCGCGGCGAGCGGTCGCGAGCGGCCCAGCATCCGACCAGCGAGGCGGGCGTGGCCTCGAGCGCACCGCCGCCGCGCGCGACGCAGGGCGGCTCGTAACGGAGCGCCGTTCGACACGATTTGCAACATGGAGCGCTTATTGGCTCTCCTATAATTGCGCGGGCTGGCCGTGCCCGGTGAGCGGGCGCGGTCTTCTTTCGAAGGTCGAACCTTTATGAGGATCCGCCCGCATGAAAATAGCTCCCGCGTCACGTCCGAAATATCAATCAAGCGCGCTTCGAACCACTTCCCCCGCTGCAAAACTCACGAAATCGATCCGCGCCACTGCGCTTGCGCTGGGTATTGCAAGCCTGGCCACCGTCACCGGCTGCGCCTTCGCCCAGCAACGCGACGACACTTTCAGCAACGATCACGACCGGCACGGCAACGGCGGCCGTCCGGTCAAGGTCATGATCATCAGCATGTTCGGGCCCGAAGGCCAGATCTGGCTCGACAAGCTCGGTCCATGGGATACGGTGCAGGTGCCGGGGCTGTCGCCGGACTATCCCGCGGTGCACTGCAATCGCGACGAAGTCTGCGTCATCACAACGGGCATGGGCCACACGAACGCGGCGGCCTCGATCATGGCGCTGACCTTCTCCGACCGGTTCGACCTGCGGCGCACCTACTTCCTGATCGCGGGGATCGCGGGCATCGATCCGGCGCGCGGTACGGTGGGCTCGGCGGCATGGGCGAAATATCTCGTCGACTTCGGCATTCAGTGGGAACTGGACGCGCGCGAGAAACCCGCCGACTGGCCGAGCGGATTCCTGGGCATCAACACGAAGGGACCGAAGGAGAAACCGCCGCTCGACTATCGGACCGAGGTATTCGCGCTGAATCCGGCGCTCGCCGATGCGGCCTACGCCATGTCACGCAACGTAACCCTTTCGGACAGCGACGAGGCAAAGGTAGCGCGCGCAAAGTTTGGCTATGCGCCGGCCAACCAGCCGCCGCGCGTGATTCAGTGCGACACGTTGGCCGGCGACACGTGGTGGTCGGGGAAATACATTGGCGAGCGGGCACGCGAGTGGACCCGTCTATTGACGGACGGCAAGGGTGTCTACTGCACCACGCAGCAGGAAGACAACGCGACCTTCGAAGCGCTCAAGCGGGCCGCGAGCGTGAAACGTGTCGATCTGTCCCGGCTGGCGGTGCTGCGGGCTGGATCGGACTTCGATCGCCCCTACGAGGGACAGACCGCGGAAGATAATCTTCTGAACTATTCGACACAGGGCGGGTTCACGCCCGCGATCGAAAACTTGTATCTGACCGGCAATCCGTTCGTGCAGGAGGTTGTTACACATTGGGGCGCGTGGAGAAAGGGTATGCCTCAACGTTGACGAGTCTGTAACAACGGGACTGCGATTGGCAGTAACAACCCAGTAACACGTAAGAGGTATTTATTACTCGCTAAGCCGCATGTCTGCAATACAGCAGAAATGCGGCTTTTTAACGTCCATATCCTCTGATGAATATCTAAAAAAATCAGGAAAACGCTGTCAACGGACTGGCTGAAGCCCCCGTTATGGCTGACATTAAGCAAATACTCTGAAGAAAAAGACGTCAGTGGGCTTCGAACCCTTTAAACATCAGAAGAATAAAGTTTGCGGTCGCTACAGGTAACTTTGGATCGATCGAAAAAATTACCGATACAAAGTGTTGTTTGCAACAAAATATTATTGAGATGACCTTGCTTTCGCTTCAGCCCGTACTTAGAATCCGTTTCACAGTGTTGTTACAAGATGTAACGCGCTGAAACAAAGATTACGCAGTACGTAGCCGGGCGGAACGAGCCTGGTGAGGCCACAAAAAAGATATCGGCTAAAAGCCGGCGGGAAATTCGGGGATTTACTGGAAGTTGCAACCATGAACGGTCGCGAAACGCTGGAATCGATCCGGGAAATCAATCTGTCGTACATCATGCTCGCGCAGCGTCTGCTGCGCGAAGACCGCGCCATCGGCATGTTCCGGCTCGGTCTGTCGGGGGAGCTGGCCGACTTGCTGTCGGGTCTCACGCTCGCTCAGGTCGTCAAGCTTGCTTCGTCGGACAACCTGCTTTGCGCTTTCCGTTTCAACGATCACACGATGCTGTCGGCTTTGACGCAACCCGCGAAGAACGCGGACATTGCGCCGACGCACGCGGCAATCCTGCTGGCTGGCCAGCCGGCTGAACAGTTCGCTTAAGTGACGACGGAGCGAGCCATGCTGAAGAAGAGCCTCACTGAAGACGCCCAGGAAGTGTTCCGCGCCATCGCGCTGATTGAACTCGGTGCGCGCATGCAAGTGCTCGAAAGCGAACTGACGCTTTCGCGGGACCGCATGATTCGTCTCTATCGCGAAGTGAAGGGCGCATCGCCGCCCAAGGGCATGCTGCCGTTCTCGGCAGACTGGTACATGACGTGGCTGGCCAATATCCACGCATCGCTGTTCTACAACACCTATACGTTCCTGAAGAACGAAGCGGGATGCTCGCATCTCGATGCGTTGACCAAAGGGTATCGGCTGTATCTCGAGCACTGCAATCATAGCGGCGCCGAGGCGGTACTCGATCTCACGCGGGCCTGGACTCTTGTGCGCTTCTTCGACGCGGGCATGCTGCAGATGACCTCATGCTGCCGCTGCACCGGGAAGTTCGTCGCACACAAACATGATTTGCAGAACAACGTGGTGTGCGGGGCCTGCCAGCCGCCGTCACGCGCGGGGAAGACCAAGAAAGCGGCGGCCGCGAAACAGGCCAGTCAAGAAGCCGCGCTGGAGGTAATCTCGAAGAACGAAGTGCCGGAGCATGCGGAGCACACGGTACTCGATCACGTAGCGGCGTTACAGTCGCAACGGGCAAGCCTGGTCGCACAGGCTGCTTGAGCGGTGGCGGCACCGGGCGCCTGCGGGGGACCGCCCGCCAGGACGGTAGACGACCGGACCGCCGCCACCGCACTTATCTTTTCACCGCAACTCAGTTGAATGTTCCAGCCCGGCGCGATGTTTACGCCGGGCTGTTTGTTTTTACGCCAAGTAAAATGCTTCGATGGCACGCGCTCTCGAAGGTAACGATCTGGCTCCCGCACGACACGGTTTTCTGCTGACTCGTCACTGGCGCGACACACCGGCCGGCGCCGAAGTCGATTTCTGGCTCGCTACCGATGACGGGCCGCAGAAAATTCGCATCGGCGTGCAGACGAGCGTCGCGTTCATTCGCGAGGAAGAGCGGGCGAAGGCCGAACCGCTGATCAGCGCAATACGCGATGCCTACCTGCGCGATTTACCGCTGCGGGACTTCCAGCAAAAGCCGGTGCTCGGGCTGTACTGCACGCAATATCGCCAGTTGCTCGCGCTCGAGAAGTCTCTGCGCAATGCGGGCGTCAATGTCTATGAAGCCGATCTCCGCCCGCCCGAGCGCTATCTGATGGAGCGCTTCATCACGGCGCCGGTATCGTTCGAAGGCGTCGCGCGCGACGGCACCATCGCGAGCGAACTCAAGCCGGCGCCGGATTACCGGCCGGCGCTGAAACTCGTGTCGCTGGATATCGAAACGAGCGCGCGCGGCGAACTCTATTCCATTGCGCTCGAAGGCTGCGGCGCCCGTCAGGTCTACATGCTCGGCGCGCCGGACGAAACACCCGGCGACATCGACTTCGCGCTTGATTACTGCGCCACGCGCGCCGACATGCTGCGCCGCTTCAACGCCTGGATCGCGCATCATGATCCGGATGCGATCATCGGCTGGAACGTGGTGCAGTTCGATCTGCGCGTGCTGCAGCGCCATGCCGACGACTTCGGCGTGCCGCTCACGCTCGGCCGCGACGGCAGCCCGGTGGAGTGGCGCGAGCACGGCATCAACCGCAATCACTTCTTCATCTCGATCGCGGGACGGCTCGTGATCGACGGCATCGAGGCATTGCGCTCGGCCACCTGGAGCTTCCCGTCATTCAGCCTGGAGCATGTCGCGCAGTCGCTGCTGGGCGAGGGCAAGGCCATCGACACGCCCTATGCGCGCATGGACGAAATCGAGCGGCGCTTCCGGCACGACAAGCCCGCGCTCGCACGTTACAACCTCGTCGATTGCGAACTCGTCACGCGCATCTTCGAGAAAACCCAACTTTTGTCGTTCCTGCTCGAACGCGCCACCGTCACCGGCCTGCAGGCCGATCGCAGCGGCGGTTCGGTCGCGGCCTTCACGCACCTGTACATGCCGCGCATGCATCGGCTCGGTTATGTCGCGCCGAATCTCGGCGACGTGCCCGAGGAAGCCAGTCCCGGCGGCTTCGTCATGGACTCGCGGCCCGGTCTGTACGATTCGGTGCTCGTGCTCGACTACAAGAGCCTGTATCCGTCGATCATCCGCACGTTCCTGATCGACCCGGCCGGGCTCGCACAAGGCATGAGCCTGTCCGATGACGCCGATACCGTGCCCGGTTTTCGCGGCGCACGTTTCGCGCGCGACCTGCATTGCCTGCCCGCGATCGTCGCGCAGGTCTGGCAGGGACGGGAAGCCGCCAAGCGCCAGCACAACAAGCCGTTGTCGCAGGCGCTCAAGATCATCATGAATTCGTTTTACGGCGTGCTCGGTTCGAGCGGCTGCCGGTTCTTCGATCCGCGCCTGGCCTCGTCGATCACGATGCGCGGCCACGAAATCATGCATCGCACGCGCGAGCTGATTGAGGCGCGCGGCTACACGGTGATCTACGGCGATACGGATTCGACCTTCGTCTGGCTGCGGCGCGCGCGCAGCGAGGACGACGCCGCGCGCATCGGACGGGCGCTCGTCGCGCATGTGAACGAATACTGGCGCGAGCATCTGCGCGAAACCTTCAGGCTGGAGAGCGCGCTCGAACTCCAGTTCGAAACGCATTTCAGGCGCTTCCTGATGCCGACGATCCGCGGCGCCGAAGAGGGCAGCAAGAAGCGCTATGCGGGCATGACGACGCGCCCGGACGGCAGCGACGACATCATCTACAAGGGCCTGGAAACCGTACGCTCCGACTGGACGCCGCTCGCGCAGCGCTTCCAGCAGGAACTCTATACGCGCATCTTCAAGGGCCAGCCTTACGACGACTACGTGCGCGATTACGTCGGCCGCACGCGGCGCGGCGAACTCGACGAACTGCTCGTGTATCGCAAGCGCCTGCGCCGCACGCTCGGCGACTATCACCGCAACGTGCCGCCCCAGGTGCGCGCGGCGCGCATCGCGGATGAGTACAACCGGCAACAGGGCCGTCCGCTGCAATACCAGAACGGCGGCTGGATCAGCTACGTCATGACGACGGCCGGCCCCGAGCCGGTGGAGGCGCGTCATGCGCCGATCGACTACGAGCACTACGTCAGCAAGCAACTCCAGCCCGTCGCCGACGGCATCCTGCCCTTCATGCGCGACGACTTCGCCGGACTGATGTCGGGCCAGCAGGAGTTGTTCTAGAAGCGCATCCCGACGCCTGCCTCGATGATGTCCGCATCGCGATCATAGCGAGTGACCACACGGTTCCACGTGACGCGCGCGAGCCAGCGCTGATCGAACCGGTAACTCGCCGACAGCGACACGAGCCCGGAGAAACGGCCATCGCCGGTGCGGTTCTGCGGCAGGTCGTCGTTCTGCGTGACCGCCAGATAAGGCCCGGCGCCGACGCCCAGCGTCAGCCGGTCGTCGAAGAACGCGCGCGTGGCCCAGATCTGCGCGGCAATGCCGTCGCGGCGCGACTGCACGTGGCCGCCTTCGTGCAGGTAGGTGGCCGTGACATCGACGTAATGCCACAGCCCGCGCCGGTACTCGACGCTCTCCGCGAGATTCGACTCCGAGTCGAGACTGTTGAGGATGGTCGTCCCGAGCATGACGGTGACTTCGTTGTTCGTCACGTTGGTCGAGCGCGAGACCGGACGCGCGCGCGGTCCGCGGCCTTCCGGTGCATCGAGCTGATAGCCGATGCCGAACAGCAGCGCGGTCGTGTCCGGGCCGCCGGACGCCTGCACGCGGTTGAGCTTCACTTCGGCGATCCAGCGGTTGTCGAAGTAATACGCGGCGCGCAGCGAAAACAGGCCGCCCCAGCCGTGCGTATTGGAGTAGTCGCCGCCCAGTTGCGCCTGCTTGGTATCGAACCAGCGATACGGCCCCGCGCCCGCCGACAATTCCAGCCGATCGTTCCACAGCGGCAAACGCCCCCAGAACTGCAGCGACTGGCCGTCGCGATGATGATCCGGGATGTGACCTTCGTTGACCCAGGAAAAACTCCACGCGGCGTAACGGCCAATGCCCTCGCGATAGCTCGCCTCCCACGAATACGTGTGCTGGCTGCTGCTCTTGAGCGGACCGGCCAGGACGCTGAATTCCTGTGCATGGGCGGCCTTGCTCGCGACGGCGAGCGCCGCACAGGCGATCAGGCAGGCGGCGGTCTTGCGATGTCGGTCTTCTTTGGGCTTTGTCATGAAGCGATTGGGGTGCGCGACTGTCCGGCGCACGGTCAGACCGTCGGATTCGCAAACTGTCGGAACCGACGGCTGGCCCGGACAGACGGACAGCAGATGCGGTCCGGTTGTCGGCCATCCCATACGCGTGGAGGCGCCTTGTCGGACCGCTTCAGGTTTCTCTTCCCCCGATCCGCGCAAACAGGCGGTCGAGGCTATTGCGCAGAAATGCAGCGAACGCGTCGTGCGAGACCGGTTTCATCACGCAGCAGCGCACCACGGTCGTGTCGTCCGTTTCATCGGTTTCCCGGCGAACGGCGTCCGGCATGATGTCCCGCAACGACACCCGATTACGCGAAAACCATGGCAGCTTTTCATCTCCGCTACCGGGCAACTGTGCGTTGCCGATCATTCGCTCACTGAGCAGTTCAATTCTGCGCGCGTTTAATACTACCTGTTCCGCTGGATGGATGCAGAAATTGACGATGCAGAGGTCCGGCGCGAACATGCTTCTGAAGCGGTGAGCGACGCCATCGAGCAGGAAGGCCGGCTGCGCGTTGAGCGCGTGATGGAGGTGCGTCGCGGTGAGCGCGTTGCCGGCCAGCAAGGCGCCCAGTCCGCTTCGGTGAAGGCCGGACAGCCGATGCGCCATCCATACGGCCGCCGCGGCAGCGCCGGGCCGCGCGCCCTCGAGCGTGTGAGGGCCATGTTCCATATGGCGCGAAAATGACGGCCTGAAATAGCGGGTCTGGCTGGAGATCGCCCATGAGAAGCGGCGGTCGCGAATCGCCAGGCAGCCGGCGGGATACGGCACGCCGGCGCATTTGTGCGGATCGACCGTAATGGTGTCGGCGTGGCAAAGCGCTTGCAGTGCTTCCACGACTTCAGGCTTGAGCACCCCGGAGACGTGCGGCGCCGTGCATGCGTCTTCATCGATCAAAGGCTGAAGCAAGGTGCGGTAATAACCGCCGAACGCGGCATCAACGTGCAGGAAGAACGACACGCCAAAGCGCTCCTCGCACTCCTGCCGCAGCGCCACGATGCGGTGAATCTCATCGACGCTGCCTTCGCCGCTGCTGCCCGCCGTGGCAATGACGGCAACGACCGGATACGCCGCCTTGAAGTGAGCGAACAGGCGTTCGCGCAGCGCCGCGATGTCGATGCGCATCGAAGCGTCCATCTCCACCGGTTCGAGCACCAGTCCGAGCAGGTCGGCGCATTTGTCCCACGCGTAGTGGCGGCCGCTCGCCACGAGAATGCGTCCCCCGCGCAGTGCGGGATGATCGTGGAGTGCGTCGATCCGCGCCCGCAAACGTTCCGGTGGGGCGTTTTCGAGCGCGTGCGAGAGCCGCGCGACGATCTCCCGAGGCGGCAGATTGCAGAGGCGGGCGTCATCCTGCGGGTTATTCCCTTCTGCGAGAGCAAAGGGCACGCGCTGCAGATTCCGGGCGATCCAGATGGCCTCGTAATTGGCGGCATGGCCGCCCGACGTGAGATGCGCCCAGCCTTGTTGCGGATCGAACCCGAAGAGGCGACAGAAGTCGTCGCTCAGTTCGTGTTCCAGCGTCGTGGTGACCGGCGCTGCTTCCGGCGTGACGTTGTTCGGGTTGTAGAGCATCGCGGCGAAGTACGCGAGTCCCGCGGGAAGCAGCGGGTCCGCATTCATGTGCGCGAGATACTGCGGCGCGGGCCACGGCGTGGAATCCGCTTGCAGCCGCCGCGACAGATCGTCCAGCAACTCGATCGCGCGCAGCAGCGGTCGGTTGTCGGCCGGCGGCCGTTCGGACAGCGGCCCTTGCCAATGCTCATGCCACCGGCAGTAGTCGTCGAAGAGACGCCCGAGCGTTTCGCGAAAGACCGTCTGGTTATCCCGATGCGGCCATAGATGCCGCCAGCGCGCGAGCGGATCGTGAGACTCCGGATTCACGCGGCGAGGCCGGTCGAACCGGACGCCTCCGTCAGCGCGGCGATGCGTGCGTGAACCTCGTCCATCTGATCCCACGCCTGTCGGCACGTCCCGATCAGACCGGCGAATCGTTCGGCAGGAAGGTTCTGCCGCCAGGCTCGGCCGACCTCGCGGTGGTCGCCGTCCGCTTCAGCATGCAGGTCGAAGTAGCACGCGTCCCGCATGCGCTGCGGGGAGAAAAGCGGGCGGCTCGCCTGGCCGAACAGGAATCCGCTTGCCTCCACCACCTGATGAACGATCACCAGTTTTTCCGCTTCATCGGCATGCAGCATCCTGTCGACGAACCATTGCGCCGCCCTTTCGAGCAGCGGGTCGCGGGTATTGCCTTCAAGACCATGCTGTTCCTGCAACATCGTGTCGTGTCCGAGCTCGTCGCGCAGATGACGGGTATAAAGCGGTAGCAGCCCCGGCTCCGTGCAGAACGCCTGCCGCGCATGAATCATTCGCTGGAAATAGCGCGACCAGACGAGCAGCGCCTCCAGGAAGCGCTTGCGCCGTGCCGCATCCGAGCGTAACCGGTTGCCGCGCAACAGTTGGAACAGCGGATTGCGGCCGTGTCGCTCGAGCAGCAGCGCGTTGATTTTTTCGAGGCTCGCGAACGAATGCGTTGCGTCATTGTTGAATGCGACTCTTGGCGCGCTTTCGACTTCATATAATCCGTTGCCGTCGAACTGAATTGAAAGTCCGTGGAATTGCTGTCCTTCGCAGGTCCGAAATCCATGTTGTTTCCCGGCTGGCACGCAGGCAGCGTCTCCTTCGTTCAGCAGCTGTCCGGTTTCTCCCGTCAGATAAACCGAGCCGCTGCAAATCAGAATCATCGATTGCACCGGATGAACATGATTGTCCAGTATTTCACCGTCTTTCAGACTGACCCAGCTGAATGAAGTGCGTCCTTGGTCCGGAATGAACTCGCGAAAGAAGGGATGCCGGCGAAAATCGCGATGTTCACCGAGTGAGTGAATTTCTTCATCGACTTGAATTGATGTGATAGCCGGGATATCACAGCGCCTGATTACCTGAACTTTCGAAAGCGCGTGTGAGGTGAAATGTTCTGCGTCGGTCATCTTGTTTGACTAGTTGATTGATTTCAATGCGTGAATGACGCGTTCGTTCTCGCTGGCCGTACCGATCGAAAAACGAATGCAGTCATGCAGCCCTTCAGGGTTGAAAAGCGGCTCGATCCGGCAAGCGCGCAGTGCATGGACCACCTTGCTGAAAGCGCGCGTGCGAATGCTGATGAAGCCACAGTCGTCACCCCAGATGTCGGAGACGCAGGCGAGAGAGGCGAGGGCCCGATAGAGCGCGTCGCGGGCACGCCGGAATTGCTCGATGCCGCGCATGACCCTTTCTGGATTCGCAAGGACCGCGTGGGCAGCGTTCGCGGCCACGGACGAGATCGCAAACGGCAGTTGAACCCGGCGCAGCGGCTCGATGAGTCTTTCCGCGCCGATCGCCGCGCCAATTCGCAGTCCGGCCATGCCAAGAGCCTTGGACATCGTGCGGAGAATCAAAAGCCGGGGAAACGCTTCCAGACGACGGAGATTCGAGGGTTTCCGGCTGTACTCGACATAAGCTTCGTCGATGATGACAAGGCCCGGAAAGCGCCTCATCAGCAACTCAAGGTCAGCCTGATTCAGGCGGCTTCCAACTGGATTATTCGGGTCGCACAGTACGACGCCCTTGGCCTGACTTTCGCACAAGGCATCGACATCGAGGCGGTCATATGCCGAACCGAAGAGTGGCACGGGCACGACTTCGATGCGATGAATCGTCGCCAATCGGGAGAACACGCCGAAACACGGCGGCGTCAGGGCGATTCGCTCAACTCCGGGTTCAAAAAACGCGTTGATTACCTGTTCCAGCGCGCCGGCAGCACCCGTTGTGAAAATGAGGTTCGAAGCATCGAGCACGAGCGGCGCCGCGTGATCGGTTTGCTCGGATAGCTGGAGCCAGTCCAGATAGCTTTCAGTCAGCTTGAAAATTGCGTCATTGCCAAAACCAGGATAACGACAATAATCTGTGCCGAATGGATTTTCGTTGTTTCTCAGAAGCAGAGTAGCGGGCTTGTCGGGATCCGGTGGCTTTGGAACCAAGGGCCCAAGCTCATCAATGACACTACGTGCAAACGGGGATATCAAAACTTTGCTCCATCATCACATTCGAAACAATTCTTTATCAAGTAAGAATCGAATGCTTGCCAGGCCGTGCGTTAATAATCGAATGCGCTATTCGTCATGTCGTTTCAAGAAACAGAATAAATCACGTTTTCCGCTTCACGAGCGGGAAAATTCTTAAAACGAAATGGGAGAACCCTGATTGAAAGCGGAAGGGCGCTGCCCGGACGGGGATCGGCCAATCGTTTGCGTGAAGGGGTGCCGTCGGACGAACGAAAGAATCGCTAGGCCTGCGTTCGCAGGCACTCACAAGCGGGGTTACGCGTTTTTTGACACTTGAGTAGATTGGCTCATGCCCCTGTCCATTCAAGCGAGCGAGGTGAGTGATGGACTCCACCCCAGTCGAGTATCGAGGTTGTGAGCTTTCCGCGATCGTGCGGCATTTGTCCGGCGAATTCGTCGCGACGCTGCTGATCGAGCGTCCTGGCGGCACGCGCCGGGCGATCGGCCCGTTCCGTTCGTTCCCGACAGCGCAGGCTGCCGAGAACTACGCCATCCAGTACGGCAAGGCCGAACTCGACGGGCGGCTGGCGGAGCGCGGGCCGCGCGTCGCCATGGCGGAGCGCTAGCGCCGGACGGATGAACGCCCGGCTCGTGTCTACTGCGCGCGAGCCCGCAGGGGCTTCATCACACGTTACTCGCCGCCAGCCTGCGCAGCATGCGTACGCGCGGCGCCACGGCGGCCTGCAACGCCGGCTCCGGCTCCGCCGTCAGGTTCCACGCGATGCTGCCGGCGCGTACCCGCCGCGTCTTCGGCTTGCTCTGCTGGCGGCGGCGCACCAGTGAGCGCACTGCGCGAGCGAGCGCGAGATCGATCGCACCGCGCCAGTCCCGGGCGATCGAGGTCGCCACGACCTTGTTCTCCTTGCTGACCTGCACTTCCACCTGGCAGCGCTTGTCGAGGCCGCCGCGCGGCCCGTTGATGTCCGACAGGCTGACCGTCGCCTTTGAAATGAGCCACGCCAGACGCCGGAAAACGAATTCGCTGCGGGTTTTCGCCAGTTCGTGCATCGCGATGGCTTCGGGGTCGCGGGACTTGAACAGGACTTTCATGAACGCCTCCTTGGTGAACGTGAGGCTCAGGTTAAGCGGCGGCGGCGCATCGAAAAAGCAGAATCAATGGAACCAAGACTGCGAAAAAAGCGAAGTTAGCTGAGCGCGCTCGCGAGCACCTGCTGCGTCAACGGATGATGTCGTCCGCGCCGCGAGACGATGGCATGCACCTCTTCCTTCACGTCTGGCGAGCGGCCGAGCCAGCGCAGACCGCGCAGCAGGGGTGCGTCGCCGGCGCCGAATTCGGCGAGCGGAAACACGCCGAGCCCGCGTGCGCCGAAGACCGCCATCAGCGCGCTGTCCTCGAATTCGCCGACGATGCGCGGCGCAATCGCCTGCGTCTCCAGCCAACGATCCAGCCGCGCCCGCAGCGACGAGTGACCGGTGGGCAGCAGCATGGGCAGGGTGGCGAGACTCTCCGGAAAGCGGTCGATGGCGCTCTTGCGGACGATCGACGCGGGCCCGTACCAATCCACCGGCGACGCGATGAGCCGTTCGCTCGTCAGCCGCAGGTTCTGGTTATGCGGCGCGGGATGGCTTGACAGCACGAGATCGAGCCGATGCAAGGCCAGTTCGCCGAGCAGTTCGTCGGTCTCGCCTTCATGACACAGCAGCCGCAGCGACGAATTGCCGAGCACCGGCGCAAGCAACGCGTGCGCGGCTAGCTTCGAAATGCCATCAGACAAGCCGACCGCCAGCCGTGCCAGCGTGCCGCTCGCGGCTTCCCGCACTTCGTCCTGAATCAGTTGCCCCAGCTGAAAGATTTCCTCGGCGCGGGCGAACGCGGCCTGGCCCGCTTCGGTCATGGTGACGCCGCGTCCCGCCGGCTTGAGCAACTGATGCCCGAGCGACTTTTCCAGTTCCCGCACCTGCGCACTGATGGTCTGCACGGCCATGTCGAGCCGCTCGGCGGCCCGTGCGAAGCCGCCTTCCTTGACGACGACCCAGTAGTAATGCAAGTGACGATAGTTGAGCATGCGGATATTCCCCGGCGGTTAGGGCGTGAGGCCTGACTTCGGAAAAACCGAAGTACCGTTCCGATTATCGCTGATTTTTCCGTTGGGACGGACTGTGGATGATTGCACCATTCCTCAGCTGCCCGACATCCACAAAAAAATCCATGGAATATCTTCTTTTGCTCGCCACCGATCCCGCCGTCTGGGCCGCACTCGTTACGTTGATCGTGATGGAAGTGGTGCTCGGGATCGACAATCTCGTGTTCATTTCCATCCTGAGCAACAAGCTTCCCGTGGAGCAACGCGCGCGCACGCAGCGTATCGGCATCATGCTCGCCCTCGTGATGCGCCTTGCGCTGCTGGGCACGGTCGCGTGGATCGCGCGTCTCACCGCGCCGGTGTTTTCGCTTTTCGATCATGCGTTCTCATGGCGCGATTTGATCCTGCTGGCGGGCGGCCTGTTTCTCGTGTGGAAGGCAACCAAGGAAATGCATCACCACGTGGGGAAGGGGGCGCACGATGCGCCGGTCGTCGCGTCGAGTATCGGCACGATGACGGCCTGGTCCGCAATCGGCCAGATCCTGCTGCTCGACCTCGTCTTTTCCGTCGACAGCATCATCACGGCGGTCGGCATGACCGAACATCTGCCGATCATGTTCATCGCCGTCATCTTCGCGGTTGCGACGATGCTGTTTGCAGCGCAACCGCTGTCGCGCTTCATCGAACGCAATCCGACGGTCGTGACGCTGGCGCTGTCGTTCCTGCTCGTGATCGCCATGACGCTGATTGCCGAAGGGTTCGGCACGCATGTGCCCAAGGGTTACATCTACGCCGCGATGGGCTTCGCGGGCTTCGTCGAAGGCCTGAACCTGGTGGCGCGCAGAAAGAAGACCTCGCGCGATGGACGAAAGACTTCGTCCGTGTTTCCTGAACCGGAGTCGCGCGCGGCCGAATGAAGCACTTGCCTCATATCGTTCGGCACATTGAAATCGTGTGCCGAATGTAAGAGGAGCCAGCTTGCGCGCGGAATGCAAGGGCAATCCCGCTTGCCAAGGACGCGCCGAGTGACTACGGTAGCCCTGATCGGGTTTCGACTGGAATTTCGGTACCCGAAATAATCAGATGAGTCGTGTCGCACCAACGCCCGAGGTCAAACGCGTTCGAGCCACGACAACACCGATAAAGAGGGAAACAGGCATGGCGCCGCATTGGGAGAGAACGGTTCCCCGCGATGTGTTTGGCGAAGCGGCCCGCCAGCTCCTCGCATCCGGAATCCGGCTCGACCCTTATTTCGTGTGGGCAAACCTGGAGCGGCGCGCGAATCCCGCCGGCGAAGCAGGCGAGCGCATGCCGGTTGCCTTGGAACTCAAGCGGGGCGGTTTCACCGCACGGCAGCTCGCGCAGGAGATCGACCGCTATGGCTGGCAGGACTGGATCTGGATTTCCGCGCTGTATCGGGATCCTCCGGACGGACTCGAAAGCACGCGTTTCTGCACGGCTCACGTCACACGCGAGTTCTTCACACGGCTCGGTACCGATCTCTCCGGAAAAATCGAACGGCTAACGGGCATGACAACACTCGCGTCGGCGCACGGCGTGCGTCCGCACGGCCGGGCCGCGCTTAGCCCCGTACCGGCCTGCGCCTTTCCGGCGCGCATGATCGTGGGCGTGTGCGAGGAAGAGCTTTCATTTTTTCATCGGCGTCACGCGCAGCATTCATTCGGCACCGACACGCGCTTTCATTGTTTCTGGAACCAGAACGATGCAGCCAACAGCGCGCGCGGCCTCGGGTACGGCGGCGAACTGCTCAAGAACCGGATGAACGCGCTGTTGAGCGACGCGTCCGCCACGTCGAACCGGACGCACTTGCATCGTCCGGGGCCGCTCACCGGCCCTGAGGAACGCCCGCCGATGATCGGCGTACAGCTCCAGCGCCGCAGCCGCACGGTACGCGGCGGAGTCGGGCCGAGCCCGGACGCCAGCCTGCTCGACGCCGTCCGCTACGTGGCGCAGCGGGCGCGCGATATCGGCGGCCCGCGCAGCCATCCGCTCGTCAGCATGAACGCCGGGGATGTCGCCTGGCAGCAGGACGGCAGTTCGCTGATCGAAGGCGCGCTCGACGAGCTGATGGACATCGGCGCGTGCTCCATCATCCTTCCGTCCGGCACGGACAACTGGGCGCAGTGCCGCGATACCCGCACCCTCATCACGCAGGCCGCGTTGCCGTGGCAGGTGCCCGCCGCTTGCGCGTCGCCGAGTTTCGCGGAGATCTGGCTCGACGGCGCAGGCGCGGACCCGGACATCGACATTCAGGTGGTCACGCCGGACGGCGTCGGCAGTGCGTGGCTGACGCGTGGCGAGATCGGCGTCTACAGGCAGGGCGCCGATACGCTGTGCAGCGTCGTGCATCTCGGCCGGGGCGCGCGGGGCGCCCGGCCGATGATCCTCATCGCCGTTCAACCCACGACGCACAGGGCCCCGTCAGGCCGGTGGCTCATCCGCCTGCGCAACAATGCGCGCACGGCGGTCACGGCATTCGCCTGGATGTCGGACGATGAAGCGTCGGCAGACCTGCCGCTTGCCGCGCCTGTTCATTCCCGCGACGGCGGCGACTGATCACGTGCCGCGGGAATGCAGCGCGATGATCTCCTGCAGATCGAGGTCGTGTTCGAGCGAATGCAGCAGCTCGTCGTGAATCTGACCGCCGCGATGCATCTTCAGCAACTCGGCGCGACCCGCGGCGATGGCCGCGAGCACGACATCGTAGTGCGCATGACGCGCCTCGGTCGGGAAGTCCTCTTCGTTCTGGAAGCACGACGACAAGTCCGCGCGATACGTGTACTGCTCCAGCAGCCGCGGGTGAATGACCTCGCCGTTCGCGTCCCTGACGAGCGGCTGGATGGCGGCCAGTTGCGCGATTTCCATGCGCGCCCACGCCTGTGGCTCGCTCAGATGCCGCGCCGAGCGTTCATGCCCGGTCGCGAGCGCGAGCCACTTGATCAGCGGACCGATCGTCGCGCCTTGCAGCAGCACCGTGACGAGGATCACCGCGAAGCCCGCGAACAGAATGAGGTCGCGGCCCGGCATTTCCTCAGGTAGCGAGAGCGCGACCGCGAGCGTCACGACGCCGCGCATGCCCGCCCAGCTGACGACCGTGGCCGCGCGCCAGTCGGGCCGCATGGCGCGCGCGTCTTCGGCATCCGCGCCTGCGAGCTTGCGGCCCTTGAGCGACCACACGATGCCTTTCAGCCCCTCGACCCCGAACACCCACACGAAGCGCGACACGATCACGACGCCGATCACCGCGGCGGTCGCGGGCCCGAGCAGCGAAAAGGCATCGCCGACGCCGCCCAGACGCACGGCGATGCCGCGCAGCGACAGCCCGATCAGCACGAACACCAGCGCCTCCAGCACGAACACGACGACTTGCCAGAAGGCCGTGCCGCGCATGCGCTGCGCCGCCGAAAACACTTCGTGCTGATGCCAGCCGACCATCATGCCGCAGGTGACCGTGGCGATGACGCTGGACACGCCGAGCATCTCGCCCGCCATATAGCTGACCCACGCGGTGAGCATGGAGGTGGTGATGACGAGATAGTCGTCCGCGAGCGCGCGCATCAGCTTCACGGCGATGTACCCCGCGACGATGCCGACCACCACGCCGCCGATCGCGAGCCCCGCGAAGCTGGCGACGGCGCGCGGCGCGCTGAACACGCCGCTCATCGCCGCGACGAGCGCGAAGCGGAACAGCACGAGGCCGGCAGCGTCGTTGAGCAGGCTTTCGCCTTCGAGCAGCACCATCAGGCGCCGCGGCAACGCGACCCGTTCGAGCACGGCCTTGGCGGCGACGGCATCGGGCGGCGAGACGACCGCGCCCAGCGCGAAGCAGGCGGCCCATGGCAGCGAAGGCACGACGAGATGCACGGCCACGCCGACCACGAAAGTGGTGAAGGCCACCGCGCCTATGGCGAGCAGCAGGATGCCGCTCAGGTTGCGCTTGAAGTCGTCCCATACGAAGAAATAGGCGCCGTACATGAGCAGCGGCGGCAGGAACACGACAAGCACGAGTTCGGGATCGAGTTCGAACTTCGGCAATCCCGGCACGAAGGCCATGGCGACGCCGCCGATCAGCAGCGCGGCGGCGGGCGGCAGACGCAGCCTGCGCGCGAGGACTTCGAGCGCGATGATCGCGATCAGCGAGATGAGCACCAGATTGAAGGCCGTGACGGCGTGCATGAATATCCCTCGGGTCGGTTTTTTTGATCGATCGGTGCTGCAATGCGCGGCGGGCCACGCGGCCTTGACGGGTGGCGCTGCTAACATCGGCACGGGGCCGGCCCGCGAGCCGGGGACATCGTATCCGATCAGGAGGAACAATGAGGCGAAAGTCGTCAGGCTTCGCGGTGGCGGCGGTGCTGATAGGCGTTGCCGTGGCGGCGGTGGTCTATATCGCGAGCATCGGCCGGTCGCGTCACGCGGAGGCGCCGGTGCCGGCCGCCACGTCGCTGGCCGTGCAGGAAGGCGCGGCGAGTGCATCGGTGTTCGGCAGCGCGTCGGCAGAGCCCGCCACGGCAACATCCGAGCAAGCGGCCGCGCGCTGAGCTGTCGAGACTTTGTCGCGCCGGGAGCCTTGCTGACGCGCGCGACAGGAATATGACTTGCTCCCTTCCGACGACGCCAACCACGGCTCGCCGGGAGCACAACGTCATGGGACACCATCCCCAGCAGGTTCCACCGGTCGCGTTGCCTGTCGACGGGCGCGGCATGATCGGCAACATGAAGACGGCCGCGCTGGTCTCGCTGCGCGGCGCGCTCGACTTCATGTGCTTTCCCCGTATCGACTCACCCACGCTGTTCGCCGCGCTGCTCGACGGCGAGCGTGGCGGCTCGTTCGCCATTACGCCACGCGTGCCGCACGCCAACGTCAAGCAGATGTATCTGCCCGAGACCAATGTGCTGCTCACGCGCTTCATGACGGGCGACGGCGTATGCGAGCTGCTCGACCTGATGCCCGTCGCCGCCGATGCCCCGCGCGCCGATCAGGCGCCGAACTGCGTGCTGCGCATCGTGCGGCTTGTGTTTGGCCGCATGACGCTGGATGTGACGTGCGCTCCGCGCTTCGACTATGCGCGCGCCGGGCATGAGGCGCGCGCGGTGGAGCGGGGCGTCGAATTCATTCCCGCCGATGGCTCGCCGCCCGTGCAACTGCTCGCCAACGTGCCGCTGTCGCTCGACGGCGCGCGAGCCTGCGCCACCCTGGAACTCGAGGAAGGCGACTGTGCGTGCTTTGCCTTCGGCTTGCCGGAAGGCCTCGCGGATATCGAGGCGGAACACGATGCAGTGCTGGCGGCGACGATCGACTATTGGAAGAGCTGGTCGGCGCGCTCGACGTATCGCGGACGCTACCGCGAAGTGGTGCTGCGATCGGCGCTGACGCTCAAGATGCTGAGTTCGGAGGAGTTCGGCGCGATCGTCGCGGCGCCGACCTTCGGGCTGCCCGAGGCGCAGGATGGTTCGCGCCGCTGGGATTACCGCTTTACCTGGATTCGCGACGCCGCCTTCAGCGTGTACGCGCTGTTGCGGCTCGGCTATACCGGCGAGGCCGAGGGCTTCATGAAGTGGATCGCCGGACGTAGCCGCGATTGCAGCTCGCATGGGCAGTTGCGTGTGATGTATTCCGTCGACGGCGAGGATGCGCTCGCGGAGGCGAACCTCGACAGCCTCGTCGGCGATGGGAAGGGCCAGCTACTGATCGGCAACGAGGCGCGCGCGCAGATCCAGCTGGACGTCTATGGCGCGTTGCTCGACTCGCTCTATCTGTACAACAAGTATGGCGCGGCGATCTCTTACGAAGGCTGGCGGCACGTCACGCGCACCGTCGATTACGTGGTCGAGCACTGGCGCGATGCGGACAACGGCATCTGGGAATTCCGCAACGGCACGCGCCCGCTGCTGCATTCGCGCCTGATGTGCTGGGTCACGGTGGACCGCGCGCTGCGTCTCGCGGAAAAGCGCTCGCTGCCCGCGCCGCTCGCCAGCTGGTTCAGCACTCGCGACGAGATTCATCACGACATTCACGAGCACTTCTGGAATGACGAACTGCAAAGCTTCGTGCAGACCCCGGATTCCGACACGCTCGACGCCTCCACGCTGATGATGCCGCTGGTGCGCTTCATCGGGCCGAAGGATCCGCGCTGGATCGGCACGCTGGATGCCATCGGCCGCGAACTGCGCGTCGATCCGCTGATCTTCCGTTATACGCGTGGCCCGACGCTGGACGGCCTGCCCGGCACCGAAGGCGGTTTCTCCGCGTGCTCGTTCTGGTACGCGGAAGCGCTGGCGCGCGCGGGCCGCGTCGACGAGGGCCGGCTGGTGTTCGAGAAGATGCTCGCCTATGCGAACCATGTCGGCCTGTTCTCAGAGGAAGTGGCGACGAGTGGCGAGGCGCTCGGCAACTTTCCGCAGGCGCTCACGCATCTCGCGCTCATCAGCGCCGCGTATCAGCTCGATCGCGATCTCGACCGCGTGCATGTGCCCTGGACCTGAAGCGCCCGCGTGATGCACGACGTGACCCCGCACGACGCGGTATCCTTTCCGCTCACTCTGCCCGTGAACGGAGGATCGGCGCATGGACGGCAAGACGGTCATGGCGTGCATCGACGCAGCGCATGCGTCGCTCAAGGAACATGCAGACGAAATCGCATCGCTGGATCAGGCTATCGGTGACGGCGATCACATCATCAACCTGTTGCGCGGCATGGATGCCCTCGTGGCGCTGCGCACGCAGATCGAAGCCGAAGCCTTCGCGCCCGCGCTGAAACTCGCCGCGGCGAAGACGCTCTCCACGGTAGGCGGTTCATCCGGACCGCTGTTCTTCTCGATGCTGACCGGCATGGCAAAGACGCCGATCGATGACGCCTCTGATAGCGTCGCCGCGTTCGCGCGCGCATTCGCGGCGGGCGTCGAGGCAGTCGGGCAACGCGGCAAGACCTCGACCGGCAGCAAGACCATGATGGACGTCCTGATTCCGGTGGCGCAGCGTTTCACCGCGCTGGCCGGGGCGGGCGCATCGAAAGCGGAGGCACTGGATGCGCTGCCGCGCGTTGCAGAAGAGAGCATGCTCGCCACGCGCGACATGCTCGCCACCAAGGGCCGCGCTTCGTTTCTCGGCGAACGTTCGCGCGGTCACATCGATCCGGGCGCGCGTTCCAGTCAGCTCATGATCGCGGCCGTCTGCGCGCGCCTCGCGCAAGACGCGGCCTGAACCTCACAAGGAGAGGGAGACATGAAGAAGTTCATCAATCGCGTGGATGACTTCCTGAGCGAGAGTCTCGCGGGCTTCGGCGCTGCGCATGCGGATCTCGTCACGGTGAACCTGGATCCGGCGTTCATCGTGCGCAAGGTGCTCAAGCCCGGCAAGGTGGCCGTCATCTCGGGCGGCGGCTCGGGACATGAGCCGCTGCATGGGGGCTTCGTCGGCTACGGCATGCTCGATGCCGCCTGTCCCGGCCAGGTGTTCACGTCGCCGACACCGGACCAGATGCTGGCCGCCGCGCAGGCCGCCGACACTGGCGCGGGCGTGCTGTTCATCGTGAAGAACTATTCCGGCGACGTGATGAACTTCGAGATGGCGTCTGAGCTCTGCGAGATGCCTAACGCCACCGTGCTCGTCAACGACGATGTCGCCGTCGAAAATTCGAGCTTCACGACGGGCCGGCGCGGCGTCGCGGGCACGGTGATCGTCGAGAAGCTGGTGGGCAGCTTCGCCGAGACCGGCGCGGACCTGGAAGCGTGCCGCACGTTCGGAGAACGCGTGGCGGGACGGATCGCGTCGATGGGCGTTGCGTTTTCGAGCTGCACGGTGCCTGCCGCCGGCAAGCCGACCTTCTCGCTTGGCGACGACGAGATCGAGATCGGCGTCGGCATTCATGGCGAGCCGGGGCGCAGACGCGCGAAGTTCGCCACCGCCGATGCGATCGCCGACGAGCTGCTGGCCGCGATCGTCGAAGACCTGAAACCCGCCGCCGATGCGCGCCTGCTCGTGCTCGTCAACGGACTTGGGGGAACGGCGCTGGGCGAGCTGTATCTGCTGTATGACGCAGTGCGCCGCTGGCTCGATGGCCGCGGTCTCGGCATCGCGCGTTCGCAGGTCGGCGCACTGACTACGTCGCTCGAGATGGCGGGCGCGTCGATCACGCTGTGTATGCTCGACGACGAGATGACCCGTCATTGGGACAGCCCGGTGCACACGGCGGGTTTGCGCTGGGGCATGTAGCTACACGTATACCCGCGAACCGGCGCCTTTCGATACGCCGTCTGAAAGCTTTGGGATGCTGTTCAAGCGCATCCCTCATCTGATCCGATTTCCCTTTATTTGCAGGCCATGCACCTGTGCGATGCATCGCGTGTGTGCCAGCGCGCGTGCCCTCGGGTATGTCCGAATATGGTCATATCCTTACATTTTTCTAATATCGGACACGGCCGATGTAATCGATAACGCAGATTGCACTCAACAGCGTTGCATGCGCCGGCTGGCAATAACCTGCGGGACCGGGCACGCGCGCCGAGGGTTCGTCGCGCCGACCTTTTCATAACAATCGAGGCGACGGAGACACACATGGGTATGCAGATGAAGCTCATCGCGGGCGTGCTCGCATTCGGCGTATTTTCGTTGGCGCACGCGGCTGACCCGATCAAGATCGGCGTCGATGGGCCGTTCACCGGCGGTTCGTCGTCCATGGGTGTGAGCATGCGCGACGGCGTGCGTCTCGCGACCGCCGAGATCAACAAGTCGGGCGGCGTGCTCGGGCGTCAGATCGTGCTGGTGGAGCGCGATGACGAAGCGAAGAACGAGCGCGGCGTGCAGATCGCGCAGGAGCTCATCAACAAGGAGAAGGTGGTCGCGGTGGTGGGCTACATCAACACCGGCGTGGCGCTCGCTTCGCAGCGCTTCTTCCAGGAAGCGAAGATCCCGGTGTTCAACAACGTCGCGACCGGCACCGTGGTGACCAAACAGTTCGACGACCAGCCTGACAACTACGTGTTCCGCAATGCCGCGGCCGACCGCATTCAGGCGCCGATGATCGTCGAGGAAGCGGTGACGAAGCGCGGCTTCAAGAAGGTCGCGATCCTCGCCGATTCGACGAACTACGGGCAGCTTGGCCGCGAGGATCTGGAGAAGGCGCTGGCCGCGAAGGGCGTGAAGCCGGTGGCGGTCGAGAAGTTCAACATCAAGGACGTCGACATGACGGCCCAGTTGCTGAAAGCGAAGGAGGCGGGCGCGGAAGCTGTGCTG
The DNA here is from genome assembly GCF_031451315.1 of Caballeronia sp. LZ032. Classification (NCBI taxonomy): domain Bacteria; kingdom Pseudomonadati; phylum Pseudomonadota; class Betaproteobacteria; order Burkholderiales; family Burkholderiaceae; genus Caballeronia; species Caballeronia sp. LZ032. Next base: position 723,353 of record NZ_JARUXP010000004.1, read on the forward strand.
ACATACGGCATCGGGCCTGAACTCGCGCAGATCGCGAACGGCATGGCGAAGCTCGGCTGGAAAGTGCCGCTGATCGGCAGCTGGACGCTTTCGATGGCGAACTACATCGACAATGCCGGCAGCAACGGCGAAGGCGCGCGCATGCCGCAGACTTTCATCCAGGAAGCCAATACGCCGAAGCGCAAGGCGTTCATCGAGGCGTATCTGAAGGAGTTCAAGCCGAAGAACGAACGCATCGATTCGCCGGTGTCGGCGGCGCAGGGCTATGACTCGGTGTATCTGCTCGCGGCGGCGATCAAGCAGGCCAACAGCACCGATGGCCCGAAGGTCAAGGAAGCGCTGGAGAACCTGAACACGAAGGTTGAAGGCGTGGTCATGGTCTATGACAAGCCGTTCACGAAGACCGATCACGAGGCGATCAGCCCGAACGTGCCGGTTGTCGGCGAAGTAAAGGGCGGCCGCGTGGTCTATGCCTACGACGCCGACAAGAAGGGCGGCAGCACGCTGCGCACCAAGCAGACGACGGCGACGAACTAAGGCCGGCCGTCCCGACATGCCGATCAAAGCCGCGCTCGCCGGGGAGGCGAGTGCGGCTTTTTCATGCTCTATCCTGGTGCCCGACGATGATCCTCCTGCAACTCGTCTATAGCGGTATCGCGCTCGGCATGATTTACGCCGTGATCGCATTTGGCTACCAACTCACGTTCGCCACGTCGGGCACGCTGAACTTCGGTCAGGGCGACGCGCTGATGCTCGGCGCGCTCGTCGGCCTGACGCTGGTGTCGGCGGGCGTCAACTACTGGTTGATGATTCCGCTGGTCTGCCTGTTCGGACTCGTGCAGGGATCGTTCGTCGAGCGCATCGGCGTGCGGCCCGCCATTCGCATCAAGTCGGAGTTCGGCTGGATCATGTCGACCATCGCGCTCGGCATCATCTTCAAGAATGTGGCGGAGAACGTGTGGGGCCGCGACGACCTGCGCTTTCCTTCGCCGCTGCCGGAAGCGCCGCTCAAGGTCTTCGGCGCGAACGTGCTGCCGATGGAACTGCTCGTGGTCGGCGGCGCGCTCGTCATGATGCTCGCGGTGGAGTTCTTCAATCGCAAGACGATCTTCGGCAAGGCCGTGGTCGCGACCGCCAACGACCGCGACGCCGCCGCGCTGATGGGCATCAACACCGGGCTGGTCATCACGTTCTCGTATGCGCTGTCCTCGCTGACGGCCGCGTTCGCCGGCGTCCTGATCGCGCCGCTCACGCTGACGGGTGCGACGATGGGCGCGGTGCTCGGCCTCAAGGCGTTCGCGGTGGCGATCATCGGCGGGCTGTCGAGCGGCATGGGGATCATCGTCGGCGGGATGATCCTGGGCATCGCGGAGACGACGACCGGCTTCTATATCTCCACCGGCTACAAGGACGTGCCGGGACTCGTGCTGCTGCTGATCGTGCTGGCCGTGAAGCCCGCCGGCCTGTTCGGCAAGACGGCGATCAAGAAAGTCTGAGGCGGCCACGATGAATGCAAAGAACTGGATCGCAGCGCTCGTCGGCCTGGCCGCGCTGGTGGTGTTTCCGCTGGCGTCGGGCAATCCGTATTACATCCATCTCGTCGAAACCATCATGATCTACGCGATCCTGCTGTTCGGGCTCGATATCGTGGTGGGTTATACCGGTCAGGTCTCGCTGGGTCATGCAGGGCTGTTCGGCGTGGGCGCGTACACGGCGGGCGTGCTGTTCATCAAGCTCGGCATGCCGTTCTACGTGACCGCGCCGCTTTCGATCCTCGTCACGGCCGGCTTCGGCGCGATCCTCGCGTTGCCCGCGCTGCGCGTGTCCGGTCCGTATCTCGCGATGGTCACGCTCGCGTTCGGCACGATTATCCAGATCCTCATCAACGAGATGGACTTCCTCACCAACGGCCCGATGGGACTCAAGATCCCGAAGCCGTCCTTTGCCGGGCATCGGCTCGACGAGGTGCAGTACTACTGGCTCGTCGCGGCGCTGCTGGTGGTGTCGCTGATCGTCGTGCACCGGGTGCTGAAGTCGCATCTGGGCCGCGCGTTCGAAGCCCTGCGCGACAGCCCGATCGCGTCCGATTGCATGGGTGTGTCGGTGTATCGATACAAGGTCTATGCGTTCGTGATCAGCGCGGGTTTCGCGGGGCTCGCCGGTTGTCTGTATTCGTATTCGGAGCAGTACATCTCGCCGAATACCTATAACTTCGAACTGACCATCCTGTTCCTGCTTGCCATCATCATGGGCGGACGCAAGACGCGGACGGGCGCGATCATCGGCTCGACGGTGATCGTCCTGCTGCCGAAACTGCTCGACGATATCTCGAACTTCCGCGTGGTTGCCACGGCGCTGGCGGTTATCGTCGTGCTGGGCGCCGCGCTGGCGCTGGCCCGCAAGACCACGACCTTGCAGCGCGTGGCGGTGCCGGTGATCGGCACGGCGGGGCTCGCCGTGTTCTCGTTCTGGATCGAGGCGTTGACCGACTGGCGTCTGACCATCTTCGGGCTGATGATCCTGCTCGTCGTGTATTACTTGCAGGACGGCATTGTCGGCTTCGTGCGCAAGACGCTGAATCTCGGCCGCGTGCGCGTGACCAAGGTGGATACCGAGGAACTCGCGAACCAGACGCGCGAGGACGATGCGCTATCGGCGGTCGAGGCTGCGGGCATGGATGCGATCCTCGACGTGCGCGGCGTCCTGATGCAGTTCAGCGGACTGAAGGCGCTGAACGACGTGAACCTGACGGTCAGGCGCGGCACGATCCACGGGCTGATCGGACCGAACGGCTCGGGCAAGAGCACGATGATGAACGTGCTGACAGGAATCTATGTGCCGACGGCGGGCGCCATCGACTACGAAGGGCAGTCGCTCGCGGGACGCACGTCGTCGAGCATCGCGCTTTCGGGCATTGCGCGGACGTTTCAGAACGTGCAGTTGTTCGGGGAGATGACGGCGCTGGAGAACGTGCTCGTCGGACTGCATCACACGTTCAGGTCAAACCTGGCGGATGTCGGCGTGATGAGTCCGCGTTACCGGCGCGAAGAACTTGCGGCACGGGAGCGGGCGTTCAATATGCTGCGCTTCGTGGGACTGGAGCATGCAGCCGGCGAGGAGGCGCGCAATCTTCCTTATGGCAAGCAGCGTCTGCTCGAAATCGCGCGGGCGCTGGCGCTCGATCCGCAACTACTGCTGCTCGATGAACCGGCAGCCGGACTGACTGCGCCGGATATCCGCGAACTGGTGGCGATCATTCGCAAGGTGAGGCATCACGGGATCACGGTCGTGCTGATCGAGCATCACATGGATGTGGTGATGAGCGTGTGCGATATCGTTTCGGTGCTGGATTTCGGGCAGAAGATTGCGGAAGGAAAGCCGGCGGAGATTCAGGCCAACGAGAAGGTTATCGAGGCTTATCTGGGTGGGCAGGCGGCTGAGGCGGCTTGAGGGCGATTTCGGATCTTTCGGGGTTATCAGGTTTTCGTTCTGGCGATAAGCTGCCGTCACCTCGACTTATCCTGATTTTCTGATGCTCTACAGTCATTCAGGATATTCAGCCGCTGAGGAGCGGCTTCCTCGGCCGAGCGTGGAGATCCATGTCTGGCGATATTTTTGTAGACATCGACGGTATCGACGGTGAGTCTCCGGACGCAATGCACCCTCGTGCCATTCAGGCCAGTTCATGGAACTGGGATATCCGGCAGAACGCTGCCAACACGTCAGGCTCGGGTGGCGGGGCATCCAAAGCTACTGTGGGCGACCTGACGTTCATACATCAGATTGACCGCGCCTCGCCCAATCTCGCGGTGTATTGCTTCAATGGGACGCGCATCAGGCAGGTCAAGCTCACCTTGCGGAAAGCGGGTGGGGTGCCGTTCGAATACTTTCGAATAACGCTTGGCGATGTAGTCATCACGCACGTGTCTCCGGCAGGTGGAGGCAGCATGGCAATCGAGACGGTCAGTCTCTCCTTCACTACCATGAAGCAGGAATACTTTCCGCAAAGCATCACCGGCGGCACGATGGGCGCGGTGACGGCAGTGATCGATCTGCGGCAGTTTCGATAACGGCGGCGGGACGTGAGCTACGAAGCGCTTGTCAGCGATGGGGAGTTGTCAGTCACCCTGTATAGCTATGGTGACCTGCATGATCTCACCAAGGAGGAGCTTTATCTCTGCGTGCTGGTGGAGATCATTTGCGAGCACTTCGACGTCGTTGAAGTTGCTGCCGTGTTTGCGGTTGTGTTGGGCAGGCCCATGTTGAAGACGCGCCAGAAGCCGAAAGGGGCATCGCCTGGAACATCGATCGCTTCTGTCATTTGCCGGGCGTTGCTCGACATCCGACTCAAGAGGAGCCTTCCCACATTAGTGGGCTTCCCCTCGATACGCGTCAGCTATACGGCTCACCTTGGCGCTGTTGTCGGAAGGTGAATCGCCCCGGGAATTGTGGAGGCTGGTTGGTTTAAGTTGATGCGGGTTCAGTGGCAGCTGTTTCAAGGCGTCGATAGTAGTTTGCCTCAGCTTCGGCGGGCGGGATATAGCCGAGGGGTTCCATCAACCGATGATGATTGAACCAGGCCACCCACTGCAGGGTTGCCAGTTCCACGGATTCCCGCGTTTTCCAGGTGCGGCGATGAATCAGTTCAGCCTTGTACAAGCCGTTGATCGTTTCAGCCAGGGCGTTGTCATAGCTGTCGCCCCGGCTGCCGACCGACGGTTCGATGCCCGCTTCGGCCAGCCGTTCGCTGTAGCGAATGCTAACGTATTGGGACCCTCTGTCCGAGTGGTGTATCAAGGTTCCGTCGTCGCCCGGGCGTCGCGCGTAAAGCGCCTGTTCAAGTGCGTCCAGAACGAAGTCAGTGGTCATCGAGGAGCTGACGCGCCAGCCGACAATACGGCGAGCGAACACATCGATCACGAAGGCCACATACAGCCAGCCCTGCCACGTCGAAACGTAGGTGAAATCCGAAACCCAGAGCTGGTTCGGCCGTGCCGCCTTGAACTGGCGATTGACCCGATCGAGTGGGCGCGGGGCTATGACATCAGGGACAGTCGTGCGAACACGCTTGCCTCGCATCACGCCGCGCAAGCCCAGTTGCTTCATCAACCGTTCGACCGTGCAGCGCGCCACCGCGATACGCTCCCGGTTCATCTGCTTCCAGACTTTATCCGCGCCGTAGACCTGCATGTTGGCCTGCCACACACGCTCGATCTCCGGCCGCAGATGTTCATCGCGGATGGCGCGAACAGAGCGCCGCGACGGATCACGAAGCTGCGCGGCGTGGCGTCGGTAACCCGACGGGGCAATCCGCAAGACCTTGCAGATCGGCTCGACCCCGAAGGTGTCGCGATGCTGATCGATGAAGGCCTTCAGGACTTGAAACGGCGGTCGAGCTCCGCCTGGGCGAAAAACGCGCTCGCGACTTTGAGAATCTCGTTGGCACGACGCAACTCCTTGACTTCGCGCTCCAGGGCTTTGAGGCGCTCGCGCTCGTCTGTGGTCACGCCATCGCGCTCACCGTGGTCGACCTGGTCGCGCTTGACCCACTCGTGCAGTGTCTGCGGCGTGCAGCCGATCATCGGCGCAATCGACTCGACCGCCGCCCACGTCGACGGATGTTCGCTACGCTGCTCGCGCACGAGGCGCACTGCGCGCTCCCGGACTTCCGGGGAAAACTTCGTTGCCTTCTTGTTCATTGCTCCATTCTCTCAAGAGTTGGAGCCTCCACAAAATCCGGGGCGGTTCAAGGTGGTTGCCGTGGTTTCCTATACCGGTCGCAGCGTATGACATCGTTTCGATTCAGGTGAAGACCATATTGCGCTACAACGCGCTTGTTCGTTCAGGGGACAGAATCAATGACGCAACCGTTGGCACTCTCGGTTGAACTGGAGAAGCTGATTCGCAAGCATGGACACAATCCAAATTGTTCACCATTCAAGCCGAATCACCGCCTGGAAGAAGATCTTCAAATGTCTCCCGAAGCCTTGGAGGATTTTTTTGTGGAATATTTCGAAAAATTCTCTATCGATCCAGGCGACTTCGCTTTTCATCGCTACTTCCCATTTCGGGGAGTCCGAATTCCGTTCCTGACCAAGTGGCTGTTCAAAAGATGGGGCATTGTCGATTACCGGGTTGCGGAACCGCTGACTCTCGCAATGCTTCAGCACGCAATCGCTATGGGCAGGTGGGACACTGACGAGCTTCGGCGCATAGGGGATCAAAACTTTTGACTAAAAACACAATGACGCATCCGTTGGCGCTCTCGGCTGATTTCGAGGAGCTGGTTCAAACGTATGGCTTCAACCCAAAACGTCGGCCGTTCAAATTGAGTGATCGGCTGGAAGAAGATCTCCAGATGGCGCCTGAGGACATAGAGGATCTGCTCGCTGAATATTTCGAACGCTTTCCTATCGATTTGGGCGACTTCGCGTTCAACCGCTACTATCCATTCCGTGGAATTCGGATTCCATTTCTGACGAAGTGGCTGTTCAAGAGGCGGGGACTGATTGATTACCGGGTAGCAGAACCCCTGACCCTCGGAATGCTCCAGCACGCTATCGACATGGGCAGATGGGACACCGCCGCGCTGCGCCACATCCACGACCAAAGCACCTGATCCCGCAGCCACGAAAATCCGTCCCAAGCGAGGGCCGTTGCTAATAGACCAGCGCGCACCACAGGTATCTAATCAGAAAGAACAACCCCGAAAAAGCACCCACCGCACAACCCGCGCCGAAGACGAAGAGAGCCCGCTCACGATGCTGACCATCAACAACCTCCACGCCGGCTATGGCAAAGTCAAGGTCCTGCACGGCATCTCGCTTCACGTGCCGAAGGCCAAGGTCGTCACCCTGATCGGCTCGAACGGCGCGGGCAAGACCACCACCATGCGCGCCATCTCCGGCATGATCAAGGCCACTGACGGCGAGATCACCATGGGCGTCGGCAGCAACACCCGGCGTATCGACTCGCTGGACTCGCACCGTATCGCGCGGCTGGGTCTTGCGCATTCTCCCGAAGGCCGCCGCGTCTTCGCGACGATGTCCGTCACCGACAACCTCCTGCTCGGCGCGTTCCCGCGCCTCACCTGGTCGCGTCCGAAGGGCGACGTGGACGCCGATCTCGAACGCGCAATCGAACTGTTTCCGCGCCTGAAGGAACGCCGTCATCAACTGGCCGGCACGCTCTCGGGCGGCGAACAGCAGATGCTCGCCATGGCGCGCGCGATCATGCTGAACCCGGATCTCGTGCTGCTCGACGAACCGTCGATGGGTCTTGCGCCCATTCTCGTCGACGAAGTATTCCGCATCATCGAGCGCCTGAAGGCGGACGGCGTCACGATGCTGCTGGTCGAACAGTTCGCGGCGGCCGCGCTCAACGTCGCCGACTACGGCTACGTGCTCGAAAACGGCCGGGTCGCCACGCATGGCCCGGCGGAGCAGTTGCGCAACGATCCCTCGGTCAAGGCGGCCTACCTCGGCGCAAGCCACTGACTCGCGCGAACCGCACTATCATGGTGAAGGCACGCGCTTTCCGCGCTGCCTGACCTTGCACAAGGAGCGGCCATGATCAGCGGCAAGACCACCCTCATCGCCCATCTCGGCTACCCGACCGAAGCTTTCAAGGCGCCGATGATCTACAACCCGTGGTTCGACCAGCAAGGCATCGATGCCGTCGTCGTGCCGATGGGCGTGAAACCGGACGATTTCGTCGCCTTCCTGCCGCAGTTGTTCAATCTCACCAACATCCGCGGCGCGCTCGTCACGATGCCGCACAAGATCACGACCCTCGGCCTGATGGATGAAGTCAGTCCGACCGCGCGCATCGCCGGCGCGTGCAATGCCATCCTGAAGCGACCGGACGGCACGCTGCTGGGCGATCAGTTCGACGGCGCAGGCTTCGTGCGCGGCGTCGAGCGTAAGGGTTGCAAGCTCGACGGGGCGCGCGTGCTGGTGCTGGGCAGCGGCGGCGTCGGTTCGCCGATTGCCGCGTCGCTGGCCGCCGCCGGTGTCGCCGAACTGGCGATCTTCGACATGAACACGGCGTCTGTGGAAGGACTTGCAGCACGTCTGCGCGAGCACTATCCGCAGTTGACCGTGCGCACCGACACGAAAGATCCCGCCGGTTTCGACGTCATCGTCAACGCCACACCGCTCGGCATGAAAGAGGGCGATCCCATGCCGTTCGATATCGACCGCATCGCGCCTGCCACGTTCGTCGGCGAAGTAGTGATGAAGTCGGAATACACGCCGTTGCTGCGCGCGGCGATGGACAAAGGCTGCAAGGTGCAAGTCGGCACCGACATGCTGTTCGAAATGATTCCCGCCTATCTCGAGTTCTTCGGCTACGGGACGGCAAGCGCCGACGACCTGCGCGCCGTGGCGCAGATCCGCTACGCGTGAAACGTGCTGCAAGAACACAAGCCGAACACGAACCCGAACACAAGCCCGCAACCGTTCCTATACTGCTATCGAGACAATCAGGCAGACGCTCATCCTCTGACAAATCGGCCGCGGCATACGCAGCGGCTCCATAACGCAGGGAGGAATCATGGGATCGACTGCAACTGGCATGCCGGCCGGCGACCAGCACGCGCCCGGACCGCACGGCCGAACGGCGTGGGCGGGGCTCTCGCTGGCGGCGCTCGGCGTCGTGTACGGCGACATCGGCACAAGCCCGCTTTACACGCTGAAAACCGTCTTCGATCCCGCCGGTGGTCTCGCGCTGCAGCCGGCCAATGTGATCGGCATCGTCTCGCTGATCTTCTGGTCGCTCACGCTGATCGTCTCGCTCAAATACGTCACGCTGATCCTGCGCGCCAATAACCACGGCGAAGGCGGCATCATGGCGCTGCTCGCGCTCGCGGCGTCCTCGGTCGAATCGAAGAAGCGCCTCAAGCAGACGCTGTTGCTGATCGGCGTGATGGGCGCCGCGCTGTTCTACGGCGACGGCGTCATCACGCCGGCGATCTCGGTGCTCAGCGCAGTGGAAGGGCTCGAAGTCGCCGCGCCCGGCCTGCAGCCCTATGTCGTGCCCGTGACGCTCGTCGCGCTGGTGGCGCTGTTCCTGATGCAGAAGTACGGCACGTCGGGCATCGGCGCGGTCTTCGGGCCGGTCATGGTGGTGTGGTTCGTGATACTGGCCGTATCGGGCGTCGTGAACATCGTGGCCATGCCGAAAATTCTCGCCGCGCTCGATCCGCTCGAAGGACTCGCGTTCTGCGCACATCATCGCTGGCTCGCGTTCGTCGCGCTCGGCGCCGTGGTGCTGTCGCTGACCGGCGCCGAAGCGCTCTATGCCGACATGGGTCACTTCGGCGCGCTGCCGATCCGCCTCACCTGGTTCGCGGTGGTCTTTCCGGCGCTCGCGCTCAATTATCTCGGGCAGGGCGCGCTGCTGATCGCGGATCCCGCCGCGCTGCAGAATCCGTTCTACCGGCTGTTCCCGTCGTGGATGCTCTATCCGATGGTGGTGCTCTCGACCATCGCGACCGTCATCGCCTCGCAGGCGGTCATCTCCGGCACGTATTCGATGACCAAGCAGGCCATGCAGCTCGGCTTTCTGCCGCGCATGAGCGTCGTCTACACGTCGGCACGGGAGATCGGGCAGATCTACGTGCCGGGCATCAACTGGACCTTGCTGCTGGCGGTGGTCGCCGCCGTGCTGGGCTTCGGGTCGTCGACGGCGCTCGGCTCCGCATACGGCATCGCCGTGACGGGCACGATGCTCATCACCACCGTGCTGACCTTCTTCGTGATCCGCTATGCATGGCATCTGAACTGGGCGCTGTGCCTGTTCGCGACCGCGTTCTTCTTCGTGATCGACGCGATGTTCTTCTCGGCGAACCTGCTCAAGATCAGGGAAGGCGGCTGGTTTCCGCTGGCGATCGGCCTCCTGATGTTCACCATCATGGCCACCTGGGGACGCGGCGCCCAACTGATGGTGCAGGAAGCGCGCGTGCGCGCGGGCACGATGCCGCTGCGGCAGTTCCTGTCGAACCTGCATGCCAAGGCGCCGGCGCGGGTGGAGGGCACGGCGATCTTCATGTCGAACGATCCGAACGGCGTGCCGCATTCGCTGCTCAACAATCTGATGCACAACCGCGTGCTGCACGAACACACGGTCTTCCTGACGGTCGCGACCGAGCCGGTGCCGTGGGTCGAGGAAGGGCGCCGCGTCTCGTTGCAGCAGCTCGGCGACGGCTGTTTCCAGTTGACCGTGAACTATGGCTTCAAGGACGAAGTGGACCTGCCCGCCGCGCTGGAGACGTGTCGTTCGTCGGGGCTCAAGTTCGATCGGGCGACGATCTCCTATTTCCTGTCCCGCGCCAGCGTAGTGCCGACTCCGGGCCACGGCATGGCGTTATGGCGCGAGCGGCTCTTCGCGATCATGCTGCACAACGTCGGCAATGTGGCGGCTTACCTGCGCCTGCCCGCCGATCGCGTGATCGAACTGGGTGCGCGCGTCGAGATATGACGGCGGAAATCGGCTGATCAGACTTCACGAGACATATACCCGGTGCAAATCGATGCAAGCGGGTGAAAACAAGATCACATCATCCAGGAGACGCCATGACCGCCAGCAGTCCGCCGACCCGCCAGCCGTTTCCGTCCAGCGCCCGGCTCGTCGAGCGCGGCAAGATCGTGTCGGCTCACGAGGCCGTGCGGCTGATCCGTTCCGGCGATACCCTCGCGACGAGCGGCTTCGTCGGCATCGGCTTTGCCGAGGAAGTGGCGATGGCGCTGGAAGAACGCTTTCGCGAAGGCACTGAGCCCCTCGCGGACCTGACGCTCGTGTATGCGGCAGGCCAGGGCGACGGCCGGGGCAAGGGCCTCAATCATCTGGCGCACGAAGGGCTGGTGAAACGCGTGATCGGCGGGCACTGGGGGCTTGTGCCGGGATTGCAGAAGCTGGCCATCGACAACCGGATCGAAGCGTACAACCTGCCGCAAGGCGTGATCTCGCAGCTGTTCCGCGACATCGCCGCGCATCGTCCGGGGCAATTGTCGCGCGTGGGTCTCGGGACCTTCGTCGATCCGCGTCACGGCGGCGGCAAGCTGAACGCGCGCACCACCGAGGATATCGTGCGGCTCATGCCGATCGACGGCACCGAGTATCTGTACTACCAGACCTTCCCGATCGATGTCGCCATCGTGCGCGGCACCACCGCCGACCTCAACGGCAACGTGACGATGGAAAAGGAAGCGCTGACGCTGGAAGCGCTGTCCATCGCGATGGCCGCGCGCAATTCGGGCGGTATCGTGATCGCGCAGGTCGAGCGGCTGGCCGAATCCAACACACTCAATTCGCGGCAGGTGAAGATCCCGGGCGTGATGGTGGATTGCGTCGTGCTCGCGCGGCCGGACAATCACTGGCAGACCTTCGGCGAGCCCTACAGCGCGGCATTCTCGAGCGAACTGCGCGTGGCCGCGAGCTCGGTGCCGCCGATGCCGCTCACCGAACGCAAGATCATCGCCCGCCGTGCCGCCTTCGAGCTGATGGCCAACAGCGTCGTCAATCTCGGCATCGGCATGCCGGAGGGCATTGCGAGCGTCGCGAACGAGGAGCAGGTCATCGACCTCTTCACGATGACCACGGAGCCGGGCGTCATCGGCGGCATTCCGGCGGGCGGCCTCAACTTCGGCGCGGCGACCAACACGCAGGCGATCATCGACCAGCCGTATCAGTTCGATTTCTATGACGGCGGCGGTCTCGACATCGCGTTCCTCGGTCTGGCACAGGCCGACCGTGAGGGCAATCTGAACGTCAGCAAGTTCGGCCCCAAGCTGGCGGGCGCGGGCGGCTTCATCAACATCAGCCAGGCCGCGAAGAAAGTGGTGTTCGTCGGCACCTTCAATGCGGGCAAGCTGGACCTCGCGATAGAAGACGGCCAGTTGCGCATCCGTCGTGACGGGGAGTGCGTCAAGTTCGTGGACGCGGTGGAGCATCGAACCTTCAGCGGCCGGTACGCGGCCGAGCGCGGCCAGACCGTGCTCTATATCACCGAACGCTGCGTGTTCGAACTCACGCAGCACGGGCTGCGGCTGACTGAGGTGGCGCCGGGCGTGGACATCAAGCGGGACATCGTCGCCAGGATGGGGTTCACACCGCTGATGGAGCCGCCGCCGCGCCTGATGGACGAACGCATCTTCCGCGATGCGCCGATGGGGCTGCGAACGCTGTTGCTGCGGCTGGATCTGTCGGAGCGCTTCAGCTACGACGCGGAGAAGAATCTGTTCTTCATCAATTTCGAAGGACACGAGGTCCAGAATGCAAGCGACGTCGAGGCGATCCAGCGCGAAGTCGAAAAGCAACTGAGCGGGGCGAAGGCGCGGCCGCATGCCATCGTGAACTACGACAACTTCTCGATCCGTCCTGACATGCTGGACGCCTATTCAGAGATGGTCACGCGTCTGGTCAACACGCTGTACGAGCGCGTGACGCGCTACACCACCAGCAGTTTCCTGCGCCTCAAGCTGGGCGATGCGCTGAAGCGTCGGGGGCTTGCGCCGTATATCTACGAAAGCCCTGAAGAGGCGCGCGAACACGAGTCGAGGCGCGCCGCAGAGTGAAGCGGCCGCCCACGCGCTGCGCACAGCGGCCATTGCATAGCGCCTATCGGCCATGGGCGCCTGGCGCAATGCACAAAAAGGGCGCTGAAGAAGCACCGCAAAAGCGCCCGAAAGCCCCGCCAGAAGGCGTTCCGCACGATCATGGCGCATCGCACCGGTCGAAGTGGCGCGCCTCGGGCCGCCTGTGGCTGTGTGGCCTTCCGAACATCGGCCTGTCAACGCGCTGAAGAAAATGTTTTCACTCCGGAAAGCTGCGCGGGTTCGCAAACGCAAAACCCGCCGCAGTACGCGAGGAAAGCGCTGCGCAAGACCCGCGGCGCACGCCGGATAGCACTTCTATATTCTGAACCGAAGCCATCGCGGTCAGGCGCGTTTGCGCCGCGCGAGGACAGTCGTCGTGCGTGCCGATTCATGCCTGGACAGTCGCATCCGGGACTCGGCATGACGCACACGGGGGCCGAGATGAATGCGCTGGATCAGCTTGCGTGTCATGCGAATCAGTGGGTGCTGTCCGATGCGTGGTATTTCGATTCGCTCACGCATCGTTTCGTGCGCGGCGATCTGGAAATAGACGGCGACCGCATCGCACGGATTCTGGCTCCGCGCGAGTCCGTGCGCACGGATCGCCTCGATGCCGCCGATCTCGTCTGCGTCCCCGGCCTCATCGATGCTGACGCCGGCATCGCGCCCGACTCATGGCGCGAACACTCGAACCTGCTGCTCACTCACGGCATCACCACCGCCGGCTCGTTCCAGCGCGGCTTTCCCGATGCCTGCGCATTCGCGGGCGGCAATGGCGTGCGCCGGTTGATCTACATCGAACTCGACGAACCGCCGGAAGCCGACCTGCACGCGTTGTTCGACACACCCGATCCGCGCTGCATGCTCCTGCCCGCCGTGGTGCCCGCGCGGATCTGGTCGGCTGCGTCGCTGCTTGGCGTGGCATCGGCAGCGGAACGTCTGCGCAAGCGCCTGTGCGTCAAGCTGTGTCCTTCGCATGACGACGAGCGCGAGTATCGGCAGACGCGCTACTTCACCGAGGTCGGGCTGCTGTCCTATCTGTCGATCCTGAGCTGCGAGACCACGCTGTTCGGTCCCGCCGACATTTCGCGTCAGGACGCGGCGTTCATCGCGGAAACGGATGTGAATCTCGTATGCGGCGCGCCGCTCGTGCGGGCTTCGCTGATCGAGCATCGGCTCTGGGCTCATTGGCTCAACGCACGCGCGCTGGCCTGCTCGGTCGATGCCGGCGCGCTGCACCGGCTCGCGCAGGGCGCGGCGGAGATGAGCGCCTGTCCGGACGCCGCGTGCGACGCATGGATCGATTCGCTGACGCACGGCGCGGCGCGCGCAGTCGGCCTGCGCGATCTGGGTTCGCTCGCCGTGGGCATGCGCGCCGACCTGTGCCTGTACGACCGGCCGCATGCATGGCAAGGCGGCGAGGGCAGTGCGGGCTTCGCGCATCTGCTCGCGACATCGAGTCCGCGTCACGTGTATGTCGACGGCGTCGCGGAAGTCATCAACGGTGCGCGCTCGGGCGAGCTTGCCGTCGCGGGATAAGCAACGACGCCCACGGGCGAACGGGAGAGACCGATGAATGCACGCGCAGAAGCGCCGCCCTTGCACCGCCAGCTGATGCAGTACGACGAGATGCTGGGATATCGCTTCGTGCCGGGTCTGAAGCTGCGGATACCGCATGAGGGCGGCGGCTATCTCGTCAAGACGAACGGCGCGGGCTTTCGCTGCAATCACGAAGCGACACCGCAGAAGAATCGCGCGCGCCGTGTACTCGTGTTCGGCGATTCCTTCACGGCAGGCGACGGCGTCAGCAACGGCAAGCGCTATTCCGACGTGCTGGAAGACAACCTGCCCGATACGGAAGTGCTCAACTTCGGACTGTCCGGCAGCGGCACCGATCAGCAATATCTGGTGTATCGCGAGTTCGCGAAGAAGATCGACTTCGATGCCGTGGTCATCAGCGTGCTGGTGGAGAACATCCAGCGCAACGTGATGAAGCATCGCGAATGGTCGGATCGCGAAGGCGCGCCGCTCTATGTGCCGAAGCCGTGGTTCGAGCTGTCGGAGTGCGGCGCGATCGACCTGCAGGGCGTGCCCGTGCCGCAGCCGTTTCATTGCGAGGCCGATCAGTCGCCCGCGCCGGGCGGCGGCCTGTTCTCCAAGGCGCGCCAGATGGTGAACGGCATGGGACCGGAGTTCAAGGACAAGGTGCAGAAGCTCACGCGCTTCCAGCCCTTGCCCGAATACGACTCGCCCGACAGTCACGCGTGGAAGCTGCTGCGCGCGATCCTGCTGCACTGGAGCGCCGAAGTGAAGGTGCCGGTGCTGATCGCCGTGCTGCCGGTGTATCAGTACGTCGAGAAGACCGCGAGTTATGCGGGCGTGCGCAAGCGTTTCGACGAACTGGCGGCCGAGTGCGGCGTGCCGGTGCATCACGTCGTGGACGACCTGTGGAAGTTCGACGACGAAACGCGCCGCGGCTTCCGTTTTCGCGGCGACGTGCACATGACACCGCCCGCGCACCGGGCGGTCGGGGAAGCCTTGGCCAATCAGCTTCGAAACATCATCGGATAACGACAATGGCACGCTACGTACTCGGCATTTCGGCCTTCTATCACGACTCGGCGGCGGCAATCCTCAAGGATGGCGAGATCGTCGCGGCGGCGCAGGAAGAGCGCTTCACGCGCAAGCGCCACGATCCGGGCTTTCCGGCGGGCGCGATCAACTACTGTCTCGAAGAGGCGGAGATCGACGGCACGGATCTCTCGGCTATCGCGTTCTATGACGATCCTGCGCTGACCGCCGACCGCATCATCCGCTCGTCGATTGCCTTCGCGCCCGAGTCGCAGGCGTTCTTCACGAACGCCGTCAAATCGTTCTTCGGCGTCAAGCCGTACTTCAAGGAACAGATCCGCGCGATGCTCGCGTGCGACGACGTGCCGATCTACTTCTCACGGCATCATTATTCGCATGCAGCCTCGGCGTTCTTTCCCTCTCCATTCCAGGAAGCCGCGGTGCTGTGCGTGGACGGAGTCGGCGAATGGTCCACGACGAGCCTCGGCTTCGGCAGCGGTTCGAAGCTCGATATCCTCAAGGAAATCCGCTATCCGCATTCGCTCGGGCTGCTCTATAGCGCCTTTACGTTCTATTGCGGCTTCAAGGTCAACAGCGGCGAATACAAGCTGATGGGCCTCGCGCCCTATGGCAAGCCGGTCTATGCCGACAAGATCCGCCAGCATCTGATCGATATCAAGGCGGATGGTTCGTTCCGTCTCGACCTCGACTACTTCGACTACCATCGCGGCCTCGCGCTGACTAACGCACGCTTCCATGAGTTGTTCGGCGGTCCGCCGCGCACGCCCGAATCGCGCATCACGCGGCGCGAGATGGACCTCGCGGCATCGATCCAGGCCGTCACCGAGGAAGTCATGGTGAAGCTGTGTTACGGGATCAGGCAACTCACCCGCGCGAGCAAGCTGTGCCTGGCGGGCGGCGTGGCGCTTAATTGCGTCGCCAACGGCAAGATCCTGCGCGAGGGCATCTTCGACGAAATCTGGATCCAGCCCGCCGCCGGAGATGCGGGCGGCGCCATCGGCGCGGCCTGTCTCGCGGACTTCAACGTGCTCGGCGGAACCCGTCCTGTACTCGCCCCGCAGGGCGATGCGCAAAGCGGCAGTTTCATCGGCCCGGCGTATCGCGACGATGAAGTCCTCTCCTTCATGCAGCGTCAAGGCGCCGTGTTCCATGCGCTGCCGGAGGGTGAAGAGGGCGCGCGGCAGGTGGCGTCGCTGCTGGCGCAGGAGAAGATCGTCGGCATGTTCTCGGGGCGCATGGAATTCGGCCCGCGTTCGCTGGGCGCACGGTCCATCCTCGGCGATCCGCGCGCCGCCGATACCCAGTCGCGCATGAACCTGAAGATCAAGTTCCGCGAATCGTTCCGCCCGT
Source organism: Caballeronia sp. LZ032 (assembly GCF_031451315.1). Classification (NCBI taxonomy): domain Bacteria; kingdom Pseudomonadati; phylum Pseudomonadota; class Betaproteobacteria; order Burkholderiales; family Burkholderiaceae; genus Caballeronia; species Caballeronia sp. LZ032. The sequence goes on from NZ_JARUXP010000004.1 coordinate 739,891, forward strand.
TCGCGCCCATCGTGCTGAAGGAGCGCGCGGCCGACTGGTTCGACATCGACGCCGACAGTCCCTACATGCTGCTCGTCGCGCCCGTGAAAGAGGCGCGCCGTATCACGCCGAAGGACGCCGCTGATCCGGAGGACATGCTGGAGATCGTCAACGCGGTGCGCAGCGACGTGCCCGCAATCACGCACGTCGATTACAGCGCGCGCATCCAGACGGTGACGCAGGACGTCAATCCGCGCATGTTCTCCGTGCTGCGCGCGTTCGATGAACTCACCGGCTGCCCGGTGCTCGTGAACACGTCGTTCAACGTGCGCGGCGAGCCTATCGTCTGCACGCCCGAGGACGCTTACCGCTGTTTCATGCGCACCGAGATCGACGCGCTCGTGCTGGGCAACTACATCCTCTATCGCGACGAGCAAGCTGCTGTCGAGATGGATGAATCCTGGAAGAAGGAGTATGAACTTGACTGATGCCGACCTGAACCAGTTCTTCGCCGCACGGCTCGCGGCCTTGAAGCCGGAAGTCGAAGGCTTTATTCCCACGGCCTTCGACGCCGACTGCGCGTCCTATCTGCAGGATGTCTTCGAGCCTGAGCCCATCGTGAGCGAGGACGACATGATCGCCTCGCTCGTGGACATCTGGAGGCGCCAGGGGCTCGATTCGCTCGCGGCGCTCGAACCCGAATGGCGCAGCATGGCCGCCGAATTGCGCGCCACCGATGAGGCGACGCAACAGGTGTCGAATTTCATCTACGCGATGTATTGAGCGCTTTCGATGCGCGAAACAATCGAGCCGCCTGTATGGGCGGCTCTTTGCTGTGTCAATGACGCGCCGGATGCGCGCTGCGCTGATCGCGCAGTCTGCTGTGACGGATGCCGTAGACGAAATAGATGACGACGCCGATCGCCATCCACACCACGAGCCGGATCCAGGTATCGGCCGGCAGTCCCGACATCAGGAACAGCGACGACAACGCGCCCAGCGGCGCGACCACATACACGGCCGGCGTCTTGAACGAGCGTTTCAGCTCGGGCTGCGTGATGCGCAGCACCAGCACGCCAATGCAGACCACCATGAAGGCGAACAGCGTGCCGATACTCACGAGTTCGCCGACCAGCCCGATAGGCAGCAGCCCCGCGAGAACCATCACGATGACGCCCGTGATGATGGTCGTGATGTAGGGCGTGTGGAAGCGCGAATGAATCTTCGACGCGAACGGCGGCAGCAGGCCGTCTCTCGCCATCGAATAGAAGATGCGCGGCTGGGACAGCAGCAGCACGAGGATCACCGAGGTCAGGCCGAAGATCGCCCCGAGCTTGACGATGGGCGAGAGCCAGCGCATGCCGATGGCATCGACGCCCACCGCGATCGGGTCCGAGACGTTGAGCTTGTCATAGGGCACGATGCCCGTGAGCACGTAGGACACGAGCACATAAAGAATCGTGCAGATGGTGAGCGAGCCGAGCAGGCCGATCGGCATGTCGCGTTTCGGGTTCTTGGTCTCCTGCGCGACGCACGACACCGAATCGAAGCCGATATAGGCAAAGAACACCACGGCCGCGCCGCGCAGCACGCCGCTCATGCCGAACACGCCGGACTCGCCGGTGTTGGGCGGAATGAACGCGCCGGTCGGGTTCTTCGCGGTGACCCAGTGGCCCGTGTCGACATAGGCGATGCCCGCGCCGATGAAGGCCAGCACGATCAGCACCTTGATGATGACGATGAAGCTGTTCACGCGCGCCGACTCGCGTATGCCGATCACGAGCAGGATCGTGATCAGTCCGACGATCAGCATCGCGGGAATGTTGAGCACCGCGCCCGCATGGCTCCAGCCGTGTCCGGGTTCGTACGAGAAGGGCGCACCCGCGAACTGTGCGGGTATGTCGATGCCGAGTGAATGCAGGAAGCTCACGACATAACCCGACCATCCGATCGCAACGGTTGTCGCGCCCACTGCATATTCGAGGATCAGATCCCAGCCGATGAGCCAGGCGATCAGTTCGCCCATCGTTGCGTAGGCGTAGGTATAGGCGCTGCCGGATACCGGCACCGTGGAGGCCATCTCGGCGTAACAGAGTCCCGCCAGCGCACATACGATGGCGCCGAGCACGAAGGACAGAATGATCGCCGGGCCGGCGTTGGTGGCGGCAGCATGGCCCGTCAGCACGAAGATGCCCGCGCCGATGATGCAGCCTATGCCCAGCATCACGACATCCAGCGAGCTGAGCGAGCGTTTCAGCGCATGGCCGCCGTGTTCCTGCATGGCGTCGTCGGTCGCATCCGCTTCGTCCTGCAGCGTAGCGATGGATTTTCTTTGCATGACAGTCACGATCGCCTCCTGTGCGGCGGCAGGGCGGCCGCGCCCGTTGGCACGGCGAAGGCTGTCCGCCTGTTCGAATGCGGGATCTTGCGCGGCCCTGCTACTTCCCGCCAACCCATGCTTCAGCGATTGGCGTCGTTCCGTAATAGCAGATTTCACCGTCGAATTCGAGCGACACTTCGTCGGAAGGTCTGCAAAACAGCACCGGGGCAGCAGGAAATGTGCCGCGACGAAACGGGCGTTCACATTGAAGCGCAGTGACACAAGGCCACACGAAGCGCAAGGGCTTTGGAAGCCGGGAGCGCAGGCCCGGCGTCGCGCACTATAATCGGCGTGACTGTGGCATTTTCAGTGTTTCAACCCGGAAACCATTCTTGCCGCATGCAGAATGTTCACCGGTTCTTTCTATATGTGGAGATTTGATATGGCTATTCGCATTGGTGATGAAGCGCCCGATTTCACGGCAGAAACGACCGAAGGCACGATCCGCTTTCACGAGTGGATTGGCGACCACTGGGCGATCCTGTTCTCGCATCCGAAGGACTTCACACCGGTCTGCACCACCGAGCTTGGCTACATGGCGAAGCTCAAGCCCGAATTCGACAAGCGCAATACCAAGGTTATCGGTCTTTCCATCGACCCCGTCACGAATCACGCGCAATGGGCGAAGGATATCGAAGAGACGCAGGGCAGCGCGGTCAACTATCCGATGATCGGCGACGCGGATCTGAATGTCGCGAAGCTCTACGACATGATCCATCCGAACGCGAGCGGCGGCAGCCCGCGCACCGCCAACGACAATGCAACGATTCGCGCCGTGTTCCTGATCGGTCCGGACAAGAAGGTGAAGGCGACCTTCACGTATCCGATGAGCGCGGGCCGCAACTTCGACGAAGTGCTGCGTCTGCTCGATGCATTGCAACTCAACGCCAAGCATACGGTGGCCACGCCGGTGAACTGGAAGCCGGGCGATGACGTGATCATCCCCACTTCGGTGTCGGACGACGATGCGAAGAAGAAATACCCGGACGGCTTCAAGACACTGAAGCCTTATCTGCGCACGGTCGCGCAGCCGAAGTAAGCGTCGTTCACCTGGCATCCTGAAAGCGCCGGCCGCTGCAAGCGGCGCCGGCGCTTGTTGTTTCAGCTTGTGTTTTCAGAAAGGCATTGCTCAGTGGCGGCCCGTGCGGCGCTCGGGCGTGGTATCCACTTCACCGGGCCTGCGCAGCATCTTGTCGACTTCGCCCGCATGCAGCTCTTCGACCTGGATCATCTGCCGCGCATATTCCTCCAGCGCGACCGACCGGTCTTCCACAATCCGCAGCAATTCGCGATAGTGACCGAGCGCAACCTGCTCGGACTGTAGCGATTCGCGAAGGATGGTGGAGATGTCGAACGTGTGGGTATCGAGCAGCGGTCCGATGGTCAGCGACGGATACGCGCCGAGCGTGGTGATCCATTCGCCGGCCTGATGCGCATGCATCAGCGACTCGTCGGCTTGTGCGCGCAACCACGACACGATGGGAATACGGCCGAAGCCGAACACCAGAAACGAGTAGTGGGTATAGCGCACGACGCCTGCGAGTTCGGATTCGAGAATCCGGTTCAGGACGCCGACGACCTGTTCCTTGTCGAGTTCTGCCATTCCTGCCTCCGTGTCTTGAACGTACGTCAGCGCACGAGCGCACCGCAGGGCGGACGCGCATGCGTCCTCGCACACGAAGCTTCACCCGGGGCTTCACTCATTGTAGTCACGCGAACGGCGCATGCGAGGCGAAAGCGCTGACCCAGGGCTCGTAGAGTCGCGCAAGATGCGCTCCCGGCTTGCAGGAGCGTCTTTGCGGCAGTGCGGGAAGAACAGCTTGCTAGCGGGTGTCAGACGAGAACGTGTCAGACGAGCTCTTCGGTCCACAGCGAAGCACTGCGCGCGAGCACTTGCGTCATGGCCTCGCGGGCGGCATCGCTGTCATTGAGTTCGATCGCGCGCACGAGCCGGCCATATTCGCCGAGCTGGCTCTCCGGCACGCGTGGCAGCGCATGCGGCTGCGTGCGCAGCGCCGCCTTCATCGTCTTGATGCCGATGCGCACGACGCAACCCATCTGCCGCAGCAACTCGTCGCCGCTGGCATCGACGATGGCGGCCTGCAAGGCATCCTCCGCCGTGGATTGCAGCGCTTCGGTCGGGCTCGTGTGCAGCAGCTTCTGGAACGCCGCGTTGATGGCAATGCGTTGATGGCGGTTCGCGCGGGTCGCAGCCAGCGCGGCGGCGGGCGGATCGACCAGTGTGCGGAACTCCATGAGGCGGCGCACGAAGTCCGTATCGGGCTGGACGCGCAGACGCCATTCGGCAACCTCGGCATCCATCACGAGCCATTCGCTGACCGGCTTGATGCGCGTGCCGGTCTTGGGCCGCACGTCGAGCATGCGTCGCGAGATCAGCACGCTCAGCGCTTCGCGCATGATGGTGCGGCTCACGCCGTGCTTCTTCGAAAGCAGCACTTGCGGCGGCAGGACATGGTCCTGGTATTCACCGTTCACGATGCTTGCGACGAGTTGATTCACCACGCGCTTGACGAGCGATGCTTCATAACCATGATTCATGTTTTTTGTTCTCGTGAAATCGCCCACGCTTCAAGGCTTCCGGCCGCTCATCCCCGAACGGTTGATCCGCGCCTTTTCGAATTCCGGCAGCGTGCACCCCGCGCCCTTCCCTGCGCTTCCATGCGCCCGCGACGTGCCTGCCCTGCGGCCTGCCGTGTATTGATCCCCGGGATCACTGTCGACGATGCGCTTCCGAATGCGGCCAGATTCTGGCGCTCGGCTCCCCTGCGGACGGCATCGTCAATCCACTGAAAGAAGCGTATATCCGTATGGCCTGATTTAACAATATGGTTCACCGCGAATTCGACTGACTATGGTGCGTCCGCACACAAAGTTGCGACGATAGCCAACATCACGCGATTTGCTTCGACAAGCGCAAGCGTTTGCGCATCTTCGCTAGCGTTGCGCGTGGACCGGCCGCTTCGCTGTGTTACCGTGGCGAGCCAATGCAACGCCATGCAATGAGGAGAAGGCGAGATGAAAGTCGCGGTGATGGGCGCGGGCGCGGTTGGTTGTTATTACGGCGGCATGCTGGCGCGCACGGGTCACGAGGTCGTGCTGATCGCGCGGCCGCAACATGTCGAGGCGATCGAACGTGAAGGACTGCGGCTCGACACGCAACAGTTCGACGAGCGCGTGCACGTCGCGGCCAGCACGCACGCGAACGCGGTGCAGGGCGCGCAACTCGTGCTCTTCTGCGTGAAGTCCACCGATACCGAGAGCGCCGCTCGCGAACTCGAGCCGCATCTCGAACGCGACGCGTTGTTGCTCTCGCTGCAGAACGGCGTCGAGAATGCGGCGCGTCTGCGTGAGATGCTGCCGCAGGAAGCGGCGGCCGCCGTCGTGTACGTCGCGTCCGAAATGGCCGGTCCCGGACATATCCGGCATCACGGCCGCGGCGAACTCGTGATCGAGCCATCGACACGAAGCGAGGAAGTGGCACGCGCGTTCATCGAGGCGGGTGTGCCCACCGAGATATCAGACAATGTACGCGGCGCGCTCTGGGCCAAGCTCGTGCTGAATTGCGCTTACAACGCACTCTCGGCCATCACGCAATTGCCGTATGGAAAGCTGGTTCAGGGCGAGGGCGTCACGCGCACGATGCGCGACGTGGTAGATGAGTGCCTGGCCGTCGCAAAGGCCGAAGGCGTGACCATTCCCGGCGACGTGGATGCCGCAGTGAGCCGTATCGCGGAAACCATGCCGAGCCAGTTCTCCTCCACGGCGCAGGATCTTGCGCGCGGCAAGCTCAGCGAGATCGATCACCTGAATGGTCTGATCGTACGGCGCGGCGAGGCGCTGGGTGTGCCGACGCCGGCGAATCGCGTACTGCATACGCTCGTCAGGCTGGTTGAGAGCAAGGCGTCATAGGGATTTCCCTAGCGGTCTGGCACGCTCGATGCTGAGTATGAAGCACGCGCAGAAAAATCTCTGCGCGATGTCTACATACCGGAGGATCACCATGAAATCCTTGATCAAGGCCGTGGCCATTGCCGCCGTTGTGGTGGCGCCGGCCCTCTCATTCGCGCAATCCGATTCGACCGTGACGCGCGCCCAGGTGAAGCAGGATCTGCGGCAAGTGGAAGCAGCGGGCTATGACCCGTCGCAGTCGGATCAGACTTCGTACCCGCAGGATATCCAGGCCGCGGAGGGCCGTGTGCAGCGTCAGAACGGCAATGGGTATAACGCCGATATGAATGCGTACGGCGGAACGCGGGCCGGCACGTCGGCGTCCGGCATGCGCTCGATGCGCCCGATGGACAACGACGGCACCAAGCCGGTCTATTTCGGCCACTGATCCGTCATTGCCCCGGCAGCGGGGCTGCCAGGCGAGGCGCAGTCGCGGAAACGCGGCTGCGCCTTAGTCATTTGAGCAGGGATCACGCGAGGGCGCTACCATCATTTCGATCACGCGCATTGGGCGCGCCCTGCGAGGCTGAGACTCATGGACAAAGCCGTAAAGATTCCCGGACCGGATCATCCGATCACCATCGAACGCAGTCCCTTGCGCGTCATCGTCAAGGCAGGCGGCCGCGTGATCGCGGACACGACGGAAGCGCTTGGACTTCGCGAGAGTACGTATCCGGAAGTGCTCTATGTGCCGCGCAAGGATGTGGACATGGCGCAACTCGAACGCACACCACACAGCACCTATTGCCCTTACAAGGGCGAGTGCAGCTATTACAGCATTCCTGCGGGTGGACAGAAGTCGGCCAACGCGGTGTGGACCTACGAGACACCGTATGAAGCGGTCGCGGCGATCAAGGACCATCTCGCGTTCTACAAGGATCGCGTGGACTCGTTCGAAACGCTCGAGCGCTGAAACTCGCGCAGGCGAATCTCAGTCGAGTAACAGCCTGGCATGACGCTTCAGCACCGCGCTGAAGTCGTCCAGCCAGCCCACCGCCAGGCGCCAGCTTTGCCAGTGCAGATCGACATCGAAGCGCACGCCCGGCGACATCTCCACCAATTCGCCGCTTTCCAGTTCGCGCGCGACCAGGCGCCGCGGGCACATGCCCCAGGCCATGCCCGCGGTACACGCGCTCACGAAGCCCGCGCCGTGCGGCACCACGTGAGCGGGCGGATGGATGTCCGCGCGCGTCACGCGCCGGATGAAACGCCGCTGCAGCTCGTCCTTGTCGTTGAAGTTCACGCACGGCGCCTGACGGAAGGCATCGCGTGTGAGACCGCGCTCGAAATGCCGCGCGAAATAAGCAGGCGCGCACACTGCGCCATAACGCATGCGTCCGAGCTTCATGGAACGCCAGCCGGGCACGGGCTCGGCCAGCGTCGTCACTGCACCTTGCACGTCGCCATCGCGGATGCGCTGCGCCGTGTGATCCTGATCATCGACGACGAGATCCAGCAGCACCTCCCGCTCGACACAAAACTCCGCTGCCGCCGCGAGAAACCAGGTGCTCATGCTGTCGTCGTTCACGGCGATGCGCAGCCGCGCGCGCCGTTCGCCTGAAGTACCGGGCAGGGCCGGCATGCGGCCGCCGAGTTCCGCTTCGAGCAGCTGGACGCGTTCCGTGTGACGACACAGCAGCGCACCGGACGCCGTGGCCTCGCAGGGCTGACCGCGCCGCACGAGCAGACTGCCGACGCGCTCTTCCAGAAGCTTAACCCGCTGCGATACCGCCGATGGCGTGATGCTGAGTTCGCGCGCGGCACGCTCGAACGAGCCGGTGCGGACCACGGCCAGCAGCGCGTTCAGAAGGGCATAGTCCAGCATTAGCGTTCCTTGATCGGGATTAGCAAAATGAGCTTTGTTAAGGCCTGTCGAACGCGCAGACTACGGCTTTCTTCGAACCCGATCAAGCCACGCATCATGCAACCGACGCCATTCAAGCTGGAACGCTACTTCGCGCAACACGAGTTCACCGCGCGCCATCTGCTGTGCAGTTCAGATCCGGAATCGATGTCGGTCGGCGAACTGCTCGAATTCGAACCGGACGCGCTCGACGGACTCCGCGACACCTGGCTCGGCTATACCGAGTATCCCGGCGCGCCCGCATTGCGCCGTGAACTGGCGTCGCTGTATGACAGCGTGAGCGCGGACCAGATCATCGTGCATACCGGCGCGCAGGAAGCCATCTATTCGTTCATGAGGTCGATGCTCGCGCCGGGCGACCACGTGATCGTCCAGATGCCCGGCTACCAGTCGCATTATTCGGTGGCGGAGGCATCGGGCGTGCGGGTGTCGGCGTGGATGGCGCGCGAGACGCATGGCTGGGCGCCTGACATCGACGCACTGGAAACACTCGTGACGCCCGCCACGCGCGCGCTCGTGATCTGCGCGCCGCACAACCCAACCGGATATTTGCCATCGCGCGAAGCGTTCGAACAGATCGTCGATTTCGCCCGGCGGCATCAGTTATGGCTGTTCAGCGACGAGGTGTACCGCGGGCTGGAGCTCGATCCCGCCGATCGCCTGCCGGCCGCCTGCGACGTGTATGAACGCGCCGTATCGCTCGGTGCGCTTTCGAAGACGCACGGACTGGCCGGCCTGCGGCTCGGCTGGGTGGCGACGCACAGCGCCGAGGTGCTCGAACGCATGAGCACGTTCAAGGACTATCTCACCATCAGCAACAGCGCGCCGAGCGAATATCTGGCAACGCTTGCCGTGCGGCATAGCGGCGCGCTGCTGGCGCGCAACCTCGAGATCGTGCGCGCCAACCTCCGGCTGCTCGACGACTTCTTCCTGCGTCACGCGCAACGTGTCGAATGGCAGCGCCCGCGCGCGGGGACGATCGGCTTCGTGCGCCTGAAGCAGGGCGCTGCCACGCGTTTCTGTTCAGAACTGCTCGAACGGACCGGCGTACTGCTGTTGCCTTCCACGCTGATCGATCATGGCGATGCGCACGTGCGTCTCGGCTTCGGCCGCCGCAACCTGCCCGAGGCGCTCGCCATGCTCGACGCCTACTTGGACGCGACCGTCACCAGCACCGCATCCTGACGCCAGACACCCGGGAACATCTGCTTGAGGTTGCCCACCTTGGGCAGATCGTTGATCGCGATATACGGGCTTTCCGGGTGCTCCGTCAAATAGTTCTGGTGATAACCTTCGGCGGGATAGAAGCCCTTGTAGTCCTCGACCCGCGTGACGATCTTGCCGCCATAAGCATGCGCGCGGTCGAGCTGCGCGATATACCCGGTGGCAATCTCGCGCTGCGCCGCATTCGTCGGGAACACGGCCGAGCGATATTGCGTGCCGTGGTCGGGGCCTTGATAGTCGAGTTCGGTCGGATTGTGCGCGACCGAAAAGAAGATCTGCAGCAGTTTGCCGTAGCTGACCTGCGCCGGGTCGTAGGTGATACGCACGGATTCCGCATGACCCGTATCGCCTTCGCTGACACGCTCGTATTGCGCTGTGTTCGCCGCGCCGCCCGCATAACCGGACATCACTTCCTTGACGCCGCGGACGTGCTGGAACACGCCCTGAACGCCCCAGAAACAACCGCCGGCGAACACGGCGGTTTCGCTATGCACCGCGCCGGCGGTTTCGTCGTGCGCGGGCGGCGGAATCTTTACCGCTTCCTCGCTCGAATGCGCGACACGCTGCAACGCAAAGGCGCCCGCGAACAGCACCGCCACGCTCGCGACCTTGAAAGACTTGCTGGTTTTCAACATGGACTGCTCCTGGTGACACACGCTGTATCCGCTGATGCGGGAATCAACCGAACGTGAACGCGTAGGCTTCGACGCCGGGATCGAGAAATTCGATGGTGAACGTGCGATCCGCAACCGGACCGGTCTGCCGCACGAGCTGATACAGGCGCTGTTCCTTCACGGTACCACTGCCGTCGGCCTGGATGTCGCTGCCGTGCGATGCGCCGGGCGCCGCGCCGTCGATGCTCACGCGAAACCGCACCGGCTTGCCGTCCTTGGACGGCCCGAGCACGAGATGCAGGTCACGCGCATGAAAGCGGTAGACGATGCGCCCCGACGCGCCTTCCAGCGTGGCATGCTCCGCGCCCACCTTCCAGGCGCCGGCGAGGCCCCAGTCGTTGGTATCGAGCGCCTTGGGCGCGGCGTAATCGTGCAGGCGATCGGGCGTCTGTCCGCCGGGCGACATGAACTGCGATGCCCGTTCGTAACCAACATAGGTTTCCGGCGAGCGCATGTCCGCGTTGTCGGCCTGCATCATCGCGCCCTGGCCGGCGGCGGCGTCGTGCTGCGGGGCGGCTGTCATGGCAGCCGACGGCGGCGCGCCATGTCCCGCTTCGGCAAGCAGCTCCTGAATGACGCGCTCGGACTCCGCATATTCGCCTTCGCCGAAATGGTGATAACGGATGTTGCCGTTGGCATCGACGAAGTAATGGGCCGGCCAATACTGATTGTCGAGCGCACGCCAGATCGCGTAGTTGTTGTCGATGGCCACCGGATAGTCGATGCCGAGATCGTGCGTCGCCTTCTTCACGTTGTCGATATTGCGCTCAAAGGCGAACTCCGGCGCATGCACGCCGATCACCACCAGGCCCTGATCGCGATACTTCTGCGCCCACGTCTTCACATACGGAAGCGTGCGCAGGCAGTTGATGCACGAGTACGTCCAGACATCGACCAGCACCACCTTGCCCCGCAGCGCTTCACGCGTCAGCGGCGGCGAATTGAGCCACTGCACCGCGCCATCCAGCGGCGGCAGCACGCCTTCCACAGGCAGGCCGGACGCGGCGGTTTTTTGCATGCCAGTGCTGGCGCGCATCATCGCTTGCGGTGCTTCGCCGGCATCCTGCTTCTGCACAGGAACAGGCTTCTGTGCCGACATCATCATGGCGCCATTGCCCTTCGAGAACTTGTCGACGAGCTGCTGTTCGATGCCCGCGGTGGCCACGGTCGAGACGCGGGCGAGTGCGCCCGTATCGAGACCGAGTGCGATCGCGACCACGCCCAGCAGCATGGCCGCGCCGAGCCCGCGCCGCACCCATTCGCCGGCGCCGAGCGAGCGCTTCATCGCCGCGAACACCCGTCCGCCGATCAGCAGCGCCACCGCCAGCGAAGTCGCCGCGCCGGCCGCATAAGCGAGCAGCAGCAGGGTCGTGCCGACGCTCGCGCCATGCAGCGCCGCGCCGGTCAGCACGAGGCCGAGGATCGGGCCGGCACAGGGCGCCCACAGCAGGCCCGTCGCGATGCCGAGCACCACCGAGCCGCCGATGCCCGGCTTGCCGTCGCCATGCTGCGCGTAGGCCGTCAGACGGTTGCCCAGCGTGACCAGCGGATGCATCACGCGGTCGGCGAAGCGCGGCAGCAAAAGCGTCAGGCCGAACACGGCGAGCAGCGCGATGGCGGCCCAGCGGCCATACTGGTTCGCCTGTGTCACCCAGCCGCCGCCCACGGCGGCGAGCGTCGCGACGCCGGCGAACGTCAGGCCCATGCCGGCGAGCAGGGGCAGGCCGCTACGCACGAACGACTGATCCGCGCGCGCAAACACGAAAGGAAGGACCGGCAGGATGCACGGGCTGAGAATCGTCAGCGCGCCGCCGAGATAGGCCAACACGATCAGCAACATGATGAGCTCGCGTAGAAAGGTTTCTTGGGTAACAGCGCGTCAGGCCGCGCCGGGATTGAACGTCATCGCCACGCCGTTCATGCAGTAGCGCAGTCCGGTGGGCTTCGGGCCGTCGTCGAACACGTGGCCGAGATGGCCGCCGCAGCGCCGGCAATGGACTTCCGTGCGCAACACGCCGAACGAACCGTCCTGACGTGTAGCGACCGCGTGATCGAGCGGCGCCCAGAAGCTCGGCCAGCCGGTGTGGCTCTCGAACTTGGTCTGCGACGAAAACACCGCGAGCTGGCATCCCGCGCAGCTGAAGGTGCCGGCGCGATGTTCGTCGTTCAGCGGGCTGGTATAGGGGCGCTCGGTGCCCTCGCGGCGCAGCACGTCGAATTGCGCGGGGTTCAGCAGGCGGCGCCATTCGTCGTCGCTGTGGACGATCTCGAAGCGCTCCGGCGCGGCAGCCTGCACTGCACCCTGCGGCGGCGTGCCGGCGAGGGCGCGGAAGCGGCCCGACAGCGCGAAAACTGAGGCGGCGGCCGCGGTGCCGGTCAGGAGAAAGCGGCGGCGAGTCGGCATGGCGTGATCCTGGTCGTGGACTGGAATGGCCTCATGCTAATCGCGCGCGCATCTCCGAGTCCTCACCGAAAGTTAAATTAAATGTGATACTTGGCCGCGCGCTTTTCTGCACAATGACGGCAGGGCGCGCCTCATCGTCATGCGGTTTCGCGCCAATCCGCCACGCACCTTCCCATGGACCAACCGAAACGCATTCTGATCGTCGAAGACGACATGCATATCGCCGACGTGCTGAGTCTCAACCTGCGCGACGAACGCTATGAAGTCGTGCATTCCGCCGATGGCGCCGAAGGCCTGCGGCTGCTCGAACAAGGCGGCTGGGACGCGCTGATTCTCGACCTGATGCTGCCGGGCGTCGACGGCCTCGAAATCTGCCGGCGCGCGCGCGCCATGACGCGCTATACGCCGATCATCATCACCAGCGCGCGGTCGAGCGAAGTGCATCGCATCCTGGGCCTCGAACTCGGCGCGGACGACTATCTCGCCAAGCCTTTTTCCGTGCTGGAACTCGTGGCGCGCGTGAAAGCGCTGCTGCGCCGCGTCGATGCCGTCGCGAAGGATTCGCGCCTCGAAGCGGGGCGCATCGAGGCCGCCGGCATCGCGATGGATCCGCTCGCGCGCGAAGCCTGGGTCGATGGTGCGCGCATCGAGCTCACGCCGCGCGAATTCGACCTGCTGCATCATTTCGTGCGCCATCCGGGCAAGGTCTTTTCGCGCATGGATCTGCTCAATGCCGTGTGGGGTTATCGGCATGAAGGTTATGAGCACACCGTCAACACGCATATCAACCGGCTGCGAGCAAAAGTGGAGCGCGATGCGGCCGATCCCCAGCGCATCCTCACCGTGTGGGGACACGGTTACAAGCTTGCGGCACAGAACGCCGGCGAGCCGGGAGCCGCATCGTGAAGCTCACGTTGTCGCAACGGCTCTTTGCGGTGTTCTGCGGGCTGCTTCTGGCGTGCTGCGGCGCATCGGCGTGGCTGCAGATCCGGGCGAGCGACCTGCGCGAGAAGGAAGTCATCCAGAGCCTGTCGCGCAGTCTCGCCACGCATGTTGCGCACGACGGCGCGCTGGCGGACGCGAAGGATATCGACGCGCCCGCGGTGCGCCGTCTCTTCAGCCAGTTGATGGTGGTGAACCCGAGCGTCGAGGTCTATCTGCTGGACAACACGGGCCGTATCCGCGCCGATGATGCGCCGCCGGGCCATCTGAAACGCGAACGTGTCGATCTCGCGCCCATCGAACGTTTCCTGAAGGGCGACGCGTTGCCCATTCTCGGCGACGATCCGCGCAGCGCTGACAAGCGCAAGGTCTTCAGCGCGGCGCCGCTGGGCGTGGCGGGCCAGCCGCCGTTCGGTTATGTGTATGTGGTGCTGCTCGGCGAACAGCACGATGCGCTGGCGGCGAAGGCGTCGGCAAGTGCGGTGCTGCGTACCACGCTTGCGTCGATGGGACTCGTCACGCTGCTCGGACTGGTGGCGGGCGTGGTGGCGTTCGGGCTCGTGACCCGGCCGTTGCGGCGCCTGACCGAAGCGATGCGCCGCTTCGATGCGAGCGCCGCGCCCGGCGAGCCGCCGCTTGCCGCGTTGCCGGCGGCTGTAGTGGCAGACGAACGCGACGAGATTGTCGTGCTGGAAAGCGCGTTCGCGCAAATGGCGGCGCGTATCGGCGAGCAATGGCGCGAGTTGGGACGGCAGGATCGCGAACGCCGCGAGATGGTCGCCAATATCTCGCATGACCTGCGCACGCCGCTCGCGTCGCTGCATGGTTATCTGGAAACGCTGACGCTCAAGTCGGAGTCCCTTGCCGCCGCCGAGCGCCGCCGCTATCTGTCCATCGCGCTGGCGCAGAGCACCAAGGTCGGTCATCTCGCGCAGTCGCTGTTCGAACTGGCTCGGCTCGAACATGGCATGGTCGCGCTCGAGCGTGAAGTCTTTTCACTGCCGGATCTTCTTCAGGACGTGTTCGAAAAGTTCGAGTTGCCCGCCCAGTCGCGTAGCGTGCAGCTGAATGCACACCTCGCGCCGCGGCTGCCCAGCGTCACGGGCGATCTCGGCATGATCGAACGAGTGCTCACCAATCTGCTCGACAACGCGATCCGTCATACGCCGCCGCAGGGCGCCGTGAACGTCACGCTCGGCAACGTGGACGAAGAGGGCGGACGGGTCTGCATCACGGTCAGCGACACCGGACCCGGCATTCCTCCCGACATGCAGGATGCGCTGTTCCAGCGGCCATTCACGTCTGGCGGAACACATCGCGGCGGTCTGGGCCTGCTCATCGTGCAGCGCATGCTGCAACTCAATGGCAGCCAGATCAGGCTGATCGACACCGGCCCGCACGGCACCACGTTTCGCTTCGATCTGCCGGCGGCCAGCGCGCGCATGCGGGAAGACCCGGCGCCGGCGCGGCCGGCATAAAAAAAGCCCGGCATGTGACTGCCGGGCTGAATGGGATGGTCATCACCTCGCCTGTAGCGCCGTTGGGATGCGCATGAAGCGGTGCCCGGTCAGACCATCCGCGTGGACGTGCGGATCTGAAGCGTCGCGCGGTTCGCTCCTCCCGATGCATTGAGACGATTGCTTGCTCGCGCCACAAGAAACGTTTTAGTCTCTTCGCCTTAAACCAGTCTTAAGGAATGCATGGACGGTGCATTGCATTTTTCGGCTTACGCTTTTAACGGCGGTGCTGTAGAGGACCGTCCTGCACGGCAATCGAAGTGAAATCGCGGCCTTAAGCGCGAAAGCAATAAGTGCAAGGCACGTCTCCTTACGGAAAACTCTCCTTGGATTCCCGATGTATGTTTGCTAGCATGTAAGCGAGTTGCAGGCCTCGGACCGCGGCCCTGATGTCAAACAACAGCGGTCAAACAACAGCGTCCCTAGACGTTTTCCATGCCAGGCTGGGCTTCAGCGCGCAGGGCTCTTCTGCGTAAAGCTGTTTCGCATCGTCGATTACTTGCTGGAACTATTGCTTGCATTGTTCCAGCTCGGGAAACGGGTGGTTATCTATCGGTGCATCACAAGCCGCACGAGTCGCGAAAGTCACGAAGTCACAATAGGGCGACGCTTACGTTCAAACATCGCCGGCATTACACGACACGCTTCAGATCAGCACGGCTTCTTGGCGATATGCGCAAAGCAGGGCTCGCTTGGATGTGGAATGTCGCGCGTATCTCCTGACGTTGCAGGTGAATTCCAGGGCAATCGGTCATCGTCATTGCAGATCCGGATGAAGGTGGAGTTGTCGCACGCATACGATCCGCTCAACCAGCGGGAGGAAACGTGGAAACGGAACTCAGTCAGCGGCTCGCGAAAGCTTTATGGCGTTGTGCATCGCACGGACACGTGCTGCCCTATCAGCGCTTTCATGCACTCTGCGAGCGAAGCATTCCACTGGCGCAACGCTATGCCGCGCTCGAATCGGCCATCAAGACCCTGGGCGATGTGCGCGAGATCGACTATGGCGTCCTCATGGCGCTGGACAGCGGCCTGCCCGGTGCGGAGTTCTTCCAGCGCTACTTGCGCCATCGTCACAGCGAATACGTACAGCTGATGGGCGACCCGAAATATCACCGGCAGACGCTCGCGCACAAACGCACGCTCGTGGCAGGTGAACGAGACCGGGTGTATGCGCATGCACGTCTTATCGGCGAGGAGCGGGGGCGACAAGCGGCTTGACCTCGCGTGTGACCTTCGAACAGGGCCCTGAGTCTTGCCTCGACGCGGGGCATACGTCGTAGTGCATTGCTCCGCTCAAATCATCGGAGCGGCCAAGCGCTTTGCTTGTTTTGCGAAGGCCTGCCATCTGCTCCGTGCTCATACCGGACCTTTATCCGGTTCAGTGTTTACCATGATTTCCCAAGCGGACCACGTTACAGCACTCGCTGTTTCCTCATGCGTCTCACCATGGCTTGCCTGACGATGAAACCCATTCGAAAGCCAGGCATCGAAAGGCTTACTGATCTTCATGCGTGAATGAGCGCTGCCAAACACAAGCCCCCGCGTTAAGCGCCATTTGATAGCTTCTTTGGGCACAATTTGCGGACCGAATGTCGTGATAGCGGGAGCGATTCATATAATCGCCTCAATACCTCGCGAACCCGCGACAAGTAAAGCCGGCTGGAATCCATGAGATGGCACTCCTGGATCGCCCGTGATCCGGCTCGACATGCAGCGGGCCAATTTCGCATCCGGGAACGTCGATTGCGCACAAACACCTCCACGGTTGTGTGCGCAGGGACGTTGACGGCCTGACATGTCAAGGCGAGACTTGCCGGCGGGAGACATGACTGGCCGAATTGCGCGCCACCAGAGACGAGGAAAAGATCTAATGAGACCGGTTGTATTCGGGAATCGCTTCGGATGGCTGCATGCAGGGACTGGCACGCGCGGCGTGCTGCTCTGCAATACATACGGCCACGAATACGTATGGACATACAGCGGCATGCGGCACCTTGCCGATGCCTTGTCCGCGCGCGGCTTGTGGGTGCTGCGCTTCGACTATCGGGGAACGGGTGACTCGGCAGGCGCCGATGGCGCGCCCGACCAGTTCGCTTCGTCCGTCGACGACGTCGAAGCGGCCATCGACTGGTTCAAAGAGACTACGGGTATCGAGCACCTGACCTTGTGCGGCTTTCGCGTCGGCGCGGCATTTGCGCTCGAGGCCGCCTTGCGCAAGCCGGTGGACGATCTGGTGTTGCTCGCTCCGGTGTCGAGCGGGCGCATCTACATGCGCGAGCTGAACATCGTGCGCAAGACCTGGCTGGATCAGCTTGCGCCGCCGTTGCGCGAGATGCAGCAGTCCGCCGAGCCGCTCAACGTGCTGGGTCAGATCTATAGCGACGAATTCAAGCGCTCGCTGGAACAGATCGATCTCGTCGCCAGCGTGAAGCGTGCTGCTGCCGTACCCGCGCGCCGGGCACTCATCATGAATGTGCGGGCGGGCGGCAAGGATCCGTTGCGCGATGCGCTCGCGGAACGCGGCGTTGAAGCCGATGTGACGCCATTCGAAGATCTCCTCGGCTTCATCCAGGAAACGGCCTTCAATGCGTTGCCACGCGCGGCCTTTGAAGAAGCGGTGCAATGGATCACCCGCGACGCCGCGCAGGAGCAGGGCACAGCGTCTGAAGCCGTGATGCAGCAGGAAGCGTGGCCCGACCTGACGATTGAAACGTCAGAAGCGATCGAGCGGCCGGTTTGCATCGGCGAAGAAGGGCTCTTCGGGGTGCTGTGTGAACCGCGCACTGGCCTGTCGCGCGGCTCGGTATTCCTGATCGCCAACACATCGGCAAGCTCACGGGTGGGCGACAGCAGGCTCTCCGTACGCATCGCGCGTGAACTCGCGCGCCGCGGGGTAGCCTCGTTGCGCTTTGACGCGCGCGGCCGCGGCGATAGTCCGGCGGCCTCCGGTATCGTGCAATCGGATACGGCGTTTGGCCGGATCTATAACTCCGTCGCCACCGACGACACCGCCACGGCCGCCCGCTGGCTTTCGCGCCAGGGATACAAGTCGATCTTCTCGTTCGGCGTGTGCTCGGGCGCCTATCACGCGTTGAAGGCCGCGTTGATCGAGGACTCGATCACCGGCGTGGTCACGGTGAATCTGCCGACCTTCAAGAAGCCCGCCGATATCGCGCCCGATGCCTTGCGCCAGTCGACGCGCAATTCGATGGCAGGCTATGCGTTCTCGATGCTCGATCCGCAGAAATGGAAAGCGATCCTGCGCGGTGAAAAAGATCTGAAGCGGGTACTGCGTTTCGTGTCGGGCTACATGATGACGCGCGTACGTTCACGGGTCGTCGATGTCTTGCGGCTCGACCGCCTGACGCAAACGCCGCCCGAACTCGCGACCGAGCCTGGCCCGATGATCCGTGCGCTGGATGCCCGGCACGTCAAGACGGTGCTCATCTACGGCGCCTACGATGCGGGCATGGACCTGATCGCCGCGAACTTCGGCAAGGGCGGCGCGCGCCTGTCGCGCTTTCCGTCCGTGCGCATGGCGGTGTTCTCCGACGCGGATCACTCGCTGTTCATGCCGAGCGGTTCGAGCCAGGTGGTGGCGCTGTGCGAGAGCGTCGTCAAGGAAACGAGGGCGACCGTCGCGGATGCGATGTTTCCCGGGCGAGAGCCGGTCGTGCTCTGATTCCTGACTGTTCTTTTCTTCTTCTGCACCATCCTTCCCCGCGCGAAGCTCCAGCGAGCTTCGCGCGTCTTGCGTATCCTTCCATAGCAGAACCCGCCTGATGCGGCGGCGTTCCTGTTCCATCGAAATCCCTCTCGACGAAGCTCGCGTGTTTGCAGCGTGCGCGAGGCTCGCTTCGCTTCCCAACTCAGGAGTCTGATGATGTCGATCGAAAAGGTCTTATACCGCGCCCATGCCCATGTCACCGGCGGCCGCGATGGACGCGCCAACATCCCTGACAGCAATCTGGATCTGCGCCTAACCACGCCGAAGGAACTCGGCGGAGGCGGCGGTGACGGCACCAATCCCGAACAGTTGTTCGCCGCCGGCTACAGCGCATGCTTCATCGGCGCGATGAAGTTCGTTGCCGCGCGCGACAAGATTGATTTGCCGAAAGACCTGGCTGTCGACGGAAACGTCGGCATTGGTCAGATTCCGAATGGCTTCGGCATTGAAGTAGCGCTGAAGATCTCGCTGCCCGGCATGGATCGCGGCGCCGCTCAGGCGTTGATCGACAAGGCGCATATCGTGTGCCCTTATTCCAATGCGACGCGCAATAACATCGATGTCACATTGACCCTCGCCTGAGGTTGACTCACAGGTCCATTCGGGGCGTTGAGGCAAGGCGCTCATGAGCGGGATGCCGGCCTCGCCCCGATCATCCGGAGGAAGCGATGACGCTGACGCTGACAATCGGGATTGATCACATCGGACTGACCGCGCGCCATCTCGAGGCGACGCGCGATTTCTTCGTTGAATGTCTTGGCTGGAAGGTCGTGGGCGAGAAGCCGGATTACCCGGCGGTATTCGTCTCGGATGGCAGTGCGCTGCTGACGTTATGGCAAGCCAAGGAAGAACCGCCGACAGCCTTTGATCGCCGCAAGAATGTCGGACTTCACCATATTGCCTTGCGCGCCGCAAATGAAGCCGCATTCAACGAGATTCTCGAACGCGTCTCGACGTGGCCGGGAGTGATCGTGGAGTTTCCGCCTGAACTGCTTGGCACCGGACCGAAACGGCACATGATGATTCATGAGCCTGGCGGCATAAGGGTGGAATTCGACTTCGATCCGCGCGTTCAATGAACGTTGAAGCAGTCACGTACCGACTGGCCGCTTGAAAGCGGGCCACTTCGAAAAAGAGACGGCCGAACAATCGAGTGAACTCTGCGATTGAACTCGGCCGTCTCCCAAACCATGCCGCTGCAATTCCGCTTCAGTGAATAAAGTCAGCCGATAAGAAACGGCGTACGGTCTTCAGCGGATGCCAGCCATGCCGGTGCACGGCCGCGACCGCTCCATGTGGCGCCGCTTTGCGGGTCACGGTAAAGAGCAGGCTGCGGACCGCGCGGTTGCCCCTTGCCATTGGCTTTGCCTTTCGTCTTCGTGGGCGCGCGCTTTTTGCCCTTGCTTGCGCCCGAGGCCGCGCCTGCTACCGCGAACTTGCTGCGGTCCCGCGCCTTGGCAATCCATGCGGGCGCGCGGCCTCGTCCGCTCCACGTGGCACCCGTCTTCGGGTCTTGATAAGCCACGACAGAGGCTTTGCGTGATGAAGCGGCACGTCCTGACTTCTTGCGTGAACCCGCGAATTTCTCGATGTCCGAAATTGTCAGATTATGGCGCGTCATCAGATCATGAATCTTTTGCAGCGCGCTTTCCGATTGCGTGGCAAGTAGCGATTCGGCTTTCGCCTGCAGTGCCTCGATACGTGCCTGAATGTTCTCGAGCGTTGGCATGGACTTTCCTCTATCGATTTGTATTTTCGAACTATGCCATGCGCATGCGTCATACGCTAGAGGCAATAGACTTCGATCGCATGAAAAGAATCATTTAAAGATATAAGAAGCGGACTTGTTAAAGCTTTTGGCAGGCCAACTCGCTGCATCTTTTTTTGCATTCCGTACTTCGCGGCTATCCGGTCCTGGAGGGGTCGAAGGTGCATGAAGCAAAGATAAGAAGCGACAAGGCGCGAGTCGCCGGCTTTCAACGAGCAAGCGCGTGCTTGACGAAAGCTTGGCAGATCAGGGCTTACCGCATGCGGGACTGACGCCTCGAAAGTTATCGAAACCAGGTGCCGGCGCCGTGCTGCCAGGATCTTGCCATGGCTGACCGGACAGACCGCGCTTTGTTTCTCTTTGCGGAATTCAGAAACAATCCAGACCCGATTACGCTTGCACGACTATTCGCGAGCCACGCCCCGCCCGTGCCGCTACGCTACATCCGGAGCATCCCGAATACCTCACAATTCATTACGCATCGTTACGGTGTTTAACACCTGAGGAAGCAGACTACGGGAAGAACACAAAGCAAATGCGGTAATCATTTAATTGGCAAGGCAAGGCACAGCGCGGCCAATGAATCAAAGTGCAGTGCATCCGCGTGGCACGCGATGGAAATTGCGGTCGAAATAAATCAGGCTATCGCCGTCGCCACGCGCGCGTATCGCCGTCGTTTCGACGAACATCACCGAATGGGAGCCCACTTCCTTGGCTTCCACGATCGTGCCTTGCAGGCTCGCAAGCGCATCGCGCAATACGGGGACACCGTGCGCGCCTTCATCCCATACCGGCAGCGAGAAGCGCTCTTCCATCGTAAGTCTTGTGAGGCCGGCAAAGTGCCGGGCCATTTCCTCGAAGTGACCGGGCAATACATTCACGCACACGTGCCGGTTTCCCGCAAAGGCCGCGTGCATCGAACTCGACCGGTTGATGCAGACCAGCAGCGTGGGCGGGGCATCGGTGACCGAACACACCGCGCTGGCCGTGATGCCGCAGCGTCCATGTGCGCCTGCTGTCGTGATGACGTTCACGGCCGCGCCGAGATGCGCCATGGCCTGGCGGAATTGCTTGCGGACCGGGTCGATTTCATTGCTTGCTGCTCGGCCGGGCTGAGCGGACATGACGCCTCTCCTGTTCGTTTCGTCTTGCCTGTGTGTATAGCAAGCGGCATCCGGGGCGTCCGCGCTGAGCCGCACACATGCGCATGGAGATCCGCGCTTGCTACGATCACGGCATGAAACTCGATCTCTTTGGCATCGACGGTTGCAAGGCGGGATGGTTCGTCGTCCGGCAGCACGCGGGCACCGGCGACATCTCGACCCATGTGATCGATCGCCTCGACCTTCTCATCGACTGGGAACGCGAGCATGCGATCGTCGCCATGGATATTCCGGTCGGTCTGTCGGCCGACGGCGTGCGCGCCTGCGACCGACATGCGCGCCGCCTGCTCGGACGTCCGCGTGCAAGCTCGGTATTTGCACCGCCGACGCGCGCGGCGCTAGCAGCGTGTACTTACGAAGATGCCTGCGCGATCAACCTCGCCGAATGCGGCAAGCGCATTTCCATTCAGGCCTTTCATATCGGCAAGAAGATCAGTGAAGTCGATGCGCTCCTGCTTCGCCATGCCGCCGCGCGCTCGCGCCTCTTTGAAGTTCACCCCGAGTTGAGCTTCATGCACCTGTCGATGCAGCATGGCGGCCCCGAGCACGGCTTGCGCGAAAGCAAGGCGCACGCGGCGGGATTCGCGCAGCGTCATGCCTTGCTGGTCAAATGCTTCGGCAGCGCCGTCGATGCCGCGCTGGCCGCGAGGCGTCCCGCGCAGGCATCGCGGGACGACGTGCTCGACGCCTTCGCGGTCTTGTGGAGCGCGCGCCGTATCGCGGCGGGACAGGCGCTGTGCTTGCCCGAACCGCCTGACACGGATGCATCCGGCATCCCGATGGCGATCTACTGCTGACCCGTGCTTCTCCGATAGCTCGCCACGTGCAATGCCTTCACACGCTCGGCGAAGGCTTCGACGGGACCATCGACGGTGATGTCATCGATCACATCCTGGATCGCCAGGGGACGCACGCGGCCGGGCGTCGCACCGAGTTCCGCGCGCCAGCGCGTGAACTGCTCCGCCGACGCCGCATAGACGATGCGCGCCAGCCCAACCCACGCGTGCGCCGCCGAACACATCGGGCAATGTTCGCCGGAGGTGTACACCACCGCGCCGCGCCGCTGCGCTTCCGGCAGGTTCTCCGCAGCCCAGCGGGCAATGGCGAACTCGGGATGACGCGTGTGATCGCCGCCGCTCACACGATTGCGGTCCTCGAACAGCACGCGGCCATCGGCTGCCACGAGCATCGAGCCGAACGGTTCGTCGCCGGCATCGAGCGCTTCCTGCGCGAGGTCGATGCAGCGAAGCAAATGGCGCTTGTCGGTATCGTCGATCATGCGAAGTTCTCCCTGAATTAAAGCGTGCAAGCTTAGCGAAACGCGCGCATATGGGCGGTCATGAGTTGCAGCATCTTGTTGGACGCCACTGAAAGCCTTCTGCCGGTACGCGTGACGAGATGCGCTTCGGCATCGGCGAGAATGGGGTGAGGAATGTCGATGGCGAACAGTTCGCCCGCTTCCATCTCGCTCGTCACGGCAAAGGCGGGCAACACGGTAATGCCCAGTCCCGACTTCACGAACTGCTTGAGAATGGCAATGGAGTTCGTCGTCACCACTGGATCGAGCCGAAGCTTCTCCGCATATTCGATGGCCTGCAACATCTGCCGCGTGCCGTAGGACGCATGCGTGACGGCCAGCGGAAATTGCGCGAGCTCCTGCACGCTCAGCGACTTGCGATCGCGCCGTGGAAAACGGGCGCCGACGATCGCCATCATCGGCTGGCGCTTGATCGCGCGCGACACCAGCTTCGGTTCCTGCGGCGGATTGTAGACGAGCCCGATCTCGCCCTCGTCCTCGGAGATCTTGCGGATCACGTCATTGGTGCCGCCGAGATCGAGATTCACGTTGATGCCGGGATGCTGCTTGCAAAAGCGCGGCATCGGCCCTGACAGCAGGTCCGAGACGAAGCCCTCGCCGAGCACGATGTTCACATGCCCCGTGCGTAGCCCGCGCAATTCCTGCAGCCGCGAGAGCAAATCGTCGCGATGCGCGAGTTGTTCCCGGAAATATTCGATCACGCACTGGCCGGCCTCGGTCGGCTTCACGCCGCGTGCATGGCGTTCGACCAGCGCGGCGTCCAGCTCCTTTTCCAGCAGGCCGATCTGGCGACTCACTGCCGATGGCGCCACGTTGAGATAGTCGGCGGCCGCGCGGACCGTGCCGCAGCGGACTGACTCGAAGAAATAGACGATGCGGCTGTCGGTGAGATTGTCGGTCATGGCATCCAGGGCTTCAGCGAGATTGCGCGGCACGTGCCGTTCTAAAAATTAGAACACATGCAATATTGGCGCTGATTGGTTATACGGCTTGCCGGGCGGATCATGGCATCCATGCACAACGCGCGGAGCGGCGGGCAGAGGGCTGCCTCGCCAGGCGCCGCGCATCGGAAGGGGATTTCGCGGATGAAGACGGTAGGTGTGATCGGACTCGGCAACATGGGGCGCGGCATGGCGCGCTCGGCGGCGCGCGGCGGGTATCGCGTGCTCGGTTTCGATGCGGCGCCCGGCGTGGCCGCGGCACTCGCCGAAGATGGCGTGGAGGCGCGCGACTCGATCGCGGCCATCGCGGGTGAGGCCGACGTGCTGATTCTCTCGCTGCCGACCTCCGCGGTCGTCGAGGAGGTCGTGCTCGGGAAGGGCGGCGTGGCGTCGGGCGGCAAGGGCGGCCTGATCGTCGTGGATACGACCACCGCCGATCCCGACAGCACCCGCAAGGTGGCGGCGGCGCTCGCGGAATGCCGGATCGGTTTCGTCGATGCGCCCGTCAGCGGCGGCCCGAAAGGCGCCGCGACCGCAACGATGACCATGGTGCTCGGCGGCTCGGACGCGGACGTCGCGGCCGTCGAGCCGATCCTCGCCGTCATCAGCGCGAAGCGCGTGCATGTCGGCCCGGTGGGCGCGGGGCACGTGACCAAGATCATCAACAACATGCTGACGGGCGTGCATCTGCTCGCCGCCAGCGAAGCCGTGCGTGCGGCAAAGGGCGCGGGCGTCGACCCGGAGAAACTCGTGGAGGCGCTCAACGGAGGCTCGGGACGCAACAGCGCGACGCTCACCAACTATCCCACCTGGATCTTCAACGACAAGTTCGATTCCGGCTTCACGATGAAGCTCATGCGCAAGGACGTGCGCCTCGCCATGGCGCTGCTCGACAACGTTCATGAGGACGCGCCCATCGCGAAGGAAGCAGGGCGGCTGTGGGCGGCCAGCGAGGCGAGCATTGGCGACGCCGAGGATTTCAACCGCATCGTGCAGTTCATCGAATCGAAGTAAGGGGACTTGACGGACATGGAACACAACGCAGCAGAACAACTTCTCGCGGCCTTCGCGCATTTCTTCCCGAATGCGAAGACCATCGGCTCCTATGTGGACGGCGAACTGATCGAAGGCGCGGGCGAGCTCATCCAGCTTCACGACGCGGCCACCGGCAAGCCGAGCCTCGCTTATCGCGATGGCGGCGCGGCCGTGGTCGAACAGGCCGCCACGGCCGCCGCGCGTGCGCACAAGCAATGGTGGGCGCTCACGCACGCCGCGCGCGGCCGGGTGATGTTCGAGATCGCGCGCGAGGTCAGGAAGGAAGCCGAGGCGATCGCGCGGCTCGAATCGCTGGGCTCGGGCAAGCCGATCCGCGATTGCCGCGGCGAAGTGGCGAAGGTCGCCGAGATGTTCGAGTACTACGGCGGCTGGGCCGACAAGTTCTATGGCGACGTCATCCCGGTACCGACCTCGCATCTCAACTACACGCGTCGCGAGCCGGCCGGTACGGTGCTGCAGATCACGCCCTGGAATGCGCCGGTGTTCACCTGCGGCTGGCAGGTTGCGCCCGCCATTTCGATGGGCAATGCGGTGCTGCTGAAGCCTTCCGAACTGACGCCGTTCACCTCGCTCGTAACGGGCCTGCTGGCCGAGCGCGGCGGCGCGCCGAAGGGGCTCATCAACGTGCTCGCGGGGCTCGGTCACACGGTGGCGCAGGCAGCGATCGCCCACAAGGTGGTGAAGAAGGTAGTGTTCGTCGGTTCGCCGGCGACGGGCGCGCGCATCGCGGAAGCCGCGGCGAAGCGAGTGCTGCCGTGCGTGCTGGAGCTGGGCGGCAAATCGGCCAACATCATTTTCGCGGACGCCGATCTCAAGCGCGCCGCGCTGACCGCACAGGCCGCGATTTTTGCGGGCGCGGGGCAGAGCTGCGTGGCGGGCTCGCGGCTGCTGGTGCAGCGCTCGGTCTATGACGAGTTCGTCGCGATGGTCGCGGCGGGCGCGAAGAAGATCAAGGTCGGCGCGCCGCTCGACGACGCCACCGAAGTCGGCCCCATCAACAACCTCAAGCAGTACGAGCACGTGATGTCGATGATCGGCAAGGGCGTCAGCGCGGGCGCGACGCTCGCGGCGGGCACGGTCGAACGCTCTGATGCGGGCTACTTCGTTCCGCCGACGGTGCTGGCCGGCGTGACGAACGACATGGAAGTCGCGCGCATGGAGATCTTCGGACCCGTGGTCGCGGCCATTCCGTTCGATACGGAAGAGGAAGCCGTCGCGATCGCCAACGACACCGAATTCGGCCTTGCGGGCGCAGTGTGGACCACCGATGTGGGGCGCGCGCATCGCGTGGCGGGACAGGTCGATGCCGGCACCTTCTGGGTCAACGGCTACAAGACCATCAACGTGGCGTCGCCGTTTGGCGGTTACGGGCTCTCGGGGTATGGTCGCTCGAGCGGCGTCGAAGCGCTCTACGAATACACGCAGACCAAGAGCGTATGGGTGGAAACCGCAAAAGAACCGGCCACGACCTTCGGCTATCTGTGACCTTGCAGCCCGTGCCGTGCAGACGGCACGGGCCAATATGAACGAACGACGCACACGGGAGAAGCGCATGCAAAGCACAATGAGCGCGGACAGCGCACAAGGCAGTGGCCTGAGAACCGCGAAGCTGTTTTTCTATGCGGCAGTGATTCTGCTGATCGCCGAGTTCATTGGTTCGTTCACGTTCAAGATCGGTCCGGGCAAGGTCATCCTGCTGCCGATGATCTGGGCGCTGCTCCTCGGCGCTGCGCTCGGACTCGTCTCCGAACGCTGGAACAGCGAGGCGCGTCTCGACGTGCGCAGCCAGTTCTACGCGGCAGCGATTCTGCAGCCCGCGCTGTTGTTGTTCGTCGCGAAGCTCGGTCTCATGGTGGGCAGTGCGTTGCCCAAGCTCGCGGCGGCCGGCTGGGCACTGGCGTTCCAGGAACTCGGGCACTTCGTCGGCACAATCCTGCTGGGCCTGCCGCTCGCGCTGCTGCTCGGCATCAAGCGCGAGGCAATCGGCGCGACATTCTCCGTGGGACGGGAACCGAGTCTGGCGATCATCGGCGAGAAATACGGCATGGACTCTGCCGAAGGGCGCGGCGTGCTCGCCGAATATCTGACGGGCACCGTGTTCGGCGCGGTGTTCATCGCGATCTTCGCGGGCTTCGTCGCAAGCTTGCATATCTTTCATCCGCTCGCGCTCGCCATGGGATCGGGCGTCGGGTCGGGCAGCATGATGGCGGCCGCCTCCGGCGCGATCGCCGCGCAACAGGACCCGGAAACGGCCAAGTCGGTGCTGACCTTCGCGGCAGCCAGCAATCTGATCACGACGACCATCGGCACCTATTTCACGCTCTTCATCTCGCTGCCGATGGCGGTTTTTGGCTACCGCGTGCTCGAACCGCTGATTGGTCGCAAGACCCGGGCCTCCGACGCGAGCGAGGCCGTCACGGCGGCGCCGCGACTGGGCGACGTGAAGACCGCCGCGCCCGAACTCGGTTACGGCGGCAAGCTGCTCGCGTGGGGCGTGACCGCGGCGATGGCGCTCGTCGCCGACTGGATCACGCACGGCACGACACCGCTGCAAGCCTTGCCGGGCATGGCGATCATGGTGCTGGCGACGATCGTCGGCGACGCCGTCGCGCAGGCCACGGGCCGCAAGATTCCGGCGGTGTGCTGGGTGTCGATCGTCGCGATGTTCCTGACCTCGCCGTGGTGCCCCTGGGGCGCGCAGATCGCGACGCTCAGCGCGCAGAACGATTTCCTCGGCGTGACCACGCCCATGCTGACCTTCGCGGGCCTGTCGATTGCCAAGGACATTCCGGCGTTCAGAAGGCTTGGCTGGCGCATCGTGCTGGTGTCGTTCGTGGCGAATGCGGGAACGTTTCTCGGCGCGGCGCTCGTGGCCCAACTCTTTCATATCTGAGCAGGAAGCCGGGACAGCAACGGATACGGCAGCGGGCAGGGCGGTATAAAATTGAGACGTCTCTTACCGCGCCTCAAAGCGCCTGCTGCCATGGAAACTCACTCGGGCAAGGAAAGCTCCAGCAAGATCTCGCACCGCATGCTCAACGTGCTCACGGCGCTCGTCGGCCTGGCCACGCTTGCGCTCGGCGTGGCGTGGCTGATCTACACGTGGATCGTCCATCTCGAAGTCCCGTACTTCGCCATTCCGCTGGTGCTCACCGTGCCGGTCATCGTCGCGGTCGCGTTCCGGAATTGCTGGGAGTAAAGAGCGCTGGATCTCGCGTGTACGGTAAGTGCCTGGCGCGAGTGCCAACGAAAAAAAAGCACCACCGCGATGAAGATCGCGGCGGTGCTTTTTTTCGGGAATGTCGTTGGTAGGCTCGATTGGATTCGAACCAACGACCCCCACCATGTCAAGGTGGTGCTCTAACCAACTGAGCTACGAGCCTACAGAAGGCGCGAATTATAGAGGAAGCTTTCGCGTTGTGGGAAGAGCCGCGCAAAAATATTTTCCAGAAACGCGCGGCAGGGCTGCGGAACGGAACGCTTGAGCCGTTCGTTGATCGAGGGCGCCTTCAACGCGGCGGTTCGATCTTCCAGCCCATTATTGCCTCACGCAATATCGGTATTAAATCCATTGCATTGTCAGCATGTCTGCACGGCCGTATCTTCGTCTCCATTCAAGGAGACATTCATGAAGATTGCATTTCTCGGAGCCGGCGCCCTGGGCTGCGCGATCGGCTCGGCGCTGACGGAAGGCGGCCACGAGACCTGGCTGGTGGACCGGTTTGCGGCGCACGTCGAGGCCATGTCGCGCGACGGCCTGCAAGTGGATGACGAGCGCGGCACGCGTCGCGTCAAGGTGCGCGCCACGATGGATCCGGCGGAAGTCGGCCCGGTCGATGTCGTGATCGTGCTGGTCAAGTCCTTTCACACC
Source organism: Caballeronia sp. LZ032 (assembly GCF_031451315.1). NCBI lineage: Bacteria > Pseudomonadati > Pseudomonadota > Betaproteobacteria > Burkholderiales > Burkholderiaceae > Caballeronia > Caballeronia sp. LZ032. The sequence goes on from NZ_JARUXP010000004.1 coordinate 768,691, forward strand.
GACGCCGCGATGCGCGGCGCGCTCGACCTCGTGGGGCCGGAAACGGTCGTGCTGTCCTTGCAGAACGGCCTGGGTCACGAAGACGTGCTGAGCGGGATTGTCGGCCGTGAGCGCGTGCTTGCCGGCAAGACCTATGTCGGCGGCGTGTTGCGGGCGCCAGGGCATATCCAGTCGGGCGTGACCGGGAAGCTCACGATCATCGGCGAACTGGATGGCCGGATCACGAGCCGCGCACAGGCAATCGCGGAAGCATTCAACAGCGCGGGCCTGACGACCACGGTCAGCGACAACATTCTCGGCACGATGTGGGACAAGCTGCTGATCAACGTGGCGACCGGCGCGATCACGGGCATTACACGTCTCACGTACGGGCAGCTCTACGACGAGCCCGTGCTGAAGGCGACTTCCATCGCCGCCATCGAGGAAGCGATGGCCGCCGCCAAGACCGCCGGCGTCAGGCTGTCCATCGAGCAAGCCGAAGATGCCTGGAACATGGCCGCTGAAGGACTCTCGCCGGAATTCAAGACCTCGATGCTGCAAAGCCTCGAAAAGTCCTCGGTCACCGAAATCGACTTCATCAATGGCGCGGTAGTGCGTTGGGGCGAACGCCTCGGCGTGCCGACGCCGGTGAACTCGACGCTCGTTGCCTGCATCAAGGGCATCGAGCGCGCGATGACGGATGGTCAGAAACAAGGAGCCTTGGCATGAGCGTTCCGAAAGCATATCTGGAGCACGTTGCCATCTGGGTGAAGGACATTCACTGGCATATCCGCTTCTTCGAGGACGTCCTCGGCATGACGATGCGCGAGGTCGATGGCACGCGCGAAGAACCACGTCAGTACTGGACCCTGGGCGGTTTGCAATTCATCCACGAGCCGCGCTTCGAAGGACCTGAAGGCCGTCTCGGTCATCTCGGCGTGATGTGCGAAGACCTGGAGGCGGCGCTTGCCGCCGCACAGGCGTTCGGCGTCACTGAAATGCCGCAAGGACGCAACTGGCTGCGTCTGCCCGACGGACTCGCCGTCGAACTCATTCAGGCGAAACCTGCTGCGTGCGTCGCTCAGGCGCTGGCAATCAATCCCCGCGTGGAGGCGTGAGCATGAGCATCATCGAAAAGTACTGGGACGACGCGCAGGAAGGCGACGAATGCGCGAGCCCGACCTACACCGTCACCAAGGCACGCATCCTGGCCTATGCCGACCTCACGGGCGATCACACGCCGGTGCATGTGGACGAGGACTACGCCAACGCGAGCCATTTCGGTTCGATCGTGGCGCACGGCCTGTTCGGATTGTCGATTGCCGATGGCCTCAAGACGCAAAGCGACTATCGCTTCCTGCCCGGCATGTCGCTCGGCTGGACCTGGGACTTCCTGCTGCCGATCAAGGTCAACGACGTGCTGCACGTGAAGTTCCGCGTCGGCTCCATGCGGGCGAGCAAGAGCAAGCCGGAGTGGGGCATCGTGGTCCTGCCGTCCGAGCTCATCAATCAGAACGGCGATGTCGTTCAACGCGGCGAACATCGCCTGATGATTCCGCGTCGTCCGGGAGCCAACTGATGCAAGCCCGTCCTCTCGAAGGTATTCGCGTCGTCGATTACAGCCATTTTCTTGCGGGTCCGTATGTGGGCCGCTGTCTCGCGGCACTCGGTGCGGAAGTCATCAAGGTCGAACGTCCGGGCAGCGGTGATGCGGGACGCCAGCACGCCACCATTCTCGACGACCAGCAAAGCGCCTACTTCCTGCAGCTGAACATGGGCAAGCGCGGCGTGAGCGTCAACATGAAGGATCCGCGCGGCAAGGCGTTCATGGAGCGTCTCTGTGATTCGGCGGATGTGTTCATCGAGAACTATCGGCCCGGCGCGCTGGACAAGCTTGGCCTGGGTTATGCCGCGTTGTCCGGGCGTAACCCAGGACTCGTCTATTGCTCGATCTCGGCATACGGACACACCGGACCGGACGCGCATCGTGCGGGCTTTGGACTGATTGCGGAAGCGAAGAGCGGCATCATGCAGATGATCGGCAATCCGGGCGAGCCGCCGCCGCTCATGCGCATCTCGCTCGGCGACATGTACACCGGCATTCACGCGGTGGCCGCGATCAACGCCGCGCTGCTGGGCCGCGTGAAGAGCGGGCGCGGTCAGCATATCGACATGGCGTTGTATGACACGCTGTTCTCCATGCATGAATACGCGGTCCAGTGCTACACCATGCAGGGCGTGGTGCCGGAGCAGACCGGCCACGACATGCCGACTTCCACGCTGTACGGCGTGTTCCGCGCGGCCGATGGCGATCTCGTCATTGCCGCCCAGGTCGACGATTCATGGAAGCGCTTCGCGGCGATCGTCGAGCAGCACGGCGGTCCCGCGGGCTTTGCGTCCGATAGCCGGTTTCACAGCCTGAACGGGCGCAACGCGAACCGTGAAGCGGTGCTTGCGGTCGTGAAGCAGTGGGTGGCCGCGCGTTCGGTCGCGGAGGTTCTGGCGCTGCTCGACAGCGTGGACGTGCCCTGCGCGAAGGTGCAGCGCATCGATGAAGTCGTCGCCGATCCGCAGATCGTCGCGCGCGGCATGGTGATCGAGCAGGAGCATCCGCGCCTGGGCAAGCTGCGTCTGCCGAACCTGCCTTTCCGCTTTTCCGACTGCGATACCTCCATTCGCGAAGTCGGCCCCGATCTCGGGCAACACAATGCGGAAGTCGCGCAATCGCTGGGCTTCAGCGCCGCCGAGATCGACGCGATGCAGACCGACGGCGTGCTGTTTTCGAAAGGACCCGCGTCATGAGTGACTCCTACGCGGTCATCGGCAATCCGATCGGGCACACGAAGTCTCCGCTGATCCACGGGCTCTTCGCGCAGGAGACCGGGCAGGACCTGACTTACGTTGTGATCGAGGGTCCGCTCGAACCGGCGCAGGCTTTCGCCGGGACCGTCAGGAACTTCATTGCAGCCGGTGGCAAGGGCATGAACGTCACCGCGCCCTTCAAGCTGCAAGCGTTCGCCATGGCCGATGAACGCAGCGAACGGGCGACACTCGCCGGCGCGGTCAACGCGATGAAGTTTCACCACGGGCGCGTCATCGGCGAGAACTTCGACGGCGTCGGGCTCGTGCGTGACATCGAAGTCAATCTGCATCAGCCGATGGCAGGCAAGCGCGTACTGCTGCTCGGCGCAGGCGGCGCGGTGCGCGGCGCGTTGCTGCCATTCATGGCGGCGCGGCCGGCGCAGCTCGTTATCGCCAACCGACATTTGGACAAGGCAACGTCACTCGTCGAACAGCTTGCGTCAGGCGATTCGTTGACAGCATGCGGCTATGCGGAACTGGAGTCGATGGGCCCTTTCGATCTTGTCGTCAATGCCACATCCGCAAGCCTGACCGGGCAGTTGCCGCCTGTTCCTCAGAGCGTCTTCAGCCCCCACGGCACGGCCTATGAACTCGCCTACGGCAAAGGCCTCACGCCTTTCCTGCGGCTCGCGCGCGATGCGGGCGTGCAAGGCATCGCGGATGGCGTCGGCATGCTGGTCGAGCAGGCGGCCGAAGCCTTCACGTGGTGGCGAGGCGTTCGCCCGGAGACGCGCGCGGTCATCGACCGGCTGACCGTTCCGTTGAACTGACGCGTGCGAGGAAACTTCGAATGCAACCTGGAACGTATTGCTATTGCCGCTATGAAGTGGCAGGGCCGTTGCTGACGCTGACCCTCGACCGGCCCGAGGTCCTCAACTCGCTGCATCCCGATGCTCACCGCGAACTGGCCGATGCCTTCGACCGCTACGCCGCGGATCCCGCCTTGCGCGTGGCGATCGTGACTGGCGCGGGCGAGCGGGCGTTTTGTGTCGGCACGGATCTGAAAGCGCTCGATGCAACGGGAGACCACACGAAGCCGTCGACGGGATTCGCGGGCATCACGCATCGCTTCGACTTGTGGAAGCCGCTGATTGCCGCCGTAAACGGCCTGTGCCTCGGCGGCGGCATGGAGATTCTCGCGGCATGCGATATCGCGGTCGCGTCCGATCATGCGCAATTCGGCTTGCCGGAACCACGCGTCGGTCTGGCGGCGCTGGGCGGCGGCTTGCTGCAGCGCTTGCCGAGACAGATCGGCATGAAGGACGCCATGGCGCTGGTGCTGACCGGCAAACGCATTTCCGCCGATGAGGCGAGACGCGTCGGGCTGATCAACGAGGTCGTGCCCGCAGCGCAGTTGATGGCCCGGACGCGGGCGCTTGCCGACGACATTCTCGCGTGCGCGCCGCTCGCCATCCAGGCATCGAAGCAGGTCATGTTGATGAGCCTCGCGCAGGCCAGCCTTGCCTCGACCATGCACGAGGACTATCCGCTCGCGCAGCGCATGCTCGCCAGCGACGACGCTCGCGAAGGCCCGAAGGCGTTCGCGGACAAACGCCCGCCGCACTGGACCGGGCACTGAAGCTTTCATCGAACCGCTCGGAGAAGCGGGCCGATACCACTTTCCAGGAGATGCACTTGACACCGCAAGAACACGCAATCAACGGCGACCGCGCCGTTCCCATGGAGCACGCCGACGAAAAGCAGATGGCGAACCGCGCGGCACTCAGCAGCATCGCCGGGTCCGCGCTGGAATGGCTGGATTTTGCGGCTTACGGGGCCATTGCCGCCACCGTGTTGCCGCAACTGTTCTTCTCGAAGACCGATCCGACGACCGCATCCCTCGCAGCCTTCGCGACCTTCTCCGTGGGCTTCATCGCGCGTCCGCTCGGAGGGCTGACCTGCGGCTACTTTGGCGATCGAGTCGGCCGCAGGAACATGCTGGTCTTCACGTTTCTGCTGATGGGCATTTGCTCCTTCCTGATCGGCATACTGCCCACTTATGCATCCATTGGCGTGCTCGCGCCGGTTGCGCTGGTCACGCTGCGCTTCATGCAGGGCTTCGCACTCGGCGGCGAGGTCACGGGCAGCCAGTTGCTCACGATGGAACATGCACCGACGGACCGGCGCGGTTTCTACAGTTCCTTCATCGCCATGGGATCGCCGCTCGCACAGGTGCTGGCCAATGCCGTGCTGTTCGGCGTTGCCGCGCTCGTCACGAATGACCAGTTCCTGCAATTCGGCTGGCGCATTCCGTTCCTGTTCAGCTTCCTGCTGGTGGCCATCGGCTTGTTCATCCGGATGCGCATCTCCGAGACGCCCGCGTTCGAAGCGGAGATGAAGAGGAAGCGCACGGGACACTCGCAACCGGCGGGCGGATTTGCAAAGCACGGAGCAACGATCCTGCGCCTCACGTTTGTCTGGGCCGCCGTCTCCATTGCCTACTTCATCGCGACCGTGTTCATCCTTTCGTATGCCACGACGGAGCTCGGTGTATCGAAGCAGACGGCCTTCGCCATTCTGATCGTCGCGCATCTTTGCTCGATGTTCGCGATGGGTCTCGGCGGCGTCTTGTGCGATCGTCTCGGACGCCGTCGCGCCATGCTGGTCGGATCGCGTTCGATGCTGGCCGCCTTCATCGTTTTCTTCCCGCTGATACTGAGCGGACACATCGTCCTGATGGGCGTCGCCATCGTGTTTCTTTTGTGCGCGGCGCAGTTTCATGCCGGCGTACAGCCCGCCTATTTCGCCGAGGCCTTCCCGACCGAGTTCCGCTATCGCGGTTCGGCCGTGGCCTATAACCTTGCCGTGGTCATCGGCAGCAGTGCGCCGTTTGCCGCGACCTTGATCCAGGCCGAGACCGGCGGCGCAACCTGGCCCATCGTTGCGGTGGGCATCGTGTTCAACCTGATTTCCATGTGGGCGATTCACGCGGGCCCGGAAGGCTGGCAGAAGCGCAGCTGATCCGACTCGAAGATATCAACATCAAGCTGGATGAAACGATGAAAACCTTTCTCATGCTGCATGGCATCAACCACAACATGTTCGGCAAGCGGGATCCCGTTCAATACGGAACGGCGACGCTCGAGGATATCGATGCTCAACTGCACCGGCTCGGCCGGGAGCTGGGCGTTGCGGTCGAAAGTTATCAGACGAACAGCGAAGGGGACATGTGCCAACGCATCCATCAGGCTTTCGTCGATCACGTCGATGGCGTGCTCATCAACGCCGGCGCGTGGACGCATTACAGCTACGGCATCCGGGATGCGCTTGCCATCCTGACCGTGCCCGTGATCGAGATTCACATGTCGAATATCCACGCGCGCGAAGCATTCAGGCACAAGTCGGTTTTCGCCGAAGTGGTGAAGGGGCAGATTTGCGGCTTCGGTATCGAAAGCTATTCGCTTGGGCTTCGCGCGGCCGTGTCGGCGGCTTGCTGACACGGCCGGTCCTCACCGTCAGGCCTTCACGCGTATCACGCGTCGGTCCAGGCACGGCGAAGACACGCCGTGCTGTCCCGCATCGATGCGACCGGATCACCTTCGATGCCGCACTCGCTGCTGAGCAGCCCGTCATAGCCGGCCGCCTTGAGGTGGCCGAAGAACGTCGGATAGTCGTATGATCCCGTTCCCGGATTGAGTCGCCCCGTATCGGCGAGGTGAATATGCGCCAGCGACGGCCCATGTTCGCAAACCCCGCCCGAGCGGTTCCGCCTCTTCGTCCATGTGACAGAAATCCGCGAGCGCACGAACTTCCGGTCGATTCAGCACGTTCACAAGCCGGGCGGCGCCGGCGACGCTGTTGACGAGCGTCGACTCCTTCCGGTTGAGCGGCTCGATGACGAGCGCCGTGCCGCAGCCTCGTAACCCATCGGCGCAGCAGTCCAGCGCGCGCAGGAAATCGTCCTCGGCATGTTCGAGCCCATCTGGAAGCGGCAGCCGCGTGCCTGAACCGATACAGACTTCAGAAGGCAGGGAAGGGCTCGGGCCTGCAACCCATCGGAACAACGACGGCGTCTATGCCGGCGTGATCGAACCAGGGGTTGTAGATCATTGGCGCCTTGAAGCTATGCGTTGGAAATTCGATGTAGGCGATGATGGCTGTATTGCCGGTGATCATGCGTGCCTCCGGGCGCTGCTGAAGCGTAAGGAATCAAATGGGGAGAGGATAGGGAACGCGTGGGCTCACGATAAGAGTTTGAACCCGCACGCGCAATGCAATGGTTACAATGAGAGCATTGCGACAGGCAATACCGTGATGAGCCTTTCCGAACTCCCTGACCTGAAACTGCTGCAATTGTTCGACCTGCTGTATGACGTGCGAAGCGTCACACGGGCGGCGGAACAACTCGGCCAGAGCCAGCCCACGGTGAGCATCTGGCTGGGGCGTCTGCGTGAGCATTTGCAGGATCCGCTGTTCGTCCGCACGCCAGGCGGCATGACGCCGACGCCTCAGGCGGATGCATTGATCGGACCGTGCAGGGAAATCCTGGAGTCGCTGCGCCGCTTTGCCGCCTGGGAAATCTCCTTCGATCCCGCCACGGCCAAGCGGCGCTTCCGGATCTGCATGACCGACGCCAGTCACATCACGCTTCTTCCGCGTCTGCTGGCGCATGTTCGGGCCCAGGCTCCCGATATTCGGCTGGAAGCGGCAAGGATCGACGGGAATACGGAACGGGCGCTCGAATCCGGTGAAGCCGATCTTGCGATAGGGCATGTTCCATGGCTTGGAGCCGGCATGTACCAGCAGCAGTTGTACATGCAGGATTGGGTATGCCTCGCCAATCCGCACCATCCTCGCGTGCGCGCCAGGCTGACGCTCAAGCAATATTGCAACGAAGGGCACGTGATCATCGCGGCCGGCACGGGCGCGCAATTGCTGGAACAAGCGTTGTTACGCGAGGCTATCGAGCGCGATGTCGTGCTGGAACTGCCAGGCATGCTCGGACTGGGATCGATCATCAAGTCGACGGATCTTATCGCTACGTTGCCGCGAAATATCGGCGAGACACTCGCGAGAGTGAATGACATCGCGGTTCATGCGTGTCCCTTTCCGGTGGACAAGTTCGCGGTGCGACAACATTGGCACGCGAAATATCATCATGAGGCGGGCAATCGGTGGCTTCGCTCGGTCGTGGCCGAACTGTTCCTGAGCAGAAGCTAGCCGCCGTCCGGTGGGTTGAAAAAATTCCCGCTGCACCCCGACATGAACGCACAGGCGTGGTGGAGGTCGCGCTCGATTCGACGATGGAAGGCATCGTCATGATGCTGGGCGCCGGCGCGCTGTATTGCATGCTCGCGGTTCTCGGCATGGGGTCACTCAGATCCAGGTCGCAGGGGACCAATGAGTCACGCTTCAATTCTGGCTCGACGAACCGGAGGGCGACTGATCTGTGTGCGCATCCAGGCTGGATCACCCTCGGCCCGACAAGGCTTCGCTCTCTGACGCCATAAAACGCCTACCGATGGTCAGGACACTTGCTTCTCGCGCGAAGCCGCGTTGGAAGTGTCATGCGCGGGCAATGCCATCCACGCCCTGATGGTTGGACAAGCAATTTTTTCTGTGCAGTTCTCGTCAATCGCCAGAGGAATCGACAGGAAAGGCCTATCCAATTCGTATGAATGCTTTGTCAACCCGAAATCGCAAAACTGCTGTATTGGTAGAGCCGAGCAGCATTTAGATCAGCTCTCAAAGGGGGAACGACGTGGACAGTGTTCTGGAACCGGTCATTCACGTGGTCGAGGACGACATTTCCTTTCGTCGAGCGCTTACACGCATGTTGTCGTGCTCGGGCTACGTGGTCAGAAATTATGGCTCCGCGGGTGAATTCCTGGTGAGCGCCTCCGATTCGAAAGCGGGATGCATCCTGCTTGACCTCGAACTCGGTGGGCCCGACGGGCTTGAAGTCCAACAGGCCATCCTGCGTCAACATCATGCATTGCCGATCGTCTTCATGAGTGCATACAGCGATGTGCCGCGCACCGTTCGGGCGATGAAATCCGGCGCGATTGACTTTCTCCTCAAGCCATTCGATCGGCAAACGCTGCTGGACGCCATTCAAACTGCGCTTGGTACACACGGGACAGTCCCGGCGCAAGCAGCGAGCGTCGATAAGCCCGCGCTCCTGGATCGCGAGCAGTCTGTCCTCAACGGCATCTTGAAGGGCAAGCGGAACAAGGAAATTGCTGCAGAGCTGAAGTTGTCAGAGCGGACAATCAAGTCCTCTCGAGCAAGCCTGATGCGACAGTTCGGCGCGACGTCCTTGGTCGAGCTCGTCCGTCGCGCCGAGGGCGCTTGATGGCCGGCGGTTGCAGGGTGAACTCAGCGATGTCGCCGCTTTGCAGATCACCGAAATGAACCTGCAGCCTGAGCAGGCTCTGATGAAGGCGCGCTTACACCCAGTGGGCGTCTGTGCCCATGTGGTGCAGGTGCGCCCCGCCTGCACCATTCGACGACGCATTTCCATGCGCAAGACATCGTCACGTTGCGTTCCGAACCTCGTCGTCTGGCTTTCCTTGACCGTCTGCGCGCTGGCGCCGATTGCCGCTCCCGGTGCCGAGCCCGCGCGCGTCGTCTTGCTGACCGGCACCGATCCGATCCAGCCTGCGGCACTCGTGCAGATCCGGGCGATCCGATCCGTGCTGGAAGCGTCTTCTCCGCGGGGCGCCGAAGTGTTCCTCGATGCCATCGATGGATTTCGCTTTGGCGCGGAGAACATCGCACCCGAATTTCTTGCGCTTTTGCAAAAGAAATACCGGGCTCAGCGCATCGATCTCGTCATCGTTCTGGGAAAACCCGCGGCAGATTTCGCGTTAGCCAACCATGCCCGCATATGGCCAGGCGTACCCGTTTTGCTGTCGAGTGTTCCCCAAGAGTGGTTCACGGGTCGACTCCTTCCGACAGATTTTGCCTATCTGCCTTTTCGCATCGACGCCGCACAGACCCTCGCCGTGGCGGAGCGACTCCAGCCCGATGCGCATCGACTCATCGTGGTGGGCGGAGTGACGGAGGTCGATACCAGCATGGTCGACAGAGTGGTCAAGGCGGCCGCGACACGTCCACACTGGACCGACGTAGCCGCCTGGATCGGGCTGCCGCCAAGCGAGTTGCAAGCCCGTCTTTCCGCGCTCGATCGCCACACCGCCGTCGTCTACACGACCACGTACCGCGACCGTCTTGGGCATCGCTACTTTCCGGTACAACTTGTTGCGCCCATGGCTCACGCATCGCGCGCACCCATCTACGCCTGGTATTCGACGTACGTCAATGCCGGAATCACGGCGGGTGCGATGTACGATCTCGAGGAAAACGGCCGCCTGACGGGTGATGCGGCACGCGCGATTCTGCATAACGGAGGGAATTTGAGCGGGCTCTTGTTCCAGCCATTGCTGGCGAGATGCACCGCGGATGTCAGCCAGATCGAACGCTACGGGCTGTCAACGTCCGCGTTGCCGCCCGATTGTATTCTGGTGAATGCGCCCCGCTCGATGTTTCGCGAGTATCGTGCGGCCATCCTGAGCCTGTCGAGTGTTCTGGTGATCCAGGCGATCACGATCCTCGCGTTGCTCGCGCAACGTCGCAGCCGACGTCTCGCTGAAGCGGACGCAACTGCGCGGCGCGGTGAACTCGCTCGCGCCGCGCGATTCGCGACCGTGGGCGAGCTGAGTGCATCCATTGCACACGAAGTCGGGCAACCCTTGAGCGCTATTCTGAGTAACGCTGAGGCGGCAGAGTTGCTGGTCGGGGCGGCTCACCTGGATCACAATGAGCTCCAGGAGATCCTGTCCGATATGAAGCGTGATGCGCTGCGTGCCAATGAAGTGGTTCAACGGTTACGCATGCTCTTGCAAAAGCAGACTGTGTCGTTCCATACGATCACCTTGGACGAGGTCATCGAGAGTACCTTGTCTTTGATCAAACCCGAGGCAACGCGCCGAGGAATCGTCCTCGACGTCGATCTGAAGGCGTTCGGTGGCGAGGTCCTGGCCGATGAAGTCCAGCTTCAACAGGTCCTTCTGAACCTGAGTCTGAACGGCATGGATGCCATGGCCGACACGGAGTCCGCACACCGAATCTTGTCCATCAGCACGGTCCTCCTTCCTGAGGGAGTGGAGTTCACCGTGACCGATCGAGGTTCTGGATTCGGTCACGTCTTGAGCGACACGCTTTTCGAGCCGTTCTATACCACCAAGCCGCATGGGATGGGGCTTGGACTATCGATTGTGCGATCCATCGTCGAAGCGCATCAGGGACGCGTGTCAGCGGCACCGGGAGGGCGGGGTGGCTCGGTCTTCTCCATCTGGCTTCCTCGCATAACCCCGGTGCGGCCACGCTTTGCCTCCACGGCATCGTCCGGGAGCAGGACATTGCAGATTCGTCCAGTCATGACGAGCGGGACCGCTGATGGCAGCCGAAAATCATCGTCTTGAGATTGCCGCGACCGAGCGCACGAAGTACAGCCGCTACAGATAGCGAATGACGAGTGCGACCAGCGCATTCATCAAGGTTGAATGACAAGAGCGAGATTGTCGCCGACGGAGCCTTGGCGAACTCCTTCCTGATTCTGGCGAACGCCGAATTTATCGAGCTCATTGTCTCCCGAGATTTCTGGTTGGCCCGGCCCGTCACGGCATGGATGAGGAGTGCTCGGACTACGTTTGAACAACGACTCCCATCGTGAACAAGCGGCTTCGCCTGATGCTTGAGCCTCGTCGGTCCCGCCCAATGCCGGCGCGGCGTGCATTGCCCCAAGGGGCAATGATTTTTGCCCCGAACCCCAATGGTCACGTTCCTTGGTCTGCACAACAATGTGCAGCACACGACCGTGTCCGACGCATGGATGAGACCTTACCGCTTATCGTGATCATTGAGGACGACGCTGGACTTCGGCGCGCGATCGAACGGTTGCTGAGGCTGTCCAAAAGCTTCGATCCGAAGCCGTTCGAGTGTGCGGACAATGCAGACGTTCGACGGCATGCAATGGCCGCGAAATGCCTCATCCTTGACATACAACTGCCGCGACTGTCCGGACCTTCGTTCTATCTGGCGCTTGCGGAACCACGACCGCCCGTGATTTTCATCACGGCTTTTGACGGACCCGCCACGCAGCGGGAGCTCTCTGCAGTCGGGCAATACGCGTTGATCATCAAGCCGTTTCTAGGACAGGACCTGCTGGCGGCGCTCAATACGGCTATGCGCCAGCGGCCGTGACATTGAATATCGACTAGCCATCGAATGATCGCTGGGGGATCTTTCATGCGATTTTCCACAAGACTCACGAGTCTCGCCAAGCCGGTCGTGCGAGCCCCATTCGTTCTCGCCACGGCAGGCCTTCTCGGCCTTGCGGTCAATGCGCAGGCGCAGTCCGATACCCAACAGTCGTCCCGTCCGAACATCGTCTTGATTGTTGGCGACGATGTGGGATGGGGTGATCTGGGGGTATATGGCGGCGGGGAAGGGCGTGGAATTCCCACGCCCAACCTCGACAGAATGGCTGATGAAGGCATCACCTTTTTCGACTTCTACGGACAGCCGAGCTGCACGCCGGGCCGTGCAGCCCTTCAGACGGGGCGCAACCCCAACCGCAGCGGCATGACCACTGTCGCGTTCCAGGGACAGGGCGGCGGCTTGCCGCATGCGGAGTGGACGCTTGCTTCAGTGCTGAAGCTCGCTCACTACAATACGTATTTCACCGGCAAGTGGCATTTGGGCGAAGCCGATTACGCGCTCCCCAACGCACAAGGCTATGACGACATGAAGTACGTGGGGCTTTACCACCTCAACGCGTACACCTACGCGGATCCGAAGTGGTTCCCTGAAATGGACCAGCCTACCCGCGACATGTTTACCAAGGTGACAACCGGGATGCTGTCAGCCAAGGCCGGAGAGAAGGCGCACGAAGATTTCAAGCTCAACGGCCAATATCAGAATGAACCTGACAAACGGATCGTCGGCATCCCGTTTGTGGATCGGTACATCGAGAAGGCCGCGCTCGACGATATCGACGAGGCCGCTCAAAAGGGGCAGCCGTTCTTCATCAACGTGAATTTCATGAAGGTCCACCAGCCCAACCTTCCGGACCCGGACTATATCGGCAAATCCCTCTCGAAATCCAAGTATGCGGATTCGCTCGTCGAACTCGATGCGCGAGTCGGCCACATCCTGGACAAACTCCGCGAGAAGGGGCTGGACAAGAACACGCTCGTTTTCTTCACCACCGACAACGGTGCGTGGCAGGACGTTTATCCCGATGCGGGCTACACGCCGTTCCGCGGGACGAAGGGCACGGATCGTGAAGGCGGGACTCGCGTGCCCGCTATTGCCTGGTGGCCGGGCAAGATCAAGCCGCACTCGCGAAATTACGACATCCTGGGAGGCCTCGATTGCATGGCGACCTTCGCCGCCATTGCGGGCGTCGAGCTACCGAAAAACGATCGCGATGGCAAGCCGATCATCTTCGATAGCTATGACATGTCGCCCGTCCTGTTCGGCACGGGAAAGAGCAAGCGTAATGCATGGTTTTACTTTACCGAGAACGAGTTGACGCCGGGAGCCGTGCGCGTCGGCCAATTCAAGGCGGTGTTCAACCTCCGCGGCGATGCGGGTGTGAAGACCGGTGGCCTCGCGGTCGATTCGAATCTTGGATGGAAGGGACCCGAGAGTTACGTGGCGACCGTTCCACAGGTTTTCGATCTGTATCAGGATCCGCAGGAGCGCTACGACATCTTCATGAACAACTACACGGAGCATACCTGGACGCTTCCCGCGCTGAGTGGCGCGGTGAAGGAAGAAATGCAGACGTACGTGAAGTTTCCGCCGAGGAAGGCTCAGAGCGAGGCATACTCGGGTCCGATCACGTTGAGCGCGTATGAACGTTTCAAGTATGTTCGTGATGAATTGCAGAAGAATGGCTTCGAAATTCCGCTCCCGACGGGAAACTGATTGACAGATCGTGTGCGCTGGCCGACAGGCGTCGGCCAGCCGTGCGAACGTGCTTGATCTCTGCGGAGGTGTCGGAAAATGCGTCTCGTCAACCACTCAATGCCGCCAAGTAGCGTGTCACGCGGCCTGTTGCGCTTCGTGGTTGCCCTGTGCGTGACGCTGACATCGTGTGCCAGTCAAGACCCTGCAACGCAGCCCGCAGCCGGTTTCGACCAACCAGTCGCAAGCGCGGATGCATCCGCAGGCCCACTGCCTTCCTGGCGCAACGGTGCTGCACGCTCGGCCATTCTGGATTTCGTATCTGATGTCACTCGTGAAGGGAGCGCGACCTATGTTGCGCCCGAAGCGCGCATCGCTGTATTCGACAATGACGGCACTCTGTGGAGCGAGCAACCGGCGCCGTTTCAGCTGTTGTTCATGATCGATCAGTTGAAAGCGGCAGCGCCTCAGCACCCGGAATGGCAGCGCAGCCCCGCTTACAAGGCTTTGATGACGCACGATTCAAGCGCGCTCGGACAAAACAAACGTGCATTGCTCCAGTTGCTCTCCGTCGCCAACAGCGGCATGAGCACGGACGACTACGATCGCGCGATTCGCCAGTGGCTGGCACAGGCACGACATCCCACGCTGAATCGGCCCTACACCGCGCTCGTCTATCAACCGCAGCTCGAACTGCTTCAATTGCTCAAGGCAAACGGCTTTACCGTGTGGATCGTATCGGGCGGCACGGCTGACTTCATGCGGGTGTGGGTGACTCAGGCCTACGGCATTCCGCCAGAGCACGTCGTTGGTACGCAGGAAAAGCTCAGCTATGTCGTACGCGACGGCAAGCCGGTGTTGATGCGTGAGCCCGGTTTCGATTTCATCGACGACGGGCCAGGAAAGCCCGTCGGGATTTTTCGCGCGATCGGTCGTCGTCCGATTCTGGCGGTCGGAAACTCCGACGGTGACCGCGAAATGCTGGAATACACGGCCGGCGGGCCCGGTAAAACGCTCGCGCTGCTCATTCATCATGACGACGCCGAGCGCGAGTTCGCCTACGACCGCGCATCGCCTACTGCCAGGCTAGACACCGCTTGGGACGAGGCCATGACACGCGGGTGGGTTGTCGTCAGCATGAAGCAGGACTGGCAGATGGTTTACCCCGCGCCGAAGCCCTGATTCGTCTTGCAGAGAGTTCATATGCCCCCCATCGACCACAGCACATCGGAGTATCCGATAAAGTTTGTTGCCAAGCGTCCCGCAGGGGAGCCCGTCGCGCCGCGGCAGAAGGGCCGCTTCCACGCGATGGCCAAGCCGATCGGATCCACCTGCAATATCGATTGCAGCTACTGCTATTACCTGTACAAGGAACATCTGCTTCAGCAGCATCGGGGCCGTCGCATGGAATCCTCGATGCTCGAGCGCTACATTCGCCAGTACATCGAGGCCCAGAATGGCGATGAGGTTATTTTCTCCTGGCAAGGCGGTGAGCCGACCATGCTTGGTCTCGATTTTTTTCGCAACATAGTGGCGCTGCAGACTAAATACCTTCCGCAAGGGCGAAGCATCTCGAACGACCTTCAGACCAACGGAACACTGCTTGACGACGACTGGTGCCGGTTCCTCAAGCAACATGATTTCCTGGTGGGCATCAGCATCGATGGACCGAGAGAGCTTCATGACGCGTTTCGTCGGGACAGAAAGGGGCAGCCGACGTTCGACAAGGTCATGCGTGGAATATCACTCCTGAAGGCTCACGGTATCAGCTTCAACACGCTCACTGTCGTCAACCGCGTGAACGCCAGGCGGCCACTGGATGTTTATCGGTTTCTGCGCAAGGAGGTCGGGTCGACATACATCCAGTTGATTCCCTGCGTCGAGCCGAAGGAATTTCACACGGTAGCGCCGCAACACTGGGCCGACGACACGATGCCGATCATCGGGAGTAATGCCGCGCGTCCCGGACACAGCGATTCGGTCGTCACCGACTGGTCGGTCGATCCCGACGACTGGGGCTACTTTTTGTCGCGAACATTCGATGAGTGGAGCAAGAAGGACGTCGGATGCGTGCTCGTCAACATCTTCGAAACCGCTGTCGTGCAGACGGCGGGACGGCCAGCACAGACCTGCGTATCAGCTGAGTTTTGCGGCAAAGCGCTGGCCATCGAGCATGATGGTGAAGTCTATTCTTGCGATCATTACGTTTATCCCGAGTGGTCCCTTGGAAACATTGCGCGCACACACTTGGGGGAAATGGCATTTTCTTCCCAGCAGCAACGATTCGGCTTTGCGAAACGGGATTCGCTGCCCGCCTTCTGCCGACAGTGCAAGCATCTGAAACTGTGCTGGGGAGAGTGTCCGAAGAACCGCTTCGTGCGGAGCCCGGACGGCGAACCGGGCTTGAATTATCTGTGCTCAGGATTACGTCGTTTTTACGATCATGCTGGCCCGGTGCTCAGGAAACTCGCAATGCAAATGGCTTAGGATCGGGCCGTGGGCGCGTTCGTCGATCACCCGGAGGTTCTCTTCCTCATCTTGCTCGTGCTGCGGGTCGCAGCGGTGGCCTTTGGCGCTTATTGCCTCAAGGCGCATGGTCCCATTGCCAGACGCCGAACGTGAGGACTTCAATGTCGTTCAAACCGCCATGCCAACCTTTAATTTTACATAACACAAATTAGAGGAAGATTTGATGTGTCACGGCTTTTTAGATGGAATGGTCGCCTCCCGCCATCACGGTCATCCGTCGCCGCAGCTCCGTTGACCGGGGCGTGCGACATTGCTGGTTCGGCATGTCCGCCGCAAAGGAGAATCAGATGGAATCCTTGACTGTCGCCATCGATCTGGCCAAGCGCGTCTTCCAGATTCACTACGTCGATCCTGAGACCGGCGCAATTCACAGCAAGGCGCTCAAACGTGCACAGCTCGTACCGTTCTTTGCGAATCGACCGGCATGCCGAGTTGTCATGGAAGCTTGCGGCAGCGCTCATCATTGGGCCAGAACTCTGGCACGACTCGGCCACGACGTGCGGCTGATAGCGGCCCAATTCGTGCGGCCGTTTGTGAAGTCGAACAAAAACGACGCGGCTGATGCTGCAGCAATCTGGGAGGCCGCCCAGCGCCCTGGCATGCGGTTCGTCGCAGTCAAGACCGAAGATCAACAGGCCATGCTCGCGCTGCACCGGATCCGTCAGCAACTAGTGCGAATTCGCGTCATGCAGATCAATCAGCTTCGTGGATTGCTCTACGAATTCGGCGTCGTACTGCCGCAAGGCCGTCGCCCATCGATTGAGGCGGCGAAAGCGGCCCTGACGTCAATTGATGACCAGTTCCCCGTCATGCTGACGGACAGTCTGCAAGATCAACTCTCGCGACTTCGTACGCTCGACGAGCAGATCGAACTGCTCGAACGTCGCATTCAGGAATGGCGACGCAACGACGAAGCTTGTCGCCGCATCTCCGAGATTCCTGGCGTTGGCGTTCTTACCG
Source organism: Caballeronia sp. LZ032 (assembly GCF_031451315.1). Lineage (NCBI taxonomy): Bacteria > Pseudomonadati > Pseudomonadota > Betaproteobacteria > Burkholderiales > Burkholderiaceae > Caballeronia > Caballeronia sp. LZ032. Next base: position 785,938 of record NZ_JARUXP010000004.1, read on the forward strand.
CGACCGCTGCGGTTTCGGTGATCGGACAGGCGAAGTCGTTCCGCTCCGGGCGCGAGTTCGCGGCCTATCTTGGTCTGGTGCCCCGACAGAATAGCTCCGGAGGCCAGACCAAGCTTGGAGGTATCAGCAAACGCGGTGACGTCTATTTGCGAACACTGCTGATTCATGGTGCTCGATCGGTGATCTCAAGCTCAACGCACTTGCCGGAACGATTGCGCCTGCTGTTGACCCGGCGTCCAACGAACGTCGTTGCTGTCGCTCTCGCCAACAAGATGGCCCGTACGATCTGGGCGCTGCTTGCGTACGGACGAACATATCAAGCCTCGCCAACACCGTAAGCAAGCTACGCAACTTAAAAACCTATCCACGGTTGCACAGGTAAATTGAACGATGGCAAGACAGGTTGGACCGCGCAAAGGCAAGCCTGAGACATTACTCGGACCTCGAGTCCGCTTTTTAGATTAGGACCTTTGCGGCGAAATCCATCGGGGCCGGCGGGCACGCCCGCGATCGAGTCCGGATATAAGTCCGCAACCACCCTTCTCGTCACGCGCAATTGCCTTGCAAAAGGGAGGCGACCATATAAGTAATGTCGGATCTGGGCTCATTAGAAATGTCCGGTTTTGCCCTGTAAGGCGCACGCTGACGATGGCGCGTCTTCCAGGGGCTCACCATGAACGAGCGTGGTTTCATCACGG
>NZ_JARUXP010000004.1:791691-840764 GCF_031451315.1 Caballeronia sp. LZ032
GGCACGCGCACGCAGCGCGAACTGACCCTGGAGCGACTCAACGCGGCTGTGTTGGGTTGCGCCGAAGAGCGGGCAGCCGCGGTGGGGAGATAATGATCTAAAGAAATTGGCAAGGCTTAAACCCTGACATTTCTAATGATCTTGACCTTGGAACAGCGAAACGACGGCATCGCCGCCGTTTCGCTTTCGACCATGCGCTCGTCACTGCCCAGTCAATTGCCACTTGAGGACCGGATGCGTAGCGCCAACCGGCAACGCCCACGCGCCGCCCAAGCTGAAGTCATACCCGCTGAGACTGCCCGGTTGACTCATCTGCGCCGTGGTCAGGCCGTTGGCATTCGACACCGGCGTGCCCGTGTTCGTGAACACGCCATTCGCTTGCTGTGTCCTTTGCGCGTCCCAATACACGTTCGCTGCAATCGCGCCCTCGTTGGAGGCCGCGATCCCGGCAGTCCGTGCGCCCACCGTTCCAACGGGAATCACTGCGCCGGTCGCGAAGGACTCGCTGATGACACCGCTCGGACCATTGCCGTTCACCAGACCGCCCGCGCCGGGAGCATTAACGCCGCCGAAAGCGCCGCTGACGGCCGCAGTGGAATACGACTGGAGGATCGAGCCACCGTGTATTGGACAAGGCCGCCAGCCGAATAACCCGTCACGGTGCCCGTAGACAACGACTGCACGATGGTGCCGTAGTTCGACACCGCAAGACCGCCCGAGTTACCTGCATCTCCCACATCGGCACCGCTTGACGAGCGTTCGATCAGACCAAGATTGACGCCCGCAAGGCCGCCGTTCTCGTTGTAATTGCTTCCCCGACGCGACCGCTCGACGTTGCGTAAGCGATCGTGCCGAAATTTTCACCGGCGAGCATGCCCAGGGCAGCATCGGTTGAGGTTGCATTGGTGGATGAGCCGGACACGTTGACGTTCCGCGCCACGCCATTCGTGCCGATCACAGCGAACAACCCGCCGAACACGCACTGACAGACAGGCGAGATAACCGTGCTCACCGCATCGACGTTCACCGAATGACCGGAGCCGTCGAACTGCCCTGTAAACGGCGTTTGATCAGAGGCGATCGGACTGATCGTGCCGGCCGAGAAGTCTTTGCCGAGCGCATAGTTACCCGACACATCGCTCGATACCTTCCGCAAGTCCGCTGTGTTGTTCACGAGCTTGTACGCCGTGATGTGCGTCACATCGCCGCTGTAGCGCTGCGGGGTCCATTGTGCGTTCGATAGCAACGTGCCCGGCGTATAGCTGCCGTTCATGTCGTACAGCGCGCTGACCAGCCCTGTGCTCTTCGACCAGTCGATCTTGCCCGCGTTGTTCACGCTGCCGCCGTTATCGACGCCATGCATGTCCGCACGCAGTGTGAGATCGCCCGAACCGCCCTGGTTCGCGATCGTCGCGCCACGGTTGATGGTCACGCCATGACCCGCGTCGAGCACCAGCGCTGCATCGCCCTTCCATTCGATGTCGCTGCGCACCGTGCGTGGGGTTGCGCACATAGACCAATGTGCCAAAAGCATGGGCATGCGTGTCCGGATGTCGCGGTCGTGCAGCCACCCGCGCGCATAAAAAAAACGCGCGGCATCCCGAAGAACACCGCGCGCAACCTTGCACCCTGGTGCGACCGCTGCTCTCGCTTAACGCGGCGCGCCCGTCTCGATCGCGTGGACAAACTGCCGCAGCACCCCGCCCGATGCATCCGTCACCGCCCAGAACGTCATCCCGTCGTGATTCCAGCGTGCGAGCGCATAGCCATCGTCGGACTGCGTGACGACCGGCTGGAAGTCCTTGTCCGCGGTCTTGCTCTTGCCATCGCCCTTGTGCTCGGGAAACACATACACGTCGATCGGATGCTTCAGATACCGGTACACCACCACCGCCACCGGACGATGATCGATGTAATCCAGCCTGCCGCCGACCAGCGCGAATCCCGGTCCGGCCGGATCGATCACCGGCGGCGCGTAGTCGATACGGCCGTTGAACCACGGCTTCACCGTGTGCTTGTCGCTGGACAGCACGTCGATAGGACGATCCGACATCAGCGCGCGCACGTGGCTCGACACGATCTCCTGCGCCATCGGCGATCCGGTCGCGACGCCCGACATCAGCGGCAACGCCTGGAACCACAGCATCGCGCCGAGCACGAGCGCCGAGAGCGTCGCGCCGGCGAACGCGCCGCCGAAGAACGGCCAGGGCGCGGCGAACGCATTGCCGAACCAGCCCCGGCTCGCCCGATGCACGGGCGCGCGTTCACGCTCTGCCTCGAAAGCCTCTTCCCGCACCCGCGCCAGCACCTGCGTGCGCAAATGCACCGGTGCGCGCTGGTACAGCGAACCGTCGGCGAGCCTCGTATCCAGCGAGGCGGTGTCGTTATTTTCCATTTCCCGACCCCTCTGATTGACCCGGTCCGGCACGGCGCACGAGCCGCACGCTCGGCCGGTCTTGCCCACCCTGGGCCGCGCGTACCGCTCCCGCCAGCATCTTGCGGCCGCGCGCGAGCCGCGACATCACCGTGCCGATCGGCACGCCCGTCACAGATGCGACTTCCTTGTAACTCATGTCTTCCAGTTCCCGTAACACCAGCACCTCGCGAAAGGCCACCGGCAGCGCCTCCAGCGCGCGGTGCACCAGGTGAATCTCGTCGCGGCGCACGGCCAGCGTCTCGGGATCGGCGCCCCCTTCCTCCGACCAGCCCGGCAACGCCTCGTCGCCGCCCAGTTCTTCGTCGTAAGGCGTCGCGTCGGCCGTCTGCACCCGTCGACGCCACTCCGTGAACCAGGTATTGCGCACGATCGCCAGCAGCCACGCACGCGCGTTCGCCTCGGCGCCGCCGTCGAATCCGCCAAAGAAACGAAAGGCGCGGAGATACGCTTCCTGCACCACGTCGTCGGCATCGCTTGCATTGCCGGACAACCAGCGCGCGAGATTGTAGGCCGCATCCAGATGCGGCATCACGGTCGCCTCGAAACGCGCCCGCATGGCCACCGCAGCCTGCGGGTCCGCGTGCTCGCCGCGTCCGGCCTTGTCCTGTCTCGACCTGCCTTGCCACATCGCGCGGTCTCCTTTCGCTGCCACGTTCGGGAAACTGCCCCAGGCGGCGCGGCCAGACTGCTTCCCGCGCCCTCCCTCACCGTTACGCATGCCGTCCGGGTTTTATTCCCGTCTCCAGTCCGCTTCTACAACAAATAAAAAGGGAATAACAGGCCATCCACGCCGGTTCGATGGACGGATGCCGCAGCAACGTCCGCACACCGGGCGCCACGCTCAGGCCTCGTCCCCTGCACCGGGCCGCCAGGGGCACGCGATCCCACAAAAGGGAGCGCACCTGCCCCAGGAAACACGACCCACATCGACACCAAGGAACCGCCATGAAAACGGATAGCCTCGCTCAGGATCAGCACCCACACGAAGAACTCGACGATCACGGCAAGCACCGCCGCACCGCCCTGTCGTGCATGGCATGGGCGGGCGCCGGCGTGATCTGGACCGTGAGCGGCGGCGTGCCCGTTTCGCGCCTGATCTCGTCCGCGCAAGCCGCCGAGACGACCAGCGGCTTCAGTTTCGTGCAGATCAGCGACAGCCATATCGGCTTCAACAAGGATCCGAACACCGAGCCGACCAGCACGCTCGAAGAAGCCGTGAAGCGCGTGAGCGCCATGAAGAAACAGCCGGCCTTCATGATCCATACCGGCGACATCACGCATCTGTCGAAGCCCGCGCAATTCGATACGGCGACGCAGATCATCGGCGCCGCCGGCATGGATGTGCACTATGTGCCCGGCGAACACGACGTATTGGTCGAAGACGGCAATCCGTTCTTCGACCGCTTCTCGGCGCAATACGGCCGCGGCAGCAACCGTCACTGGTACAGCTTCGACCAGGGCGGCGTGCATTTCATCGGCTTGACTAACGTGATCGACCTGAAGGGCGGCGGCCTCGGCTTTCTCGGCGATGCGCAACTCGCCTGGCTCAAGGCGGATCTGCAGGGCAAGTCGAGCAGCACGCCGATCGTCGTGTTCGCGCACATCCCGCTGTGGGCGCTGTATCCGGAATGGGGCTGGGGCACCGACGACAGCGCGCAGGCGCTCGCGCTGCTCAAGCGCTTCGGCTCGGTGACCGTGTTGAACGGCCACGTGCATCAGGTCGCACAGAAGGTGGAAGGAGAGATGCGCTTCTATTCGGCGATGTCGACCGCCTTTCCGCAACCCGCGCCCGGCGCGCCGTCGGGACCCGGACCGATGAAGGTACCGTCGGATCAGTTGCGCAGCATGCTCGGTCTGCGTGAAGTCACCCATGTCGCCGGACGAACCCAGCTTGCGGTCACGGATACGTCGCTCGCGGGGGTGCAGTCATGATCTCCACGACGCTCGCGAACTATGTGTCGCCGTATGTTTCGCCGGCCACGCTCCGGCCGCTCGCCGGCAAGTTTCTGCGCAAAGCGGCTTTCGCGCTGGTCGTGAAGGGCGTGATCGGCATGGTGCCTACAGCCTGTGCCGCGGAACCGGCGCAGAAGCCGATGCCCGCGCCCGCGCAACAGGTAGCGATAGCCGCCGCGCCGACCATTTCCATCGACAGCTTCGCGTTCAGCCAGCCCAGCATCACAGTGCCGGTCGGGACCACGGTCACCTGGGTGAATCACGACGACATGCTGCATACCGTCGCGGACGAGGGCAAAACCTTCAAGTCGGATCCGCTCGACAGCGGCGAACACTTCTCGCACGTGTTCGACAAGCCCGGCATCTACAAGTACTTCTGCTCGCTGCATCCGCACATGACCGGGACGGTCATCGTGCAATGAGCGCCGATGCGAAGGTGTGCCTGTTCAACCGCGCGCCTTCGCAATCGCGCTCAGGTTGCCCTCGCCGAAACCGTGATGGCCGCGCCGCTCGACGATCTCGAAGAACATGTCGCCGGGCCGGCGCTCGGCGAAGGTCTGCAGGAACAGCTGCGGCGTGCCGTCGGCAAGGATCTCGCCATCGACGAGAATGCCGCGCGAACGCAACGCCTCGATGTCGAGGCCATGACCGGGCAGACGTTCGTCGATCTCGTCGTAATAGCGCGGCGGCGGCTGGAGGAAACGCACGCCGCGCGCGAGCAGGCTGTCGACGGAGGCGAAAATGTCCGCCGATGCCAGCGCGATATGCTGCACGCCCTCGCCTTCGTGGTCCGGCAGGTACTGCTGCATCAGGTCCGTGCGATAGGTGCCTTCCTCATACACCGGAATGCGGATCGAGCCGCACGGCGACACGATCACGGCCGAGTCCTGCGAGACGTGCCAGTCCGGATGCACCTGATGGATTTCCGCGAAGTGCAGCACTTCGCGATAGAAGTCGAGCCATTCCTGAATGCGCCCCGCACCGACTGTCTGGGTGAAGTGATCGACGTCGAGCAGGCCGGTGCTGTCCGCGGCGGGGCTTGCGTCCGGAATCGGCCGGAAGTCGATGTCGTAGATGGAACTCTCGCCGCTGTTCTTGCCCGGCCAGTGGTCCACGAAGTAGATATGCGAGTCGCCGATGCCCTGAATGGCTGGAATCGCCAGTTCGTTCGGGCCGATCTTCTCGCCCTCGAAGTCCCACGCGCCGTATTCCAGCGCGCGCTCGTGCGCGACCTGCGCATCCAGCACGCGAATACCGATGGCGGCAATGCCCACTCCGTGCGATTCCGCGAAGCGCGAGGCGAACGAATCCGGTTCGGCGTTCAGCAGGAAGTTCATGCTGCCCTGGCGAAACAGCGTCACCGCCTTGCTGACATGCCGCGCCACGGGCACGAAGCCGAGCCGGCCGAACAGCGCGGCGAGCCCCTCCGGATCAGGGCTCGAAAACTCGACGAACTCCAGTCCCGCAATGCCGAGCGGATTGTCGTCCGGACGGGATTCGGACGTCGCGCGGGCGGGAGAAACGGAGTCGGGCTGTGTCATCAGCATTACCTCAAAATTGTACGATCTGGTTCACCGACGCAAAGCTACCACGACCGGCCGCCTCCGCGCGACCCGGCGATGTCCCCGCCGGGCCGGAATGCTTGCGCCTAGAGTAGCGGCAGCGGGTTCGCCGTGTCAAAGCCGGAGCCGCCCGACGCGCTCCGGCCCTGCCCGGCTGTCCGTCGCCGTCGCGGTCGTCGTTTTCAGGCGGCGAGACGCTGCGCGCTCATCGACGGGCGCCGTGTTTGCGGCGGGAACACGTTCCAGGTGCCGTCGTCGTGACGGAAGAAGATGATCGCGAGCGGGCCGCCCGGATGCTGCGCCTCGATGCAGACATAGCGCGCGCCGGTCGCCTGCGAACGGCACAGGCGCACGACCCGTGCCGGATGCGCGGAAGTCGGTGCGAGCCACTTGTCGACGGCCCAGTGCAGCGAGTTGGCGGCGGTTTGCATGACGGTCTCCTCGGGTTCAAGGTTCAGCATTCGGCGCGTCGAGCGCCAATCAGGCGGCGAGCGCCGCATTCATGCGGCGGATGCGGCGGGCGGCGATAGGCGCGGCACAGTCCGCTCACGGCACGGACCGCCGCGCGCGGATGTGCGAGGCAGGCCTGCACCTGACGGCTGCGCGCGCGGCCGTCGAGGCACCACGTGACGAAGTGCTCGCAGTTGTTGGTCAGCAGGTGATAGCGGTCTTCGCCGATGCGGCTGCGCGCGCGGCGCACCGCTTCCATGCCGACGAAGGTGGCGGCCGGGTTCTGGCGCATCGTGACTTCATGGCCGGCTGCGAACTGTTCGACGGTCACTTCCTCGACCGGCCCGCGATGCAGCGACTTGGCGAAGCCGGCGTAGTGGATGACCATGCCGTTGCCGGCATAGATGCCGTGATGGTCGTAGCCGGAACGCCGTGTGACGAGTTCGGTGCCCAGAGCGGGTTCGTCTTCCTGCGCGAAGGCTTGCGCCTGATTCACTTCGAATTGTTCCTGGGTTGACATGGCTGGCTCCGAGGCTGTTCGGCTTGGCGTCATGTGTTTGTGTGGCGCCGGGTTGCCAGCTCTTTTGCATCTTCCTTGCCAGTGTTTATATGTCTTTGATTTTTATATGGTTACGCCAGTTTTACCCCATGTGACGGTCGGCGGATGTAGGATCGAGGCCAACAGTTCTCAGGCGTGTCTGTCGGGTCCGTAGTGTCATTTGCTCGCCTCCTTCGTAAAGCGCTTTGAGCGTATCGAGCGCGCGTCGGAGAAGGTGTTCGCGAGATACAGTCGAGTCTGTACACGGTGTTGGCGCCGTGCCGACTGTTCGCCTGAGTCTGCGAAGCAGAAGTTGTCAGGGACCCAGCCGCTCACGCCCGCCCGTTATGGCGACCCATTTTTCGAACGGCTATGGCGCGCATTCCGGCACGGCCTTTGCATTGATCTCGCGCGTCCCTTCAGGCCATTCCGGAGAACTGCCATGGGCATCCTCACCATCACCGATCTCGCCTACGACAAGGAACTCGATCAGGCGGCGATGTCGGCCATCAGCGGCGGCGGTGCTCCCTGGGTCTACGGCTGGATCACGCCGTACGTGGACCGGGGATCGGGCGGCGGCGGCGGAGTGGGCGGCGCGACCGTGAATGTCTTCGATGTCACGAACAACATCTACGAGGTGACGAACAACGTCACCAACAACACGACGAACGTCGGCCAGATGGTCAACCAGTTCCAGAGCACCACCGTCAGCAACACGGGCAACGGGGCGACGCTGACGGTCAATCCCGACTCGGTCGCCGGGAATCGCGCGGGCTGAGCGGTGCACATCCGCCGTTCGCTGCGGCGCATGTTGGGAGACAATGACCGCGATCGCTCGCAGTCTCCGCCCGCCGCCGCGCCACCCCGAATTCCGGAGGTTGCCATGACCTTCCCCAGCGAGTTTCGATGGACTTCCGCCGCCCGCAGCGACACCGGCTGCGTGCGGCAGATCAACGAGGACGCTCTGCTCGATGCCCCGCCGCGCGGCGTGTGGGCCGTCGCCGACGGCATGGGCGGCCATGCGGTCGGCGATCTCGCGAGCCGCATGGTCATCGAGAGTCTGGCGAAGGTGAAAGGCGCAAGCGGCCTCACTAGCGTGCTGGCCGATGCACGCGCGAGGCTTCTGCGCGTGAACGAACAACTGCGGGCGGAGGCGGCGCGGCGACAGGTCTCGCGAATCGGCAGCACGGTGGTCTTGCTGATCGCACGCGATCGCGCCTGCGGCTACCTGTGGGCCGGCGACAGCCGGATCTATCTGCTGCGGCGGGGCAATCTCGTGCAGCTGACGCGCGACCACAGCCATGTGGAAGAACTGAAGGCGCGCGGGCAATTGACGGCCGAGGAAGCGCTGCACCATCCGGCGCAGCATCTGATCACGCGCGCGGTGGGCGCGCTGGACGTGCTGGAGCTCGACGAGAACACGCTCGAACTGCGCGACGGCGACACCTTCCTGCTATGCAGCGATGGTCTGTCGAACGAGGTGAGCGAAGCGGAAATGGCGAGCGAGCTGGCTCCCGGCGATTGCGATAGGGCGGCGCAAAGGCTGCTCGAGATCGCGTTGTCACGCGGCGGGCGCGACAACATCTCCGTGGTGGTCGCGCATGCCGAGGATCTGATGGCGTCGGACAAGACGCAGGTGAATCCGGGGGTTTGATTGATAGGGGTGGCGCCGAGGTCCATGCGCTCCGCATCCGATCACCCCGCCCTTCACCCCTCCGCCTCCCGGCTCTTCTGCGCCGCCAGCCGGAACTCCTTCGAATGCAGCCCGTGCTTCTTCAGCAGCATCTGCAGATGCGAGCGGTTCATCTCATAGCGCCGCGCCAGTTCCGCCACTGTCCCGCCGGTCTCCTTCAAACCGCGTTCGAGAAACGCACGCTCGGCTTCATCGCTCGCCACGCGTTTCGCTTCCGCGAGCGAACTCGCCGTCACGATGCCGTTGCCGTTCGCCGAGGCATCGTTCATGGCCAGCGAAAGCGACGACTTCGGCCGGATATCCACCGGCAGATGTTCGAGGTCCGCCATGTCGGTGGCGAGGCACGTCAGCCGGTACACCACGTTGCGCAGCTCGCGGATGTTGCCGGGGTAATCGTAGTTGCGCAGGAAATCCCGCAGCCGTGGCGACATGCGCACCGGCCGGCGCTTGAGCGTCGCCGCCGCTTCATCGCCGAAGTACTGCAACAGCAAGGCAATCTCGTCGCGCCGTTCGCGCAACGCAGGCAAGGTCAGGTGAATCACGCTCAGACGGTAGAACAGGTCCTCGCGAAAACGCCCTTCGTCGCAGAACTGTCGCAGGTTGCGATTGGTCGCCGCGACGATGCGCGTATCCACCGCAATGGGTTCGTCCGACCCGACGCGCTGAATCTCATGCGCCTCCAGCACGCGCAGCAGCTTGACCTGGCCCGTGAGCGGCAACTCGCCGATTTCATCGAGAAAGATGGTGCCGGTATGCGCGCTCTCGAACTTGCCCTTGCGATCGTTGGTCGCGCCGGTAAACGCGCCCTTGCGATGCCCGAACAACTCGGACTCCAGCAGATTGTCCGGAATCGCGCCGCAGTTGACCGAGATATAAGGCTTGTCGGCGCGCCCGCCGTTCGCGTGAATCACCTTCGCCATCAGTTCCTTGCCGGTGCCGCTCTCGCCGTCGATCAGGACCGGCAGATCCGTGGGCGCGGCCTTCTCGGCAATCTCCAGCGCTTCGAGCAGCTTCGGATTGTCACCGAAGGTCCCTTCGAAGATGAAGCTGCGTTCCAGCAAGGCCCGCCTCCGCGCACCCGGCGATAGATCCCGCTTCGGCTCCGCTGCAGCGGCCTGCACGAAGCGCTCCTTGTGCGACATCTGCATGACTTCGTCGCGCAGGGCGCTCGCCTGGCGCAGCAGCTTTTCGATTTCAGGGCGTTCGAGACGCGAGGTCCAGCGCAATGTCGAGCGCAGGATCTCGATCTTCTCGATCAGTCCCGCATACGAGATCGCCGAGGTCGGCGCGCTGGCTTCGCTTTCCGGTTGGTCGAGTATTTTCATGCTGCGCTCAGTTGCTTCTGCACGAGTTGGTAGTACATGCCTTTTCTCGCCACGAGTTCGTCGTGCCTGCCCTGCTCGACGATGCCGCCTTCGTACAGCACGAGAATCTTGTCGGCACGCATGATGGTGGACAGCCGGTGCGCGATGATGACCGCCGTGCGCCCTTTCAATATCTCCTGCATGTTGCCGAGGATGTTGCTCTCCGACTGCGTATCGAGCGCGGACGTGGCTTCATCGAACACCAGCAGGCGCGGGTCGTGATACAGCGCCCGCGCGATGCACAACCGCTGAATCTGTCCGCCCGAAAGCCCCACGCCGCGCTCGCCCACCACCTGCTCGTAACCGAGCGGCATCTTCACGATGAACGCGTGAGCATCGGCCATCTTCGCGACTTCCTCGATGCGCCTGCGGTCCGGCGCTTCATCGCCGCTCGCGATGTTGTCGGCAATCGTTCCCGAGAACAGCAGGTTGCTCTGCATCACATAGCCGATCTGCGCGCGATAGAAACCCTTGTCGACCACATTGATGTCGTAGCCGTCCACCGTCATCTTGCCTTCGCTCGGCCCGTAGAAGCCGACCAGCAGTTTCGCGAGCGTCGTCTTGCCCGAGCCGCTGCGCCCGACCACCGCAATCAGCTCGCCCGGCTTGATGTCGAAGCTGATGTTCTCCAGCACGTAGGGCGTCTCGCCGTCGCCATAACGGAAGTACACGCCCTTGAAGCTGATGTCGCCCTGCAGGTCGGGCAGCATCACGCGCTGCTGCATGTCCTCGGGTTTCTGCTCCGGCTCGATGTCGAGCACATCGCCCAGCCGTTCCATGGCGACGCCGGCATCGTTGAGCAGGCTCCACAGGTTGATGAGCCCCATCAGCGGCGCGAGCACGCTGCCCATGAACGCGTTGAACGCAATCAGCTGGCCAATGGTCAGCTCGCGCGCCAGCACCAGGTTCGCGCCCACCCACAGCACGCCGATGGTCGTTGCCGCGTTCAGCAACTGGCTGCACAGCCCCACGGCGATATTGAAACGCTGCGACCTGTACTGCACTTCCAGCGACTTCGCGTACTTCTTCTCCCACTTGAGCCGCACCGCGCGCTCGATCCCCATCCCCTTCACGGTCTCGACCCCGCCGAGCGCTTCCATCAGATAGGAACGCGCGTCGGTGCCTGCCGAAAAGGTCTCGCGCGCGTTCTGCTTGATGCGCGGCGTGGCGAGCACGGTGAGCGCCGTCATCGGGATCACGAATGCGATCAGCAACAAGGTCAGCTTCACGTTATAGAGGAACATGATCGTGAAGTAGATGAAGATCATCAGCAGGTTCAGCACGGTCGTGACCGTGGATTCCGTGAGGAACGCGCGGATGGTCAGGTTCTCCTGAAAGCGCGCGAACACGTCGCCGGTCTTGCGCTTGGCAAAGAAGCCGAAGGGCAGCGAGAACGTATGCTTGAAGAACTGCGACATCATCGCGAAGTCCATGTTGCGCACCATGAAGTTCGCGAGATAGGCGCGGATGGTGGACATCAGCTGCGTGAACAGACTGGAGATGATGAGCCCGGCAATCAGCACATGCAGCAGCCCGACGTTCTGATGCACGATCACGCCGTCGAGAATGTTCTGGATGATGAGCGGCGGAATCACGCCCAGCACCTGGATCACGAAGGTGGCGAGAAACAGGTGCAGCAGGATCTTCTTGTAGGGCTTCAGATAGCCGACGAAGCGCAGCCACGGAGAACGCGACACCGCCTTCTGCGCGAGATCCTGTCCCGGCGTGAAGAGCAGGCAGGTACCGCTCCAGCCGCGCTCGAACTCGCCTACCGTCATCTTCCTGAAGCCGAGCGCCGGATCCGCGACCCACACGTTGTCCTTGGAGACGCCGTAGATGATGATGTAGTGATAGCCCTCCCAGTGCGCGATGAACGGCATCTCGAAGCCGCGCAGCGATTCGAACGTGCATTGCACGCCGCGCGCCGTGAAGCCGAGCGACTCGCCCGCGCGCGCGAGCGAATCGAGCGTCGCGCCGGAGGTCGTCACATTGGCGAGTTCACGCAGCTTGCCGAGCGTCATGTTGATGCCGTAGTGACGGCAGATCATCGCGAGACACGCCGCGCCGCAATCCATCTCCTCCGCCTGCTCCACCCACGCGAAGCGCTTGAGGACGCGTTCGCCCATTTCGGGGCGCGTGTGCAGGTCGAGCATCGCGGGCAGGCGGCGGCGTTCGGCCATCTTCTTCTGCCGCTGCATTTCGCGCTCGGTGAAGCGGATGCGTTCCTCCAGCACCTCGCGCAGCTTCACATTGCGCTCGATGATGAAATGCACCGTCTTCTCGGGAATCACAAGCAGGCGGGTATCGGTGCTCGCGATCGCCGAAGCCATCTGCTCCTGGCGCATCACGCAGGCTTTCTCGCCGAAGATCTCGCCTGGACCGAGCGTCGCGAGCACATGCTGCTGGCCGCCTTCCTCGCGCACGATGCGCACTTCGCCCTGCCGCACGACATAGAGCCGCCGGTCGTCGCGCGAATCCTGCTTGAGGATCTCCTTGCCTTCGGCCACGCGCTTGACGCCCACGCTGCGCACGCACTCTTCCAGTTCGGCCTTGTTGAGCTTCGTGCGCAAGTCGAACAGCTTGGCGACGAAGCCGCCCGCCGAATTGATCGCGACATAACTCGTCACGAAGGCGAGCGCGGCGGGATTCTTCGCGATGACCACTTCGATCGCGGCGCGCGGAATGAACAGCAACTCGGTCTTGCCCGACGAGCGCACCGACGATTCATGGCGGTAGTCGCGCAGCATCGCGATATCGGCGAAGGTCTCGCGCTCCTTCCTGACCCCCATGCTGATTTCCTTGCCATGCTCCTCGGTGAAGATGCGCACCGAGCCCGCCTTGACAATATAGAGGCCATTGGCGGCGTCGCCGGCATTGCACACGGTCTCGCCGAAACCGAAGCGGCGCGAGCTCGCCTGAGCGGCGAGTTCGTCGATTTCTTCGCGCGAAAACGGCGAGAGTATCTCCACCGACGAGAGGAACTCGGCGGGTGAATCGAGGCTCGATGGCGCGTCCATGTCGTGTCGCTTGCTCGGTGGGCTTCGGAGGTCTTCAGCGTGCTTCGATCACATGTTCCTGCGCCCGCAGCGACATCCATTCCTCGCGCAGCAGGCGGCGGATTTCAGCGGTCACGTCGTCGTCGAGCTGCGCGGAATACTTGGCGGTCACCGCGAAGATTTCATATGAGGTGCCGTCGGCGGAGACGAACGGCCCAAGCAGATCGCCGACTTCGGCGTTGAACACCTTCGCCTCGATCTCCGGCTTCAACTGCCCGCGCATCACCCGGCCGACCCGCCCGCCTTCGTCGCGCGTATCGGCCAGCGAATGCTCGCGCGCCATCTCGGCGAAGCTGTCGGGGTCATCGTTGAGATAGGAGATCATCTCCTTCGCGCTGCCTTCGGTGTCCAGCAGGATGTGACTCACTTCGATGCTGTCGAAGCGCGGCGAATTCAACTGGAAGTATTCCTCGACCTCACGCGCGGTGCCCACGCGGTCCAGCATCTTTTCCTGATAAAGCGAGTCCGTGATGAACACCTCGAACTCGTCGAGGCTCACATGCAGCGCATCGAGATAGTTGTTCATGTCCGCCGCGCGATGCAGTCCGCGAATGCGGCGGAACTGGTCCGCGCGGTTCTGGATTTCCTCGTCGCTGACTTCCACGCCGGTCTTGCGCGCCGCGCGCACCGTCAGCTTGTCGCGCACCAGTTGCTCGATGAGGCCGTCGAACTGGCCGCTCAGCTTCAGTGACCTGAGAAACTCGCCGACGTCGACCACTTCGTCGTCGATACGCACAATCGCCGTCATGTTCTTCTCCGTCTGGATGTGTGTCGATCTGGTGATGAGCCTGCCCCTGCACCTACCCCGCCACGTTGCGGAACGGATCGAGCCCGAGGTCGATCAAGCGCCGCTCGCGCACGACAATCTCCGCGTTCGCCGTCATCCCGTAGCGCAGCGGATAACGCGTATCGGCAACCTGGTAATAGTCGCGGTCGAGCGTCACGCGTCCTTCATACACCGGCTGCTTGGAAGTCGGACTCGGTTTCGTCGCGGGTGAGATGAACGCGAGCGTGCCGTCGATCACCCCGTAACGCTGATACGGAAACGCATTGAACTTGAGCTTCACGCGCTGACCTTCGCGCAGGAACGCCCGGTCGTGTTCCGCGATCTCGATCTTCAGCACCGGCTTGGCATTCGCCGGCGCGATGCCGCCTATCGGCGTGTTCGCCTGGATCTTGTCGCCGGGCTGGGTGGACGTGACATCGGTGATGACGCCCGACACCGGCGCGAGGATCAGCAGGAAATTGTCCTTGTCGATGTTCTCGAACTTGATGCGCGCGGCGGCATCCGCCACCAGCCGCGCGGTCTGTAGTTGCAGACGCAACTTGTCTTCGGTACTCGCGACCTCGCGCATCGCCGCCTCATATTGAAGCCGCAGGCTGGTCGCTTCCTGGCCGCTGGTTTCCAGTTGCCGCTTTGCCTGCGTGAAGTCGTGGCTCAAACGGAAGTCGAGTTCCGCGAGCCGCGATTGCTCGACGCGATACGCGCCGTCCGCTTCGAGATAGGCATTGCGCTTCTGGTCCACCTGCGTCTGCGCGATGCCGCCGCCGCCCGGCAGCGCGAACAGGCGCTGGAAGCGGTCGAGCTCGACCTTGGCGGCATCGCGGGCGCGACGGGCGTTTTCCAGCGTGCTGCGCGCTTCCTGCAACTGCGCCTTCTGGCCTTCCGCGAGCTTGCTCGTACCTTCGGAGACGCGCTGCTGATGCTGATGCTCCTCGACATCCATCTGATCCTTGAGCGCCGCGATGCGCCGCTCCATCAGCAGTTTCTTTTCCGGGAACTGCTTCCATTCACGCTCGGCGTCATCGAGCTTCAGTTGCGCTTCGAGCGCGTTGGAGGCCGCCTCGATCGCGCCCCGGGCATTGAGACGCGCGATCACGTCGTCCTTGCGCACCGGCTGACCTTCCGCGATATACAGATCGGCGAGTTCCCCGTCGATGGGCGCATAGAAGCGCCGCACCTCGGATTCCGGCGCGAGCGTGCCCTGCGCCGACACCATCACGTCCGCATGGCCGACGAACGACCAGATCAGCCCGGAGCCGATCAGCGCGACCATCGCGAAGACCAGCGCCTGCGTGAACCTGAGCGGCTCCGCGGTGAGGATCGAAATGCCTTCCACGCCGTGATCCCCGAGCGCTTCGGACAAGGGCTTAAGGTGTGCGTCTCGCTTCACTGGTCGCGCCTCCGCCGGAATTCGTCATGGCGCCTTGCGCGCCGCCGATCAGTCCGAGCTTCGTATTCAGCAATCCGGGTTCGAGCACCATGCGCAGATCCTGCAGCGAGCGGCGCTGCAAATCCGCTTCGGTGTCGATCTCGCGCGCCAGCGTGCTCCACTTCGCGCTTGCGGCGTCGGCCTTCACCTGCCTGAAGATGCGCATGCCGCGCGTGGCGGCGTCTTCCGCGTCGGACAGCAGCTTCGCCTGGGCTCGGAAGGTGTCGGACACGTTGGCCTCAAGACGCTGCGATCCGCCAATGCCGCCGTTCGTCCGGTACTGCTGCCACGACGTCTGCGCCTGCGCCATGAGCGACTGTGCGCGGGCCGTCGCGCGGTCCTTCAGCGAGACTACTTCCGGCGCGACGGTCTTCACGTAGTACGCGTCGCTGTCGAAGTCGAGCGTCTCGTAGAACGAGAGCAGTGCCTCTTCATAGTTCTTCGTGCCGCGCGCCTTCTGCACGTCGGCAAACTGTGCGGCGACGGCCTTCTTGTGGGCCAGTTCCTTTTGCACGGTCGCGGACCATGCGCCCTGCGGCAACTGTTGCAGCGCGTCGATCGCCTGGGCGCTCTTGCCCTGGTTCCATGCGTCCGCCAAGGCGGCATACTGCGTCAGCACCGGCTGCTGCGGCAACTGACCCGCGCTCATCTGGCGCAGCTTCTCCTGGAACGGCGGCGTCGAGAAATTCGCCTTCTTCAACGCAGCCGCGAGCGGCGCAAGGCTCGCGCCGTTCAGGCCGCGACGCACGGCGCCGAAGGCATCGAGATCGGCGCGCACGCGATCGAGGCCCGCAAGGCGCGGATACTTGTCCGCATAGTCCTTGAGCGTCGCGTCGATGGCATCGAGATCGTCCTGTCCGAGACTCTTCACGATGCTCGCATCCAGCCGGTCGATAGCCGAGAGATACACGGAATCGTCGCTTTGCAGTTTGCGCAGGTGACTGAGCGCCAGCCCATACGGCTCGCGGAACTCCGGCACATAGCCCGCGATGCGGTCCAGGTCGCGCTGATGTCCGCTTGCATCGGCGTCCCAGTGCTTCAGGATCGCGTCGATGCGCGGCTCGTCGGCATAGATGCGGATGGGCGCATCGGCGCCGCCGCGGCCCATCACGAACGCCTCCAGCTTGCCGATCCAGGCCAGTTCGTCGAGCAGCGAACGCACGTCCGCATTGTGTTCGCCGAGCGTCCTCATCTGCGCGATGATCGCGTCCGCGTCCTTGAAATCGCCTTTCTTCAGTGCAGCGAGCCAGCGCGGCACGTTCGACTTGAGTACGGCCTCCGTGTTGATCGCCGTGTAATGCAGGTCCTGCGGATGGGCCTTCAGATACGTGTCCGTTGCGGCGGCCGCCGCGCCGTAGTCGCCCTCCGCCATCAGCGACTTGACGTGCCGCTCGGACGAGCCGCTATAGAACAGCGCCGCGCCGCCCGCGACGAACACGGCCAGTACGCCTGCCACCACCATGCGCGTGCGCCGCGACGCGGAACGGTCATCGCTCGCGAGCGCCCGACGCAGCTCCCCGACGAACAGCACAGCCTTGCTCCGTTTCGCCTGATGCGTGTCTGGGCGCTTTTCTTCAGCGACGCCGGGTTGCGCGTCCACGTTGATTTCGTCTTCGCGCGCGGCCGCCTGGTCCACGCAGAAGATGTCGAGGAACGAATGCGCCGAGCCGACGAAAGTCGTCTTGTCGCTGTCGAACGCTTCTTCGGGAGCGACCTGTGCCTGCGGGCTCGTCGACAAGGCGATTTCCGTGAGCGTCGATTCGCCTTCGTCGCCGTGCAGGCGCACCGTGTACGCGAAGTGCGAGCCGCCGAACGCGACACTGTCGCCATCCTTCAGTTCGAGCGCCGACGCGCCGAGCCGTTCGCCGTTGACGAAGGTGCCGTTGGTGCTGCCGAGATCCTCGACAAACGGCGCGCCGCCCTTGATGAACACATGCGCGTGTCGCCGCGACACATAGTTCACCTGATGCGGATAGCGCTCGCGGAAACGCGCGAAGTGATCGTCTGTCTTGCTGACGAGAAACGGAAACTGCACCAGTTCGATGATCTGCAAACCGAGATCATCGCGTTGCGGCACGAAGGTGACGCCGACCGGTCTCGCCTGGCCCGCGCCGCGTGCGCGCGGGGCGAACTGCACGCGATACGACAGCCGGCTGCCGAACGAAACGATGTCTCCAATGTGCACGCGCGCGGGTGTTTCGCGCACGGGCGTGCCGTTGACGGCGGTGCCGTTCTTGCTGCCGAGATCGGCGATATAGACGAAGCCGTGCTCAATGAAAATGCGTGCGTGGCGGCGCGACAGCTGCGCCACGGCTTCGGGCGGACTTGCATCGAACGGCGCTTCGGCACGGCCGATCGGGAACAGGTTTTCGTCGATGCGGATTTCCGTCAGATGGTCGGCATCGCGGCCGAGTTCCGGGTTCGGCAGCGGCTTCAGGATGACATCGAACGCCTCGCCGACACTCGGCGGCGGTTCCGCGACGGGATAGCCTTGAGCCATGTCCATGTCACACGCTGCGTCCAGCCGCTGCGGCCGACGCGTTATGGGAACGCCCGTCGACGCCGGGTACATGGACAAGTTGAGCCGCACCGGAGGCTGCAGCAACGGGTTCCGGCGGCTGTTGAAAGTTTAAGTCACGCATCGTCGTAGTCAATCGTGCGGTACCGGTGTAATCGATCATGAGCGGTCGTGAGCAATCCTGCATGGATTACTTCATATGAAACATCGCCACGGCACATGGGCCGAAGCGATGCTTACTTCATCGCGTCCTTGCTGGCGCTCTGCACGTCGACCGTCGGCCAGCCGCCGCCCAGCGCCTTGTAGAGCGTCACCGTATCGGACAGGATCTGCTGATGATTCGCCAGCAGGGCCAGTTGCGCGGCCAGCAACGTACGTTCGGTCTCGAATACCTGCAGCTGCGAGATCACGCCTTCCTTCAGCTGCGCGTCGATCTGCGCGGCCACGACCGACAACTGATCCACTTCCTGCTGAAGCTCGCCACGCTGTTTCATGTGCGAATCGAGATTGACCAGCGCGTTCTCCACTTCCTCGAACGCGCCCATCACCGTGCTTCGATACTGCTGTTCGAACACCGTGGTCTGTGCTTCGGTGGTCTTCACGCGGGCACGCACGCTCGGGTCGAGTAGCGGGATGTTGATGCTCGGCAAAAAGCTGAACGTGAAGGTCTTGAGCAAGTCGGTGAGCGCGAAGCTCGCCGTGCCGCCGCGTCCCGTCAGGCTGATGGTCGGCAGTTGCGCCAGCTTCGCCTGGCCGACGAGGTCGTACGCTTCCAGCACGCGGTATTCGGCCGCGATCAGATCAGGACGGCGCGACAGCAGTTGCGAGGGCAAACCCGAGGGCACTGGCGGCGCCTGCACGCGCTTCTGAAGCTGGCCTTCGGGCACCTTGAAATTGCCGGCCGGCACGCCGATCAATGTCGCGAGCGCGTTGTCGCCGAGATCGCGCGAGCGCTTGATTTCGAGCAGATCGCGCGTCAGCCGGTTGAGTTCGGCGCGCTGCGTCAGGACCTGCGTATGCGGCACGAGGCCGTTTTTCTCCATGCCTTCGAAGATCGTCAGGATCTGCTGATTGGTCGCGATGGTTTTCTTCTGCTGGTCGATCTGGTCGTCGAACTGGAGGATCTGGAAGTAGGTCGTCGAAACGGACGAGACGAGTTCGAGATAACCGGCGCGCCAGTCGGCCTCGGTGGCACGGAATTCCGCCTTCTGCGCCTGCACGCCCTTCTCCACCGCGCCCCAGATGTCGATGTCCCAGTTCACCTGCGTCGCGACGTTATAGGTCTTCGAGAACTTCTGGCCGGTGGTCTTTTCGAAGGCCGCGCCCGCGCCGAGGTCCATCGACGGCAAGGCGCCGGCGCGCGCTTCGCCGATCTGCGCGCCCGCTACCTGGATGCGCGCGGCGAGCACCTTGATGTCGACGTTGCCCTTGATGGCCTGCTCCACGAGCGAATCGAGATACGGATCCTTGAACTGCTTCCACCAGTCGGGCTGGATGGTGTCGGATGCAGCGACGGCCGGTGCGTCGATTTTGGTGAATGCGGTCTTCTCGGGCGTGTCGGGGCGCTGGTAGGTGGGCACTTTCACGTCGATGCAACCGGACAGCAGCGCGGCGACGCTGAGCCCGGCGGCCGTCGACCAGCGACGAACCGATCGCACGCGCAACGATGGCAACAAGGCTTGCACGATCTCACTCCCGGTGAACGCGCACCGACGGTCGGATGAACAGGTGAGAAGCGCGGCGCCGGCCGCAAGTGACGTCATTCAGTCAATCAAGTAAATCACACGGCGCACCGCGACTCCATACGGGTTATGTCACATGGCGCGCGCGTGTTCTGCGACACGGCGCGCGGCCATGAAGCCCGCTTGCGGGCAGTGTTACGGCAGAGCTCCCCGCGCCCCGCCTTTCCTGCATTGATGCATTGATGCGTTACTGCTGCGACGGCTGTTTCATTCCCGGAAATACTCAGGCGACATCGCCCGGCACGCCGAAATTGAAGTTGGTGATGTTCTTCGCATCCTGTTTGGGCGCGACGTTCGATCGTGCGGCAAGGCCTTCGGCGAAGGCGATGTTGCTGCCGTTTTCGTTCAGCGTCGTCTGCGTCTGGTTGATGAATTGCTGCGGCGTCAGCGACATCGCGAACGCCGAAAGATCCAGGCCCGGGAAAAAGCTTGAAGCAAGCGAAGCGTTGCCGCCGCGTACGGCATTCATCGCACGGCGATCCAGTTCTTCGCTGACGGGAAGATCCTTGATGGTGAG
Organism: Caballeronia sp. LZ032; assembly: GCF_031451315.1. Lineage (NCBI taxonomy): Bacteria > Pseudomonadati > Pseudomonadota > Betaproteobacteria > Burkholderiales > Burkholderiaceae > Caballeronia > Caballeronia sp. LZ032. The sequence continues at coordinate 811,735 of NZ_JARUXP010000004.1, forward strand.
CTTCGTCATGTCGGTTCCCCTTGGATGGGTGGCAGGTTCGAGCGGGTGTCGGCTCGTACCGCTTAAACGCATGGGTCATGCCAGTTGCTTCGCTGCATCGTTTTATTTGCGCTGCGCCTTGTCTGGCCTGGTTTGCATCGATACGGCCGGTGCTGCGCTTCATCATCTTGTGCTCGCCGGAGGCCAACACTTCGGACTCCGTCTGTTGGTCCTTCAGCAACAACCCTCACGATCCACAGACACATTTCTCCCGCCGCACCGGAACGTGCGCCGTTTCATCGGCTGAGGACGGGAAAGGCGCCGCGCGCGGCGGCGCCCGATTCACCTGACGTAGATCGTGATCTTTCTGGAATAAACCGGCGGGTTATGCGGTATGTGCTTGTCGTCGCCCATCAGGAGCTGAAGCGTATGCTTGCCCGGCGGAAGCTCGATCAGGGTTTCGGTTTCGCCAGCGCCGTAGTGCAAGTGATTGCGGTCCGATGGAATCTCCTGATCCATCGGCGGCAAGTCCACGTCGATCAACAAATGATGATGTCCCGTGTTCGGAAACTTGACGCCGCGCGGCGCCACGCCCATGAAGCGCAGACCGAACCAGACCTTGAACGGCTTGCCCGCCGGCAGGGTCTGGCCGTCGTTCGGATAGCCGATGTACGCGTATGCATTGGCCGGCGCGGGCGTCGGGCCGGCCTGCGTGTCCGTGGATGCGACAAGCGCAGTCGCGGTGACAAGCGTGGCCGCCAGCAGGAGAGCGGGCGCGCGAGCGGATCGTTTCTTCATGTCGTATGCCCTCGGCAAGTGTCACGCCTTCACGGTGATGGTGATCTTCTTCGAGTACACGGGCGGGTCGTGCGGAACGTGGTTGTAGTCGCCCATCAGAAGTTGCAGCGTGTGCTTGCCGGGCGGAAGCTCAAGACGCGCGTCGGTTTCGCCCGCACCGTAGTGCAGATGATTGCGGTCCGATGGAATCTCCTGATCGAGCGGCGGCAGGTCGGTATCGACCAGCAAGTGATGATGGCCGACGTTCGGCATGTCGATGCCCTTCGGACACACGCCCATGTTGCGCAAGCCCATCCGCACCCAAAGCTTGCCGCCGCTGATCACCGCGCCGTCGGGCGGCCAGATGATGTAGGCCTCGGCGTTCGGCGGCGCGGGCGTGCGGGCACGCGCGGCGGGAAACGACGAATCGGCGACGAGTGCGGCAAGGGAAGCCAGCGCGCCCAGCACGGTTCTTCTCAGCATGTTATGCACGCCTCTCGGGTTGAAAGGGCATGGCGATCAGCCAGGGAATCGCTTCCTGCACGAGCGTACGCACATGTACGGCCATGCTTGAAGCGCTCGACATCGTCTGCGGTTTTTTTAGATTAGGCCGTAACGTTTAAAAAAGATACGTATGCACGCAGGGCCCCGAATGCCTGATTGCGGAGCCCTTCTTCAGGGGGATGAAGCATCGTATGACTAAGTGCTATCGTTGTTGTTGCTGCACTGGCACGGAAACGCGCTTCGCTTCACGTGACCGGCCCCGGGCGCGGACCTCGCCCGTGCAGTCTTTGCGCAGAAGCGCGCAAGCGGCGCTGCGCCCTACAACTCGAAGCCGGACGCACAGGGTGTGAATATGTGGCGAACTCTTCTCATCGCAAGCATGTTCGTAACGATCGGCGCCGCGCTCGCGCCCGACCACGCGGCGGCGTCGAGCGCATCCGCAGCACCGCTCGCACCGCATCGCGCCGCGCTGGTCATCGGCAATGCGGACTATGAAGGGCATCCGCTGCCAGGCGCCGCGCGCGATGCGGACGATATCGGCACGGCACTCGCCTCGCTCGGCTTCGCGGTCACGCGCCGCATCGATCTCGATGCCGGCGCGCTGCGGCACGCCGTTGATGATTTCGCCAGCCGGCTCGGTCCGCGCGACACGGCGCTTGTTTACTTCGCGGGACACGGCGTTCAAGTGGGCGGCGATGCGCTGCTCCTGCCGCTCGACGCGCGTGCGGCCGCGCCCGCGCAGCTCGTCGAAAAGGGCATGGCGGCGCGGGAGATCGTCGAGCGCATGGCGCGCGCGCGACCCGGCGGCGCGAATCTCGTCGTGCTGGACATGTGTCTTTCAGAGCCGTTCGAAAAGACAGCGCCCGCAGTCTGGCGCCTGCCTGCGCACACGCTCGTCACTTTTGGGGCCGCGCCCGGCGAAGAGGCTGGCGAGGGTCCGCGCAATGGCCGCTACACGACGGCGTTGCTGCATGCATTGGGCGAGCGCGATGTATTGTCCGCCGCGACGTTCAGCGCGGCGGCCGTGCGGATCGCGCAGCAATCCCATGAGTCGCAGCGGCCATGGATTGCGTCTTCTCTGGAAGAGGGCTTTGTGATTGAAGGAAAACCGGACAACATGCGTGTGACTGCCTCAACCGCCACGCATGCAGCCGAATCCGCCATCGACGAACCCATTCGCACACGCGGCATTCTTCCCAAGGACAGCAACGAGCAATACGAACTGGCCTTCTGGGACTCGATCAAGGACAGCACTTTCCCGAGCGACTATGAGGCGTATTTGAAGGCCTATCCAAACGGCCGCTTCGCGGCGCTCGCGAAGGCGCGCATCGAACGGTTGCACGCGGCCGGCAACGCGAAGCCGAGCGTATCGGCGCCTGCTGCGCAGCCCACGGCTCCGTCCGCCGCCACCGCCACGCCCGCCGCGCCTGCGCCCAAGCCGGCGCCTGCCGTCGCCGCGGCTCCCGAGAAGCCGCGTTCGCCTGCCCCTGCCCCTACGCCCGCTACGCCCGCCGCGACAGCCGCCGCTGCCACCGCGTCAGCCAAACCCGCCGCGAAGACTGCGGGCGGCGAGATCAAGGACTGTCCGGCCTGCCCCGCCCTGATCGCGATCACGCCCGGCAGCTTCACGATGGGCAGCAACAACGACGATCCCGCCGAGAAGCCGCCGCACAAGGTATCGATCGGGCACGCGTACGCCATCGGCAAGAACGAAGTGACGGTCGAGCAATGGAACGCCTGCGCCGACGCCGGGGCCTGCACGCGCATCGCACCGGATGGCGAAACGGGCGGCGCGCCCGCCGCCAATGCGCCGATGCGCAACGTCAGCTGGGACGATGCGCAGGTGTATGTCAAATGGCTGAGCAAGACGGGCGGCAAGCCGTATCGCCTGCCGACCGAAGCCGAATGGGAATACGCCGCGCGCGGCGGCACGCAGACGGTCTACTGGTGGGGCGACCAGATGAAGAAAGGCAACGCCGACTGCAAGGACTGCGGCGAGCCGTATCGTGCGGATGCGCCGACGCCGGTCGGATCGTTCGCGGTGAATCCCTACGGCCTGCACGACATGAACGGCAGCGTCTGGGAATGGGTAGCCGATTGCTGGCACAGTTCCTACAAGAACGCGCCCGCCGATGGCCGCGCCTGGGACGAACCGTCGTGTTCGGTGCGCGTGATCCGCGGCGGATCGTGGCGGGAAGGCGCGAGCTACATGCAGTCCGCGACGCGCTTCAAGTACAGCGCGAGCGTGCGGCAGTCGCAGAACGGTTTTCGCGTCGTGCGAGAGATGGAATGAGGCGCGCGCTCAGCTTGTCATCCTGACGACGATCTGCTGCCGCGTGTCCCACTCCGTCTTGCGCAGCGCCGTCTGAAAGTCGCCGGGCGAGCAGGCCTGCTTGCCGAAGTCGGCGCCGAGCGTCCACGTGATCCTGATGGTGTGGGTCGCGGGATCGAGCGAATAATGCGCGTGGTACTTGAAGAAGCCGCTCGACAGATCGAGGTTGTCCGGCATGCTCGTGATATGGATGTTCTCTGGCAGCACGATCTGCGCGGTTCCGAGAAAACGCCCGCCGACGCAGATATAGGGCTGCGTGCGCGCACGCTCGACGAGCCAGTCGCGCACCTGCGTCGCGATGCCGCCCGAGAGACTCGTCAGCGCGGGAAGCGCCGTGGCGCCGTTCGACCAGACGACGTCGTCGAGCGTGCTGCGCTGGGTGGTCGAGAACGGGCCGCTGGTGGCCGCGAGATCGCTCGATGTCAGCACGCCCGTGCCGCGCAGATTCGACTCACGCAACCGGTTCTGCGCAATCTGTTCGCTTCCCGTTGCGTCGACGCGCCCCAGCCTGGTTCGCTCGATATCCGTCATCACGCCCGCATCTTCGACCCAGTAGGTGTAGTCCGCCGCGCCGTCCGGCTTGACGTCGGTATTCAGACGCGCCTCGCGCTCCGACGCCTGCGTCGCGGGCGTGCGCGACAACACCGCGGAATCGACCAGTAACACCGGCCGGTCCATGTCGACTGTGGGCAGGAAGCCGAACGAGACGTCATCGGCCGTGGTGTCGGCATAGAGCTGAAGATCCGGCAGCCAGGTGATCACATGATCGATTGCGCCCGATCCGTAACCCGGCACGGACGGCAGCGTGTACACCGTGCCGAGCCCGATCGCGCGGGCTCGCTGTGAATCCCTACTGCTGCAAGCAGCGCGCCGTAAAGCGCAACGTGATCCTTGCAGTCGCCGTAACGGTTAGCGAGCACTTGCGTCACGTGATGCGGATTGGCCGGATTCTCCCCGATGTACACGAAGACGCAGCGGATGTTGTGACGCACCCAGTCATACAGCGTCCTCGCCTTTGCGCGTTCGTCCGGATCGTTGCGGGTCAGCTGGCGCGCGAGTGCCTTGGATGGCTGGATCGTTCGCGGTCGCATCGACAGCGGCTTCGCGATAGCTCGCCGCAAAGCTCGCATAGTCCGGGAAAGTCGAGACCATCAAGCAGTCGTCATACTGCGCACGGCCAACCGAGCCCTGTTCGGCACGCACGAGGTTCTCGCGCCGATAGTCGAATACATAGCGCGTACGGCGATTCGCCGTGACCGGCAGCTCGCCGACGTAGCCACGCGCATCTGCGTACAGAGGCTTGTCGGCGGGCAGGTCGTATTTGAGCTGTTGCTTGAGCACCGGTTGCTGCCCCGGAACCGTAAAGTCATCGAACTCGCCGGGCACCACTGCTTCGGACTGAATCATTCGGTAATGCAGATGCACCGTCCAGCCCACCGTCACCGCCGGGAAAATTACGAGACGCAGCTTCTCGTCGAAGAACATCGGCGCGCCCTCAGGACGTGACTTCTGAAGGTCATCGATCTGGCTGGAGGCAACACCGTGGCGCACGCCGTTTGCATCGAGCGTGTAGGCCTCCAGGATGTCCAGCTTCGACCGGCTCGGGTCCTATTCGACATATCGACGTCGCTAACGAGAGTCGAGGGAGAGTCCGTCTGCGCGGCGCTTGCCAAAGCGGCACATATGAAGGCGAGCACACAGGTGCCTATTAGAAGAACTGAGCGGGCCATGTCTGAAATCGCCTCGTGATGCAAAGCACCAAAGCTACACGACCAAGCCGCCTCCGAGCGCTTCCATCAGATGAATTCCCCATTCGATGAAATCGGCCGTTTTATATCACATTGAGATATACTTTCGGACTCGACGCACGCTTGCTCTCGCACCTTCCGCCGGTCAGACAGTGTGTAACCCGCTGACTGACTTCCCCGGAATGCCCGACACGTGTCGCGACTCGCCTTACTCCGCTGGCTGCATGGTTTCCTCCCCGCTCCCGTCGCGCTGCGCTGGAGCGAGCGCCTGCGCGGCGGTCTGGGCGCGCTGCTCGGCATCGCGCTGACGGGCGGCATCGGCCATCTGCTGCCGGGCAATGCCGCCACCATCCCGTATCTGATCGCACCGATGGGCGCCTCCGCCGTGCTGCTGTTCGCGGTGCCGGCGAGCCCGCTGGCGCAGCCGTGGTCGATCATCGGCGGCAATCTGGTGTCGGCGACCGTCGGCGTGAGCTGTGCGCTGCTGATCCACGATCCCGTCGAAGCCGCCGCGCTCGCCGTCGCGCTCGCCATCTGTGCGATGTTCGCGCTGCGCTGCGTGCATCCGCCGTCGGGCGCGGTCGCGCTGACGGCCGTGCTCGGCGGGCCGTCGGTTCACGCGCTCGGCTACGGCTTCGTGCTCGCGCCGGTGGCCATCCAGTCGGCGGCGCTGCTGGGCGCGGCCATCGTGTTCCATGCGCTGACGGGGCATCGCTATCCACACGGCCATGCCATACCCAAACCCGCAGCCGCGCCGCAGGACGCCGCATCGTTCACGCGCGCGGATCTGAAAGCCGTGCTGGCGCGCCGCAGCGAACTGCTCGACGTCGATCCGGACGATCTCGAAACCCTGCTGCGCGAAACCCAGCTGCAGGCCTATGCGCGCCGCTTCACCGAGTTCCGGTGCGCGGACATCATGTCGCGCACGGTCGTCTCGGTGACGCCGCAGACGAGCGCACAGGAGGCGCTTGCACTGCTCGGACGCCATCGCGTGAAGGCGCTGCCGGTGATCGATGCGGCGCGCCGCGTGTGCGGCATCGTGACCCGCGCGGACCTTGCGCCCGTGCGGCACGGTGCAAGGTTTCAACGTCTGCGCGGCGCGCTCGCTAGGGCCATGCTTGGACCCTCTGCGGACGCGCCGCGCGTCGCCGCCCTGATGACGACCGAAGTCCGCACCGTGACCTCGAATACCGCCATCGCCGAACTGGTGCCGATGTTCGCCCACTTCGGCCATCACCATATTCCGGTCGTCGATGCGCACGACCGGCTCGCCGGCATGATCACCGAAGCCGACCTGATCGCCGGGCTCTACCAGCAGTCATTCGCAGCCGAGCGCAAGCAGGCTTGACCCAATTCCGTTTTCGCAGACCGTCTCCATGACTCGACCCCGCACGCTCGCCAAACCGGACTTCGAACAGTTGTCCGAATTCCGCTATCAGATGCGGCGCTTCGAACGCTTCTCCGAACACGCCGCGCAGGACGAAGGCATCACGCCGTTGCAGTACCTGCTGCTGCTGCACATCAAGGGCTATCCGGGCCGCGCCTGGGCGACGGTCGGCGAACTGGCCGAACGGCTGCAGTCGCACCATCACGGCGTGGTCGCGCTGGTCACGCGCTGCGAGGCAGCCGGGCTCGTGCGGCGCGCGCCGAGCGCGACGGACCGGCGCCAGGTGCAGGTGCATCTCGAAGCGCGCGGTGAAGAGGTGCTGACGCGCCTCGCCGCGCTGCACCGCGCGGAGCTCAAGTCGCTGCAGGGCGCGTTCCGCGTGCCGCAAATCGATCTTTGATTCATCAGGACATCGGGAGCTCATCTCATGGACCAGCATAAACGCGACTTTTCCGTCAACGACCGCCTGCTGACGATCTGCGGACTGGCCGCTGTCATCGGCGGGATCAGCACGCTCGCGGCCGTCGTGCTGCTCGGGCTGATTTATCTGTTCACCAACCTGTTTTTCTTCGGCACGTTCTCGGTCGCGGAGCACTCGCCGGCGCTCAATACGCTCGGCCCCTGGGTGATCGCGATTCCGGTGATCGGCGGGCTGATCGTCGGGTTGATGGCACGTTTCGGCTCGGAGACGATTCGCGGCCACGGCATTCCCGAAGCCATCGAGGCGATCCTGTTCGGCAAGAGCCGCATGTCGCCGAAAGTCGCGATCCTCAAGCCGCTCTCGTCGGGCATCGTGATCGGCAGCGGCGGGCCGTTCGGCGCCGAAGGCCCGATCATCATGACCGGCGGGGCGCTCGGGTCGCTGATCGCGCAGTGCATCGACGTGACCGCCGCCGAACGCAAGACGCTGCTCGTGGCAGGCGCGGCCGCCGGCATGACCGCCGTGTTCGGCACGCCGGTCGCGGCCGTGCTGCTGGCCGTCGAACTGCTGCTGTTCGAATGGCGCCCGCGCAGCTTCCTGCCGGTGGCGCTCGCATGCGCGGTCGCGGGGTTCGCGCGCGCCGCGGTGTTCGGCACCGGCGCGCTGTTTCCGCTGGAGACCGCGCCGCCGCACATGCTGTCGCTGCTTTCCTGCCTCGTCGCGGGTCTGCTCTCGGGCGCGCTGGCCTCGGGCTTGTCGGCGTCGCTGTACAAGCTCGAAGACCTGTTCCACAAGCTGCCCATCCACTGGATGTGGTGGCCCGCGCTGGGCGCGGTGTTCGTCGGCATCGGCGGCTATCTCGAGCCGCGCGCGCTCGGCGTCGGCTATGACGTGATCGGCGACCTGCTGCATCAGCACATCGCCATCCAGGTGGCGCTGTCGATCCTCGCGGTGAAGGCGATCATCTGGGTCATCGCGCTTGCGTCGGGCACCTCGGGCGGCGTGCTCGCGCCGTTGCTGATGCTCGGCGCCGGCCTCGGCACCGCGCTCGGCGCGATCCTGCCCGGACACGACGCGGCGCTCTGGCCGCTGGTGTGCATGGCCGCGACGCTCGGCGCCACGCTGGGCGCGCCGCTGACCGCCATCGTGTTCGCCTTCGGCCTCACGCACGATGCCAACGCGCTGCTGCCGCTGCTCGCGGCGACACTCGTCGCGCACGGTTTCGCCACCGTCGTCATGAAGCGCTCGATCATGACCGAGAAGATTGCCCGGCGCGGCTATCACATCTATCGCGAATACGGCGTGGACCCGCTGGAGCGGCATCACGTCGAGGAAGTAATGACGCGCGATGCCCAGACCATCGACGCCGGCACGCCGCTCGCCGACGTCCTCGCCAGACACTTCGGCCCGCAGCAGATGCACCGCGCGTATCCGGTGCTGCGCGACGGCGCGCTCGCCGGCATGCTCGACCGGGCGTTGCTGGGCACGCTGATCGGCGCTTCGTCGGTGCGGGAAGCGGGCGTCAGTGTCGGCGATGCGCTGCGCGGCGCCGGCTATGCCACGCCGGTCTTCGCGCTGCCGGGCGAACCGTGCCGTCTCGCGGCCACGCGTCTTGCCGTACACGAACTGGAGCGCCTGCCGGTGGTCGCGGACGCGGCTTCGCTGCGGCTGGTCGGCATCGTCGCGCGCAGCGATCTCGTGAAGCCGGCGCGCGCGCACTTCGACGAGGAGCATCGGCGGGAGCGGTTCAGGGGCTTCCGCCGCGCGCCCGCGTTGCGCAAACACTGAGGCGGCGCGGAACTTTCTGGCGGGATCGCGCTTCCGAAAGCAGTCGTCCACGCTTTCGCAGGAGCCAAAAAGATGGCCGCTTTCCCGCTTGCTTTCCCTTGCGACATCCTGGCGCGCGTGCAACCGTCATGACCACGCGCCGCGCCTTTCTTCACTGGACGGCCGCCGCCGCGCTCGTGACGCAGGCCGGACGAGCCACCCGAGCCGCCGACACGCCACCCATGCTCAAGCGCCCGATTCCGTCGACGGGCGAGCCGCTGCCGATCGTCGGCTGCGGCACCTGGCGCACCTTCGACGCGGGCACGGACGCCGCCCGCCGCCGCGAACTCGCCGACGTGCTGCGCGCGCTGTTCGCGGCAGGCGGTTCGGTGATCGATTCCTCGCCGATGTACGGCTCCTCCGAAGAAGTCGCGGGCGCATTGCTGGCCGACGCGCGCACGCGCGAGCGCGCGTTCATCGCGACCAAGGTCTGGACCGAAGGCCGCGCGGCGGGCATCGCGCAGATGGAGCAGTCGCTGCGCTACTGGCAGACGGATCGCATCGATCTGATGCAGATCCACAATCTGCTCGACTGGCGCACCCAGCTCGCGACGCTGCGCGAATGGAAGGCCGCCGGCAAGGTGCGCTACGTGGGCGTCACGCATTACACCTCCAGCGCGTTTCCGCAAGTGGAAGCGGTGCTGCGCTCGGAGCGCGTGGATTTCGTGCAGATCAACTACGCCGCCAACGATCGCGACGCCGAAGCGCGCCTGCTGCCGCTCGCGGCGGAACGCGGGGTCGCGGTGATCGTGAACCAGCCGTTCGGCGGCGGCTCGCTGCTCGCCAGTCTGCGCGGCCGGCCGCTACCGGACTTTGCGCGCGAACTCGGCTGCGGCTCGTGGGCACAGCTTCTGCTGAAATTTGTGCTGGGCAACCCCGCCGTGACCTGCGTCATTCCCGGCACGGGCAAGCGCGACTACATGATCGACAACGCGCGCGCGGGCAGCGGCGGCTTTCCGGACACGGCGATGAGACAGCGCATTGCCGCGGCCGTCGCATGAGGAGCCGATCATGAGCGATCCGTATGACCTGCAGCGCTTCGTCGATGCTCAATCGGGCGTCATCGAAGACGTCCGCGCCGAGCTTGCCGCTGGCCGCAAGCGCACGCACTGGATGTGGTTTGTCTTTCCGCAGATCGAAGGGCTCGGCCACAGCGCGATGGCGCAGCGCTACGCCATCGCGTCGCGTGACGAAGCCCGGGCGTATCTCGCGCATCCGGTGCTGGGCGCGCGTCTCGTCGAGCTCACGCGGCTCGTGAACGGCGTGCAGGGACGCGGCGTGGACGCCATCTTCGGCTATCCGGACGACCTGAAATTCCATTCGTCGATGACGCTGTTCGCCCGCACCGCCGACGATCCCGCCGTCTTCGACGAAGCGCTGCGCCGCTACTTCGAAGGCCGCGCCGACGAAGCGACGCTCGCGCGCCTCTAGCCTCCCCGGGCGACGGGCACAGCCGTTGCGCGAGAGCGGGCATTCTCATCCGAACGGAGCCTCATCTCATGAGCCATGCCTTCAAGATCAAGGACCACGTCAGCTGGAACACCCCGCAGGGCGAAACGACGGGACACGTCGTGCGCGTCATCACCGAGCGGACCCATGTCGACGGCCACACCGTCAACGCCTCGTCCGACGATCCGCATTTCGAGGTCGAAAGCGACAAGAGCGGCAAGCGCGCCGTTCACAAGGGCGAAGCGCTCAAGCGCATCGCGCGCTGAATCCCCCTTTCCGACCACCGCACGCTCGCACTAATGCAGTGCGCGCGGCGGGGCGGACACCGTTTCTGCAGAAGTCACGAGAAACGTTCAAACTTCCATCGCGCTGCAAGCTTGAATCGCGCATTTCCCATTGAACCGGTTGGCCCAACCCTTTGAGGAACAGAAGAATGAAAGCGAAACTCGTGGCACTGCTCGTTGCATCGTCGGCACTTGGCCTGACTTCCACGGCATCGTTTGCCCAGGTCGCCGGCGCCCAGCCGCTCGGCGTATCGGTCGAGGTCTCGACTGCCATCATCAACGGCTGGAGCGTCAAGAAGTCCATCCTCAACAAGCCCGTCGTCAACGACCAGGGACAGCGCGTCGGCGTGATCCACGACATCATCGTCGCGCCGGACAAGTCGGTGTCGTTCGTCATCATCGCGGCGAACCAGTTCCTCGGCGTGTCGCATCACGACGTCGCCATTCCGGTCGATCAACTCGACGTCAAGGACGGCAAGCTCGTGCTCGCGGGCGCGACCAAGGACGCCATCAAGGCGCTGCCTGAGTTCCAGTACAACAAGGTCAAGGCCACGCCCCAGCCGCGCGCCGAATACGAGCATCACTGATCCAGCCTTTGCGTCATGAACGGGGCGGCCTCGCGCCGCCCTTTTTCCAGCCACAGGAGCCCCGCCGATGTTCAACGCCCTCATGCTCCAGAAGCAGGACGACCGCACGCTTGCCGCCATCGAATCCATCGACGAACCCCGGCTTGCCACATCGAGCGACGGCGACGTGCTGGTGCGGATCGACTACTCCACGCTCAATTACAAGGATGCGCTCGCGATCACCGGCCGCGGCCCGGTCGTGCGCGCCTGGCCGATGGTGCCGGGCATCGACTTCGCGGGCATCGTGGAGACGAGTTCGCATCCGGACTATCAGCCCGGCGACCCGGTTGTCATGAACGGCTGGGGCGCGGGTGAAACCCACTGGGGCGGACTCGCGCAAAAGGCCCGCGTGCCGGGCGCGCATCTGATCGCGCTGCCCACCGGCATCACGACGCGCCAGGCGATGGCCGTCGGCACCGCGGGTTACACGGCCATGCTGTGCGTGCAGGCGCTGGAGCGGCACGGCGTGAGCGCCGCCGACGGCGAGGTGCTGGTGACGGGTGCGAACGGCGGCGTCGGCAGCTTCGCGGTCGCGATTTTGGCGCGGCGCGGCTATCGCGTGATTGCCTCGACGGGACGGCCTGAAGAAGCCGCGCGGCTGCGCGAACTGGGCGCGGCGGATATCGTCGAACGCGCCACGCTGTCCGCGCCGGGCAAGCCCTTGCAGAAGGAACGCTGGGCGGCGGCGGTGGATTGCGTCGGCAGCCATACGCTCGCCAATGTCTGCGCGAGCCTGCGCTACGGCGGCGCGGTGGCGGCGTGCGGCCTCGCGCAAGGCATGGATCTGCCGGCCACGGTCGCGCCGTTCATCCTGCGCGGCGTGGCGCTGCTGGGCGTGGACAGTGTCTATGTGCCGCGCGAGCGGCGAGTCGCCGCGTGGCGGGCCATCGAGGAAGACGTGCCGGTGGCGACCATGGAAAGCGTCGCGGCCACGATCCCACTCGCCGATACGCCCGACTGCGCCGCCCGGTTGCTGCGCGGTGAAGTGGCCGGGCGCGTGATCGTCGATGTCAACGCCTGAGAGACGTCAGAAGGTGCGTCAGAAGGTGCTCCAGCCGTCGGCGCTGACTGTTGCCGGGCGCGTGATCGCCGCCGGCGCGACATGCCGGGCGGGCTTGACGGCCGGCGCTTGCACCGCCTGAGTCAGGCGAGACGGCGCGCCGCCTTCCACCACGAAAAACGCCACGGCTTCGTTGAGCCGGCGGCCCTGCTCTTCGAGCGAAGTCGCGGCGGCGGCGGCTTCCTCCACCAGCGCGGCGTTCTGCTGCGTGACTTCATCCATCTGGGTGATGGCCTGATTGACCTGTTCGATACCGCGCCCCTGTTCCGCCGACGCCGCCGCGATCTCCTGCATGATGTCCGTCACCCGCGCGACCGCCTGCGTGACTTCGGCCATCGTCGTGCCGGCTTCGCCCGCGAGTTCGGAGCCGTTGCGCACCTTGTCGACGGACGCGGCAATCAGGTCCTTGATCTCCTTCGCAGCGCTCGACGAGCGCTGCGCAAGGCTGCGCACTTCGCTCGCCACAACTGCAAAGCCGCGGCCCTGTTCGCCCGCGCGCGCCGCTTCGACCGCCGCGTTGAGCGCGAGAATATTGGTCTGGAACGCAATCCCTTCGATGATCCCGGTGATCTCCGCGATCTTGTCCGAGCTGTCGCTGATGCCGTTCATCGTCGCGACGACGCGGCCCACCACGTCGCTGCCCTTCCTGGCGATCTGCGATGCGTTCGACGCGAGCGAGCTGGCTTGCTGGGCGTTGTCGGCATTCTGGCGGACCGTCGACGTGAGCTGTTCCATGCTGGCCGCGGTTTCCTGCAGCGACGCGGCCTGTTCCTCGGTGCGCTGGCTCAAGTCGGTATTGCCGGTCGCGAGTTCCTTCGCCGCGCCGCCCACGGCGCCGCTGCTTTCGCGCACCCGGCTGACGGTCTCGGTCAGACGCGCATTCATCTCGGCGAGCGCGCGCAGCAGGTCGCCGGTTTCGTCCTTCGCGTCGGCGACGATGCGGCTCGTCAGATCGCCGCGCGCCACCGTCTGCGCAATGTCGACCGCCGCGCCGATCGGCCGCGTGATCGAACGGATGATGGCGATGCCCGCGATCACCGCGAACAGCGACGCCGCCACGCACAGCGCGATCAGCACATTGCGCTGGAACACGTAGCTGGCGTCGTAGTCGCGCACGATCTCTTCGCGGCGCGCGATGGTGTAGCTCGCGTAGTCGTCGGTGGCCTTGACGAGCTGGGCGAGCAGCGGACGGCACTGGTCGTCCATCTTGACGATCGCGTCCTCGTGTTTGCCCGCCAGCGCCAGGCCGACGATATCCGTCGCAACCGGCCCGTACAGCGTCTCCACACGCGCCATCTCGGCGACCAGGCTGCGGGCCTTCTCGCTCGTGTCGGTGGCGCTCGCGATCATGTCGCGCAACTGCTTGAGCCGCGCCTGCACGTCTTCGTGCGCGCGCGTGACGGCTTCCTTCTCGATCTCCACGTCGGCGGGCTTCGTGACCAGCACCAGATTGCGGGCAGCGATGGCGCGGCGGTCGACGGCGGTGCGAATCTGTGCGGCGACATCGGCGCGGGCGTTGATGCCGTTCACGTAGTGCGAGAAGCCGTCGGTCGCCACCGACAACGCCCGCAGCGACATGCCGGCCACCAGCACGACCAGCACGGCCAGGATGCCGAATCCAGCGATCAGTTTGGTTTTGATCGTGATGTTCTTGAGGTTCATGGTTTGGGTTCTCTCAGGGTCCGGTTGTGGGACTGTCGGCGCCATAGGGTTCGATTGAACGTTTGCCCTCATGCGGGGCGCGGCGCTCCAGGTACTGATTACGGCCTGTGGCCATCGCTCTTAAGATCAGACAAGTAAATAAGTCTGAGATTTGTCCAACCGTGGCGGCCGGTGTATATCGGCGATACTGAGCGGCCGTGCTGTCCCGTCGATCCCTCCTGATAACAATCCATGTCCGATTTACTCGACTTCCGTACGTCCGAATTCGAAGCGGCGCTTGCCGCGCTTCCGCCGACGCCCGTTTCCGGCATTGCCACCGACGAGTCCTGGTGGAACGCGGTGCGCGGCCTGTACCAGCAATCGGATGAGCTGATCAACCTGGAGAACGGCTTCTGGGGCGCCATGGCCGAGCCGGTCAGGCAGATGTTCGAGTACTGGACCGATCGCGTGAACCGCGAGACGACGCTGCTGATCCGGCGGCACTACACGCCGCTGCTCGACGGCCTGCGTACGCGGGTCGCGGCCGCGATGGGCTGCGCGCCCGAGGAGATCGAGCTGACGCGCAACGCCACCGAGGCGCTGCTGGCGCTCATCAGCGGCTATAACCGCCTCGCGCCCGGCGACACGGTGCTGTACAGCGACCTCGATTACCCCTGCGGCAAGGACGCGATGGAATGGCTGCGCGAACGGCGCGGCGTGACGCCGGTGCGTCTCGTGATCCCCGAGCCCGCCACCCGCGAAGCGGTTCTGGACGCGTATGCGGAAGCGCTGCGCGCGCATCCGCGCACGCGCCTCGTGCTGCTGTCGCATGTGTGCTTCGCAACGGGATTGGTCATGCCGGTGGCGGAACTGTCGACGATGGCTGAACGGGCAGGCGCGGATGTCATCGTCGATGCCGCGCATTCGTGGGGCCAGCTGGACTTCGACGTGCCCGCGCTCGATGCGCCCTTCGCCGCGCTGAACCTGCACAAGTGGATCGGCGCGCCGCTCGGCTGCGGGGCCATTTATGTGCGGCGCGGGCATGTCGCTTCGATCGATCCGTATCTCGGCAATCGCAGCTGGCCCGCCGACGACATCCGCGCGCGCGTCCACACCGGCTCGCCCAACTTCGCCGCGTGGTTCACGGTGCCGGCGGCGCTGGAGTTGCACCAGCGCATCGGCGCGCACGCGAAGGAAGCGCGCGTGCGCGCGCTGCGCGATGCGTGGGCCGAGCCGGCGCGCGAGATCGACGGCGTGCAGATCCTGACCCCGCCCGATCCCGCGATGACCGCGGGCATCACCGCGTTCCGGCTGCGCGGCCACGCCGGCAAGACGGGCTGCGATTCGCTCGTGGCCGCGCTGAGCGAGCGCTTCGGCGTGTTCACGGTGACGCGTCCGGGGCCCGAAGCGGGCGAAGTCGTGCGGGTGACGCCGGCCGTGCTTTCGCGCATGGAGGATGCACAGCGCCTGCTCGACGGCATCAGGACGCTCGCACGCGGGGCTTGAGGCCCGCGCGTTCAGTCCGCGACGGGCCGTGCGTCCAGCCGTTCGATCAGCGCTTCCAGCGCCTCCGAGCACGGCGCTTCCACTTTCAGCGCGAGCAGCGCGTCGGCGCGCGTCTTGCCGAGATTGATCGCCGCGATCGGCTTGCCGCTCTTCGCCGCCCATTCGCAGAAGCGGTAGCCGGAATAGACCATCAGCGACGAGCCGACGACCAGCATCGCATCGGCGCCCTCGAGCGAGCGTGCCGCGTCCTCGACGAGCGGACGCGGCACGCTTTCGCCAAAGAACACCACATCCGGCTTCAGCAAGCCGCCGCAGCGGGTGCAGCCGGGCACCTCGAAGGCGGCGAAGTCGAGATCCTCGATCTGCGCATCGCCATCGGGCACGGCGGGCGCCGTGTGGCCCACGAAGTCCGGGTTCAGCGTCTCGAGCCGGCGCTGCACGGCGGAGCGCGTGTGCGGCTCGCCGCAGGCCAGGCAGCGCACCCGCCCGATGTTGCCGTGCAGTTCGATCACGTCCGGATTGCCGGCCCGCGTATGCAGGCCATCGACGTTCTGCGTCACCAGCCGATGCACGCGCGAACGCGCGGCCAACGCCCGCACCGCGTGATGCGCGGCATTGGGGCGGGCCTGCTCGACCATCGGCCAGCCGATCAGACTGCGCGCCCAGTAGCGGCGGCGCGCATGGTCGGAATCGAGAAAGTCCTTGAGCAGGATGGGCGAGCGGCCGGTGCGCTGGCCTTCGCGGTCGCGGTAACAGGGAATGCCGGACTCGGTGCTGATGCCCGCGCCCGACAGCACGAACAGCCGCGGATGCCGTTCGACGAATTCATGAAGCTGCTGCACGTGTCGTCCTTCGACGCGCGTGGGGGACGCGTCCGTATCGATCGATAGAGTCAAAATATACGGGCAAACCGGCCGCGCTGCTGGCCTTACCAATTTTACGATTGGTAAATTGGCTTGACCAAATGAGCGGCCCTCGCTAGATTGTCGGCACCCCACTCCAACGACACATCGAGACAATCGGCATGCTGACCGTCATCTGCGAAACGCCCGGAACCCTCAAGGCCGAACAGCGCGACAAGCCGCAACGCGGCGCCAATGAAGTCCTGCTGCGCGTGAAGCGCGTCGGCGTGTGCGGCACCGACCTGCATATCTTCACCGGCAATCAGCCGTATCTCTCCTATCCGCGCGTGATGGGCCACGAACTGTCTGGCGTGATCGAGGAAGCGGATCCGGCGAGCGGCCTCGCCGCCGGCGACACCGTCTACGTGATGCCCTATCTCTCCTGCGGCACGTGCATCGCCTGCCGTCAGGGCAAGACCAATTGCTGCGTCAACATCCAGGTGCTCGGCGTGCATCGCGACGGCGCCTTCACCGAATATCTGAACCTGCCCGCGCAGTTCGTCCACAAGGCCGAAGGCGTCACGCTCGATCAGGCCGCGATGGTCGAATTCCTCGCGATCGGCGCGCATGCCGTGCGCCGCGCCGATGTCCAGCCGGGCCAGCGCGTGCTGGTGGTGGGCACGGGACCGATCGGCATGGCCGCGCTCACCTTCGCGCGGCTGCGCGGCGCCCATGTCACCGCGCTCGATACGCGCGCGGACCGCCTCGCGTTCTGTCAGCGCGAGCTGAAAGTGGATGCCACCGTGCAGATCGGCGCGAACGACAAGGACGAGTTGTCGACGCTCACGAACGGCGAATTCTTCGATGTCGTGTTCGACGCCACCGGCAACCCGCGCGCGATGGAACGCGGCTTCGAATTCATCGCGCATGGCGGCAAATACGTGCTGGTGTCGATCGTGCCGGACCGGCTCTCGTTCGCCGATCCCGAGTTTCACAAGCGCGAGGCGACGCTGCTGTCGAGCCGCAACGCGACGCCGGAAGACTTCGAAACCGTGCTCGCCGCGATGCGCCGCGGCGACGTGCCCACCGACGCGCTCAACACGCACCGCCTCGCGCTCCACGACGTGCCCGAGCGCTTCTCTTCGCTGCTCGATCCGCAGGCGGGCGTGGTGAAGGCGATCGTCGAGTGCTGAGGCTTCATGCCGGCGCGCCGCGTTCAAAGCGCGGCCGTCCATGCGCGTCGTGCCACGGCTCGGCGCTCTTGCACCAGATCTCGTAGCGCGGCGGAAACAGGCCGGTTTCATCGAAGAGACCGGTCGGCACTTCCACCTCATCCACGCCCTCGAACGCGAGATAGACCGGCGACCCGCATGACGGGCAATGATGCCGCCGGCCCGTCGCGGAACTCGACCACGCACGCGTGTCGCCCGACACCTGCACTGCGTGGCGCGCGAAGATCGCGTAGACGCCGAACGGCGCGCCGTGAATGCGCCGGCACGTCATGCAATGGCACAGGTTCACTTCCTTCGGCTGGCCGGTGACGCGGATCCGCACCGCGCCGCATGCGCATTGTCCTTCGTGGACCGGTTGAGGATTCATGGCCTGTCTCCGTCTGGATTCGCCGCCTGCATTTCGCCCTATGAACCGAGCAATCGACGTCGCGTGACGCTGGCGCTTTGGGCGTTGAAAGTGTCTTTCGACGCGCCTGCACGTTCGATACCATGAGTTCAGCGGCGCTTGCAAACCTCACGCGGACCTTCCCACGAGGCGGCGCTCGACGGCAAGCGGCAGACCGTCATCGCGCTGGCCCGGCGCGCGAGATTCACGATCAGAACGATCACCCGGGACCGTCCACGTGAGGTTCGTATGCGCGCGCAGCAGCCGAATGACGAGTCCTGTTCGCCCCGTCACGATTCTTCCCCGGCGCGCATGCGCCGCGCCCGCTGGCTCAGGCGGTCGCTGCAAGTGATCGTCGCGGTGACCATCGCGGCATGCGGTGGAGGCGGAGGCGGTTCAGGCGACTCATCGACAGCGTCCGGCGGCTCGCCTTCGAGCGGCGGGTCTGCGTCAGGAAGCGGCAGCGCTGGCAGCTCCGGGAGCGGCACGTCATCGGGCACCTCATCAGGCACCGGGACCGGCGCCGGCAGCGGCATGGCTTCAGGCGGCAACACCGGAACCGGCACCGGCAGCGGCACCACCACCGCGCGCTCATCCCCGACCGATGTCCTCATGCATCACAACGACCTCTCCCGCAGCGGCCAGATGCTCGCGGAAACGAAGCTCACGCTCGCGAACGTCAACGCTTCGAGCTTCGGCAAGCTGCGCATGCTCACCACCGACGGCCGCGTCGATGCGCAGCCGCTGCATGTGACGGGCCTGTCGATCGGCGGCGCAGTGCGCAACGTGGTCTACGTGGCAACGGAGCACGGCAGCCTGTACGCGTTCGACGCCGACACCGGCGCACCGCTCTGGCAAGTCTCCCTGCTGGGCGCAGGCGAAACGCCGACGACGACTGCCTGCCAGGACCTGTCGCCGGAGATCGGCATCACGTCGACACCGGTGATCGACCGCTCGCGCGGAACGAACGGCGTGCTCTATGCCGTCGCGATGAGTTCCGACGCCAATGGCCGCGCGCATCATCGCCTGCATGCGATCGACCTCGCAACCGGCGCCGAACTGTCCGGCGGCCCGCGCGAGATCGCGGCGACCTATCCCGGCACCGGCAGCAACAGCGTGAACGGCGTGATCACCTTCGATCCCGCGCTGCACACCGAACGGGTCGCGCTCACACTCGTCAACGGCAACGTCTACATGGGCTGGACCGCGCACTGCATGTCCGGCCCGTACACCGGCTGGGTCATGGCCTACAGCGCCGATACGCTCGTGCAGACCGGCGTCATCAACATCACCGCAAACGGCGCACAGGGCTCCATCTGGATGGCGGGCTCGGGCATGGCTTCCGACGGCAGCTACGTGTACCTCATCGCCGGCAACGGCTCGTTCACGCCGACGCTCAACGCGCAAGGCTTTCCCGTCGACGGCAATCTGGCCAACACGTTCATGAAGATGTCGCTGGCGCCGGACCTGAAGATCGTCGATTACTTCGCGACGATGAACAACGTGCAGCAGGCAGGCAACGACGAGGACTTCGGTTCCGGCGGACCGCTGCTGCTGCCCGACCAGACGATGAGCGACGGCACCGTGAAGCACCTCGCGGTCGGCGCGGGCAAGGACAACAAGATCTACGTCGTCGACCGCGATGCGATGGGCAAGTACAACCCCAATGCGAACGGCAACTGGCAGACGCTCGTCGGCACGCTGGCAGGGGGCATATGGGGATCGTCGGCGTACTACAACGGCGTGGTCTACTACGGCGGCCTCAACGACAGCCTGAAGGCGCTGCCCATCAGCAACGCGATGCTCGCGACCACCGCCGCCTCGCGCAGCGCAACGGCCTTTCCCTACCCCGGCACGACGCCCGCGATCTCGGCGAACGGCGCGGCGAACGGCATCGTGTGGGCCCTCGAGAACGGCGCGGTGGGTGCGCTGCATGCCTATGACGCGGCCAATCTCGGGCGCGAACTGTACAACAGCAATCAGGCGGGCACGCGCGATCAATGGGGCGCGGGCAACAAGTTCATCACGCCGATGGTCGCGAACGGCAAGGTCTTCGTCGGCACGACGACGGGTGTCGCCGTGTTCGGGCTGCTGCAGTAATTGCAGCGCATGCGAGCGTCCGATGCAACGGACGCGCGCGAATCCCGGCTTCAGCGCACGAAATAGCCGCGGTTCTGCATGCAGTCGCTGTAGGCGCGCCAGTAACGCACCATCGGCGGCTCGGGCGGAGGAAGGGGCGGCATCTTCATGTCGCCGCTGAGGATGGCGTCGGATGCACCGGACGCGGCCGCGATGCCCGATGCCGGCAGCGCCGCCGATGCCCCCTGCGGCGCCGAAGCTGCGTGCGCGCCTGAAGCGCCCGCCACGGTGACGGCGGACGCCCCCGAAGCCGCCACCGCCGACGACGCTGCGGAAGCCGCCAGCGCACCCGATGCAACCGGCGGCAACGGCGGCTCGACCGCACGCGGCGGCGAGAGCGGACGCGGTTCGCGAGGCGCATCGCGCGGCGGCGTCTGCGCTTCGCGCGCCATGTTCACTTTGGTGTTCTGGTTGGCGTAGGCGTAGCAGGCGGCGGTATCGACCGATTGCTGCCACGAACTCTGACTGCGGCCGGGCAAGGCCAGCGG
Organism: Caballeronia sp. LZ032; assembly: GCF_031451315.1. Taxonomy (NCBI): domain Bacteria; kingdom Pseudomonadati; phylum Pseudomonadota; class Betaproteobacteria; order Burkholderiales; family Burkholderiaceae; genus Caballeronia; species Caballeronia sp. LZ032. The sequence continues at coordinate 832,362 of NZ_JARUXP010000004.1, forward strand.
CTGTTGCGCGGCAGCGGCGCCTGACGCTGCGAGCAAGGCGATTCCCGCGTAAGTGGAAAGTCTCATTTGGCTTGCTGTTCCCCGATGCGGTGTTATTAGTCGTTGCAGACGGCTTGCCGCCGGCCGGTCCAGGCGTGCACGCACGCACCGGCATCCGGACGGCGCGCGTCTGCGCCGGGCCTGCTGTCAAGGATACCGCGCGAGCAAAACCGTCCACGCCAGAAGCACCGGCTTCTTCCGCCATTTTTCAGACAAGGCGCGAGGTGCCGGAAAACGCCAGGCTCAGAACTTCATGCCGATGCCCACGCCGAGCACCCACGGATCGATCTTCAGCGACCCAAGGTCCGCGCCATCCGCCGACGCGCTCGTGCGCATCCAGATCTTCTTCAGGTCCGCATTGACGAAGAGATTCTTGGCGACCTGCACGTCGACGCCCACCTGCAAAGCCGGACCGAAGCTGCTGTGATTGATCGATACGGGCGTCGCGCCGGCCTTCAGCTTGTCGTTGTAGAAGAGCGTGTAGTTCACGCCCGCGCCCACATACGGACGCACGCGCCCCGCGTGATTGAAGTGATATTGCAGAAGCAAGGTGGGCGGCAGCACGCCGACGCCGCCCAGCCCGCCCACGTTCGACGTCACCTGATGCCGCGACGTCGCCAGGATCAGTTCCACGCCGATCTGGTCGCGAATCATGTAGGTGAAGTCGAGTTCGGGAACGATCGCGTTGTTCACGCCTGCGTCGAGCGTGCCCAGCGCGCCGCCCGCCTTCACGTCCGGCTGAATGCTGATCGCGCGCAGCCGCACGAGCAGGTCGCCCGCATGAAGTCCGCCGCTTGGCACGCTTGCCGGCGTGTCATCGCCCGCGCATGCCGGCATCGAAAACAGCGTGACGCATGACAGTGCAATCACGCCTGCAACCACCCCTGGTGCCTTTCTCATTTTCGCTTTCCCGCGTTGAAAATGAGGATTTTCCCGAGGGTTGGAGCCTGCGCCCTTGATCACCATCAAGCCGGCAGCACGTCCCGAGGCTTGCGCGCGCAATGCTTGCGCATCGACAAGCAATCAGTGCGGGCAGTGTTGCGCGAGCGGGTCCGCGTCTTGCTGAAATCGAGGAAAGTGCAGAACAAAGGGAGGCGCAGATGAAACCCACACTCAACGCACTCGGACGCATGGCGGGGATTCTGCTGGGCGGCACCTTGGCGATGGTCGCGAACGCACAGCAACCGAACAAGCTTCAGTACGACAGCACGCCCGCTTACCAGGAGCACAACACGACGCCGCCCGCCGCTGCAGCCGCAAACGCCAGCGACGCATTGAAGACGCGGCCTGGCAAGGAATCGGCGGGCAAGGCGGAAGCGGCGAAACGGCCCAACGGACTCGGCTTCGATGCCGGCTCCAGCACCATGGGCAAGAAGCAATAGGACTGTGGCGTACTGCCGCGTCAGGACTCGTTAGGCCAGGGCCAGGTGGCATAGCGCGACGGCTCCGGCGTTGCGGCCTCATGCGCCGGCGCCGCGCTGCGTGCCTCATCCGGCAGCTTCTCGCCGAACCATGACACCTCCTTGCGACGCTCCTGCACATAGGCATTCCAGCCTTCCTTGCGGCCGGCGAAGAGATCGTGCTTCACCGTGTTTGCAAGCATCGGCCGGTTGAGCGTCTCATCCAGCAATGCCTTCGGCCAGACGAAGAAGGCGCCGGACGCGCGGCGGATGAATTCGCGCGGCGCCATGTCGGGATCGATGAAGCCGAGCAGCGTGAAGCCCGCCAGCGCGTCATTGCTTTTCAGCGCGTCGCCGATGCTTGCATATTCGTCGGCGCATTGGCTCACGCAGAACACTGCCTCCAGTACGTCGCCCAGATGCAGCAGCAACGCGCGGCGTTCGTAGGGTTCCTGCGTGGCGGTTTCGTGTTTCGTCATTCGCTGTTCCGATATGTCGAGAGTGGATGGCGCTGCATGCGATGCACGTCCTGTGCCCGCCTTTTTACATGCGCCGCGATCATCTGAATTCTAGCGAACCCTTCGTGACGCGTCGGCGCGCCGCGCGGATCATTTCGCGAAGCGCGCCCGAAAGCTCGCCCGATAATCGTTCGGCGACACACCCAGCCGCCGCGCAAACACGAGCCGCATGCGATCCGCCGTGCCGAAGCCGCATTCATACGCGACCGTCTTGAGCGGCGTGTCGCTGCTTTCGAGCGCGTTGCGCGCGGCATCGACACGCGCACGCTCGACGAACTCATGCGGCGTCATCTGCGCGAGCTGCACGAAGGCGCGCGCAAAGTTGCGCTCGCTCATGCCGGCCACGCCCGCAAGCTGCGCCACCGAAAGCCGCGCGCCGATGTGCTCCATCACATACGCCTGCACCTTTGCGACGGGTGATGTGTCGTCGGCGGGTGCGCTGAGATACGGGCTGAATTGCGACTGCCCGCCGCGCCGCTGCGCGAACACCACGAGGCGTTTGGCCACCGCGAGCGCCACCTGCGGACCGTGATCTTCGGCGACCAGCGCGAGCGCCACGTCGATGCCCGCCGTCACGCCCGCCGACGTGACGAGACGGCCATCGCGCATGTAGATGCGGTCCAGCTCCACCCGCGCACGCGGAAACGCATCCGCGAGCCGGCGTGCGTCCTGCCAGTGCGTGGTGACGTCGCGTTCGTCGAGCAGGCCCGCATGGCCCAGCGCGAACGCGCCGGTGCAGATGGAGCCATAGCGTTCGCAGCGCGCGGCGACATCGGTCAGCCAGTGGGTCAGCGCGGGAATCGGCGGCTGCGTCGGCAATGCGGGTCCGCCCGCGACGAGCGCCGTGCCATAGCGCTGGCCAGGGGCGTCGAAGGCGACATCGGCCAGCAGACGCGTACCGTTCGAGGCCCGCACGACGCCCTCCTCCGGACCGACCAGCGTGATCGCGTAGCCCTCGGTGGCGGGCACGAAGCCGTTCGCTTCGGCGAAGACATCGAGCGGACCGGCTACATCGAGCGCCTGCACGCCCGGGAAGATGGCTATCGCAACGGTATGCATCGGGTAAGAGTCCGTGAGACGCGTGTGGCTGAGGCGTGTGGCAGAAGACGGCGTGCGCTTGGCAGGCTTCGGCGCATCGTTTCGATTGAGACGGACGCGCGTTTTGCCGAGACTGATCACTGTCGCAACGCACTGATCCAGCCCGGCGGCGACTGCTGCGATTCTAGCAATCCAAGGCTTCATGTTCCTCACGTTTCGCCTGTTTCGAATACGCCGCCGCATCAACTTTCACGGAGTCTCCGTCATGAACGAAATCATCGCAGGCATCAAGATCCCCGATAGCCGCCTCGCACGCGAAGCCACGCAACTCGTGCGCGACACCGAGCCCGACCTGCTCTATCACCACTCGCGCCGCGTGTTCCTGTTCGGCGCATTGACCGGCGAACGCAAGCAGCTCAAGTACGACGCGGAGTTGCTCTACATCGGCGCGATGTTCCACGACATGGGCCTCACGCCGGCCTACAGCAGCCCGCATGACCGCTTCGAAGTCGATGGCGCGAACGCGGCGCGCACGTTCCTGCATCAGCATGGCATTGGCGAGAGCGATATCGAGCAGGTGTGGGACGCGATCGCGCTGCACACCACGCCGGGCATTCCGCAACACAAGAAGCCGGTGGTGGCGCTGGTCACGGCGGGCGTCGAAATGGACGTGCTCGGACTCGCCTACGACCAGTTCACCGACGATCAGCGGCGTCTCGTGGTGGCGGCCCATCCGCGCGAAGCGAACTTCAAGGAAGGCATCATCGATGCCTTCACGCAAGGCACGATCAACAAGCCGGAATCGACCTTCGGCAACGTCAAGGCCGACGTGCTCGCGCTCAAGGACCCGAACTACCGGCGCCTGAATTTCTGCAGCATCATTCTCGGCTCCGCCTGGAACGACCAGCCGCACGATCACGCGAGCTGCCGCAACCCGGCACACGCGCACGGTTGAGCGGGAGGCTCATCGACAGACGTTGTACGGCCCCATGTCCACGTGGAAGTGGGTCTTGTGCAGCGCGTTGTAATCAGGGCCGAGCGTTGTGTTGAAGGAACGGCACGCGCCCGCGTGGACCCGGCGCAGAAACAGTGCGTCGGGTGACGCGGGATCGTCCCAGCGGGCGAGCGTGATGCGGCGGCCGTCGTCGAGCACGAAGCCGGTCAGGTCGATGGCGTTCGCGCTCGCATGCTGGCTCAGCGCCGTGTCCTGCTGATGATTGACGTTGCGGCACGCATAGCTGCCTACATGCTCGATACGCGTCACGCCTTCGCCGAAGGTTTCGCGCGCGGCGGGTTGCAGGAACTGATGCTCGAAATACGCGAGGCCGAGCGCGAGCGGACACGTGGCGAGAAACGGCGCACTGAAGCGCACGTCTTCTGTCTGCGTGACACGCACCACGTCTTTCAGCGGACAGCCGCCCTGGCCCGTTGCGTTCGCCATGTGGCGATAGGCCAGCCCCGAGCGCGCGAGCGCCGCGTCGCAACGCTGCGGGTCGTGCATCGCGCGCCACAGTTTGAACTGCGTGAACGTGTCGGGCGGCGCGCGCACGTCGAGCGGCGCGAACGGATCGTAGCGTTCAGGCAGCGCGATGCGCCGCGAATACACGCCATAGCCGAACGCCAGCGCGCCGGCGAGCACCGCCAGCAGCAGCCAGCCGATGATCCGGCCTGCCATGCGTCGCTCAGGAATGATCGGCCGCGTGCGCGGCGCTCACGCGTTCCGCGAGTTTCGCGTCGTAGCTCGAATGCACGTGCATGCGCTTCTTGTCGGGATAGGCGTATGAATAAGCCTTGCGCAACGCAAGCGAGGCCTCGTGGAAGCCCGACAAAATGAGCTTCTGCTTGTTCGGATAGTTGGCGATATCGCCCACCGCGAAGATGCCCGGCCGCGACGATTCATAGTTCGACGTATCCACTTCGATGCGGCCGCCGCGCACGTCGAGATTCCAGGTCGCGATAGGACCCAGCTCCGAGACGAGGCCATACAGCGCCACGAGCTTGTCCGCCGCGAGTTCGGTCGCGCCTTCGATCTGCTTCACGCGCACGTGTTCGAGCCGGCCTGCCGGAGCATCGAGCGAGTCGATCATGCCGACCACGAACGTCATCTCGCCCGCTTCGACGGCGCGCTTCATCGCCGCAACCGAATTCGCCGCCGCCGAGAATCCGTTGCGCCGATGCACCAGCGTCAGCGACCGGGCAATGTCCTTCAATGCGAGCGCCCAGTCGAGAGCCGAATCTCCGCCGCCGGCAATCACGACGTTCTTGTCCGCAAAGTCTGCCGCGCGCGACACGCTGTAATGCACGTCCGTGCCTTCGAGCGCCGCCGCTTCGGGCACCTGGAGGCGCTGCGGGACGAAGGCGCCGTTGCCCGCGGCGATCAGGATCGCGGCGCAGTCGAAGCGCATGCCATTTTCGGTCGTCACGGTCCAGCGATGATCGGTCTCGCGCTGAGTGACGGACTGCACGCGCTGGTCGAGATGGACGGGCACGTCGAACGGGCGGATCTGCTCGAGCAGGCGATCCACGAGTTCGCGCGCGGTGCAGGACGGAATGGCGGGGATGTCGTAGATCGGCTTGTCGGGATACAGCTCGATGCATTGCCCGCCGATGCGCCCGAGCGTATCGACGATCTGGCATGTCAGGCCGATCACCCCGGCCTCGAAGGCGGCAAACAGGCCCACAGGGCCGGCGCCAATGATCAATACGTCGGTGGTGATGGTGTCGCTGCTGGGGGTCATGTCGTGGGATTCCTGTAGCGGCTGCGGGTTCTGCGCAGCACGGTTCAGGCCACGATACAGAAAGCATGGGGATGGGGCAATGAAGGCCCTTGTCGCGGAGCGGCGATTGGGCCGGGTGCTGGATCGGCGGGACTCGGGACATGCTCGCTTTTCGGACCTTTCTCCTTACGCGGCGCTGGGCGAGCGCTGACAATCTTTCCTGAGTTGCTTGCCTTCGCGACGCCTCGCGGGACGATCAAGCCGCCTCGTTCCCGAAGAGAGCATGAACAAGCGTCTTTACAAGTCAAGGTTGAAACGCGTCTGGCATCCGCTTGTCGGTGCAGCGAAGCTGTGCATCGGCACGCTTGCCGGGACTGAACCGACGTGGGCGCAGATTGTCGCGGTCCCGGGCTCTGGCGCGCAAGTCGTGCAGACGCAGAACGGCCTCGCACAGGTGAACATCGCCAAGCCCTCGGGCGCGGGGGTGTCGGTCAATCATTACTCGCAATTCGACGTTCCGCGACAAGGCGCGATTCTCAACAACTCGCCCGCCATCACGCAGACGCAGCAGGCCGGATTGATCAACGGCAATGCCAACCTGGCGCCGGGCGGCTCCGCGCGCGTGATCGTCAATCAGGTGATGAGCCCTTCACCCTCCACGATTCGAGGGTACGTTGAAGTCGCCGGGCCGCGCGCCGAGGTCGTTGTTGCCAAACGGTTTGATAGTCGACGGGGGCGGCTTCATCAACACGAGCCGCGCCATTCTGACCACGGGCACGCCGAACTTCGGGCCGAACGGGTCGCTGTCGGGCTTCACGGTGAGCGGCGGCAACCTCGTCGTGCAAGGTGCGGGCTTGAACGCCGCCAACATCGATCAGGTCGACCTGCTCGCGCGCGCAATCCAGGTGAACGCGGCCATTTACGCGAACCGGCTCAACGCGGTCACGGGCGCAAACGGCATCGAGCACGATTCGCTCGCCGCGACGCCGGTCGCGGGCAACGGCACGGCACCCGCCGTCGCGCTCGACGTGAGCGCGCTCGGCGGCATGTATGCGAATCGCATCTTTCTCGCGTCGAACGAGTATGGCGTCGGCGTCTCGACGCGTGGCGTGCTTGCCGCTCAGGCGGGCGAGCTCACACTCACGTCGAACGGGAAACTCGTGCTCGCGGGGCAGACCAACGCAAGCGGCACGCTCAACGTTGCCGCGCGAGACGGCATCGACAATCGCGGCACGACGTACGCGCAGGGCGACCTCGTCGCCACGACAGGAGGAGTGCTGGCGAACAGCGGCCTGCTTGCGGCGCAGCGCCAGACAACGCTTCGCGCGGACAGCATCGCCTCGACGGGCACGCTCGCGGCGGGCGTGAACGGTGATGGGTCGTTGGCGCAATCGGGTGACCTCGACGTGAGCGCATCAGGCGCCGTGACGGCGACCGGCCGCAATGTCGCGGGCGGCAATGCGGCCCTGAGCGGCAGCGCGCTTAATCTCGGCGGCAGCATCACGTCCGCGCACGGCGCGCTCACATTGGCGGCGCGCGGCGCCGATGCGAACCTGTCGGGCGCGACGACTACGGCCGGCGGCGGCCTCGAGGTGAGCGCCGCGAATGCGCTGGTCAACGATCAAGGCGTGCTCAGCGCAGCAGATATCCAGTTGAACGCGGCGTCGCTCTCGAACCGCGATGGCTTGATCGCACAGACGGGCACTGGCACGGCCGCGCTTGCCGTAGCGAACACGCTCGACAACCGCGCCGGCTCGATCGCCAGTAACGGACGTGTGGCTGTCGCGGCCGGTACGCTTGTCAACGCGTCAGGCTCCATGACGGCCCGAGGCGGCCTCGCGGTGACGGCCGACGGCGTGCTCGATAACGCCGGCGGCAAACTGCTGTCGAACGCGGACGTGAATCTCGTGAGCGTTGCGCTCAACAATGAGCGCGGGCAGATCGGCGCAGGCACAAACGAGACGATTCGAACCGGGCGACTGACCAATAGCGGCGGCTCGCTCGTCGCGCCGAATCTCACGGTCACGAGTACCAGCACAATCGACAACACCGGCGGCGGGATCGAGGCGAACGCGCTCAATGTCAACACGACGGAACTTATCAATCGCGCGGGCCGGATCACGCAATACGGCGCAACGTCGACGGGATTCCATGTCAGCGGCACGTTCGACAATTCCAACGACGGGACTTTTCAGACCAACAGCACGGATCTAACGCTCGCGCCGGGCGCGCTCATCAACGACGGCGGCTCCATCATCGATGCTGGCACGGGCACGCTGACGATTGCGCCCGCCAACGGCGCTGGCTATTTCTCGAACGTTGGCGGCCGGATCATCTCGGCCGGCACGCTCACCGCGCAGGCCGCTGGCCTGAACAACGCGAACGGCGTGCTGGCCGCACAAGGCGCGATCTCTGCGCGCTTCGCCGGCGACGTCGACAACACGCGGGGCGCAGTTCGCGCGCTCGGGTCGCTGTCGCTCGCCAGCGGCGGCCGCCTGATGAATACGAACGGGCAGGTTCAAGCGGGCACGTGCACGGGCACGGGCACGGGCGCAGGCGTTGATCTGAGCACGCTCGACCTTCAGGCGGCGAGCATCGACAACACGAGCGGCCTCGTGAGCAATCTTGGCACGGGCGATGTGGCCGTGCGAGGCGGCAACGGCATCGTCAACCGCGGCGGCACGATGACCG
>NZ_JARUXP010000004.1:840864-1207630 GCF_031451315.1 Caballeronia sp. LZ032
GCATAAAGGCCGGATAGAGAGCTGCGACCCATCCTGTCAATCTGAACACACGAAAGCTGTTGCAAAACGGGACGCGTTCATAGAGACCTCCTGTGAAGTTCGCCTGGATTGACACGCAGTGCCGGCAATATCCCGTGTTGGCGCTGTGCGAGGTCCTTGGCGTAAGCGTTAATGGCTATCGCGCCTGGAAGCGCGGCGGCACGCCCGAGCGTCAGCGGCTGACCGATGCGCAGTTGCTCACGTTGATTCGGACGATTCACGCCGAGGTCAAAGGCGCGTACGGTTCGCCGCGCATGACCGAAGAGGTTCGCTCTCGCGGCTTCCCAGCCAGCAAGGCACGGGTAGAGCGGTTGATGAGCGCCAACGGTATTCGAGCCCGCCACAAGCGCCGTTACCGCGTAACAACCGATTCCCGGCACAAGTTGCCGGTCGCGCCGAACGTGTTGAATCGCAACTTCGCGCCGGCCGGGCCCAATCAGGTGTTCACCTCGGACATCACGTACATCTGGACCGACGAAGGTTGGCTGTACTTGGCCGTCACGCTGGACCTGTTCAACCGGGAGGTCGTGGGCTGGTCTGTCAAGCCGCGCATGACCACGGAACTCGTTATCGACGCGCTGACGATGGCATGGTTCCGCCGTCGGCCCGCGCCTGGCGCGCTGCATCACTCGGATAGGGGCAGTCAATACGCCAGCCACGACTTCCAGCGCAAGCTCAACTCGTACGGCATGCAATGCTCCATGAGCCGCAAAGGCAGTTGCTGGGATAACGCGCCGACGGAAAGCTTCTTTAACAGTCTGAAGAACGAGCGAGTGCATGGCACGAGGTACCGCACGCAACGCGAAGCCGTCGCGGACTTGTTCGAATACATCGAAGTGTTTTATAACCGCAGTCGTCGTCATTCATCGCTTGGCTTCGTGTCGCCAACCCAGTTCATGCAAGACTGGGGTGTGGCTCAGCGGACAAGGGATGCGGCTGCATAACCCGGGGCCTCTGGAAGGCGAAAAACCGAGGGAACCTCACTGCCCAGATCTGACCTTTTCCAGCTCCCGCGCGTAATACATCGCCGCCGCATCAATCTCCTCGGCGGTCATGTTGCGCGCCACGTTCCGCATGACGCCATCGATATCATTGGTCCGCGCCCCGCTCGCGAACGCCAGCAACTGCGACTTCGTATAAGCCGCCGGCAGACCATCGAGCCAGGGACTTCCCGCCTTGCTGTCGATGCCGCCATGACACACCGCGCACGGCGCCACATTCCGCATCGGCGCTCCGTGCGCGACGATCGCCGGCGCACGCGCATCGCTCACCTTGCGCTGCGCCGACGGTCGCGGCAGACTCGCGTAATACGCCGCGAGATCGCGCATGTCCTGATCGCTCAGGTTCATCGCCATCGGCGACATCACCGCGTTGCTGCGCGCGCCCTTCTGAAAATCGATCAACTGCTTGTAGATCACCGCCGCATACTGGCCCGCCAGATTCGGCGAGTTCGCATCGCTCATGCCGCGCTCGCCATGACACATCGTGCAGCGCAAGGCCAGCGTCGCGCCTCGTCCGATGGAATTCGAACTGACCGTCGCGAGCAGTTGCGGCGTCATCTCGACGCTCGTCAGCTTCGCCTCCGGCTCGACGATCACGCCTCCCGCGTACCAGCTGCGCGGCACGCCCGCCGCGCTGCAGATGGCGTTCCAGATGCCGCTGAACTGCGCATCGCGCTGCACCGAAGGCAGCCACACGAAGCCGATCAGCGCCGCCACGATGGCGATGCCAATCGTCCCCAGCACGCTGACCGTGAACCAGCGGTTGCGAAAGGTGAAGAGGCGTTCGTCGCTCATCGCGCGGCTCCGATGGGCACGGCGGGCACCGACGTGTCGGAGCGCGCGAGCAGTTGCGCGATCGGATAGCCGTAGTTGACGAGCGTGAGCCCGATCATCAGCGTGAGCCACAGGGCAAAGCTGTTCAGCGCCACCGGAATGCTGCTCGGCTCATGCACCGCGCGGCTGAAGCGGAACGGCTCGATCGTGGCGCGCGGCGTGCGATGCGCCTTCACCAGCACGATGAAGAACAGCACCGCCGACACCAGCAGAATCAGCGCGCCCACCACCGAGATCACCACGGACAGCGCCTGCGCCGCGATCTCCGGATCGCTGTAGTCATAGAAGGCCATGCGTCGCGGCATGCCCAGCAGGCCGACGAAATGCCACGGGAACGTCAGCACGATCATGCCGATGAACCACAGCCACAGTTGCCAGCGCATCAGCTTCGGATGCAGCAGCGGCCGCCCGGTCAGATGCGGCCACAGATCGTAGGCAATCACGAAGTACATGATGACGATCGCCCCGCCGAAAATCAGGTGGAAGTGCCCGGTCACCCACTGCGTGTTGTGAATCGTCGAATCGAGCTGGTAGCTCATGTTGATGAGGCCGCCCGCGCCGCCAAAGCCGAGCATCACGAACGAAAACGCCACGGCCAGCATCATCGGATTGTCCCAGGGTAGCGCCTTCAGCCAGCCCAGCGGGCCGCGTCCGCCGCGCAGCCGCGCCGCGATCTCCACCGACGCGCAGATCGTGAACACGGTCAGCAGCGTCGGCACGGCGACGAGCGCGGTGAACACCGAATGCATGAACTTGAAGCCCGATCCCACTTGCGGATCGGCGAACAGGTGATGGATCCCGATCGGCATCGACACCACGAGGAACAGGATGAACGAGATGCGCGCCATGGCATCGCTGTACAGACGGCCGCCGACCGCGCGCGGGATGATCGTGTAGTACGCCACGTAGGCGGGCACCAGCCAGAAATAGACGATGGCGTGCAGCGTCCACGAGAAGAAGATGCGAGCGAGGCCGGCATCGATGGTCGTCTTCCAGCCGAAGGCCACCGGCAGGATCAGGAACAGCACTTCGATCGCCGCGCCCACCGCGGTCCAGCCCCACAGATAGGCGCCCGCGACGGTCGCGAACATCGCGAGCGGCACCGGCTTGCCGCGGTTCTCGCGCTTCCACGCCGCGAGGTTCACCGACATCAGCGCAACCCACACCCACGAGCCCACCACGACCAGTACCACGCCGATGTAATAGAAGACATTGCCGATCATCGGCGGATAGAAGGTGTAGAGGACCGAAGCCAGACCCATCGCCACCGGTATGGTTGCCGTGACCGCGCCCGCTGCTACCAGCCAGAAGCCCAGCCACGCCCAGCGCAAACCCGCGAGCGGACGCTTCAGCGCCAGTTCGCTGACGGCATAGCCGAAGCCCATCGCCACGAGCGTCGGAAAGGCATAGCCCATCACGGTGCCGTGCTCCGTCACCGAGCGGTAGTACAGCTCCGGATTCTGCAGCCACGGATGCAGTGGACTGCGCACCAGCATCTGCCATGCGCCGAGCAGGAGCGCGATGCCGAAGGCGCCGAACGCCAGCCAGAAATGCGCGAGGACGAGCCGCTTGCTATTGAACACAGGACACTCTCCGCGAACGGGCCGGCAGCTTGGCGGCCCTCTCCATGAACTCGGCGCGATCGATCACCTTCACGTGCGCCCACATGTTCTGATGCCCGGTGCCGCAGTACTCGTGGCAGGGCATCAGATGATCGCCGGTCGTCTCGAAGGTCGTCTTGAAGGTCGAGACATAACCCGGTTCCAGCATCGAATTGATGTTGGTGCCGGTGATCAGGAAGCCATGTACGACGTCCGCCGCCGTCGCGCGGAACGTCACCGGCACGCCCGCCGGCACCACCAGGCATTGCGGCGTGAACGAATACTGCTGCGCGACGATGCGCACCGTCACCGAACCATCCGCCTCCGGCGCGCTGCCCAGATTGCTCTCGATGAATTCGCCCGACACGCCGAGCGTCTCCGGCCGCACGGTCTCGACCCGCGACGGCGGCATCATCGCCCAGTGCAGGCCGGTGTAGACGACCATCCCGACCAGCAGCACGGCGATCGCGAGGACGAGGATCGCCCAGCGCCGCTCCACGCGTTCGGCAATGTCATGCGAGCTTGGATCGATGGCCATATGCGAAGTCTGGATGAATCACCGGATCACGCCGCGCGGCAGGAACACGGCGAAGTAAAAAACGAACCACATGCCGATCACGATCGCAGTCGAGATACCGGCCAGCACGATTGCGCCGCTCGGGCCGCGCTTCACAATCTCGTCGAGCTTCGCGTCTTCCTCGGCGTTCGGGTCTTCGTTCATGGTCGTCAGGGTTCTAGTAAAGCGGCGCCGAGCGCAGTTCGTTCACGTCCTTCACCGTCACCGGCGCGCCCTGGTTGCCCCATGCGGTGCGGATGTAGGTCACCACCGCCGCCACCTCGACATCGGACAGCGCTTGCGCGAACGGCGGCATGCCATACGGCTTCGGATTCTTGAACGTGCCAGGCGGATAACCGCCGTTCAGCACCATGCGGATCGGGTTCACGGCCGAGTTCATCACGATCGACTGATTGTTCGCGAGCGGCGGAAAATCCGGCGGCTTGCCCTCGCCGCGCGCGGCGTGGCACTCGGCACATTGGGCGTCGTAGATCTTCTTGCCGAGCGGCGCGAGACTCGTCTGCTGCTCCATCACCGCCGGTCCGGGCGGCGCGGACTTGTCGCCGGAACGCGCGGGCAGCGCCTTCAGATAGACGGCCATCGCGCGGACGTCGTCCTCGCTCAGATACTGGAGGCTGTCGTACACCACTTCGGCCATCGGGCCGTACACCGCGCCGCGACGACTCACGCCCGCATGCAGCAAACCGACGATGTCGTCCATGCTCCAGTCGCCGAGGCCTGCCTCCCGGTTCGAGGTCAGCGAAGGCGCGTACCAGTTCTGGATCGGGATCAATCCGCCCTCGAATGCCTTGGAGCTCACGTTGCCGCCGAGTGCGTTGATCGCGGTGTGGCACATCGAGCAATGTCCGAGTCCTTCGACCAGATACGCGCCGCGATTCCATTCCGCCGATTGCTTCGGGTCGGGCCGGTACTCGCCCTCCCTGAAGAACAGCGAGCGCCAGCCAAACAGCAGTTGCCGCTTGTTGAACGGAAAGCGCAGTTCGTGCGGCCGGTTCGGCTGGTGCACGGGCGGCGTCGACATCAGGAACGCGTAGATCGCGTCGGAATCGGCGCGCGTGACTTTCGTGTAGGACGTGTACGGCATCGCCGGATAGAGCAGCGAGCCGTCGCGCGACTTGCCGTCGTGCATCATCCGGTAGAACTCGTCGGCGCTCCAGCCGCCGATGCCCGTCTCCCGGTCCGACGAAATGTTGGGCGTGAAGAGCGTGCCGAACGGCGTGTCCATCGGCCGGCCGCCGCCGAAGGTCCGGCCGGCGGGCAGCGTATGGCACGCGATGCAATCGCCCGCGCGCGCCAGATACTCGCCGCGCTTGATCGTCTCCGCGCGGTCCTGCGCATGGACCTGCCTCAACGGTGCCAGCAGCAACACCGCCCATGCCGCCCATGCCGCCAGTAGAACCGCGACGGTCAGCGCTCCGGAGGGTCGAAATCGGCGCACGTCGGGGTCCTCGTCAGTGGGGAACGCTGCCGCAGGCGAGCGGCATCGTGAGCGAACCGGCCGCCACCGGCGCCGGATCAGCCGGCGCGGGCAGCGAGGCCAGGTACGCGGCGATCCCGGTGATGTCGCGATCGGAGAGCAGCTTGGCGATCTGGCCCATGCAATCGGGCGCGGCCGTGGTGCGGGTGCCGTAGCGCCATGCGCCCAGTTGCGCGCTCAGATAATCGGCATGCAGGCCCAGCAGGCCGGGGATGGCAGGTTCCATGCCGGTCATCGCCGGGCCGTGGCAGCTGATGCAGGCAGGCACGCTGCGCACCGGATCGCCTTTCGTGACCAGCGACCTGCCCAGTTCGAGCGTTTTTGCATCGACACTGACGGGCGCCGGCGGCGGGAACGGCGGACGCTCGCCCGCGAAGTACGCGGCAATCTCCTTCAGATAGGCATCCGGAAGATAGGCGAGCAGGTAATTCATCGGCGGATATTTGCGCCGGCCGTCGCGGAAGGCGAGCAACTGGTTGTACAGGTAGCCGGCAGGCTTGCCGGACAGGCGCGGGAAATAGTCGTTGTCCGTGCCCTCGCCGTGCGCGCCGTGGCAGGCGGCGCAGCCCATCACGCGGGCCTGCATGGTGTCCGGCGCGCGCTCGGTGGCCGGCGCGTCCGCGGCGAACGCCCCGCTGCCGAAACACAGCAAGAGTGCGCACACGATGAACGTGCTGAGCTTCGCCGCGTCTGTCACGTTCTGCACGTAACCCCCGGTTGTCGAAATGCCGTGTTCGAAATGCCGTTGTCGATACGCCGCGCGGGACAGGCCCGCATCCGGCACGCTGCTTCAAGGCACTGCAGTGAACATGCTGTCGATGGGTTGCGTCAGGCTGTTCTGATACTAGAAGACAGCGCCCGCTTTTCCCAGCACCGGGATTGTCTCAATGCGCGCGCACGCCGCGTGGCGGGCACGAGCGCGTTTCTTGATCTAAAGCAATCTATTCAATATTTTCGGGATAGGCAAAGAGCCGGCCGCGCTCACTTGAGCCCAAGGCGCTTCGCGAGACGATTCAGGTTGGCCCGATCCAGACCCAGCTCGCGGGCCGCGGACGCCCAGTTCTGCTCATGACGCCTGAGCGTATCGAGGATCAGCGCGCGTTCGTAGGCGCTCACCACTGCACGAAAGTCCGTGCCGCTTGCCGACAGCGGCGGCGGCGCGGCGGACGCCTGCGTCGGGGCGGCATCGCCGTTGAGCGCGAGATCGGCGGCGCTGAGCGTCAGGATGCGCGGACGCTCGCGGTGCGACGCCAGCGCCTTCAACGCGCTCCGGCCGATCAGATGCTCCAGTTCGCGCACGTTTCCCGGCCAGCGATAGGCCAGCAGCGCGGCCTGGGCGTCGGCGGCGAGGCGCAGACTCAGCAGGCCGAGACGCGAACGGTTTTCCTCGAGGAAGAAGCCGGCCAGCAGCAGCACGTCGCGGCCGCGCTCGCGCAGCGCCGGCACGACCAGCGGATAGACCGACAGCCGGTGATACAGGTCCGCGCGGAACCGCCCTTCGCGCACTTCTTCGGCGAGATCGCGATTGGTCGCGGCGATCAGCCGTACATCCACCTTGTGTTCGCTGTCCGAACCGA
Organism: Caballeronia sp. LZ032; assembly: GCF_031451315.1. Lineage (NCBI taxonomy): Bacteria > Pseudomonadati > Pseudomonadota > Betaproteobacteria > Burkholderiales > Burkholderiaceae > Caballeronia > Caballeronia sp. LZ032. Next base: position 847,971 of record NZ_JARUXP010000004.1, read on the forward strand.
TGCGCTGCAACTGCCCGTTCTGCAGCACGCGCAGCAGTTTCGCCTGCACGGGCAGCGGCAGTTCGCCGACTTCGTCGAGAAAGAGGGTGCCGCCGTCGGCGAGTTCGAACTTCCCGCGCCGGTCCGACGACGCCCCCGAAAACGCCCCTCGCACATGCCCGAAGAGCTCGCTTTCGACGAGCGTATCCGGCAGCGCGGCGCAGTTGAGGCTGACGAGCGGCTTGTCGGCGCGCGGCGACAGCGCGTGAATCTCGCTCGCGACGAGTTCCTTGCCGACGCCCGTCTCGCCCGTCACAAGCACGGTGAGATCGCTCGAGGCGACGATCGCGATCTCCTCCAGCATCCGCCGATGCCGATCGCTGCCGCCGATCATCTCGCGCCGCTTCGGCCCGCCTGCCTGCCGGTAAGCCTCCGCGCGATGACGCTCCGCCTCCCTCGAACGCGCCAGCCGGTCGATGCGCCCCGCGACGCTCACCGTCGCCGCCGCAAGACTCAGAAACGCTTGCAGCGAGGCCATGTCGATGCCGTCGAAACGGGCGGGATCGAGCGCGTCGAGGGTCAGCAGGCCCCACGCGCGGCCATCGATCCACAGCGGGCAGCCCAGGCAGTCGTGCACCTCCAGATGGCCGCTCAAGCCCTTGACGAGGCCGTCATAGGGATCGGGAAGGTCGGAGCTGGCGGAGAAGCGTGTCGGCGCCTCGTGCGCAAGGATGCGCGCGAAACGCGGATGTTCGCTCACCCGGAAGCGCCGCCCGAGCGTATCGCCCGACAGACCGTCGATGGCGAGCGGCACGAGCGTGTCGCCGTCGAGCCGCAGGAGCGCGGTGGCGTCGCTCGGAAAAAGCGCGCGGGACGTATGCAGCAGACGCCGGTAGCGCTCGGTGTCCGGCATCTCGCTCGACAGATCCTCGATGAGCGGAACCAGCGCGTCGAGCAGCACGCGCGAAGTCATTGCGACTACGTCAGCAGTCTTTTTGACTAGAGTCGAATCGACCATATAAATCTTCAAAGCATTGATTTAACGACGATTCTACCTTGGCACAAAACCTGTATTGGAGTTTGCACAGACTTCCGATGCGCCATGCATCTTCATCAACGAGGAAAGAACCATGCTGTCAGCCGAACACCGTGCCATCGTCAAGGCAACCGTTCCCCTGCTCGAAAGCGGCGGCGAAGGGCTCACCACCCATTTCTACGCCCGGCTGCTCGCCGACTATCCCGAAGTCCGCCCGATGTTCAATCACGCGCACCAGGCGAGCGGCGCGCAACAGCGCGCGCTCGCCAACGGGGTGCTGATGTATGCGCGCCATATCGATGAACTGGAGAAGCTCGGCGGGCTCGTCGGCCAGATCATCCATAAGCACGTCGCGCTGAATATCCTGCCCGAGCATTATCCGATCGTCGGACGCTGCCTGCTCGCATCGATCCGGGACGTGCTCGGCGCGGAGATCGCCACCGATGCCGTCATCGACGCTTGGGCCGCCGCCTACGGGCAACTCGCCGATCTGCTGATCGGGCTCGAGGAAGGCATCTACAGCGAACGCGAACAGGCGCCCGGCGGCTGGCGCGGCACGCGGCGCTTCGTCATTGCCCGCAAGGAAAAGGAAAGCGACGAGATCACGTCGTTCTACCTGACGCCCGAAGACGGCGGCGCCCTGCTCGACTTCCGTCCGGGCCAGTACATCGGCTTGCGGGTGGTAATCGACGGCGAGGAAGTGCGTCGCAACTATTCGCTGTCGGCCGCGCCGGATGGCCGCGAGTACCGCATCAGCGTGAAGCGCGAGGCGAACGGCAAAGTCTCCGGCTTCCTGCACGAGCACAAGCACGCCGGCGACGTGCTCGAACTCTATCCGCCCGCCGGCCATTTCACGCTCGAACCCGGCGAGAAGCCGGTCGTGTTCATCAGCGGCGGCGTCGGCATCACGCCGACGCTCGCGATGCTGCACACCGCGCTCGTGACGCAGCGTCCGGTCACGTTCATTCATTCGGCGCGGCACGCCGGCGTGCATGCGTTCCGCGAGACCATCGAGACGCTGGCGGCGCGCCATCCGCAGCTCAAGCGCTTCTACTGCTACGAGCACGCGCGCGACGGCGATCATCCGGCGGACGGAATCGGTTTCGTCGACGAAGCCTTGCTCGACAAGTGGCTGCCCGCGGATCGCGACCTCGATGCCTATTTTCTTGGGCCCAAGCCCTTCATGAAAGCCGTGAAGAAGCACTTGAAGGCGCTTGGCGTGCCCGAGTCGCAGAGCCGTTATGAATTCTTCGGCCCGGCAGCGGCGCTCGACTGAACGCCTTGACGCGGGTGTTCGAAACCGCGGCGCAGCTCGCCGCGGTTTTTTTCGTCCGGCGAAGACTTCCACTGGTTACCCCATATTCCACAAACCGGCTATTTGAATAGGCCACCATCCGGCCTATTCTGAACCTGTCCAAACCCACAGCAAGGAGCAGCGCCATGGAATCCCGTCTCGACTTCTACAAGGCCAATCCCGCCGCTATCAAGGCCCTCGTTGGCGTGGAAGAGCGCATCGGCAAATCCGCGCTCGATAAGTCCCTGACCCATCTGGTGCGCCTGCGCGCGTCGCAAATCAACGGCTGCGCGTTCTGCGTCGACATGCACACCACCGATGCCCGCAAGGGCGGCGAGACGGATCGCCGTCTTGCGACCGTCGTGGTATGGCGCGAGACGCCGTTCTTCACGGATCGCGAACGCGCCGCGTTCGAATGGACCGAAGCACTGACGCTGGTCTCGCACGACCATGTGCCGGACGCCGTCTGGCAAGCCGTGAAGCCGCATTTCAGCGACGAGGAAATCGTCGACCTGACGCTGCTCGTAACCGCGATCAATGCATGGAACCGTTTCGCCATCAGCTTCCGCAAGCTGCCCGCCTGACGCGCCCGGCCCACTTTGACGATCCGGGCGTCGCAATGTGACTATGATGGCAGGCACCTTCCATGAACATGGCGCCCTGCCCATCTGATCGTGAATCTTCGTTCTCTTCGCCTCGCCGTCCTGGTCATCGCCGCGTCACTCGCGCTCGGCGGCTGCGGTCTGTTCGGCTGCGGCGGCGTGGCCACCAACGGCGGCGGCTTCGGCGGTTGCAGCGTCGGCACGCGCTTCTGAGGCTTCTCCCTCATTCGGCAGGGCTCGCATTGAGCCCGCGAAGCGGCGTCCTTCCCCACGGGAGCAGGGTTTTCCGGCAAGCCGTTCCCGCCGACACTGTCTCCAACCACCCGTTTGGAGAAAATCATGGACGCTGACCTCGCTCTCGCCCTCTTCGCATGCGCTTCACTGGCATCGGCACTGAGCTTTCCGGCGTGGCTTGCCATGATCGAACGGCGCACGCCACGGTACGTCACAGTCACGGCTGCCGTCCGGCTGACGAGATAAGAGAGCGAGGAGACCATCCGCCGGCGGCTGCACAACACGCGCAATCGCAATCGGCCTGCGGGCCGCCTCGTCAGTCGCAAGCCGCGAAACGCGCGAGCTCGATAACAATAAAACGGGCGACACGCCGGGTCGCCCGTCCTGGTCACTCCTTCATGGCAGGCGTATAAGGCAGATCCAGTGCCGCCGCGCGCGCATGCCGCACCGTATGCGCCTGACGCATCGGCTTCAGCACGAAGAGCGCAAGCAGCGCCGAGAGCGCCGCCATCCCCGCCGCGAGCATGAACACGGCGTGCCAGCTTCCGGTCATCGACGTGATGACGCTCGAAAATGGCACCAGCAGCGCAGCCGTGCCCTTGGCCGTATAGAGCAGCCCTGCATTGGTCGCCGCGAACTTCGGGCCGAAGGTGTCGCCGCAGGTCGCCGGGAACAGGCTGTAGATCTCGCCCCAGGCGAAGAACACGATGCCGGTCAGCACCACGAAGGCCACCGGACTCTGTCCATAGCGCGACAGCGCAACGATGCCCACCGCCTCGATGGCGAACGCGATGAACATCGTGTTCTCGCGCCCGATGCGGTCCGATACCCAGCCGAAGAAGGGTCGCGTGAGGCCGTTGAGCACGCGGTCGATGGTCAGCGCGAAAGTGAGCGCCGGCAGCGTCAGGCCGAGCAGCGAGACGGGTGAATCATGCAGGCCGAAGTCCTTCGCGATGGGACCGAGTTGCGCGGTGGCCATCAGGCCGCCTGCCGCCATCATCACGAACATCAGGTACATGACCCAGAAGATCGGCGAGGCCAGCACCTGCTTCGGGCTTGCGTTGTAGACGGCCGCCTTGACCGCGCTTTTCATGGAGGCAAGCAGTTGAACCGGCGGGGCATAGAGCGCCATGCCGAGCAGGAAGACCACGAGTCCCTGTCCCAGCCCGAACCACAGGAAGGTCGCTTCATAGCCGCTCGATTTGATCATGTGCGCGATGGGCACGACGGTCGCCGCCGATCCCATGCCGAAGCCCGCCGCCGTGATGCCCGCCGCCAGCCCGCGCCGCGCCGGAAACCACTTCAGCGCATTGCCGACGCAGGTGCCGTACACCGCGCCCGCGCCCACCCCGCCGACGGCCGCCGCGAAATAGAGCAAGGGCAGCGAAGACGCCACCGAGTTGAGCGCCCAGGCAATCGCGCAGAGCAGACCGCCGCCCACGACGACCGGACGCGGACCGTATTTGTCGACCAGATAGCCTTCCACCGGAACGAGCCAGGTCTCGGTCACGACGAAGATCGTGAACGCCACCTGAATGGCGGCGCGGCCCCAGTGATACTTCTCATCGATCGGATTGACGAAGAGCGTCCAGCCATATTGCATGTTGGCGATCATCGCCATGCAGATCACGCCGAAAACCAATTGCACCCACGGCGAAGCGAGACGCGAGGTCCTGCCTTCGCGGTCCATCTGGTCCGTTCCCATGCCTGTCTCCTTGGCAATCATGCCTTGTGTATGCGTGCGCCGATCGGCGCCTCTCGCGGCATGAGCAGCGTCGCCGCATATACACAGTATTTGATATATCAAGTAAGTCAAGCGAAAGAAACGACCGGGTTTTCACGGAGAAAACCGGGCATCGTAAGCGCTTGAAAGCTGGAGGAGAGGCAGAACGAAGGGCAAAAAAAAACCCGGCAGAGACAGCCCTGCCGGGCGATGAGCGTGGGCGAGACATGGCAATCCGCAACACGCCCTCTCTTTATATTGAAAGATAAACGTAATGTAAACGGAAATTTATGTAGGGTTTACGATCCGGCCGGTTTCGCCTGTTCCTGGAAGCCGTCAGAACACGTTCACCGGCACGTTCACCATCAGTCGATACACGTCGCTCGTGCCGTCCGGATAATACGGGCTGTTGCTGTGGTGGTGCATGTAATAGAACTTGATCGACGTGTTCTTCAGCTTGCCGCTTGGCACCGTGTAGCTCGGAATCACGCCCACTTCGTAGTGCGTGCCCTGGATCGGCGTGCCGTTGATGCGGTATGCCGCGGCCTGCGCGCTGGTGCCGTTGGCCATCGCGCTGCCGTCCGCATCCCAGCCATATGCGCCCCACACCGCGACCTTGAGACCCGGCACGCCGTAGTGCTTCATGTCGAGCGTATAGGTGAGACTCAAGGACTTTTCATGCGGCTGGTTGTAGTCGACATCCAGCGAGTTGGACAAGTAGTCGCCCGCGGACTGCCCCATGTAGTCGAACCTCTGATCGCTCACGATCTGCTGATACGCCACCTGCACCGTATGCGCGCCGTGCGTACCCGACAATGCCAGCGAGTAGGCATTGTTGGTGATCGCGCCCTGCCGCTGGTCGCCGATCGAACCCGTGTAGTAGTAGTTCAGCGCGCCCGTCCAGCGTATCGAGGCGGGATCGCCGATGCTGTGCGTCGCATTCAGGTAGTACTGTTGCCACACGTCGTTGGCAATGCCGCCCCATAGCGAGACGGCCGTGTCGTCGCCATGGGTCCAGTCGCCGCCGAAGAAGCTGAAGCGCGAGATATGCGTGCCGCCGTATTCGGTCGTGAGTCCGGTGACGCTCGTCATGCCGCGCGCAAGCACGGCGTCCACCGTGCCGGCCTTGAGCGTCAAGCCCCTGATCTCATCGCTCTCCAGCGAGAAGCCGCGATACGTCGGCGGCAGCGAGCGGTTGTCGTGCGGCACGAGGAACGGATCGTCGAAGAGTTGCTGACCGTATTTGAGCACGGTGTTCGAGACGCGCGCCTTCACGTCCCACACGCCGGGATAAGCCCACGCCAGTTGTCCCGATCCGCCGCCGTCCGTGCCGAGGTGCACGCGGTTGCCCGCGCCCTCCCCGCCATTGAACTTGAATGCGCCGAACAGGGAGACGTCGCCGCCCAGTCCGATCAGCCCCTTCGTATAGCCCGACTCGAACACGGCCTGTGCGCCCAGCACCGATGCATCCTTCTTGCCGCTGCCCTTCAGGTCGTCATGCTCGGTGTAGGACCGCAGCAGCAGGTTGAAATGCGAGTCCTCGATCAAGCCGTTCGACTTCGCCTGGCTGCTCATGGGCGCATCGGCTTCCGTATGCGGCGGCGATGCGGGCGGCGCTTCGGTGTGACGCGTCGAGGCGTCGGCATCGGTTTCATCGGCATGAGAGGTAGCGGCGGCGGCCATGAAACCGCTGCACAGCAGAATCGACAGCGCGATTGATCGCTTTTGTTTTTTCATTAGAAAGATCTCCACGAATTGATGCAACGCTCGACTGCGCGCACAGAAAAATCAGGATGCAGAACACCCCGCCCGCAGATCGGCAAGGTCTGGGCGTACGGACAGGATCGGGTGAAGCGGCAGGCCGGCCAGGTCGGCTACACCGGCCTTTCGCTATAGGGCGTGGATTGGGCGACTCATGCGGGTGGACGCGTCCTCGCTATCGAAGGGTTGCAGTGAAAGCGCACGTCCGTCATGCGAACAGACAAGCTACTGAGGCATCGCCGCCGAGCGGGCGCAGCGCGGGCACCTCGTGCGCGCAGCGCGCCTGCGCCATCGGGCAGCGCGTGCGGAATACGCAGCCCGAAGGCGGATCGATGGGACTGGGGATATCGCCCGGCAGGATCTCCACGGTGCGGGCACGCTGGATCGCCGGATCGGGCACCGGCACGGCGGAGAGCAGCGCGCGCGTATAGGGATGGCGCGGCGTGTCGTAGAGCGCGTGCTTGCTGGCCAACTCCATCACGCGTCCGAGGTACATGACCATCACGCGATCGGAGATATGGCGCACCACGGCCAGGTCGTGCGCAATGAAGATCAGCGCGAGCTTCATCTCCTTCTGCAACGACCGGAGCAGGTTCACGATCTGCGCCTGAATGGAGACATCGAGCGCGGACACGGGCTCGTCGCAGATCACGAGCTTCGGCTCGACCACCAGCGCCCGCGCGATGCCGATGCGCTGACACTGGCCGCCGGAGAACTCGTGCGGATAGCGATTGATCATCTGCTCGCGCAGGCCGACGCGCGCCATCATCGCGCGCACGCGGGCGTCGATCTCGCGCTTGTGCATGCCCGGCCGATGCTCGACGAGCGGTTCGGCGATGATCTGCCCGACCGTCATGCGCGGATCGAGCGAGGCGAGCGGATCCTGAAAGATCATCTGCACGTTGGCGCGCAGCGCGTGCCATGCATGTTTCGACGCGTTCGCGAGCGGCGCGCCCATCCAGACGATCTCGCCGCCCGTGGCCGGAATCAGGTTGAGGATCGCGCGCGACAAGGTGGACTTGCCGCAGCCCGATTCGCCGACCACGCCAAGCGTTTCGCCGGCCTTGAGATCGAAGCTGACGCCATCGACGGCCTTCAGCGTGCGCTTCGCTGCCCACGGCAGGCGCTGCTTCGCCCCGACCTGAAAATGCACGCGCATCTCGCGTACGGAAAGCAGGCTGGCGTCAGACATGATTGATCTCTCCGAGGCGGGCATGCATCTGTTCGACAGGTCGATGGCACGCGCGCATCCCATGCAGGCCGATGCGCTGGAGCTCGGGCGCCACGCGCGCGCACTCATCGCTCGCGTCCGCGCAGCGCTCGTGAAACGGGCAACCCGCGAGCGGATGCGCCATGTTCGGCGGATTGCCCGGAATGCCGACCAGCTCGCCGCCGTCGTGGTCGAGCCTCGGCAGCGCGCGCAACAGACCGATGGTGTACGGATGCGAAGGCCGGGCGAAGAGCGTCGGCGCATCGCACTGTTCCATCACGCGGCCGCCGTACATCACCATCACCTGATCGCACACGCCGGCGACGACGCCCAGATCGTGCGTGATCAGCACGATCGACGTGCCGAAGTCATGCTGGAGCGTGCGCAGCAGTTGCAGGATCTGCGCTTGCACGGTGACGTCGAGCGCGGTGGTGGGTTCGTCGGCGAACAGGATCTCAGGCTCGCACAGCAGCGCCATCGCAATCATCACGCGCTGCCGCATGCCGCCCGAGAGTTCGTGCGGATACTGCCCGATGCGATGCGCCGCTTCCGGAATGCGCACCGCTTCGAGCATCGCGATGGCGCGCTTGCGTGCCTCGCGGCGCTTCAGGTTCTTGTGCAGTTCGAGCACCTCGGTCATCTGCCGTTCGATGGTCAGATACGGATTGAGCGAACTCATCGGGTCCTGGAAGATCATCGAAAGGCGATTGCCGCGGATGCGGTTCAGGCGCCGCCCGCTCATGCCGATGAGATCGTCGCCGCGATACAGCGCCTGGCCCATGGCCCGGCCGTTCTGCGCCAGCAGCCCGAGCATCGCGAGCACGCTCTGGCTCTTGCCCGAGCCCGACTCGCCAACGATGCCGAGCGTCGCGCCCGCCTCAAGCGTAAAGCTCACGCCGTTGACGGCGCGCACGGCGGCGTCGTGAGTCGCGAACTCGACCTGCAAGTCCTTCACTTCGAGTAGCGGCATGGCTCACCTGTCCTTCGGATCGAGCGCGTCGCGCAGCCCGTCGCCGACAAAGTTGATGCAGTAGAGCGTGACCGACAAGAGCGCCGCCGGACACAGCAGGATCCACGGCGACGCCTCCATCACGCCGACGCCGTCCTGGATCAGCACGCCCCAGCTGGTCATCGGTTCCTGCACGCCGAGGCCAAGAAACGACAGCACGGATTCGGTGAGGATCACGGCGGGCACGGTGACGGTCGTGTAGATCGCGACGATGCCGAGCAGGTTCGGCACCACGTGGCGCCGGATGATGCGCGCGGTCGGCACGCCGATCGCACGCGCTGCTTCCACGTACTCTTTCGAGCGGATCGAGAGCGTCTGGCCGCGCACGACGCGCGCCATGTCCATCCACGAGAACACCGTGATGGTGATGACGACGAGATAGAACTCGCGGCCGAGCAGCGTGACCATCAGGATGGCGATCAACAGGTACGGAATGGCATACATCATGTCGACGATGCGCATCATCGCGTTGTCCACGCGCCCGCCGACAAAGCCCGCCACCGCGCCCCACACGATGCCGAGCGTGACCGACGTGAGCGTGGCGAGCGCGCCGATCATCAGCGACACGCGTCCGCCGATCAGGCAGCGCACGAAGAGGTCGCGGCCGGTGTCGTCGGTGCCGAAGAAGTGCCAGTTGGCGAGCGTGGGCGGCGTGCTGGTGGCGTTCCAGTCGGTGGAATCGAAGGCGTTCGGCGACAGCCATGGCCCCGCGATGCACGCCAGCGTGATGACCGCGAGCAATGCGAGACTCACGACCGCCGCCTTGTTGCGCAGGAAACGCGTGCGCGCGTCCTGCCACGGACTGCGGCCCGCGACGGCCTGTTCGAGCGTCGAACCCAGCGATGCTGTTTTCATGGCGCGCCTCTCAGTAACGGATCTTCGGGTCGAGCCACGCATACGCGAGGTCGGCCAGCAGGTTGAGCAGCACGGCCACCGCCGTGACGAGCACCACGAGGCCCAGCACGAGCGTGTAGTCGCGATTGGCCGCGCCGTTCACGATCAGCTTGCCGATGCCCGGCAGCGAGAACACGGACTCCGTGACGACCGCCGCCGTGATCGATGAAATCGCCAGCGGGCCGATCACCGAGACGACCGGAATCAGCGTCGGCCTGAGCGCGTGGCGCAGCACGATCACGCGCAGCGGCAGGCCTTTCGCGCGCGCGGTGCGGATGTAGTGGGTGTTCAGCACTTCGATCAGGCTGGCGCGCGTCACGCGGCCGATGGTCGCGACGTTGATGGTGGCCAGCAGCGCGACCGGCAGCACCATGTAGCGCAACTCGAAGCCGTTCCAGCCGCCGGCCGGCAGCCACTTCAGCGCGATCGCGAACACGAGGATCAGCACCGGCCCGAGCACGAACGACGGGATCACGTTGCCCGCGTTGCCGACCAGCATCAGCGCGTAGTCGGCGAGGCTGTTGCGGCGCAGCGCCGCGACGACGCCCAGCGCCACGCCCGCGCCGATGGCAAGCAGCATCGACACGCCGCCGACCGCCAGCGAGACCGGCAGCGCGCGCAATACGAGGTCGTTGACGCTCCAGTCCGCGTAACGGAACGAGGCGCCGAGATCCCCGTGCAGGAGGCCGTCGAGATACAGCAGGTACTGCTTCCACAATGGCTCGCCGAGGTGATACTTCGCCTGCAGGTTGGCGAGCACGTCGGCGGACACCTTGCGCTCGCCATCGAACGGGCCGCCGGGCGTCGCGTGCAGCAGCAGATAGCAGACCGTGATGACGATCAGAAGCGTCGGCAGCGTGAGCAGCACGCGCCGCAATGTGTATGACCCCATGAGCGTTCCTCCGGTGCGTCAGGACTTCAATGCCTGACGATGTAGAGATCCTTGCTGGCGTAATGATCCATCGGATTCTTCAGCGAATAGCCGCCCACATAGCTTTTCACGAGGCGTGGCAGGCCGTATTGCAGCAGCGGCAGCATCGGGTAGTCGTCCATCACGAGTTTCGCCGCCTGGGTCTGCAGCTGCGTGCGCTTCGCGGTATCGGCGGTGGCGGCCGCTTCGCTGATGAGCGCATCGGCTTTCGGGTTGCAGTTGAAGTTGTCGTTCTGCGACGACTTGCACTGCACGAGCGTCAGGAAGGTCGTCGCGTCGTTGTAGTCGGCCACCCAGCCATTGCGGGCAATCTGGTAGTCGCCGTCATGGCGCTTCTTGAGCAGCACCTTGAATTCCATCGACTCGATGTCCATCGTCAGGCCCAGCTTCGTCTTCCACTCCGACGCCACGAAGATCGCCATCTTCTTGTTGTAGTCGCTCGTGTTCATCGCGAAGCGCAGCTTCGTGCCGGGCTTCACGCCCGCCTGATCGAGCAGCTTCTTCGCTTCCTCGACACGCTTCGTCATCGGCCATGCGGCCCACTCGTAGTTCGACACGTCCGCGCCGCTCACGCCCTTCGGCAGCAGGCCGAGCAGCGGCGTCTGCCCGTCCGCGGTCACGCGCCGCGCCAGCAGGTCGCGGTCGATCACCATCGACAAGGCCTGGCGCACGCGCACGTCCTTCAGCAACGGATCGCGATTGTTGAAGCTGTAGTAGCGCGTACCGAGAATCAGCGAGTTGCGGATGTCGCCCGGAAACTGCTTGCTGTAGGTCGCGTACGTGCCGGTGGGCAACTGGTAGGTCATGTCGTTGTCGCCGGACTGGAACATCTTGACGTCGGTGTTCTCGTCCTCGATCGGCAGATAGGTGACTTGCGTCAGCTGCACGTTCGCCTTGTCCCAGTATTGCGGATTCTTCGTCAGCACGAGCTTGCTGTTCACCTGCCAGTCCTTCAGCTGGAATGCGCCGTTCGTGACGATGTTGCCGGGCTTGGTCCATTCGCGGCCGTACTTCTCGATGGTCGCGCGGTGCACCGGTCCGAAGTTCGGATTCGACATCAGTTCCGGCAGGAACGGCACGGGGCCGGCGGTCTTCACCTCGATGGTGGCGGCATCGACGGCGCGGATGCCGAGCGTGCTCACCGGCTTTTTGCCCGCGACGATCTCCGCGCCGTTCAGGATGAACGGACCGAACACGCTCGCATACGACGAGGCGGTTTTCGGATCGAGAAAGCGCTGGCTGCCGTACACGAAATCGTTTGCGCTGACGGGCTCGCCATTGGACCAGCGGGCGTTGGCGCGCAAATGGAAGAGCCAGGTGGTCGCGTCCTTCTGCTCCCATTTCGCGGCGACGCCCGGCACGACCGCGCCGTCGCCATTGGTGGCCGTCAGGCTTTCGAAGAGATCGCGTGCGAGGTTCGCCGCGCCCACGGTTTCGACCAGCGCCGGATCCAGCGTCTCGACCTCCGAGCCGTTGTTGCGCACCAGCTCCTGTCTGGCGGCCAGCGTTACGCCGGGCGGCACGATGGCCGCCGTGGCGTTCCACGCACTGATAGCCAGCACGAGCGCCGCGCTGGCGGCGAGGCATGTGCGTTGAAGACGGGCACGAACGGCGATCGGTTTCATGGGCATTCCTGGGGTCCTTGTCTCGTGTTGTTGTGCTTGTTGTGTGTGTTGCGCCGGCCGGCGGATCCCGGCCGTTTATCTCTTTCGAGATAAACAATGAGGTTTCCGAATCAAGCGCATCACGCGGGCGATGCTTCACCGGGCGGGCTGTCACGCGGCGCCGGGCCGCTGCATTCATCTGCGGTTCAAGACTGGCGGCGAGTATTTCGCATCAATAAGCCAGATGCCACTCACATGTGCTTATAGTCACTAAATTTTTCGAATAGTCGTTCGAATTGTTGCAAAGGTGTCAATGAGCACGGCGGCACAGGGTTCCGGTCGAGGCGGCGCACGACGGTTTCCGCTAAGATCGGCGTCGCTTTCAACCGTCGCTTTCCAGCCGTACGCCAGATGATCCGTTTCCGCCAGATCGAGGCTTTCCGCAGCCTCATCATGACCGGCACCAGTGTCGGCGCAGCCCGCAAGCTGCATGTGACCCAGCCCGCGATCAGCCGCCTGATCGCCGATCTCGAAGCCGATCTCGGCTTCAGCCTGTTTTCCCGCATCGGCGGCCGGCTCAATCCGACCACCGCCGGCCTGCGCTTCTACAAGTCCGTCGAAGAGAACTTCCTGGGACTGGAGCGCCTCAAGCAGGTCGCCGCCATGATCCGCGAGGAAGCCTCGGACGGTCTGACCGTCGCCTGCATGCCGGTGCTTGCCACGACCCTGCTGCCGCCCGTGCTGCTCGGCTTCACCGGCGAGCATCCCGGCGTGCCCATCAAGGTCGATTCCGTGAAGGTGCCCGAGGTGCTCGTCAACCTGCAGAACCACAAGGCCGATGTCGCCTTGAGCCTGGCCTTTCCGGCGGTCGCGGGCATCGAGGTGGAGAGCCTGCTGAAGGCTCCCGCGGCCTGCGCGATGCCCGCCACGCACCGGCTCGCGAAAAAGAAGCTCGTGCGCCCTGCCGATCTGCGCGGCGAGAATCTGATCGGCTGGCTGCCGAATTCGCGCCAGCCCTACGAGGCCGAGCAATCGCTCATTTCGTCGACCGAGGACCGGCCGCGCTACACCGTCTTCACCGATACCGCGCATACCCGCTATGCGATGGTCGCGGGCGGACTGGGCGTGTCGATCGTCGAGCCCTTTGCGGCGAAAGTGTGGCGCGCGCATGGAGTCGTCGTGAGGCCGTTCGAGACCGACATCGAATACGAATACGTGATGTCGTATCCAAGCAGCGGCATTCGCTCGGATCTGGTGGGATCGTTCAGGAATGCCGTGAAACGGGTCGTCGAAGCGTATTCCTTCGACGACTGACGCGCGCCGAAGTCACCTACTGCTTCGCGCCTCGATGCGTGCGCCGCACCGCCAGCAGCACGATCAGGCTCACGAGCAGCAACACCGCGATCGCGCCCGCCGCACGCGCGAGTCCCGCCAGCGGCGACGGCTGCGTGCCCGTCCGCAACCGCGCGACCTGCGCGACGCTCACCTTCGCCTCGACGTTCCCATACAGCCCCAGCAGATGATTGCCGAGCGTGGCGATCTGCTGATCGGTGAGCAAGGCCGCGAAGCCGGGCATCGAGGCGTCCGACGTGCGCTCGGGATGTCGCGTGCCGCCCAGCATCACGAGCACGAGATTGTCCGTGTTGCTGCGGCCGAGCGTGGTGCTGTGGAACAGCGAAGGCAGCCGCCCGCCGCTCGCGCCTTCGCCGCTCGCCTGATGACAGGACGCGCAATAGCCGTCGTAGAGCTGCGCGCCGCTCAGGCGGCCGCTGTCCACGGGCCACGCCACCCCGCGCAAATCGCCCAGCCCGTTCGCCGGTTTACCCCAGGTGCTGGCCGGCTGGGTGTCGGCTTCGGTCCGGACCGCTTCGACCGTCTTCAGATACACCGCGACCGCGCGCAGATCCTCGGCGGCGAGATGACGCAGGCTGTTGTCGACGGCTTCGGCCATCGGACCGGCCGCGTGCGCCTTGCCGCGCGCATAGCCGTCGCGCAGATAGCCGATCAGCTCCGCCTCGCTCCATGCGCCGATCCCGCTGTTGACGTCCGGCGTGATGTTCGGCGCATGCCAGGCCCCCGCCGATCCGCCCGCGAGCGCGCGCGAGCTCGATTCGGCCAGCCACGCGTTGCGCGGCGTGTGACAGGCGCCGCAATGCGCCAGGCCTCGCACCAGATACGCTCCGCGATTCCACGCCGCGCTGCGCGATGTATCGGCAACGTAAGGCTGTTCATCGAGGAACAACAGGTTCCAGACCGCCAGCGTCTGCCGCACGCTGAACGGAAATGGCAGCGACGTCCGGGGCGCCGCCTGATCCACCGCGCGCACGCGCTCCATGAAGTACGCGTACAGCGCCCGGGTATCTTCATCGGTCACGCGGGCGTACGAGGGGTAGGGCATCGCCGGGTACAGGTACACGCCGTCGGCGCGGATGCCGCGGCGCAGCGCCGCGGAGAACTGCTCGAACGTATAGCCGCCGATGCCGTGCGTGCGCGACGGCGTGATGTTCGTCGAGACGATCTCACCCAGCGGCGTGGCCAGCGCCAGGCCGCCCGCGAACGGCTGGCCATCGGGCGCGGTGTGGCAGGCCACGCAATCGCCGGCAATCGCCAGATAGGCGCCGCGTTCGAGCAAGGCGTCGTGCGCGCGTGTGTCCGCCTGCGCGGCCGCGCACAGCATCGCCCATGCGCATCCGGCCAGCACGCGCCAGCGCAGAGCCTCAAGCATGAAGAGCGCTTCGTTCACGTCGTGCTCGTCGCGTGGAGGTGCTCGGCCGTGCCCAACGCGAGCGCGACGGCGGTCAGCGTCGAGTTGACCGTCGCCGCCGTGGGCATGACGCCCGTGCCCGCGATGAAGAGGCGGTCGGCGAGCGCCAGATCGAGCGACGCCTGCCCGGTGAGAAATTTCGACAAGGCCACGAAACTCTCCGGCGCAGGCAACGCCGTGGCGAGTTCGGCCGGCATGGGCCGGCGCGTCGTGCCGGGCACCCAGGTCGTCACGCAGGACGCCACGATGCCGGCCAGAAGCGTGCGCCGGGTACGCGCCCGCACCGGCCCGCGCTGCATGGAAACACTTGGATGATTCATGTTGATTCGATGGTTCGTTCTGACTGACGGATGCGCCGCAACGCGCATGACGTGCGCGACTGCTTCCCCGACCCGTTGCTCGCTCGCGGTCGGTACAGTGCGGCATGCGGCGGCGCGGCGATAGAGCCCGCGCTCGAATTCAATGAAATTGACAATTGCGGGCGACGTCGCGGCATGACATCGGCTTGCTGGAGCGCTTCGTGCTGCCTCCCGACGACGCGTCCAACGCGTGCCGGCGCGACGGCTCATACTCTCGGTCACGGCACACTGCCGGCGCTTTTCCCAGCACCATCCGACGCATGTTCGGGCGAACCTGCGCGGACCTCATCGACACGGAGCATCCATGCACGACCTGAAAGGCAAGTCGATCCTCATCACGGGCGCGAGCACCGGCATCGGCGCGGCGGCGGCACGGGCGTTCGCGCAATACGGCGCGAATGTCGCGGTTCACTACAACAGCTCGAAGGAACAGGCCGAGGCGGTCGCGCAGGACGTGCGCGCGCTCGGCGTCAGCGCGATCACCGTCGGCGCCGACGTGCGCGACTCGAAAGCCATCGACGCGGCCGTCGCGCAAGTGGTGGACAGCTTCGGCAAGATCGACGTGCTCATCAACAACGCCGGCAGCCTCGTGAAGCGCGAGCCGATCGCCTCCGCCAGCGACGAACTCTTCGACGAGATCATGCACATCAACGCGCGTTCGGTCGTCGCGTTCACGCGCGCCGCGCTGCCTTCGCTGCGCTCGGGCGGCGGCGGCTCGATCATCAACGTGACCTCGGTGGCCGCGCGCAACGGCGGCGGTCCTGGCGCGCTGCTCTATGCGGCGTCGAAGGGCTTCGTCAGCACCATCACGAAAGGCATGGCGAAGGAACTCATGCCGGACCGCATCCGCGTGAACGCCGTCGCGCCCGGCGTGATCCAGACGCCGTTCCAGGAACGCTTCACGACGCCCGAGCAGCTCGAGTCCTTCCGCAAGTCCATCCCGATGGGCTTCATCGGCGAACCGGACGATTGCAGCGGCGCGTTCCTCTATCTCGCCTCCGAGACGATGTCGCGCTATGTCACCGGGCAGATCATCGACGTGAACGGCGGGCAGTTGATGCCCTGAGTCCGGCGGAGCCGCGTGATTTCGGCGGCCTCGCGCGCATGGTATATAACGGACTGATCTTTCGTCGCACGCAAAAAAGGAGAATGCAGGAGATGCTCTTGACACAAACACCGCGCATGCGGACCTTCGCACTGAGCGCTATCGTGGCGTCCGCGCTGCTGACGGCGGGTTTCGTCGACACGACACCCGCCCATGCGAAAACCGCGGATCAGCCGCAGGTCCTGACTTCGTCGGCTGTCGCGGTCGCCGACAAATACGCCGCCGACACCGCCGAGCAGATCTTAAAGCAAGGCGGCAATGCCGTGGATGCCGCGGTGGCCATCGCGTTTTCGCTCGCGGTCACGTATCCGGAAGCGGGCAACATCGGCGGCGGCGGCTTCATGACGCTGTACGTCGATCATCGTCCCTACTTCCTCGACTATCGCGAACGCGCGCCGCTCACCGCCACCCGCAACATGTATCTCGACGACAAGGGCGAGGTCATCAAGGGCATGAGCCTGTACGGGCATCGCGCGGTGGGCGTGCCGGGCACCGTCGAAGGCATGTGGGAAGCGCAGAAGCGCTTCGGCAAGCTCAAGTGGAAGCAGGTTCTGGCGCCGGCCATCCATTACGCGCAGGATGGCTTCGTCGTCGATGACCAGCTGGTGGCGCGCCGCGACGCCGCCGCGAAGGAGTTCGGCGGCAAGACCAACTTCGACCTCTATTTCGGCGGCATGAAGTCCGGCGAAGTGTTCAAGCAGCCGGACCTTGCCAAGACCCTGCAACGGATCTCCGACAAGGGCGCCAAGGGCTTCTATGAAGGCGAGACGGCACAGCTGATTGCGAAGTCGATGGAAGGCCACGGCCTCATCACCGCGCGCGACCTGAAGGACTACAAGGCCGTGTGGCGCCAGCCGATTACCGCAAGCTGGAACGGTTATCGCGTGATCACCGCGCCGCCGCCAAGTTCGGGCGGCGTCGGCCTGGTGCAGTTGCTCAAGATGAAGGCGGACCTCAAGGACAAGTTCAACGATGTCCCGCTCGACTCGGCGCAGTACATCCATCTGGTGGCCGAGATCGAAAAACGCGTGTTCGCCGACCGCGCGCAGTATCTCGGCGATCCGGACTTCTACAAGGTGCCGGTCGCGCAGCTCACCAACGACGACTACATCCTGAAGCGCGCGCAAGAGGTGAATCCGGACCAGCCTTCGGACACCAAGAGCGTGCAGCCGGGACTCGGCACGTCGATGCCGGAGAAGGCCGAGACCACGCATTTCTCGGTGGTCGACAAATGGGGCAACGCGGTATCGAACACGTACACCATCAACGGCTACTTCGGCTCGGGCGTGGTGGCGGAAGGCACGGGCATCGTGCTGAATGACGAGATGGACGACTTCGCTTCGAAGCCGGGCGTGCCGAACATGTTCGGCGTGGTCGGCAGCGATGCGAACTCCATCGCGCCGAAGAAGCGCCCGCTCTCGTCGATGACGCCGACCATCCTCACGAAGGACGACAAGGTCGCGATGGTGATCGGCACGCCGGGCGGCTCGCGCATCTTCACGTCGATCTTCCAGGTGCTCTCGAACGTGTACGACTTCAACATGCCGCTGCCCGAGGCCGTCGGCGCGACACGCTTCCATCATCAGCTGCTGCCGCCGAACACGATCTTCCAGGAGCCGTTCCATCAGCTCGATCCGGAAGTCATCAAGCAGCTCGAAGCCAAGGGCTACACGTTCCAGATGCAGGGCTTCAATGGCGACATCCAGGCGATCCGCGTCGATGGCGACACGCCCGAGGCCATGTCCGATCCGCGCGGGCGCGGCGTCTCGCGCGTGATCAAGTAACGCGGCAGTCACGCGCCGCTGCCGGTCTTGCCGGACTAGGCGTTTGCCCTAGTCCGGCGTTTTCGCGGTCCGGCCGGTGCCCCGTCGCGTGGGGCGTTGACGGCATATACGCCGCGTGGCATGACCGGCATGTTTTTCATGGGATTGGACCCTGCGTTCTGTTCCCCTAGGCTCTGTCCTGACCGAGTGCAGCCTCAGGTGCGAGACCTCGGCATCATTCAAGACACCCTACGAGACGACCCTGATGACGGCTCCGAAGTACGCCTCGTGCGTGCACGGCCCTGCCGTTTCAGCGTGCTGATAAAGGAGCAGCTCATGTTGGAATCCTCTGCCCAGCAGCTTGGCGACATTGACATTCCCCCTACGGAGCGACAGGAGAGCGGGCCATCCGGCAACGGCGGCTTTCTCGATCGCTATTTCGGTATCTCAACCACCGGCAGCACGGAGAAACGCGAAATCGTCGCCGGCGTGACGACCTTCCTCGCGATGGTCTACTCGGTGTTCGTCGTGCCGGGCATGCTCGGCAAAGCCGGCTTCGATACCAGCGCGGTATTCGTCGCCGTCTGTCTGACGACGGCGTTCGGCTCGCTGCTGATGGGCGTGTGGGCGCGCCTGCCGATCGCGATCGGCTGTGCAATTTCGCTCACCGCGTTCACGGCCTTCGGGCTCGTGCTCGGCAAAGGCCTGACGCCCGCCATCGCGCTCGGCGCCGTGTTCCTGATGGGCATCGTCTTCACGGCGATCTCGGTCACCGGCGTGCGTTCGTGGATCCTGCGCAACCTGCCGACGGGCGTCGCGCACGGCACGGGTATCGGCATCGGGCTGTTCCTGCTGCTGATTGCTTCCAATGACGTTGGTCTCATCATCAAGAATCCCGCGCCCGGCATGCCGGTCTCGCTCGGACACATCACGGCGTTTCCGGTGCTGATGTCGGTGGTGGGCCTCGCCGCGATCTTCGGGCTGGAACGCCGGCGCGTGCCGGGCGGCATCCTGCTCGTGGTGATCGGCCTTTCGGCGATCGGCCTGATCTTCGATCCCTCTGTGCGCTTCCATGGCGTGTTCGCGTTGCCGGCCTTGTCCGCGCCTGGGCATGCCTCGCTGATCGGCGCGATGGACATCAAGGGCGCCCTCTCGATGGCCGTCCTGCCGAGCGTGCTGGCCCTCGTGATGACCGCCGTCTTCGATGCCACCGGCACGATTCGCGCGGTGGCCGGCCAGGCGGGACAGATCGACCAGAACGGACGGATCGTCAACGGCGGCCGGGCCCTGACGGCGGACTCGCTCAGCTCGATCTTCTCGGCCTGCTTCGGCGGCGCGCCGGCGGCGGCGTACATCGAATCGTCCGTGGGTGTGGCGGCCGGCGCGAAGACCGGTCTTGCGGCCAGCGTGGTGGGCGTGCTGTTCCTGGTGGTGATGTTCCTCTCGCCGCTCGCCGCGCTCGTGCCCTCCTATGCGACGGCGCCCGCGCTCATGTACGTCGGCCTCCTGATGCTCGGCAACGTCAGCAAGCTGCATTTCGAGGATACCGTCGACACCATGTCCGGCCTCGTCTGCGCGGTGTATATCGTGCTGTCGGCGAACATCGTGACGGGCATCATGCTCGGCTTCTCGACGCTCGTGATCGGCCGGCTGGTGGCAGGCGAATGGCGCAAGCTGAATGTCGGCACGGTGGCGATTGCGGTGGTGCTCGCCGTGTTCTATCTCGGCGGCTGGGCCATCTGACCGCTCGTCTGGCTGATCGTCGACGATAGCCACATACGACAACGCCCCGCAGGCTTTCGCCTGCGGGGCGTCTCTACTTTTACGACCTGACCGGGGTGCTACGACTGATGCTTACTTCCGGCGGTACGATTCCACGAGGATTTCGCAGTTCTGCAGATGCAGTTGCAGCGCCCGGTTCCACTCACGACGCACCGCAGCCTTTGCCGCGCGCAGCCAGGAACCGAACGAAACGAGCAAGGATTGTTGTGCAGTGGTCTTCATGAGCGTCTCTCAGGGTAAGTAGCTAGGGGATAACCCTGAATATACGCCTTTTACGCTGCATTGCAACAAGTTCTTAAAAAAGAATCAGGGTAATCCCTAGATCATCGGTCAATCCTTCCGGGGCGCGTCCGGCGCGAGTTGCACGCCCTTCTTGAAAATGAAGCAGCCGTAGCCGCGCGCCTCGCCCGTCGCAATCACGCAGTACGCCTTCCGGGCGCGCTCATAAAAGGCAAAGCGCTCGACCGGCGCCAGCGGCACCGGCCGTCCCTCGGCGGCGTCGATTTCCTTCTGCACTTCGCGTTGCACGGCAGGCAGCGCGCTCGCGTCGCCCACGACTTCCATGCGCTCGGCGGGATGATCGACGAAAGTATCGAGCGGCAACACCGACAGCACGGCCCGCGCGGCACGCGGCGCATCGACGCCGTCCAGCCGCAGCAGACGGCCGAGTACCGTCTGACGCGCGACGGAATCGGCGGGGAAATTGGCGTCGCAGATCACGACTTCGTCGCCGTGACCCATCGCGCAGAGCGCATGCAGGATGTCGGCATTGAGCAGCGGATCGAGATTTTTCAGCATGTCGCGGGATTCTCCATGACGGTTTGAGCAGACGGATCCATGGTAACCGGCACCGGCGCCGCGTTCAGGGCACCAGCAGGTCGCCGGTGCGCGCCGCGTGCGCGCCCGCGATGCGCGCCACCAGCATTCCGGCCGTCGCGAAGCGCGTCCAGTGGCGCGCGTACAGCACGCCATCCGTCCCGGCGACGAGCGGCACGAGCCGGTCTTCGAGCGGATCCAGCACCTCCGCGATGGTCTCGCCCGCACGCACCGTCTCGCCGATCTCCCGCCGATGCAGGATCACCCCCGCCAGCGGCGCGCGCAGATGCTCGCAGCCGGCAAGCGGCGTCGCGGGATGGCGCAGCGGCGGCGGCTCCGGCGCGTCGCCTTCGATCATGCCGAGGTGCGTCAGCGTATCGACGATCGCCTGCGCGTCGCGCGCCGCCAGTTCGTGCGACACGTCGCGGACGCCGCGTAACTCGAGCGTGACCGTCAGCACGTCCGGCGGCAGCGGATAGCGCTCGCCGAACGCGCCGCGCAAATAGCGCCACGCCGACGCGCAGGCTTCGTCGAACGGCTCGCCTCCCGACACGTCCGCCAGCAGTTGCGCCTCGCTGCCGAGATAGCGCGCCAGCGGCTCGATCGCGGGCCACGCTTCGGGCGTCGTGTAGAGATGCGGAGCGGCTTCCCAGTCGCAATGAAGGTCGATGACCAGCTCGGCGTCGCAGGCGAGGCGCATCAGTTCGAGCCGCTGCGCATCCAGTTCGGTCACCGGCTGGCGAGCGGCCAGCGCGTCGCGCAGCGCCGTGCGGATCAGCCGCCCGTTATGGTGTTCGTCACCGTTCAGGCGTAATTTCAGGTGCAACGCCAGCTCCGGACCGAGCTCCGGAAAGCGCCGGTTGAAATCCTGCCCGGAGCGCAGGTCGAAACGCCCCATTTGCGCGCCGAACCAGTGCTGGTTCAGGCCGGCCGGATTGGCGACCGGAACCAGAACGATCCGCGCCATCAGCCGTCCGGCGGCTTCCAGCGCGGCGAAGCGCTGCTTCAGATACCACGCGACGACCATGCCCGGCAGTTCATCCGCGTGCAGCGACGCCTGGATATAGACCTTGCGGGGCGCGTCGCCGTCTTGCGGGCCGAAACCGTAGCTCGTGAGCACACGCCCGGTGCCGAGCGGCGCGCCCGCGAGCGGATGATGATGAACCTGCATGTGCGCAGACCTCGTGTCGAAAAGAAAAGGCACCGCAAGCGATGCCTTTCCAAAACCCTGCAAACCCGCGGCGAGGCGCTTACTGGATCGAGATATCGGTCTCGAAGTACTTGGCCATGATGCGCTTGAACGTGCCGTTCTTCTTGAGCTCCGCGAATGCGTTGTCGAGGCCGTTCTTCAAGTCGGTGTCGCCCTTGCGCAGCCCGATGGCCGTTCCCGGACCGATGATCGCGCGGTCCTCGACGATCGGGCCGACCAGCGCGAACGGCTTGCCCTGCGGCTTCTTCAGGAAGCCGATGGCGGCTTGCGCGGCGTCGGTGAACATTGCGTCGATGCGGCCCGCGACCAGATCCGCTTCGACCTGTTCCTCGTCGGCGTAAGGCACGACGGTCACGCCCTGCGGCTCCCACTTCGCCTTCGCGTAGCGTTCCTGCACGGTGCCCTGCTCCACGCCGACGCGCTTGCCCTTCAGCGATTGCGGCGTCGGCAGGATGCCCGAGCCGGCGCGCGCGACGAGTTGCGCATGCGTGTCGTACAGCGGCACGGTGAAGTCGATCTGCTTCAGGCGTTCGTCGGTGATGCCCATGTCGGAGAGGACGGCGTCGAACTTGCGGGCCTTCAGGCCGGGAATCATGCCGTCGAAATTGTTCTCGACCCACACGCACTTGACCTTCATCTGCGCGCACAGCGCATTGCCGAGGTCGATATCGAAGCCGGCGAGCTTGCCGTCGGCCTGCTTGGATTCAAACGGCGGATAGGACGGGTCGACGGCAAAGCGGATCTGCGTGATTTCCTTGGCTTGCACGGCGGACGACACTGCGCCGAAAGCGGCGGTTACAGCAAGGACGGTACAAACGGCGAGCGAGGCGGACTTCTTCGATGACATGCGTTTCCTTCGGGACTTTCGGTGTAACCAGACGGTGAAACCAGAGCGGCTGGAGCGGGCTTGCGCCCGCGAAAAACCGAGCATGGTAACAAATTGGCACGATCGTCCCGGATTCCCCTCGCTCAAGGCACCACGGAAAGGAACAGGAAAGCCGCGAAGATCACGAGGTGCACGACGCCCTGGAGAACCGTCGAGCGGCCGGTGCCGAGCGTGATGACCGAGACGATCAGCGTGAGCGCCAGCATGACGATTTCCTTCGAGGCGAGCCCGAGCGAAATGGGCTGGCCGATGACGATCGACACGACCGCCACCGTCGGAATGGTCAGGCCGATGCTCGCGAGCGCCGAGCCGAGCGCGAGATTCAGACTCGTCTGCAGGCGGTTGAGCCGCGCCGCGCGCAGGGCTGCGAGCCCTTCCGGCAACAGCACGAGCGCCGCGATGACGATGCCGACCACCGCTTCGGGCGCGCCCGCGGCCGCGACGCCCGCCTCGACCGCCGGCGACAGCAGCTTCGCGAGCCCGACCACCGAAACCAGCGACAGCAGCAGGAACGCCAGCGCGATCCACGCCTCGCGGTTGCTGGGCGGCGGCGCATGGGGCGCGCTTTCATCGTCGGGGGCCGCGACAGGGACGGACGTGGCGGCTTCGGGCGTGGGCAGCAGGAAGTAGTCGCGATGCCGGATGGTCTGCACGAACACGAAGGTCACATACAGCACGAGCGAGATCACGCCGACGAACACCAGTTGCGAAGTGGACAGCGCCGGACCTTGCACCGTGCTCGTGAAGTTGGGCAGCACGAGCGTGAGCACCGAGAGCGCGCACAGGATGGCGAGCGCCGCGCTGGCGCCCTGCAGCTGGAAGTTCTGCACGTGATGCCGCAGGCCGCCCACCAGCAGACACAGCCCGACGATCGCGCCGCTGCAGATCATGATCGCGGCAAAGACCGTGTCGCGCGGCAAGCCGGCCTTGTCGGGACCGCCGGAAAGCATCACGGAGACGATCAGTGCGACCTCGATCACTGTGACGGCGATGGCCAGCACCAGCGTGCCGAACGGCTCGCCGACCCGATGCGCGACCACTTCCGCATGATGCACCGCTGCGAACACCGCGAAGGCGAGCGCGATGGCGGCAAGCACCATCAGGACGCCGCTCGGTATCAGCGCGGTCGCGGCGAGCACGACGAGCGCAAGGATCGGGGTAATGACGGTCCAGTCCAGCTTGAGTTTCATCGGCGCTCCGGGCGGATCGGTTGAGGGGACGTCGAGGTTCGGTCTCGAGCTGAACGGGTTGCATGCATGGGTCCGACCCACGGGCGCGACCGGCGTGCCGTAGCGCGCCGTGACATGCAGCCGCAGCCCCTCGGCATGATAGCGAATGTGCCGGCTGAAGCGCGGATAACCGAGCCAGGTGGTCGAAGGAATGAATTTGTCGCGTGTTTGTCGGAGAATAAGGGTGGTCAATGGCCACGTCCAGGAACCCGGAGAACCATGCTAGTCGCCCCGATACCCGAGAACGAACCCATTCGCCTGTCCACGCTGCGCACGCTCAGATTGCTCGATACCCCGGCGGAAGAACGCTTCGACCGCCTCACGCGGCTGGCGCGGCGTCTGTTCGACGTGCCCATCGCGCTGGTCAGCCTGATCGACGAAAACCGGCAGTGGTTCAAGTCCTGCGCCGGTCTGGGCGTGCGGGAAACCGGCCGTGACATCTCCTTCTGCGGGCACGCGATCATGCACGACGACGTGTTCATGATCCCCGACGCCCGTACCGACGCACGCTTTCATGACAATCCGCTCGTCACTGGCGATCCGGGTATCCGTTTCTATGCGGGACAGCCGCTGACCGTGCCGAACGGCAGCAAGCTTGGCACGCTGTGTCTGATCGACACGCGTCCGCGCGAACTCGACGGCGAGGCGGTCGGACTGTTGCGCGACCTGGCGCATATCGCGGAGCAGGAGATTGCGGCGATCGAACTCGCGACCGTCGATGAACTGACGCTGATCGCCAACCGGCGCGGCTTCGAGGCGCTGGCGCAGCATGCGCTGAATGTCTGCCGGCGCATGGGCCGGGACGCTTCGCTGCTGTTCTTCGATCTCGATGATTTCAAGCGCATCAACGACAGCTTCGGCCATGCCGAGGGGGATCGCGCGTTGACGACCTTTGCGGCGGCCTTGCGCGCGGCGCTGCGGGAAAGCGATGTGATCGGCCGGCTGGGCGGCGATGAGTTCGTCGCGCTGCTCACCGACGCCGGCGATGAAGAAACCGATCGCGCGCTCGAGCGGCTGCGGGATGCGCTGGCGGCCAGCAACGCGGCGGCGGAGCGCGGGTATCAGATCCGCTTCAGCGTCGGGCAGACGCTGTTCGAAGCGGGGCAGCATGGGTCGATCATCGACTTGCTTGCTTTGAGCGATAGCCGGATGTATGCCGACAAGGTTGCGAGGAGAGGCGGAAGGGGATGATAAAGACGCGTTCATGCCGGGCACTTTGGCGACGGTGAACAGGCCCGTCTGGAATACGTGTCGAGTTTCGCTATCGCCGGAAAGCGGAACGATTGAAGCTGACGGAACGCCTTGAGTCGATCCTGCTGATTGAAAAAAGGCAGCCAAAAAAACGCGCGGGAAGCATCGACTACCGATGCTTCCCGCGCGCCATCAACCAGCCAATACGCTTACGACACGAGTTCCGCGTTCAACGTGATCTTCGCGTTGCCCGCGAAGAGCTTCGACACCGGACAGCCCTCCTTCGCGGCTTGCGTGGCCTTGTCGAAGGCGGCCTTGTCGGCGCCCGGAATCTTGGCCTTGAGGTCGAGCTGGCAGGCGGTGATAGTGAAACCTTCGCCATCCTTGTCGAGGGTGACGGTGGACTTGGTCTCGAGACTCTCGGCCTTCAGGCCCGCCATTTCCAGTTGCAGCGAGAGCGCCATCGTGAAGCAGCCTGCGTGCGCCGCGCCGATCAGCTCTTCCGGATTCGTGCCCGGACCTTCCTCGAAACGCGACTTGAAGCCGTACGGTGCCTCATTGAGCACGCCGGTCTGCGTCGAGATGAAGCCCTTGCCGTCCTTGATGCCGCCGCTCCATTTTGCCGATGCTGTCTTTTGCACGTGAGTTCTCCAGAGGATGAAGGTGAAGGGAAATGATCGAACGGCGGCGTGACCCTCGGTCGCGCGCCGCATGCGCGTTGTCGGTCCGCACGCGTCGTGCCCGCTCGGACTTGCATGCATCCGCCGGATGACCTTGATTCGTCATCACGGCACGGCCGGACCGGCACGTCGTCATGCATCGTAACGGATCGCTCCGAGGCGCGCAGCGGAGGCAGGAAGCAAGCGATGAAGCGGCCTATGCCAGTCGGACGATGATGCCCGCAAAGCCTTTCCCGGCAAGGCTTTGCGCGGTGCCGCCCGGCGCCTGAGGGGTCGGGCCGATAACTCGGAAGTATTCATATGGTCAAAGACCATCGATTCACTTAGCATGCGTTCACCCTTCGACCCGAAGCACTTCGACACCGTGCAAGCCGCCCGCGCACGGTCCGGCCTCGCGTGTCGATCATGACCGGCAGAAAGACATGAACGCATTACCGCAACCGAAAACCCATCAGCTCGTCGACCGTATCAACGCACTGCGCGCGGCTTCGCCCCGCTTCATCGACCCCGCCGAAATCACGCCGCTTTCGCGTGAGTGGCGCGCGATCGGACATGACATCCGCCAGCTGTTGCAAGCCGATGCTCGCGCCGCGTGGGAACTGACCGGCTCGTGGCGCGCGCTCGCCGGCGATGTCGAAGGCGCTGAAGGCGCGTTCAGGAACGCGGTGGCGCTCGGACTGTCGGACGTCGGCCGTGAGAATTGGATGATCACGCGGCTCGGACTCGGCATGTTCTCCGAGGCGCAAGCGCTGTATCGCGAACTGTGCGGCGCGCGGACGCGCAACCTCGCGGTCATTGCGCCGTATGGGTTTCTCGCGGGAGCGGTCGGATGTACGGCGGAGTTGATCCGGGAAGCGAGGATGCGGGGGGTTGAGTGGGATGAGGAGTGGGCGGAACAAGTGTCGGCCGCGGCTTCCATATTGACGGACGCAGGCGTGACAGACGACGAAATCGCACAACGTCTCGATTGCACGGGCATCGTGTTGAGACAGCATCGGCTTTGCCCGGACGTCAATCCCCTCGTACTCGACGTGGAAGGAGTCTGCCGCTGCGTCAGCTTCAGACTCAGCGTGCCTACCTCGTGGGATCTTACGAAGAAGATGAATGAGGCGTTGCTACGTGAAGAGGAACGGCTGATGTTCTTCAACACCGCTGCACT
Source organism: Caballeronia sp. LZ032 (assembly GCF_031451315.1). Lineage (NCBI taxonomy): Bacteria > Pseudomonadati > Pseudomonadota > Betaproteobacteria > Burkholderiales > Burkholderiaceae > Caballeronia > Caballeronia sp. LZ032. The sequence goes on from NZ_JARUXP010000004.1 coordinate 875,192, forward strand.
GGGCGTGTATTTCGACGGAGCGTGCAAATGAGCAGCACAGCGCAGGAATGGGTCGAGTGCGCAGCGGCACTCATGCGCCACGCCACCACCGAGCCTCAATATCGTACCGTCTGCAGCCGCGCCTATTATGGAGCGTTTCATGCGGCAAACGAATTTCATCGGAGGTTGCCCGCGCCCGGTACCGTCGGTCGGGCAAGCGGCCGCCATGACCAGTTGATCCAGCAGTTGTGCAATCCAATGATCCGCCCGAATGACGCGAAACACGCTTTATCGAAAGCAATTGGACTGGACCTGATCACGCTTCGCAATGCACGAGTCAGAGCCGACTATCACCCTGGCGAGAACGTCAATCACGACGTGGCTGAACAATCCACCCAACTTGCCGCCAAAGTCATAAGGAAAACCACCTGACATGGGCCCACCCACCGACACCATCCCCGAAGACCGCACCCTGCCCGACCGCGTCGACGTCGTCGTCATCGGCGGCGGCATCGTCGGCGTCAGCACGGCGCGGGCGCTCGCCGACAAAGGCCTCTCCGTCGCGGTCTGCGAAAAGGGCGTAGTCGCCGGCGAGCAGTCGAGCCGCAACTGGGGCTGGTGCCGCGCCACGCACCGCGACTTGCGCGAGCTCGAACTGAGCCTCGAAAGCCTGAAGCTGTGGCGGCGCATCGATGCGGAACTCGGCATCGACACCGGCTTTCGCACGAGCGGCATCCTCTACGCCGCCGACGACCCACAAGCCCTCGCCGATCACGAAGCCTGGCTCGAACGCGCGCGGGCACTCGTCGGGCGCGACGCGCTCGACTCGCGCATGGTCTCGGCGGACGAAACCGCTGCGCTGATGCCAGGCACCGCGCGCCGCTTCGCGGGCGGCATCTACACGCTCTCGGACGGCCGCGCCGAGCCGCAACGCGCAGTACCCGCCATGGCCGCCGCACTGCGCCAGAGCGGCGTGAAAGTGCTCATGCCATGCGCTGTGCGCGGCGTCGAAACCAGCGGCGGCGCCGTCAGCGCCGTGGTGACGGAACTCGGCCGCATCGCGTGCTCAAGCGTGGTGGTAGCCGGCGGCGCGTGGACGCGCTATTTCACCGGCAGTCTCGCCGTCGACGTTCCGCAGTTGCTGGTCCGCTCCTCGGTCCTGCGCACGGCGCCCATCGAAGGCGGGCCGGAGGTGAGCGCCTGTAACCGGGACGTGGGTTATCGCAAGCGGCTCGATGGCGGCTACACCATCGCCAATGCATTCCACAGCGATCACGACATCACGCCGGACAGCTTCCGGCTGTTCTTCAAGTTCCTCCCCGCCCTGAAAAGCCAGTTCGGTTCGATCAAGCTCGGCCTGAACGCCCGCTTCCTCGACGGGCTGCGCATGCCGCGCCGCTGGCCGCTCGACCAGCCCACGATCTTCGAACTCGTGCGCACGCTCGACCCCGTGCCGAATCCGTCCTTCAACGCGAAGGCCCTCGCGGAGTTTCGCGCGATCTACCCTGCGCTATCGCAGATCCGGGAAGCGCAGGCATGGGCCGGCTATATCGACGTGACGCCTGACGCCGTGCCGGTCATCTCGGGCGTGGACGGCAAGCCAGGACTCTTCATCGCGACCGGCTTCTCCGGACACGGATTCGGCATCGGGCCGGGCGCGGGGAGACTGATGGCGGATCTCGTCGCGCGCGACCGGCCGATCGTCAATCCGCACGCCTTCCGGCTGTCACGTTTTTTCGATGGCAGCAGGATAGAAATCGACGGCGGATTCTGATGCCACGCTTGCCATGCGTGTCGCACGTCCGCAATCGTCCCGCGCTACCATATCGGTTCAACGCCCGTCGCACATGACGCCGGCCCAGGTTCACAAGACGGCGCATCCCGCGCCGTTCGCTTTTGAGGCTCACATGGCATCCACGCCTGTTCTGTATATCGACGTGTGGTCGGACTTCGTCTGCCCGTTCTGCTATCTCGAAACGCCCGTGCTCGATCAATTCCGCAACGCCTATGGCGATGCAGTCGAGATTCGCTGGCATGCGTTCGAACTGCGCCCCGAGCCGGCGCCCCTGCTGGATCCCAATAGCGACACGATCGTCGAGGCTTGGGAAAAATCAGTGCAGCCGCTCGCCGAAGAGCGCGGCGTCACCATGCGCATGCCGCCCGTCACGCCGCGCAGCCGCAAGGCGTTCGAAGCCGCCCTGTTCGCGCGCGAATCGGGCCGCTTCGACGTCGTGCATCGCGCGATTTTCAAGGCGTACTTCGAGGAAGGCATCGACATCGGCGATACCGATGCACTGCTCGATATCGCGTCCGCATGCGGTGTCGATCCCGAACTGCTGGAAGAAGCGCTCGACGACGGCACCTACACCGATCTCGTGATCGAGGACGAGGAGTTCGCAAAGAAGCTGGGTGTGGGGGGCGTGCCGTTCGCGGTACTGTCGCGCGAGCCGGCGCCCGGTCAGGAAGCACCGCCTCCTATCGCGCTGCGTGGCGCCGCCCCGGTGCAGCATTTCGAAGCCGCAGTCGAGCGGCTCTTTCCCGACGGCTTCCCGGGCAACTGATCGCCGGCCGGCATGCACGAGACGCGGGCCGGGCGCGCGGTTCAGCTGTGCTCGGCCATGAACGACTTCAGCGCGATGCGCTGCGAAGGCTCGAGTGATTCGAATTCCAGCCCGTAGGCCACGTGACCCGTACCGGGCTCCGGTGCGCCGACATGCCGGACGATCGCAATCGTGTCGATCTTCACGTCCACGCCATCGGTGCTGAACTGGAACGAGAGCGCCAGCTTGTCGCCGATGCGCGCAGCCGGCTTCGCCACCGTCAGCGACATGCCATACGGGCTGATATCGCTGACACGCCCCAGTTCCGGCACATCCGTCGAACCATGAGCCGAAAAGTGCGCAGCAAGACGCGTGGGCATCCGGGCGAACTTGCGGGTGCGAAGTCGGCGGATCGCGCCGGGCGCGGAGAGCACCGCATAGTTGAACGGCTCGCGGCAGATCGCATCGACCGTGCAGGCAAAACGGAATACGCCGCGCCCGGTCAGCGCAACCAGATCGACTTGTTCGCCGACATTGAGATCGAGCGGATCGAAGCCGGTCATCAACGGCTGCGTCACGAACAGCGAGCGCTCGCCGTTACGGCGCGGCGTCGAAAAACCGATCACGCGGCTCGCATACATCGCAGACCCTGTCCCGCCGGTTCCGCGCAGTCCGACTCGCGCGCCGATCGTCAGGCCGATATCGTCGAGCGACAAAGGCTGATCGCCGGACACATCCGCGTCTTGACTCACCGCACGCGCCGGTTCCTGAACCGCCCGATGCGGCTCGAAGTGCTGGAACATGAAATCACGCGCCGCGACGTCCGGCACGACAGCGCCCGCATCGAACAGCACGGCGCCGTCGGCGGACATGATCGGCCAGTCCAGCGCTGCATTCAGCGGAATCTCGGCCGGCCACAGACGAACCAGGGACTGGCGCGCTTCCAGTACGGTTTCTTCGGTCATCTTTAGGACGATTCTTAAGTGTTTTCGTAATCGTCAGTCTTGAACCCTTCGCCGTCAAGAGTCAAACGGCAACTTTTACGTTGGCGCACCAATTTTTTTGGAAAAAACGCCACGTTGATGACACAACAATTTGAGATAGAAGTTTTATGCGCATAAACATGGGGCCCGACTCAGCGCAACACGCTTCGTTCTCGTCGCGGCTCTAGCGCAGCATCGCACCCGTTTCCGCCGAGCCGGATACCGCTTGCGGCGCGCCGTTCGTTGCGCTTTCGATGGCTGCAAGCACTTGCGGCACGTCGGGCGGCGCGCCGTGATCGCCGACCGATACCGAGCGCCCCGGCGCATCGATGCCGAAATGCTCGCGCGATGTCGCGGCAAACAGCATGACCGTGCGGCGCTGCATGGCATGGGCGAGATGCACGAGACCGGTATCGGTCCCGACCACCAGCTCCGACGCCTGGATCCAGTGTGCGCATTCCTCGACCGTCACTTTCGGCAGCACGATCGCGCCCGGCACGATAGCCGCAATCGCCTGCGCCTCGCCGCGCTCGCGCTCGGTGCCCCACGGCAAGGCAATCGTATAGCCGCGCGCGACGAGCCAGCGCCCGACTTCGCCCCAATGTTCCTTGGGCCATTTCTTCACGTCGGCCGAAGTGGCGTGGAACAGCATCGCGATGCGCTTGTCGCGCGGAATATCGAGGCTGTACGCGAGCGCAGGCAGACGCACGTTGTAGTCGGGCGTCTCGTCGAAGGTGTAGCCGAGCGCCTCGGCGACGCTCACGCGCATGCCGCGCCAGGCATCGGTATGCGGACGCGGGCGAAAGCGCGCGTTATACGCGAAGGCCGCGCCACGCTCGCCGAGATCCTGGTTCAGATAGCCGAAGCGCCGCTTCCCGCGTGCAATGAACGCGATGATCGCGCTCTTGTAGACGCCGTGGATATCCACGATGGCGTCGTATTTCTCGGCACGCAGTTCGCTGATGGATGCGCCGATTTCCTTCAGGTCGTTCCAGTTGCGGGCCTTCTTGAACTTGCGCAGCGGCGCGCTCAGCACGCGGTCCACACCCGGATTCCAGCGAATGATGTCGGCGAAGGCGGCGTCGGCGGCCCAGTCGACTTTTGCGGAGGGAAAGGCACGCCGCAGGTCGGAAACGACGGGCAGCGTCTCCACGATGTCGCCGAGCGACGTGACTTTGACGATCAGAATTCGCTTCATGGAAGAGTCTTGAGTGCTCGGATGCCGGCGGCGCGCGGGAATGGGCCGCCGCAGGCGGCGCAGTGAGCCGCGCTCCGCAAAACCAGCGATTCTAATGAAATTGGGAAAGCGGCATTGTCAGCCTTTGTAAGTTCCGCCCGCTCGCGCCGGTTTGCGTGCGTCGCGCGTATCGAGAATAGTCCAAATCGCGCAGCGTGACCGCAACTCAGAGCGCGCGTGCGGAGAAGGTATCGCACTGGCCGACATCGCCCGTCGACAGCCCGCGCCGCAGCCAGCGCTGCCGTTGCTCGCTGGTGCCGTGGGTGAAGGCCTCCGGAACGACGCGCCCTTGCGACTGCTGCTGAAGCCGATCGTCACCGATCGCGCCTGCCGCGTTCAATCCCTGCTCGAAATCGCCGGGCTCGATCAGTTGCGCGTTCATCCGTTGCGCGACTGCGGCCCATACGCCCGCGAAACAATCCGCCTGCAACTCGACGCGCACGGACAGCGCATTGGCCTGCGCGCGCGACATCCGTGTGCGCGCCTGATCGACCTTGTCTGAAATGCCGAGCACGTTCTGCACGTGATGCCCGACTTCATGCGCGATCACGTATGCCTGGGCGAAATCGCCGCCAGCGCCGAAGCGGTCGCGCAACTCGCGATAAAACGAGAGATCGATGTAGACCTTACGATCCGCGGGACAGTAGAACGGACCCATGGCCGCCTGTCCGGTGCCGCAGGCCGTCTGCGTGCCGCCGGAGAACAGCACCAGCGTGGGTGCCGGATAGTCCTGGTTGAACTGTGTGTGGAAGATCTGCTGCCAGGTGCGCTCGGTGTTGCCGAGCACCTTGCGCACGAACACGGCGCCCGGATCGGTGGCGGGCTGCCTGCTGGCGGGCGCTGCCTGCTGCTGCGGCGCGTTGCCCTGCAGGACCTGTGCGCCGTTGATGATGGTCATCGGATTGATGCCGAAGAAGTACGAAGCCGCGAGCGCGACGATGATCGTGCCAATGCCGATCGATCCGCCGCCTACCCGGAAGCCGCCGCCTCCGCCGCCGCGCCGGTCTTCGACATTGCGGCTTTCTGCTTCGTCATCGAGGCGCATCGTATCTCTCCTTGTTTGTCTGCGCGGCGCGCGCGCTGCGATAGCCATTATCGTACCCGGCCGAATCGCGCGGTTTGTGATGACGCCGCCTCAGTTCTTTTAGCCCTTTCGCACAGGCTTCGCCGGTCGTGCGGTCGATTGTCGCGAACGCCCCTGCGCGTTCATGCCGCAGCGCACGATAAACGTGCCCGAAAAGCATCGGAGAATCAACCCGATAGCGCCTGCAAGCCCTTGAAACTGCGGCATTTGCGCGCGCAGCAAGATCGCTGACGCAACGCAACACTTTTTGCGATTGGCGCTAAGCTCGGCCCCGTTACACGACTGAATCGGCAAGAACACACACGCCCGACCATCCGGGCGCGGGTGACATTCAAGGCACAGGGCATCATGCATTCGACTCTCGAAGCACTCGATCTGGCGCGGCTCCAGTTCGCGTTCACTGTCTCGTTTCACATCATTTTTCCGGCGTTGTCCATCGGGCTCGCGAGCTTCATCGCGGTGCTCGAAGGCGCCTGGCTCAAGACCGGCAAGCCCGTCTACAAGGAGCTGTGTCTCTTCTGGTCGAAGGTCTTTGCCGTGGCGTTCGGCATGGGCGTCGTGTCGGGCGTCGTGATGGCGTACGAGTTCGGCACCAACTGGGGCGGCTTCTCGACCTTCGCCGGCCCGATCACCGGCCCCCTGCTCACCTACGAGGTGATGACCGCGTTCTTCCTCGAGGCGGGCTTCCTCGGCATCATGCTGTTCGGCTGGAACAAGGTCGGACCGAAGGCGCACTTCGGCGCCACGCTGATGGTCGCAATCGGCACGCTCATCTCCACCTTCTGGATCCTCGCGTCGAACAGCTGGATGCAGACGCCCCAGGGCTTTCGCATCGAAGGCGATCACGTCGTGCCGGTGGACTGGTGGGCGATCATCTTCAATCCGTCGTTCCCGTACCGGCTCGCGCACATGGCGATTGCGGCGTTCATCGTCGCGGCGCTGGTCGTCGCCGCGACCGGCGCATGGCATCTGCTGAAAGGCCGGCGCGATCCCGCCATCCGCAAGATGTTCTCGATGGCGCTCTGGCTGCTGCTCGCACTGACGCCGATCCAGGCGCTCGTCGGCGACGCCCACGGTCTCAACACGCGTGAACATCAGCCCGCGAAGATCGCGGCGATCGAAGGCATCTGGGACACGGAGAAAGGCGGCACGGCGCTGAACCTGTTCGGCATTCCCGACATGGAAGCCGAAACCACGAAGTACGCGGTGCGGATTCCGCATCTCGGCAGCCTGATCCTCACACACAGCTGGGACGGCGAGATTCGCGGCCTCAAAGAGTTTCCGAAGGCGGACCGGCCGAACTCGACGCTCGTGTTCTGGACCTTCCGCGTCATGGCGGGTCTTGGCGTGCTGATGATCCTGATGTCGTTCGCGGCGTGGTGGCTGCATCGCAAGCGCCGGCTGTTCGAGGCGCGCTGGTTCCATCGCTTCGCGCTGGCGATGGGTCCGAGCGGCTTCATCACGCTGCTGGCCGGCTGGATCACGACCGAGGCAGGCCGCCAGCCGTGGGTGGTGTACGGCGTGATGCGCACCGCCGATGCCGTCTCGCCCGTTACTGCGCAACAGGTTGGCGTGTCGCTGCTGGCGTTCGTGATCGTCTACACGATCGTCTTCGGCACCGGCATCTACTACTTGCTGAAGTTGCTGCGGCAAGGGCCCGCGCTGCCGGGCTCGCCTACGGAGACGCCCGACGGCACCGCGCGCCGGCCGCTCAGCCTTCCGCATCAGTCCATCGAAGGAGCTTAAGACATGGACCTCACGCTTGCCTGGGCCGCGATCATCGCGCTGGGATTGTTTCTCTACGTGGTGCTCGACGGCTTCGATCTCGGCATCGGCATTCTCTTTCCGTTCTTTCCCGACCAGCACGACCGCGACGTGATGATGAACACCGTCGCGCCGGTCTGGGACGGCAATGAAACCTGGCTCGTGCTCGGCGGCGCAGGACTGTTCGCCGCGTTCCCGATGGTCTATTCGACCGTGCTGTCCGCGCTCTATCTGCCGCTCGTGCTGATGCTCGTCTGCCTGATCTTTCGCGGCGTGTCGTTCGAGATTCGCGCAAAGGCGCAGCGCACGCGGCATCTGTGGGATCTGGCGTTCATCGGCGGATCGGCGGGCGCGACCTTCTTTCAAGGCGTGGCGCTCGGCGCGTTTCTCGACGGCATTCCCGTCGCCGATGGCCGTTTTGCCGGCGATCCCTTCGGCTGGTTCACGCCGTTCGCGCTCTTTACCGGCGGCGCGCTTGTCGTGACGTACGCGCTGCTCGGCGCGTGCTGGCTGATCGCCAAGACCGAAGGCGATTTGCAGCGGCGGATGTATCGCGTCGTCTGGCCTTTGACGCTGCTGCAACTCGCGACCATCGCCGTCGTCAGTATCTGGACGCCGCTGCAGGACGCCGGCATTGCGTCACGCTGGTTCGACTCGCCGCTGTTCTACCGGCTGCTGCCCGTGCCGGTGCTGGTCGCGGCGTGCGCGTGGGCCATGAGACGTTCGATCGAATCGCGTCACGAGACACGGCCGTTCGCCGTCGCGCTGGGCTTCGTGCTGCTCGGCTATGCGGGACTTGTCGCGAGCATTTCGCCCCATGACATCTTCCCCGGGGTTTCGATCTGGGACGCGGCCGCGCCGCATTCGAGCCAGCTGTTCACGATCGTCGGCGTGGCGGTGATCCTGCCGGTCATCATCGCGTACACGACGCTAAGCTATTGGGTATTCAGAGGAAAGGTGCGCCATGGCGAACATCACTACCATTGAGCGCGCGCGCAAGCTGTTCTGGTTTGTGGCGCTGTGGGTGGCGGGCGTGGGCGGCGCGATGCTGCTCGCGCTGCCGTTCAAGCTGCTGATCAAGGCTGGGGCGGCGATTCATTGAGGGCGGTGTGTCGTCTTCGACAAACACCCCCTCAAAACACCCCCGCCGCCACCACCCCGCCGACGATCCCGAACACCACCACCGCCACCGTCACGAACGCCAGCACGCGCGGCGGAAACGACCGCCCGAGCATCGCCAGCGACGGCACGCTCACCGGCGGCAGCGTCATCAGCAAGGCTCCAGCAGGACCGGCAGCCATGCCGAGCGACAGCATCGCCTGGATGATCGGCACTTCACCGGCCGTCGGGATCACGAACAGTGTGCCAGCCACGGCGAAGGCCGCGATCCACAGCAAGCCGTTGCCGATATCCGGCCCGATATGCGGAAACAGCCACGCGCGCGCCGCGCCGAGCAGCAGCACGAGCACGATGTATTCAGGGATGAGCCGCAAGGTCATGCGGCCGAGAATCTTGAGCCAGCGCGAAAACGCCGTGCCGGGGTCGTCGGTTTCGACGAGCTTCGCCAGCGACTCGCGCGATGCCGCCGCCTGTGCCGGCGTCACCATCCGGTTCACCGCGTAGCCGAGCCCGAACACCATCAACACGCCCAGCACGAGGCGCAGGCCGGTCCATTGCCAGCCGAGCACGAAGCCCATGAACACCAGCGCGGCCGGATTGAGCACGGTATTGCCGAGCCAGAACGCGATCGCCGCGCCCGGCGCCGCCTCGCGCGCCCGCAGGCCCGCGACGACCGGCGCCGCGCAGCACGTGCACATCATGCCCGGCAACGACATCAGCCCGCCGTTCACCACGCTGCCGAAGTCATGCTCCCCGAGCGCCCGGGCGACCCAGCGCGGCGGAATCAGCGCCTGCACCGCCGAGCCGAGCAGCAGGCCGAGCACCATGGCCTGCCAGATGGCCTTGCCATAAGCGAGCGCGTAATCGAGCGCGGCCTGCCACGAAGGCGTCGGCGCATTCGCGGCCGTGCCCATCAGAATGGACTTGCCGATGGAATGCTGGCTCGCCGCAACAAACGCGCGGTTGTAGTACGGAAACCATTTCACATAGAACAGTCCCAATACGGCGATGAGCAGGAACACCATCCAGCCGAGCGCGACGCGAGGTTGTCGGAGCGTGGTCATAACGTGTTTTCTTGTTTCGAGTGTGAAGTTGGAATCAGAGTGCGGGCGTGGTTTCGGCGAGCTGCGCGAGCAGTGCATGCGCTTGTTCGATACTGTCTTCGTCGTTCGGCCGGAACAGCACGTGCGCCGCGTGCGGCAACTCGCGATAAAGCGCCTGGCTGCTGCGCGCGTAGGCCGGATCGTAATGCCGGTCGATCAGCTCGCCGAACAGTTCCGCGCGCGCATCGGCGTCGATCAGCCCGTGCCAATGCGCCACGCGTTCGCGGCTGTGGAGCGCAACCAGCTTCGAGAGCTGCGTCTTGAAGAAGGCCGGTTCGTCGAACAGATGGGCGTAATCCTGCAACAAAAACGCGATGCGGTCTTTCCGCTGCGCACGAACCTCCACGCAGGGCGACGCGTGCAGACTGTCGAGCAGCGCGTCGGGCAGTGTGATGGAACCGATGCGGCGCCCTTCCGCCTCGACGAACACCGGCCGGGTCCGGTCGAAGTAAGACAGCACCTCGAGCAGCGCCGAATCGAAGCCTTTCTGCGACGGTTGCGGCTGCCCCGGCAACGCCCCGAGCAGCGACCCGCGATGCGCCGCCAGCCCTTCCAGATCAAGCGCCTGCGCGCCCGCCCCGTGCAGCGCTGTCAGGAGCCGCGTCTTGCCGCTGCCCGTATGGCCGATCAGCACCACATAGCGGAACTGGCGCGGCAGTTCGCTTAGCCGCTCCATCACGCCGCGCCGGTAAGTCTTGTAGCCGCCGTCGAGCTGACGCGCTTGCCAGCCGATCAGGTTGAGCCAGGTCGTCATCGAACCGGAGCGCTTGCCGCCGCGCCAGCAATAGATGAGCGGGCGCCAGTTGCGGGGTTTGTCTGCGAAAAGCGTATCGAGATGCCGCGCGATGTTGCGCGCGACCATCGCCGCGCCGACGCGGGTCGCCTCGAACGGCGAAACCTGCTTGTACATCGTCCCGACGATCACCCGTTCCTCGTTGCTGAGCACCGGCGCGTTGATGGCGCCGGGAATGTGATCCTCGGCGAATTCGAGCGGCGTGCGGACGTCGACGATTTCATCGAAATCGCCAAGGCGGTCGAGAGGAACAAGCAGGTTTTTCACGGGAAACGGGGCGCGCGGCGGCTGACTGAAGCGAAAAATTATCGCATGGGCACGGATTCGCTTCCGGCGGGCTCTTTTTTTCCGCCGCACCAGGCGGGCGCGAAGCGGCTACAGTGGCCGTATCGCAGGACCGTCCGCACCGTGCAAGGAGAAGCAATGAGCTATCACGAGACGATCGGCGTGCGCCGCTACCGTTTCGACGACCTGAAGACGCTGCTCGCCCGCGCCAGTCCGCGACGCTCCGGCGATGAGCTCGCCGGTCTCGCGGCCGCCACCGAGGAAGAGCGCGTGGCCGCCAAAATGGCGCTGGCGCAGGTCCCGCTCGCCGCCTTCCTCGACGAACCGCTGATCCCCTACGAGGACGACGAAGTCACGCGGCTGATCGTCGACACGCATTCGCGCGAAGCCTTCGCGCCCATCGCGCATCTGACGGTCGGCGCCTTCCGCGAATGGCTGCTCGCCGACAGCACCGACACCGCCGCGCTCGAAGCCGTCACCCTGGGCATCACGCCGGAGATGGCCGCGGCGGTGTCCAAGCTGATGCGCAACCAGGACCTGATCCTCGCCGCCAAGAAGCGCCCGGTGGTCACGCGCTTCCGGACGACCATCGGCCTGCCGGGGCATCTCTCCGTGCGCCTCCAGCCGAATCACCCGACCGACGATCCCAAAGGCATCGCCGCCGCGATGCTCGACGGCCTCTTCTACGGCTGCGGCGACGCGGTCATCGGCATCAATCCGGCCTCGGATTCGCCGGCGGCCATCGGCACGCTGCTCACGATGATGGACGACTTCCGCCGCCGCTACGACGTGCCGATGCAATCCTGCGTTCTCACGCACGTCACCAACACGCTCGCGGCGATCGAACAAGGCGCGCCGGTGGATCTCGTGTTCCAGTCGATCGCGGGCACCGAGCGCGCCAATGCGAGCTTCGGCGTGTCGCTCGCGCTGCTCGCGGAGGCGCGCGACGCGGCGTTGTCGCTCGGGCGCGGCACGGTCGGCGACAACGTCATGTACTTCGAGACGGGCCAAGGAAGCGCGCTGTCGGCGAACGCGCATCACGGCGTCGACCAGCAGACTTGCGAGGCGCGTGCCTACGCCGTGGCGCGCCGCTTCCAGCCGCTGCTGACGAATACCGTGGTCGGCTTCATCGGTCCGGAATATCTGTACGACGGCCGGCAGATCATTCGCGCGGGACTGGAGGATCACTTCTGCGGCAAGCTGCTCGGCGTGCCGATGGGCTGTGACATCTGCTACACGAATCACGCCGAAGCCGATCAGGACGACATGGACACGCTGCTGACGCTGCTCGGCGCCGCGAACGTGAATTTCATCATGGGCGTGCCGGGCGCGGACGACGTGATGCTCAACTATCAAAGCACCTCGTTTCACGACGCGCTGTATGTCCGCCGGCTGCTCGGCCTCAAGCGCGCGCCTGAGTTCGAAGCGTGGCTCGCCAGAATGCGCGTTACGGATGCAGAGGGCGGTTTGCTTGCGCGTCCATCAGGCGCGCCCCGTCAACCACTGCTCGACTGGATCGACGCATGACGACGCCACCCCGCCAGGACGATCCGTGGGACGCGTTGCGGCGTTTCACGAATGCCCGCATCGCGCTGGGCCGCGCGGGCAGCAGCCTGCCGACTGCGCCGCTGCTCGCCTTCGAACTCGCGCACGCGCAGGCGCGCGACGCGGTCCACCAGCCGCTCGATACCGGCGCGCTTGCCGAGGCCATCCGCGCCGCAGGATTCGACACACTCGATGTGCCGAGCGCGGCACCCGATCGCGCTACTTATTTGCGTCGTCCCGACCTGGGGCGCATGCCCGGGGAAGCAGGCGAGGCGCATCTCGCCGAGTACGCGAAGACCCTGCATGACGCACCGGACCTGGTGTTCGTGGCCGCGGACGGACTGTCCGCTGTCGCCGCGCAGCGCCACGTCGCGCCGCTGCTCGCGAGCCTGCGGCCACGTCTCGAAGGCTGGCGCATCGGTCCCGTGGTAATCGCCACGCAGGCGCGGGTTGCGCTGGGCGATCCCGTCGGCGAACGCTTGCGGGCGCGGATGGTGGTGATGATGATCGGTGAACGGCCGGGACTCAGTTCGCCGGACAGTCTCGGGCTCTACGTCACGTATGAGCCGCGCGCCGGCCGTCACGACGCCGAGCGCAACTGCATCTCCAACGTGCGCCCGGAGGGCCTGCCTTACGACGCCGCCGCGCACAAGCTGATGTGGCTGCTGAACGAAGCGCGCCGCCTCGGACTGACCGGCGTCGGGCTGAAGGATCACAGCGGCGCGTTGCCCGCGCCTCACAGCCCGGACGCACTCGAAGACTAGCCGCGCAGCTTGCGATACACCGTCGTGCGCGACACGCCGAGTTCGCGCGCCGTCGCCGATACATTGCCGCCGTGCGCCTTGAGCGCTGCCGCGACCGCGCCGGCTTCGATGTCGGCAAGACGCCCGCCTGAGGGCAGCGTCGGTGCGAATGCCGGTTCTATCTCACCGAGTGCATCGAGTTCATCCACGAAATCGTGCGGCAGATGGGCTACGCGAATGTGCGTGTCGTGGTCGTCGAGCATCGCGCAGGCCGTGCGCAGCACGTTGCTCAACTGCCGCAGGTTGCCCGGCCAGGGATGGCGCGCGAACAGCGTGAGCACGGCCGGATCGATCTCGATCGGACGGCCGATAAATCGCTCGTCGCGCAGCATCGTGTCGGCGACCGCGCGCAGATCGGTTCGCTCAGCCAGCGGCGGCAGTGTCACCGAGAGTCCGTTGACGCGGTAATACAAATCCTCGCGGAAGGCGCCCTGCGCGACGCAATCGCGCAGCTTGCGGTTACTCGCGCAGACCAGCATGAAATCGACCGGCACCCCGCGCGCCGCGCCGAGCGGCTCGACCACGCGTTCCTGCAGCACGCGCAACAGACGGCTTTGCAGTGCGAGCGGCATGTCGCCGATTTCATCGAGGAACAGCGTGCCGCCGTTCGCCTGCACGATCTTGCCGGTCGCGCCGCGTTTGGCCGCGCCCGTAAAGGCGCCCGGCACATAGCCGAACAGCTCGGATTCGATCAGCGTCTCCGGCAGCGACGCACAGTTCACCGCGACGAACGGGCCCGCGCGACGCGGCGAATCGGCATGGATCGCGCGCGCGAGCATTTCCTTGCCCGCGCCGGTCGGCCCGCCGATCAACACTGGAATGTTCTTGCCGATCACCTTGCGGACGCGTCCGGCGACGTCCTGCATGTGCGCATCGCCGGTGCAGAGCGCCGCGAGCGCCGACGACACCGGCTCGGCGACCGTCACGGCCACGCTCGTCGACGGCCGGCCGCGAAACTCGATGCTCGCAAACACGCCGACGCCGCTGTGCAGCACGAGCCGCCGCGGCGCGTCGCCGGGACGCCCGATCAGCGTTTCGACACCCTCGCCGAACAGCGTCTCCGCCGTCTGCGCACGCAGACTGCGCAAATCAAGCCCGAGCTGGAACTGCGCGCTGCGGTTCGCGCACAGCAGACGGCCGTCCAGTTCGAAGACGGCAATGCCCTCCATCAGCGTGCCGATGAATTCGGGCCGGCTGTGGAAACGGACGCGCAGCTTGTCTTCGAAGGCGCTCGAAATCAGCCGGTTCTCGATGGTTTGTCCCGACATCTTGACGAGCGCCATCGTGTGCTGGTGATAGCCGCGCCGGTCGCCGGTGACGTCGAGGACGCCGGACAGGTTGCCGAGCGGATCCAGGATCGGCACGCTCGAGCAGGTCAGGAAATGATTCGCGCGCAGGTAGTGCTGGTCGCCGTGAACGGTGACGGCCGTGCGCTCCGCGATGGTCGTGCCGATGGCGTTCGTGCCCTGATGCGCTTCGTTCCAGATCGCGCCGGCGCGCAACGCGACTTTTTCGGCGCGGGCGAGAAAGTCGTCATCGCCGAACGAATGCAGGATCAGGCCTTCCGCGTCCGTCAGCGCAATCATGCTGTGCGTATTCGCAAGCTGGGCGTACAGCGTCTCGATGACCGGCAGCGCGTGCGCGCACAGCGTGCGGCTCTCGTCGAGCTTGACGGCGAGTTGCGCGCCGGTCAGCACGGCGTAATCGGGGCGCATCGTTTCACACAGCCCGAAAGTGGCCGAACGCTCGTGCGAATGACGGATGAGATCGCGCTGCGCGGGCTGCAAGGCCGCGCCGATGGCGTGCTGCATCGCCTTCCTCCTTGTCGGTTCAGCGCGGCCGTGGGCGGGGCTTGGTGCCATCCGACGCCGCGTGACTGTCTCCTCGCCGCAATGTAACACTGCGGCGGGACACGGGTCGATCCGAGGAAGCACGCGTAGGCGGCATGGCGCCGCCTTGGCGCTACAGCACGAGCGAGCCCGCGGATATCGCGATGACGAGGAAGATCACGAACAGGATCAGGAAGATGAAGAAACAGATCTTGGCGATGCCCGCCGCGCCCGATGAAACGCGTGTGAAGCCGAAAAGGCCCGCAACGACGGAGATGATCGCGAAGAGGATGGCAAGTTTGAGCATGGCGATTCCGGTTTTTTTGTCGTGATGGCCGGTGTACATGCAAGCAGCGTGCCGCACATGCTTTTCCGCATCAATCTGATGGTGCGTTGCGAAAAAGACGGTTAGTTGCTGGTCAATCCCCAAAAAAGCGGGCGAAGATTGCCCGCTTTTTTGGCTCGTTGCTGCTGTCAACGCCCGCGCGTATCGGCGGCGACGCGAGCTGGCGCTGCTGCCGGCGCCGGTTTGGGCAGCGGTCGACGGCTGCCGAGCCAGCCCGCCACGGCTTGATGCACGCGCGGCACGGCGAGCAGCGCGCCGATGGCGAGCGCATCGGCGGCTAGCCCGGCCGGCACGTTGATGAGGCCGTCGGTGAGCGTGAACAGGACAGAATCGACGACCAGCGAAATGACCGTCCCCGCGACGAATGCCACCATGCCGTCGCGCCCCACCGCGCCGATCCACGGCAAGCGGTTCGCGATCGCCTTCACGACGCCATAGCGCGCCAGATTGGCGCAGATCCACGCGATCGCCAGGAAATTGACGATTCGCGGCCCGGCGAGGTCACGCTTGAACGCACTGTCCAGCACCGGGGGCAGCACGAGCAGCTTGTAATACGCCATGCCGGCGATCAGCGCGACAGTGCCCGCGCTGACGATCCAGCCGAAACGATGCGCGCTCACCCGCTGGTACACGGGCTGGCAGCGCGCCAGCACGCCGAGCACGAACATCAGCTGCCAGGCTGCCGGATTGAAGTCCCACAGGTTGTCTTCGGCGGAGGGCAGATATTCGCCGATGGCCGGCGCACACGCCCACAGTGCGAGGCTCAGGCCGAGCAGGATCCAGGGCTTGCTGCGCGCGAGCGGCAGCATCAGCGGCACGGCCAGCGCGAACAGGGCGTACATCGGCAGGACGGCGGCCAGGTACGGCTGGCGCTCGAAGGTGAGAATCTGCGCGATCGAAGAGACCGGCTCGGCCATCAGGCTGTCGAGATCGTGTAGCGCGAGATTCGGCGCGTGGCCAAAGAACGGCCGCAGCAGGAAGGACGCGGCCAGCATCAATACGGCGGTGACGAGGAAGGCGCGGTACAGCTCGAACGCCCGCTTCACGAAGCGGCGGCGCGCGACGCTTTCGGAACGGCGCTCGGCGAGCGAGACATAGGCGGTGGCGGTGGCGAAGCCGCCAAGAAAGACGAAGACTTCGGCGGCATCATTGAGCGCGAACGCATGCAGGGTGAAGCGCGACACCATGCTCCCGCCGATATGATCGACGACGATGATGAGCAGAACCAGTCCCCTGAAGAAGTCCAGCTCGACGAGACGTTGTGATTTTCCCTGCATGCGAAAGTGGCGTTTTTTCCCGGAAGTCGGGAAGTGTAGGACGGCCGGATTTTCAGCCGGCTCGAGAGGGTTGGAGTTTACCCGTAAACCGAGCTCAACCGCTTCTCAAGAGATGCAAAAATCCGTTTCAAATCCGGTATTTGTGGCCAGTTGGCCATATTTAGTCGCAAGACACGACCCGGCCCGCAGAAGATCGCTATCGTGTGGCGCTTCGATACGAATTAATATTTCAGGTTCCTTTCATTTCTGCAATCGAGCAGGTTAGCATTCCGCCATTGACGTCAATCCCTGACCAGGCCCGCACCGCATGGACTATCTCTTCGCCCTTCTCGCCGATCCTGCCGCCTGGGCCGCGCTCGCGACGCTCGTCGTCATGGAAGTCGTGCTTGGCATCGACAACCTCATCTTCATTTCCATCCTGACCAACAAGCTGCCCGAAGCGCACCGGGCACGCACCCAGCGCCTGGGAATCGGCCTCGCGCTCGTGATGCGGCTTGGCTTGCTCGGCACGGTGGCGCTGATCGTCCGGCTCACGGCGCCGATCTTCGAAGCCTTCGGGCACGGCTTCTCGTGGCGCGACCTGATCCTGATCGCGGGCGGCGTGTTTCTCGTGTGGAAGGCCACCACCGAAATCCGTCATCACGTGACGCACGACGCCGACGACCACGCTGGCGCGAACCCGGGCGGCCGTCTGACGCCGCTCTCGGCGATCGGCCAGATTTTGCTGCTCGACCTCGTGTTTTCCATCGACAGCATCGTGACCGCGGTCGGCATGACCGAGCACATTCCGATCATGTTCGTCGCGGTGATCGCCGCGGTCGCCGTGATGCTGTTCGCGGCCGGGCCGCTGTCGAGGTTCATCGAACGGAATCCGACCATCGTCATGCTGGCGCTCGGCTTCCTGCTCGTGATCGGCATGACGCTGATTGCGGAAGGTTTCGGCTCGCATGTGCCGAAAGGCTATATCTATGCCGCGATGGCGTTCTCGGCGCTGGTGGAGGCGCTCAATATGCTCGCCCGGCGCGCGAAGACGCGCAAGGCAGGCGCAGCAAGGGATTGAGAGCCTCCAGACGGACGCATGCTAGCGGACTCTGGCGGTGTGCCAGGCTTAGTTCAGCGTCCGAATAAATTTCCGAGCGTTCGCACAAGGAAATAAAAGCAACCGGGCCAGGTAATATTTTGTATTAAGTCATTGTAGAATCCGCCGAAACGATAATTCCAGACGGCGAGATTCAATTGGCGACAGTTGCAAATACAAAAATAGTCCAGACAGAGGCCAGACCCTACCGTCCCGAGATTGACTCACTTCGCGCAGTCGCTGTCATTGCCGTCCTGATCAGTCACTGGGCGCCCAAAATCATGGGCCCCGTGAATTGGGGACACGCCGGCGTCTACATGTTCTTTGTGATCAGCGGCTTCGTCATTACGCGTGGGCTGCTGCGCGAACGCAACGCAGGTCAAGGCCAGATCAATGTCGTCGCGTTTTACACCCGGCGCGCGCTGCGTATTTGGCCGATCTATTACCTTTCGATCGCATTCTATTTGCTGATCTGGCCTGGAATGAGCGGGTCGGAGGCACTCTGGCACTCCGCATTTCTCTCCAATCTCTTTTTCTCGCTCAACCATGGAGACGGATTTCCAATCCATTTCTGGTCGCTCTCGGTTGAGGAGCAGTTTTATCTGGTGTGGCCGTTCATCACGCTGCTGCCGAGCCGAATCTTGTGGAAGGTCTGCTGCGCCATGATCGTCGCTGCGCCCGTGTCGAGACTCTTCTTCTACGGACACATACACAACGTCGAAGCAACGCTTTACTCCTTGACCAGCAACGTCGATTGCCTCGCGTTCGGTGCACTGCTCGCATTATTCGAGCAGCGAAGGCAGCAAGGTCTTGCTTTTCCTCATGTCGTCACAGGATGCATCGGCGCCGTTCTCACGATGTGTGTTTTCGCCGGCGACCTCACCGGTCACTGGGCCTATGGAATCGTTCTGTGGCCCACGGCCATTGGCTGCCTGACAGCCTCGTTGATTGCCTGGATGGACGGCTCGCCGACTGCGATAGCGATCGCTTGCCGTCCCACCTTGCAATACCTCGGCCGCATCAGCTACGGGATCTACCTCTACCATCTGGCAGTGGGCCGATACCTGTTCGATCAGACCGTGGTTCGGAACATGTCGCCGCTGGCTTTTTTCCTGATCGCGTTTGCGATCACCGTCGCGGTCGCATCGGCGAGCTGGTATCTGATCGAAAAGCCGTTCGTGGCGCTGGGACGCAGACATCGCGACGGATCGAAATCTCCGCGTATCGCCATGTCCATGGCGATCGCGTGCGCAGTGCTTCTCGTGCCGCTTGGCATGAACCAGCTCTTCCTTCGCAACGCGCTGCCGGTCGTCTCGCTGCAAACGAAGATCGTCGATTACGGGCCCAGGACCATCGATCTCGCCCACCTGGATCCCGCCGGCACGCCGATCTGGATGAAGATCAACGGCGATTTGCCTCCGGGTACGGTGGCCGTCATTGGCGGTGAACGAATTCCAATGTGGAAGTCCGATGACGTCGTGGCATTCAAGCTGACGCCGGATCTTTTGCTTCGTCCGAGCCATCAGACGGTGTTTCTGGAGCACCGTGGCTTCGTCACTGTTGCGCGAACGGCCCAGGTCGGACTGGAAATCGGCAGCAATTGACCGACGCGCCGCGCTGACCGTCAGAACAGGCTGCGCTGACGCACCTCAGGCTCGGACCGCGACGCTTCCGGCAGCGGCTGCGCCCGCAGCCAGCGTTCGATAGCATCGACCACATGCTGCCGCTCGACGGCATCCAGCGCCCGGCCCGCCGGGATCTCATGCCATTTGGCCAGACATGAGCGGCAGCACGTCGCCGTCGCATGCTGTGCGATGAACACCGGATGCCCGCGCATCGGCGTCTGCTTTCCGTCGTTGGGCGGCAGCGGCGGCCCGAGACGCCTGCCGATCATGTCGTGCGCTTGCGCGAGCACCGTCTCCATGCCCTTCGCGCCCAGATACTTCCCTTCCCGCACGCCGAGCGCAAAGCGCCGCCGGAACGCCGACCGGGCGAGTGCGGCAAAAACGGCGTCGAGATCGCGCATGGCGGGGTCAGCTGCCGTAGAGCGTCGATTCGGCGAAACCGTCGGCGGACAGCACGCGGCCGACGAGAATCATCGCCGTGCGTTCGACGCCCGCCGCGCGCACCTTTTCCGCGATGTCCGCGAGCGTGCCCTCGATGCGCGTTTCGTCGGGCCAGCTCGCGCGAAACACCACGGCCACCGGACAGTCCGTGCCATAGTGCGGCACCAGGTCGGCGACGATGCGCTCGATGTGACGCACGCCGAGATGAATCGCAAGCGTCGCGCGGTGCCGCGCCAGATCCGCGAGCGATTCGCCAGGCGGCATGGCCGTGCGGGTCGCGTAGCGCGTGAGGATGACCGTCTGGGAGATGCCGGGCAGCGTCAGTTCGCGACCGAGCGCCGCCGCCGATGCAGCCGTCGCCGTCACGCCGGGCACAATTTCATAGGGAATGCCGAGCGCGTCGAGCCGGCGCATCTGCTCGCCGATCGCGCCGTACAGCGAGGGATCGCCCGAATGCACGCGCGCCACGTCCTGGCCGGCGACGTGCGCGTCGTGCAACAGCGCGACGATGGTATCGAGATCGAGCTCCGCCGTATCGATGCACTTTTCCGCATGATGACCGGCGAGCACTTCCTTCGGCACCAGCGAGCCGGCATAGAGCAGTACCGGGCAGGTGCGGACCAGCCGCTGGCCTTTGACGGTGATGAGTTCGGGATCGCCGGGTCCGGCGCCGATGAAATAGACGGTCATGCTGTGAATGAGAGTTGAAGTCCGAGCGCATCGAGTGCATCGGCGACGGTGCCGAAACGGCGGTCGGCGGCGGGCAACTCGGGACGCGCGAGCATGATGACCGGCAGGCCGCGTTCGCGCGCGACCGTCAGCTTCGCCTCGGTCGCGCGTCCGCCGCTGTGTTTGCTGATGACGACATCGATGCGGGCTGCGTCGAACAGCGCGCGTTCGCCGTCGAGGGTGAACGGGCCGCGCGCATCGATGATCCGCGCGCGTGCATTGCCCGCGTGCGCTTCGAGACAGCGCACGGTCCAGTATTGCGAAGCGGGAATCTCGTCCAGATGCGCGAGCGGTTCGCGCCCGAGCGTGAACAGCGGCCGGCCGAATCCGGCGATGCCGGCGACGATGCCGTGCCAGTCGTGAACGAAACGCCAGTCGTCGCCGGACTGTGCAGGCCACGCGGGACGGCGCACGGCCCATAGCGGCACGCCTGTGCTGTCGCAGGCCGCGCGGGCGTGGCGGCTCATTTGCGCGGCATACGGATGCGTCGCATCGACGACGAGCGCAATGCCCGCGTCGCGCAGATAAGCGCCGAGCCCGTCGATGCCGCCAAAGCCGCCGACGCGCACCGTGCACGCGAGATCGTCCGGTACGCGTCCCAGGCCTGCCAGGCTATAGACGTGACCGGCGGGCAGTGCGCGCGCGAGCGCGAGCGCGTCGCCGGTGCCGCCGAGCAGGAGAATGCGCTTCATGCCGCACCGGCCTTGCGGGAAGACGAACGCATGCCGCTCATGGCTTGCTCGCTTGCAGCAGCGTGATGGGCAGCGCCTGGCGCCAGGTATCGAAACTGCCGAGCGGCTCCGCCTGCGCAACGGCGATGCGCGTCAGTTCGCCGCCATGCCGCGCGCGCCATTCGACCAGCGCCATCTCGCTCTGCAAGGTCACGGCATTGGCGACGAGCCGTCCGCCCTGACGCAGGCGCGACCAGCACGCATCGAGCACGCCGGGCACGGTCAACCCGCCGCCGATGAACACGGCGTCCGGCGCGGGCAGGCTGTCGAGCGCGGCGGGCGCCTCGCCCTTCACGAGTTGCAGCGCGGGCACGCCGAGCGCGTCGCGGTTGTACTCGATGAGCCGCTGCCGGCTCTCGTTCGCTTCGATCGCAATCGCACGGCAGGCGCGGTGCGCGCGCATCCATTCGATGCCGATCGAGCCGCAGCCCGCGCCCACATCCCACAGCAGTTCGCCCGGCTGCGGCGCGAGATGGGCCAGCGTCACGGCACGCACCGCGCGCTTGGTGAGCTGGCCGTCGTGCCGATAGGCGTCGTCGGGCAGGCCCGGCGTCAGCGGCGGGCCGGCGTGGCCCGCGTGCGTACGGCAGTCGATTGCGATCAGATTGAGTGCGGCGACGCGCGGTTCGCGCCAGTCGTCGGCCCGTTCGTCGATACGGCGTTCGCTGGCGCCGCCCAGATGCTCGAACACGCTCATGCGGCTCGCGCCGAAACCATGCGCGGTGAGCAGCGTGGCGACTGCGGCGGGCGTGGCGCCGTCGGCGCTCAGGACGAGCAGGCGCGCGCCGCGATGCACGTCGGCGAGCAGCGACGCCGCCGGCCGGTTGACGAGCGACACGCACGCCACGTCCTGGAGCGCCCAGTGCAGGCGCGCCGCGGCCAGCGACAGAGACGACGGCGCGGGCAGCACGCGCATTTCCTCGCCGGCGACTTCACGCGCGAGCGTCGCGCCGACGCCGAAGCACATCGGATCGCCGCTTGCGAGCACGCAGATGCGGGTCTTGCCGTCCCCGCGTTCGGCGAGCACGGCGTCGATCGAAAAGGGCCGGGGCCACGGCACGCGGCGCGCGGCGATACGGGACGGCAGCAGCGCAAGATGGCGCTCGCCACCATGGATGGCCTGCGCTTCGACGAGCGCGCGGCGGGCGGCGCGGGACAGGCCGTGCCAGCCGTCCTCGCCGATGCCAACGACGGTCAGCCAGGTCGACATGCGGCATCTCCTCGATTGGGATCCGGGCCTGTCAGGCAACCCGCTCAGCAAAGCGCCCGAGGGGCCGTCAGGGCCGGATGGTCGGTAAAAGCGGGCATGATACAGGTCCAACGGAGCCCGGGTTGCCCTTGCAGTGGACGGTACGGTTGTTATGTTTCTCGAGCTTCGTGAAGGCGCGTCAAATCTTGATGGCCCGAAGAATCGACTCTCATAGATTACATGGGTACGACCGGTTTCTCGTGGTCTGAATCAAATCGAAGCCCAAGTGGCGGCGCGCGACAGCGCTTGATTCAAGAACGCGCAACGGAAGGCGGCAAATCTGCGCAAGTGAACGCGAACGATCTGTTTGACGTGGTCCGCATACGGGTGACGATGCTCTCTTGGCTGCGGAGATCGAACAAGGCGGTGACGGTTCCGCCTCTCTGCCCCAGGTTCGTCAACAGGACATACTCATATTTCATTCGAACAAAAGAAAGCGCGACGCGTTCTACGATGGTGCCGCCCGCGCCGACGGGTTCCACGACCGTTACCCTCACGTCATCCATGCTCCACCGCATGAATTCCTGTGGCGTTCCTCCGGCCATACGTGAAAACAGCGCGGCTTTAGGGATGGACCGACCCACGGCGCAGTACTGGCCAAATTCGGGCTGGCGCGATCCAGGCGGTGAACGAATTCCACGTCGCGAATGGTTGCCCTCGGTCCGCTTCCTGCATTGCTGTGTGATGCGCCGGACGCCTGATGCAATGATCACTTGAAAGAGATGACATCAATGGCCTTGGGCACGCTCTGCGATTCGCCCTCGATACCGTCAACAAGGATAAAAGTCTCCATGCGTTCCTTTTCTTGAACAGAATGAACTTGTAATGCGCATCAAACAATTTCAGCTGTGAGAGACAAAGCCGATCGACGACGACAAGCCAAATCCGTCAATCAAACCCTCACTGATACCCTTCATGACAATCATGGCCCTGGCGTTTCTTGCCGCCATACCGATCAAGGCCGGACTGGCAGCGCACGCAAGCATCAGTGCCTCCGGAATGCCCATGTGCATGATTGTGCAAGCCTTTGCAATCAGCATGCCGCCACCCATTTCGACGTTGAACGCGCCGCCGCCAAAATCGGCTGCGGACAGTTCGTCGCCTTGGAAGGAGTAGTTCATAAAGACGATGCCGTCGCCCCAGAAATCCGTGGTGGAGCCCGAACCGGTCAATCCACGCCCTTTAGGCAAGGGCAATTCAGGAAGCTGAAACTGCTTCGGAATTCTCAGGCCAAGAAGATTGATTCCAAACGTGGAAAAGTTGAACTGGTGGGATACCTTCGCGGGATCGACCAGCACGAGTATGCCGCGTGCAGCAGATAAAGGACCCAACGCGCCAGCCACACTGGCACCGGTGTTATATCGCCAACGACTCTTTCTATAACTGATCATTCCTCGATCCGAAGTTGAGCAAGGACCTCCCCATTAGTCCCGATATGACCACCACCACGCCAAACAGGAGCGGCATGAAATCGAACAGGTTTAATGTCTGGTTGACCTTCGGTTGCATACCGGGCGCGCTGCGCAAATAACGCACCTCAAGGCGGTCACCCACCTCCACCGGTTAGGTACTGCTTCCGGGGAAAGTGACCGTTACGCCCTTGTCTGTCGTGAAAGACACTTCCGGGTGATAAGCACCGTGATTCAACTTGACGACTTCGCCCACTGTCACTGTGGATTCGAGATAGAAATCAATATCCATCCAGGTGAATTGACCAAAAATCGCGATCAGGCAAACGCCCAGAAAAGCCGTGACCCAATCGATTCGGGCCGTGCTCCGTTTCATGACCTCTGGCTCGATTTCACGTGCGCGGGATTTCCTACGTTCCTATCTCTTGCCCGGTTCAACCTGACTGCGGCACAGCCTGATTCGACAAAGCTGAAATCGCCGAGTCGTGTTCCGCTTCGCATCGCGCAGAAGGACTGCTGGTCAGGCAAATGCATCATGCGTCACGTCTCCGTGTCATCAAACCATCGATCAAAAATATCGCGATAACAAAAGTATGTGTGTCGCTTTGTGTAACGAATTCAAATGCCCGTATGAAGAAAATGTCCGCATGCATACAAGCGGAGGAGATGCTTGCCCAACAGCATTGACTCGGTTCTTCATAGACCAAGGGATCGCGTTGATGACCAGCGTCCCGATAACGTTCATGCGTGCCATGCCGAGCACCGGCTTGAGTCGCGATGTTCGATGTTAGAATTCGGACCTGCCTTGCCTGACAAGGCTTTGCGGCATATTTTGGAGACGCCGGCAGGGCCTGGCGCTTGTACGCAGCGAGTCCGCGCACTCGCGCCCCTGATTCACTGCAAACAGCGCGGCGCGAATGACGCCTCCAAGCCAGGCGACTTGCCAACCGAACGTTTTCGCGCGACACCCACCGGCCGATGCAACCCGGTCAGCGCCACACACGCGAAGCCTCACGGGCCATGCCTTTGATCTCACTCGACCATCCAGTGCCTGCGACCGCATCCCGCACCTCCGCGTGTCCGGGGCTGATGCGCGTCGTGCCCGCGCGCGATGGCGGTCTCGCACGTTTGCGCCTGACGGGCGGCTCGCTGAGCGCCGACGCTGCGCGTGCCGTGGCGCGGGCCGCGCGCGAGTGCGGTTCCGGTGTGATCGAAGTGACGAATCGCGCGAACCTGCAACTGCGCGGCATTCGCGCCGACGCCCACGCGCGGCTCGTCGACATTGCTTCCGCTGCGGGCCTGGCGCCCGCGACCGAGAGCGCCGACGACATCCGCAATGTGATGCTGAGCCCGCTCGCCACCGACGCCACCCGCACGCTGGCCGCCGATCTCATCGCTGCCATGCAGGCCGATGCCGCGCTGCATGCGCTGTCGCCGAAATTCGCATTGCAACTGGATGGCGGCGAGCAACTCGCGATGCTCGATCATCCGCATGACCTGTGGCTCGCCGCGCTCGATGACGGCGCGCGGTTCGCCTTCGGCCTTGCCGGCACGATCCCGCTGCATGCGCACGACACGCCCGCACTCGGCGTGATTTCCCGTGACGATGTCGTTACTTTCGTGACCGGCGTGCTGCGCCGCTTCCTTGCGCTTGCACGGCCCGACGAGCATCGCATGCGCGATCTGCTGGCGCGCGCCAGCACGCATGCCCTCGCGTTCCCGGCGCCGGAAGCAGCGCTTCGTTCCTGGCGGCGCGCTCCCTCCGATGCCACTTTGCGGCTCGGCGCGCACGCCGACAACACCATGGCCTACGCCGGCGCACAGGCTCCGCTCGGACGCCTCGACGCCGCCACGCTCGACGCCCTCGCTGCCATCGCGACGACCTATGCCGCGGGCCGCCTTGCGATGACGCCCTGGCAGAGCGTGCTGATCCCGGATCTTGCGCCGCACGCCGCGCACGATGTCCTGCATGAACTGCGGGGACTCGGTCTCGCGACGGAGCCGCGCGATCCGTTCGCGCGCCTGATCGCGTGCGCTGGTTCCGCCGGCTGCGCCAAAAGCCGCGCAGACACAAAATCCGATGCACAACGCCTCGCCCCGCTTCTGCCCGCGCACGCACTGGCGCAGGTGCATCTGAGCGGCTGCGAGCGTTCGTGCGCGGCGGCGCATCCGGTCGCGACGACGCTGCTGGCACGCGCACCGGGCCGTTACGACCTTTACCGCGGCGAGCAGCTCGCCGCCTGCAACCTGACACTCGAAGAGGCGGCCGAACGGCTCGCCCGGAGCACGACCGATGCTTGACTACATCCGCGACGGCGCGGAGATCTATCGCCAGTCGTTCGCGACGATCCGCGCCGAAGCCGACCTCGCCGCCGTCCCCGCCGATCTCGAAAAAGTCGCGGTGCGGCTGATTCATGCCTGCGGCATGGTCGATATCGTGAGCGACCTGCGTTTCTCGCCCGGCGCGGGGCTTGCTGGCCGCCGCGCGCTCGCGGCCGGCGCGCCGGTGCTGTGCGACGCGCGCATGGTCGCCGAAGGCATCACGCGCGCGCGGCTGCCGGCGGCCAATCGCGTGATCTGCACGCTCGCCCATGCCTCGGTTCCCGAACGCGCCCGCGCGCTGGGCAACACGCGTTCGGCTGCGGCGCTCGAACTCTGGCGGCCGGATCTCGAAGGCGCGATCGTCGCGATCGGCAATGCGCCCACGGCCCTGTTCCATCTGCTCGACATGCTCGATGCCGGCGCACCCCGGCCCGCGCTGATCCTGGGCTTCCCGGTGGGATTCATCGGCGCGGCGGAATCGAAGGCGATGCTCGCCGCCGACAGCCGCGGCATCCCGTACGTCGCGCTGCTCGGCCGGCGCGGCGGCAGCGCGATGGCCGCCGCCGCCGTGAACGCGCTGGCCTCGGAGGTCGAATGATGAGCGGACGTCTCTATGGCCTGGGCGTCGGTCCGGGCGATCCGGAACTGCTCACCCTGAAGGCGCTGCGCCTGCTGAAGGCCGCGCCGGTGGTCGCGTATTTTGTGGCGAAGGGCAAGAAGGGCAATGCGTTCGGCATCATCGAGGCGCATCTCGACGATGCGCAAACCCGCCTGCCGCTCGTCTATCCGGTCACGACCGAAGCGCTCGAACCGCCGCTTTGCTACGAAACCATCATCAGCGCGTTCTATGACGACGCGGCCCTCGAAATCTCGGGACATCTCGAATCCGGACACGATGTCGCGGTGATCTGTGAAGGCGATCCCTTCTTCTACGGCTCGTACATGTATCTGCACGACCGCCTCGCGACGCGATTCGACGCGGAAGTCGTGCCGGGCGTGTGTTCGATGCTGGGCGGCGTCGCGGTGCTCGGCGTGCCGCTGGTGTATCGCAACCAGAGCTTGTCGGTGCTGTCCGGCGTGTTGCCGGAAGCGGACCTGAAGCGCCGTCTCGAAGCCGCCGACGCCGCCGTCATCATGAAGCTCGGCCGCAACTTCGAAAAAGTGCGCCGCGTGCTGGCCGAACTCGGCCTCGACGACCGCGCGCTCTACGTCGAACGCGCGACGATGGCGAATCAGCGCATCGTCGCCCTCGATGAAGTCGACCCGATGGCGTCGCCGTACTTCTCGCTGCTCGTCGTGCCGGGGAAAAAATGGCAGGCATGACGGGCAGGAACGCGCCGGCGATCGTCGTATTGGGCAGCGCCGCGCTCGACACCGCGCGACGCATCCAGGCGCACGTTCCGGGCGCGCGCATCCATGGGCTGGCGAGCCGCGTGGACGCTCATTCCGCCGACATCGCCTATGACGATTTCGGCGCGCATCTGCGTTCGCTGTATGTGTCAGGTACGCCGGTGATCGCGCTGTGCGCCGCGGGCATCGTGATCCGCGCGCTGGCAACGTGTCTCGCGGACAAGGGCGCGGAACCGCCGGTGCTGGCCGTCGCCCAGGACGGCAGCGCGGTCGTGCCGCTGCTCGGCGGCATGAACGGGGTGAACGTGCTGGCGCGCGAGATCGCGGCTTCGTTGCACATCGCGCCCGCCATCACGACGAGCGGCGAGCTGCGCTTCGGCCAATGTCTGCTCGCACCGCCCGAGGGTTACGCGCTGGCGGACATCGAGCAAGGCAAGCGCTTCGTGTCCGGACTGCTGGCGGGCGAGACGACGCGCATCGAAGGCCACGCGCCCTGGCTCGACGACGCGCCGCTGCCGCGCGCCGCCGACGCTCGCCTCGCCGTGCATATCACGCCGTATGGCGCGGGCACAGCCACGGCCGCGCTTACGCCGGACGATCTCGTGATTCATCCGCGCTGCGTGCTGGCGTGGCTCGACGATGCGGGCATCGAAGGCGATATCGCGGAACGGGTGCGCGTCGCAATGCGCGAGCGCGGTCTCGCGCCGCTTGCGCTCGCGGCGCTTGTTGCACCCGTGCGGCAAGGTTCACTCGAACCGCTCACGGAGGCCGCGCATGCGCTCGGCGTGCCGCTGCGCCTGTGCGATGCGCGGCCCTTCGACGCAGCCAGCTCGAACGGCGTCGCGCTGCATGTCGCGGATACGCCGGTCGATGCGCTTGCCATCGGCCGTGCGCGCGGCACGCTGACCGTGCTGGGCCTCGGCCCCGGCAGCGCGGATTTGCTGACGCCCGCCGCGCGCCGTGCGCTCGATGAAGCGCAGGACGTGCTCGGCTATGAAACCTACGTGCGCATGGCCGGACCGTTCCGCGACGGCCAGTGCGTCCACATGACCGACAACCGCGAGGAATTGCAGCGCGCGCGGCGTGCTTTCGAACTGGCGAGCGAGGGACGGCGCGTCGTCGTGGTGTCGTCGGGCGATCCGGGCGTGTTCGCCATGGCGGCGGCAGTGCTCGAAGCACTCGACACAGGCCGCGCCGATCACGCCGACTGGCACGCCGTGAAGCTTGCGATCGTGCCGGGCGTGTCGGCATCGCTGGCGACGTCGGCGCGGGCGGGCGCGCCGCTCGGTCACGACTTCTGCGTGCTCTCGCTGTCCGACAACCTGAAGCCGTGGAGCGTGATCGAGAAACGCATCGCACATGCCGGCGAAGCCGATCTGGTGATGGCGTTCTACAACCCGCTATCGAAGGCGCGGCCCTGGCAGTTTGATCGCGCGATGGAGATCGTCAGGCAGCATCGGCGGGCGGAGACGCCGGTCGTCTTGGGACGGGACATCGGCCGTCCGGGGGAACGCCTGAGCATCGTGACGCTGGGCGCGCTGACGAGCGATCTCGTCGACATGCGGACGATGGTGATCGTCGGATCATCGACGACGCGAACGGTGGGGGACTGGGTTTATACGCCGCGGTGGTATGAGTGAGGGTTAGCGGGAAGGTGAATGGATGCGGCGGTTCGGGTCAATCACCATGGCCTGCACCAGATGGTCCAGGTCCTTGCTGTGATACAGGTCGAGGCATTTGAGAAAGTCGAAGCGAATGTTGAGGCCGTTCGTTTCGGCTTCGGCAAGCGGATTTCGATAGTCCCGTTCAAGGTAAGCCTTCACAAGTGACGTGATGGCCTGGGGCGTCCGGTCCAGATCGTAGTAGGTCCAGTCACGCAGCGCACTCACGCTGCTTCCGGAATCGATTCGTGCGTCCGCGCTGCTGTCGTAGGCCGTTGCGACGCAAGTAGCCAGCACCATGTCTCTGTAATTATCGGCGTAGGTGCGCGTGGACCCTTCTGGCGAGTCGGCGGCAGCGATGACTGATGGGCTAATGAGCACCATCCACATTGAAATAAGTGAAAAGATGGCGTTCCGAAGCCTCAACGCAAGCTCCAAAAATGGGCGCGATTAGTTCGGAAAGTCGCCTCCGGTTCGTTGAAATAACACCGGTCATAGCAAATGATTCCGTTGTACAACGTCGCATGCCCTTGAGCATCGCCCCACCCAGAAACCTCGAAAAGGATGACACCTCTTTTGTTTGCCAGCGCGCCACCGCCTGAAGGCGGAAACTCAACCACCTCTGCTTCACCCCAGCAATGCTGAAGGAAGTCGATCAGATCTCGCACCCGAAAAAAGTACTGTCGCTTGTCTCCGCCGGTCACTGTTTTGCCACGGATCGTCGGAATTGGGATGCCGCAGTGATTGAGGATGTAACTCATCCGAACAGCACACGTATTTTTCCACCTCGAGGCCGCATTCGGTAAGTCGATGTTTCGAGCCACCACGCCACCGATAGTGCTCGCGACCTTCGCCTCAGGATTGGACGGGGCATAGACCTTCATCGCGGCAGACCACGCCGTTGCAAACATCGGACGATGCATGGGGAATCCTCATCAAAGTTCCGAGTGATTCTGGATCCTAGCCTTGAAATCCACGCATAACAATGGAGAGCAAACTATCTATCATCAATTTCAGAAACATCACAGTCGAACGCGGTTAGTCCACGCAATGCATGCGATTCACCGCCTCATATAGCTGCCCCTTCCTCCTCTAACTCCCCCGCCGTCAAATACTCCGCCTCCCACTCCCGCGCGAACGCCCTGCACCGTCCGACGCGCACGGCATGCTCATCAAAATCCACGACCACAATCCGGTCCGCATCCCGTGGCCGCTGTGGCTGCTCATTCGTCCGCCCGTCCGTCAGCAGCCACAGCGAGCGACGCTGCGAAGGCCTGCGCCGTGCCGCACGCGTCAGCAGCGCCGCCGCACGCGCAAGCCCAAGCGTGAGCGGCGTACCCCCGCCTCCGCCGATCGGCGCCACCCAGCGCTCGTTGAACACATGCGCCGCGCCCGGCTGACGGCGCACTTCCGCGCGCCCGCCGCCAAAACACACCAGCGCAATTTCCGCACGCTCGCGATACGCGCGATCGAACAATGCCACCAGCATGCCCTTCGCGCGCGCGAGCCGTTCGCCCGCGAGCATCGATGCCGAGCAATCCAGCACGAAACAATGCAACGCCGCGGCCTCGCCTTGCTTGCGCCGATGCCGCAGATGCCCCGGCTGAAGACGCGCCGCGCGCCGGGCACGCAAAGTCGCCGGCCAGTCGATGGACACGCTTGCATCGCCCTCGCGCGACACGTGACGACCAGGTGAACGCGCCGCTTTCCATCGAAGACGATGCTCTCCGGCATCCGCGTCCCGCCTTCGATGGTTCAGGCTTTTTTTGTGGTGAGCGGCCTCACGTGCTTGATCTTCGTGATGCCGGCAGGCTCGGGCGGCAGATGGCCCCAGTCGGCATCGCCGGAATCCGCTTGCAAAGGCGCGGACTCGCGGTCCGGCGGCGGCAAGGAAGAAGACGACGAAGACGTATCCCCCTCATGCCGGCGATGCCGCAATACCGCATCCGCCACCTGCTCCACATGCGTGACCTTGACCTTGGTGGCCCCTTCCAGCGCCGCCAGTGCACGCGCCGCGCGCAGCATCACGAGATCGGCGCGCAGACCGTCCACATTCGCCGCGATGCACAGTTCACTCACACGCGCGTGAACGGCATCGTCGAACGTGAAGTAAGCAAGCGCCGCGCGCGCCGCATGGATGCGTGCATGCAACGCAGCCTGCGCCGCTTCATGCCGCGCGCGAAAGGCGGCCGGGTCGGCATCGAATGCAAGCCGCGCCTTCACGATCTGCTGGCGCACGGCCGCGTCGAAACAATTGCTCATTTCCACCGCAAGCCCGAACCGGTCGAGCAGTTGCGGCCGCAATTCGCCCTCTTCCGGATTCATCGTGCCGATCAGCACGAAACGCGCGTCATGCCGGTGCGAAATGCCATCGCGCTCGACGATGTTCACCCCGCTCGCCGCGACATCCAGCAGTTGATCGACGAGCGGATTCGGCAGCAGGTTCACTTCGTCGACATACAGGACGCCGAGATGCGCCTTCGCAAGCAAGCCCGGCGCAAAGCTCACGCCGCCGTCGCGCAACGCGCTCTGTATATCCAGCGTGCCGATCAGCTGCTCCTCGCTCGCGCCGAGCGGCAGGCTCACGAGCCGCCCTTCCGGCAACAGTTCGGCAAGCGCGCGCGCGGCCGTGGACTTCGCCGTGCCGCGCGGCCCGCTGACCAGCACGCCGCCGATAGACGGGTCCACCGCCGCCAGCAACAGCGCCTGCTGCAAGTCGTCCTGACCGACTAGCGCGGCGAACGGAAACACCGAAGAAGAAAGAGATGAGTTCAAGACTGTCTGCCCTCGATGCGTTGCTCGACATCGAGCAGATGCCGCTCGACCTGGTCGCGATAATCAGCGGGGTTCTGCCACAGGCCGCGCTCCATGGCTTCGAGCAGCCGCTCGCAGATCGATTGCAGCGCGTGCGGATTGTGCCGCGAGATGAAGTCGCGCGTGGCGGGATCGTTCACATAGGCATCGGTGACGAGCGCGTATTGATGATCCGACACCACGCGCGCGGTTGCGTCATAGCCGAACAGGTAATCGACCGTCGCGGCCATTTCCGACGCACCCTTGTAGCCGTGCCGCTTCACGCCGTCGATCCATTTCGGATTCACGACCCGCGCACGCACCACGCGCGCAATTTCCTCGTGCAGCGTGCGCACGCGCGGCGCGGCGGGATTGCTGTGATCGGCGTTATAGGCCTGCGGCTGCACGCCGGACAGATAGCGCACGGCCGCGATCATGCCGCCCTGGAACTGGTGATAGTCGTTCGAATCGAGCAGGTCGTGCTCGCGATTGTCCTGGTTCTGCAACACGACATCGAGGGTCGAGAGCCGCGTGCCGAAACTCGCGCGCGCCTCCACGCCATCGCCGGACTGCGCATACGCATAGCCGCCCGTGGTTTGATAGGCGGCGGACAGATCGGCGTCCGTCTGCCATTGCTTCGCGTCGATCAGTTCCTGAAGCCCCGCGCCATAGGCGCCCGGCTTCGTGCTGAACACACGCCAGCCCGCTTGCCGCCGCGCCGCTTCGGCATCCATGCCGCGCGCCATCAGTTCGTCGCGTTCGCGCAGGATGCGGGCGCGGATCGGATTGACGTCGGCGGGTTCGTCGTCGAGGGCGGCCACGGCCTGCACAGCGGCATCGAAGAGATGCATCAGGTTCGCGAAGGCATCGCGGAAAAAGCCCGACACCCGCAGCGTCACGTCGATGCGCGGCCGGTTGAAGATCGAGATCGGCAGGATCTCGAAGTCCGTCACGCGATGGCTGCCCGCCGCCCACTTCGGCCGCACGCCGATCAGCGCAAATGCTTGCGCGATGTCGTCGCCGCCGGTGCGCATCGTCGCCGTGCCCCACACGGACAAGCCGATGGCGCGCGGAAAATCGCCGTGATCCTGGACATGCCGCTCGACCAGCGCGTTCGCCGACTTGAGTCCGAGCGACCAGGCGGCTTGCGTCGGCAACGCGCGGGTATCGACCGAATAGAAGTTGCGGCCCGTCGGCAAGACATCGGGCCGGCCGCGCGAAGGCGATCCGCTCGGACCCGGCGGCACGAAGCGCCCTTCGAGCCCACGTTTCAGTTGCAGCAGTTCCTGCGGTCCGCACGCATCGAGACGCGGCAGCACCTCATGGCGCAAGCGCCCGAGCACGAGCGACGCGTGCGCGCCGGGCGCCTCCCGTGCGTCGTCCGACAATAGTTGCACCGCTAACCATTCGAGGCGTTCGCGCGTATCGCCATGATGACGCCATGGCGCATCGCTCACCGCCGCGAGCGTCAGCGGACGCGGACCGGTCCATGGCGCGGCCCAGTCCGAGTCGAGCGGGTCGAAGTGATCGCCGAGTTGCAGGTCGCGCGCGAGCGCGGTGATGAGACTGGCGTTCGCGCCCTGTCCGTCGCCGACGGGAAAACGCCCGAGCGCCAGCAGCGTGTCGCTTCGCTGCGTGCCCTCCGGCGACACGCCGAACACATGCAGTCCGTCGCGGATCTGCGCTTCCTTCAGCTCGCAGAGATAGGCATCGGCGCGCGTGAGCAACACGTCTTCTCCCGCGATGTCGCGCGGGGCGTCGAGCCCGAGTTCCTCGTGCAGCCGGTTCTCGACGATGGTCCTGAGAATCGACTGGCGCAACAGCTTCGCGCGGCGCACGTCCACCATCAGCGCTTCGTAGTATTCGTCGACCTGACGTTCGAGGTCCTGCAAGGGCCCGTAGTTTTCCGCGCGCGTGAGCGGCGGCATCAGGTGATCGATGATGACGGCCTGCGCACGGCGCTTGGCCTGACTGCCCTCGCCCGGGTCGTTGACGATGAACGGATAGAGATGCGGCATCGGGCCGAGAATCGCATCGGGCCAGCACGATGACGACAGCGCCACGCTCTTGCCCGGCAGCCATTCGAGATTGCCGTGCTTGCCGACATGCACGATCGCATCCGCCTGGAAACGCACGCGCAGCCAGAAGTAGAACGCCAGATACGCATGCGGCGCGACGAGTTCGGCGTCGTGATAGCTCGCGTAGTCATTGCGTTCGCGCGAACGCGCGGGCTGGATGCCGACGAATATCTCGCCGCAGCGATACCCCGCGATCATGAAGCGACCGCGCCGCACGGTGGGATCGTCTTCAGGCGCGCCCCAGACGGCTTCGAGCGCGGCGCGTGCGTCGGCGGGCAGGGCGCGGTACGCGTCGAGGTAATCCGCCATCGACAGGCTTTGCAACGCGGGCCGCAAGTCACGCACGAGTGGGTCGTTGGTCACGCCTTCCGTCAGCATGCCGATCAGCGCGTCGCCATCGGCCGGAATCTGGCCGACGCGATAGCCTTCGCGCGCGAGCATCGACAGAATGCCGATGGCCGATGCCGGCGTATCGAGCCCGACGCCATTGCCGATGCGTCCCTCGCTGGCCGGATAGTTGGCCAGCACGAGCGCGACGCGCTTCTGCGCATTCGGCGCCTGACGCAGCCTGCACCAGCGCCGGCTCAGTTCCGCGACGAAACGCACGCGCTCGTCGTCGGCCTGATAGCGCACCACGTCGACCTGCGTCTGCTTGCAGTGATACGCAAGCCCCTTGAAGCTCACAGCGCGCGTGATGATGCGGCCATCGACTTCGGGCAGCGCCACGTGCATCGCGACGTCGCGCGAGTTCAGGCCATGATTGGACTGCTGCCAGTCCTCGCGATTGCCGCCGCTCAGGATCACCTGCAGCACGGGTGCATCGCCCGCGACTTCGAACGCCTCGCTCTCGCCGATCACGCCCGCCGCGAATGCCGTGGTATTCAGCACGAGCGCCGCGCGCTGCTCCACGCACACGCGCTCGACCACTTCGCGGCTCACGCAGTCCTTCAGCGATGCAATGGCGATCGGCAACGGGTTCAGCCCTTCCCGTTCGAGCGCGTCGACGAGGGAATCGAATACGGCCGTGTTGCCCGATTGCAGATGCGCGCGATAGAACAGGATGGCGACGACCGGCGCGTCCTTCGTCCAGCGCGCCTGCCAGTCCGCGACCGTGGCGATCTCGCGTTCGGGATGATAGATCGCCACCGCGGGCAGTGCGGCGGGCGGCGGCGGCTCAGTGCCGTAATCCAGCGCACGCCGCGCGATGGCGCGCAAGAACGCTTCTGCATTGCGCGCGCCGCCTTCGCGCAGATAGCGCGAGAGCTGGCGGCAGAACGCGGGATCGACAGTGCTCCTGGCGATCAGGTTTGGGTCTTCGGTCAGATCGCCCGAGAACATCGCGAGCATCTGGCGCTGCTTGTTCGCCAGCGTCACCAGGCGCTCGATGCCATACGGCCAGTACGATTCGCCGCCGAGATGATCGACGACCACGACCTGTGCATGGCTCAGGACATCGTCGACGTAGAAATCGACGGAAGCCGGCTGGCGCAGGAACGACTGATTGGCGAGCCGCACTTCGGGGAAACCGGGCTCCAGACGTGGCACCACGCTTGCCAGCAGGGCGAGCGTGGTGTCGGCGGAACTGAGAATGACGATCGGCGCGCGGGTCTGCTCGATGCGCATGACGCCCTGCGCGTCGTCGACGAAACCGCCCGGGGTCGTGCGCAGCAGATGCATGGCGGCCTACGCCTGCGCTGGCGCGCTCGCAAGCGCGGCTTCGAAGGCCCGCTGCAAGGCGTCCGCGCTCAGGTCCTCGCCGATCAGCACGAAGCGGCTCTGTTGACGGTCCTCGTGCGCTTCCCAGCGACGGTCGAAGTAGCTGTCGAAGCGCTGCCCGACGCCCTGCACCACGAGCCGCATGGCCGCGCCCGGCAACGCCGCGAAACCCTTCACGCGATAGATCGTGTGCTGGCCGACCAGCGTCTGCAATGCGGCGATCGCCTGCTCGCGCGATTCGACCGGCGCGTGCACGACGACCGAATCGAACTCGTCGTGATGGTGATCGGCGTGACCTGCTTCGTCGGGCGAGCCATGATGATCGTGGCGCAGGTGAATGGTCTCTTCCGATGCCGCTTCGAGACCGAGCAACGCGTGAATGTCGAGCTTGCCCATGTGCGCGGGCACGATCTTCACTTCGGCGGGAATCTCGGGGCGCACGAGCGCTTCGACCTTGTGCAGGGCCTCGGCGTCCATCAGGTCGGTCTTGTTCACGATGACGAGGTCCGCCGACGACAACTGGTCTTCGAACAATTCATGCAGCGGCGATTCGTGATCGAGATTCGGATCGGCCTTGCGCTGTGCATCGACGGCGACCGGGTTCGCCGCGAACTGGCCGCTCGCGGCGGCGGGTCCGTCGACCATGGTGACGACCGCATCGACGGTGAAGGCGTTGCGGATGGACGGCCAGTTGAACGCCTGCACGAGCGGCTTGGGCAGCGCGAGACCCGAAGTCTCGATCAGCACGTGATCGATGCTGTCGCGCCGTTCGAGCAACTGTTCCATCACGGGATAGAACTCCTCCTGCACGGTGCAGCAGAGACAGCCGTTGGCGAGTTCGTAGAGATTGCGGTCGGCGGATGCTGCTTCGTCGTCGCAGCCGATGCCGCAACCCTTGAGGATCTCGCCGTCGATGCCGAGTTCGCCGAACTCGTTGACGATGACTGCAATGCGCTTGCCCTGCGCGTTGGACAGGATATGCCGCATCAGCGTGGTCTTGCCGCTGCCGAGGAAGCCGGTCACGACGGTAACGGGAATCTTGCGGGTCTGCATCGTGGCTCCGGGAGTGGTGTTGCGTTTGGGATGCGCGAGGCGGGATGAAGGGCTGCATCGACTGAACGATGACGCGCGTTTTGTGTTCGGGTCTG
Organism: Caballeronia sp. LZ032; assembly: GCF_031451315.1. Lineage (NCBI taxonomy): Bacteria > Pseudomonadati > Pseudomonadota > Betaproteobacteria > Burkholderiales > Burkholderiaceae > Caballeronia > Caballeronia sp. LZ032. The sequence goes on from NZ_JARUXP010000004.1 coordinate 912,209, forward strand.
GCGAGGCTGGGGCGCAGATTGCTGCGCTGTTGCCGGAGCCGGACTGGAATGCCGCAAAGCCTTGTCAGGCAAGCCGGACACAAATTTTAGCACGGGGGTTTTCGTTGTTTCACGTTCGAAGTGCGTGGCTCGGCGGCGGCCCTGCTCATTCGCTATATCACTCGCCGGTCATCGTTACGTTCTTATCGACTGCGCGGGAGCATCGGATTTATCTCAGGACCTTGATCCAGTCACACAAAAGCACACATTTAAGGACGTTGGTGCGCTAAGTTCACCGGTCACATCATTTTTTGAGGCTTGCGCCCGCAAAGGATGGATCGAGATGCCCGTCACATGTACTTTCATCCTGAACAATCGCTCCACATCCACGCTAGTTTGCTCGGGATATGGAACCGTCAAAGCGTTTTCAGGCAACGAGCGAGGTCTTGACAATCCGGCCGAGGTTGCGTCAAAAGGCATCGGACCCATCCGCCTGGAACGTATTACCTCGTTGACCGTCAATCAGGCGGCCGGTTGGGTCAACTCCGTGATGTTCTCTCGCCGCAGCTCGGGTCAACGGATCGAAGTAATGGTTCATGCTCTGGAATCCACGGTCGGGCGATGAGACCAACATCAAAGGCGTAAAACGCAGCAACTTCCGATTGCACGCTGTGGGAGCCGATGAAAGAAGCGAGGGGAGTATCACGCTCGTCAATCCCGCCGAGTTCGAGCTGTTGCAACGTTTCATTCGTAGATCGCCGCCCTCAATGTCCGTTCCTGGTTCCACCCTCAAGTCGTATGGGATGGTGACGGTTCGATGATCCGAAAAGCAGTCCGCAAGCTTTGCCTCGTCGCTTCGGCGCTCCTCGCCTCGCTCCTCGCCGCCCTCGCCATGACTCGCTTCGCGAACCTTCGGGCCGGCGCCATACCTGACTGGATGGCCGACGGCGTGCGCGCCACGTTCGAAGCCATGAGCGACCGGCCAGTCGGAATCGAAAGCATCATCGACGGAAGCCTGCTGTTCAAGCTCGCGTTCTTCTGGCTCATGGCCGCGCTCGTGATGACAGGCAGTCTTCTGGCTGCTCGCCGCTTGCTGCACAAGCCATCACTGGGCCTTGCCTGTAGTGCTGGCGCGTTTCCCATTGCGTGGCTTCTTGCGCATTGCGTGCACCTGGCATCGACCACGTTTAATGGCGTTCGGAAAGATTCTCAAATCCTGTACGTGTCAGGCTTGTTGCTTGCATGCTGGGTTGGCATGGTGATGGTTCTGCTTGCCGTTCTCGCCTTGAGGAGCCGGCGTTCTGCACAGAACAATCAAAAGAAGGACGACTAGTTCCCCTTTGGCGCGGTCGAAAGCCCGAACAAAAGCGTCCGGCTGAGCCACGTTAAAATCCCCGCTCACCCCTCAACAACCCACCCGCCTCGCGATGAACCCCGCCATTGATCGCGCCCCGCCGCTCCCTTCGAAGCTCGCCGTAGGCATCGGCTGCAGGCGAGGCACGAGCGCGGATGCAATCGAACGCGCGGTGCAAGCCGCACTCGGCCCGCATGCATTCGGCGATATCGCCGTTATCGCCACCATCGACACCAAGCGTGCCGAAGCCGGTCTGCTTGCCTTCTGCACACGCCACCATCTGCCGTTGCGCTTCTTCAGCGGCGCGGAGATCGCGCAGGCGCCGCACTCGGCGCGCTCGCATCACGCGCGCAAACATCTGAACGTGGATGGCGTCTGCGAGCCCTGTGCGCTGCTGGCGGGCAACTCGGCCACGCTCATCGTGCCGAAGACGATCGATTCCGGCGTAACCGTCGCGATCGCAGCGGCGCGCGGAGCATTCGGAAGCGGCGCTTGATGACAGGATCGACCCCGGCCGCCATGGCTCCCTTGCGCACCAGCGGCTTGGCGACCACGGGCTTCAGTTTGTCGTAACAAAGCCAGATCAGTATGGTCAGTGCCACGAGTTCCAGATAAAGGTAAAACGCATCCATCGTCTTGCTCCAGTAACAGTCACCGCTGATCCTTCATGGAAGGATCGACATCGCTTTCCCGCGGCGGCCGCAACGACCAGATCCAGCCGAGCAGCACGCCGTAGAACACGAGCGAAGCCACACCGACGACGATCACGACAAGCAGGCTGTCCATGGATCTCTCCCTGAATGGTTCACGGATGCAGCAAGCGAAGGGCGATGAGCCATGTTTCGTGATTCCTCGTGAGGCCGTTTCGTTGTTGCGCAACGAATGATGACCACCATGAATTAGCCCGGTATGAGCACATCACCGGCGCCATGTCTCGCTCGCCAGCGCAGGGTTTGCTCGCGCCAGCCTCATTCGGCGCTAATGCCGTCCGCGTAGCGTGGCTTCTTCCGCTTACTGGAAGGAGGTTCTTATGAGGGCGGTGAAGGCGCGCGTGATGGTCGCAGGCGTCCTGGGCACGGCGTCAGCGGGGTTCGACGGGATAGCCGCAGCAGCGCCGGAATACAGCTTTGACATGCGGCGGCATGCGCAACTCGGCCTGCCGGGCAGGCCGGCAGCAGGCGCAATTCCGCAGCCCGAGTTTGCAGCGAGGGCTGCGCAGACGCAGGACACGATTGCGGAGATGCAACGCATCCAGACTACGATTCGGCTCGCACAGGAGGCGGTGGTGTGTATCGATTCGATCTTGTCCGAAGGCCCGCATGACTGCTGGGCACGTACTTACCAGATCATTGCAGAGCTCGACCTCAGCCACGGTGTGAGCATCGATGCTCATACGCCGCCGGATCGGGTCGAATCGGCTCGGTTGAAAGCGGCGCTCGAAGGCTACATCTCCGAGCTGGCGGCGGCTGTGCAGCGGTTCATGCTGGAGGCAAATCGGGGCGGCTCCACCCCACCGGTAGTCGTTAAACCGCCGGTCATGCCCAGGCTGCCCTGAACTCCATCGCTCAAAGCCGAACGTCTTGCCTGCGCCATGGACAAGCTTGCAAGCCCTCTTCAACCTGACCGGCGCGGTGTAAACTGTGTCGCTCTGCGTCCCGCGCTTCGCGATGGCTTCCATGTTATCCGCGAAGTCGGTGCTTATAAGGCTCAAACAAGCACCGAGACAAGCACGACGTTCTGCAACGTTCGTGTGACTTCGCGGCGCATTCCGACTACATCAACCCTCAGGCCTCTGTCCGGCTTGGGTTTCCGCGCTGAGCCCACGAGCAGCGGACCGATCGGGAACGTCACTCATCCCATGCAGAAAAATACCGAAGCGCATCTGCGCATGACCCAGCGGCGCAAGGAAGGCCACGAGAAAAAGCAGGCCGCTGCGGATCACGAGAAAGGCCTGCTGATCGTGAACACCGGCAACGGCAAGGGCAAGACCACCGCTGCGTTCGGCATGGCGGTACGCGTGCTCGGACATGGCATGAAACTCGGCGTCGTGCAGTTCATCAAGGGCGCGCTGCATACGTCGGAGCGCGATTTCCTCGGCGCCATCGCCAACTGCGATTTCGTCACGATGGGCGACGGCTACACCTGGAACACGCAGGACCGCGAGGCCGACATCGCCACCGCGCGGCGCGGCTGGAACGAGGCGCGCCGGATGATCGAGAGCGGTGACTACCAGATGGTGGTGCTCGACGAACTGAACACCGTGCTGAAGTACGAGTACCTGCCGCTCGACGAAGTGCTCGACGTGCTGAAGGCGCGTCCCGCGTTGCTGCATGTCGTCGTGACGGGACGCCATGCACCGGATGCCCTCGTTGAACTGGCCGATCTCGTCACCGAGATGCGGATCGTCAAGCATCCGTATCGTGAGCAGGGCGTGAAGGCGCAACGCGGCGTGGAGTTCTGAACGCGATGCCGCTCTGTCCCGCCCTCTTCATCGGCGCGAGTGCATCGCATCAGGGCAAGACCACGGTCACTGCCGCGCTGGCGCGCCACCACGCGCGTCGCGGACTGAAGGTGCGCGTCTTCAAGACCGGCCCGGACTTTCTCGATCCGATGATCCTCGAACGCGCGTGCGGCGCGCCCGTGTATTCATTGCATCTGTCGATGGTGGGCCTCGACGCATGCCGCGCGCTGCTCGCCCAGGCGGCGCGCGAGGCCGATCTGATCCTGATCGAAGGCGTGATGGGCCTGTTCGACGGCACGCCGAGCAGCGCCGACCTCGCCGCCGCATTCAAGGTACCGGTGCTCGCGGTGATCGGCGCACACGGCATGGCGCAGACCTTCGGCGCCATCGCATTCGGACTCGCGCGCTATCGCGAGGATGTGCCGTTCCACGGCGTGCTCGCCAATCGCGTGGCGTCGCCGCGCCATGCGCAGATGTTGTCCGAGACCATTCCCGCAGGGCTGCTTTACTGCGGGCATCTGTCCAATGCCGACGATATCGCGCTGCCCGAACGGCACCTCGGTCTGACGCAGCCCGCTGAAGTCGCGGACCTCGATGCACGCCTCGACCGCGCCGCCGACGCCATCGCACAGACCTCGCTGTGCGACCTGCCGCCGCCCGTGCAGTTCGACGACGCGACCCTGCCCGAGCCGCCGCGCCTTCTCGAAGGCGTGCGCATCGCCGTCGCGCACGACGCCGCGTTCTCGTTCATCTATCCGGCGAATCTGGATCTGCTGACCGCGATGGGCGCGCGCATCGAGCGCTTCTCTCCGCTCGCCGACGAACCCGTGCCCGCCGCTGCCGATGCGCTCTACCTTCCCGGCGGCTATCCGGAACTGCACGCGGCCACGCTGGCCGGCAACCGGCGCACGCGTGCATCGATCGATGCGCATGTCGAACAAGCGAAGCCGGTCGTCGCGGAATGCGGCGGCATGCTGTATCTCGTCGAGTCGCTCACGGTCCTCGACGGCGCGCAGCACGCAATGCTCGGCATCCTGCCCGGCGCGGCCTTCATGCAGCGCAAGCTGTCGCGCCTCGCGATGCAGCGCATCGACACCGCGCACGGCGCGATGACGGGCCACACGTTCCACTACTCGACGCTCGACACCCCGCTGCAACCCGTGCTCAAGGCCGCACACGCGACCACGGGCGCCGAGGGTGAAGCCCTCTATCGGCATGGACCGGTGACGGCCACCTACATGCACGCTTACTGGCCGTCGAACCCGGCCGCAACTGCCGCGCTGTTTCGCGGCGCCTCGCTCTCATGACGCAAGACACTCAAGCACCGCTGGACCTGGCCTTCACCATCGAGCGCGCCATGACGCAGGAACCGGTCGGCTCGCCCTGTACGAACGTCTGCAAGCTCGACGCCGATACCGGCCTGTGCCTCGGCTGTTTCAGAAGCCGCCAGGAGATCAAGACCTTCCGTTCGCTCGATGATGACGCGAAGCGCGCGCTCTTCGATGAACTGCTGGCCCGCCGCGCGGCACAACGTCGTTAAGCAAAAAAGCCCGCGCTCCTCACGGAACGCGGGCTTCGTCATGTCAGTACAGGCGATTTGACGATTCAGGCCGCAGCCATTCTCCGCACTGGCGGCCGTTCGAGTTCACGCGCGGCCAGCGCACCGAACAAAAGCCCGAGAGTCGTCCAGATCAGCGCTTGAATACCGATGGCGGTCACGCGGAAGTTCCACAGCAAGGACGCCGAGAAGCCTTCGGGCACTTCATCGACGTGCGGCAGCGCGACCTGCGCAATCACGATCACGACCACGTAAGCGAGCGCGGCGACGAGCGTTGCGTTCCATGCGCCTTGCCGTGCCGTCAGACGCCGCTGCCAGCGCACGGCCCACACCATGGCCGCAATCGAAATCGCCACCATGGTGAAGAACAGCGCGGTGCGCGGTCCGATCGTCGCGGCATTGCCCACGGCAGGCGGATTGGGCGGGTACTTGAGGAACGGCACGATGGCCACGCTCACGAAGCCGAACAAGGCCAGCAGCGCCGACGTGCCCCGCGCGTGCAACGCGCCGAGCCGGCCATACGCAAACGCGAAGACGAGCGAGAAGATCCCGCCCAGCGCGGTGCCGAACACGACGACGCCCGTCAACAAGCCGAGGCCCGCCTGGGTGCCGCGTGAGACGAGTTCTTCATCGCCGTGATCGTGGCTCTGGTCCGCGTTCGCGGAGGCATTGGCGGCTGCATGACCGTGCTCGTGCTCGTGTGCAGGCGCGGCCTCCGCATGCTCATGCTGCTCTTCGAAGGCGATGGCCTGCGCCACCGAAGGTTCGCCGAAGCCACGCGCGAAGCCGAAGCCGATGAGGCCCGCGACCAGTCCCGCGAGCATGCCGCGTATCAGCAGGGTGCGAATCATGCTGCGCCCTCAGTGGCAGGGAAAGCCGAGCAGATGCCGGCCGTCGTGAACGAATTCGTGGATGTACATGCCCGAGAAGATCGACGTCGCGCCTTGTTCGGCGCCGACGAAATAAATCGCGATCAGCAGGATCAGGCCGATGAACACGGCCCAGGGCAGGACTTCGCGCACCGGCAGCGGCACGGGTGCGTCGAAGGAAGGGGAAACCGGTGCGGCAAAGCCCGGCGCGTTGGAAGCATTCATGGTGTTTCTCCAAGGGATAGGCGCGTCCCGATTGACGAAGAGCATGCAGCGGGGTCTGACTCGCGGCGCGCCTCATGGCGCTGACGGACCGCTTACAGTGGCGCGACCGTGCCGGGTTTGCACCGGCTTCCTCGCACTGCAGGCTTGCCATTCTATGACGATTGCCCGCAAAGTAAAACGATAACCTCAGAACCGCCGATTGCCTTGGAACTCGTTCTCCTCTGCCACCCCGCCACGCGCGCGATGAAAACCGGCCGCTTTCCTGTCGGCGACGAACCCGCCGATGACACCCCGCACGCGCCCTTGCCCGCCGATGACACCGCGCGCGTGATCTCCAGCCCGGCCCGCGCGGCGCGCGAGATGGCGGCGTGCATCGCGCCTGATGTCGACATCGATGCCGCCTTCGACGACATCGACTATGGCAGTTGGCGCGGACGTTCCATCCGCGAACTCGCCGATGGCGAAGCCGCGCAACTCAGCGCATGGCTAACCGATCCGCGGGCGCGTCCGCACGGTGGCGAAAGCATCGGGATGCTGGCTGTGCGCGTGGTCGAAGGTCTCGACCGGATCGAACGCGAGATGCGCGGCGAGCGCTGCATCGTGGTGACGCATGGCATCGTCGTAAAGGTGGCCGTCGCGCATGCGCAGCGCAAGCCGCTGACCTCCGTCTATGCGATGAACTTCGCGCCGTGCTCCATCACCGTCCTGACCCGCAGTCGAAGCGCACAGGACTGGACGGTGAGCCTGTTCCCGCCGGCCTGAACTTCAGCGCGTGCAGGACGCTCCAAGCATGCAGCGCAGCGATTGCGCGAGCCCGCTATCAAACCGCTCAGGAGATACACATGGCGCATTACGTGGATGGATTCGTCGTACCCGTGCCGTCCGACAAGATCGAAGCCTACCGGGCCATGGCCGAAGCGGCCGGCAAGATCTGGATGGAGCACGGCGCGCTGCAGTTCGTGGAAGCTGTCGCTGATGACGTGAAGCCCGGCAAACTCACCTCCTTCCCGCAGAGCGTGCAGATGAAGGAAGGCGAGACCGTGGTGTTCTCGTATATCGTCTATGCGTCGCGCGAGGAACGCGACCGCGTCAATGCGAAGGTGATGGAAGACCCGCGCCTCAAGGCCATGATGGAAACCGGCGAGCCGCCCTTCGATGCGCAACGGATGTTTTTCGGCGGGTTCAATGCCATCGTCGAACTTGGACGCGACTAGTATTTTTTGTTGTCTGACCGCGCTTGCCGCAAAGGAACTGCATCGACATGTATATCGCCATGAACCGCTTCAAGATCGTACCCGGCGCCGAAGCCGATTTCGAACGCCTCTGGACCAGCCGCGATACCCATCTCAAGGACGTGCCGGGCTTCGTGGAGTTTCATCTGCTGAAGGGACCCACGAAGGACGACCATGTGCTCTATTCGAGCCACACAATCTGGGCAAACCGAGAGTCCTTCGACGACTGGACGCGTTCCGACGCGTTCCGCGCCGCGCACCGCAATGCGGGCGGGGAAACGCGCCAGCTTTACCTCGGACATCCGGAGTTCGAAGGCTTCGAAGTGATCCAGACGGTCAAGTGAGGTCCGGCGAACGACCGGTCCATTCAGCCGTCCGTTCGCGCCCGGAGCACGCGCGTTTTACACACGTATGAAAAAACGCGCTTCGCCGACAGGCGCTTGTCAGAACTTCCTGTCAGGCCTTCGCGCCGCGCGCCATACGCTGGAGTGTCGACGAATCGATGGCCGCGGCGCAGATGCGCACCGCCTCCTTCAGCGTGCGCGGGCGGCCCGCGCCGAACTGCGATTCGAGCATGGCCACGGCGCGCAGACGCTCATCGTTGCCGAGCTTTTCGCCGGTCGCCAGTTCCAGTACCGAGATGAAGTAGGCCGCGGGCGGCGCGGCATTGGGCGTGGGGCGCGGCGGGCGGCTTGCGCTTGCCGCGCCGCCGCTTTCATGGCCGTCCTCGTGGGCGGGGATCCAGGGGTGCCACTTGCTGTCGTATCGACTCTTCATGAGTGTGTTCGCTGGCTGAATTGCAGGGACACGCCGTTGCGCGCCTCGTCATCAAGCCAACTGACAGCAAGGACCGTTCCAAGCAGCTTCAATCAGCCCCCGCCCGGGCTTTCCTCCGACAAAATCACCCGCGCGACGCGGCATGCCGCCAGGTCCCAGGCCGCGCAGCCAACCGACTTGAACATGACGGGCCGGGGGGCGGCGTCCGCCGAAACCGGAGCCGCCAGCGCCTCGGCAAGCGCCCGCACCGCGCCCCACTCGACGCCTGCCAGGATGAAATCGCCGGCTTCGTGGCGGGCGCCGGCCAGATCGTCCACGTAAAGCGCGCTGCCATGCACGATCTCAGCAGCGATCTCGGCGGCATCGGCGGTGAAGGCGCCCACGCCGATCACCAACCGTCCGGCGCGCGGAGGCGCCGTGTACACCGGCGTCTTGCTGGTGGTCGCGGCGATCACCACATCGACCGATGCGGGGATCTCCGCCGCCTCGAGCGGCGCGAGGTGGCGGCCGGGCGCCGCATGCGCGTCGCAGAACGCGCGCGCACGCTCCGCCCGCGAACCCTGCACGAGAATGCGTGCCTCCGGATACACGGCCGCCAGCGCCTCGACGTGAAACGCCGACTGCCTGCCCGTGCCGATTACCAGCACCTCGCGCGGCGCGGCGCCGTGCAGCGCGCGGATCGCCAGCATCGAAACCGCAGCCGTGCGCCGCCCGGTCACCGTGGGGCCGTCCAGCATGAATTGCGGCACGCCGGTGGCGGCATCGTAGGCGGTAACCTGACCGTGAATCGTCGGCAGGCCGAGCGCGCCGTTGCCCGCGCACACGTTGACGAGCTTGTGCATCGCGAGATCGGCGGCGCTCGCGGGCATCGACAGCATCACGCCGCCTTCGATCGGCACGACCATGCGCTCCGGACTCACGATGCGCCCCGCCGCGTAGTCGAGCATGGTCGCGGCGAGCGTGTCCACGAGACGGTTGTACGGCACGAGACGGGCGGTCTGCACGTCGTCGAAACTCTGGAGGGCGCGTGGCGTTGGGGTCATCGTGTTCTCGTCTGGCTGGAAGAAAGTGGACATGCCATCGGCATGCCATTGAAGCGCGGAATTATTCTAACGGCGCGCACAACGACGGCGCGACCGCGTCATAAAGCCACTTAACCGGCGCGGCGCGCGCCTGTCACAATGATTTCCCTGTTCGACGAGTCAGGCGGGAGCGCCGTTGTCACATGCCTGCCACTGGCGACGGTCATACTCGGCGGACCCGCGTCTTCGTCTCGCGCCGCCTGGCGCAATGCACCACGACAGCCCAGCACACAATCACGGAGCCAACCATGAGCATCGACACGACGGACAAGCAGCGCCGTTTCCACGCGGACCTCATCGACAGTTACGACGAAGAGTTCGAGATGGAAATCGATGACCGCTTTCTGGACGGTGAATCGACCTTCTCGGATGAAGAGCGCGCGCTGCGCAAGACCTATTTCCGCGAACTGTTCCGTCTGCAAGGCGAGCTCGTGAAGCTGCAGGACTGGGTCGTGCATACGGGTCATCGTCTGGTCGTGCTGTTCGAAGGACGCGATGCGGCCGGCAAGGGCGGCGCGATCAAGCGCATCACGCAGCGTCTCAATCCGCGGGTCTGCCGCGTCGCCGCCCTGCCCGCGCCGAACAATCGCGAGCGCACGCAGTGGTACTTCCAGCGCTATGTGTCGCACTTGCCGGCAGCCGGCGAGATCGTGCTGTTCGACCGCAGCTGGTACAACCGCGCGGGCGTCGAGCGCGTGATGAACTTCTGTACCGATGAGGAGTATGAGGAATTCTTCCGCTCGGTGCCCGAGTTCGAGAAGATGCTGGTGCGCAGCGGCATCCAGATCGTCAAGTACTGGTTCTCGATCACCGATGACGAACAGGAAGTGCGCTTCCAGGCGCGTATCGAGGATCCGCTCAAGCAGTGGAAGCTGAGCCCGATGGACCTTGAAAGCCGTCGCCGCTGGGAAGCGTACACGGCGGCGAAGGAAGTCATGCTGGCGCGCACGCACATTCCGGAGGCGCCGTGGTGGGTTGTGCATGCAGTGGACAAGAAGCGTGCGCGTCTGAACTGCATCCACCATCTGCTGAACCAGGTGCCGTATCACGATGTGGAGCATTCGCCGATCGAGCTACCCGACCGCGTGTTCAATCCTGACTATCTCCGGCAACCCGTGCCGGATGAGCTGTACGTTCCTGAGGTTTATTGAAGCAAGTTATTGATCGAGTGTGTTTGTCGAAGCGCGAACCGGTTCAGCAGCAGTTGCTGCAAGGAACGTGCTTCACTCTTTCGACATCGCGCCGGCGCGTGAATGCATGGCGCAGCGCGAACTGATACGCCTGTTGCGAACCCTTGAGCATCACGACGAACATGACCTGCGCGAGGTTGAAGTCGAGCGTGACCATCAGGCGCATCAACAGCAGCAGTGGCAGCACCACCGCCGGCTGATACAGTTGTTTTGCTATCAAGTCTTTCATCTTCGGCTCCTTATCCCATGTTCGTATTTTATGGACTGGAGCCTCGCGGATAAACGCTCCGCAGGTGAAGACATATGTTCCGTGAAGCGAACAATCAGCCGTGAATGCGCATGAGCCGTCGGCCCTCATGCAAATGGCCCTGCGCGAGGCAGGGCCATGTTCACGTTACTTCTGCGTTACTTCTGCGCGAGACTCGCGTCAGGCACCGGCGTGGGCTTCGCATCGCCCCAGCCGCCGCCCAGTGCGCGTATCAGATTCACCGTCGATACCGCCTGCAAGCCCTGCAACTGCACCGATGACCGCTGCGTTTGCAGCACCGTGCGTTCGGCGTCGATGACATCGAGATAGTTCACCGCGCCTTCCGTGTACTGGGTGCGCGACAGCTGCGCGGCGCGTACCGAGTACTTCACCGCATCGTCCTGCGTCGCGGTCTGGTCTTCGAGAATGCGCAGATCGGACAGGTTGTCCTCCACTTCGCGGAAGGCCACGAGCACCTGCTGCCGATAGCTCGCGACATCCTCTTCATACACTGCCCGCGCATTCGCGAGATTGCCCTTGCGGCGGCCGCCATCGAAGATCGGCAGGTTCAGCGCCGTGCCCGCGAACGGCCCGAGCAGGAACGTGCGGCTCGACCAGTTGAAGAGATCGCCGAGCGTCGCCGACTCGAAGCCGCCCGAGCCCGTCAGCGTCAGCGACGGGAAGAAAGCCGCCTTCGCCACGCCGATGCGCGCATTGGCTGCGGCCATCGCGCGTTCCGCTGCGGCGATGTCGGGACGGCGTTCGAGCAGCGCCGAAGGCAGCCCTGGCGGGACACGAATCGTGACCGGCTTGAGCGGATTCGCGGCCATCGAGAACTCCGCGGGCGTCTTGCCGAGCAGCACCGCGAGGCTGTGCTCGGAGGCCGCGCGCAGACGCTGCACGGTCATCGCGTCGGACCGGGCAGTCGCCAGCTCCGACTTCGCGCGAGCAACGTCCAGCTCGCTGATGTCGCCTTCGGTGAAGCGTCGTTGCACCAGCTTCAGCGCCTGTTCGCGCAACTGCACGGTGCGCGTGAAGACGTCGGTTTCAGCGTCCAGCTCGCGCAGGTTGAAGTAGTTCTGCGCGACGTCCGCTTGCAGCGCCAGCTGCACCGAGCGGAACAGCGCCTCGCTCTGCGCAGTGTCCGCGTTGGCCGCCTGCACCGAGTTCGACACGCGGCCGAACAGATCCACTTCATACGACGCGCTCGCCTGCGCACGCCACAAGGTCTGCGCGGGCACATTGGCATTCGCCGGCAGGAACTGCGATGCCGGCGAGAACTTCTCGCGAGTCGGGCCGAAGCCCGCGTCGAGCGTCGGGAACAGCCCCGCGCGCGCCGTCTGGTTGATCGCGCGCGCTTCCTTCACGCGCGCGGCCGCCGCCTTCAGGTTCTGGTTCGCGTCCTGCGCCTGCTTTTCCAGATCGTTGAGCGAAGCGTCGCCGAAGATCGTCCACCATTCGCCACGCAGCATCTCTTCCGAGGGCTGCGCGGTCTTCCAGGTGCCCGCCTCCGATGCGTCCAGCGTCTTTTGCGGCGTTTCCTTGTAGGCGGACGGCGCGCCGACATCCGGCTTTTCGTAAGTGGGCGCGAGCGAGCAGCCCGCAACCACCAGCAGCGCCGCCATCAGGCCCGGCACACCCAACCATCGTTTCATATGCAACTTGTTCATCATCGACCTCATTGCGCTTCAGGCGAAGCACCGATACCGCGCATCTGCGGATGCGAGCCATGCTTGTCCGTCACGTGTTCGGTGCGCGACAGCTTGCGCAGGATCACGTAGAACACGGGCGTCAGCATCAGACCGAACAACGTGACGCCGAGCATGCCGAAGAACACCGCGACACCCATTGCGTGACGCATCTCAGAACCCGCGCCCGACGACAGCACGAGCGGCACCACACCCATGATGAACGCAATGGACGTCATCAGGATCGGGCGCAGACGCAGCCGGCTCGCTTCGATCGCGGCCTGCACGATGGAGCGTCCCTGCATCTCCAGTTCGCGTGCGAACTCCACGATCAGGATCGCGTTCTTCGCCGACAGCCCCACCAGCACCATCAAGCCGATCTGCGTGAAGATGTTGTTGTCGCCATCCGTGAGCCATACGCCGAGCAGCGCGGACAGAATGCTCATCGGCACGATCAGGATCACCGCGAGCGGCAGCGTCAGGCTTTCATACAGCGCGGCCAGCACCAGGAACACCAGCAGCACGCTGATCGGGAACACCCACAGCGCTGCGTTGCCCGCGAGGATCTGCTGATACGTGAGATCGGTCCATTCGAACTTGATCCCGCGCGGCAGCACTTCCGCCGCAATGCGTTCCGCCGCCGCCTGCGCCTGTCCCGACGAATAACCCGGAGCCGGGCCGCCGTTGATGTCCGCCGCCGTGTAGCCGTTGTAGCGCACGACCATTTCCGGCCCGTAGGTCGGCGACACCTTCACCAGCGACGACAAGGGCACCATGTCGCCATTCGCATTGCGCGTCTTGAGCAAGCCGATATCTTCCGGATGCGCACGGAACGGTGCATCCGCCTGCACGCGCACCTGATACACGCGGCCGAAGCGGTTGAAGTCGTTCACGTACAGCGAGCCGAGATAGACCTGCATCGTGTCGAACACATCCGTCACCGAGACGCCGAGCTGCTTCGCCTTCACGCGGTCCAGATCGACATTCAGTTGCGGCACGTTGATCTGATAGCTCGAGAACGTCGGTCCGAGTTCGGGCGTCTGCGAAGCGCGCTTGATGAATGCCTGGGTGGCATCGGCGAGCGCTGCATAGCCGAGCGCGCCGCGATCCTCCAGCTGCATCTTGAAGCCGCCCAGCGTGCCCAGCCCCAGCACCGGCGGCGGCGGGAACACGGCGATGAACGAATCCTTGATGCCGGCGTACTTCTGGTTCAGCGCACCCGCGATGGCATTGGCCGACAGCGCCTTGTCATGCACGCGGTCCTTGAAAGGCTTCAGCGTGACGAACACGATGCCCGCGCTGGACGAATTGGTGAAGCCGTTCACCGACAGACCCGGGAACTCCACCGCGCTTTCCACGCCCGGCTGCTTCAGCGCGATAGCCGACATCTGGCGGATCACGCCTTCAGTGCGGTCGAGCGAAGCGCCGTTCGGCAGTTGCGCGAAGCTGATGAGGTACTCCTTGTCCTGCGCGGGCACGAAACCGCCCGGCACGACCTTGCCCATCAGCACCGCGCCCGCGAGCAGCACGGCATACACCACCATCATGATCGACTTGCGGCCGATCACACCCTTCACACCCTTGCCATACGCTTCCGAACCGCGATGGAAGACCTTGTTGAAGCCCCGGAAGAAGCCGCCGAACACGCGATCCATGGCGCGCGTGAGCCAGTCCTTCGGTTCATCGTGGCCCTTCAGCAGCAGCGCGGCGAGCGCAGGCGAGAGCGTCAGCGAATTGAACGCGGAGATCACCGTCGAGATGGCGATGGTCATCGCGAACTGCTTGTAGAACTGCCCCGTGAGACCGGACATGAATGCGAGCGGCACGAACACGGCCACCAGCGTCAGCGCAATCGCGATGATGGGTCCGCTGACCTCGCGCATCGCCTGATAGGTGGCCTCTCGTGCTGACAGACCCGCCTCGATGTTCCGCTCGACGTTTTCGACCACCACGATCGCATCGTCGACGACGATACCGATTGCCAGCACCATCCCGAACAGCGACAACGCGTTGATCGAGAAGCCAAACGCAAGCAGCAGCGAGAAGGTCCCGACGATCGACACCGGCACCGCGAGCAGCGGAATGATCGATGCGCGCCAGGTTTGCAGGAACACGATCACCACGAGCACGACCAGCGCGATGGCTTCAGCGAGCGTATGGATCACCGCTTCGATGCTGGAACGCACGAACTGCGTCGGGTCATAGACGATCTGGTATTCGAGGCCTGCGGGCATGTCGGCCTGGAGTTCCTTCATGGTCTTGCGGACTTCGTCGGAGATCTGCAGCGAGTTCGCGCCCGGTTGCTGGTTGATCGCGATGGCCACCGCCGACTTGTTGTCGAGCAACGAGCGCAGACCGTATTCCGATGCTGCCAACTCGACACGCGCGACATCGCCGAGATGCGTGACGGCGCCGTCCGGCGAAGTCTTCAGCACGATATCGCGGAACTCGGCTTCGTTCTGCAAGCGGCCGCGCGCATTCACGTTCAGTTGCAGCGGCACGTTCGGCAGCGTGGGCGAGCCGCCGATCACGCCGGCCGCGACCTGCACGTTCTGCTCGCGGATCGCGTTCGCGACGTCAGTGGCCGTGAGGCCGCGCTGCGCGACCTTCTGCGGATCGAGCCACACGCGCATCGAGTAATCGCCCGAGCCCCACAGCTGCACTTCACCCACACCCGCGATGCGCTCCAGCCGGTCCTTCACGTTGATCAGCGCGTAGTTGCGCAGATACGTCATGTCGTAACGGCCGTTGGGCGAGTTCAGATGGACCACCATCGTGAGCGTCGGCGAGGACTTGATGGTCGTCACGCCGAGCCGCTGCACGTCCTGCGGCAGACGCGGCAGCGCCTGGTTCACGCGGTTCTGCACCAGCTGCGTGTTCTTGTCGGGATCGGTGCCGAGCTTGAACGTGACCGTGGTCGTGAGGTTGCCGTCGCTGTTCGCCTGCGACTGCATGTACAGCATGTCCTCGACGCCGTTGATCTGCTCTTCCAGCGGCGAAGCCACGGTCTCGGCAATCACCTTCGGGTTCGCGCCGGGATACTGCGCATGCACGACGACCGAAGGCGGCACGACTTCCGGATACTCGGAGATCGGCAGCTTGAACATGGCGATCACGCCCGCCAGCAACACGATCACCGAGAGCACGCCCGCAAAGATCGGGCGGTCGATGAAAAATTTGGAAATATTCATGACGAGTTCTGTCTGTTGCGGATGACGCGCATTACTGCGCGGATGCCGTCTTCACGACCGGAGCATCGCTGTCGTTGTTCATCGCGACGTTGTTGGCCTTGATCACGTCGTTCGGACGCACACGCTGCAAGCCGTTCACGACGATGCGCTCGCCCGGCTGCAAGCCCTTGCTGATGACGCGCAAGCCTTCATGCGTCTGACCGAGCGTGACTTCGCGGTACTGCACGCGGTTGTCCTTGTCGACGACCATCACGTACTTCTTGTCCTGGTCCGTGCCGATAGCCTCGTCCTCGACGAGCACCGCCGGATGCGGCGTGCCGCCGCCCACCTTGACGCGCGCATAGAGCCCCGGCACCAGCGAGCCGTCCGGGTTGTTGAAGCGCGCGCGCACGCGGATCGTGCCGGAGGTGGTATCGAGGCGGTTGTCGACCGAATCGACGACGCCATCACGCGAATACCCATCCTCGTTCGCGAGACCCAGCGACACCGGCACCTTCGAACCCGCATCGCGGCCGAGATAGCGCAG
This sequence comes from Caballeronia sp. LZ032, assembly GCF_031451315.1. Classification (NCBI taxonomy): domain Bacteria; kingdom Pseudomonadati; phylum Pseudomonadota; class Betaproteobacteria; order Burkholderiales; family Burkholderiaceae; genus Caballeronia; species Caballeronia sp. LZ032. Next base: position 928,588 of record NZ_JARUXP010000004.1, read on the forward strand.
ATAGGTTTGCTCGTCGACGTCGAAGGAAGCGTAGATCGGCGAGACCGACACCAGCGTGGTCAACAGCGGCGCGTTCGCACCCGTCGACACGATGTTGCCCACCGTGAGCTCAGCGCGCGACACGCGGCCCGACACCGGCGCCGTGATGTGCGTGTAGGCGAGATTGATCTTCGCGGCTTCGAGCGCAGCCTGCGCGGCCTTCAGGTTGGCGACGGCCTCGCGGGCGGCGTTCTGCTTCTCGTCGTAATCACGCTTGGCGATGGCGTTGTCGGCGAGCAGCCGTTCGGCGCGCGCGGCGTCGGTCGACGTGTAGCCGTTGCGCGCCTGGGCCGCCGCGAGCTGCGCCTGCGCGCGGTCCACTTCGGCTTCGTACGGGCGCGGATCGATGGTGAACAGTGCATCACCCTTCTTCACGAGCTGACCGTCCTTGAAATGCACGGCGACGATGGTGCCCGGCACGAGCGGACGGATATCGACGTGATCCACCGCTTCCAGCCGGCCCGAATAGCTCTGCCAGTCAGTGATGGTCCGGGCGATCACGGTGGCGACGTCCACTTCGGTGGCCGTCGGGCTATGCGCGGCGGCCTTGGCTTCGTTCATGGCCGCGTCGCCGTGGCCGTGCAGAGCGGTATAGCCGCCCGCGCCGGCAATGATGACTGCCGCGCCCAGCGTGGCGTAGATGCGTTTGCGAGTGAAGAACATGGTGAGAGGCTCCGGTTGCGTTGAGATTGTTGTTGTGTGGTGCTGCGCTGGCGTGCCGATTCTTGCGTTGATGTTGCGAACGTTGCGAACCGGCTTCCCGCGCTTATTTGGTGCGCGCCAGCCGCTTTCTGAAGAACGCGACGACATCGGCAAGCGCATCCGGGTGCGCGGCCAATGCGTGGTGCGAGGTCTTGCCATGACGCGTGACTTCAGTCGGCACGCCTGCGGCGATCAGTTCGCCGGCGTATTTTTCCGCCTCGATATGCAGCAGATCGTGCTCGGCGCTCGCGATCATCGCGGGCGGCAGTCCGCCCAGGCGCCGCGATTCGAGCGGCGCCGCGTACGGATGCAGGCGTTGCGACGGGTTCGGCAGATAGGCGCGATACCACTGCGCGCAATCGCAGGCTTCGAAATCGGGGCACAGCACCTTCCGTTCGTCGGCCATGCGCGTCAGGCTCGGATCGAGCAGCGGCGCCAGCAGGGCCTGCGCGGACATGCGGATATCGCCGCGATCACGCGCGATGGCAGCCACGCACGTGGCAAGATTGCCGCCCGCGTCATGACCCGCGATGCCGATGCGCAACGGATCCGCACGCTGTCCGCGTGCATGCGCCACGGCCCATTGCGCCGCGCGATAGCCGTCTTCGGGCGCGGCCGGAAACGGGAACGCGGGTGCGAGCGAATAGCCGACCGACACGACCCATGCGGGTGTATCGCGCGCAATGGTCGCGGCGGCGATGTCCGCGTCTTCGAGCGTTCCGCCGATAAAACCGCCGCCGTGAAAATAGAGCACGATGGGCACGACCTTCCCATCCGATGCAGGACGATAGCTGCGCACCGTGATGGGCTGCGTGTGACCCGTGATGCGCACATCCTCGATGCACAGCCGGGGGCTCGACTCCAGTTCCAACAGTGTTGCCATGGTTATTCGTGGTGCGGGGCCCGTGCTGCAAGGCCTGCGCGCATAAGTTGCGATGCTGCGAATTCTGGGGGCCGCGCCTTTCTGGATAAATGCCTATAATCCGGCAACACAATTCGGTCGCCCCGAACAATCGTGGTTATCCCTCGCGATTATTCGACCGGTCTTTCTTTGGCGTCCGCTTAATTCCCGGCGGCGCAAGCATTCAAGGTGAGAGAACATGGATCGGCTTCAAGCAATGCAGGTCTTCACTCGAGTCGTCGACACCAACAGCTTTTCCCGCGCCGCGGACACGCTCAATCTGCCGCGCGCCTCGGTCACGACGATCATCCAGAACCTCGAAGCGCATCTCAACGTGCGCCTGCTCCAGCGCACCACGCGCAGGCTCAATCTCACGCCCGACGGCGCGGCGTACTACGAGCGCTGCGTGCGCATTCTCGCGGACATCGAGGAAGCCGAAGGTTCTTTCTCGAACAACGGCAAGGGTCCGCATGGCAAGCTGCGCGTGGACATGCCGGGCGCGATAGGACGTCTCATCGTGATGCCGCAGTTATGCGATTTCCACACGCGCTACCCGGACATCGAGCTGATGATGGGTTTCGGCGACAAGCCGGTCGATCTGATTCAGGAAGGCGTCGATTGCGTGATCCGCGTGGGTACGCTGCAGGATTCGAGTCTGGTGGCGCGGCGTATTGGCGTGTTCCAGGGCGTGACCGTGGCCGCGCCGCAGTATCTCGAACGGCACGGCATTCCTGAGACCATCGACGATCTGCAGGACCACACCGCCGTCAATTATTTTTCGAGTCGCACGGGCCGCGTGATGGACATGGACTTCGTCGTCGACGATAAGACCGTCGAAGTGAAGATGCGCGGCATGATCGCGGTGAACGATGCCGAGGCGTATCTCAGCTGCGGCCTGAAGGGCGTCGGCATCATCCAGGTGCCGCGCTTCATGGCGCTGCCGCATCTGCGCGCAGGTGAACTCATCGAAGTGCTGCCGCAATGGAATCCGCTGCCCATGCCGATTTCAGCCGTGTATCCGCATAACCGGCATCTGTCGCCGAAGGTGCGCGTGTTTGTCGACTGGGCGGCCGAGTTGTTCGAACGCTGCCCGCTCCTGCAAGGCCAGAAGGATGCGGAAGACCGCTGCCTGCCGACGAGCACCGCATCGCCGAAGGTCGTGCGTCATGGCACGCCGGAAGTCGCGGGTACTGAAGATGTGGTTGCATAGCTAATCAATTTGCTGACCGGCGCGGCGCCTATCGCTTCGATAGGCGCCGCGCGACAACTCCGCTCAAGCCCGCCTCGCAAGCCTCTGCGCGATTGTTCACCGGATTCGATAAATCTTTTCGCCGATCCGGCATTTATCCCCGCCCCGCTGTCCGACTAAATTGTCCTGAACGCAACGTGCCTCAGGCGCAGATTGCAATCCGCAATTGCCCGCACGCTGCATCGGAACGAAGGAGTCGCAAGCATGAAACAGCTCATCACGGGGTTCTCCCTGGCCGCCATCTCCGCAGTCGTCACGACGACCGCATTCGCGGAAGGCGGCCAGGGCATCGGGCGCGCAGGCACCTACCAGATGTCCACGCAAGTTCAGGAAAGCACGAGCGAAACGCCCAAGACCCGCGCACAAGTGGGAGCCGAACTCGTCGCCGCTTATTCGAACGGCTCCCTCCCCGCCTTGAATCGCAATAGCTATCCGGACCGCAGCATGCTGGGCGATGCCATCGCCGCGCAGAACGCTCAAGCCGAAGCGCATAACCGCGAAATCGTCGAGTACGCCAACGGGTCGTCGGCACATAACGCCGTGACGGCGCGCTGAGCGCACCGGCATAAGGAATCACGAGGTCATCATGTTCGAAAACACTTCGCTCGATCAATTCTCGGCTCTCGAAGAGCTCTCGGCCGTGACGCCGGTGTGGCGTCCTTTCGTGCAGCAGACAGCACGCGTGCCCGTTGTCTCGCAGGAAAGCCGGCAAGAATCCGCCGAGTGCGCGCATTGAGCTTCCGTCAGGCGTGGCGCGAAGATCGCACCACGCTTCTTTCAACCGCTTCTTAACCGCACGCGCCGATTTCACCGCACGACGTGCAGAAGTCGCAACCGTCCTTGCGAATCACCGCATTGGCACCGCACGTCGGGCATTTGCGGCCGTGCATCTGGGGAAGACCATGAGGATCGATCTCGCCTGGCGCGACAGCCTCGGTTACTTCTTCGCGCTCATCGGGAATGGCTACCGCATGCGGCGCGTCATCGGGACGTTTGCGCGCAAGCACGCGCGACGGTACCTGCTCGCCTTCTGCGTCGAGAAATCCGCGACGATGAAGGATCTGCTGGATCGCATACGCTAGCGCCGCCACTTCCGAGTCATGCCAGCGCGGACTGCGATGACCGTCGAGCCGTTCGACGTCGCCCAGACGCACCTGGCCGCGATCCCACGACACCTTGCGCATGTCCTGCAAGGTGCGCGCCGCGAAGCCGCCGCGCGCGGCCAGTGACAGCGAACGCATGGTCGCAGTGATCCACTGCTGCGACTCGTCGCGCTGCCCGGTTGGAATGAAGAATTCGATAGGACGCTCGATGGTCACGTCCTCGCCGCCGACGCGCCCCGTCACCTCGATGAACGACACCGCGAGATAGAGCGACTTCTTGCCGGCCTGCGTCAGATACTCAACCTTCTCGATGATCGCGGGCAACGCGCCCTTGGGCCGATGATCGATTGCGATACGCAACGGGTCGAGATCGAGTTCGGGGTCGGGTGAATCGCTGGGGGTCTCCGCCGGCGTCACCGAGAGCACGGCGCCGAGCGTCTCGTTCGGCCGATATGTCGCCAGCCCTTTCAGGCCGCGCCGCCATGCCTCGAAGTAGAGGTCCTGGAACTTGTCGAAGGGATAGTCGGCGGGCACGTTGACGGTCTTCGAAATCGACGTGTCCACGAACGGCTGCACCGCTGCCATCATTTCCATGTGCTCCTGCGCCGACATTTCAAGCGCGCTCACGAAGTAGTCCGGCAAGGCGTTCACGTCGCCGCCCATCTCGCGATACAGCCGATAGGCATGATCCTCGACGGCAAAGCTCTGCCGTGAGCCATCGGCCATGCGCTTGGTGCGCTGATAGGTCCACGAGAATGCGGGCTCGATGCCGTTCGACGCATTATCAGCAAAAGCGAGGCTAACGGTGCCGGTCGGCGCGATCGACAGCAGATGACTGTTGCGAATGCCGTGCTCGCGAATCGCGCGCTTGATGTCGTCAGGCAGGCGCGAAGCAAACGTCCCCTCTTCCAGATAGCGCTTTGCGTCGAAGAGCGGGAACGCGCCCCGCTCGCGCGCAAGCTCCACGGAAGCGCGATACGCCTCGTCGCGCATGGTGCGTGCAACACGTTCCGCGAAGTCGCGCCCTTCCTGTCTGTCGTAGCGCAAGCCGAGCATGACAAGCGTGTCGCCGAGGCCCGTGAAGCCCACGCCGATGCGCCGTTTGGCCTCCGCTTCGCGCGCCTGTTCGTCGAGCGGCCACAGCGTTACGTCGAGTACGTCGTCGAGAAAACGCACTTGCGTACGGGTTGTGCGCGCAAGTCCGTCCCAATCGAAGGCGGGCGTGGCGCCGCGCATCTGTGCGAACGGGTCGCGCACGAAGCGCGTGAGATTGAGCGGGCCGAGATTGCAGCAGCCGTAGGCGGGCAAGGGCTGTTCGCCGCAGGGATTGGTCGCGCGGATCGCTTCGATGGCGCGCAGGTTGTTGTCATCGTTCATGCGCGACATGAACACGACGCCGGGTTCCGCGACATCGTAGGTGGAACGCATGATCGTGTTCCACACGTCGCGGGCGCGCACCTCGCGATACACCCACAGGCCGTCATCACGCTGCCGCATGTCTTCCGCCGTGCGTTGCGCCGGCGATGGCTCGGCCTTGTGCACGAGTTGCCATGCAGCGTCGTCGGCGACGGCCTGCATGAATTCGTCCGTCACCGCGACCGACACGTTGAAATTGTTCCAGCGCCCTTTCGTGTGCTTGGCCGCGATGAATTCGAGCAGGTCGGGATGCGAGCAGTCGAGAATGCCCATCTGCGCACCGCGTCGCGCGCCCGCGCTTTCGACGGTGCGACACGAAGCGTCGAACACATCGATATAGCTGCACGGTCCCGACGCCGCCGAGCCAGTGGAATGCACGCGCGCCCCGCGCGGACGAATGGCCGAGAAGTTATAGCCGACGCCGCCGCCGCGCCGCATCGTCTCGGCGGCCTGCAACAAGGCGACATAGATGCCCGGCAGACCATTGCTGTCGACGCCCTGGATCGCGTCGCCCACCGGCTGCACGAAACAATTGATCAGCGTCGCTTCAATGCCCGCGCCGGCCGCGCTCATGATGCGTCCTGCGCCGAGCGCGCCGCGTTTGAAATTGTCGACGAACTCTGCCTCGATCTTCGCGCGCAGCTCCTTCGGCTCGGCGAGCGCGACGCCTCGCGCGACGCGCCGGTGAATATCGTCCACGTGCGTCTCGTCGCCTTTTGCGTACTTCTCGAGCATCACGTCGATGGAAAACTGCTGCGGTGCGAGAGCGGTGCTGGGATTGTCTTCGGCCATGTCGGATCCTGTGTGCGCTGGGCGATTCGCGCGTGGGCGAGGCAGGTGTCACGCGCGTCGGCTGAACGTGCCGCAAAGGCGATGCCCGACGATAGCGCGAAATCACCCGGCCCGCCATCGAGCCGTTACACTCCGATGATGCTCACCAGCCAGACACTTCGCATGATTACGCGTCATCCGCCGCTCTTCGGCATCGCGGGCCGCTCGGGCCAGGGCAAGACCACGCTGATCGAAGGGCTGTTGCCGTGGATGCGCGCGCAAGGTCTCGTGGTCAACGTCATCAAGCACAGTCATCATTCAATCGAACTTGAGCCGCCCGGCAAGGACAGCGCGCGCTTTCGACGCGCGGGCGCGGGCGAAGTGCTGATCGCCTCGCCGTTTCGCTATGCCATCGTGCGGGAACTGCATGACGCGGATGAACCCCCGCTCGCCGAACTCGCCATGCGGCTTTCGGATGCGGACCTGGTGATCGTCGAAGGATTCGCGCGCGAGCCCATTCCACGGCTTGAAGTGGTGCGGCCTTCCGCGGGCCGCGAACCGCTCTACAAGACCGAAGTGGACATCCTGGCCATCGCCACTGATGCACCCGAGGCCATCGATTCAACACTGCGGATGCTCGATCTGAATGACATCGCGAGCATTGGCGCATTCATCTGCGAGACCATCGGCCGGCCCCTTGCGCGCTAGCGCCCTGCCATGCCGCGACGCGCCATTGCGAGCGCTTCCTTCAGGACTTCGCCATCGCCGATGTGATTCGCCAGCAGCAGGATGAGCCGTGCGTTGAGCATCTGGCTTGCTTCGTCCGAGAGCCCGTCGTGTGTTTCGATGAGGCGCTCGTAGAACGCATCGTGGTCCGCGATATTCAGTTCGAGATTGAGCTTCATGCGCGTCGTCATCCGTTGCAGGTTGCGCGGTCGAGCGCGGCCGTGACCCGGGCGGCATCGAAGCGACGCCAGCGTGCACATACGTGCTGGTCGGGACGCAGCAGATAGAAGGTGCCCGGTTGTGCATCGAAACGATGTGCAACCATGCCCTCGACATCTTCCACCACTGTCACGCCTTCGACGCTGCACGCCATGCCCCGCGGCACCACGAGCAGCAGGCGCACCGGCAGCTTTCCGTCCTGAAGCGCCGCGAGGCTCTGCAAGCAAGCATCAGGGCCATGATTAAGGCCGCAGAAGTAAAGGCCAGCAAACGCGCCGCCGTGGGTCTGCGCAAGCAGCCATGCCGTCTGGCCATCCACCTGTACGGGCGCATCCGCGCACGGTGCGCCGGGCACCATGGCGGTGTCGAAAGCATCGTCGGCGTCATCGGGCGTGTTCAGCGGCGAATCACGCAGCACGGCAGGCACGGACAGCCGCCCGCTGTTCGCCAGGCGGCGCGCGAACGGACAGTCCTTCGCCAGTTCGAGCGTCGCGTCACGGAACAGCCGCGAGACCGCGCTCTTGGGCGTGATGAAGTCGGTGGCGCGGGTCGAGTTGAGGATGTTCTCGTCGGCGGCGTACTCGCGCTCGGATGCGTAGGTGTCGAGCAAGCTGTGCGGTGCATCGCCCTTCAGGACGAGCGCGAGCTTCCACGCAAGATTGTCCGCGTCCTGCACGCCGCTGTTCGCGCCGCGTGCACCGAACGGCGACACGCCATGCGCCGCATCGCCCGCGAAGATCACGCGGCCATGCCTGAAATGCTCCATCCTCAGGCAGGAAAATGTGTAGACGCTGACCCACTCGAGCTCGAACTCGGCGTCTTCGCCAAGCAGCGCCCGCACTCTGGGAATCACGCGCACCGGCGCTTTCTCCGCCACCGGATCGGCATCCCAGCCCAGCTGGAAATCGATGCGCCAGATGTCGTCCGGCTGACGGTGCAGCAGCACCGACTGGTTGCGATGAAACGGCGGATCGAACCAGAACCAGCGCTCGGTGGGGAACGGCGCTTTCATCTTCACATCGGCGATCAGGAAGCGATCCTTGAAGGTGCGGCCCTGGCTGTCGAGGTTCAGTGCATGACGCATTGCGCTGCGCGAACCGTCCGCCGCGACCACGTATTGAGCCTTAAGAAGGTAGGCGCCATCCGGCGTGTCGATGTGCAACTCGACATGGTCGTCTTGCTGCGTCACGCTGGACACGCTGCTCTTCCAGCGCAACTCCAGCTTGTCCAGTTGCTTTGCGCGCTCGGCGAGAAAGCCTTCGACGTAGTACTGCTGCAGGTTGATGAAGGCCGGGCGCGCATGACCGGTTTCGGGCAACAGGTTGAAGGTGTAGACCAGCTCTTCGTGCAGGAACACCTTGCCGACATTCCAGCTCACGCCCTTCTCCATCATCCGGTCGCCACAGCCCAGGCGGTCGAAGATTTCCAGCGTGCGCTTCGCGAAGCAGATGGCGCGCGAGCCTGTCGAGACGGTGTCGTCGTTATCAATCAATACGGTACGCACGCCCTGCTGGGCGAGATCGACCGCCGTTGCCAGACCGACCGGACCGGCACCCACCACGACCACCGGATAGGGCATGGGCGCTGGCGCATCGTGATCGGGTGCGCGCTGGTATTCAAAACGCAAAGTGCCGTAATTCGTGGGCATTGAGATCGTCTCCATCGGCGGACCTGAGGCCTCTTCGCACTGTCGAGCGTGTTCTCGACGATTCATTATTGTAGAACTGGTTTTATATTATTGAATTTGCGTTTACCCGCACGGTTTGCCGCGCGGTTTCCCGCACGACCGGACGAGGCGCACACGGGCTGTGTTCAATCTGCGCTTACATTCATTTACATCCTCGCGCGACGGGTTCGTCCTTTTCGAACGTTCAACAGGAACACCGGCCACAGCCTGGCCGGTTCCGATGCATGAACCAAGGGAGACAAGAAATGAAAACGAAGGCTTCGATGTTGCTGGCCGGTGCAATCGCGTCGGGGGTGCTGGTCTCGGGCTGCGTGGTCGAACCGGCGCGGCCGCCTGAGCCCGCGCCGGTGGCCGAAGTCATGCCGCCACCGCCGGCGCAGGGATACCGATGGGTGAAGGGGCATTACCGCTGGGAAGGCAACCACTGGCAGTGGGTGCCGGGACACTGGCGTCCGGTCTGAGGCGTGTTGCCTTGGTTGCGTTCTGTAGCCTTCAGGCGGCGACGTAGCCCAGCATCTTCGACACGCGTTGCGCGCAGTCGCGCAGCGCGTGTGCGATGTTGCCGTCCCATGCGCCGTCGAACGAGCCACTCGGCCCGATTGCCGTGATCGCGAGCACGATATGACGGGCATGATCGAACACCGGCGCGCTCATCGCGCTGATGCCGGCGACGGGTTCATCGAGGGCCCGCGCGATGCCGCGGTGGCGTACTTCAGTGAGCATCGCGTCGATTTGCCCGTGCGTGTAGTCGCGCCGCTGTGCGCCGATTTGCAAGCCTCCGGCACGCTCGATGGCCACCAGCGCCTCCACTGTCGAGGGCGGCAGCCAAGCGGCGAACACGCGGCCGGTTGCGGTCTGCAACAGCGACATCACGGTGCCGGTGCGCATGGTCACATGAATGGGCACGCTGGCCTGCTGAATATGGACGATTGTCGGTCCATAGCTGCCAGCGGTGGCGAGTGCGACCGTATGTTCAACGGGCGGCCGGAGGTTCGCCACTTCGGCGATCGCGACGCGCACCGGATCGACGCGCTGCAGGCTGATCAGTCCCATCTGCAACGCGAACGGTCCCAGTTCGTACCGGCCGGTGGCGGGATCCTGCTGGATCAGGCCGAGATTGCCGTAGGACACGAGGTAAGGATGTGCCTTCGCCGAAGACATGCCCGCCTTTTTCGCGAGATCGCCCAGCAACATGGGCCCGCCATGATCCACCAGCGCACGCAGCAGCGCGCCGCCTACTTCAATCGATTGAATCCCGCGGCGCACTCCGCTCATGCCCGTCCTCGTTCACCTAGTCGAGATGCGCGCGATGATAACCGCAGGCGCCGCAGCGTCAAGCACGCTCACGACTTCGGTCCGAGGCGTGCGATCAGTTCGCGGTGATGCGGGTAGCGGGCTTCGAGCGCGCCGGCCTCGGCCAGTTCGAACTCGCTGAACTCGAAACCCGGTGCGACGGTGCAGCCGACGAGCGCCGCACCGTCCGTATCGCGGCATTCGGCTGCGAACCAGTCGCCGGCTGTGACCACGGCCTGGAACGTCGCATCCGGATGCGTAACCGCATTGCCGAGACGATGCGTGTTCAGCGCCCCGTGTGCATCGAGCACGTGGACGTCGACGGGATCGCCTGCGTAGAAATGCCAGACTTCATCGGAACGAATGCGATGCCATGCGGAATGCGCGCCATCGCAAAGCAGGAAGTAGATGGCGGTGGATGCTGAACGCGGGTGCGTCTCGCGTTCGCGCGTCACGTTGCCAGGCGCGCGATAGGTCTCGCGGAAATAGCCGCCTTCGGGATGGGGTGCGAGTTGAAGACGCTGAATCCATTCGCGCGGGGCGATGCGTTCGTGCTGCATGGCGGTTCCTTTTTCCTTGCGTTTTGCGTTTTGCGTTTTGCGTTTTGCGTTTTGCGTTTTGCCAGTGCGATCGTGGTTCGCGTATTCTGCATGCAATCGACCGTATCGTTCGAGTCCTCTCTTCGTTCACTTCCTTCAGCTGACGCCACCATGACCTTGTCCTCTTCGCTGCTGAACGCCCTCGCCCCGACTGGCACACTGCGTGCGTCGATCAATCTCGGCAATCCGATCCTCGCGCATCGCACGGAAGGCAGCGAGCCGGGCGGCGTGTCCGTCGACATCGCGCGCGAACTCGCATCGCGCCTCGGCGTGCCTGCTTCGTTCACGTCGTTCGACCGGGCGGCGGAGTCGGTCGAGGCCGTCACGAACGAAGCCGCCGACATCGGCTTCTTCGCTATCGATCCGCTGCGCGGCGCGGGCATTGCGTTCACGGCGGCCTACGTATTGATCGAAGGCTGCTATCTGGTGCGCGAGGACTCGCCGATCACGCGCAACGAACAGGTGGACCGCGAAGGCAACCGGATCCTGGTCGGCAAGGCCAGCGCCTACGACCTGTTCCTCACGCGTGAAATCAAGCATGCGCAGCTGGTGCGCACGGCGTTGTCGCAGACTGTGGTCGAAGAGTTCCTGCGCGATGTTCTCGAAGTCGCGGCGGGCGTCAAGCAGCAACTGCAAGCCGATGCAGCGCGCCACCCGGGCGTGCGTCTGCTGGACGGCCGCTTCATGGTCATTCAGCAGGCGATGGGCTTGCCGAAGCGCCACGGCGAGGAAGCCGCGGCCTATCTGCGCGGCTTCGTGGAGGACATCAAGCGTTCGGGGTTCGTTGCCGCGGCACTGAAGCGGCACGGCATCGAGGGCGCGTCGGTAGCGCCGGCCGCCTGAACGCGTTCCCGCGCGAGCCGCTCATGCAACCGGATGATTCGGCAAAGATCACGCTCGCCGTGACCGACTGGATCGACGCCACGTTTGAAACGGACGTCTCCGGCGGACTTGCGGCATTCAATCGCACGCAGCTTGGGCCGAGCCGATATCGCGATCTCGCGGTGTCGGTGTATCGCGGCGACGATTTCATCGGCGGTCTCGCGGGCTACACCGCGTGGGACTGGCTCTTTGTGAAATGGCTATGGATTCGCGATGACGCGCGCGGCCTGGGCTGCGGGAGGCGCGCGCTCGAAACCGCGGAAAACGAGGCGCAGAAGCGAGGCTGCCGGGCCGCCTGGCTCGACACGATCAATCCCGCGGCGCGCGCGCTATACGCACGCTGTGGCTACGAATCGTTTGGCGAGATCGCCGATTTTCATGCAGGGCAGCCACGGTACTTTCTGCAGAAGCGCTTTGAGCACGAAAGCGGAGAGTGAGGGGCAGTTGACTTAGACACCGTGGATGATCACCGCATGCCCGCCCCTCGGTGTGCACCCGGCGTTTTGCATTACGCATGCATAACGCAAACTGGCATTTTGCGTTTTGAATTGCAAATGCCGAATGCCTTTCTTGCGCTGGGCGCAGCGCGTGAGGCAATACGCACGCACAACACCACCCCCTTGACACTACACATCCCCAACCCCACCCGGAATTTTGCGTTTTGCATTACGCACGCATAACTCCATTTGGCATTCTGCATCACGCATCCAACCCGAGCCGTTCAGCCACCCGCGCCACGATCGCGCTCCGGGCCGCCAGCGACGGCGCAGAGCGCTCTTGCACGCGCTCCAGCACTGAAGCGGGCGCGAGCGCCGGATCGCCGGCGTCGAACGGCGGGGCCGGCGCGTATTCCAGTTGCAATTGAATGGCCTGCGCCTCGCTCTCTCCAACCAGTTCGGCAACGAGCGTCAACGCGAAATCGATACCTGCCGTGACACCGCCGCCCGTGAACAGGTTGCCGTCGCGCACCACGCGCGCCTGCACTGGAACCGCCCCCAACTCCGCTAGCAACGCGTGATACGCCCAGTGCGTCGTCGCTCGTTTGCCGCGCAACAACCCCGCCGCACCGAGCACGAGCGAGCCCGTGCAGACCGAGGTCACATAGCGCGCGTTCGCCGCCTGGCTCTGGACGAAAGCGAGCGTCGCGTCGTCCTCCATCAGGTCGCCGACGCCGGCCCCGCCCGGAATGCAGATTACATCGAGCGAAGGGCAGTCGTCGAAGGTGGTGTCGGGCGTCAGGATCATCCCCGCGCTCGACTTGACGGGCTCGCGCGTCTTCGCGACGAGATGAACCCGCGCGTCCGCGAGTTGCGCGAACACATCGTACGGGCCGGTCATGTCGAGTTGCTGCACGCGGGGAAACAGCAGCAGGCCAATGTTGAGCGTCATCATCATCTCCTTGGGATCAAGCCATCGAGCATCGAATGAGTCGATGGTATGCTTCCTCACACTGGCGGAAATGACACATTCCCCACTTTTCACGCCAGACTGACGCTCGGCCCCTTGGTACATCGAATTCAAAATGCATCAAACCACGCCTCGCCCCGTCGACATCCTCGCGTTCCCCGACGTCCAGTTGCTGGATGTCGCCGGGCCGCTCCAGGTTTTCGCCACCGCGAACGATCTGGCCCGGGCAGCCGGTTTGCCGCCACCCTATCTGCCACGCGTGGTCGCCCGGGAGGGCACCGTGAGCGCATCAGCGGGGCTTGGACTGGTCGCCTGCCCGCTTCCGGCAGCGGATCAAGTCTGCGACACGCTGATCGTCGCGGGCGGCTGGGGCGTGCATGAGGCGGCGCGTGACCCGCAGCTGGTCGAGTGGGTGCGAAGCCGCTCCGTGCATGCGCGCCGCACGGCTTCCGTGTGTACCGGCGCGTTTCTGCTGGCCGCAGCAGGCCTGCTCGACGCGCGCCGCGCCGTCACGCACTGGACCCGCTGCGCGGAACTCGCCGCGCGCTTTCCTGCAGTGCGTGTAGAAGCCGATCCGATCTTCATCCGTGACGGCGACATCTGGACCTCGGCGGGCATCACGGCCGGCATCGACCTGGCGCTTGCGCTCGTCGAAGATGATCTTGGACGGGCGCCCGCGCTCGACGTGGCCCGGCATCTGGTGGTGTTTCTCAAGCGGCCCGGCGGACAGGCGCAATTCAGCACCGCACTGTCACTCCAGCATGCCGGCGAGCGCTTCGGCGAACTGCACGCCTGGATCGCCGAACATCTCGCGTCCGACCTGAGCGTGAGCGTGCTCGCGGACCGCATGGGCATGAGCGAGCGCAGCTTCGTCCGCCACTACCGTGCGCATACCGGCATGACGCCGGCGCGCGCCATCGAACGCATGCGGCTCGAAGCAGCGCGCCGCTTGCTGGGTGATACGCGCCTGTCCGTCAAGCGCGTCGCCGCCCGCTGCGGCTTCGGCTCGGAAGAGACCATGAGACGCGGTTTTTTGCGTGCACTTGGGGTACCGCCGCAAACGTATCGGGACAGATTTACCGGCGCCGGGCACACGCCCGGCGCGCATCCGTAACGGATTCCTGTCCCGCGGCTTTTTTGCTCCGCCTACTCAAGCCTGTATGCTCGATGCCGTTAGCACTAAAAGTACGTTTGCTTGATACGCGCGCCCTGAGCGCGGCGCGCAGGCACATGTCACTGAACGAGAACCGCCCGTCGCGGGCGGCAACAGGGCCTGGAGCGCCGATGACCGTGTTACCCGCGTACGACGTGCAGGAAGGTTGCGCGAGCGCCTTCGCCGCAGCCACCGCAACGGCAATGGAACAAAACAATTTGGCAAGCGCCGCGCCGTCGATCGAATACCTGCTGCGTCATTTCGCTGCGTCGGGCTGCCCGCAGCAATGGGCGTGGTATCGCGCGGGTGAGCAACTGCATCTCGAGCGGCGCGGAGACGCCTCATTACCCAATGGCCAACTCTGGCCGCACAGCATCGCCGAGGACTGTCTCGCCGAATGGTGCGCGACACACGGCTGGCACGCATGGCCCACCGGACGAGGCGAAAGCGTGCTCGGCTGGCTGCTCGCCCCGGCTGGACAACGTGATGACCCGCGTCTCGCCGAACTCGCCCGCACGCTCGGCGAACGAGTCCAGGCCGATGTGCTCGCCCGCGCCCAGCTTACTCAGCGCGTGCTCTATGACATCGCCAATCTGGCAAGCTCGGTACCCGAACGCGCCGACTTCCTGCGCGGCGTGCATGAACGGCTCGCCACCCTGATCGACGCCGAGAACTTCTATCTCGCGCTCTACGACCGCAAGACCGGCAAGATCACCTATCCGTACTACGTCGACGTAATCGACACCGATGTGGTCGCCGCCGAGAACTACGACATCCTGAATCCGGCGCGCCTGTCGATGACCGGCCAGGTGCTGACCAGCGCCCAGCCCTTGTTCATCACCAACGACGATATCTGCACGGCGGAACGCGAAGGCCGCTTCTACTGCATCGGCGACCGTCCCGAGTTCTGGATGGGCGCGCCGCTCAAGAATGCATCCGATGAAGTCTTCGGCATGCTGGCGATGCAGGTCTACGACGTCTCGCGCATCTATACCGCCGAAGACCGCGCGCTGTTCCTCGTGGTCGCACGGCACGTCGCCATGGCGCTCGACCGGATCCTGCATCGCGCCGATCTGGAAGAGCAGGTCGCGCGACGCACCTCCGAACTCTCCAAGCTCAACGCCGCGTTGCGTCATGGCATCGCCGAGCGCGAGCGCTCCGAGCACTTGCAGGCAGCGCTCTATCAGATCGCGGAGCTGTCGAGCCGGCCCGGCGACACGATGGAGTTCTTCCGCAGTCTGCACGGCATCGTCGGCGAACTGCTCTATGCCCGCAACTTCTATATCGCCCTGTTCGAAACCGATACGGAGGAAGTGTCGTTTCCGTATTACGTCGATGAGATCGTGCAGGAGCGCCCTGCTCCGCGACGCAGACAGCGTGGCTTGACCGAATACGTGATCCGCGAGCGGCGTGCGCGTTTGATCGATCATCAGGAGGCGTTGCGGCTCATCGAAGATGGCGCGTTCGAGATCGAGCACAGCGAAGTGCGGCTGCGTTCATGGCTCGGCATTCCCCTCTTCGACGGCGACGTCGTGCGCGGCGTGCTGGCCGTGCAAAGCTACTCGCCGCTCGTGCGTTATTCGCTGCGCGATCAGGAACTGCTCACCTTTGTCTCGCGCCACATCGATACCGCGCTCTCGCGCCGTCGCGATGCCGAGGCGCTGCACGCCGCCAACCTCGAACTGGAAGCACGCGTGCAGGCACGCACGCGCGAACTCGATGACGTCAACGCGCGCCTGCTTTATGAGAACTCGCACGATTCATTGACGGGCCTGCCGAACCGCAGCCATCTGATGCACAAGCTGCGTTTTGCATGGACGGAGTACCAGAGCCACGCCAATGACCTCTCGGTGATGTTCATCGACCTGGACCGCTTCAAGGTCGTGAACGACAGCCTGGGCCATCACTTCGGCGACATGCTGCTGGTGCAGGCGGCGGCCCGTCTGCGCGATTGCCTGCGCCCCGGCGATCTGCTCGCGCGGCTGGGCGGCGACGAGTTCGCCGTGCTTTCGCCGGATGCACCGGTGCGCGAGGCCGTCGCGATCGCCAAGCGCATTCTCGCCGCGTTCGACCTGCCGTTTCACATCGATGAGCATGTGGTGTTTTCGTCGTGCAGCATCGGCATCGTGAGTGCGGACGGCGAGTTTCACACCGAGCCCACCGACCTTCTGCGCGACGCCGATACCGCGATGTACCGCGTCAAGAACGCGGGCCGCGACAGCTTTGTGGTGTTCAATCAGGAATTGCGCCGGCAGGTATCGGATCAGGTGGAGCGTGAAGGCGCACTGCGCAACGCGATCAAGCGCGATGACGAATTGCTGCCCTATTTCCAGCCTATCGTCGATGTGAAGAGCGGCGAGGTGGTCGCGCTGGAAGCACTGATCCGCTGGCAACAGCCGGACGGCCGCATTGTAGCGCCGGGGGAGTTCCTGCCATCGGTGGAAGGCCTGCGGCTCATCGGACGGCTCGATCTCTACATGCTCGAACGCGTCGCGGCCATTCTGTCCCACGCAAGCTTCGCGCACTGGCCGCCGGTGCATGTGAACTGTTCTAGCTACAGCATGACGCGTCCGGAATTCGCCGACGACGTCCTTGCGCTGCTGCGGCGGTATCGCGTGTCGCCCTCGCGCGTATGTCTCGAACTGACGGAAGGTGCGCTCGTTGCCGAGCCGGATCTCGCACGACGCACCATGCAGCGGCTCGCGGACAATGGCATGTCCGTGGTGCTGGATGACTTCGGCGCGGGTTTCTCGTCGCTGAGCTATGTCCACCAGTATCAGTTCACCGGCCTCAAGATCGACAAGTCGTTCATTCTTGAACTGACCGAGAGTCCGCGTAGCCGCGCGATTGTTCGCGCCATCGTGCGCATGGCGGAATCGCTCGATCTCACCCTTGTCGCCGAAGGCGTGGAAGACGCGGCGACACTCGCCGTGTTGCGCGACATGGGCGCTGCGCAGGCCCAGGGCTACTTCTTCGACAAACCCATGCCCCTTCAGGCGCTCACGCGCGCGTCGCTGGCGCCCCGCTCGACGACGGTCAGCGCCACGCTTTAAGGCATCCCGCCCAGCGACGGCGAAATGATGCTGCCCGGCTCACCCTGTGGTTCGCCGCTCGCTTCATGCGCCGCGCGTGTCTTCGCGGGCGCATGATTCGTTGCGCACGTATCGACTGAATCGTTCACGAGGCACTGCTGGAAAGCGTCGGCCTTGATCTTTGCGTCGAACAAGTAGATGGTGTTTTCCACCTTGACCTCGGTGTCCGAGAGGCGCTCTGCTGTGATGGTCATGTTGTCGATTCCTTCATCAAGGTTGATTCCCTGTTTCGACAAGCATCAAGCGCTCCTGCGAGACGGGAACGACCGTTGCTGCGACAAGGAGGTTTCGGCAGATGAACCTGGAGGTGAACCATGGCACAACATCCGGCGCATGCGCAAAATCATCGGCATCCCGATGAACCGCGCCCCGACGAAATCGCGCGTGCCCTGAAAGGCGCAGCCTATCCGCTGGGCAAGGAGAAGCTACTGGCGCTTGCGACAAGCAATGGCGCCGACGGTGAAGTCATGGCCGTGCTCAACCGGATGAACGACCGCAACTTCGACAGCGAGGACGCAGTGTTGCGCGAAGCTACGCGCGTCGAGTGATCTTCACGGACTGCATAGAGGAAACCGTAATGGCAGAAAATCGTCCGCATGAAGCGCCGCGCACACCAGGCGGCAATAATCTAAGCAATATCGACAAGCAAGATGTAGATAGGGTAATCCCGAAGCCCGGCGAAGCGCTCGAAAAGAATCCTGACAAAACAGACAGAATCCCTGACGACGCTGGAAATCCGCCTCGCCCTCTATAAAAAATTTAAATGGATGCCTGCGCAAATTCCAATCGTTTCAGCCTCAAAGTCGCGTTAGCATCAAAAGTGCGTCGACCTGGGGTGCGCGGCATGCACGGCGCCTGGCAAGAGTGGAACCGCGCAATGGCCCCGGCAACCGCCAGGCCAGACCAGTTGCACAAGGAGGCTCTATGAAGTGGGAAACGCCGAGTTTCACCGATATGCGCTTCGGCTTTGAAATTACGATGTACATTGCCACGCGTTAAGTCGGAGCTTGAATGACAAAACGGCCACGCAAGTGGCCGTTTTGCTTTGATGCCGTCAAGACGACGGGCTTATTTACGCGGTATGGATTCAGTATGCCGCTCAGCGGACTCAGGCTTCGCGGCGGGTTCCGGATCCAGCCCGCCATGACCCGCGATCTCCGGTTGATTGCCGGATCCATAAGGCACTTCCGCCGTCTGATGCGGATGCTGATCCAGACGCCTGTTTTCCGGCTCAATTTCCGCCGCGTTCGGATGCGGTGCGGAAGTCGGCTGCTGATGCCGCTTCTCTTCGTTCTCGCTCATCTTCATTCTCCTTTCAAAGTCTGATGGAGGACGAAGCGAGCAACCCGCGTTCCCATACAAACTTGTACCACCAAAGCAAGCCTCAGATCTCAGATCGCCTGCGTAGACAACGCCGAACCAATCACCTCGTTCGAAACAGCATCCACCGCCTGTTTCACGATGCCGACGATCTCGTCCACCTCGTCGCGCGTCGTCACAAGCGGCGGCGCAAAGCCGAGGATGTCGCCATGCGGCATCGCCCGCGCAATCACGCCACGCTCGAGCGCCGCAGCCGACACTTTCGGCCCTACCTTCAAGCTCGCATCGAAGGGCTTGCGCTCTTCCTTGTCGGCCATGAACTCCAGTGCCGCCAGCATGCCCGCGCCGCGCACTTCCCCGACCAGCGGATGCGCATCGAACGCCGCATGCAATTGCTGCTGAAGATATGCGCCGACATCGGCGGCATTCTGCGTGAGGTTTTCGCGCTGCAGGATGTCCAGATTGGCAATCGCGGCGGCGGCGCAGATCGGATGTCCCGAATAGGTCCAGCCATGACCCATCGGGCCGAATTCGCGCGAGCCCTTCTCGATCACATCCCACACCTTCTCGCCGACGATCACGCCCGACAACGGCGCATACGCGCTCGTCAGCCCCTTCGCGACCGTGATCAGGTCCGGCTTGATGCCGAAGTGCTGCGCGCCCATCTTCGAGCCCAGGCGGCCAAAACCGCACACGACTTCGTCGGAGATCAACAGGATGTCGTGCTTGCGCAGCACGTCCTGAATGGCCTCCCAGTAGCCTTGCGGCGGCGCGATGATGCCGCCCGTGCCCATCACCGGTTCGGCGATGAAGGCGGCGATGGTGTCCGCGCCCACCTTCGCAATCAGCTTTTCGAGTTCCTCGACACAGTACCCCGTGAACTGCGCTTCGCTCATGCCGGCCGGCGCCTTGCGATACCAGTGCGGACAGACCGTGTGCTTGACCCGCTCGATGGGCAGGTCGAAGTGCTGATGAAAGCTCGCGAGACCCGTCAGGCTCCCGGTCACGATGCCGGAGCCGTGATAACCGCGCTCGCGCGAGATGATCTTCTTCTTGTTCGGACGCCCGAGCACATTGTTGTAATACCAGACGATCTTGATCTGCGTTTCGTTGGCATCCGATCCGGACATGCCGTAATACACCTTCTTCATGCCCTCGGGCGACCAGTCGATGATGCGCGACGACAGTTCGATGATCGCATCGGTCGAATGACCGACATAGGTGTGGTAATACGCGAGCTTCTTCGCCTGCTCATAGATGGCCTCGGCCACCTCGGTGCGACCATAGCCGATGTTCACGCAATAGAGACCTGCGAACGCATCGATATAGCTTTTTCCCTGATGATCCTGGATGCGAATGCCCTTCGCGCCGGTGACGATCTTGCCGGGCAGCGCGCCGCTCGCGTGATCGTGCGCATGCGTGGATGGGTGCATGAAGTGAGCGCGGTCTTCCGCGAACAGCTGGTCGAGCGATTGATTATGCTGGGTCATGTGCTTCTCCTTGATTCGAAGTTATCCGGGTAATGCTTCAGGCCGCGGTCGTAAGCGGCAGGCCGAGATTGCCGAGGCAAAAGTATTTCGTTTCGACGAAAGGCTCGAAGCCTTCCGCCCCGCCTTCCCGGCCGAGTCCCGATGACTTCATGCCGCCGAAGGGAATCGGCGCGCCGGTGAACTTCACGCCGTTGACCGAGACCATCGCGAAGTCGAGCCGTCGCACGAGCTGGAAGATGGTGTCGATGCGCGTCGCGCAGACGTAGGCGGCGAGGCCGTACTCGGTATCGTTGGCGCGTGAGACGGCTTCATCGAGCGTATCGAACGGGGAAATTGCGGAGATCGGCGCGAAGTTCTCTTCGTCATAGATGCGCATGCCCGGTTGGGCATCCGCGACCACGGTCGGTTCGTAGAACCAGCCACCGAGCGCATGCGGCCGACCGCCCGCCGTCACGCGTGCGCCTCGCGCTTTCGCGTCTTCCACGCGTGCCACCGTGGCGTCGAACGCGGCCTGATGCATCAACGGGCCGACATCCACGTCCGCTTCGAATGCGCTGCCCACTCTGAGCGCCCGCACCGCCGCCGAGTAACGTTCGACGAATGCCTCGTAAAGCGGCCGCGCCACGAGCATGCGGTTCGCCGCGCAGCAATCCTGTCCGGAGGTCTGGAACTTCGCACCCACTGCGACCCGCACCGCCTGATCCAGGTCGGCGTCTTCCGTCACGATGAACGGCGCGTTGCCGCCCAGTTCGAGCGCGAGCTTCTTGATGCCCGATGCAGCCGCCGTCTGCGCCACCAGCGCACCGACGCGCGTCGAGCCGGTGAAGCTGACGGTCCGCACGCGCTTGTCGCCGACGAGCGCTTCCATGCCCATCTGCGGCTCGCCGAGCACGACGTTGAACACGCCCGGCGGAAAGCCCGCTTCTTCCGCGAGTTGCGCCAGTGCGATGGCCGAGAAAGGCGTCTCGTGCGCGGGCTTGACCACGACCGTGCAACCTGCCGCGAGCGCGGCGGCGGCCTTGCGCGTGATCATCGCGGCCGGGAAATTCCACGGCGTGATGAGCGCGGCAACGCCGACCGGCTCCATGACCGTGCCGAGATGCGCGCCGTCGATATGCGTTGGAATCGTGCGGCCTGCAAGCCGCTTCGCTTCGTTGGCGAACCATTCGATGAAACTCGCGGCATAGGCGATCTCGCCCTTCGCTTCCGCGAGCGGCTTGCCCTGTTCCAGCGAAAGAATGCCGGCGAGATCCGGCAGATGACGCACAATGAGTTCATGCCAGCGCAGCAACAGCGCGCTACGCTTCTGTTGCGGCATCCAGCGCCACGACTGAAACGCGCGATCGGCGGCATCGACTGCGCCGGTGATCTGCGCCCGGTCGAGCATCGGCACATGGCCGATGACCTTTTGATCCGCGGGATTGTTCACCGCGATCGACGCGGCGCTGTCGCTGTGAACCCAGCGGCCGTCGATATAGCAAAGCGATTTGAAGAGAACGGGATGACCGAGCAGCATGATTGTCTCCTTGCTCAAAGCGTGCATTGGTTGAAGTGATCCGATGCATTCACTTTAAGCTTCATGCGCGTCGTGAATTTTTCGTTATGGCGCGGCGCGCGTGGTGTTTTTTCTGTTCACGGGAACCGCTGCATGAGGTTTTTCGCGTGCCGCGTGTATTCGATTCAAAGCGCATCGTCGGCCCATTCCGGCGGACCTTCCGCGCTGTTCTTGACGACCTTGGTGACGATATACGTGAAGTACCGTTCAATCCCGAGCTCCTCGACCAGCAGCGAATCAATGAAGCGCTGATAGTGATCGATGTCGCGCGACACGACATGCAGCACATAGTCCACACCGCCCCCGGTCGCATAGCACTGCACGATCTCCGGCGCCGCATTGACGCGCTCTTCGAAGCGCCGCATGTCCTGCGCCGTGTGCCGCGACAGCGTCACTTCAACGACAATCCGGCTGCCCTTGAACGCCGCCGCCCAGTCGATGTCCGCGCGATAGCCGCGCACGAGCCCGCTCTCTTCGAGCTTCTTCACGCGTTCCCATGCGGGAGATATCGACAGGTTGACCTCTTCCGCCAGACGCGACTTGGTAATGCGCCCATCCCGCGCAAGAATGCGCAGGATGGCGAGGTCGTAGCGGTCGAGCTTGATCAAGTCACACACCCGCAGGAAGGTTGCGCTCGATCACATCCGCGAGCACCGCCACGGTGTCGCCGGTCTGCACGAGGCCCGGGAAATGACGCGCCGCGAGCAGGCCGTCGCGCTTCGCCCGGTATTCGAACGGCGCCGCGCCGGTCCGCGCGATGTCATGCACGCGCGCGAGCACGTCGCCCGCCTTCACCGGTTCGCCGAGATCACGGCACATTTCGAGCAGGCCGCTGTGCTCGCTCGTCGTATAGCAGGAGCCATCGGGCATGTCGAGCAGCGTCGTGGTACGCACCTCGCCCGCCTGTGCCGGCGCTTTCTCCACGATGCCCGCATACGCAAGAAAGCCATGCACGCCACGCTCGGCGATCGCCACGCTCTGCGCCGTGGAGGTCCCGCCGCCGCCCAGTTCGGTGGACACGAACACCTTGCCCGCATCCTCGGCGGCGCTGTCATAGAGACCGATGCTGTCGAGTTCGAGCATGCGCATCGAATACGGCGCGCAAAACGCACGCATCGCGGCTTCGCAACGCGACTGCTGGGTTGCGTCGTTCAGCACGTGAATGGCCGCGAACGGCAGGAAGTCGAGCGTGCGGCCGCCCGCATGAATGTCGAGCACGAAATCAGCGAGCGGCAGCAGATGACGCTGGAAGTAGTCCGCGATCTTCTCCGTCACCGTGCCGTCGGGCTTGCCGGGAAAGCTGCGGTTCAGGTTGCCTGCATCGACCGGCGAGGTGCGCGTGCCTGCGCGGAACGCCGGGTAGTTCATGAACGGCACGATGATCACGCGGCCGTTCACGTCCTCTGCGCGCAGCGTCGAAGCCAGTTTCGCCAGCGCGATCGGCCCTTCGTATTCATCGCCGTGATTGCCGCCCGTGAGCAGCGCCGTGGGTCCGTCGCCGCGACGAATCACGGTGATGGGAATCATCACCGCGCCCCATGCGGAATCGTCGCGCGAATACGGCAGCTTGAGGAAGCCGTGCTGAACGCCGTCGGCGTCGAAATCGACGGTCGGGCTGATCGGTGACGCGCGCATTCGCTACTCCTTCACGAACAGTTTGCGAGGCGTATTGCAGAAGGTCTCGACGCCGGTGTCCGTAATCAGGATGCTCTCCGTGATTTCGAGGCCCCAGTCGTCGAGCCACAGCCCCGGCATGAAGTGAAACGTCATGCCGGGTTCGAGGACGGTCTTGTCCCCGGGACGCAGGCTCATGGTGCGCTCGCCCCAGTCGGGCGGATAGCTCGCGCCGATCGGATAGCCGCAGCGGCTGTCCTTCTCGATGCCGAAGCGCTTCAACACCGCGAAGAACGCGTTCGCAATGTCCTCCGTGCGGTTGCCCGGCTTCGCCATCGCAAGGCCCGCTTCGATCCCTTCGACCACCGCCTTCTCGCCTTCGATGAAATGCTGCGGCGGACGGCCCAGATATACCGTGCGCGACAGCGGGCAGTGATAGCGCCTGAAGCAGCCGGCGATCTCGAAGAAGGTGCCGGCGTTCGCGGTGAAGACCGAGTCGTCCCACGTCAGATGCGGCGCCGCTGCGTCCGATCCCGTGGGCAGCAGCGGCACGATAGCCGGATAGTCGCCGCCATACCCTTCGACCCCCGTGATGCCCGCTTCATAGATCTGCGCGACGAGATCGCTCTTCTTCATGCCGGGCTCGACCGCATCGAGAATGCGCGCATGCATCTTCTCGACGATGCGCGCCGCCACCCGCATGTATTCGATCTCGCGCGCCGACTTCACCGCGCGCTGCCAGTTGACGAGCGCGGTGGCATCGACGAAGCGCGCCTTCGGCAAGTGCTGCGTCAGCGACGCATAGGCCTTCGCGCTGAAGTAGTAGTTGTCCATCTCCACGCCGATGCGCTTGCCATCCCAGCCGCGCGCGGCGATGACTTCGGCGCACAGGTAGTCCATCGGATGGCGCACGGTCGACTGCACGTAGTGATCCGGGTAGCCGACGATATTGTCATGCGCCATGAACACCGTGCGTTTCGCGCCGTTCGCATCCTGGCCGCGCCCATACCACACGGGTTCGCCGTCCATCGCCAGCAGCACGCACTGATGCACGTAGAACGACCAGCCGTCATAGCCGGTGAGCCAGCCCATGTTGGTCGGATCGGTCACGATCAGCAGATCGATGCCCGCCTGCTCCATGGCGCGCCGCGTCTTCGCGATGCGCGCGTCATACTCGCTGCGCTCGAACGGCAGGCGTACCACGGGCGCCATGCCTTGTTTCTCTTGCGTGATCTCGGACATCGTCCCCTCTGTCAAGCGGTCACATCGTTGTGGAAAATGGTCCCTGCCTGCGATGCACGCGCACGCTGCAGCGCAAGCGTCGCAATCGCCGTGTCCTGCGCGCCCGTGCCGGTCAGGTCGCACACGGTCACTTCGTCGTCGTTCGTGCGGCCGGGCGCCTGTTGCGCGATCACCTGCCCCAGTTCCGCGAAGCTTGCATCGGCGCCGATCACGCCCGCCTGGATCGCGTGTTGCAGTTCGCCCAGCATGCGCACCTGCTGCAAGCGGTCGCACACATAGCGCGCGTGCCTGAATACGTCCGGCGCGAGTTCGTTCTTGTGCTCGGCGTCCGAGCCCATCGCGGTGATATGCAGGCCCGGATGAAGATCGCACGCATGGATCAGTGGCTCGCGCGACGGCGTCGTGGTGACAGCGATATCCGCGTGCTTCAGCGCGTCATGCACGCTGGCCGCGACCTCGCACGTCAGGTCCGCGCAATCGCGTGCGAAACGCCTGGCGCTCTCCGTATCGCGTGCCCACACGGTGACGTGTTCGATCTCACGCACCATCCGCAAGGCCTGTAATTGCAGACGCGCCTGCTCGCCCGCGCCGATGATCGCCACGCGCTTCGCATCGCGGCGCGCAAGCCAGCGCGCGGCCACCGCCCCGGCCGCCGCAGTGCGCACGGCAGTGAGATAACCGTTGTCGAGCAGCACCGCCTCGGTAAGACCCGTCTGCGCCGACAACACCAGCATCAGGCCGTTGAGACTCGCCAGCCCGAGCGACGGATTGTTGAAGAAGCCCGGACTCACCTTGATCGCAAAGCTCGAAAAGCGCGGCAGATAAGCAGTCTTCACATCGACTTCGCCGGCGTGTTCGGGAATGTCGAGGCGCAGGATGGGCGGCATCGCAACGGCTTCCGTCGCAAGCGAACGGAACGCGGCTTCGACCTGCCCGATGGCGTCGAGATCGAGCGGCACGAGCTTTCGCAATTGCGCCTGCCCGAGCAGCACGGTGGATCGATCAATGGCAGACATGATTCAGGCGGCTCCAATCAGACGGCGATGCGTTTCGATATCGATGTTGCTGCCGCTCACGACGATGACAATCGGCCCGCCCCGCACCGGCACGACGCCGTCGAGCAACGCCGCGATGCCGACCGCCGCCGCGCCCTCCACGACGAGCCGTTCTTCGCGATATGCATGGACGATGCCGCGCGCAATCGACATTTCATCGAGCAGCACGACGTCATCGATCAATGCGCGCGTCATCGCGAAGGTATGCCGGTTATCGAGGCCGATGCCGCCGCCGAGCGAATCGGCGAGCGTTTCGAGTTCATCGACGAAGACCGGTTCGCCCGCCGCGAGGCTCGCATGCATGGCCGCGCCGCGTTCCATCGAGACGCCGATCAGCTTCGTTTCAGGTCGAATGTTCTTTGCCGCGAAGGCCACGCCGCTGAACAGCCCGCCGCCTGACAGCGGCACGACGATGCTCGCCGCGTCGGGCAAGGTTTCGAGAATTTCAAGGCCGATGGTGGCTTGGCCGGCAATCACTCGCGAGTCATCGAAAGGCGGCACGAACACATAGCCTTCCTCGCGCACCAGACGTTGCGCTTCGCGTTGCGCATCGTCCTGGCTCTTGCCCGAGATCACGACGCGCGCACCGAGTGCGGCCACCGCTTCGACCTTGTTCTTCGGCACGAGCGATGACATGCAGACGGCGGCTTCCATGCCGAGTTCGCGTGCGGCATGCGCGACGGCACGCCCATGATTGCCCGTCGATGCCGTCACCACGCGCGTGCCGCCTGCTTCGGCCACCTGGGCCAGCGCGTTGGTCGCGCCGCGCAGCTTGAAGCTGCCGGTGGGTTGCAGCGTTTCGAGCTTCAGATGAACCGGCACGCCCGCGATACGCGACAAGCTGATCGAATGAACCAGCGGCGTAGCGATCGCGCGTCCTTCGATGCGCTGACGGGCGCGGTAGATATCGGCGAGCGTGAGTGAGGACATGTGAATCCGGCTTGCATGGCGAGCTTCGATGCAAACCAGTCTAATGTCCTAAAAAATCCTTTTCGATTGTCCTAGTTCATTTAGTTGAAGTCATGCACGTGCGGGAACTGGCCGAACACCTCGCGCATCGTCTCGATGGCCGTGCGGAACGTGCTCTCGCCGACTTCCGCGCCCACGCACAGACGCACGGCATTGGGCCGCACCGCGCCGCGCACGAGGAACGGATCGGGCGAAGTCACCGCGATATTGCGATTGCGCAGTTCACGCGTAATGCGCTCCGCTTCCCATTCGTCGGGCACGCGCAACCACACGGACAGCGCATTCGGATGACTGCCCAGCACATAGTCGCCGAGCACTTCGCGCACCACGCCCTGCCGCGCCGCCAGACGTTCGCGCTGGATCTGCACGAGCCGCGCCGCGGTGCCGTCCGTGATCCAGCGCGCGGTGACTTCGGCAATCGGCGAAGTCGCCATCCAGCAGCTCACACGCAACACGCTTTCGGCGCGCAACGCAAGCCGCCGCGGCACCGTCATGAAGCCCGTGCGCAGCCCGCTCAGCACCGACTTCGTCATGCTCGTGCAGTAGAACGCCAGCTCCGGAATCAGGCTCGCGATGGGCGTCTGCGTCTTTGCGGGCAGCGCGCCGTAGACATCGTCCTCGATCACATACACGCCATAGCGCTCGGCAATCCGCGCAATGGCGCGGCGGCGCGAGTCCGGCATCATCGCGACGGTGGGGTTGTTGAGCGTCGGCGTGCAGACCAGCGCGCTCACGCGCTCGCTGTCGCACATCTCCTCGAAGTGCTCCGGACGGATGCCGTGTTCATCGAGTTCCAGACCCTTGAGCGTGAATCCCAGCACGTTCGCCGAGCCGATCACGCCGTGATCTGTGAGGCTCTCGCACAGGACCGTGTCGCCGGGTCCGACAATCGACGCCAGCGCCAGAAAGATGCTGTGCGCCACGCCGTTCGTGACCAGCAAGGTATCCACGTGCGCCGGCATGTTGAGCGAGGCAAGCCATTCCACCCCCGCCTGGCGATGATTCTCGAAGCCCGCGATAGGCCGGAACGCGCGTATCCACGGCTGGTCCTCGATGGTCGAGAGCGTCGCGCAGACCTTGCGCCACATCGCATCGTGCTCGGGCGTATGCACGATGCGCGCAATCGAGAAGTCGACGACCGAGCGTTCGGCGGTGTCGAGCATGTAGTTGGACATGGTCTCGGTCACGCGCGCCGCGACGAAGCTGCCGCGCCCCACTTCGCAGCGGATCAGGCCTTGGCGCTCCAGTTCCTTGTAGGCGTTGGTCACGGTCTGCACGCTGATTGAAAGATCAGCGGCGACCTCGCGCTGCGGCGGCAGACGTTCGCCCGATGCCAGCGCACCGCTTTCGATGTCCGCGGCCATCGCCTTCACCAGCCGCTTGTACTTGGACTGCACGCCCTGCACGGTGCGCACGGCGTCGCGCCATCGTTGGTTCACACGCTGTTCCTTTTATCCAGGTTGGCCAAGCATCGTCATGCGCAATAGTGGCGCAAAAGCGCACCCGAAAATAATTGTCCTAGAGCAATCGGAACAAATATATGGCTTTGTATTCTGCGTTCGTGGCTGCGCGGCGAATGCCTTTGAGACCTCTGCAGCAAGGGTTTCCACGAACTTCCACATGAACGCCCTTCTCCGACCACGCTTGAAGAACCACCACTACGGGAACGATATGAAGACGAAGCGACTGTCTGGATTGCTGGCAGCGGCGTGTGTCACAGCGGCATGCCTGGCCTCCTTTGCCACGAGCGCGAGCGCGGAAACCACCTTGCAGCGCATTCAGCGCACCGGCGAGGTGCGCATCGGCTACGCCAACGAAACGCCCTTTGCCTACACGACGGCTGACGGCACCGTGACCGGGGAGTCGCCGGAGATCGCGAAGAAGGTCTTCGCCAAGCTCGGCGTGAACAAGGTCGATGCGGTCCTGACCGAATGGGGCGCCTTGATTCCGGGCCTCAAGGCCGGCCGCTTCGACGTCATCGCGGCAGGCATGTACATCACGCCGGAGCGCTGCAAGCAGGTCGCGTTCGCCGATCCGCAATACCAGATCCCCGACACGCTGCTGACGATGAAGGACAACCTGAAGAAGCTGCACAGCTATGCCGATGTCGCGAAGCAACCCGATACGAAGCTTGCAATCATGGCCGGCACCGCCGAACTCGGCTACGCGCGTCAGGCCGGCATCAAGGACGATCAGATCCTCCAGGTTCCGGACACCACCGCGCAATTGCAGGCGGTGCGGGCACGCCGTGCCGATGCCGCCGTGGGCACGTCGCTGACCATGAAAGGCCTGGCATCGAAAGGCGGGCCGCAAGTCGAAGCGGTGAGCCAGTTCAACGACGATCCGAAGCACACGGGCTATGGCGCGCTCGCGTTCCGTCCGGAAGACACGGACCTGCGCGATGCGGTCAACAAGGAACTGCATCAATGGCTCGGCACGGACGATCATCTGAAGACCGTGGGGCCGTTCGGTTTCGACAAGTCCAACCTGACGACGAAGAAAGCACCGGAGCTGTGCGCGGGCTGAAGCGCTTCGCGTCTCGTTACGGCAATTCACAGCGTTTCATCCACTCGCGAGGACCATCGTCATGAGTGACCTCAATGAGCTCCTGCCCCTGTTGTGGAAGGGCACGCTCGTCACGATGCAGATTGCCGTGATCAGCATCCTCCTGGCCATCGTCATGGCGAGCGTCGCTACTGCGTTGCGCGCCGCGCCCTATCGCCTCGTGCGCTGGGCCGGCAATGCCTATGTGGAAGTGTTTCGCGGCACCTCGCTGCTGGTGCAGCTGTTCTGGCTGTTCTTCGTGTTGCCGCTGCCGCCCTTCGACCTGAAGCTGTCGCCGTTCACGGTGGCCATCGTCGGGCTGGGGCTGCACTACGGCGCGTATGGCTCGGAGATCCTGCGCGGCGCGCTGCGCTCGGTGCCCGGCGGCCAGTATGAAGCGGCGCTCGCGCTGAACATGCCGGCAACGGCGCGGCTGCGTCGCATCATCCTCCCGCAGGCGATGATCAATGCCCTGCCGCCCGCGACCAACCTGATGATCGAATTGCTCAAGGGCACCTCGCTCGTCTCGCTGATCACGCTCTCGGACCTGACGTTCCGCGCGCGCCAGCTCGACGAAGCAACCTTCAAGACAGCCGAGATCTTCGGCCTCACGCTGCTCATCTACTTTGTGCTCGCACAGATCATCGTCGCCGTGATGCGCGGCTTCGAGCGCCGCGTCAGCAGTCATGTGGCCGTTCGCAAGCCGGCGCGTGCGCTTCCGGGAGCGGCATCATGAATGCGCTCGGACAGCTCTTCGATGTCAAGTACGCGCTGCAGATCCTGCCCGAACTGGCGCGCGCGGCCACCTACACCATCGGCATCACGCTGGTTGGCTTCGCCATCGCCCTCGTGCTGGGTCTCGTGCTCGCGATCCTGCGGCGCAGCGAGATCGCCGCCGTGTCGCGGCCCACGGCGCTGTTCATCGAATTCATTCGCAGCACGCCGCTGCTGATCCAGGTGTACGTGCTGTTCTACGTCGCGCCGCTCTACGGGCTCACGATGTCCGCGCTGACGGCAGGCACCATCGGCATCGCAGTGCATTACGCGTGCTATGTGTCCGAGGTCTATCGCGCGGGTCTCAACGGCGTGGCGCGCGGTCAATGGGAAGCCTCGTGTGCGCTGTCGCTTTCGCCGTGGCGCACCTATACCGGCGTGATCCTGCCGCAGGCGATTCGCCCGGTGATTCCCGCCCTCGGCAACTATCTCGTCGCCATGTTCAAGGACACGCCGGTGCTGTCGGCCATCACGGTGGTCGAACTGATGCAGCAGGCCAAGAACCTCGGCTCCGAAACGTTCCGCTATCTCGAACCGATCACGATGACCGGGATCTTCTTCCTCCTCATCAGCGTGACGTTCGCCTCGGGCGTGCGTCATCTGGAACGGCGCGTGAGGCTGCCATGACCGCAACCCACCTTCAGGAGCAGCATATGAAACGCGATCTCGATCCCGCGCTCGGCGCCGCCGCCGATGCCCGCGCGAACGCCCCGATGGTGCGCTTTCGCAACGTGACCAAACGCTATGGCGCGCTGACCGTGCTGGACGGTCTCGATCTCGATGTCGCGCGCAACGAGAAAGTAGCGATCATCGGGCCGAGCGGCTCGGGCAAGTCCACGCTGCTGCGCGTGCTGATGACGCTCGATCCGCTCACCGACGGCGTCATCGAAGTGGACGGCGAGCCGCTCACGCATGAACGGCGCGGCGGCGCGCTCGTCGCTGCATCGCCGCGCCATGTGCGGCAGGTGCGCAGCAAGATCGGCATGGTGTTCCAGAGCTTCAACCTGTTCCCGCACATGACGGCGCTCGCGAACACCATCGAAGCGCCGATGAGCGTGCTCGGCCTCTCGAAGAAGGAAGCCACCGAACGTGCCCGCGAACTGCTCTCGCTGGTCGGACTCGCGGACAAGAACAATCATTATCCGTCGCAGTTGTCGGGCGGTCAGCAACAGCGCGTCGCGATTGCACGCGCGCTCGCCATGCGCCCGCAAGTCATGTTGTTCGATGAAGTGACGTCGGCGCTCGATCCCGAACTGTGCGGCGAAGTGCTCAACGTCATCCGCCGCCTCGGCGAGGAGCACAACCTGACCATGCTGATGGTCACGCACCAGATGGGCTTCGCCAAGGAATTCGCCGATCGCGTGTGCTTTTTCTCGCAAGGCAAGATCATCGAACAGGCGCCGCCGCAGCAGTTCTTCTCAGCGCCTCAGCATGAGCGCACACGGCAGTTCCTGCGTGCGGTGACCGAAGCGCTTTGACAAGGCCGCGCGGTCCACGAATTGCTTCGCGCTCTCCAGACGCAAAACGTGCTTTGATGTTCGAAGCTACTGGAGAGTGCGATGTCCCCCATTCAGCATAAGGTTGCGCGTGCCGCAGAGGTCTCCGCCGAACGCGGCAAGCGCGTGTGCATCAAGGGCAATGAGCCGGACGCGAAGGAAACGCCCATTCTGCTCGTGCGCGACGGCGACGACATTCGCGCCTATACGGCCGAATGTCCGCACGCGGGCGGGCCGCTCGATGAAGGCGCGATCTGCAACGGGCGCATCGTCTGTCCATGGCACAAGGGCACCTTCGAGGTACGCGACGGCAGTCTCGTCGAACCGCCTGCGCTCAAGGCGCTGACTCGCTACGAGACCACCGTCAACGACGGCGACGTTTATGTTGCACTGCCCGCCGTCGATAGCGAAGAGTTCGCATCAAAAGCGCAGACGAATGCGCGGACGATGCTGGTCGTGGGCGCGGGCGCGGCGGGCGCCGCGGCATGCGCCGCGCTTCGCGAAGCCGGTTTCGACGGCCGCGTGGTTCTGGCAGGCGGCGACGCCCGCGAGCCGTACGATCGCACGTCGCTGAGCAAGTTCACGCTCGCCGGCGACATGCCGCCGGACGACGTGCCGCCCCTGCTCGACGCGGATTTCTTCGAGAAACATGACATCGACCGCATCGAGTCGGACGTCATGCATCTGGACGCCCGCGCGCGGCACGCGGATTTCGTCGACGGCAAGAAGCTCGACTACGACACTGCGCTCATCTGCACAGGCGGCACGCCCAAGCCGCTGACCATGCCCGGCGCGAATCTCGAACATGTGCACTTGCTGCGCACACGTGACGATGCACGCGCCATCCTGACCTCGCTCGAAGGACGCAAGCGTGCAGTCATCGTGGGAGCGAGCTTCATCGGACTGGAAGCGGCTTCATGCCTGAGGAAGCGCGGCGTGGACGTCACCGTGGTCGCGCCCGGCAAGGTGCCCTTCGCGAACCAGTTCGGCGAGCGCATCGGCGACATGTTCCGGAAACTGCATGAGAAGAACGGCGTGGCGTTTCACATGAACGCGCGCGTGAGTTCGCTCGTGGGCGGCAATGCGGTGCGCGAAGTGATGCTCGACTCCGGCGAGAAAATTGCCGCCGACATCGTCATCGCGGGAACCGGCGTCGCGCCCGCGACCCAGTTCCTGACAGGCGTCGCGCGCAACGAGGACGGCAGCCTTACCGTCAATACCACGATGCTCGCCGCGCCCCACCTCTATGCCGCAGGCGATATCGCGCAGTTTCCGCTGCCGCGCTCGGGGCAGTCCGTGCGTATCGAGCACTGGCGTGTCGCGCAGCAGCATGCGCGCGTCGCCGCGTACAACATGGCGGGACAACCGCGCGACTATGCGGGCGTGCCGTATTTCTGGACCTTCCACTACGACAAGACCTTCGACTATCTCGGACACGTGTCGGAACCGGACAGCGTCGAGATCGACGGCGACCTCGACGCCCAGCACTTCATCGCCTTCCTGATGAAGGATTCGCAAGTGGGCGCGGTGGTGGCCTGCGAGTACGATGCCGCCGTTTGCCGGCTCGCCGAAGCGATGCGCGAACCGCTCACGCTGGAACAGGCGCGACGCATCGCGCACGGCTGACTTGAGGAATCGAGGAACGAGACATGGCCACTACAGCCGGGAAATCCACCAAGTCGCCGAAGCGCAAATCCAGCAGCAGCAAGCGTCCGAGCACGCGCCAGCGTCATTCCCTTGCCACCGCCCGCAAGAAGCCCGCGCGCTCGACACACCGCTGGTCGCATCACGTCATGGAGACAAGCGACGCGATGGATATCCAGCGCGACATCTTCAAGACCGGCAATGCACAGGAAATCGCCGATTCGCTGAAGCGCTCCTCCACGCACAGCACACGCCGCAAGGGGTCGCCGTTCCAGTCGGCCATGTCGATGCTTAACTTTTATATCAACCGCGCGGGACGCAATCTGCCGAAGTCGCGCAAGAGCACGCTGGAGCGTGCGAAAAAGCGGCTGCGCGAGGCGTTCGGGCGAAAGCCTTGAGGCGCGATTCCGCGTGACACGAAACCGCGCGCCTTGAATGGCTCAAGGTTGACGCTGCCCGCCCTGATGCTGAGGCAATGGCTGGTTCTGCTGACGCTGGCCACTCTGATTGTCCTGCTGCGGTTGTGCGGGCGGCGGCTCAGGCTGCCCGTGCTGTTGCTGTGACGGGTCCGACGGCTGATTGCCCATTTGCTTCTGCTTGTCGCTCATGTTCCCTCCTGCGCTTTGAACTGAAACACCGGTGCGACTCGAAGGCCGCCCACGGGTTGCAGCATCGCGCATACCTGACACGACGAGGAACGTCGCTTGCTCGCTGTGCACATGCATGCGCGGGCGATCCAGCCTGCGCGCGGTCGATCAAGGAGACAGCGATGGCCCAGCAACCTCCTCTCAATCCCGGCGATGAAGCCGAAGCCGGCGCGCCCGGCTCAGGCGAGGATCTGTGTCCGGACTGCAACGGCACCGGCAAGCTCGACGGTTCGGAGTGCGCTACCTGCGGCGGCACCGGCAAGGTGACACAGGGCATCGGCGGCGGCTGAGCGGATCGGCGGAACCTCCGCTCGTCACACCACAGGAGTCAAGCTTGAAGAAAACATCGAATCAACTCGTGCGCGTTGCATCCAGCCTGTCGATGCTCGCTTGCGGCAGCGCCTTCGCGGCAGGCTACGCCGCCGGCTTCGGTCCCGATCCCGAATTGCCCGCACCGCACAAGGGCTTGATGCCGACCGTGAACATCGCTCCGGCGAAGCCGTGGCAAGCCGGCGAGCAGCCGGACGCCGCACAGGGTTTCCAGGTGACGCCGTTCGCCACCAAGCTCGATCACCCGCGCTGGATCGCCACGCTGCCCAATGGCGACGTGCTCGTCGCGGAAAGCAATGCGCCCGCGCAACACGACGAAAACGCCGGCATCAAGGGCTTCGTGATGAAGAAGGTGCAGAAGCGCGCGGGCGCGGGCGTCGCGAGCCCGGACCGCATCGTGTTGCTGCGCGATACCAACGGCGACGGCATCGCCGACACGCGGACCGTGTTCATCGACAAGCTGCATTCGCCGTTCGGCATGGCGCTCATCGGCGACGAACTGTACGTCGCGGACACCGACGCGATCATGCGCTTCAAGTACGAGCCCGGCATGACGCAGATCACCACGCCGGGCGAGAAGTTCATGGATCTGCCCGCCGGCGAGATCAATCATCACTGGACCAAGAACATCATTGCAAGCCGCG
This sequence comes from Caballeronia sp. LZ032, assembly GCF_031451315.1. Taxonomy (NCBI): domain Bacteria; kingdom Pseudomonadati; phylum Pseudomonadota; class Betaproteobacteria; order Burkholderiales; family Burkholderiaceae; genus Caballeronia; species Caballeronia sp. LZ032. Next base: position 963,151 of record NZ_JARUXP010000004.1, read on the forward strand.
ACGGCAAGAAGCTCTATGTGACCGTCGGCTCGAACAGCAACGCGGCGGAAAACGGCATCGATGCCGAGAACGGCCGGGCGCAGATCATGGAAGTGGACATCGCGACGAAGCAGGCGCGGCCGTTCGCCACCGGTTTGCGCAACCCTAACGGCATGTCATGGCAGCCGCAAAGCGGCGCGCTGTGGACGGTCGTGAACGAGCGCGACGAACTGGGCAACGAACTCGTGCCCGACTATCTCACCTCGGTGAAGGACGGCGCGTTCTATGGCTGGCCCTACAGCTATTACGGCCAGCATGTCGACGACCGCGTGAAGCCGCAGCGCGCGGACCTCGTGCAGTCCGCGATCCTCCCCGACTACGCGCTCGGCGCGCACACCGCGTCGCTCGGCCTGACGTTCTACGACGGCAGCGCCTTCCCCGAGCGCTATCGCAATGGCGCGTTCATCGGCCAGCATGGCTCGTGGAACCGCAAGCCCCGCAGCGGCTACAAGGTCGTCTTCGTGCCCTTCCAGGACGGCAAGCCCTCGGGACCGCCGGAAGACATCCTCACCGGCTTTCTTTCGTCGGATGGCCATGCGCGCGGACGGCCCGTCGGCGTGGCGGTGGATCATGCGGGCGGCCTCCTCGTCGCCGACGATGTCGGCAACGCCGTGTGGCGCGTCGCGCCCGCCGGGAAGCCGCAGTAAGTGGCCGCGCGCAAGCCAAAGACCAAACCCGCGCGCGGGCCGGGCAGCCTGTTCGCGCTTGCGGAGCGGCAGATCGTCGGGCTTTACGATGCCGGCGTGATGTCGCCCGCCGTGCTGCATCATCTCGTCGCGGCTTACGCGGAGAGCGGTATCGACTGGAACGAGGACGGCACGCTGCGCACCGTGGACGGCCATGGCGTGCACGAAGCAGTGGTCATCGTGATGATGCCGGGACGCGCGCTGAAGACGGCGCGCAAGGACTTCATCTCGGTGGTCGAGCATCTCGCGGGCGCGTCACCACCTACGGACCCAGCCGAAGACGCGCCCGACGACGAAGACCTGTTGAGCCAATTGGGCGGCGACGGCACGCGTTCGTCAACCCGTGCAGCGAAGAAAACCGAGCCTTCTCCGAAGCGTGCCGGCTTCAATCCGCTAGTCGGCGCGCGCTCGGTGCCGAGTCATAACAAGTAAGCCCATTCAATGCGCCACGCCCGGCGCAATCAGTTCGAGCAGATCGTCCATGTCGAACGGCTTCGCGAGAATCGGCACGCCGAGATGCTTCGCGCGTTCAAGTTCGTCGGCGTAGCCGGTCATCAGGATCAGCTTCTGCGCCGGCAGCCGCCTCGTGATCTGCTCGGCCAGGTCGATGCCGTTCATGCGGCCCGGCATCTGCACGTCCGTCAGCACGAGATCGAAAGCGTAGCCTTCGCCCAGCAGCGCGAAGGCGCCATCGGCGCTGTCCTCGTGATGCACCGCGCAGCCGAACACTTCGAGTACGGCCAACACGCCCGCCGCCACATCCTGGTTGTCCTCGACCAGCAGCACCGACGTGCCGCGCAGCGGATGCGCTTCGTCGTTGGCGTCAGTGGTCGAGCGGGCCGCGGGCAGCAGCGGTTCGATCTCGGTCTCCGGCGGCATGTAGGCCTTCGACGTCACCGGCGCCGGCCCATGATGCCGCGGCAGATACAGCCGGACCGTCGTCCCCGATCCCGCCACGCTGGTGATGCGCGCGGTGCCCCCGGCCTGCTCGCAGGCCGCCAGCACCTGCACCAGGCCGAGGCCCGTGCCCATGCCGCGGACTTTCGTCGTGAAGAGGGGCTCGAAGGCGCGCCGCAGCGTCTGCTCGTTCATGCCTTCGCCGTTGTCCGTGATCGAGATGAGCAGATACTCGCCATCGGGGATATCGGTTTCGGCGCCCCGCACGCGCGCGTTCTGGCAGCGGATCAGCACGCGCCCGCCGTGCGGCATCGCCTCGCTGGCGTTGACCGCGACGTTCACGAGCGCCAGTTCCAGTTCCACCGGATCGGCCGTTACGCACCACAAGTCGGGCGACAGTTCCAGCGTCACCGACACCGACGGATGCACGGAGGTCTTCACAAGCCCGAGCAGATTGCGCAACCACGCCGCCGGCTCGATCAGTTCCTGCTTGAGCGGCTGCTTGCGCGCAACGCTCATCAGGCGCCGCGCCAGCGATTCGGCCCCGGAAGTCGCGCGCTCCACCGCCAGCACCTCCGGCTCGACGCCGTTGAAGTGCTTGCGCCGCGCCAGCTCCATGTTCGACGCCACCACCATCAGCAGGTTATTGAAGTCGTGCGCGACATTGGCGACGAGGTTGCCGAGCGCCCCCATGCGCCGCAGCTGTCGGCTCGACGCCTCGATGGACAGCCGCGTCGCCACCTCCGCGCGCCAGCGTTCCCACGCGGCCTGTTCGGCGTTCAGCCGGCGAATGGAGAACAGGATCAGCAGCCAGACGGCGATGCACGGCCCCAGCGCGGCCGCCGCCGCGAGCGCGAGGCCGTGAAGCCAGTTCCCGTAGATCGCGGAGACCGCGTAGCCCACCGCGACATAGAGCGGATAATCGCCCACGCGCCGGAAGGCCAACAGCCGTTCGACGTGATCGACGCTCGACTCCACGCGCATGCGGCCATACAGCTCGTTGTTGCGGAAGGCGTTCGTAAAGGGCGTGTTGGCGGCGGGCTCGGCGTCGTCGGGCTTGGCGGGATAGCGCGCGAGAATGCCGCCGTCGCGCCGGTACAGGCCCACCACAACTGCCTGATCGCTGCCGACCAGCTCGTGATAGAAGTCGACGAAGTAGCCCCGCTTCACCGCGATCGACACCACGCCAAGGAAGCGCCCATTGCTGGCAATGCGGCCCATCGTGGTGGTGAAGACATCCGAACGCGCCACCTTGCCGCGCAGGGGCAAGGAGAAGTACGTGACCGGCGCGACGGAACGCGCGGACTGGAAGTCGTCGCGCTCGGCGATCGAGACGGGCGGCGCCGGGAAATAGCGGCTGTTCGCGAGCAGATTGCCATGCTCGCCGAACACGGAGATGGCCGCGATCTGCGCGAGCGTGCTGTCCATCTCGTCGAGCGTGTGATGAAGCGAGGCCTCGCGGCCGCGAATGGCGTCGTCGTTGCTGTCGCCGAGCAGATCGACGATACGGGTTTCGAGTTGCTGGTTCAGGTCGATGACCTTCAGCGCATGCTCGTCCGCCACGCGCGTCAGGCGCTCGGTGAAGTCTTCCGCGTCGGAAAAGCGGCGCTGCAGGTCGTAGTAGCCATACAGGGCCAGGCATGCCAGCGGAATGACGATCGACGCAGCCAGCACGCGCAGCAGCATCTTTCGCGTCGAAGCGAAATTGCGTGCGGGCAGCGGCAGATCGTATGTCGCGGTCTCGGTGGAGTCCAAGCGTTGCGCCTCCGGGGATGTCGACCGGTATATCGTAACCGGCGCGCGCTCGGGACGGCACAAGATCCTGAAAGACGCCGGGCGGGGCATTCTCTGTCAATGCCCGAGACCCGTCAATCGGCGCGCCTGTGTTGAGTCGCGTCACAGGCGCAAAGACCGCAACGGCTGGAACGGCCAGTCAGCCCGCCAGATCCCGCTCCGGCGTCGCCGAGATGCGATGGATGGCCAGATCGGCGCCATTGAACTCTTCCTCGCGATCCAGCCGCAGGCCCACGGTCAGCTTGATCGCCCCATAGACGGCCGTGCCGCCGGCCAGCGCGAGCGCCACCGCGCCCACCGTGCCGATCACCTGCGAGAAGATCGACACGCCGCCAATGCCGCCGAACACCTTCTGCCCGAAAATGCCCGCCGCGATGCCGCCCCACGCGCCGCACATGCCATGCAGCGGCCACACGCCGAGCACGTCGTCGATGCGCCAGCGGTTCTGCACGCAGGTGAACATCTGCACGAACAGCACGCCCGCGACCGCGCCCACGATCAGCGCGCCGAGGGGATGCATCAGGTCCGAGCCCGCGCACACCGCGACCAGGCCCGCGAGCGGTCCGTTATAGGTGAAGCCCGGATCGTTGCGGCCTGCGAACCAGGCGGCGAGCGTGCCGCCGACCATCGCCATCAGCGAGTTGACCGCGACGAGGCCGCTGATCTTGTCGACCGTCTGCGCGCTCATCACGTTGAAGCCGAACCAGCCGACCGCCAGCACCCATGCGCCCAGTGCCAGGAAGGGAATCGACGAGGGCGGATGCGCGGCGATGCGCCCGTCCTTGTGATAACGCCCATGACGCGGCCCGAGCAGCACGACCGCGGGCAGCGCCACCCAGCCGCCGAACGCATGCACGACCACGGAACCCGCGAAGTCGTGAAACGGTGCGCCAAAGGCCTGCGTGAGCCAGGCCTGGATGCCAAAGCGCTCGTTCCACGCCATGCCCTCGAGCAGCGGATACAGGAAGCCGACGATCACGCAGGTCGCGAAAAGCTGCGGATTGAATTTGGAGCGCTCGGCGATGCCGCCGGAGACGATCGCCGGAATCGCCGCTGCGAATGTCAGCAGGAAGAAGAAGCGCACGAGCGCATAGCCGTTGTGCTCGGCGAGGATATCGGCGCCATGCATGAACTGCACGCCGTACGCGATGTTGTAGCCGATGAAGAAGTAAGCGAGCGTCGAGACGGCGAAGTCCACCAGGATCTTGACCAGCGCGTTGACCTGATTCTCGCGGCGGACCGTGCCGAGTTCGAGGAACGCGAAGCCCGCATGCATCGCAAGCACCATCGCGGCGCCAAGCAGCAGAAAAAGTGTGTTGGTTCCGGACTGAAGTGCCTGCATGGTCGAGCGGTCGATTGACGAAAGGCGCTCAATTTGCAAGTTCCGGGCCAAGTTGGCGCATGAGGCATCGAAGCGGTGCGTACGTTTGGCCCACAGGCGAACAAGGTGGTGCGGCGTGCGCCGCGAACGATCAACGGGTGTTATCGAACTTGGTGCAATGCTCTTTCATGTCGCATGAAACGCACCGATTTCGTGCTTTAGTTTTCATCGTGAAGGCTGATGAAGGGACATTGCAAGCGTTGCAACAAGGCGTCCCCCTGACTTGACCCGCGAGTATCCTGAAACCGCGCGGCAACGTTCGGGAGGCATCCGGCATGGACTCCACATTCGACAACCGAAGGCACGCAGGCCGCGACCTCGCGACTCATCTCGGTCACTACGCCCATCGTGAAGACGTCATCGTCCTCGCGCTGCCGCGCGGCGGCGTTCCTGTTGCGTTCGAAGTGGCCCGCGCGCTCGACGCGCCGCTCGACATCCTCGTCGTCCGCAAGCTCGGCGTGCCGGCGCAGCCCGAACTCGCCATGGGCGCGATCGCCTCGGGAGAAGCGTTCTTTCTGGACCGGAGCATCGTGGATTACGCAGGCGTGTCGGAGGATCAACTCGAGCGCGTAATCGCCGGGGAACGTGCCGAACTGCTCCGGCGCGAGCGGCTGTATCGGGGAGCGCGTCCGCCGCTCGACGTGAGCGGCCGCGTGGCGATTCTCGTCGATGACGGCATGGCAACCGGCGCGACGCTGAAGGCCGCCGCAATGTCGCTGCGGCACGCGCATCCCGCGAGGATCGTCGCGGCGCTACCGGTCGCGCCGCTCGATTCGGATGCGCGCGTGGAACACGTCGTGGACGAGTTCGTGTGCGTGCTTCGGCCGCGTGCCTTCTTCGGCGTAGGCCAGTTCTACGCCGATTTCGACCAGACCAGCGACGACGAAGTCCGCGACCTGCTCGACGCCGCGCGGCGCGACGCCTAGCGCGTCCAGGGTGCGCCGGAATCCTCGTTGCTGCGGCCGTAACGCGCGCGCGCATCCTTCAGCACAGAGCGCTCGATCACGCCGTCATCCACGAGCGCCTTCAACGCGGCCAGCACGATCGACACGCGGTCCACCTCGAAGAACGCACGCAGCGCCTGCCGCGTATCGCTGCGGCCGAAGCCGTCGGCACCCAGCGTCACATAGCGGCGCGGCACGCTGACGCGAATGAGTTCGGGCAGCGCGCGCACATAGTCCGTCGCCGCGATCACCGGTCCGTGCGTGCCTTGCAGCGCGCGCGTGACGAACGGCTCGGGGGCGTCATCGTCGCTCAGGCGCGCGAGACGTTCGCAGGCCGCGCCGTCGCGATGCAGCTCGGTGTAGCTCGTCACGCTCCACACGGCGGCGTCGATGTTCCAGTCTTCCGCGAGCATCGTGCGCGCCGCGAGCGTTTCATTCAGGATCGCGCCTGATCCCAGCAACTGCACCTGCGCCGCGCTCTCCGCAGCGTCGCCGAGCCGATGCATGCCGCGCAGGATGCCGTCGCGCGTGGCATCGCTCAGCGTGCCGCCCGGCGCGGAAGGCTGCGCATAGTTCTCGTTGGTCACCGTGACGTAATAGAACACGTCGTTCTGACGCTCCATCATCTCCTGCATGCCTTCATCGACGATGGCCGCCACTTCGTACGCGAATGCGGGATCGTAGGCGCGGCAATTCGGGATCGTCGATGCGCTCAGATGGCTCGTGCCGTCCTGATGCTGCAAACCCTCGCCGCCGAGCGTCGTGCGCCCTGCCGTCGCGCCGATCAGGAAGCCGCGCGAACGCTGGTCCGCCGCCGCAAAAATCAGGTCGCCGATGCGCTGGAAGCCGAACATCGAGTAGTAGATGTAGAACGGCAGCATCGGCAGGTCGTGCACGCTGTAGGACGTCGCCGCCGCGATCCACGACGACACCGCGCCCGCCTCCGAAATGCCTTCTTCGAGAATCTGGCCGCGCGTGTCCTCGCGGTAATAGAGCATCGAGCCCATGTCCTCCGGCTCGTACAACTGGCCGAGCGGCGAATAGATGCCCACCTGCCTGAAGAGGTTCGCCATGCCGAAGGTGCGGGCCTCGTCGGCGACCACCGGCACCACGCGCGGCCCGAGCGCCGGATCTTTCAGCAGGCTGCCGAGCATCCGCACGAAGGCCATCGTCGTGGACATTTCCTTGCCGGCGGCAGTCAGCGAGAATTGTCCCCAACTGGCGAGCGCGGGCGGCGTGACGCCCTGTGTCGCCTTCGCCCGGCGGCGCGGCAGATAGCCGCCCAGCGCCGCACGCCGCTCGTGCAGATAGCGCATCTCCGGAGCGTCGTCGGCCGGTTTGTAGAACTTCACCTGCTCGACGTCTTCATCCGAGAGCGGCAGGCGGAAACGATCGCGAAACGCCTTGAGGTCGTCGAGATCGAGCTTCTTCTGCTGATGCGTCGTCATGCGGCCCTGTCCCACCGTGCCCATGCCGAAACCCTTCATGGTCTTGGCGAGGATCACGGTCGGTTGGCCCTTGTGCGCGAGCGCCTTCGCGTACGCCGCGTGCAGCTTGCGCACGTCGTGGCCGCCGCGGCGCAGACGGTCGATGTCCTCGTCCGACAGATGCGCGGCCAGCGCCGCCAGTTCCGCGTTCTGGCCGAAGAAGCGTTCGCGGTTGTAGCGGCCGTCGTTGGCCGAGAAGGTCTGGAACTGGCCGTCGACGGTATGCGCAAAGGCGCGCAGCAACGCGTTGTTGCGATCGCGCGCGAACAGCCCGTCCCAGTCCGAGCCCCACAGCACCTTGATGACGTTCCAGCCTGCGCCGGTGAACTGCGCTTCGAGTTCATCGACGATCCGGCCGTTGCTGCGCACGGGACCGTCGAGCCGCTGCAGGTTGCAGTTGATGACGAACACCAGGTTGTCCAGCTGCTCGCGCGCCGCGAGCGACAGCGCGCCGATCGATTCCGGCTCGTCCATCTCGCCGTCGCCGAAGAAGCCCCACACCTTGCGGCCTTCGGTGACCTGCAGGTTGCGGTTCTGCAGATAACGCATGAACCTGGCCTGGTAGATCGAGTTGATCGGCCCGATGCCCATGGAACCGGTCGGGAACTGCCAGAAGTCGGGCATCAGCCACGGATGCGGATAGGAGCAGAGTCCCGGTCCCGCGATCTCGCGCCGATAGTGCTTCAGGTGTTGCTCGTCGAGGAAGCCTTCGAGAAAGGCGCGCGCATACACGCCCGGCGACGAATGCGGCTGGAAGTACACGAGGTCGCCGCCATGATTCGCGCCGGCCGCGCGGAAGAAGTGATTGAAGCCCACTTCGAACAGATCGGCCGCCGAGGCATAGCTGGCGATATGACCGCCCAGCTCGCCATAGGCGCGGTTCGCGCGCACGACCATCGCGAGCGCGTTCCAGCGCAGCACGGCGGCGAGCCGCTCTTCGACGTCGAGCTTGCCCGGATACGGCGGCTGCTGCGCGACAGGAATGGTGTTGGTGTAAGGCGTCGCGCGCGCTCGCGCCGATTCCACGCCGACGGACAGCGCGTGTTCCGCAAGCCGGTCGAACAGATACTGCGCGCGCTCCCGGCCTACGTGCTCCACGACGGCGTCGAGCGCCTCCAGCCATTCGGCGGTTTCCGCGGGATCGACGTCCTCGCGGCCTTTCGCGATGGAAAGAAGCTGGGTGGTTCCGCTCGACAAATCGGTCATGGCGACTCCGCGCGCTGGCTGATGGTGGCTGATGGTGACTGATGGATCACACAAGCATATCCATGCTTGCGCAAAATGTGCGTCTCATTTGGCTGTCTCTGCGCTTTGCGATAGTGTATTTATTCTTTCAAACCGCCCGAAACCGGAATTTCTCGACCATGAGCACGACGACCTGGCAACGCCTCGACCGCATCGACATCGGCATCCTCAACCAGTTGCAGCACAACGCGCGCATCACCAATGCCGAGCTGGCGCGGGCGGTGAATCTCTCGGCTACGCCCTGCTTCAACCGCGTGCGCGCGCTGGAGAAGGCCGGCCTGTTCCGCCAGCACGTCACGCTGCTCGATCCGGAGGCACTCGGCCTGTCGATCAACGTGTTCATCCAGGTGAGCCTGGAGAAGCAGGTCAAGGACGCACTGGCGCACTTCGAGCACGCGATCAGCGAACGTCCCGAGGTGATGGAGTGCTATCTGATGACGGGCGACGCGGACTATCTGCTGCGCGTGGTGCTGCCGGACATCGCCGCGCTGGAGCGCTTCATCCTGGAGCGCCTGACCACGCTGCCGGGCGTGTCGAACATCCGCTCCAGCTTTGCGCTGAAACAGGTGCGCTACAAGACGGCGCTGCCCTTGCCCGCCTCTGGTCTGACCCTGCGCGATCCGGATGCCGCCGAAACGGAATGGACTTGATTGTTTCGCCAAAAAGGTCAATTCTTCCGATTAAAGCAACAGCAAGAGTAACTCTTGCCATGACTCGGAGTGTCATCTATAACTCGTGTGCCACGCGGCCTGCCACCCGCGAATCCGCGTTCCTACCACGAAGCGCCACGCGAGAACAACAAAATGAACCTCGAGACGGTACGTGTTTTCATCATGACGCGTGGCGTCGATCTGGCGATCATGGTCGTCGGCGCCATCGCGCTGTGGATCATCGGACGCTGGCTCATCAGTCTCGTCACCGGCGGCATGCGCAAGCTGCTGGCGCGCAACGGCCGCGTCGATCCGACGCTCGCCCATTACCTCGGCTCCATCGTCGGCGTCATTCTCAACCTGCTGCTGGTCCTCGCGATCCTGCAGATCTTCGGTGTCCAGACCACCTCGTTCGCGGCGCTGCTCGCGGGCCTGGGTCTCGCCATCGGCACGGCGTGGGGCGGGCTGCTCGCGCACTTCGCCGCCGGCATCTTCATGCAGGTGCTGCGGCCCTTCAAGGTCGGCGATTTCGTGACGGCGGGCGGCGTCACCGGCACCGTCACCGAACTCGGCCTGTTCGGCACCACCATCACGACGCCCGACAACGTCGCGGCCATCATCGGCAACAACAAGATCTTCTCCGACACGATCTGGAACTTCAGCCTGCTGCCGCACCGCCGAGTGGAGCTGACGGCAAAGATCGCGAACGGCGTCGATCCGCTCGACGCCATTGCGCGGCTGAAGGAAGCCATCGCCCGGATTCCGAACGTCGCGACGACGCCGCCGCCGGACGTCGAAGTGCTGTCGTTCACGCCCGAAGGCCCGTTGCTGTGCGTGCGCCCTTACACCAACACGAGCGATTACTGGCAGGTCTACTTCGACACCAATCGCGCGATCATCGAGACCTTCAAGCAGGCCGGCTATCCGACGCCGGAAACGCCGCTCGCACGGCGCGTCATCAGCTAGACGCGCCGCGTCCGTTGCTCAAGCCGCACGGACGTGCGCGCCGTGCGACGGCAGGCCCCCGAGGCGCGCCGCAACGTGATCGATGAAGGCACGCAGCCGCGGCGCTTCATGACGGCTCTGCGGCCACACGATCTGGAACGTCCCCTCCGTGCTCACGTGCGCGCCGAGCACCGTCCGCAACAGACCCGCCTCCAGCGCATGCTTCGCGACGAAATCCGGCACGCAGGCGAGACCGAGCCCCGCGACGCAGGCGGCCAGCACCGCTTCCATGTCGTTGAAGGCGAGGATGGCGTGAGGATCGAGCGCATAGCTGTGATCGCCGCGGGCGAAGCGCCACGGCTCGGGCCGGCCGCTTGCCGGCGAGCGGAAACGGATGCAGGCGTGGCTCGCGAGTTCCTCGGGTGTCGCCGGATCGCCGCGTGCCGCAAGATAAGCCGGCGCCGCCACGATCACCGGGCCATATTGCGCGAGCGGACGCGCGAGCAATTGCGAATCGGCGAGACGACCGGTGCGGATGACCGCGTCATAGCCTTCCTGCGTGACGTCGACCAGACGGTCGCTGAAGTCGATCTCCAGTTCGATGTCCGGATAACGCCGCCTGAACTCCGGCACGAGCGGCAACAACAGCCGGCCGCCAAGCGACGGCGCGCTGATGCGCAGGCGTCCGCGCGGCGAGGAATTGGAATGGAACAACTCGTTCTCGGCGTCTTCGAGATCGGCGAGCATGCGCTTGCAGCGCGCGAAGAAGCGGGCGCCTTCGTGCGTGAGGCCGATGCGCCGTGTCGTGCGGTTCAGCAGCTGCACGCCGAGCTTCGCCTCCAGCCGCATCACGCTCTTGCCCACCGCCGACGCCGACAGCCCCAGCGCGCGGCCCGCCGCCACGAAGCTGCCGGTTTCGGCCGCCCGCACGAAGGCCACCATGCCGGACAGGCTTTCGGTGGAAAGAGAACCGTGCGTGACGGATGCGGCCGCGGCGGGAACCTGAGTCATGTGCGTGATCCAGCGAGAAGATGGGGCGCGACGATTGCGCCCTGTTCTCTGCATGAACGTGCACGCACGGCTTTTATTCCCCGGCGCCGTCATGACCGACGGCGGCGCTTCAGCCGTTCAGTTCCTCATGCAGGGCCACATATTCCTGCGCGAGCTTGTGACGCGGTTCGAGGTAGATCATCGGCCGCGCGTGCTGATGGCTTTCGCGAATCTTCACCGACGAGGACAGATGTGAGTTGAGCACCGGCAGGTCCTCGCCACGCAGTTCATCGACGAGTTGCTGCGGCAGGCTCGCGCGCGGCTGGAACTGGTTGATGACGATGCCTTCCACGCTCAGGTCCGGGTTGTGATCGTGACGGATCTCCTGCACGTTATCGAGCACCGAATAGAGCGCGCGACGCGAGAAGTCGTCGCAATCGAAGGGAATCAGGCAGCGCTCCACCGCGATCAGCGCGGAACGCGTGAAGAAATTGAGCGCGGGCGGCGTGTCGATGTACACGGCGTCGTAGTGTTCGAGATTCCTGAGCGCGTCACGCAGCTTGTAGATCTTGTAGCGCGATTCGAGCTTGCCTTGCAGCGCTTCGAGATTCGGGTGCGACGGCACGATGTCGAGATGCTCGAACGGCGTCTGGTGAATGAAGGACTCGAAGGCGGGTTCGCGAAAGCTGTAGCTCAGCGCGGACTCGAAGAAGCTCGCGAGATTCGGCTGGGCCTCGGCGGCCTGTGCGCCGAGCAGATACTGGCTGGCGTTGCCTTGCGGATCGAGATCGATGACGAGCGTGCGCACGCCGCGCGACGCGCTGATGGCCGCCAGATTGCAGACGATGGTGGACTTGCCCACCCCACCCTTTTGATTGAAGACCACTCGGCGCATCGGCTTATTCTTCCTCGGTTTGTGAACGGTCGTTTGTTCATGTTGCTTTCGGTGGCTTTTCACGGGGTCGACCGGTGCCCGGTGGCAAATCTTAGCGCATCAAAATGAACGCTCTTCGACGCTGCACGCCGCGCGCGCCTGTGCGACGATGTTTCGCATGCCCGCCTACCCACGCAACCTGGTGCATCCTGACGCCCCTTCATGGCAGGACGTTGTCACGCAGACAGAACGCGCGCTTGCGTGCGGCGCACTGCGCTCCTTCGACACCACGCAGAGCGTGATCGACGACGGCGGCGTGCGCTTCCTGATCCGGCAGGCGGCGAACCTTCGACGCAAGGAGGAAGCAGCGACGCTCGCGGCCCGATCGGCCAGTGCATGGCGCGATCCGTTCTCGCCGTGCGAGGCGGCGCTGCGTGTCGGCGATATCGGCGCGCGGCACTTCCTGTTGCTCAACAAGTTCAACGTGCTCGCGCATCATCTGCTCATCGTGACGAACGACTTCGAGACGCAGGAGTCGCTGATCGACGAAAGCGATTTCGCCGCCTTGTTCGCGTGTCTCGCGCGCGTCGAGGCGCTGGGTTTCTACAACGGCGGCACGATCGCCGGTTCGAGCCAGCCGCACAAGCATCTGCAACTGGTGCCGCTGCCGCTCGACGGCCACGTCCTGCCCATCGAGCCGTGCATCGAAGCCGCGCGCACGGACGCGCTTTTTCAAGCGCCGCAGCTTGCGTTCAGGCACGCGGCCGCCTGGCTCGCCGACGACGATCCCGTCCGCGCCCACACCGTGTATCTGCAATTGCTGAAGGCCATCGGCGTCGAGCGGGTCGAGATTGCAGGCGTCGCGCGGCAGAGTGCGCCGTACAACCTGCTGGTCACGCGCCGCTGGATGCTGGCCGTGCCGCGCAGCGTGCCCGACGTGCAGGGCGTGGCGGTGAACGCGCTCGGCTTCGCGGGCTCGCTGTTCGTACGCGACGACGCCCAGCGGCGCATCGTCGAAACACTCGGTCCGATGCAATTACTTGCGAACGCAACTATCTCTTGAAATCGGCCGGCGTGCCCCGCATGTCCGCATCCAGACATCTGGAGTCATGCCAACATGGGAAGCCGGCCACAATTCATCGATGACCTCGGGCGCGCGCCGCACGCCGCCGCGTCGTCAGCGTCATCCACACACGCCGCGCCGCTTGACGACACCGCCCTGCTCGACGCCTATTCGCGCACGGTGATCGGCGCACTCGAACGCGTGCAGCAAGCTGTTGTGTTCATCTCGGTGGAGCGTGAACTTGCCGACGCGCGCGGGTCGCGCCGTCAGGCGGGCGGCACGGGATCGGGTTTCATCTTCACGCCGGACGGTTATCTGCTGACCAATAGCCACGTCGTACACGGCGCCACGCAACTCGCCGTCACGCTCGCCGACGGCACGCGCTTCGACGCCGATCTCGTCGGCGACGATCCCGCCAGCGATCTCGCGGTGCTGCGCATCGGTTCGCCCGAGCCGCTGCCGCATGTGCAACTGGGCGAATCGGGCAGCTTGCGCGTCGGGCAGATCGCCATTGCCGTGGGCAATCCGCTGGGCCTCGCGCAGACGGTCACCACCGGTGTCGTGTCCGCGCTCGGGCGCTCGTTGCGCTCCACCTCGGGCCGCCTGATTCACGACGTGATCCAGACCGACGCCGCGCTCAATCCGGGCAATTCAGGCGGACCGCTCATCAATTCGGCGGGACAGGTGATCGGCGTCAATACGGCGATCATTTCCGGCGCGCAGGCTATTTCCTTCGCCACGGCGATCGATTCGGCCAAGTGGGTCATCATGCAGATCTTCGCGCACGGGCGCGTGCGGCGCGCGTATATCGGCGTGGCGGGCACGACCACGCCCATCTCGCGGCGCGTGCAGCGATACTTCGGGCTGGCGTCGGCGAGCGGCGTGCATGTGATGGAAATCGTCAAGGGCAGCCCGGCTGCGATCGGCGGATTGCGGACGGGCGACCGCATCGTCGAAGTGGATGGAATCGCCGTGGACAGCGTCGACGGCCTGCAACGCACGCTGGATGCGTCGCGCATCGACAAGCCCGTGAAGGTGGCCGTGCTGCGCGGCACGCAGAAGGTCGAGATCGATCTCACGCCGGTCGAGCAGACCGTTTGATGGCTCGAGCCGCATAGGCAGCGTACGACGGCACGCGCCGCCGTACGCCTGTTCACTTCATTCTTCCCGGCTGGTCTCACGCGCGGCTTGAGCCCCGTCCCCGGTGACCGGTCTTGTCGAAACAGCGAAGACTTTCACCAGGCGCTCGCGCAATGCGGCGGCATCGCGCCGCAAGGGCTCGTTGGCGGTGGCGTCGATCAAGGCATCGATACGCCGCCGCCAGTATTCCGGACGTAACACCGCATGGTGCGCCGGCATGCGGCGCCCGCTGGTCGCGACGCGCGCCAGCTCGGCAATCATTCGCCCGATATGCACGAGTTCCTCGTGCGCGTAGTGATCGGCGCTCACGGCGTGCGTCCTCCGCGTTTCCCTCTTGCTGAACGCACGACCCGAAAGATTTATTCCAATCCGAAAGCTTTTATCGCAGACGGGTCAGGCCCGCTCATTGCGCTAACGAACACATCCTGGCGGCTATGTGCGGCAACAGCCGGTAGGCGCGCCGCCGCTAGGGTTCAATGCGAAGGCAGAAGGCAGCGCGCTCACGGGTCGCCCCGTTGAACGATCCTGCCCTGTCGGGGGAAGGTCCTGGAAAAAGGATTGCCATGAACACGTACAAGAAAAATCAGGCTGCGCCGCGACGCGCAGCTTTCCGTTGCACAGGCCAGCAGCTGGACGCCATCATGCGCTTCGCCGAGGAGCGCAGGCTCGATCAACAGCCGCTGCATGTGGTGGTCGAGCCCTTTTGGCGCTTCCATGCGCATGCGAAAGCCGCCTGAAGCAACGACATGCGTCATGCGGTGATGCAGCGCGCTGTCGTCACTGATTCGACAGCACGCGCTCCTTGAGCACCCAGATCGCGGTAGGCACCGCGTAGTAGCCGCTGACATTGCCGGTGACGAGCTTGCCCGTCAACTGGATGCGGGCGTTCTCGATAGGCGTGGCGTCGATGATCTGCACCGCCGATACATTCGATTGCTGTCGAGCATTCTGTCCCGCGCCTGCACTCAGGACGCATACCGGACTTGCCAGCGACAGCACCCATGCGGGCTTGGCCGATCCTGCCGCCTCATGCGGCGCCTGCCGCGTGGCGGTGCCTTCGAGCGTCACGACATCGCCATCGCTGTAGCACGGCGCCGCCGATGCCGCACGCGCCACCACCAGCAAGATCGTCAATGCGCAGGCTTTCGCAATCATTCGGACCTCGCGGAAAACGCGTCGGCAGACGCGCCATGTTGGCAGGAAGCATTGTCACTTTAGGGTATCGGCCGTGGGGTCGCAACCCGGTGAAAGCGCGCGGCCCCTTCACTGCCGACACCTTTCAGACCTGTCATGCGGGAACGGGCGTTGCTGCGGATCATATGAGGATTACACCAGCGCTGATTGCTTACCCGGATTGAGTAACTCGAGCAACGCGCAACAACATCCGAGGCTTGGATCGCGTAAAGACGATTCCACAGAGGGGGCGACGATGAATCAGGTCATAGTAGGTGTGTTCGGCTCCTATCGCGACGGACACGAGGCGCTTCGCGCATTGCAGCTTGCGGGCTTGCGACGCGACGACGCTCATCTTTACCAGGCACGCCGCGGCGAAGTCGATATCGATATGCCATGGCAACCCGCGCACGACGAAGACGAAGCCGAATATGTTGCACACGGCGAGCATCAAGGCGTGATCGCGCGCAATCGCTTTGTGCCTGACGAGCCCTTGCCGAAGCCCGCGGCTTCGCCGCCGACGGAAGCCGATGCCGCTCTGCTGCAGCGCACGCTGCTCGTGATTCGCATCACCGGCGATATCAAACCCGCGGCCATTGGCGAATTGATGCACGAACATGGCGCGATCGCCGTGAAGGACGCCAGCGGACACTGGCGCTTTTCACCGTACCGGAACGCCGCCCGCGTCTGAACCCATCAATGGATGCCTGACCGGGGTCCTTCGGTATCCGTGGCGGCGTCGGCCTGGTCGTCGTCTTCGGGCGCGTCCGCCGATGCCGCCTCGTTCGCGAGATCACGGGCGGCCTGCGCGGCCGATGCCGCCCGCAACCGTCTGCAATGAGCGGAATGCCTGAGCGTGGCGAGCATTCGCACGACTTCACGCGGTCTGGTTCTCATCGACGTCTCCATCTCGATAATGTTCAGAAACTACTTTAAGTTTAGGCGCCCGGACGATGATGGCAAGGAGCAAGCGTGAAACAATGTCCCGCCAAGGCCGGTGCGTTCGCTACTGGTACGACAGGGTGAAGGTCACCCTGGCGCGAACGCTGCCGGGCACCAGCGCGCCGGCCGTGCGCACGTAGCGCGCCGACGTGCCCCGCCGACCACTGATTCAGCGTGCCCGCCGCCTGCGAATCCGGTCCGAACGCAATCGGATCCGCGCCGTTCAGGATCTCGATGCTCACGCCCGCTGCCGTCGAACCCGGCGCGAGCGCCAGATCGGTGACGCGGTTTCCCGGGTCGATGGCGTCGGTCATCGTGATGCAGACCTCGATGCCCGGCTGGCAGTCCAGTCCCATCGGGACCAGCGTGTCGCCGGTGCTGTCGCCTTCGTCCACAGGTCAGTCGTCAATGCGTTGGGCAGCGGGAAGTACAGCACGGGCGTCAGCAGCCGACAGGGGTTGCCGCTGACCGTCGTCGAGCCGGTCAAGGTCTGGGTGGCCGTGACCGTCGCGAAACAACTGCCCGAGAAATTGATCTTCATGCTCGGCAAGTTGCTCGTGACGCCGCTGCTGACGGGGGCCGGTGACTACGAGCTCGGCCTTGGTGTCGTGAACGGCGCGGCCATCGGGCCGCGAGAACGACTGCGACAGCGGCGCCTCCGCCAGGCCGCCGGAGAAGTTGCTCGTGATGTAGAAGCGCACGCCGAGGCCCGGCACGCCGCTTTGATACGCGTTCGTGTAACCGGGCACGAGCGTTCCATTAACCGTGACGTCCTTCTGGATCGTGCAGTCGACGCCGCTCGTGGCAATGCCCGCATTGCCGCTCACGCTCGCCAGATTGGTGCCGACTGCGGTATCGCGTCCGATCGACACGTTTGCGGGAAAGCTCAGCAAGGGCATGCTGCCCCCGTTCGGGAACGTGAGCGTGCCCGCGATGGCCTGCCAGGCGGGAAGGAGCAATGCGTGCAGACCGAACGTGTTGCGATTGCGCTTCATACAGGACGCGCACAGACGCCTTGCGAGCGCGATGAGGAGAAACGTCCTTGCACGCTTTGCATGTCTCGAACGGATCATTGATACGACATCGTGAAAGTGGCCTTGCCGTTGACGCTGCCCGGCACCAGCGTGCTCGAAGTGCGGACATAGCGCGCCGTGAGCGGAATGCGCATCGCACCGCCCGCCGATGTCCCCGCAATCCATTGATTGACCGTCCCCGCCGCAGCCGAATCCGGACCGAAGGACACGGCCGTTGTTCCGTTCAGGATCTGCACGCCGACGCCCGCCGCCGAAGAATTCGCCGCAAGACTCAAGGTGGACGAACGATTCGCGGGATTCACGGCATCGGTGATCGTGATGCCGACCTTGACGCCCGCCGGGCAATTGAGATCGAGCGGGACGACCGTGTCGCCGGTTGTCGCCCCGGCGCTCGCGAGGTCTTTCGAAAACGCGCGCGGCAGTTGGAAAGTCAGCGTGGGCGTCGTGACGCTGCAGGTGTTGCCGGTTACGGCCGTGTTTCCGGTCAGCGTCTGTGTGGCGGTCACCGTGTTGAAACAGCTGCCGGAAAACGTAATCTGCATGGAGGGCAGGTTCAGCGTGGTCCCGCTCTTGATGGGCCCGGTCACGATGTAGTCCGCGCGGACGTCGTACTCCATCGAGCTGTTGGGAGGACTCGTGAATGATTGGGACACCGGCACCGCCACGAGTTGTCCCAAGAAATTACTGGTTACGTAGAAGCGTACGCCAATGCCCTGCACCCCTGACTGATAGATGTTCGTATAGCCTGGCACGAGTGTTCCGGTTACCGTGACATCTTTCTGGACCAGGCAGGTCACATCGTTGGTCGCGACACCTGCGTTGTTCATCTGCTGCCACAGCGTGGTTCCAACAGGGATGTCCCGACCAACCGAGAGGCTCGCGGGGACATTCAGTACCTGTATCCCATGGCTGGGATAAGTAAGCGTCCCGGCTTTCGCGTGCAACATCGGCAACATGATCGCCAGCAAGCCAGCCAAACAGTTCGACCGAACGCGGGCCATTCCCACATCCTTCATTTGCTCACCTGATCCGTTCCCGTGCTCACCGCCACAGGCGCATCCACGCAATGCGTCTCCACCGACGCATACAGCGCGTTCTTCTGCGTCGTCCGCGCCGGCAGCGCATAGCTCACGATGCATTGCTCGGACGCCTGCTCGCCCCACCTCACCACAAGGCTCCCCTGATCCTCGACACCCCGCGCGAAAATGCGGCTGTCCTGCGCCACGACGCCCACCACCTGCCCCTTGCCGTCCGATACTTCCGCGCCGAACGGCAGCGACTCGCCGTCGATGCGCGGCGCGCGGATCAGCACCGCGCGGCCCGTCATCGTGCGGTACTTGAGCATCACGATGGAGCCGAGATGCGGCGCAGCCTGATCCGAAGTCGATTCGAATTCCACATCCGGCGACGTGCCCTTCGGATCGATGTCGATGGTGTTCATGTCGTACGGCGTCAGGAACGGCACGATCGCATAGCCGCGTCCGTCGATCTTCGTGCCCGGCGTGCCCGCCACCGTCGCGCCTTCTGCGCCGGGCGCCTCGACGATCCCGAAGGTCTCGCCGACCGTCTGCGACAAGGTCACGCCGCCCGGATGCGCGACGATCGAGCCGCTCACGCCCGCCGACAACTGCGACGTGTGCGCGCTGCCGCTGGCGGAGGCCGTGATCTGCGCATACGGCGCGCGATAGACGCCGCTCGCGCCGCCGTTGCCGCTGATGCTCGAGCCATTCGCGCGTGTCTGCGCGGCGTAGAGGTTGTAGGACATCTCGTTGCCCTCGCCCGCCGACCCGCTCACGCTTTCCTGGAGACTCGTGACGTCGTCGCCGGTGTTCAGGTTGACGCTCATTAGCGGCGCATGTGGCGAGCGTCCGAGCGGCAACGTCACGCTCACCATGATCTCGTCCGAAGCCTCGCCGTCCGTCGAAATCGTGCGGCCCGCCGTCACGCTGTAGCTGCCGTAGCGAAAGCTGTTCGAGTAGCCGAGCTGATAGAAGGTGTCGTGTCCCGAACGATTCCAGTAGTTCTGCGAGCTCAGCGTGCCGAAGACCGTGCCGTAGTTCTTCAGAGGCTGATTGACCGTCAATTGCAGACGCCCGCGCTGACGGTCGCTCACGGCGCCGCCGTTCATCGCGTAGTCGCGTGCGCGGGCTGCGTCGGCGAACCCCAGATAGCCCGAACTCGAATAGCGGTACGCACCGAGCGTGAAGTTGGTGTTCGAGTAGTCGATCAGCTTGCTGTAGGCAATGTGCATGCTCTGCCCGCTCATCGTCCCGGAGCCGGGAATGTCCGTGCGCGCGGCGGTCACGTCGGCGGCGAACGCGCCCAACGTCGTGTTCAACGCGACGCCGAGGTTCGCCGCCATATAGCCGCTCGCCGCAATCGCGCCGCCATACGCCGTGACGAGATTCGTCAGGCCGCGCTGCAGCGTGAACTGCGTGAAGGTGGGCCGCGAATGCAGCGAGTCGTCGCGCAACTGGCCCGCGGTGAACGCGAAGCGCGTGGTGCCTGGACGCAGCGACTGCGCCACCGCCGCGTAAGGCACGCTGAACGACCTGGTGCGTCCGTCGGCTTCCGTGACGGTCACATCCAGATTGCCGCCGTAACCCGTCGGGTACAGGTCGCGCACTTCGAACGGTCCGGGCGGCACGCTCGTCTCGTAGATCACCTGGCCGTTCTGGCGCACCGTCACGCGCGCGTTCGATGCAGCCGTGCCGCGCACCACCGGCGCATAGCCGCGCAGCGACTCCGGCAGCATGCGGTCGTCGGTCGCGATCTGCGCGCCGCGAAACGCGACGCTGTCGAACACGTCGCCCGTCGTCTGGCTCTCGCCCAGCGTCACCTGGGCCTGGAGACGCGGCACGTCGTGCTGGGCGTAGGTGGCGATGTCGTCGAACTGGGTCGGCTGACCGGTCGATGAGGTCAGCGACGATTGATGCCGCAGATGCCAGCCGCCGAGATTCACGCCCGCATTCAGGCCCAGATAGCTCTGGGTGGAATGCGCGCCGTCGTTCGAGGTCTGATAGACGTTCGCGCCATAGCTCACGAAGGCCGCGTTCACGCCCTTGTCCCATAGCTCGGGCGGCACGTAGCCGCGCGCCTGGTTGCGCATGTATTTCTGCGGCACCGAGAGCGTGAGCTTCTGCTCGCCGAAGTCGAAATCGACGGCGGCCTCGGGCACGAGCGCGCGCAGGTCGATACACGCGTCGGCCTGCGTCTCGCGTGCGCCGGCCAGCTTCGTGAAGTCGACGCCGGCCCGCTCCAGCATGCCGCGCGTCAGGCATGGCACGGCGCTCGCGTCCTTGCCCTGCTCGAGGAAGCGCACCGTATCGCGCAGGACGCGGTTGCCGTTCATCCAGACCTCCACCGGATACGCGCCCGGCGACACATAGTTGCTGCGGGCAAGACGCGCGATATCGACACGCTGGGGATCGACGCGCAGATAAGTCGTGTCGAACTCGACGCCCGGCTCCGGCGCCGCCGCCGGACTCGTTGCCGCGGCCGCGAATGACGACAGCGCGAGCGCCGTCGCCGGCGTCAGCGTGAACACGCCGCACCGGGCGTGCAAACGAAGCTTCCGGCGCAAGGTGCCTCGCTTCACACTGCATGTCTCCTGCATCGAATTTCAAATCCATGGTTGTCGGCTCGAAGTGCGACGCGCACGCGAGCGCCCGCCGCGCGCCCGCGGCGCAGCGCGTCGAACTCGTGTGTCGGGATTCGATCCGGTTGACGGACGGGGATGCGCTCAGCCGGAGCGCGGAGGATGACTAATCGGCTGCGTCGGCATCGCCCTCGATGGGACTGCCGAGATCGCTGATCGCCATGTAATGGACCTTGCCGGCATGCACCCCGCTCATCTTCGGCACCGCGATGATTTCGGTGCCCCGCGGCGCGACCATGCCGCCCATCTCGTTCTTGTAGTGCTTGCCTTGCGCCTCCACCCCGATCTCGCTGAACGAAACGTAGTAGGCGGTCGGGTTCGAGACGGCGAGCGCGTCGCCGCCGCCCTGCGGCGCGGGCACGATCTTCCAGGTCAGCGCGCGCGGCGCATCCTCGGGCACGCCCGGCAGCTTCACCGGCCGCACGAACACCTTGATGCGCGTCCGGTAGGCAAGTTGCAGCGTGTTCTGATCGGCCTTGGGCTGCACTTTCGGCGGAACGTCGAGCACGTTCAGCCAGTACACCGATTCGTGGTCCTGCGGCAGCGCGTCGCCGCCGTACATCACCCGCAGCGTCTGCGACTTGCCCGCGTCCATGCGGAAGATCGGCGGAGTAATCACGAAGGGCGTCTTGACGTCGTCGGGCGCGGCATCGGCCCGGCCGTCGTCGATCCACACCTGGACCAGCGAAGGGCTGCGGCTGTCGTTGTTCAGCTTGACCGTGACTTCACGCTGATCCAGCGGATAGACGACCCGCGTGCCGCCGATCGTCACGCTCGCGCCCGCCGTGCCCGCTACGCTCGCGAAGCAGATGCCGAGGCATGCGGCCGCTGCGATCAGCCGCCTGTTGCTGTTCATGTCGAGTGCCTGTTTCAATGACCACGCTATGACTGACCCATGCCGGGCGCGCCCACGCGCGCGCCCGGAACCTGCTTGCCGCGACGCGGTTACTGATAGGTCATCGTGTACTGCGCCGAGGTCGTCACGTTGCCCACCGCGGCCTTGCCGGTCGCGTAGTACTGCGCGAAGTAGTTCAGCGTGGCCGCGCCGCTGGCGATCGTCGCGCCGTTGGTGGCCAGGTCGTTGTTCGCGTTCGTCAGGATGTTGATCGGCTGCATGTTCACGTTCAGCAGGCGGACCTGGACATTGGTCGCCGGCGTCGTCACGGCCTTGTTCACCAGATTGCCGCTTGCCTGGTCCACCGTCGGGCCGTTCTCGAAGCGCGCGACTGCCTTGGTCGCAGCGCCCGTGCAGCCGCTCAGCGTCAGCTTGATGTCGCCGAGATTGGACGTGCCGGCCGTCGTGCCCGCCGACGCCAGCGAGCCCGCCGTCACAGTCGGCAAGAGCACGCTGATGTCGGCCTGCGTGCCGCTGGCCTTGCCATTGATCGAGCAAGTGGTGTCGGTGATGACGCCGTTGATGGTGATGGTGCCGTCGGCGGCCTGTGCGATCGTCGACGAAAGAGCGATGAACGCTCCGGACAGGATCGCTGCTGCGACCGAAAAGCGCTTCTGCATGGTGTGCTCCACAACTGGGACGGGTGAGTTCCTGTGCGATCGGGACGCGCGGCCCGCGTGCCGTATCGCTGCTTCTGACGCCAGATGTTTGCCGAGCAACTTTGTTAAGGGTCGACAGGTTGCATGACATCCGACATCCAGCGAATCGTAGAGACAGCGCACTAAGAATGATCTAGTCGAAGTCTGAAAAATGACGAAAACATCATGAGACATCGAACCGCATCGCATCTGTGTTCGAACCGTCTAGTTAATTTTTTGAGTCCGTGACGGTGACGCAACAAGACAGCACACGACATGACTGCGTTCTTGCAGCAACCTGACGATGACTGGAAAATGATGCAAGGCTCGAAAGGCCGTTCATCTTCAGAATCCCGTTCCACGATCCGCGGTTCCGCGGCAACCGGTCAAACCAACCACGGACATTCGATGGCAAGCTTGGAGAGCAAGGCGCGTTACCGCATTGATACCGATAACACCGGCGCCGGCATCGCCATCATGATCCTGACCACGGCGACCTTCGCCGCCAGCGACTCGACAGTGAAGCTGATCGGCACGGCGGTTCCGCTGCTTGCGCTCCTGTGGGTCCGGTACTTGTTCCAGATGGTCGTGCTGGGCGTCTGGCAGGTGCGGCGTGGCGCGTTCGGCCTGTTTCGAACGGGCAGCGTGAAGCTGCAGATCGTGCGCGCCGTGCTGCTGCTGACCAATTCGGCGTGTACCTTCGCGGCCCTGCGGCATCTGCCGCTGCCGGTGACCACGTCGCTCGCCATGCTGGCGCCGCTGATCTCCACGCTGCTCGCCGCGCTCGTGCTGAAGGATCATGTCCCGCGCAGCAAATGGGCGATGGTCGTGCTCGGCTTCATCGGCATGCTGCTGGTGGTGCGTCCGGGCGGCAGCCAGTTCAACTGGAATATCGCCTATCCGATCGGCTCGGCGACGACCTTCGCGTGCTTCCAAGTGATTTCCAGCCACCTCTCCCGGGTCGATGACGCGATCACCACCAACTTCCTCACGGCGTTCGTCGCGACGCTGGTGTTGTGCGTGCTCGTCTGGATGGATCAGGCGGAGACGCTGCCGGCGATTGCACGCGTGCGGCCCGGAAGCTGGATGCTGGTGGCCTTGATGGCGACCTTCGCGACGGTCGGCCAGTTGCTGATGCTGCAGGCGTTACGGCGCGCGCCGCTGGCCGTGCTCACACCGTTTTCCTATGGCCAGCTGGCGTTCGCGGCGTTCTTCAGTTGGCTGCTGTTCGGCCAGGTGCCGGATGGCTGGATGGCGTTCGGGATGTGCGTGATCGCGGCGAGCGGCATCGGCACCGTGCTGCTGCACGGGCGCGGGCAGGCGGCGCCTGCGATGACGCCGGAAGCCTGATGACGCGGAAAATGCGGCGGGAAAGCGCGCTCAGTTGACTGCCTGAGACTGCGCATGCACCGGAGCCTGGCGGCTCTGGCCGGTGCACAGCCAGTGCACGTCGAGGTCGAGCGCGCGGGCGATGCGATTGAACGCCGCCAGCGGCGGCACCGTGATGCCGCGACGCCAGTACTGCACGTCGTGCTCGCTCACGTCGAGCCAGTTGGCGGCTTTTGCGGAACTGATGTTTGCCTTGTGCATGGCCCGGTCCAGACGCGCGGCCATGGCGCGCCGCAGGGTGTTGTCTTCTTCGCTGCGTTCAAGGTGGCCCAGGGTTTGAGAATGTTGCCCCATCTTCTTCAAGTCTCTCGATTTATATATATGCCGTTCAGCGCCGGCTGATTTGCGCGAGGATGAATCCTATACAGGCGAAGTGACGGGCTGGTGACACGATTTACGTCGAAATTCTTACCCGGCATTACGCCTTTCCCTCGTTTGCTGCGGTGCGTGATTTTTTCAATTCCGACATCAATGCGTCAACTAGGGAAACATCGCATTCGGTAATAATTGGCTTAGGTGTTTACCAGCATCTCGCCCAAAGTGCTGCTGGACAAGGGTTTGACCGAACGAGCGTGCGTTCCGGACCATCCTGAATAAATTATCAGCAGTTGAAATATTGTTCAGAATTTAACCATTGATCAGTCGCACACGTCTGATGACGTGATGTGTGATCAAACCGTATATATCGTCCGAGCGCATTTGCTTATTTCCCTTCGATTATTTTGACGAATATCGGAATGGTTTAATGTCTGGTCGGAAACACGTAATTGACACGCGAAGCAGTTTCATTAAAATGAGTCGCTCGCTGCACCGCACCAATCATCGCGCGCCCCGCGCCATCACGCATCAAACCACCTGGAGTCGAGAATGAGCAGTCTTGCGCCGGAAAAGGTAGTCGAGTCGCAGAAGGCGGGAGTAGACGCCACGTTTGGCCTCGCCACGCGGGCTGTCGGTGGCTTTGAACAACTGGTCGATCTGAACACGCGCACCATCAGGACCGCGCTCGACGAACAGCAGGCGTTCGTCGTCCGTGCGTTCTCGGCGCGCGGTCCGCAGGAATTCCTCACGCTGCATAACCAGAATTTGCAGGACGCCGCCCAGCGCACGCAGGCTTACTGGACGCAAGTCTACGAAATCGCCGCGGGCGTCCGTGGCGACTACATCGAAGCCGTGCAGGATCAGCTCGGCAAATCGCAGCGCAACGTCCAAGCGTTTGTCGAGAGCCTCGCGAGCCACGCGCCCGCCGGCAGCGAAGCCGTGGTGAATGCGTGGCGCTCCGCCATCGACGCTGCGACGGAATCCGCCAACTCCGCGTACGAAGCCGCCCGGAAGGCCGCCAAGCAGGTCGTGGACGCCGCGCAGAGCGACGCGGAAGTGGCCGGCGGCGCCGTCGTGCGTGCCGTGCCCAAGGCGGCTACCGCGAAGAAGTAAGCTTCTTTCAGCGGCAATCAAGAGAACAAACAAAGGCGGGCATGACCCGCCTTTGTTGCGTCTGAGAGACAGGCCTGGGGATTCAGCCGCCCAGCGTCTTCAACACCAGTTCATGCGAACGCCCGATCCACACCGCTGCATCGCGATGATCCGCCAGCGCGTTGCCGGTGTTGGGATGCATGAAGACATCGAGCGCGCCGTGGTTGAGGGTCAGCCATTCGAGCATCGGCGCGAGCAGTTCGCTGCCGAAGGCGAGCTGGAACGACCACACCGGATGCGGTCCGACCGGTCGCTCATGAAAACGGCCCAGACGCAACGCGCCGCCTTCCAGCAGATCGGAGAAATGCGCTTCGATGACCAGCCGGAGTTGCCAGGCGGCATCGCGCGTATGTGCATCGAAATAGACGTGGGCGTGCCAGTCGGTGATGCTGCGGGTGTGCTTCGCGTCCATCTTGTCATTCCTGCGCGGCGTAGTGCGGAACGCCGATTCTATCCTTCGGACCGCGCCTGCCTCGCGGACCGGCGGCCCTAGTACCGGCCGCTGCTGCTGCCTGAAGACGAACCCTGCGGCATGCCGCTGCCATCGCTTTGACATCCCGCGAGCAGACCGGCGAGCAAGGCGACGACGATCGCGGCGATTCTGGCGCACTTCATGACACACCTCCGGACGAGTTAAGAATGGGCGCGGCGCATGGGCCGCTCCCTGATCAAACGCGCGAGTCCGCCGCGATATTCCCCGCACGCGCCGTGCGACAATTCGCGCCGCGCATCGGCCGATGCGCGTCCACTCCAGCACACCACGCGATGAAGCGCTACCAGGCCCTGGCCGACACGATGGCCGCCGAGATCCGCGCGGGCCGCTTGCCTGTCGGCGCGCGCCTGCCCTCGGTGCGGCATCTGACGACGCAATACGGGGTCGGGCAGTCGACGGTCTTCCGCGCCTATTACCTGCTCGAGGAATGGGGGCTCATCCGCGCTCGCGAGCGCTCGGGCTACTACGTCACGCCGGGCGCGACGCTCGACGCGCCGCGCGCCGGCGCCGCGCAGACGGCGCTTGCCGAACCCGCGCCGATCGACGTCAGCAGCCTCGTGTTCTCCGTGCTCGATGCGCTCAAGCGTCCCGATGTCGCGCCGCTCGGTTCGGCGTTCCCCGCGCCGCAACTGTTCCCGCTGGCGCGGCTCGCGAAGTCGCTCGGACAGGCGGCGCGCGGGCTCGATCCGTGGAGCACGGTCG
The DNA here is from genome assembly GCF_031451315.1 of Caballeronia sp. LZ032. NCBI lineage: Bacteria > Pseudomonadati > Pseudomonadota > Betaproteobacteria > Burkholderiales > Burkholderiaceae > Caballeronia > Caballeronia sp. LZ032. Next base: position 989,680 of record NZ_JARUXP010000004.1, read on the forward strand.
CCGACATGCCGCCGGGCAATGAAACGCTGCGGCAGCAGATCGCCTTGCGTTACGTCGGCATGGGGATCGCGCAGCCGGTGGACACGCTCATCGTGACGAACGGCGCGCTGGAGGCGCTCACGCTCTCCCTGATGGCCGTGACGAAACCGGGCGACGTCGTCGCGATCGAATCGCCCTGCTTCTACGCCGCGCTTCAGGCGATCGAGCATCTGGGGCTGCAGGCGGTCGAGATTCCCGTCGATCCCGAAGAAGGACTGGATCTCGCCGTGCTCGCCGAAGTGCTCGACCGGCATCCGGTGCGCGCATGCTGGTTCATGACGAATTTCCAGAATCCGACCGGCGTGACGCTGTCGATTGCGAAGAAGCGCGCGCTGGTTGAACTGCTCACGCGGCACGACGTGCCGATGATCGAAGACGACGTCTACGGCGAGCTGCATTTTGCGCAGGACCGGCCGCCGCCCGCGAAAGCGTTCGACACCCAGGGGCTCGTGATGCACTGCGCGTCGTTCTCGAAGACGCTCGCGCCGGGCTACCGGCTCGGCTGGGTCGCGGCGGGCCGCTACGCGCAGGCGGTGCGCCGTCTCAAGCTGATGACGACGCTGTCGACCAGCATTCCGGTTCAGGCGGGCATCGCCGATTATTTGCAGCATGGCGGCTTCGACCGGCATCTGCGCAAGCTGCGCGGCGCCCTGCTCGCCCAACGCGGCGAGATGGAAGCGGCGATTGCGCGCTGGCTGCCGCCGGAGGTGTCGTTCGTGCGGCCGGAGGGCGGCTATTTTCTGTGGCTCAGGCTGGCGGCGGACGTCGATGCGATGCAGTTGCACAGGCGTGGGCTGGAGCATGGCGTCAACGTGACGCCGGGGCCGATCTTCTCCGCGCGTCATGCGCATGGCAATTACGTGCGGATCAACTTCGGGCATCCGTGGTCGGGACAGATTGAAGGGGCGGTGAAGGCGTTGGGGGAGTGGGTGCGGGGGCCGTCCTGAATGTCACTCGCCGCATTTTCCCCATGCTAGACTGCTGTACATGCATACAGTACCCGAGCCCGCCTACACCGTTGCCGTTCGCGCGCTGTGCGAATTCACGGCGAAGCAAGGCGATCTCGACCTGCGCTTCACACCCGCGCCGAGCGCTCAGGAAGGCATCGCCGGTCATCTGACCGTGACTGCAAGGCGCCCCGCGGGTTACCAGAAGGAAATCTCCCTCGCGGAAACACACGGCCCGCTCAGCGTGCGCGGCCGCGCCGACGGCTACGATCCCGCGCTGAACCGGCTCGAAGAGATCAAGACGCATCGCGGCAAGCTCGACGCGATGCCGGCCAATCATCGTCACCTGCATTGGGCGCAGGCGCGCGTCTACGGACATCTGATGTGCCGCAAGCTCGGGCTTGCCGAAATCGACATCGCGCTCGTGTACTTCGACATCGTCGATCAAACCGAAACCGTGCTGGTCGAGACTCAGACCGCGCACGCGCTCGCCACGCATTTCGACACGCAATGCGAACGTTTCATCGCCTGGGCGCGGCAGGAACTGGCGCACGGCGCGGCCCGCAATCAAGCGCTGGATTCGCTCACATTTCCCCATGCCGGTTTTCGGCCCGGCCAGCGCACGCTCGCGGAGGCGGTGTATCGGGCGGCCGTGTCGGGAAAGCGGCTCGTCGTGCAGGCGCCGACGGGCATCGGCAAGACGGTCGGCACGTTGTTTCCGCTGTTGAAGGCCTGGCACGGGCAGCAACTCGACAAGATCTTCTTTCTCACCGCCAAGAGCGCCGGCCGGCAACTCGCGCTCGACGCGCTGACGACGCTGGCCGCGCGTCCGTTGCGCGTCATCGAACTCGTCGCGCGCGACAAGGTCTGCGAGTATCCGGGCCGCGCCTGTCACGGCGATGCGTGTCCGCTCGCGCGCGGCTTCTACGATCGCCTGCCCGGCGCGCGCGCCGCCGCGCTCGAGCGTCCTCTGCTCGACCGCGCGTCGATCGCCGAAGTGGCGCGCGCGCACGACGTCTGTCCGTACTATCTGAGTCAGGAACTGGCGCGCTGGGCCGATGTGATCGTCGGCGACTACAACTATTACTTCGACACCAGCGCGATGCTGTTCGCGCTCGCGGAGGCGAACCGCTGGCGCGTCGCGGTGCTCGTCGACGAGGCGCACAACCTCGTCGAACGCGCGCGCGGCATGTATTCGGCGGCACTCGACCAGCGCGCCTTCGACGCCATGCGCCGCGGCGCGCCTGCGTGGCTGAAGAAGCCGCTCGGCCGCGTCGCGCGCTGCTGGAACGAGACGGCGCGCGAGCAGCGCGCAGCCGACACCGACTACGTTGCCTACGCGCAAGCGCCCGCCAGTTTCCTCGGCGCGCTGGCTCAGGCGGTCTCGCACATGACCGAGGTGCTCGCCGAACAGCCCGACAGCTTCACGCCCGAGATCCTCCGCTTCTATTTCGATGCCATTCACTTCGCGCGCATCGCCGAACGCTTCGGCGCGCATTCGATCTTCGACATCGCGCTCGAGCGCTCGCACGGCGGCAAGCGTCCGGCTGTACTGTGCCTGCGCAACGTGGTGCCCGGGCCGCATCTGGCGCCGCGTTTCGCGCGCGCTCACAGCGTCGCGCTGTTCTCCGCGACCCTCACACCCGCGCACTTCTACGCCGATACGCTCGGCCTGCCCGAGTCGTGCGTGCGCGTGGACGTCGAGTCGCCATTCGACGCCACGCAACTCGACGTGCGCGCGATCGCCGATGTCTCGACGCGTTATCGCGACCGCGCCCATTCCGTGGCGCGCATTGCCGATCTGATCGCCGCCCAGTTCTTCCAGGCCGAGGGCAATTACCTGAGCTTCTTCAGCAGCTTCGAGTATCTGACGCAGGTGGCGGCCGCGCTGATCGAACGGCATCCGTCGATTCCCTGCTGGCAGCAATCCCGCGCGATGAGCGAGGCGGAGCAGCACGCGTTTCTCGAGCGCTTCGTGCCGGACGGACGCGGCGTCGGCTTTGCGGTGCTGGGCGGGGCGTTCGGCGAGGCCGTGGATCTGCCGGGCACGCGGCTGGTCGGCGCGTTCGTCGCGACGCTCGGCCTGCCGCAGCTGAATCCGGTCAACGAGCAGATGCGCGCGCGCATGCACGAAGCCTTTGGCGAAGGCTATGCCTATGCGTACCTGTTTCCGGGCCTGCAGAAAGTAGTGCAGGCGGCCGGGCGCGTGATACGCGGGCCGCTCGATCGCGGCGTGCTGTACCTGATCGACGATCGCTTCGCACGCGCCGAGGTGCGGCGTCTGCTGCCGGCGTGGTGGCAGGTGAAGGTGCTGCGACATCGTGACCTGGCGCAGATCGGCAGCGACCATTTAGACCGGCGCGATGCCGCCGTTAACGGATGCAATCGCGGGCATTCGCTTTGCTTCTCTTCGGCACCTCGGGAACACACGTGATCCCTGCCAGGCCGTAGAGCCCTCATCTGGAGAACCCCCACATGTCCACCGTTCACTCCCCGCGACATCCGGACGCGCTCGACATGCTCGAAGCCGATCACCGTGCGCTAGAACAGCTGTTCGATGCCTTCGACCGCGCCGGCGCCGCCGCGCCGGAACACAAGCAATCGCTGGTGCAGCGCGCGTGCGAACTGCTGACGATCCATGCGATCGTCGAAGAAGAACTGCTCTATCCGATGGCTCAGGATGCGCTCGCCGCACAGGGGAACATCGACGTCGACGAAGCTTATGTCGAGCATTTCCTGATGACTTCGCTGATCGATCGCCTGGCGTCGCTCACGGCCGGCGAAGACGGCTTCGACGCCACCTTCAGGATGCTCAAGGAACATGCGGGGCGTCATGTCGCGGAAGAAGAAACGACGCTCTTTCCCGAACTTCGCCGCGCGCAACTCGATCTCGTCACGCTCGGCGCCCGGATGGACGCGCGGCGAAACGCGCTGCGAGGGCGTATCGACGAGACAGCCATGACGGCGCTGCCGCACTAGACCATTCGCGTTCTTGAATTGCGGCGCAAGACCCGGAGTGCGTGACGCGCGCGTGGCGAGCAGAATCACGCTTTTTCGGAGATCCAGCATGAACTTGTCTGTGTCAGCGCCGCCGGCGGTCAGCGAGCGCATCGACGCGCTCGACTGGGCCAGCCTCGAAGCACAACTCGATGCATTCGGTTCAGCGACCGCGCCAGGCCTGCTCTCGCGCGGGGAGTGCGAGGCGCTGGCCGCGCTTTACGATCGCGAAAGCGGCTTCCGCAGCCGCGTCGTGATGGAGCGGCACGGTTTCGGGCGCGGCGAATACAAGTACTTCGCGCATCCGCTGCCTGATGTGATCGGCGATATGCGCCGCGCCGTCTATCCGCATCTCGTGCCGGTGGCGAACCGGTGGAACGAGATCATGGGGATCGACACGCGCTATCCCCGCGAACACGATGCGTTCATCGACCGCTGTCATCGCGCAGGGCAGACGCGCCCCACGCCGCTGCTGCTGCGCTACGTGGCGGGCGATTTCAACTGCCTGCATCAGGACCTGTACGGCGAGCACGTCTTTCCGATCCAGATGGCCATCTTGCTGTCAGCGCCGCAACGCGATTTCACCGGCGGCGAGTTCGTGATGACGGAACAGCGGCCGCGCATGCAATCGCGCGCGGAAGTGGTGCCGCTCAGTCAGGGCGATGCGGTGCTGTTCGCCGTGCATCATCGGCCGGTGCAGGGGACGCGCGGGCCGTATCGGGTGAATCTCCGGCATGGCGTGAGCCGCCTGCGCTCGGGTCGGCGGCATATGCTCGGGGTGATTTTTCACGACGCGAGTTGAGGGGGCGCCCAGTCGAGCTTACTCACGCTACTCGTTCTCCTCGAAGTAGTGCCCAAACCGCGCCTGCTTCGTCTTGATATAGCGCTCGTTTTCCTCACGCATCGGGATTGCGAGCGCGACGCGTTCGCATACCGGGATGTCATGCTTGAGCAGCGTGTCGAACTTCGACGGGTTGTTGCTCATCAGGCGCACGGACTTCACCTTCATCGCCCGCAGGATGGCCGCGGCGGAGTCGTACTCACGCGCGTCGTCCGGAAGGCCGAGGTGCAGGTTCGCATCGACGGTATCGAGTCCCTGCTCCTGCAGCGCATACGCGCGGATCTTGTTGGCCAGCCCGATGCCACGGCCCTCATGCCCACGCAGATACAGCAGGATGCCGCGGCTTTCGGCGGCGATGTAGCGCAGCGCGAGATCCAGCTGCTCGCCGCAATCGCACCGATACGAGCCGAACACATCGCCGGTCACGCATTCGGAATGCAGCCGCGTCAGCACCGAATCGCCGTTGCTCACGTCGCCCATGACGAAGGCGATGTGCTCGACGTTCGTATGCTTCACGCGATACACATACGAACCGAAGGTGCCGTAGCGGGTGGGAATGGTGGCGGTGGCGACGAGTTCGACATCGGCGCATGCGTCGCACTCGCCAAAACGGGGCTGGGGATCCTGCACATCCTGCGAGGGAGAAGCGGTTTTCATAGTCAATCAGCAAGTCCACGACGCCCGGTCAGGCCAGACAGCACGCGCCAGCCGGGGTTGCCATGATAAAGCCCATCAGGAAAGTGTGCCCGATTGTCTCATGAGGTGCGCCGTCTCCCGCATTAACCCGTACGAACGTTCCAACGCACGAAACACCCTTACCCCCGCGCGGCCTCAGGCGGGCGCGTCGAACGTGCCGGGACTCGCGTCGGTGGCGCGCCATTCGGGCTTGCGCACCGGATCCGCCTGCTGGAGCCCGGCCCGCAAGCCGGCGGCGTCGAGATCGGCGGTATAGACGGGCGTAGCCGGCTGCTGGCGCCAGGAATCGTCGATCGTTCCGGCATCCACCGCATCGAAGCCCATCTCCTCCACCAGCCGCATGACGAGCGCCTTCGCCTGAGGGTCGTCGCCCGCGACCGGCAGCGCGATACGCCCCGCTTCGCCCGCCGGCTTGCCGCGATTGCGCAGATGGTCCGCATAAATGTTGTTGAACGCCTTCACCACCGGCCGGCCAATCTGCTGCTCGACCCAGCGGCTCTCCGGCAGCCCCTGTTCGATTCCGTCGATACGCCCGTCACGCTGGCGCGGGTAGTAATTGCCCGTATCGATGACCACGACACCCGCCGCCACGCCCGCGAACAGGTCCTTCGGCAGATTCGGCACCTTGGCCTCGGGAATCGTCACGACGATGACTTCCGCGCCCGCTACCGTGTCACGCGCCTCGGCCGCCGTCGCGCCGGTCTCGCGCGCCACGTCGGCCAGCGTCGCCGGGCCGCGCGAATTGGCGATACGCACGTCGTGCCCCTTCTCGCTCCAGCGCAGGGCCAGCACCGCCCCGATATTCCCCGCTCCGATGATGCCGATTTTCATGACGCCTCCTTGAATATTGACAATGTAAAAAGCTGCTAAAAAGGAACCGCGACGGATGCGTGCAATCAGAATGCCGTATGCGGGAAAACATCCAATATCGGCCCGATAGACTCGCCCTATCTCGACAATAAAATCAATCCACTTCGCAGCAACGATAGCTTTACTGTATAGTTCACTTACTTCTTCAACACCACTCCAAAAGGAAACTGGTAATGCCCATCATCAACAGCCAAGTCAAGCCGTTCAAAGCAACCGCCTACCACAACGGCGATTTCGTGACCGTCACCGATGAAGACCTGAAGGGCAAGTGGTCGGTGTTCGTTTTCTATCCGGCGGACTTCACGTTCGTGTGCCCGACCGAACTCGGCGATCTGGCAGACCGCTACGAAGAGTTCAAGAAGCTCGGCGTGGAAATCTACTCGGTGTCGACCGACACGCATTTCACGCACAAGGCATGGCACGACACGTCGGACACGATCAAGAAGATCGAGTACCCGATGATCGCCGATCCGACGCTGGCCATCTCGCGCGCGTTCGACGTGCTGATCGAGGAAGAAGGCCTGGCGCTGCGCGGCACGTTCGTGATCAACCCGGAAGGCGAGATCAAGCTGTGCGAAGTGCACGACAACGGCATCGGCCGCGACGCTGGCGAACTGCTCCGCAAGGTTCAGGCAGCCCAGTACATCGCCAAGAACCCGGGTCAAGTGTGCCCCGCCAAGTGGACGCCGGGCGCTGAAACGCTGACCCCGTCGCTCGACCTGATCGGCAAGATCTAAGACCCGCGCCTACAGCGAGTCGAATGGGACGCACCGCGCGCAAGCGGCGCGTCCAGCAACACCCCAACGCTTACGCTGCGGCGCTGAAAACTTCAGTGCCGTATCGAAGCACGCCTGTACCAGTCACGGAACGGACCTCGCCATGCTCGACGCCAATCTCAAGAATCAGTTGAAAGCCTATCTGGAAAAGGTCACCCGGCCGATCGAACTCGTCGCCTTCCTCGACGACGGCGACAAATCGCGCGAGCTGAAAGGCCTGCTCGACGACATCGCCTCGCTGTCCTCGCGGATCAGCGTCGTCCAGAAAGATGATGCGGGCGCACGCCGGCCGTCGTTCACCATCGGCGAGCCGGGCAAACCTGCGGGCATCCAGTTCGCCGGCATCCCGATGGGCCACGAATTCACGTCGCTCGTGCTGGCGCTGCTGCAGACCGGCGGCCATCCGATGAAGCTCGACGACTCGACCGTCGAACAGATCCGCAATCTCGACGGTGATTTCGCCTTCGAAACGTATTTTTCGCTGACGTGCCAGAACTGCCCGGAAGTCGTGCAGGCGCTGAACATGATGGCGCTCATCAATCCGCGCATCAAGCACGTGGCCATCGACGGCGCGCTGTTCCAGAAGGAAGTGGAAGACCGCCAGGTCATGGCCGTGCCGACGATGTTCCTCAACGGCACAAGCTTCGGCTCGGGCCGCAGCGGCGTGAAGGAAATCCTCGCGAAGCTCGACACGGACGCGCCGGCCCGCGCCGCGAAGGAAATGGAAAACAAGCCGGTGTTCGACGTGCTGATCGTCGGCGGTGGCCCTGCCGGCGCGGCGGCCGCGATCTACGCGGCGCGCAAGGGCATTGCAACGGGCGTCGTCGCGGAGCGCTTCGGCGGTCAGACGCTGGACACGATGGCCATCGAGAACTTCGTCTCGGTGAAGGAAACGGAAGGACCGAAGTTCGCGATGGCGCTCGAACAGCACGTCAAGAACCATGAAGTCGACGTGATGGACGTGCAGCGCGCCGACAAGCTCGTGCCGGGCCGCATCAACGAGATCCATCTCGCGAGCGGCGCGGTGCTGAAGGCGAAGACCGTGATTCTCTCGACCGGCGCGCGCTGGCGCGAAATCAACGTGCCGGGCGAGCGCGAGTATCGCGGCCGCGGCGTGGCCTATTGCCCGCACTGCGACGGCCCGCTCTTCAAGGGCAAGCGCGTGGCGGTGATCGGCGGCGGCAACTCGGGCGTGGAAGCGGCCATCGACCTCGCGGGTCTGGTCGCGGCGGTGACGCTGATCGAGTTCGGCACCGAGCTGCGCGCCGACGCCGTGTTGCAGAAGAAGCTGCGCAGCCTGTCGAACGTGACCATCGTGACGAACGCGCAGACCACGGAAATTTTCGGCGACGGCAAGAAGGTCAACGCGCTCGCTTATACGGACCGCGCCTCGGGCGAAAGCCATCGCGTGGAACTGGAAGGCGTGTTCGTGCAGATCGGCCTGGTGCCGAACACCGAGTGGCTCAAGGGCACGGTGGAGCTGTCGAAGCACGGCGAGATCGTCGTCGATGCGAAGGGCGCCACCTCGCTGCCGGGCGTGTTCGCCGCCGGCGACGTCACCACGGTGCCGTACAAGCAGATCGTGATCGCGGTCGGCGAAGGGGCGAAGGCATCGCTCTCCGCGTTCGATCACCTGATCCGCTCGTCGGTGGACGATGAAGCAGTGGTCGAAGAAGCCGTGACGGCGTAATGCTCGCGGCCCGCATGCCTCGCATGCGGGCTGTTGTCACGAGGACCGGAAGCGAACGGGGCAGCCCGTTCGCTTTTTTTGTTTCATGAGGCAGCGCCGTTGGCAGGCTTCGGTTCGAGCACCAGCGGAAACGTCACCTCGAACACGCTGCCGCGGCCCTTCGCCGAGTCGAAACGCAACTCGCCGTCGAGCGCCCGCGACAGTTCCTTGACGATCGCCAGGCCGAGTCCCGCGCCGGGGATATCGTCATCGGCGGCGCGCTCGAACTCCTCGAACACGCGCTCCTGATCGTCCGGACCAATGCCGACGCCCGTGTCCGCGACCAGCAGCTTCCAGCGCTCGCCGGGCACGGCGGACATGGAAAACACGATTTCTCCCGCCGACGTGTATTTGATCGCGTTCGACAGCAGATTCAGCGCAACCTGCTTCACCTTCAGGCGGTTGGAGGTCACCGCGCCGAGATCGGCGTCGAGCTGGCCGATGAGCTTGAGCCCCTTGGCCTCGGTGGACACGCGGCAGGATTGCATGAGTTCGTCGAACAGGCCGACGGGATCGAACGACTCCACGGTCAGCAGCGAATCGTCGCCGAGAACCTTCGAGTATTCGACCATTTCGTCGACGAGCGTCGCCATGTCGGCGACTTGGCGGTTCGCGAGTCCGAGCGCCGTGTCGCGCTTCGCCGGTGAACGCGATGCCAGTTGCAGCGCCGTGGAGAACACGTTGAGAAAATTGCGCAGGTCGTGGGCGACGCGGCGCGTCACCTGCATGCGCGTTTCGTACAGTTCGCTGATGAGCTTCTGTCTGAGCGTCAGCTCGTAGTTGGCGCGCTCGAGCATGCCGGTGTATTCGTCGAGCTTGCGATCGCGCTCGCCCACCGCCTCGCGGATCGACGCCAGCGTGACGAAGCTCACCACTTCGTCGGTCATCAGGCGTGCATGTTCTTCGTCGGCGCGGGAGAAATCGTCATGGGTGCTCGCATACTCGCCGATCGCGAGCAGCAGCACTTGCCGGAACAGATCGAGCTCGCGCACCAGTTCATCGACACGATAGCCCTGCTGCCAGCGCCATTGCCCATGCTGGCGCGCATTGCGTTCGATGGCGCCTTCCTGGTCGCGCATATTGCGCGATTCCAGCACGATGCAGATTTCATTGAAGATGTCCGGCAGATGATCCGCGAGTTGCCGGTACGTGAGCTGGTCGGAGTGTTCGACTTCCTGATCGCCGAACACGAGCTTCATCCATTGCTCGGTAAGCGTCTGCTGCTGTGCGCGCAGCGCGGCCACGAGGCCGTTCGAGCTGCCGACTGACGTGTCGCTCATCTGCCGATTTCCGTTTGAGGGCGCCGCATGAAGCCGCGCAAGGAACCCTGATTCACAGTCGAAAGCACTGCGCCGGGGCGGCTTGCCTGGGGTCGGCCAGCGCCCGCGAACGCCACGCCAGTATAGGACGATGCCTGTTCGCAAAGGGGTAATTCCGAGCGTTAACTTGGGCTTTACGATCGGCGTATCGGTAAGCTGTACGTGCGCCAGGTCAGCATGTCCTTCAAGAGCGACGGCTGGCAGGGAACCAAATCACGCGTACGGATACGTATCCTCTCGGATATAGCCATCTTTCGACCCACATGAATGGAGCCTCACATGACGACGCCCTCGTCGGACTGGCAAGCCGCGCAATACTCCGTGTTCGAGGAACAGCGCACGCGCCCCGTGCGCGATCTGCTCAGTGCCACGCATGCCGCGACGGCGCGCATGGCCGTTGACCTCGGCTGCGGCCCGGGCAATTCGACGCAGACGCTGCTCGACTTCGCGCCCGACGCGCACATCACCGCCATCGACAACTCCGCCGACATGCTCGACGCCGCGCGCAAGCGCCTGCCGCAGATTGCGTTCGAGCTTGCCGACATCGGCGCATGGTGCACCGACAGCCTGTACGACCTGATTCTCGCGAACGCCTCGCTGCAATGGCTGCCCGATCACGCGACGCTGTTTCCGTCGCTCGCGGCCCGGCTGACGCCGGGCGGGCGGCTCGCGGTGCAGATGCCCGACAATCTCGACGAACCCGCGCACCAGGCGATGCGCGCAGCCGCCGCCGACGGCCCCTGGCGCGGCAAGCTCAAAGGCGTCGAGCGCACGGCGCGGCACGGCGCCGAGTGGTACTACACGCGGCTCAAGCCGCACTGCGCGCAGGTCGACGTGTGGCGCACCACGTATCACCATCCGCTCGAAGGCGGCATTGAAGGCATCGTGGAATGGTTCAAGGGCAGCGCGCTGCGGCCGTTCCTCGCGAAGCTCGATGCGGACGAAGGCGAGGCCTTCCTCGACCGCTATCGCGAAGGCCTGCGCGCCGCCTACACGGTGCAGCACGACGGCACGGTGCTGCTGCCCTTTCCGCGGCTGTTCATCGTCGCGACGCGCTGAGCGCGCTGAACGTCACTGCACGCGGCTCTGTTCCCGCAGCATCTGCGCGAACTGCCGCGCCGCCGGCGACAGCGCCCCGCCCTTGCGCGTCACGATGCCGAACGTTTGCGACTTGACCTTCATCCGCACCGGCAGGATGCGCAGCATGCCGTGGCGCTCGAACTCGCGCGCCACGCTCGCGGGCAGGATCGACACCAGCTCGGCGCTCTGCTTGAGCAGGCTCACCGTCAGCAGCGGCGAGGCCGTGGAGATGGGATTGACCGGCATCGGCAGGCCGGCAAGGTCCATTTCGCGTTCGAGCAGCGCGCTCATCGGCATGTAGGTGGGATAGGTCACCCAGCGGTAGTGCGCGAGATCGGCGAAGCCCACTTCGCGCGCGCCGGTGCGCTCGTGCCCCTGCCCGACGACGATGCACAACGGTTCGTCCATCAGCGGCTGGTAGTGATACTTCGACGGCTGATCGGACACGCTGGAGCGGCCGATGACGAGATCGACGCGGCCGTCGTCGAGCATCGGCAGCATGCGCGCGCTCGTGTCCTCGAGCACTTCGATGGCGAGATCCGGATGCTTCGCGTGCATTTCGTTGACGATCGGCGCGACCACGCCCGGCACCGCGCCCATGATGGTTCCGACCGTCAGCCGTCCGCCCGTCCCTGCGCGGATCTGCGCGAATTCATGACAGAGCGAGTTCAGATCGGCGGCCAGCACGCGTGCATAGCGCACCACGCAGCGGCCAAAGGGATTCGGAATCAGCCCGGTCTTGGCGCGCTCGAACAGCGGCGCTTCCAGCATCGATTCGAGCTCGGCGAGCGCCTTGCTGGCGGCGGACTGCGTCATGGCCATCGCGCTCGACGCCTTGTGCAGCGACTTGTGGTCGTCCAGCGAGATCAGCAATTGCAGCTGCTTCATGCGCAGCCGCGACATCAGCACGTCCAGTGTGTTCTTCATGGTCTGGCGCCCCGCGCGACGTGGCCGCCGCGCCCGGGGTGATTCCTGAAAGCGATCATGCGATGGAAAGGTTTCACTATACAGCCCGGCGTCGGAGGCCGTATAGTCGGCGCAGGGAGCGGTCATCGTACAACTGGCACCGACAGGCACCAACGGGCCGCCATGAATCCATTCAAGCAAGGACGAGACATCATGCAACTCACAGGCAACCTGCTCATCGGCCAGGAATCGCGCTTCGGCGCGAACGGCTCCATCAAGGCCGTCAATGCATCGACCGGCGCGGCCATCGAACCGGCTTTCGGCGGCGCCACGGCCGACGACCTCGAACGGGCCTGCGCGCTCGCGTGGACGGCGTTCGATCAATATCGCGAAACCTCGCCCGAAGCCCGCGCCACTTTCCTCGAAACCATCGCGCAGAACATTCTCGACATCGGCGACGACCTGATCGAGCGCTGCATGATGGAAAGCGGCCTGCCGCGCGCGCGTATCGAAGGCGAGCGCGGCCGTACCGTCGGCCAGCTGCGCATGTTCGCGGGCGTGGTCCGTAACGGCGATTTCCTCGGCGTGCGCATCGACCCGGCCCAGCCGGAACGCAAGCCGCTGCCGCGCGTCGACCTGCGTCTGCGTCACATCGGCGTGGGCCCGGTCGCCGTGTTCGGCGCGAGCAACTTCCCGCTCGCGTTCTCGGTCGCCGGCGGCGACACCGCATCGGCGCTGGCCGCCGGCTGCCCGGTCATCGTCAAGGCGCACTCGGCGCATCCGGGCACGTCGGAGCTCGTCGGCCGCGCGCTGCAAAAGGCCGTGAAGGATTGCGGTATGCCCGAAGGCACCTTCTCGCTGCTGTTCGACAGCGGCCGCGACATCGGCCAGGGTCTCGTCAAGGACAACCGCATCAAGGCGGCGGGCTTCACGGGCTCGCGCGGCGGCGGCACGGCGCTGATGAAGCTCGCCGCGGCCCGCGCCGAACCGATTCCCGTCTACGCCGAAATGAGCAGCATCAACCCGGTCCTGCTGTTCCCGAGCGCGCTGAAGAACCGCGCAGAAGGCATCGCCAAGGCGTTCGTGGGTTCGCTCGTGATGGGCGCAGGCCAGTTCTGCACGAATCCGGGTCTGGTGCTCGCCATCGACGGTCCGGAACTCGACGCGTTCACCGAAGCCGCCGCTACGGCGCTCAAGGAAACGGCCGCGCAAACCATGCTGACGCCGGGCATCTGCAAGGCCTATCAAGGCGCCGTGACGCGCGCCGCCGAACACGCGGGCGTGACGACCGCCGCGCGCGGCGTCGAGCAGAAGGGCGAGAACCAGGGCCAGTCGGCGCTGTTCGTGACCACTGCCGATGCCTTCCGCAAGAGCCATGAACTGCAGGAAGAGATTTTCGGAGCGTCGTCGCTGGTGGTGCGCTGCCCGGACCTCGCCGCGATGCGCGAGCTGATCGAATCGCTGGAAGGCCAGCTGACGGCGGCGCTGCATATCGATGAAGCCGATCACGCCGACGCCCGCACCTTCCTGCCCGCGCTCGAACGCCGCACCGGCCGCATCCTGGTGAACGGTTTCGGCACGGGCGTGGAAGTCGGACACGCGATGGTGCACGGCGGCCCGTATCCGTCGACGGCGGACGGCCGCTCGACCTCCGTCGGCAGCCTTGCGATCAACCGCTTCCTGCGTCCGGTCAGCTACCAGGACCTGCCTGACGCGCTGCTGCCCGACGCCCTCAAGACGGAGAACCCGCTCGGCCTGAACCGCCGTATCGACGGTACGCTGCAACTGGCGAAGTAAGCGCTTTCAAGGTTTCAGCACGGGCCGCTGCGCGTCACGCGCGCTGCGGCCCGTGTTGCTTTTGGGGAGCGATACAGCAATAACGATCGCCTTCCGGACGATGCTTCGGAACCCTGAGAAAGCTGTTTTTCGCCTGGATCTCAAGGGGCTTGAGCGATGCGTCGGCGAGATGCAACAAGACGTTTCAGATGTCGCCAGCCATGACATGCGCGATTTGCTTTGCCATCAGTGGTTTATCCTTCAGTCACGCCCCCTTGTCGGCAAACGGCTAAGGAATGGCGGCTCAAAACCGCCGGGCCGATCCCAAAATGTCAGAAACATAGTGAGCGAGAGAGCGAGACGTATCGCGCGATGCCTGCTCCGGCGCCGCCCATCCGTAGCGATCCGACGCTTTCACATCCATATCCGGGCCATGTGCCGGGCACGTGTGACGTGTCCGGGCACGATACGAGGTGGCGAGACGGCCAGCCGGCCGTTCTGCCGCGTGAGTCATGCAGGTTTCGGCGGCCCGAGATAGGTGCGAAAGGCAATTGACGTCCGAAAGCGGTTGAACCATATTCGGGCTGACGTTTCCACTCGCGGTATGCCACGCGAGGAAACCGTACGAAGGATTGCTGCTGCGGGACTTCGTCCCGATGTTCAGATGCCGCGCAAGCGCGCATCCGGCGGCCACGCGAACAGGCAACCTCACGCACATGTCCTTCGAGGGCTTCAAGCATGACCACGCGTTTGACGTTTCCTGCATCGATGTTCTCCGTCGTCTGCCAGCGGTGCGGCAGCACGATGCGCAAGAACGCCGACAGCTGTCCCAATTGCGGCGCGGACCGCACCGCCGCGCTCGGCGCAAGGCGCGCCGCCGCCCCGGCTTCGGCCAACACCGGCATGTTCGAGCAGACGGCTTCGGCCTCTGCCGCGGCGTCCGCTTCGGCGGGCGCGTCCCTCGGCGGTGGAGACCGTGCCGAACCCTCGCTGCGGCCCGGCTGGCCGGCCTGGGACGCCAAGCGCGCGAGCGAACGCATCGCGCAGAAAGCGGCGGAATACCGCGCGCGGCGCGCGGAAATGCACGCCCGCAGCGCCTACGCCGACTCCAGCAACGACCCCGACGCCCTGCCCGGTTCCGACCGCTGGAGCCGCAACAAGACATTCATCGCGGCGGCATGCGGCGTCGTGCTGCTGGCTGGCGCGGCGTTCTATCTGCAACAGTCCGGCAACTCCGACGGCGACAATGCCGCCTCCGCCGATCACAGCGTCTCCGGCGCCATCGATTCGAAGGTCGGTCCGCTGGTGCGCGGCGCAATCGACACGGGCAACCCGGCTAACAATTCCATCACGCCTGCCCGGCGCGCGCCGGCCGAGCCCCGCGCGCTGGCTTCCGGCGATCCGCTGAGCAGCGTGCGCACCGCCCTCGACCAGCACGATCTCGGCGCGGCCCGCGCGCGTCTCAAGGCGCTTCCCGCGCAGCAGCAGGCGCGCGAGGAGTATGAAACGCTCAAGGACGAACTGGTCAAGCGCGAACTGCAGCGCGACGCCGCGCTGCAACTGGCGCGCGCCTGCGAACGCACGTCCGCATGGGCGTGCGTGCAGCAGAACGCGGGTGAGGCCCTCGCGCTCGATGGCGGCAACGTCGAATCGCAGGCCATGCTGGAACATGTGATCTCGCATGCGGGCTGGCTGGCGCCGAGCGCATCGGCGGCGCTGGCGAAGAAGACGCCGTCGGGTCCCACGGCCGACGCCACCGCTCCCGCGCCCTCCGCGAACGCCGCGAACACGACGCCGAAGCCGGCTGTCGGCGCTCCTGCGCAGGCAAACGTTGCAGCAGCGGCCCCTGCGGCGAAGCCGAACAGCGCCGCGCAGAGAGCGGCCGAGCGGCAGCGCGCGGCGCAACGCAGCGCGGCCGCGCGCGCGGCGGCGGAAGAGGCGCGCGCCGACGCCGCTTACGATTCGCGTGCGGAGAAAATTGCCCGCGCCCAAGTCGCGACCAATGCGATCACGGCGGCGACGGTCGCGCCGTCGCCCTCGGTTGTCACGAAGGTGCCCGCTCCTGCGGTTGTGGCGCCTCCGGCACAGGTGCAGGCGCCCGCGCAAACGCAGGCTGCTGCACAACCGCCCGCGCAGCCGGCTGTCAGAACCATGCCGGCTCCGGCCGCGCAGGCAGCGACGCAGGCGCCCGCGCCAACCCAGTCAGCAACGCAGGCACAGCCGGCCGTCAAAGCCCCGGCTCCAGCCGCACAGGCTGCCGCGCCGCGCGCGCCTTATTATCTCGGCGAAGAAGAGCCGAAGTCCTCCGCGCCGTCCGCCCAGCCCGCCACGCGCGCCGCGAATCCGCGCACGCCCTACTACCTCGGCGAGGACCCGCCGCAGCAGGCAGCGCCCGCCGTGCGATCGGCGGTGCCGCGGCCGCCGCAATCAACGGGACAGAGCAGTTCGATCGAGCCATCCGCTCTCACCGTTCCCACGACAGCCGCGACAACACCGGCGGCCACCACGGCCGCCGCGCCGAAGCCGCCGGCGGCGGTCGCGCAGCCCATGCCGAACGTCGTCGCGCCGCGCGCGGCGGCCGCCGCGGCAACGGCAACGGCGGCGACGGGGACGCCAGCGGCCGCGACCGTAAGCCCCGCGACGACGCCGGCTGTCGCGACGCGCAGTGCGCAGTCCGCTGCGACCGCGGCATCGCCGCAATTTGCGCCGATGCCGGCGGGCGCGCATCTCGACTCCGACAAATCCGAGGAGCTCGAACGCGCCATCAAGCAGTATGGCTGGAGCAGCAACGGCGACTCGAGCCGAAGCCAGAAGCCTTCGCAATAAGCGATCAGCAAGCGACGGACGACAAAAAGCAGCAAGCCTGACCCGCGCACAAGAAAAAGAATCACGAGCGCCACGACGAAAACAAGCAGAGCACGCAAAACAAGCAGAACAAGAACGAGCAGAGACAGCGGCAGCAGCAAAAAAGCAGCAAAAAAACAGCAGAGACAGCACCGAAAGCACCGACAACGACGACGCATGGCACACACCGCCTTTCGCGCAACGCGCCTTGGGCCGCATGTGAGTGACCACGCACGACCGGATTGCGCGCCAACCGTACGCCACCTTCTCCTGTACCGGCAACGCGCGAGTTTCAGAGCAGACGTCCAACTCCGACCAAGGGACAATCATGTTCATCAAACAACGCATGAGCAATGCCGCACGGGGCCTGCTTGCGCTCGTCGCCGTCACGGGGATCACCGGGTTCGCCGGCGCACCGCTCAGCTTCGCAGCCGATCCGATTCCCTACAAGATCACCACAGGTCAGGAGCGCGGCACCTATATCCAGATCGGACAGGATCTGTCGAAATTTGTGGCCGAACCGGCGGGCATCGAGCTCGACGTGCTGCCGTCGAAGGGCTCCGCCGAAAACGTCCAGCGCATGCGTTATGAGCCGGGCGTGAAGTTCGCGCTGGTGCAGTCGGACGTGTATCAGGCATACATGGACATGGCGACCTCCGGCAACGCGGAAGCCGGCAAGATCATCAAGCCGCTGCGGCTCATCATGCCGCTCTACGACGAGGAGATCTATTTCGTCGCGCGCGCCGATTCGCCGATGAAGAACATCCAGGAAATCAAGGGCAAGAACATCAGCGTCGGGCCGATCGGCAGCGGCACGGCGCAGTCGGCCGAAACGCTGTACCGGCTGATGTTCGGCGAACCGATCGCCGACGCCAACGAGCAGCATCTCAACAACGAGGATTCGCTTGCGAAGCTGATCGTCGGCAAGATCGATGTGGCGGTGATCGTCGCGGGCCAGCCGGCCAAGCTGTTCCAGGACATGAATCCGGAACTGCTGAAGCAGATCAAGCTGCTGCGCCTCGATGCCAGCGCACCCGAAACCGCCCGCGCGAAACAGACCTACTTCCCGGCCACGATCCGCACGTCCAGTTATCCGAACTGGATTCAGGAAGACACGCCGACGCTCACCGTCAAGGCCTTCCTCGTGACCTACGACTACGGTCTGAAGGGCACGGTGGGCGCGCTGTCGAAGTTCGCGGATTCGCTGTGCACCAACTTCGACACGCTGCAGGCGCAAGGGCATCCGAAGTGGAAGCAGGTGCATCTCGAACTGCCGCCGCTCACCCGCGGCTGGAAATACTATCCGCCGATGGAAAAGCACCTGCGCGCCTGCATTGCGCAACGCACGGCGGCGGCGGAGCAGTCGCAGAACCCGACGCGGCAGGTGTCGGCCCGTCAGCAGGATGGCGCGATGCAGCGTGTGAAGAAGGCGACGTGTTCGGCGCAGGAGAAGTTGCTCTTGTTGTGCGATCAGTGATTCGTTGTTGCGCGAACCGGACCGGCCACCGTGATCGACGCGCGTGGCCGGCAGCGCGAGTGGAATGATCCGCGGATGCATGCCGCGTAACGGAAACAGTCGCGGTAGTGCGTCCGCATCGACAAGAAAAGCGTTTTTTGAGACACGGTTTCGAGTTAAAACCTGCCTACGGGTCGGCGATGACCCGAAGGAGCCGTGACCGTGCCCAGATCCCAGTATTGCGCGCCGCTGTGCCGCGCCTCGTTTCGCAAGAAGAAGGCTGCCGCGCCCGGAGAGCGCACGCGTAGAAGCCAGCTCGAGCCGCAAATCCAGCGCACCCATACCCAGCCTTTGCCCGGCGTTTCATCGGCTAGTGTGGACGCGTGGGACGAATCGGCATTTTCTGATCCCGCAACCCTTGCAAACAGCGATTACGCTGCGTTCCGCCTGCTCGTGCACACCGTCAACTGCGGCGAACTCGAACGCGAGAACGGCATGCAGCTGTTCCGCGAGGGTACAAAGGCGCTGAATCAGTGGGACACGATCAGCGCCAGCGTCATCGACGAAAACAACCGCTTCACCTATGCGACGGTGGGCGTCGTGTTGCGCGCTCCGAAGCAGAACATTCTGCTGACGTCGTTCAAGGACATGGATTTCGATGGCAACAAGGGCAATCTCGATCGTCAGAAAAACTGGCTGATCCCGAGTCAGGCCGCCCGAATCCAGGCGATGCCCGCTCATGGGCGCAACGGTCTTCTGATGCGGCACATTCTCGATCAGGCGGACCGGTATCCGATCATTTCGCCCGAGGAAGTACTCGCAAGCACTAAAAGGCTCCATCAGGAACACAACGAAGTCATCGTGATGACGCGGCCCGATGTCTTCATCCAGCGCGGCGCCTTCGACGGCGAAAGGCTCATCAAGACCGGGCCGGTCGAAATCGCGGCGATCTTTCGGGCCCGGGGCGAGAGCAAGGCCGCTTTTCCGAATGCGAACAAGGAGGCGCTCATCGCCGAAGCCATACGGCTGGCGCAGGAAAACCTGGGCGACCTTCCATTGCTCGAAATCCCCGGCATGGTCACGAACGTCGATTGACTCTTCCGGCGCTCAACAACGCCGCGAGCCGCGTCATGCCTTCTTCGATGACCGCTTCCGCCGTTCCGCCATAACCGAGCAGCACGCCTTGCTGCGTCGGCTGGCCTGCATAAAACCTGCGTATCCCGGCAATTCCGACCGACACGCCCCGCGCCGCCGCGACGATTTCGTCCTCGCGCCCCGGCGCCTTGAGCCGCGCGGCCAGATGAATGCCCGCCGACGCCGGCAGCGGCTCGAACCATGGCGCAAGCGCGCCGTTCAGATGCGCGAGTAACCGGGCGCGCCGCCCCGCATAGGCCTTGTGCATGCGCCGCAGATGCCGCGCGAATTCGCCGTCGAGCATGAAGGCGCCGAGCGCCGTCTGCGTGAGCATGCAGCCGTGCCAGTCGCAGATTTGCCGGGCCTGCCATAGCGGCACGGACAGGCTCGGCGGCGGCACCACATAGCCCAGCCTGAGATCGGGAAACAGCGTCTTCGAGAACGTCCCGACATACGCCACGAGGCCCGCGTGATCCAGACTCTTCAGCGACTCCATCGGCCGTCCCTCGAAGCGGAATTCGCCGTCGTAGTCGTCCTCGACGATCACCGCTCCTCGCCGCGCCGCCCATTCGAGCAACGCGACGCGCCGTTCGAGACTCATCGGCATGCCGAGCGGGAACTGGTGCGAAGGCGTCACGTAGACAAGCCGCGTGTTGCGCGGCAGCATGCTCACGACGATGCCCTCGCCGTCCACCGGCACGTGTGCGAGCCGCGCGCCCATCGACGCAAACAAGGCGCGTGCCGGCGGATAACCGGGCTCCTCGACGGCGACGACATCGCCCGGACGGACCACGACGCGCGCCAGCAGATCGAGCGCCTGTTGCGCGCCCTGCGTGACCAGCACGTCCTGCCAGTTGCAGGTCACCGCGCGGCTGAACGCGAGATAGCGTGCGATGCCCAGCCGCAGTTCCTGCTCGCCGCCCGGGTCGCGATAGCCCGCCACGCCGCCGTCCGCGCGCGCCTGCGTGCGCAGCGCGCGGTTGACGCAGCGGCGCCATGCGTCGTGCGGAAACAGCGTCCGGTCGGTCACGCCGCCCTTGAAGTCGCAATCGAGCGGTTCGCCGGCGGGCGGCATCGGCATGGTCATGCGCTCGGGCAGCTGGCGCCAGATGCCGGCGGCACGCGCACGGGCCGACTGCGGTTCGGCGCGCGCGCCGGGCAAACGCGCGAGGCCATCGGCGACGAAGGTGCCGTCGCCCGCGCGCGTGCGCAGGAAGCCCTCGGCGATCAGGCGCTCGAAGACGTCGAGCGTGGTCTTGCGCGACACGCCGAGCTGGGCGGCGAGATTACGCGTGGAAGGCAGGCGTGCATGCGCGGCGAGGCGCCCTTCGACGATGCCCGCGCGCAGTTGCGCATAGATCTGGCCGGTGAGGTCGCGACGGCCGTGCAGCGTGATATGGATGTCCACGGTTTCGAGAGTACGCGCGGTGTTGAATGGGCTTGCGACGAACGCGCTGACCGGCTTATCCCGCCGCGCCGAACACCGCCTGGCACAAGGTCTCGCCCTGCTCGCTGAGCCACGCGCTGCCGGTGCCGTCCTCGTTGATCGTCACCTGCACCAGCCCGGCGTCTTCGAGCCCGGTCAGCTGACGCCTGAGCGTGCTCATCGGCAGACCGGACTGCTTCGCCAGTTTCGCCAGCGACCAGGCCCGCTGCGGCGACCCTTCCCGCGCGCGCCACAGTTGTTCCAGCACGGCGACCAGCGCCGGATCGATGTCATCGCTCATCTTCTGTCTCCCTTCTCCCTGTGCGCGGCAATCTCGCCCGCCAGCGCGCCCAGCCGCCGCAACGCGGCTTCGCTCTGCGCCGTCCACGGATAGCTGTAGTTGAGCCGGATGTAATGGCTGAAGGCATTGCGCGTCGAGAACATGTAACCTGGCCCGACCGTGATGCCGCAATCGAGCGCCGCGCGATAAAGCCGCATCGAATCGACGTGTTCCGGCAGTTCCACCCACAGCACATAGCCGCCCTGCGGCGCCGACGTACGCGTGCCCGCCGGAAAGAAGCGCTCGACCAGCGCGGTCATGATGCGCGCCTGCTGCCGGTAGAGCCGCCGCACGCGCCGCAGATGCCGGTCGTAGCCGTCCTGGCGCAGATAATCGGCGATGGCGATCTGCGGCACGGACGGCGTCGTCAGCGTGTTGAGGAACTTGAGCTTCTCGACCTGCGCCCGGTAGCGCCCCGGCATCGCCCAGCCGATCCGGTACGACGCCGTCAGGCTCTTCGAGAACGACGCGCAATGCAGCACGAGGCCCTTGGTGTCAAAGTTCTTGAGGGTCGTCGGGCGCGTGTCGCCGTAGTAGAGCTCGTGATAGACATCGTTCTCGATGACGGGAATATCGTGCTCCGTGAGCAGTTCCACGAGCGCGCGCTTGCGTTCGTCGGGCATCTGGAAGCCGAGCGGATTCTGGAAGTTCGGCATCACCATGCACGCGGCAATCTTGCGCTTCGCGATGATCTGCGCGAGCGCCTCGACATCGATGCCGTCGACGGGATGCGTTGGCACTTCGATCGCGCGCATGCCGAGCCGCTCGATCGCATGCAGCATCGCGTAATACGTGGGCGACTCGACCGCGACCGTATCGCCCGGCCTGGCGACCGCCTGCAGGCTCAGGTTGATCGCCTCGGTCGCCCCGACGGTGATCACGATCTCCTCCGGATTCACCGGCACGCCGTTCTCCGCGTAACGCCGCGCAATCTGCCGGATCAGCTCGGGATTGCCGGGCGGCAGGTCGTCGATCAGGTTCCAGCTCGAATGCCGCCGCGCGATGGCGTTCGCGTACTGGTTGATGCGCCGCCAAGGAAACGGCTCGGGATCCGGATACGGCGAGCCGAACGGCACGGCGTCGTGCGCGCGGATGCTGCGCAGCGTCGACAGCACCAGCCGGCTCACGTCCACCTCCGATGCCGTGGCGCTCACCCGCTTCGGCGCGGCCTGGGCCACGCCCGCCGGCGGTTTCGCGCGCACGAAATAGCCGGACTGCGGCCGCGTCTCCAGCACGCCGCGGCTTTCGAGGATTGCGTAGGCGTGCAGCACCGTCTTGATGCTCACGCCGTGCTGCTGGCTCGCCTGCCGCACCGACGCGATCTTCTCCCCCGCCGCGAACACGCCGCGGCGCACGGCTTCCTCGATTTCGTCGGCAAGCTTTTCGTAGAGTTTCAATGGCGCTTTCCCTGGAGACGTCGCGGCGGGCCTGACTGTGCAGTCTAGGGCAAAACGCCGCAACTGTATCCCTCGAATTTCGCTTTTTCTGTGCGCCGCGTTCGTTTCGGAACACAGTAGGCTTCTCTCATTGCATGCTCAGCCTGATCCGAACGCCATGAAGAAGCCCGAAGCCCGCATCGAACCTTATACGCACCCGGCCGCGGGCTGGGGCGCGTTGAAGCAGGTCGCCATCAACCTCGTCAAGGAGCGCGTGGCGGGCGGGAACTACCGGACGCTCTTCAAGCAGAACCAGCCCGACGGCTTCGATTGTCCCGGCTGCGCGTGGCCCGACCGCGAGCACGGCTCGACCTTCGAGTTCTGCGAAAACGGCGTGAAGGCCGTCGCCGCCGAAGCGACCAGCAAGCGCGTGACGCCTGCATTCTTCGAGCAGCACACGGTACACGCGCTGATGGCGCAGACCGACTATGAACTGGAACAACACGGCCGTCTGACCGACCCGCTCGTCTACGACGCGAAGCGCGACCGTTACGTGCCGATCGAATGGAACGATGCGTTCGAGCTGATCGCGTCGCACCTGAAGCAGCTCGACGATCCCGACCGCGCCGCCTTCTATACCTCGGGCCGCGCGAGCAACGAAGCCGCGTTCCTGTATCAGTTGTTCGTGCGCATGTACGGCACCAACAACTTTCCCGACTGCTCGAACATGTGCCACGAGGCGACGAGCCGCGGCCTGCCGCATACGGTGGGCGTCGGCAAGGGCACGGTCACGCTCGACGACTTCGAGCACGCCGACACGCTGCTGCTGTTCGGCCAGAATCCCGCGACGAACCATCCGCGCATGCTCGGCGAACTGCGCGAGTGTGCGAAGCGCGGCGCGACCATCGTGTCGATCAACCCGCTGAAGGAGCGCGGCCTCGAGCGTTTCGCGAGCCCGCAGCACACGCTCGACATGCTGTCGCCGAAGGGCGTGAAGATCAGTTCGGTGTTCATCCGCCCGAAGGTGGGCGGCGACTTCGCGCTCATCAAGGGTGTGGCGAAGCGCGTGATCGAACTGGACGATGCGGCCGTGGCGAACGGCGGCGAGCGCGTCCTGGATGTCGCGTTCATCGCGGAGCACACGGTGAACTTCAACGCCTTCGCCGACGACCTGCGCGCCGAAAGCTGGGACGCGATCCTCGCGGAATCGGGCGTCGCGCGCGACGACCTGCTGAATCTCGCCGATATCTACGTCAAGGGCCGCGCCGTCATCTCGACGTGGGGCATGGGCCTCACGCAACACAAGAACTCGGTGCCGACCATCCAGGTGCTGTCGAACCTGATGATGATGCGTGGCAATATCGGCCGGCGCGGCGCGGGGCTGTGCCCGGTGCGCGGCCACTCGAACGTGCAGGGCGACCGCACGGTGGGCATCGAAGAAAAGCCGACCCAGGCCTTTCTCGACCGGCTCGGCGCGGCCTATGACTTCGAGCCGCCGCGCGAGCATGGCTATGACGTGGTCGAAACCATCCACGCGATGCTCGAAGGCAAGGTGAAGGTGTTCATCGGGCTGGGCGGCAATTTCTCGATCGCGACGCCCGACACGCCGCGCACCTGGGAAGCGATGCGCGCATGCGACCTCACCGTGCACATCACGACCAAGCTCAACCGCAGCCATCTGGTGCACGGCCACGACGCACTGATCCTGCCGACGCTCGGCCGCACCGAAATCGACCTGCAGAACGGCGTGCCGCAAGGCGTGTCCGTGGAGGACTCGATGAGCATGGTGCACATCTCGTACGGCATGAACAAGCCGGCCTCGCCGAACCTGCTTTCGGAAGTGGCGATCGTCGCGCGCATGGCGCAGGCGACACTGGGTTCAAGCAAGGTGGACTGGCTCGCGCAGGCGGGCAACTACGCGCTGATCCGCGACGGCATCGAAAAGGTGATCGACGGCTTCGCGCGCTACAACGAGCGCCTCAAGCAGCCGGGCGGCTTTCATCTGGGCGTGGCCTCGCGCGAGCGGGTGTGGAAGACGCCGAGCGGCAAGGCGCAGTTCATCGTGCATGCCATTGCGCACGACACGCCGATTCACCGGGCCCGCGCGCGTCACGGCGAGCGCCTGATGACGCTGATGACCACTCGTTCGCACGACCAGTACAACACGACCATCTACGGCCTCGACGACCGTTACCGCGGCGTGTACGGCCAGCGTCACGTGTTGTTCGCGAACCGCGAGGACATCGACCTGCTTGGCTTCGAGCCGGGCGAGCGGGTGGACATCACGAGCGTGTGGGACGACGGCGTGGAGCGCCGCGTGAACGGCTTCACACTGGTGGAATACGACATTCCGCGCGGCTGTCTCGGTGCGTATTACCCGGAGACGAATCCGCTCGTGCCGCTGTCTTCCGTCGCGGATGGCGCGGGCACGCCGACCTCGAAGTCCATTCCGGTGCTGCTGAGCCGCTCTGTCGCTGCGATGGCTGCTTGAGCCATGCGCGCCGGCGCTGGCGGATGCGCCGCTCGAACGCCCGCGCGCCACTGAAACGGCAGTGGATGAACCCGCCCAGTGCGGCGAAGATCGTCAGGCCGACAATCCAGCCGCCGGCGAAACTATGGAGCCTGCCGCTGAACCACACGATGCCGGCCATGGCCGAGCCGAACACCGTCATCACGATGGCAAACGGCGGGCAATGCTCATGTTCGATCCTGACCTGGCTCCAGGCGCCCAGCCGCTGGCGGTAGCCGCTCACGGAGTGCCGGTTGATGGCATGACTCATCATTTTCTCCGTGGTCTCGCTTCGATTGTTTCGAAGCAACCATACGAAAACGGAGAACCCGCCACCATCGGACGATTCCGAAACCGCCGCGCGCCGCTTTACTTGGCGCCGGCGAACTCCTGGACTTCGGCATCGGCTTCGCCGGCGAGCGGCACGACGCCCGACGGCCCCGACGCATGCGGATGCAACAGCAACGCAACGAGCCCGCTCCAGCCCGTCTGATGCGAGGCGCCGACGCCGCGCCCGTTGTCGCCATGAAAGTATTCGTGGAACAGCACGAGGTCACGCGAACGCGGGTCTGCCTGCAATTGCGGATAGGCGCGCATCACGGGACGCTCGCCGTTTGCATCGAGCAGGAACAGCGTGCTGACGCGGCGCGCGAGTTCATCGGCGATCTGCGCGAGCGAAAACTTCTGGCCTGACCCGGTCGGATATTCGACGCGGAAGTCGTCGCCGTAATAGCGGTGAAACTCGCGGATCGATTCGATGAGCAGGAAGTTGACCGGCATCCACACCGGGCCTCGCCAGTTCGAATTGCCGCCGAACACGCGCGAGTCCGACTCGCCCGGCAGATAGCGGATGCTGAAGCTTTCGCTGTTGTGATAGAAGACGAACGGGTTGTCGAGATGGACGCGCGACAGCGCCCGCACGCCGTGATCCGAGAGGAACTCGGTTTCATCGAGCATGCGCTTGAGCAGCGCCTTCATGCGATGCCCCCGCAGCAGGGACAGCAGCACGCTGTTGCCGCGCCCCGCGATATTCCAGCGCGACACGAGCTTGGCCAGATCCGGACGATGTTCGAGGAACCAGTGCATGCGGTCGCGCAGTCCCGGCAGCGAGCCGTGCACGCGCGGCTCCAGCACATGCACGGCAAACAGCGGACTCAGCCCGACGATCGAGCGGATGCGCATCGGCACGTTACTGCCGTCCGGCAGGCGCAGCTTGTCGTAGAAGAACTCGTCTTCCATGTCCCACAGGCCGGTATCGCAATCGTCCTCGCAGCTCACGGCCTCGGCGATGTACAGGAAGTGCTCGAAGAACTTCACCGCGATGTCGATGAACACCTTGTTCGCATACGCGAGTTCGAGCGCGATGCGCATCAGGTCGAGCGCATAGGCGGCCATCCACGCGGTGCCGTCGGCCTGGTCGATGTGACCGCCGGTCGGCAGCGGCGACGAGCGGTCGAAGATGCCGATGTTGTCCAGCCCGAGAAAGCCGCCCTGGAAGATGTTCTTGCCGTCGGCGTCCTTGCGGTTGACCCACCACGAGAAGTTCAGCAGCAGCTTGTGGAACACGAGTTCGAGGAAGTCGCGGTCGCTCTTGCCGGTGATCGCGCGGTCGATCTCGTAGACCCGCCACGTGGCCCACGCATGCACGGGCGGATTGGCGTCGCCGAAGGCCCATTCGTAGGCGGGCAATTGTCCGTTCGGATGCTGATAGCGGTCTTTCACGAGCAGCAGCAATTGCCGCTTGGCGAATTCCGGATCGATCAGCGCGAAGGCCGCTGCATGGAACGCGAGATCCCACGACGCATACCACGGGTATTCCCACTTGTCCGGCATCGACACGATGTCCGCATTGCACAGGTGCCGCCAGTCCACGTTGCGCCCGAAGCGCCGCTGTTTCGGCGGCGTGGGCTGCAAGGGATCGCCGTCGAGCCAGCGGGTGACGTCGAACTGGTAGTACTGCTTCGACCACAGCATGCCGGCCAGCGCCTGCCGCTGCACGAGCCGCTGATCCACGCCGGCGATGTCGTGCTGGAGCGCGCCATAGAACTCGTCCGCTTCGGCGATGCGGCGCTCGAACAGGGCATCCGCGTCGAGCGGCACGGCATCGGGCGCCGATTCGGGCCGCCAGCGCAGATAGACCACTGCGCGGCCGTGCGGCTCCAGCGCGAGATGCACATGAGCCGCGGCGCGCGTGCCGGAGGCGCGGCAGATGGCGGTCTCGTCGCCGTTCACCAGGTAATCGTTGAAGCCGTCCTTGAACGGCCCTTCGCCGTCCATGCCGTGCAGGCGCCGGACATTGGTTTCGTTTTCGCAGAAGAGCCAGTCCACCGCCGCGTCGTCCGCCGACCACGCCGTCACCACCATCGGCTCGTGGCCGGTCTGTTCGGCGAGCACATAGGTGCCTCGGCCCTCCACCGTCTCCTGCGTGAGCGACGGCTTCACAGGCGTCGGCCGCCACGACCAGCTGTTGCGCGCCCAGATCTGCGGCAGCACGTCGAGCGCGGCTGCCACCGCGCCGCGATTCTCGACGGTCACGCGCATCACGATGTCGTCGGGCGTGTGCTTCGCGTATTCGACCTGCACGTCGAAGTAGCGCTCGCCGTCGAAGACGCCGGTGTCGAGCACTTCGTACTCGGGGACTTCCGCGCTGCGCCGGCCGTTTTCATCGACGAGATCGGCGTAGGGAAATGCCGCATGCGGATACTTGTAGAGCATGCGCATGTAGGAATGGGTCGGCGTGCCGTCGAGGTAGAAGTACAGCTCCTTGACGTCTTCGCCGTGATTGCCCTCCTGGTTCGTCAGACCGAAGAGCCGCTCCTTGATGATCGGGTCCGCGCCGTTCCACAGCGCCAAAGACACGCACCAGTTGAGCTTGTCGTCGCCGAACCCGGCGAGACCGTCCTCGCCCCAGCGGTAGGCGCGGCTGCGCGCGTGATCGTGGGGAAAGTATTCCCAGGCGGTGCCGAACTCGCTGTAGTCCTCGCGCACCGTGCCCCATTGACGCTCGCTCAGGTACGGTCCCCAGCGCTGCCAGTGCGCGCAATCGGCCGAATGGAGCCGTGAGCCCTCGACGGTGTCGATCTGATTGACGGGGCGCGATTTCGGCATGAACGTCTCCTGAAGTGCGGGCGCGCTGAACCTCGCCCGGACCTTGTCCAGGCCATGCGCGAACCCTCTGGCAAGAGCCGTAATTTAGCGCGTTTGGGCACGCGGCGCGCGCGCCCTGCTCAGTCCGTGCCGAGCCGTTTCTCGATGCGCAGCAACTCCGCCAGCGACCACGCCTGGAACGGCGTGCCGCCGGGCGTGTGCGGCGCGTCGCCATCGGCGACTTCGCTGATGTGATCCAGCCCGTAGCGGTCGAGATGCGCATACAGCGGCGTCAGGAAGCGCTCGCGCGCGCCCGCCACGCCATGCACGCGCACCCAGGCCTCGACGAACGGCCCCAGCAGCCACGGCCACACAGTGCCCTGGTGATACGCGCCGTCGCGGTCCAGCACGCCGCCCGCGTAATGCGGCCGGTACGCCGGGTCCGAAGGCGCGAGCGTGCGCAGGCCAAGCGGCGTCAGCAGTTGCGCTTCGACCTGCGCGACGACCGCGCGCGCCACCTCGCCGTCCACCAGCGCGAACGGCAGCCCGCCCACCGCGAAGATCTGGTTCGGACGCACCGCGCGATCCACCTTGCCGGGCTCGTGGTCCACGTCGACGACATCGTAGAGCGTGTGCGTGGCCGGATCGACGAAGCGCGCGGTGAACGCGCTGTGCGCCCGGTCGCGCAGCGTCTGCCATTGCGCGCTCCACGCCGAGCTTGCCGACAGCGCATTGATCCACAGCGCCTGCACCTCCACCGGCTTGCCGATGCGCGGCGTCACGACCCAGTCGCCCGCCTTTGCATCCATCCACGTGAGCTGCACGCCGGGCACGCCCGCGCGCAGCAGGCCGTCGCTGTCGGCAGCGATGCCGAAGCGCGTGCCGCGCGCATAGCCGTCGAGGATCGCGCCGGCCGCGCGTTGCAGGCGGCTTGCCGTCGCGGCATGCGCGTGGCCCGTCGCGAGATAGTCCTGCACCGCGACGACGAACCACAGCGATGCATCGACGGAGTTGTATTCCGGCAGGCCGCCGCTATCGGGAAAGCGGTTCGGCACCATGCCTTCGGAGATCGTGCCGGCCCATTCGAGCAGGATGGACTCGGCTTCATCGTGACGGCCCGACGCCAGCAGCAGGCCGCGCATCGAGATGAAGGTGTCGCGGCCCCAGTCCGTGAACCACGGAAAGCCCGCGATGATCGTGCGGCCGCCGCTGCGATTGACCACGTAGGCGTCGGCGGAGCGCGCGAGCCGCGAGCCGAACGCCGCGCGCCGCTGCGTTTCGGTCGCGGCGAGACGCGCCGCATGCGCGAGCGCGGCCTCCGTGTCCGGCCGCTCCGCGCCGGTGTGGGCGTGCAGGATCATGACGGCGTCGGCGTGCGCGAGGTCGAAATGGAAGACGCCCGGCGCCGCGAGATCTTCGATGAAATCCAGACCGCGCTCGCGTTCGCGGGCATAGCAGAAGTTGCGATACCAGTCGGGCGCATGTTCATACTCGCCGTTCGCTTTCACATCGATGACGGGCAGATCGCAGTACGGACGCCACTGCACGCGCTCGCCCTCGACGGTGGCATCGAAGCCGAACGCGGCATTCTCGTGATGCAGCGCGTGGTAGTCGCGTCCGGAGACCAGCGGCCGCACGTGCAGACGCGCGTTCCCGTTCTGCCAGGCGGACGGCGTCGCGCCCTCGAAACGCCAGCGCAACACGGTCGCGCGGCTCTCCTTCGCGACGAACACCTCCGCCACGATCACCGCGTCGACGCCCACGCGAAAGCGCCACGTAGGCCAGGGCGATGTGTCGAAGGAAAGCAGGCTGGCGCGGACATCGGGATAAAGGACGTCCGGCGCGTAACGCTGCATGGTCAGCGGATAGCGCTGGCCGTCCGCTTCGAGCCATGCCACGACGCCGTTGACGAGCGTGACGCGTCCCGCCGGCGGCTGCGTGGCCGCGAGCAGCAGCGCGTGATAGCGCCGCGTGCGCACGGTGCCCGCGGTGCCCGATGCAAAGCCGCCGAAGGCGTCCGCCTCGAGCCATTCGTCTTCGAGACGCGCGTCGTCGAGGGGCGCGTGGTCCGTGCTTTCGATGCGTGTCATGGCGCGGCCTTGCGGTACTTCAAGCGATAGTCGTTCAGCGTGCGGCGCGCCCGGCTCTGGATGGCGTGCTGCATCTGCGGCGTCCAGCCCAGCAGCCAGCCGCTCGGCCCGAGTGCCTGGCGGCTCCAGCGCCAGAGATCGAAGACGTCGGTGTGTTCGGCGATGAGCCCGTCGCGGATCGCGAAGCGCGCCTGGATCTCGTTGACGACGGGCCTGCCGGTCGCGGAATACGTATAGCGCGCCACCACTCGCGCGCTGGCCACCTGGCCGATGGACTTGATGCTGTCGAAGGACAGCGAGAAGTCGGCGGCCCGGCCGAGCAGCATGCGCCACATGTCGCCGGCCTCCTTGCCGCGCAGTACGCCAAACGCGGGATCCTGGAACAGGATGTCGGGCGCGTAGCAGGCGGCCATCGCTTCGGCGTCGAGACGCTGGAACGCGGTGTAGAACTGTTCGATCAGGGCGTTGTTGGGCTGGGGCATGGGATACGTTGCGCGCGCAAGAGGTTGAGGTGCGACGTCCGGCTCGCTGCTGCTCAGGGGGCCGGGTGCACACATCATATCGCTGGCGGACCAGGCGGGTTCCGTGAAGCGTCCGCGAAATATTCCATTACCGCCCGGGCAGTGGCTCCGCAGGGAATAGTGCTCCATCCGCGCACTTCCATCAGTTGGCTCATTGGCGCGGCCAGATGAGCCGAACGCAACAGGAGCCCGCATGGCCATACAACCGGTAACCGGCAAGGAGTCATACTGGGGCGACGTGCATCCGACAGAGAACCAGGTCAGGCTCATCAACCAGAGTCCAACGATGCAGGCAGACCTCCGGGATTACGGCGCGGCAGTCAGCTCGGGAGATATCCAGCCGATTGCGGTCGGCCCGGACAAAGGGACCTATTTCGAGGACGCTACGCAGCACCGGATCGTACTCGCCCACAACTTTGCCGGGTTATCCGACGGCAACTGGGTCGGGGCACTTTCACACGAACTCGGCCATTTCGAGAGTCGCAGCAACGACCGGGCGTTTGCGACCCGCTACGGCGTCAATCCACGCGATCCCGAGGCGTTCGACGTGGAAGCGATGCTGGGTTTGCGCGGCGAAGGCGAGGCGATCTACAACAACTGGAAAGTCGGCCAGGAAATCTTGCGGAACACCTCGACGCCGGAGCATCCCGGGATGCTCATCAACATGGCGGGCGAACAACCAGGCGGCCCAACCCAGCAAGCGCTCGACAGTCTGCACGCGTCCGATACGCAGTCGGGCCTGTCCGACGAACAGGACAAGAACAGACTGATCGACAGAGCGTCGAGCCTCAACGCCACGGAAACGCCCAGCAACGCATCGAGCGATTACTACGACTACTACGGCGGCGCAAACAGGAGAGTCGTGCCGCCCGGACTGGGTTCACCGACCGCCGCGCAACTGGGCGATCCGGCTGGTGACGGCAAGATCACGTCGATGAACGAAACCTATGCATCCGGCATGCAGGGCACGCAGCATTTCGGGGCCGATGGCAAGCTCACCTCCGCCGACCTCAGGGATGCCAACGGCAACCTGCAACAGCACATCGAGTATGCGCGGCAGACGGGCGGCGCCTACTCGGCCACGATTTCCGACGGTCAAGGCGTGGTGACGGAGAAGGACGATTTCGACAAGGACGGCGCGTCGGTTGCCTACACGTACGGCAAGGACGGCACGCAAACCACTCAGGCCTACGATTCTTCCGGCAAGCCACAAGGCGACGCGGTCACATCAAACTCACCGCCTGGCGCGACCCCGGCTGCCTCGGCACTGCCAGAGTCAACGGAGGCGGCGCAAACCTATGACGGCGTCCAAGAACCCAGCGCCGCGAGCAACACCGACCCCGACGCCGGCTGATCCGCACGAACCGCAGGCGTTCACAGCAACGCCGTGACCGCGTGAATCAGGATACCGACCGCGCCGCCCACCAGCGTCCCGTTCACGCGGATGAACTGCAGATCCCGCCCGATGTTCAGCTCGACATCACGCACGAGCGTCGCGTCGTCCCATTGCTTGACCGTGGCGGCGATATGCTTCGCGATGCCGTCGCGCAGTTCCGGCGCCAGCGCCTTCAGCGCGTCGCGCATGTGCTCGTTGATCGAATCGCGCAAGGCCGGATCATTACCGAGCGCCGAAGCGAATCCGCCCGCCATTGCAACCACCTTCGTGTGCAGCGCCGAGTCGGGCCGCCTGATGTCGGCATCGAGCCATGCGACGAATTCGTCCCACAGACCGTTCACGTAATCCCGCAGTTCCGGCCGTTCGAGCCATTCGCGCTTGTGCTCGTCGATGCGCGCCTTGAACGCCGGGTCCGTGCGCAGGCGTTCGACAAACCGCGCCACGGCTGCATCGAAGGCCAGGCGGCGTTCATGCTCCGGATCGCTGCTGACGTCGTGCAGCCACTGGTTAGCGCCGCGCACCAGTCCGGCCGCGAACTTGCTGCCGAGATCCTCGGCGTTCAATCCGACGAAGCCCAGCATGCCGACCAGCTTCGGATACTCCTCGCCCGCCACCGCGACGATGCGCGCCGCGAGCATCTCCTGCACTTCGGGCTTGTCGAGCCACGCGGCCATCTGCGCGAGCCCTTCGTCGAGCAGCAGCTGATGCCGACGATCCGAGGTCAGCGACGCCAGCACGCCGCCCGCCGCGCCCGCCAGATCGAACTGGTCCGCGCGGCGGCGCAGCGTGTCGTGCAGCATGGTCTTGATGCGGTCGTCATCGGCGAAGGACAGCAGTTGGCCCACCGCCGTCACCGCCTTCTTGCCAAGCAGCTCGGCGTTCTTCGGCTCGGCGAGCCACAGCGACAGACGGCTCGCCGGATCGAACGCGTTCACGCGCGCCACCAGCGCATCGGTGCCGAGAAAGCGGTCGCGGACGAACGCGGCGAGGTTGTCGCCGACGCGCGCCTTGTTCGCCGGCAGGATCGCCGTGTGCGGAATGGGCACGCCGAGCGGATGGCGGAACAGCGCAACCACCGCGAACCAGTCGGCGAGCGCGCCGACCATCGCGGCCTCCGCGAACGACGATACCCACGCCCAGATCCCCTCATCGTGCCGGCTCTTGGCGAGCGCGAACAACGCGCCCGCCGCGATCAGCAACGCGAAGGCGAACCACTTCATTCTTTTTAGCGCAACGGCTTTGTCCTGCGTTTCCATCTGGTGTGCTTTCAGGGTTTCGAAGAGGCCGCCAGCATACCAGCCCGCTTCTGCAAGGAAAGCAGCGCGTCCATGGCGCGCGGGGCATCGTCGGCGGGCACGAAGAGATGATCGTGATACGCCGCCGCCATCACGTTGCAACTGATGCCCGCCTCGCCGAGCGCCTGCGCGAACGCCGCCGTCAGTCCCACCGCATGCAGGTCCGAGTGCACGGTCAGCGTGATCCACGCCGCGCGGAACAGCGGCGTCAGGCCCGCCGCCTGCGCCGCGTGTTCCTCCATCACGACCGTCAGGCCCTCGCGCTCGCGAAACGTCGCGATGACGTCAGCGCTCGCGGGCGCGCTTCCATGCGTCACCGATGCGAACACATACACGCCCGGCTGAAACTCGGGCTCCATCGCCGCGAGCAGCGCACTGAGGTCACGCAGCATTTTCAGCGGGCCTCGCACGTGCCAGCACCGGCCGCAACGCCGTGCCCGTGTGGCTGCGCGGATGCGTCGCCAGCGTGTCCGGGTCCGCCGCCGCGACGATCATGCCGCCGTTCACGCCGCCTTCCGGACCGAGATCGAGCACCCAGTCGGCTTCGGCGATCACGTCGAGATCGTGCTCGATGACGATCACGCTATGCCCGCCGTCCACCAGCCGGTGCAGCACGCGAATCAGCTTCGCGACGTCGGCCATGTGCAGGCCGACCGTCGGCTCGTCGAGCACATAGAGCGTGTGCGGCGGCTTCTGGCCGCGCCGCGTGATGTCGTCGCGCACCTTCGACAGTTCCGTCACGAGCTTGATGCGCTGCGCCTCGCCGCCGGAGAGCGTCGGCGAAGGCTGGCCGAGCGTCAGATAACCGAGGCCGACATCGCGCAGCAGTTGCAGCGGATGCGCAATGCTTTGCATCGACGAAAAGAACTCGACGGCCTCGTCGATCTCCATCGTCAGCACTTCGCCGATGTTCTTGCCGCGCCACGTCACCGCCAGTGTTTCCGGATTGAAGCGCTGGCCGTGGCACACGTCGCACGGTACCTTCACGTCCGGCAGGAAACTCATCGCGATGGTGCGCACGCCCTGGCCCTCGCAGGCCGGGCAGCGTCCCTCGCCCGTGTTGAACGAGAAACGCGACGGCGTATAGCCGCGCGCGCGGGCTTCGAGCGTATCGGCGAACAGCTTGCGGATGGTGTCCCACATGCCGATGTACGTAGCCGGACACGAGCGCGGCGTCTTGCCGATCGGCGTCTGATCCACTTCGAGCACGCGGTCGATCGACTCGAAACCGCTCACGCCGCTGCACCCCTGCCACGCATGCTTGACGTCGAACTTCGGCCGCGGCGCTTCGCGCGCGAGCACGCTGGCGCGCGATCCCGGCGCCGGCTTGTCGGCCTGCGCCGACTTGCGCGCGCGCCGCACCGCCGGCGACGACAGCACCGAGCGGCCGACCGCATCGAGCAGGTTGGTCATCAGCACGTCGCGCGCGAGCGTCGACTTGCCGGAGCCGGACACGCCCGTGATCGCGACCAGCCGGTTCAGCGGCACGCTCGCCGTCACGTCGCGCAGGTTGTGCAAGGTGGCGCCTTCGACCGTCAGCCATTGCTCCGGCACGGCGGCGCGCTTCGCGGTCGCAGCGCGCACCTCGCGGCGCGGCTGCAGCGGATGCACGATCGGGTTGGCGAGGAACTGGCCGGTCAGCGACGCCTTGTGGGCCGCGAGATCCGTCACGTTGCCCTGCGCGACCACCGTGCCGCCGCGCTTGCCCGCGCCGGGCCCGATGTCGATGATGTGATCCGCGCGGCGGATCGTGTCCTCGTCATGTTCGACAACCACGAGCGTATTGCCCTTGTCGTTGAGCTTCTTGAGCGCGGACAGCAGGATCAGGTTGTCGCGCGGATGCAGGCCGATGGTCGGCTCATCGAGCACATAGCACACGCCTTGCAGATTGCTGCCGAGTTGCGCGGCAAGACGGATGCGCTGCGCTTCGCCGCCGGAGAGCGTCGGCGCGGCGCGGTCGAGGCTCAGATAGCCGAGCCCGACTTCTTCGAGGAACTGCAGGCGCCCTTCGATCTCGCTCACCACGTCACGCGCGATATCCGCGTCACGTCCTGTCAGCCGGAGCGTCGCGATCCATTCGCGCGTATCGCTGACGGTCCAGCGGCCCACTTCCGTGATCGGATAATTGCCGAACGTGACCGCGCGCGCGACGTCGTTCAGGCGCGTGCCTTCGCAATCCGGGCACGG
The DNA here is from genome assembly GCF_031451315.1 of Caballeronia sp. LZ032. Lineage (NCBI taxonomy): Bacteria > Pseudomonadati > Pseudomonadota > Betaproteobacteria > Burkholderiales > Burkholderiaceae > Caballeronia > Caballeronia sp. LZ032. The sequence continues at coordinate 1,025,317 of NZ_JARUXP010000004.1, forward strand.
CTGATCGACGATGTCGTCCGGCTCCTGATCCACCGAGCCGATGGTCTGTTCGCGGCCGCGATCGTCCTGTGCGAACAGCGTGTCGTCGAACGCGGCGCGCTGCTCGCGCGTCAGCTTCACGCCGGTGCCCACACAGGTGTTGCACCAGCCGTGCTTGCTGTTGTACGAGAACATGCGCGGATCGAGTTCAGGATAGCTCGTGCCGCACACGGGACACGCCCGCTTGGTCGAGAACACGCGCATTTCTTCCGCGCCGCGGCGCTTGCCGTCGGCCCAGGAACCGTACAGATCATCGAGCGGCGCGAGCAGATGCATCACGCCCTTGCCGATTTCGAGCGTGTCGTCGAGCAGGCGGCGCAGTTCGGCTTCGTTCTCCGGGGTCACGATCAGATCCGCCACCGGCAGTTCGATCGTGTGTTCGCGGAAGCGGTCGAGCTTCGGCCACGGGCTCACCGGCAGAAACTCGCCGTCCACGCGCAGATGCGTGTTGCCGCGCGCCTTCGCCCACTTCGCCAGATCGGTATAGACGCCCTTGCGGTTCACGACGAGCGGCGCAAGCAGCCCGACGTGCGCGCCCTTGAAGTCGCGCATGATCTGCGCGGCAATCGATTCCGAACTCTGCGACTGCACCGGCGTGCCGTCGTGGATGCAGTGCTGGATGCCGAGCTTCACGTACAGCAGGCGCAGGAAGTGCCAAACCTCGGAAGTCGTCGCGACGGTGGACTTGCGCCCGCCGCGCGACAGGCGCTGCTCGATGGCGACCGTCGGCGGAATGCCGTACACGGCGTCCACTTCGGGGCGGCCCGCCGGCTGCACGATGGAACGCGCATACGCGTTCAGCGATTCGAGATAACGGCGCTGGCCTTCGTGGAACAGGATGTCGAAGGCGAGCGTCGATTTGCCCGAACCCGACACGCCCGTCACCACATTGAACTTGTTGTGCGGAATATCGACGTCGAGCGACTTCAGGTTGTGCTCGCGCGCATTGACGATGCGCACCACGTCCTCGCCCTGCAACGCGCGCCGTGCGCTCGCCACTTCGGCGGCGAGTTGCAGCGGCACGCCGGCGCGCTCGGCTGCGCCCGGAGCCATGGCTTCCTCGTAGTCCAGCAGCGCCCGGCCGGTATGCGAGTGTTCGCAGGCGGCCACCTCGTCCGGCGTGCCGACGCACACTACCTGACCGCCACCGTCGCCACCTTCAGGACCGAGATCGATGATCCAGTCGGCGGCGCGGATCACGTCGAGATTGTGCTCGATCACGATCAGCGAATGGCCGCGTTCCAGCAGCCGGCCCAGCGCGCGCATCAGCTTGGCGATGTCGTCGAAATGCAGGCCGGTGGTCGGTTCGTCGAACATGAAGAGGCGGCTTTCCGCTTCGCCGCCCTTCTTGCCCTTGGTGCCCTGCGACGTCTCCGCGAGAAAGCCCGCCAGCTTCAGGCGCTGCGCTTCGCCGCCCGACAGCGTCGGCACCGGCTGACCCAGCTTCACGTATTCGAGCCCGACATCGACGATCGGCTGCAGCACGCGCAGCACTTCCTTGTCTTCCGCGAACAGCTCGACCGCTTCGCTGACGGTCAGTTCGAGCACATCCGCGACGCTCAGGTGCCGCCCGCCGCGCTCGATCTTCACTTCGAGAATCTCGGCGCGGTAACGGCGGCCATCGCAGTCCGGGCAGCGCAGGTAGACATCGCTCAGGAACTGCATCTCGACGTGCTCGAAGCCCGAGCCGCCGCAGGTCGGGCAACGGCCATCGCCGGAATTGAAGCTGAACATGCTCGCGCTGTAGCCGCGCTGGAGCGCGAGCGGCGCCTTCGCATAGAGCTTGCGGATTTCATCGAACGCGCCGACGTAACTCGCCGGGTTCGAGCGCGCCGTCCGGCCGATCGGCGATTGATCGACGAACACGACATCGCTCAGCTGCTCCGCGCCCTTCAGGTCGCGGAATGCGCCGGGCGCTTCCGTCGCCTTGCCGAAATGGCGCATCAGCGCGGGCGCAAGCACGTCCTGGATCAGCGTCGATTTGCCCGAGCCCGACACGCCCGTCACGCAGACGAGCCGCTGCAACGGAATCTCGACGGTGACGTCGCGCAGATTGTGATCGCTCGCGCCTTCGAGCACGAGGCGCGGCGTGTTCCTGTCGACGGCGCGCCGGTTCCAGTCCGACGCATGCGCCACCTGCTTGCGGCCGCCGAGATAGGCGCCGGTGAGCGTATCGGTGGACTGGATGTCGCCGGGCGTGCCGTCATAGACGATCTGCCCGCCGCGCTCGCCCGGCCCCGGTCCCATGTCGATCAGACGATCCGCCGCGAGCATCACCGAAGGATCGTGCTCGACGACGACGAGCGTATTGCCCGCGTCGCGCAGCCGGTGCATGGCCTCGACGATGCGGTTCAGGTCGCGCGGATGCAGCCCGATGCTCGGTTCATCGAGCACGAAAAGCGTGTTCACCAGCGACGTGCCGAGCGCGGTGGTCAGGTTGATGCGCTGCACTTCGCCGCCGGAGAGCGTGCGGCTCTGGCGATCGAGCGTCAGATAGCCCAGGCCGACATCGCACAGATACTTGAGGCGCGTGCGCACTTCGGCGTGCAGCAGCTTGAGCGCTTCGTCGAGCAACGTGGACGGCAGCGTCAGCGAATCGAAGAAGCGGCGGATGCGTTCGATCGGCATCAGCATGAGGTCGTGCACGGTCAGGCCGGGCAGCGCTTCGAGCTGCGCGCGCGTCCAATCGACGCCTTGCGGCATGAAGCGATGCGCGGGCGACAGTACGGCATCCGCCTGTTCCTTCGTACCGAGACGCCACAGCAGCGATTCGGTCTTCAGGCGCGCGCCGGCGCAGACCGGGCACGGGGTGTAGCTGCGGTATTTCGACAGCAGCACGCGGATGTGCATCTTGTAGGCCTTCGACTCCAGATAGTCGAAGAAGCGCTGCACGCCGTACCACTGGTTCTGCCACTTGCCGGTCCAGTCGGGCGAACCCTTGATGACCCAGTCGCGCTCCTCCTGCGACAGCTCGTTCCAGGGCACGCCAAGCCGGATGCCCGCCTTCGCGCCGTAGCGCACGAGATCGTCCTGGTTTTCTTTCCACGCGGGCGTCTGGAGCGTCTTGACCGCGCCTTCGCGCAAGGTCTTCTTCTCGTCGGGAATCACGAGCCCGTAATCTACGCCGATCACCCGGCCGAAGCCCCGGCAGGTCTCGCACGCGCCGTAGGCCGAGTTGAACGAGAACAGCGCCGGCTGCGGGTCCGCGTAGCGCAGGTCGCTCTCCGGGCTGTGCAGGCCCGTGGAGAAGCGCCAGATGTCCGGTTCGCCCTCGTCCTTCAGCACGTAGACATCTACCCGGCCGGTGCCGCGCAGCAGCGCGCTTTCGATCGCCTCCAGCGCGCGCGAGCGTTCGGTGTTCTGGAGCCGGAACCGGTCCGCGACGACGTCGAGCATCTGCCGTCTGCCGCTCGCAGTTTCGATGTGGCGCTTCGCCTGCACGCGCGTGTAGCCGCTCGCGGACAGCCATTGCTCGACTTCCGCGTCGCTGGCGGTGTCGGGCAATTCGACGGGAAACGTGATCGCGAGACGCGGATCGTCCGCGCGCGTGCGTTCGAGCAGTTCGGCGTAGATCGTCTCGGGCGTGTCGTGGCGCACGCGGTGCGAGGTCTTTTTGTCGAACAGCTCGGCGGCGCGGGCGTAGAACAGTTTCAGATGGTCGTTCAGCTCGGTCATCGTGCCGACAGTCGAGCGCGAACTGCGCACCGGATTCGTCTGGTCGATGGCGATGGCGGGCGGCACGCCGTCCACGCGCTCCACTTGCGGACGGTCCATCCGGTCGAGGAACTGGCGCGCGTAGGCGCTGAAGGTTTCGACGTAGCGGCGCTGGCCTTCCGCGTAGAGCGTGTCGAACACGAGGCTCGACTTGCCGGAGCCGGACGGGCCAGTCACGACCGTCATCTGGCCGGTGTGCAGGTCGAGGTCGAGATTCTTGAGATTGTGCTGACGTGCGCCGCGGATGCGGATTGCGTTGTTCGATGCCAATTTGTCAACCGGTTCAATGAGTTGGGCGGCCGTTCACGGCCTCGGGCGAGGTGCGCGCGAGTTCGGAAGCGCACAGCTGCCGCAGCGAACAGTACTGTACACGCATACAGTGGTTGTCGCCAAACGTGTCGGGAGTGTCCGTCTGGGGTGCGCAAGACGCTCGCCTGATCGACGGGTCACTCCAGATGGCGGAGCACTTCGGCAGCCACGGCGTCGGGGGCCTCGCGCAGCGGAAAATGCCCCGCCCCGTCGATCACGACGCGCCGGTAGCCCGCCTGAAAGTGGGACTCCTGGCCTTCCGAGCTGGCGGGTTCGTCGCAGGCATCGGCGCCGCCCTGGATCATCAGCGCGGGCACGCTGATGCGCTCGATCGTCCCGAGGCGCGCGTACAGGTCGGACAGCCTCGGATCGGACGGCTGATCGCCGCGCCAGCGCCGCCGATATGCGTTGAGCGTGATCGGCACCCAGTCGGGATTCTCGAAGGCGCGTGCGGTGATGTTGAATTCGGCCTCGTCGAACCAGCCGGGCGGCGACCACGTGTCCCACTGGATGCGCGCGAAGCCCTTCGGATCGGCGGCGACGGCGTCCGGGCCGCCATCGAGCGACATGAACCACTGGTACCAGAAACGCCGCGCCTGCGAAAAAACCGGCAGGCGGAACGCGCCGCGCGGCTGGTAGGCCAAGGCGAGCGCGGCCATGCGGCGCACCCGCTCGGGAAACAGCGCGGCAAGCGTGTAAGCGGCGCGCGCGCCCCAGTCATGGCCGACGACATCGAATTGGGCGATGCCGAGGGCGTCGGCGAGATCGATTGCATCCTGGGCAAGCGCGACGCCGGAGCCGTCGCGAACCGTGTCCGGCGAGAGGAAACGCGTGCCGCCCGCGCCGCGCAGCTCCGGCACGATGGTGCGGCGGCCGGCGTCGTTGAGGCGCGCGGCGACCGGGTTCCAGGCGCCGGCGGCATCGGGCCAGCCGTGCAGCAGAAGCGTGACCGGACCGTCGCGGGGGCCGGAATCGGCGAAGGAAATGTCGAGCGTCGGCGTGCGGGCGTGGAGAGCGAAGTCAAGCATGGCGAGACTCCTCAACGGGAACGCGAATGGGGGAAGGTCATTCTAGCGACGCGGCGTCGGGCGTGCTTGGCGTGCCCGTCCCCGCTCAAGCCCCGATCAACACGCCGCTCCTGATCGGCGTCTCGCCTGTTACGCGCCCCATCGGCGCTCCGGCGGGCACGAAGCGGATCGCGCGCCGCATGTAGAACACGCCGTCATTGCGCGTGGTGACGGTCGTCACCGCGTCCGTGATCGGATCGACGATATCGAACACCGGATCGCCCGCCCGCAACCGCGCGCCCACCTTCGCCCGATACACGACGATGCCGCTCACCGGCGCCGTCAGCTGCTCGCTGCCCGCGAGCGGCGTCGCGGGCTGTTCGAGCGGCGGCGGCGTCTGCGCTTCGCCCTCGATCACGCCGCGCCCGATCAGGAACTGGACGATGGCTTCGGCATCGTGCGCAGCGGTGTCGTAATCGACGTCGCGTTGGCCGCGATATTCCACCGTCGCCGCGAGATTCGGCGCGGCGAGCGGCACGGCGGCGCCCAGACGCTCCCGAACCTGGTTCCACAGGAGCGCGTGGACTTCATCGAACGACTGCCCGCCGGAATCCGTCGCGAGCAGCACGCCGTTGGCGTCGAGATGGCGCGCGAGCGGTTCGAGCGCCGGCCAACTTGCCGGGCTGGTATACAGATGCACGGTCGCTTCGAGCGAGCAGTGCAGGTCGAGCACGATATCCGCCTGCGACGCGAGCCTGAGCAGCACGAGCCGCAAGTCTTCGAACTCGTTCTTCACCGTCGTCTCGCCGAGCAGCGCGAGCAACGCGGCGCGCAACAGACGCGCGTTGCGCGCGCCATCGTGCGGCGAGAACGGCTCCGCGACCCGCTCGATCAACGCGGCCGCGGTCGGCAGCGGAAAGCCGCGGTTGAAATTCTGGCCGCTGTTCGCCTCGAAGCGCCCGAGGAACTGCCCGAGCACATGCTGCGACAGCCCGATGGGATTCGCCACCGGCACCAGCACCACGGCGCCGCGCAGGCGGCCTTGCGCCTCCACTCCGGCGAGACGCTTCTTGAGGGCCCAGGCGGCGAGCATCGCGGGCGTTTCGTCGGCGTGCAGCGATGCCTGGATATAGACCTGCTCGCCCGCGCCCCGCGCGTCGCCGAAATGAAAGCTGACGAGTTCGCGCGTCGTGCCGAGCGTGGTCGAGAGGAGGGAATCGCGCTGGATGTGCATGATCAGTCGCCGTAGACATCGAAGTCGAAATACTTGCGGGCGATCTTCTGATACGTGCCGTCGGCGCGCATGTCCTTCACCGCGCGATCGACCTTCGCCTTGAGCGCGGCGTCGTCCTGCCGCATGCCCATGCCGACGCCGTGATCGCCCATCGAAAGCGGCTCGCCGACGAACCCGAAGCCCGCGCCGCGCGGCGTCTTCAGAAAACCGTGCTCGGCCTCCACCGAGCCGAGCAGCGCGGCATCGATACGGCCTGCCGTGAGGTCGTTCAGCACCCCTTCCATGCTCTGATAGGGAACCACCTCGACGCCGCCCGGCGCCCAGTTTTTCATTGCATAGGTCTCGAACTGACTGCCGCTCTGCACGCCGATCCGCTTGCCGCGCAAGCCGTCCGCGCTGGCCGTGAGCGGCGCGCCCTGCTTCGCGATCAGCCGCGAGCGGAACTGGAACAGCTTGTTGGAGAAGGCGATCTGCTTCATGCGCTTGTCGGTGATCGCCATCGACGACATGATCCCGTCGATCTTGCGCGCCTGCAGCGCCGGAATCATCCCAGAGAATTCGAGCTCGACCCACTGGCAATGCATGGCGATGCGGCGGCAGATTTCGTCGCCGAGATCGACGTCGAAACCGACGACGTGGCCGTCGGGGGTCTTGACGTCCATCGGCGGATAGCCGGGGTCGATGCCGAGCCGCAGGGTGTCGGCGTCCTTGGCATGAGCGGGTGCGGCAGCCGCGAGGATGGCGGCCAGCATGAGGGCGTGGAATCGGGGCATGGGGCGCGGTGATGAGGTTATTCAGGGTCTCGATACTACGAGCGCCCGATGCCCACCAGAAGAGGCAATTTGCTTATCATGTTCACTTTTCGTGATCGCCCTGTCGCGAACCTGACGATGGAACTGACTCTCACCCAATTGCGCATGTTCATCGCCGTGGCGGACGCGGGCAGTGTACGCGCGGCGGCGCGGCGGCTCGACGTCGCGCAGAGCGGCGTCACGCAGCACATGCGCAAGCTGGAGGCACAGGCGGGCGGCCCGCTGTTCGAGCGCGACGTGCGCGGAGCGCGCCTGACGCCAATCGGCGAGCGATTGCGCGTACGCGCGGAACTGATTCTCGGCGAGTGCCGCAAGACCGAAGACGAAATGCGTCAGCTTCAGGGCGATCTGACGGGCCGCGTGGCGCTCGGACTGTCGGCCGAAGCCACGATGCGGCTGTTTCCCGCGTTGCTGGAGAGCTATCGCGAGCGCTGCCCGCGCATCGACGTGCACCTGACCAGCGCGACTTCACGGATGCTGACTTCGTGGGTCCGCGAAGGCCGTCTCGATTTCGCGCTCGCGCTGATTGCGCCGGACGCGGACGTTCACGACATGGAAACGACGCCGCTCTTCGAATCGGCCGTCGCGGTGATTGCGCGGCGCGATCATCCGCTCGCGCGGGCCCGCATGCTCGCCGACCTGCGCGACGCACAATGGGTCAGCACGCGGCAACGCAGCGGCGAGACCGCGGGCAACCGGCTCTCCGCGCTCTTCGAAGACGCGCGCTTGCCCGCGCCGAGCATCGCCGCGACAACCGAAGCCGTGTTCGATACGCTGCATTGCATCGCCGCGAGCGACTATCTCGGCCTGGAACCGGCGGGCCTCGCGGCTCACCCGTTTTTCCGCGACCACGTGACCGTGCTCAAGATAGCCGAGCGGGCTGCGAGCACGCCGGTCTGCCTGGTGCGACGAGCGGGCGTGCCGCTGACGCCCGCCGCCCAGGAACTCGCGACGATGGCGCTGTCGTACTCGCGAATCGCCCGCAAGCGCCGCGTTCAGCGCGACGCGTGACGCGCGCGTGTTCCTTTCGATGCCGCCGCTGCATTGGCGCGGCGCGTCGCCCAGCCCTTCTTCGCCGCCGCCGAGCGATCCGCAGCCGAGCGATCCGCAGCCGAGCGCCTGCTCGACGCCGCATGGGTCTGCCGCGACAGCGCCTTGGGCGACGCGGCCCTCGTGCTTTCCCGCTTCAACGCACGGGTAGACGCCGCCGAGCGCTTCGCCTTCGACTCGGTGCTGGGGCTCTTCTTGGTGCGATGCGCGGCCTTCGTGTCCTGCGCGGCTTTCTTGCGGGTGGCGGCGGAGGTCGTGCTCTTGCTGGGCGCCTTCATCTTGACGCCGGAGCGTCGGGCCTCGGACAACCCGATCGCGATGGCCTGCTTCGCCGACTTCGCGCCGTGCTTGCCTTCGCGAATATGGTCGATCTGCTCCTTCACGAACGCGCCTGCCTGGGTGCTGCCGGACTTGCCTGCGCGCTTCGCTTGCGAAGCGCGCGCGAGAGTTTTCTTTTCGGGCATGTCAGACCTCCTCGAGTGAAGTGAAACTGCACTGATCCCGCGAGCAACGCATGTGCCCGCAAACGTTTTACGCGCCGACACGTCTCGACGACGGTCGACCCGCTCGCCGTCCGCCCGGATCCGTTCGATGCAACGGTTCAGCACGCCAATCGTTTGCTTGCTGAAGAGACAGAAAACGCAATCGTTTTCTGTTTCCAAAGGCGTTCATCTCAGCCGAAGCAAACGTTCGAATCTTTTCTGCAAACAGGGTTAAAGCCACTCAGACGCATGCCGTTAACGGGCTTATCCATAGCACCCAAGTCGAGTTGAATTAAGGCCTGTTTCGCCTTTTGTTCCAGCGATTGGCCAGGGCCGCCGTGGATATGATCCAAATCGGTAAGCAAATCCCTCTGGTACTGCAAGCCCAAACCTCACTCATCAAGGAAGCAACATGCAGAAATTCATCAAAGCCTTCGTCCGTGACGAACGTGGCGTCAGCGCCATGGAATACGCGATCCTCGCCGGCATCGTCGTGGTCGCGCTGGTCGCTGTCGGCAGCGCCTTCAGCACCAACATGCAAGACGTCTTCTCGAACCTGACCACGAAGGTCAAGGCAGCGGCGGGCTAAGCAGTCGAGCCACAGGTCCGGTCTTCACACGCCCGGACCTCAACCTGCCCTCCCCCGAATCGAGCCCATCGTGACCGCCCTGTCTCTCATCATTCGTCTTGCCGTGCTCGGCGCCTTGCTTTGGCTCGCGATCGCCGACGTGCGCACCCGACGCTTGCCGACGAGCATAGTTCTCACGATCGGCGCACTGTTTTTCCTCGATGCGTTCGTCGCCGGCATGTCGCTCGACGATGTCATCTCGCATCTGGTGCTCGCGGTCATCGTGTTTCTGGCCTGCGCGCTGTTGTTCGCTGCAAAGATGGTGGGCGGCGGCGACGCCAAGCTCGCATCAGTCATTTTTCTGTGGGTGGGATTCGGTCTTTCGCTCGCCACGCTGACACTCGTCTCGGTCATCGGGACCGTGGTGTCGCTCGTGAGTCTCGCCACCCGCAACATGAATCCGTCTCATCGCTCCATGCCGCTTCGCGCCCTCGCCATGTTTTCCGCGGCCCGCGGCGTTCCGTACGGCGTGGCGCTTGCCTTCGGCGGCGGCCTCGTGATCATGCTGCCTGCCCTGCTGCCCCTCATTTCGACGCGATAGGACGGCGTCCCTATGTCCAATATCATTAAATTTGCCGTACTGCTGGTCGGCGCGCTTCTGATCGCGCTGATCGTGCGCGTGGTCGTTGCGGGCGCTTCGCACCCGTCGAAGCCGGTCGTGACGAGCGAAAAAGTGCTGGTGAGCGCCGCGGATCTGCCGCAGGGCCTGCTGCTGCGCGACGAGGATCTCGCCTGGAAGGAGATCCCGAAAGCGCAATTGCCGCCGAATGCCATCGTCAACGGCGTGGAGGGAGCGCCCAGCCTGAAGGGCGCGCTGTTGCGCCATCCGGTCACGAGCGGCACCGTGCTGGTGTCCGACGACGTCTTTCTGCCGAGCGCGCCCGGCTTCCTCGCCGCGACCCTCAAGCCCGACATGCGCGCGGTCTCGGTCGCCGTCGACGATGTGTCCGGCAACGCCGGCCTGATCCAGCCGGGCGACTACGTCGATCTGCTGCTCACCCAGCAGATGGAGCGCCGCACCGACTCCCCCGATCTCGCAGTATCGAGCGAAACGGTGGTGGAGCACGTACGCGTGCTGGCCGTCGGCTCTGAAATCAAGCGGCCCAACAACAGCGGCAGCGGCGGCGCCGACGCGGATGTCGCCGTGGTGCGCGCCCGTACTGTCACCCTCGAAGTGACGCCGCGCATGGGCGAAGTCGTCGCGGTCGCGGCGCGGCTCGGCAGCCTGTCGCTCGCGCTGCGCAGCTTCGCGACCGTCAGCCGCGATCCGGCAGCGCCCATGGGCGCATCGGCGCCCGAGCGCAAGCCCATCTGGGCCGGTGACATTTCACGCGCCGTGCGGGACCTGCCGCGCCCGCGTCCGGCTCAGTCCGGTACGCCGAGCGCCACGCCGGCCGCCCCGCGCATGGTGACCATCTACCGCGGTTCCGAGAAATCGGATACGTCGACCGTCGCGCAGGCGGGCTCCGGCCAGGGCGTTCCGCCGCTGCCCTCCGTGCCCGCGGAGCGTTGATCCCGTGCCCTTGTTCGAACGCGCGCCATCGCCAGGATTCACATTCATGAAAACGCAGTTCAGTTGGAGTCGGCTCGCGAGCGGTATCGCGGGAAGTATCGATCAGACGCGCAGCGCGCCGGCGTTGGCGTGCGCAGCGTTGCTCGCGTGCACGGTCGCCCACGCCGCGCCGCCGGCGAAGCTGCCGCCGCACGCCGGCGCAGCCTCGCCCGTCCGCACCGCTTCGACGGACGCGATGTCGCCCGCCGCGCCGCAAGGCCCGCTCGTGCTGGACGCGAGCAAGGGCACGATGTTGTCGCTCAACGAGAACGCCGTATCGGTGTTCGTCGCGGATCCGACCATCGCCGACGTGCACGTACCCTCGCCGCGCGCGGTGTTCGTGCTCGGCAAGAAAACCGGCTCGACCACGCTCTACGTGCTCGGCGCCAATAACCGGCCGCTCGTGCAGCGCACGATCATCGTCTCGCGCGACCTGACCATGCTGCGCGGCATGCTCACCGCACGCTTCCCTAACGCGAACGTGCAGATCGGTACGGGACCGGGCACGCTGACGCTGAGCGGCCAGGCATCGAATCCGGCGGATGCCGACGCCATCGTGCAGACGGTGACGCCCTATCTCGCCGAGAAGGAAGTGCTGGTCAACCGCATGACGATCGACCGGCCGCTGCAAGTGCAACTGCGCGTGCGCATCACGGAAGTGGACCGCAACGTCACGCAGCAGCTCGGCATCAACTGGCAGGCGATGGGCAACGCGGTCGGCAACTTCTACGGCGGCGTCTTCAGCGGCCGTTCGATCTACAACCTGAACCAGCCGCTCACCGCCGCCAACGGCGCCGTGACCTATCCGGTCAACCTGCCGACCAACAACGCTTACTCGATTCTGGGCGCCTTCAAGACGAACAACGTGGACATCCGCGCGCTCGTCGATGCGCTGAACCAGGAAGGTCTGCTCACCGTGCTCGCCGAGCCGAATCTCGTCGCGCTCTCGGGCCAGACCGCAAGCTTCCTCGCGGGCGGAGAATTCCCGATTCCGGTGTCGCAAGTCAACGGCGCGATCACGGTCGAGTTCAAGCAGTTCGGCGTCAAGCTCGACTTCACGCCGACCGTGATGACGGACCGCCGCATCAGCCTGAAGGTTCGCCCCGAGGTCAGCCAGATCGACACGACGGCGAGCGTCACGACCGGCGGCATCACCGTGCCGGGCCTGTCGGTGCGCCGCGCGGACACCACCGTGGAACTGGCGAGCGGCCAGAGCTTCGCGATCGGCGGGCTGCTGCAGAGCAATACCAGCGACGTGGTTTCGCAGGTGCCCGGCCTGGGCTCGATCCCGGTGCTCGGCAAGCTGTTCTCGTCGACCAACTACCAGAACAACAAGACCGAGCTGGTGATCATGGTCACGCCGTATCTGGTCGAGCCGACCGATCCGTCGAAACTGCGTACCCCGCTCGATTCGCTGATCTCGCCGTCGAGCGATGTCGAATACAGCTTCCGGCGCCAGAACGGCGACGCGGCGGCTCAGGCCGGACAGCCGCGTCTTGTCGGCGCGGCCGGCTACGTCTATTGAGCCCGTCATGAAACACACACGACTGCTTTCCCTTCTCATCGCCGGCGTGTTCGCCGTCGCCGCCAGCGGCTGCTTCAAGCCGCCGCGCAACATGCCGAACGAAACGGTGATCGGCTACGACGGCACGAACGCCGTGCCGCCCGACTGCGCCAGCCTCTCGCGCCCGTCGCTGCTGACGGACGCCGGCATCCGCCGGCCGAGCATGCAATGGGGCTGCGCCACGTACACCAACCTGGCCGCGCAACTCGCACGTCCCGAAGACGCCGTGCATCCGCAGACACTCGGCCCGGCGGACGCGGCCGTGGCGGCGAGCGCGGTTAGGCGTTACGAGACCGGTCACGTGATCCCGCTCGACACGTCGACCTCGCGCAGCAGCAAGTGATGCAACGCAATTCAGCCCAAGTCAGACCAGGCCAGCCATGAGCACAGAGCTTTCCTTTTCGAAGACCAAGTCGAGCGCGCGCAATGCGGACTTCATCGCGTTCGTGTCCGATCGCAAGACCGAACAGATCGTGAAGAGCTTCGTGCTCGAACAGGCGATGCCGCACGCGCATATCGTCGTGGGCAACGTCGACGACGCAATTGCGTATCTCGCCAAGGTCGACCGCTCGCCGCTCTTCCTGCTGGTGGATCTGCAGGAATCCGTGATGCCGCTCTCCGACCTCGGCCGTCTTGCCGAAGTGTGCGAGCCCTCGGTGCAGGTGGTGGCGCTCGGCGAGCGCAATGACGTGGGCCTGTTCCGCAGCCTGCTCAAGATTGGCGTGCGCGACTATCTCGTCAAGCCGATCACCGTCGAACTGCTCAAGCGCACGGTGAACGTCTCGGAAGGCAAGGTCAGCCCGGTGATGCTGGCGCGCGCCGGCAAGACCATCGCGTTTGCGGGTTCGCGGGGCGGCGTCGGCGTCACGACGCTGGCGCTCAACGTGGCGCGTCACCTGTCCGAAGACACGCACCGCCGCGTCGCCTATGTGGACCTGAACCTGAACGGCGGCGCCGCCAACTCGATGCTCGGCCTGCAAAGCAACAACGGCCTGGTCGACGTGTTGCAGAACGTGCACCGCCTTGATCCGCAATACGTGGAGCGCACACTGGTCGCCAAGGGCACCCGGCTCTTCATGCTCTCCGCGGAACTCGAATACGGCGCCGCGCGGCCGTTCGGCGCCGGTGCGCTGCCGCGCGTGCTCGAACTGCTGTGCGACAGCTTTCACTACGTGATTCTCGACGTCGGCCCGATGACGGATCCGCTCGCGCAGGAAGCGCTGGATCACGCCGCGCGCGTCTATCTGATCGCCGACCGTTCGGTGCATTCGACGCGCGAGACCATTCGCCTGCTGCGTCACATCGAGGACCGTGACAACAATCCGCCGACCTCGCTGCTGGTCAACAACCCGAATGCCGTGTCGAGCGGCAAGGTGCAACTGAACGACTTCATGACGGCGGTCGGCCGCAACGTGCTGTACGAGATCCCGTTCGAGGCGAAGGCGCTCGCAACGGCCGAGAATCTCGGCGAAGCGCCGAAAGAGAAGAACGCGAACGGCTTCAATCAGATGATCACGCGTATCGGCGGCGACCTGACCGGTCAGCAGATGAACGCCGAGCGCTCGTTCTTCCAGAAGCTCCGGCTCAGGAGAGGCTGATGTTCGGACAGAAACAGGTTACCCGCCCGGAGCCCGACACGGAAGCGGCAGCCGACGCTGCCGCGCTCGCGCCGGCTCCCGCCCCGGCGCCACCGCCTCCGCGCGTGCAGGCGCCGGAAGGCAACGAGGTGCTGGTGCGTTCGGACCTGTTCAGGCTCATCCGCACCGGCGTGTTCGCCTCGATGAATGCATCCGCGGCCGTCGGCAAGACGCGCGAGCAGATGAAGCCGGGCGTCGAACAGCTCGTGCTCGAAGTCGCGGAGCGCGAACGGCTCAACATCACGATCTCGGAACAGGCGCAGATCGTCGGCGAACTGCTGAACGACATGTTCGGCCTCGGTCCGATCGAACCGCTGCTCGCCGACGACACCATCACCGACGTGCTGGTGAACGGCCCCGATCAGGTCTGGGTGGAACGGCACGGCCGTCTCGAACTCACGAATTGCAAGTTCCGCGACAACACCCACGTGACCAACGTGGCGCAGCGCATTGCGGCGGGCGTGGGCCGTCGCGTCGATGAAAGCAGCCCGATGGTCGATGCGCGTCTTGCCGACGGCAGCCGGGTGAACGTCGTGCTGCCGCCGCTCGCGATCCACGGCGCCTCGATCTCCATCCGGAAGTTTTCCAAGCGCAACATCACGCTGCATCGCATGGCGCAGCAGGGCAACCTGTCCGCCGCGATGGCCACCGTGCTCAAGCTCGCGAGCACCTGCCGCCTCAATATCATCGTGTCGGGCGGCACGGGCTCGGGCAAGACGACGCTGCTGAACGCGCTGTCGCACTTCATCGGCCATGGCGAACGCACGGTGACGATCGAGGACGCGGCCGAACTGCAGCTCGTGCAACCGCACGTGGTCAGCCTGGAAACGCGGCCCGAGAATGCCGAAGGACTCGGCGCGGTGACGCAGCGCGATCTGGTGCGCAACGCGCTGCGGATGCGTCCTGACCGCATCATCCTCGGCGAAACCCGCGGCTCCGAAGCCTTCGACGTGTTGCAGGCCATGAACACGGGCCACGACGGCTCGATGACCACGATCCACGCGAACACGCCGCGCGACGGCATCACGCGTCTCGAATCGATGGTGATGATGGCGAACGGCAACCTGCCGCTGCTGTCGATCCGCCGCCAGATTGCAAGCGCGGTGCACATGATCGTGCAGATCGAGCGGATGCGCGACGGCATGCGCCGCGTCACGCGCATCACGGAACTCGTCGGCATGGAAGGCGAGGTGATCATCACGCAGGACCTGTTCGCGTTCCATTACGACGCCAGCGCCTACAGCGAGGAAGTCAAAGGCGTGTTCGAAACGGGGTCGGTGCGGCCGGCGTTCGCGGCCCGCGCCGCCTACTACGGACTCGAAGACGCACTGCTGGAGGCGATGCGCCCATGAGCAACGTCGATCTGATCACATTCGGCGTGTTCGCCGTCGCCCTGCTGGCCGGCATCATGCTGCTAATGCTGCAGGACATGCGCAAGCAGCAGCCTGACGCACGCATCCAGGCCCGCGTCAAGGCCGACTTCCCCGCGACCGGCTCGCATATCCGCGACGCGCGCCATGACGTTGCCGACCTCTTCACCGTCAGCCGTAACGAAAATCTGTTCACGCGCTGGTTCGGACCGAAGATCTCACGCCTCAAGACCGTGGCTGGCGCGAACGGCTTGCGCATCGTGATCATCGCGACGGTCGTGGCCGAAATCATCGCGCTGCTGATGACGAATCTGCTGCCGCTGCCCGACGTCGCCAAGCCCGCGTTGCTCGCCGGCCTGCCGCTGCTCGGCGCGATGCAGTCGTACCGCTTTCTCGTCGAGCGCTTCAAGCGGCGCTTCCTCGAGGGCTTCCCTGATCTGATCGACCTGATCGTGCGCGCGGTGCGCGCCGGCGTGCCGGTCACGCACGTCATGGGCGTCGCGTCCAGCGAATGCGCCGAGCCGCTCAAAAGCGAATTCAAACTGATGGGCGACGCGTTGAAGGTCGGTCTCGATCTCGAAGAAGTGCTCGACACTGCGGTCGCGCGCATCGGCATCGCGGACTTCTCGTTCTTCTGTGTCTGCCTGCTGCTGCAACGCGAAACCGGCGGCCAGCTCGGCGAGACGCTCGAAAACCTCGCGGGCATCGTGCGCAAGCGCCGTGAGATTCGCCAGAAAACGAAGGCGCTGACGGGTGAGGCACGCATCACCACCAAGATTCTCGCTTCGGTTCCGTTCTTCATTCTGGGCAGCACGTTCATGCTCAATCGCGCTTATCTGATGGTGCTGTTCGATACCTCGGCGGGCCAGAAGGTGCTGATGTGCGCGGCAGTCTGCCTCACGATGGGTTTGATCATCGTTCAAAAGATGTCGAAACTGGATACGGCGCGATGAGTCAGGACAACCTCGAAACACTGATCAACCTGCTGATGCTGCTGGCGCTCGTCGTCAGCATCGTGATCTGGTGGGCGACCAAGCACGGCGGTACTCGCGGGCGCATCGCCGAGCGCACGCGTCAGGCCGCGGTCGTGCAGCGCAATGAACGCATGGCGGTCGAAGAGGACACCGACGACGGCCGCATGGCGCGCCTCGCGCAGCGCCTCGCCCGCCTGGGCGACCGTCTGCCGCTGTTCGACGCCAAGTACCGCGCAAAGCTGCGCACGCAGATGATCCGCAGCGGCTATCGCAGCCAGTCGGCGGTCTCGGTGCTGCTCGCGATCAAGTTCGTCGTCGGGCTTGTCTGCGCCGCGTTCACCGTGATGCTCGGCTCGCATATTCCCGTGGTGGGCGGCTATCCGGCCGTGCGCGGCGTCATGATGCTGCTCGTTTTCGTGGTCGGCATGATCCTGCCGGAATACGTGATCGGCTTCTTCGCCGCGCGGCGCCGCAAGGCCATGGCCTCGTGCCTGCCCGATGCACTCGACCTGCTGGTCATCTGCACGAACGCGGGGAATAGTCTCGGCGTGTCGATCCGGCGCGTCGCCGACGAGCTGAAGACCATCTGCCCGCCCCTGTCGGGCGAATTCTCGCTGACCGCCGACGAGCTCAAGCTCTCGGGCGAAAGCACGCGCGCCTTGCAGGCGCTCGCCGACCGCATCGATCTGCCGTCGATTCGCGCGCTCATCTCCACGCTCACGCAATCGATGCGCTACGGCACTCCGATCACGCAGGCGTTGCGCACGCTGTCGCACACCGAGCGGCTCGCGCACATCGTCTCGCTCGAAGAAAAGGCGGCGAAGCTCGCCCCCAAGATGGCCGTGCCGATGATGCTCTTCATCCTGCCCGCGGTGATGCTGATCGCCGCAGGCCCGGCTGCCATCCAACTCATCAGCGTCTTTACAAAACGATGAAGACCACACCGTTCTCCCATCCCGCCGTGCGCCGCCTGAGTGTGACGGCCTGCTGCGCCACGCTCGCGATCCTGCTCGGCGCCTGCACGACCACGTCCCGCCAGAGCGTCGATAGCCGCCCGGTGATGCGCAACTCGGCGCCCAGCTCGATGAGCGAGATGCGAATCGCCGAGACGGCGCTCGATTCCGGCAACATCGAACTCGCGACGTCGCTCTACGAAAAAGTGGTGCAAGCGGACCCGCACTCGGTCGCGGGCCTCACGGGCCTGGGCAATACGCTGTACGCGGTCGGCGACTTCACGCGCGCGGGCGTCTATTACGATCGCGCCAGCAAGAACGATGCGAACGCGCCTGCGCCGCTCATCGGCATCGCGCGCGTCGCGATGCGCCAGCGCCGCTTCGACGACGCCATCGCGACGTACCGCCGCCTGCTCTCGCTGATGCCGGACGATCCGCTCGCTTCGGCCGGACTGGGCGCCGCACTCGACATGAGCGGCGATCACCGGGGCGCACAGGCCGTGTTGCGGCAGGCGCTCAGGAAGAACGCAGGCGATCCGCTGATTTCGGTGAACCTCGGCCTCTCGCTGGTGCTCGGCGGCGATCCGCGCGAAGGCGCGAACGTACTGCTCGACGTCACGCGCTTCCCCGCCGCGCCGCCGCAAGCCCGCCAGGACCTCGCGCTCGCCTACGGGCTGCTCGGCAACCGCGAAGCGGCCGCCGAGATTCTGTCGCGCGATCTGCCGAAGGCGTCGGTCGAGGACAACCTGCGCTACTACGACCTGCAGCGCGAGCTGCTGTTGCAACGTACGTCGTCCGTCTCCCCTGCGACGCCCTCCGGCTCCACCACGCCCGCCGCCATTCCGACGGCCCAGGTGCAGACCACGCGCCTCAAATGAATCACTCCGCGCGCCGCCGGCCGGGCTCACCGGCCTTCGCGAAAGCACTGCTGCGCGACGAGTGCGGCATCGCGTCGATCGAATTTGCGTTCGTCGGGATCATTGCGATGATCCTCTTCATCGGCACCGTCGAGATTGCACTGGAGATGATCGCCGATGCATCGGTGCAGGCCGCGGCACAGGTTGCGTCGCGTGTCGGCCTGACCACGACCGCGCCGACTTCGGGCACGCGGTCGCAGGAGGCGCAGGCGAAGGTCGAATCGATCCTCGGCGGATGGCGCAACGTCGGCGCGACCATCGCCGTCACCGAACAGAACTACGGCAGTTACGGCTATAACAACGTCGCCAACGCGAGCTACGCGCCGACGTCGGACATGGGTGGATACGGCGACGTGGTCGTCTACAACATCCAGCTCAAGATGCCCGGCATCACCGGCGTTCCGAAACTGTTCGGCATCAGCCAACTGACCTTCGAGCGCAACTACATCGTGCTGAACGAAAAATGACAACGACCCGCGAACCAGCCGGATCCATCGCGACGAAACTGGGCCGCCTGCTGCGCTCGGATCGTGGCAGCGTGTCGATCGAGTTCGTGATCATCGTGCCGATGATGCTGCTCGTGCTGCTCGGTTTCACCGAAATCTACATGTATATCCGGGCGGTCAGCGCGGTCGATCGCACGGCTTTCACGCTCGCCAATACTATCGGCCAGATGACCTCCGTCATCGCCGACAACAGCGACACCACCGATGCCAACAGTTATGGCTCGCTGTGGCAGGATGCGGCGCTCCTCGCCGCGCCGTATCAATTGAAGGCCAACGGCATGGTGTACGTGACCTTCGTGTGCGATCCCGATTCCAGCAAGAAGTGCAAGGACATGGATACCTCCATGACGACCGCCACGCCGAAGGTTCAGTGGACGGCCTCCCCGCCTTCATGGACCAACAGCAAGGCTTCGAGCATGGCGTCGCGGGTGTCGAGCGCGGCGCCGCTGCCCACGACATGGCCCTTCCGCACGGGCGATTCAGCCATCATCGTGGAAGTGTTTTTGTCGTATAACCCGTTCCTCATGACCTCCAGACTGGTGCCTGGAATGCCCGGTCAGCAGACGGTGTACCGCCGCGTGTTCGTGCGCCCGCGTGCGCCGCGAGCGTTCTATTGAGGCTCGCGGAACCACGGATTCGCCCATGAAAATCAAAAGAACGGGGTACTGCTTCATGACGATTTCGTCGACGCTGCGTGCATGCAACCGGCTGCGCAAACACGCGGAAGGCAGCGTCGCGATCATGTTCGCGATGTGCGCGAGCGCCATGATCGGATCGATGTGCCTGGCGCTGGACTCGATCAACTACGTGATGACGCAGGGCCACATGCAGATGGCGCTCGACGTGGCCACGCTCTCGGCCGGCGTCGATCTCCAGCGCTACGGCAATACGCCGACCGGCACCAGCCTTGCTACCTGGCAAAAAGACGCGCGCGCCTACTACGACGCGAACAGCCCTTCCGGCATGATGGGCTTCACCATGCCCGACGCGAACTTCTCGGCGACCGTGACGGGCGCGCCGGCCACCGGACAGACCATCTCGCTCACGGCTTCGGGATCACTGCCTTTGATCGCGCCGAAGGTCTTCACGAAAACATCAGGTAGCGGCAGTGGCAGCGGTTCCGGCAGCGGCACGCCCACGCCGGATACGTCGACGGTATCCGCGACCAACACCGCAACGCGGCTGCCGCAAAGCACCCTCGAACTCGTGATGGTGCTGGACAACACCGGCTCCATGAAGGACCCCGCCAACGGCATCAGCGGCGCCACCAAGATGAGCGGCCTCCAGGCAGCGGCGAACTCGCTGATCGGCGACCTTCTGCCGTCCGGAACGAGCAGTGCGACCAACAAGAACTTCATCGGACTCGTGCCGTTCGCCAGCACGGTCAACACGACCGGCGCCCTGCCCTCGACCGGCACCTGGCTCAGCAGCACGCTGCCCACGTACAACACGTCGAACATCTCGACCAGCACCTGGAACGGCTGCGTGATCGAGCCGCGCACGGGCGGCAACCTTTCGCCCGAAGCCTATTCGCCGGCGGACACGCGCAAGTTCCAGCGCTACTACTACAACGTCCCGACCAGCAAGCTGAAGATGATCACCTACAGCTCGAGCAGTCGCTACAAGAGCTGCACCACGACCGACTCGACCACCTCGACCAGCTCGTCCGTGCCGGTGACGCTCGGCTCGTCGGGGGCGGCCAATCAATGCTCGTATCCGTCGACGGGAAAAGGCACCGGCATCGGCTATCAGTTCGATCAGACCAACAGCAGCGGACAGACGCTCACGCAGAACTCGGGCTGCCTCGCCACCTCGATGACCTTCCTCACGCAGAGCTCGAGCACGCTGACGGCCGCGGTCAAGAAGATGACGCCGTCCGGTTCAACCATCATTCCGACAGGATTGCTCTGGGGCTGGCGCATGCTGGAGCCGTCGTGGTCGCAGAACGTGGCCGGCACCAAGAGCGGCTGGACTTCCACTGACCCAAGCCTGCCGAAGCCCACCGATGGCTCGGTGCAGAACCTGCAGCGCGTGATGATCGTCCTCACCGACGGCCAGAATCAGATCGGCGCAACGGGCTCCATTCCCAATACGCTCTATTTCAATGGACTGTCGGGCGTGGGCACCAACAGCCTCTCGGCGCCGACGGTGATCCGCCCCAACGGCACCACCATGTCCAACGCGCTCACGGATTCATCCGAGCTGCACGGCGGCGATCCGGTCGACGATTCGAGCGGCAACGGCGCCGGCTATCCCGACGACGTGAATACGTTCCAGCAGGCCATCTGCTCGGCGATCAAGGCCGAAGGCATCACGATCTATGCAATCACGTTCGGCGCATCGGCGTCGAGTTCGAGCGCGAAGGTCAACATGCAGAACTGCGCGAGCCCGGGCAATTACTACAACGCGCCCGACAATACGACGCTCGACAACATCTTCCAGCAGATCGCCGGCAATCTGGGCGTGCTGCGTCTCACGAAGTAAGCCGTCACGTCTGCTTCCCGTTCGAGCGTGCATCCGCGCGCTCGAACGCCGGCATCTCGATATCGCTACCCGCCGAACGCAGATCCTCGCGCGCTTCCTGCGCAAGCTTCTCGTAACGCTTGCGGAACACGGCGAGTTCCTTCTCGTCGAGTTCCTCCAGATCCAGCAGCGCGTTGTGCGCGCGGTCCATCGCGCGGATCAGCTCGTCGAGCTTGATCTGCATCGCGGCGGTATCGCGGTTCTGCGTGTTCTGGATCAGGAACACCATCAGGAACGTGACGATGGTCGTCGAGGTATTGATGACGAGCTGCCACGTATCGCTGAAATGGAACATCGGGCCCGAGATGGCCCAGACGATCACCAGCACGACGGCAATCACAAAGGTCGATGCGTGGCCCGCCACCTGCGCGAGCGCATTCGAGAATCGCAGAAACCATGAAGTCTTCATTCGGCGTCTCCTGAGTCGTTGGCGGACGCGGCGTCCACGCACGACTTAGAATAGCGCTCGTGAACACCCAGCCCACTCCCATCGATTTTTACGCGCCCTCCGAGGTCGTCGCGCAACGCCTGATCGGCGCGATCGTGACGGTGGACGGCGTCGGCGGCCGCATCGTCGAGACGGAAGCCTACGACCGCGAAGATCCCGCGTCACATACCTTCTCCGGCCCGACGCCGCGCAATGCAGCAATGTTCGGGCCGCCCGCGCATGTGTATGTCTATCGCTCGTACGGCATTCACTGGTGCATGAACTTCGTGTGCCGCGAACCAGGCCACGGCGCGGGCGTGCTGATCCGCGCCATCGAACCGCTGACCGGCCTCGATGCCATGCGCCAACGGCGCGGGCTCGAACCCGTGAAGCTGCTCTGCTCGGGACCGGGACGCCTCGCGCAAGCGCTCGCCATCACGCACCGGAACAACGGCATGTCGCTGTTCGAGCCGCCGTTTCATATCGAGCCGCCCGAGGAAGAGTTTCCCATCGTGAGCGGCCCGCGCATCGGCCTGACCAAGGCCATCGACGTGCCCTGGCGCTTCGGGCTTGCCGGCTCGAAATTCGTCAGCAAGCCCTTTCCGAAGTCCTGACGCCTTACTCCGCCGGACGCAGCTTCTTTACCTCGGCGTCCGAGGGCTGGACGCTCGCGCCATCCACATAGCGGAACGAGGTCATCACGCCCTTGCCGTCCTTCTGCCCCGTCACGCCCACGTATGCGCCCATGGTCGACTGGTTGTCCTGCGGGCGGTACGTGATGGGCCCGAACGGCGTGTTCACCGGCAGGCCCTTGAAGGCGGCGGCGAGCTTGTCGGCATCGGGCGAGCCGGCTCTTCTCAGGCCGTTGGCAATCGACATCATCGCCGTGTAGCCGACCACCGAGCCAAGCCGCGGATAGTCGTGATACTTCGCTTCATAGGCCGCGACGAACTTCTTGTTCTCGGGCGTATCGATCGAATACCACGGATAACCCGTCACGATCCAGCCGACCGGCGCTTCCTTGCCCAGCGGATCGAGATAGTCGGGCTCGCCCGTCAGCAGCGACACCACCGCCCGATCCTTGAACAGGCCGCGCGTATTGCCCTCGCGCACGAACTTGCCCAGGTCTGCGCTGAACAGCACGTTGAAGATGGCGTCGGGCTTCGCGTCGGCGAGCGCCTGCGTCACCGCGCCGGCGTCCACGTTGCCGAGCGGCGTCGCCTGTTCCGTGACGAACTCGACATCCGGCTGCGCGGCCTTCAACAGGCGCTTGAAGGTCGCCACCGCGGACTGCCCGTACTCGTAGTTCGGGTACACCAGCGCCCAACGCTTCTTGTGGAGCTTCGCCGCTTCGGGCACCAGCATCGCGACCTGCATGTAGGTGGACGGCCGCAGACGATACGTGTACTTGTTGCCGTCCTGCCAGACGATCTTGTCCGTGAGCGGTTCCGCCGCCAGGAAGAAGATGCGCCGCTGCTTCGCGTAGTCCGCGAGCGCGAGGCCCGTGTTCGACAGATAGCCGCCGAACAACAGCTTCACCTGCTCGCGCGTGACGAGTTCCTGCGCGACGCGCACCGTGTCGCCGGGGTTGCCATTGTCGTCGCGCGAGACGACTTCCAGCTTGTTGCCGTTGACGCCGCCCGTCGCGTTGATCTCGTCCAGCGCGAGATTCCAGCCGTTCCTGTAGGGCATGAGAAACGCCGGCTGGGCCTTGTAGCTGTTGATCTCGCCGATCTTGATGGTATCGGCGCGCGCGGCGCCGATACTCGCGGCAAGCACCGCGGTCGCGGCAAGCGTCAGGCGCAGCGGGATGCCCGCACGAATTGTCATGGATGCTTCTCCTCTTCTGGATAACCGGTTCGGGCGGATGGGGTCATACGCCCAGGAATTCACGGCGCGCAGCGTTGTCGCGCGCGAATGCGTTCATCGCGCCGGCATGGCGCACCTGGCCTCGTTCGAGCACATAGACGCGGTCGCTGACCAGCTCCGCGAAATGCAGGTTCTGCTCGGACAACAGAATGGCGAGGCCTTCTCGCTTCAACGTCAGGATCATGTCCGCCATCTGTTCGACAATGACCGGCGCCACGCCTTCCGACGGTTCATCGAGCAGCACCAGGCGCGGATTGCCCATCAGCGTGCGCGACACCGTGAGCATCTGCTGTTCGCCGCCGCTCATGCGGCTCGCGCGACGCTCGCGCATTTCGCCGAGATTCGGAAATACGTGGAACAGCTTCTCCGGCGTCCAGCGCGGCGCGCCTTCGCGCGGCGCTTGACGACCGGTAGCGAGATTCTCCATCACGGTCAGATCGCCGAACACGCGGCGATCTTCCGGCACGTAGCCCAGCCCCTTGCGCGCGATCCGGTGCGGCGCCATGCCGGCGATGTCCTCGCCCATGAACGAGACCGCCCCCGACACCCGCGGCAACAGGCCCATCACGGCCTTCATCGTGGTGGACTTGCCCGCGCCGTTGCGGCCCATCAGCGCAACGACCTCGCCACGCGCCACTTCGAAGCCGACGTCGAAAAGAATCTGCGCGCGGCCGTAGAACGCATTCAGGCCGGCAACCTTCAGCAGACTCATGCCGATTCCCCACGCGGAGTGAACGACGCGCCCGTGCCGAGATACACCTCGCGCACGCGGGCATCATTGCGGATGGTGGCGGCGTCGCCCTGCGCGATCAGATGGCCGCGCGCCAGCACGATCAGCCGGTCGGCATGCGCGAAGACCACGTCCATGCTGTGCTCCGTGAACAGCACGCCGATCATGTGCTCCTTCGCGAGCCGCGCGGTCAGCGCCATCAACGCGTTGCGTTCCTGCGGGGCCATGCCGGCGGTGGGCTCGTCCATCAGCAGCAGCTTCGGACCGTGCGCCAGCGCAATCGCCAGTTCCACGCGCTTCACATCGCCATACGCCAGCACCGCGCAACTGCGCCGCGCATGCCCGGCCATGCCGACGAGATCGAGCAGATCGAGCGCGTCCTGCTCGCGCCACGACGCCACCCGGCCGAACGGACTGAACAGCCGACGCTCGTGCGAGAGCAACGCCATCTGCACGTTCTCGAGCACGGTCATCGAGTTGAAGGTCGCGGCGATCTGGAACGTGCGGCCCACGCCGCGCCGCCAGATCTCGCGCGGTCGCAGTCCGGCGATGTCGTGGCCGTCGAAACGGATCGCGCCCGAGGTCGGTTTCAGCTGGCCGTTGATCATATTGAAGCAGGTGGACTTGCCCGCGCCGTTCGGACCGATCAGCGCAAGCAGCTGGCCTGCTTCGAGGTCGAAGGAGACGTCGTCGACGGCCTTGACGCCGTCGAAGGACTTCGAGAGATGCGCGATGCTCAGGAGAGTCATGACGCATCCCTCGCGAAGCGCTCGCGCACGAAGCCCGCGATGCCCTGCGGAAACGCGATCACCAGCACCAGGATGGCTGCGCCGAGCAGCGCCTGCCAATAGTCGGTCTGGCGCGCGACGGTGTCCTGCAGCCACGTAAACACGCTCGCGCCGACGAGCGGCCCGGCGAGTGTCTGGATGCCGCCCAGCAGGACCATCACGAGGCCGTCCACCGAGCGCCCGACGCTGATGACCTCGGGCGAGATGTTGCCCTTCGAGAACGCATACAGCGAACCCGCGAAGCCGCACACGAGCGCGGCAGCGACGAACGCCGCCCATTGCACGCGCGCCACGTTCACGCCGATCGCTTCGGCGCGCAACGGCGAATCGCGGCCCGCGCGCATCGCGAAGCCGAGCGGCGCGAACAGCATGCGGCGCAACAGCCACACGCCGAGCACCGCGAAGCCGAGCGTCAGGTAATAGAACGCCACCGGCGACGACAGCCATGGCGCCGGCCAGATGCCGAGGATGCCGTTGCTGCCGCCCGTCACCGCATCCCACTGGAACACCACGGACCAGACGATCTGCGCGAACGCGAGCGTGAGCATCGCGAGATAGACGCCTGACAGCCGCACGCAAAACCAGCCGAAGACCAGCGCGCCGATGACCGCGAGCAGCGGGCCGAGCACGAGCGCGAGTTCCATCGGCAGCGCGAACAGCTTGAGGACGAGCGCCGCGCCATACGCGCCGAGACCGAAGTACGCCGCGTGTCCGAACGAATGCATGCCGCCCGGGCCCATGATGAAGTGCAGGCTCGCGGCGAACAGCACGGCGATCATGATCTCGACGAAGAGCACCGGCATGTAGGGGAACGCACCGGCGGCGAGCGGCGCGGCGGCCAGCGCGAGCACCACGGCCGCGGCGGCCAGCTTCATCGCTCGCGTGGCGGGCACGAGCGGCCGCTCGGCGGGCGCGGCCGACCGCGCGACGCTTGAAGGACGTCCGAACAGCCCCCACGGACGCAGCACCAGCACCACCGCCATCACGACGAACTCCGCCACCAGCGTGAACTTCGACAGCGAGAAGTCGATGCCCGCAATCGACACATGGCCGATGCCGATGCACAGCGCCTTGATCTCGGCGATCAGCAGCGCCGCGACGAACGCGCCCGGAATCGAGCCCATCCCGCCGACCACGACGACCACGAACGCATTGCCGATGGTGTCGAGGTCCAGCGACAGGTTCGCCGACATGCGCGGCGCCTGCAACGCGCCGCCGAGGCCGGCGAGCATCGCGCCGACACAGAACACGCCGGTGAAGAGCCAGGCCTGGTTGACGCCGAGCGCGCCGAGCATTTCCCGGTCCGCGCTCGCCGCGCGCACGAGCGTGCCCCAGCGCGTGCGCGTGAGCGCATACCAGAGCGCGAGCAGCACCAGTGGGCCGATCACGATCAACGCGAGGTCATAAGTGGGCAGCGCGTGGCCCAGCCATTGCACCGCGCCTTCGAGATGCGGCGCACGCGGGCCGAACAGGTCTTCCGGGCCCCAGAGCCACAGTGCGGCATCGCGGATGATGAGCACCAGCGCGAACGTGGCGAGCAGATGAAACAGTTCGGGCGCGCGGTAGATGCGCCTCAGCACCGTCACCTCGATCGCCGCGCCCAGCAAGCCGACCGCCAGCGCCGCACCGGCGAGCGAGGCCCAGAATCCCGCGACGCTCGCGCCGAAGCGGCTCGTGAGGCTGTACGCGAGATACACGCCGAGCATGTACAGCGAGCCATGCGCGAAGTTGACGATGCGCGTCACGCCGAAGATCAGCGAGAGTCCCGAGGCGACGAGGAACAGCGCACAGGCGTCGGCCAGGCCATTGACGAGTTGGACGAGCAGGTTCGAGAGCATCAGGCTCGATGACGAAGGGCGAAGGGCCGATGACGGACAAAAGAGCCGACATTATCGATGAATTGTGCAACGACGCCCGCGCGAAGCAAAAATCCGTCGCCCCGGACGAATGGAAAACCGGGGTTGACGGCATGCATGGCTCGTATATGCTCGCTGTAGGGTCATCGTCAGCCTGGCGATGGCGCCTGACTCAACTCGCTCAACGAGTGTCATCGTGAAAGTCCAAAGCCCTCTGGCACGCCGGCCCATGCGCCGCGCCTGCACCGATCGCTGCGGCATGCTTCCCGACTGCCGCTTCCTGTCGGATCTCACCGCCCTGTCCCGCCGCGGCGTGCGGCGGCGCAATGCCATTGCCGCGCGCGCGTTCATCGCCGTGCATTGCGTCGGCGCGGCCTCGCTGCTGCCGTAGCGCCTCTCTCCTTCCCCTTCTGACTGGCTTTAGCTGACCGCACCGCACGCGGAACCCGCGCGCGTCGTTGCCTTGCGCGCTCGCGATGCTTCGCGGGCGCTGGGGACGCGCACGCCCTGATCTACGAGAGCACACCCATGGACCGCATCGACGAATTCCTGCGACACCATCACATCACCGAAGTAGAAGCGATCATTCCCGACATGGCCGGCACCGCGCGCGGCAAGATCATTCCGCGCAGCAAGTTCGAGTCGGGCGAGCCGATGCGCCTGCCGCAAGCCGTGATGCTGCAGACCGTGACGGGCGATTACCCCGAGACCGGCATCACCGGCGTCACCGATCCCGACATGATCTGCGTACCGGATCCCGACACGATCCGCCTGATTCCCTGGGCCACCGATCCGACCGCGCAGGTCATCCACGATTGCGTGCATTTCGACGGCACGCCGGTCGCCATCTCGCCGCGGCGCGTGCTGCGCCAGGTGCTGCAACAGTTCGCGGCAAGGGGCTGGCGTCCGGTGGTCGCGCCCGAACTGGAGTTCTTTCTGGTCGACATGAACCGCGACCCGGACCTGCCGCTCAAGCCGCCGGTCGGCCGGACCGGTCGCGCGGAAACCGGACGCCAGGCGTATTCGATCGACGCCGTCAACGAGTTCGATCCGCTCTTCGAGGACATCTACGAGTATTGCGAGGTGCAGGAACTGGAGGTGGACACGCTGATCCATGAAGTCGGCGCGGCGCAGATGGAGATCAACTTCTTGCATGGCGACGCATTGAATCTCGCGGACCGCGTGTTCCTCTTCAAGCGCACGGTGCGCGAGGCGGCGCTGCGCCACCAGATGTACGCCACCTTCATGGCCAAGCCGATGGAAAACGAACCCGGCTCGGCCATGCACGTGCATCAGAGCATCGTCGACGCGGACACCGGCCGCAATCTCTTCTCCGGCCGCGACGGCGAACCGACTGGCCTGTTCTACAGCTATATCGCCGGATTGCAGAAGTACACGCCCGCGCTGATGCCCATTCTTGCGCCTTACATCAATTCGTATCGCCGGCTGTCGCGCTTCATGGCCGCGCCGATCAACGTGCAATGGGGCTACGACAACCGCACCGTGGGCTTTCGGGTGCCGCATGCGGCACCGCAGGCGCGACGCGTCGAGAACCGCATTCCAGGCGTCGACTGCAATCCGTATCTCGCGATGGCGGCCACGCTCGCGGCGGGTTACCTCGGCATGACGCAGCATCTGGAGCCCACCGCGCCGCTCGCGAGCGACGGTTATCGCCAGCCTTATCAACTGCCGCGCAATCTCGATGAAGGCCTCGCGCTGATGGGCGCATGCCAGCCGCTGGCGGAACTGCTCGGCGAAACCTTCGTGCGCGCCTATCTCGCGCTGAAGGAAACCGAGAACGAAGCGTTCTTCCGTGTCATCAGTTCATGGGAACGCAAGCATCTGTTGCTGCACGTCTGACTCAGGGAGATAGAGACATGAACGATCGTATCGACTGGACCGCTCACTACCAGGCGCTCGACGCCGCGCATCACCTGCATCCGTTCTCCGACATGGGCGCGCTCAATCGCACGGGCAGCCGCGTGATCGTGCAGGGCGAAGGCGTGTATCTGCGGGATTCGGAAGGCGTGCGCATCATCGACGGCATGGCGGGGCTGTGGTGCGTGAACCTCGGCTATGGACGGCAGGAACTCATCGATGCCGCCTGCCGGCAGATGCACGAACTGCCCTACTACAACACCTTCTTCAAGACGACGCATCCGCCGGTCGCGGAACTCTCGGCGTTGCTCGCGGAACTCATGCCCGCGCGCTTCAACCGCTTCCTGTACTGCAACAGCGGCTCCGAAGCGAACGATACCGCGTTGCGTGCCGTACATCGCTACTGGGCCGTGCAGGGCAAGCCGGAGAAGCGCCATGTGATCGCGCGCCACAACGCGTATCACGGCTCGACCATCGCGGCGGCGACGCTCGGCGGCATGACCGGCATGCACGAGCAGATGCTGTCGAAGCTCGAACACGTCGCGCATATCGGCCAGCCTTACTGGTTCGGTGAAGGCGGCACGATGGATCAGCACGCCTTTGGACTCGAATGCGCGCGCCAGCTCGAAGCGAAGATTCTCGAACTCGGCGCGGACAAGGTCGCCGCGTTCATCGGCGAGCCGTTCCAGGGCGCGGGCGGCGTGATCGTTCCGCCCGCGAGCTACTGGCCGGAGATCCAGCGCATCTGCCGCGAGCATGACGTGCTGCTGATCGCCGATGAAGTCATCGGCGGCTTCGGGCGCACCGGCGAATGGTTCGCGCATGAGCATTTCGGCTTCGAGCCCGATGTCATCACGATGGCCAAGGGCATCACGAGCGGCTACGTGCCGATGGGCGCCGTCGCGCTCTCGGATGCCATCGCGGATGCGATCATCGAGGGGGGCGAGTTCAATCACGGCTTCACGTATTCCGGGCATCCGCTCGCGGCCGCCGTGGCCGTGACGAATCTGAACCTGCTGCGCGACGAAGGCATCGTGACGCGCGTCAGGCACGACACCGGGCATTATTTCCAGCGGTGCCTGAGAGAGGCGCTCGCGCATCATCCGATCGTTGGCGAGATTGCGGGAACGGGACTCGTCGCGGGCATTCAGCTCGCGGAGGATCCCGCCACGCGCAAGCGTTTCGACAACGCCGATGCCATCGGCACGCTATGTCGCGACTTCTCTCTCGAAGGCAATCTCGTGATGCGCGCGAGCGACGACCGGATGCTGCTGTCGCCGCCGCTGGTGGTCACGCATGCGGAGATCGACGAGATCGTGCAGAAGGCGCGCGCTGCCATCGACGCGACCGCGCGCGCCATCAATCGCGCTGCTTGACGAAGTAGTCCGCCGCCATGTGCCGGAAGGCCGTGACGGCGGGATTGTCCTGGTCCGTGCGCCACGCCATGCTCATTTCCGCGTGAACGGTGTGGCCCGAGATCTCCCGGAACTCGACGTTGTCATAGTGAAAGCGCTGCGACGACGCCGGCAGGATCGACACGCCCAGACCCGCGCGCACGAGTGAGAGAATGGTCGGCGTCTGGTCGATGTATTGCGTGAAATGCGGCGTCACGTCCTCGGCGGCGAGAAGGCCCATGATGCGGTCGTGGAAATATTTGCCGTGCGCGGGCGAGTGCATGATGAACGCCTGCTCGTGCAATTGCCTGAGTGCCAGCTGCGGGAAGGCGCATAGCGCATGTCCGGCGGGCAGCGCGACGATCATCGGCTCGCGCTCGACCAGCATGAACTCCACTTTCTGCCGCGACGGCAACGGCCGCAGAAAACCGAGGTCGATGGCATTGGCCTCGAAGCCCTCGATCTGCGCCACCGAGATCATCTCCAGCAACACGACATCGATATCCGGCAGGTGCTGCTTCGCCGCGACGAGCAGTCCCGGAATCAGCTCGTAGCCCGCCGCGCCGGTGAACGCGATGCGCACCCGCCCGGTCTTGCCCGTGCTGGCGCGCCGCACCGTGCTCTCGGCCTGTTCGGAGAGATTCAGCAGACGCGTGGCGTCGGCGAGGAACACGCGGCCTTCCGTGGTCAGCCTGACCGTGCGGCCGATGCGCTCGAACAGCTGCACGCCCAGGTTCTCTTCGAGCAGATGAATCTGCCGGGAAAGCGGCGGCTGCGTCATGTTGAGCAACGCAGCGGCGCGCCTGAAGTTCAGTTCGGTCGCCGCAGCGACGAAGCAACGTACTTGTCCGAGATCGAGCATTCGTCATCGACGTTGATGGAGGTGCCGATCATTATAGGTTCGTCGCGGCGCGGCTCATGCGGGCATCAGGTCGTCAGGCTGCCTTCCGGGCGCTGTCCCGCCAGTGCCTGCGCGAGACTCGCGAGCACCATCTCGCCCATCGCCGTGCGCGATTCCACCGTTGCGCTCGCGCGGTGCGCCTGCAATACGACGCGCTCGCTCGCCAGCAAGGCAGCCGGCACGTTGGGTTCGTCGACGAACACATCGAGGCCCGCGCCTGCAATCGCGCCGCTTGCCAGCGCGTCGCACAGGTCGCTCTCCACCACAAGCTTGCCGCGCGCAATGTTGATCAGATAACCGTCCTTGCCCAGCGCATCGAGCACGGCGGCGTTCACGATGCCCTGCGCCTTGTCCGCAGCCGCGGCGAGCACCAGGATGTCGCTGGTCCGCGCCAGCGACAGCAGGTCCGGCACATAGGCATACGCGACGTCGTTCATCTCGCGCACGTCGGTATAGGCAATCGGACAGCCGAAGGCTTCGGCCCGTTGCGCGATGGCGCGGCCGACCTTGCCGAGGCCCACGATGCCCACGCGCTTGCCGCTGAAACGGCGCGACAGCGGAATCGCCGCGGGGCTCGGATTGGCGGGCCACTTGCCGGTCTTGACGAAGTCGTGGCCGGAGCAGATCTCGCGCAGCACCGTGAGAATCAGTCCGATGGCGAGATCGGCGACGTCTTCGGTCAGCGCGCCGAAGGTGCCCGTCACCGGCAGACCGCGCGAGCGCGCGAAGGCGAGATCGACGGCGTCGGTGCCGACACCGTTCACCGCGATCACCTGCAAACCCGGCAGGCGTTCGATCATGTCGTTCGAAATGCCCGTATGACCGCCGGTGATTACGCCACGAATCGCCGCGCCGTGCTCGCGAATATAGGCTTCCTTGTCGTCCTGCTCGTATAGCCGGTGCATGACGTAGAGGGCATCGAGCTTCTGGTTGATCGCGGGAACGAGGATGGGATTGAGTTGCAGAATATGCGGCTTCATGTGATGCGCTTCCTCTCATTCGATGACCGATGTGGAGCGCATCATGCGTGCTTTGTCCGCACGCGTCCAATCCCAAAACGCTATCAGTTGATCCACTCCTGGATGCAACGCCCATCGATTCAATCCGGGAATCAGGTAATAGCAATAAAAGATTGGACGCTCTTGCAGGGCGTCTCCACAATTTGAAACATCGGAAGGCATATCAATAAAAAAGCCTCCATAACGATCCGGAGACAACAGCGTGAGCCTGCGCCCTGACTGCCCTTCATTTCCCCCTTTTCTGACTGTCGCTGCGCCGTCCGGCAAGGAGGCAGCACGATGAGCAACGCCGACGGCATCGTCGCTTCGTCGAATGCGGACGCCACCACTGAGAAGCGCACGAAACATCGCTGGGTCGTGATGGGCCTGATCTTCTGCATCTGGGCCATCGCCTGCGCGGATCGCGCGAACTTCGGCATCGCATTGCCGTATCTGAAGAAGGAATATCACATCAGCAACACCGAGGCCGGCCTGATCGTCAGCCTCTTTTCGTTCGCCTACGGCTTCGTGCAGATTCCCGTCGGCCTGCTCTACAAGCGGCTCAGCGAACGCACTGCCGGGCTGCTGTTCTCGGTCTTCATGATCCTGACGTCGGTGTTCACGGGACTGATGGGCACGACCTCTTCAGTGTTGCTGCTGATGACCTATCGCGTGGGGCTCGGGCTGTCGGAAGGACCGCTCGGCATCGGCTGCACCAACGTCATCAACCGCTGGTTTCCCAAGCGCGAGAAAGGCACGGCCGCCGGCCTGTGGATCGCCGCGTCCAAGCTCGGGCCGCTGATCGTGCCTTCGGTGTGCATCATCGTGATCAATCTGTGGGGCTGGCGCGAGATCTTCTACGTCTTCGCCGTTCCTGGGATCGTGCTGGCGCTCGTGTGGCTCGTGCTGGTGACCAACTCGCCCGATGAAAACCGCTTCTGCTCGCCCGCTGAGCGCCGCTATATCGCCGATGAATCGAACGACGGCCAGCATGGCGGACGCGCGCCCATCCGCACGCAGATGACGCCGATGCCCCGGCTCGACGCCATCAACCGCACGAAGCGCGTGCCGCAGCTGGAGACAATCCGCCAGGTGTTCGGTTCATGGAATATCTTCGGCATTGCGCTGGGCTATGGCTGCATGATCGGCATCAGCAACATCTTCATCTCGTGGATCCCGACCTATCTGGTCACGGTGAAGGGCTTCGCCTCGGTGAAGATGGGCTTTCTCGCGTCGGCGCCGTTCATCGGCGCAGTCACGGGCAACATGCTCGGCGGCATCATCTCGGACCGCCTGCTCGGCGGCCGCCGCAAGCCGATGATGATGCTCGGCGCGCTCGGCACGATGATCATGACCTTCCTGCTGATCGACGCACCCGACAGCGTCGCCTATCTCGGTGGTGCGCTGATGCTCGCGGGCCTCATGCTCGGCATCGGCTTCGCGGGCTATTCCGCCTATCCGATGGGCCTTGCGACCAAAGCCACCTACCCCACCGCGTTCGGCATCGTGAATTCGCTGGGACAGATCGGCGGCGCGTGCGCACCACTCGCTGTCGGCCTGCTGCTCGACCGCTATAGCTGGACCGCCGTGTTCCTGTACATGGTCGGCACTGCGCTGCTGTGCCTGCTGTTGCTCATCAGCGTAGTCGAGCCGGTGGCGGGCGAGGAATCGTCAGCGAAGTAGATTCGCGCAGAGGGCCGCCTGGGTCTCAGAGACCGTGCTCGACCATCGCGAGCAGGCGCTCTGCCAACGGCCCGATCTGCGCGTCGTCCATCCCCTGCAGCGGGCCTTCGATCAGCAGCAGCGCGAAGCCATGCACCGCGCTCCACGCCAGATACTCCGCGCCAACACGCCGTGCTGCATCGAGGGCGCCGGTCGTCACCATGTCGTCGAGCGCGCGGCTCAGCAACTGGAAGGGATCGAGTCCGCCCGGACCCGCGCCGTAAGCTTCCGCATGCTCGCCCCATTCCGTGCGCGACGCCGCAAAGGCCGTGCGGAACAACCCCGTTTCTGACTGCGCGAACCGCAGATATCCGGCGCCGACCGCCCGCAATCCGGCGCGAGCCGCGTCCACACGGCTGCGCTTCCTGGGCCGCGCCGCCAGCTCTTCCTCCATCGCCTGCGCAACGTACGACAGCGCCGCCGAGCGCACCGCCGACAGCAACTCCTGACGGCTGTCGAAGTGCCGGTACGCCGCGTTCGGCGCGACGCCTGCGCGGCGCGTGGCCTCGCGCAGGACGATGGCATCCGGGCCGCCTTCGCGAGCGAGTTCAATTCCTGCATCGATCAGCGCGCGTCGCAAGTCGCCGTGGCGATATGTGCTGCGCTGCATTCCGTTCGTCATGGGCGGCATGTTATTTCAGATTATTCAGGTGTTTGCCGATGTGGACACTGTCCATTATCTCTGCTACTTTTTGTGGACGGTGTACACAAGCAAAAATAAATCCGCGTCGCAGGCAAACGCAGGAGGAAGGAGACGCTCATGAACCCGTCGAACGATCGTGCGCAGGAAACGGAAGAGGTACGCGCCATTCGCGCCTTGATCGAAGCATGGCGGCAAGCGGTGCTCGCCAAGGATGTCGATGCGCTCGTGCGTCATTACGCAGAAGATGTCGTCGTGTTCGACGTCGTGCCGCCTGCATCGCTGAAGGGCGTCGAGCCGTATCGCGAGCACTGGCAGCACTGGTTCGACAGCATGAAAGGTCCGCTTGCATTCGAGATGCGGGACGTGGAGGTCGCGGCAAGCGGCGACCTGGCCTTCGCGCATTCCGTCAACTGCGTCGCCGTAGGCGAGCAGGACGACATCGTGCGCGCCACCGTATGTTTCAGGAAGATCGGCGGCGAATGGCGTGTCGTGCATGAACACGCCTCCGTGCCGCTGATGATGGATATGGACCCGGACGAGAAGTCATAACCCAGGGAGCGGACATGCAAGTGCAACCCTATCTGTTTTTCGAAGGCCGCTGTGAAGAAGCGATCACGTTCTATCGCGAGAAGCTCGGCGCCCAGGTCGTCATGATGATGCGCTACAGCGAGAATCCCGAAGCCGGAAAAGATCAGGGCAGCGACGGCGGCTGCAACATGCCGCCCGGATCGGAGAACAAGATCATGCACGCGGCGCTGACCATCGGCGACTCCGTCGTCATGGCATCCGACGGCTGGTGCAACGGCAAGCCGGAATTCAAGGGCATTTCGCTCTCGCTCACCGCCAACGACGAACAGCAGGCCGAGCAGTATTTCAGCGCGCTGTCGGACGGCGGCCAGGTGCAGATGCCCATGGCGCCCACCTTCTTCGCAAAGCGCTTCGGCATCGTCGCGGACAGGTTCGGCGTGTCGTGGATGGTGCTCGGCGGCCTGGAACATCCGCCCGCTCAACGCTAGACACATACAGCGGGAACACGGCTTGCGCGCTTTTTATCGCCTCAAACCGAAAGGAGAAGCGATATGAGCAACTACGCCGGACGTTCGCAGGAAGACCGTATCGCGCAACGCAAGGGCAAGCAGCAAACGTCGCAGGAGCAGACAGGCGGCTCCATGGCGCAGCCCGGAACCGAGCCCGACCGCGACCGCAGTAGCGGCGAACTGACCGAGGAAGGCAAGCAGGTATGGCGCACGGGCTCGGGCATCGACGGGGGCGGAAAGACCTGACCCGCATAGCGGCCATCGAAAACGTGGAACAATGGCGGCGTGCCGGTCTCCTTCCATGACCGGCGCGTCTCGCATTCGACCGACAGGAGTTTTCGATGAGCGCCCCGCGCAAGAACCATCTTTCAGGCTTGGACATCCCCGCTGACAAAGCCGATGATCGTCCAAGCCGCGAGGAAGCCGAAGCCGCCGTGCGTGTGCTGTTGCGCTGGGCCGGCGACGACCCCGCTCGCGAGGGCCTGCTCGACACCCCGGGCCGCGTCGTACGCGCCTATGAAGAATTCTTCGCGGGCTACACGCAGGATCCGCATGAGATCTTGGCGCGCACATTTTCCGAAGTGCAGGGCTATGACGAGATGATCGTCCTGAAGGACATTCGTTTCGAAAGCTATTGCGAACATCACATGGTGCCGATCATCGGCCGCGCGCACGTCGCGTATCTGCCGAATGAACGCGTCGTCGGCATCTCGAAGCTGGCGCGGCTCGTCGATGCCTTCGCCAAGCGTTTGCAGATTCAGGAGAAGATGACCGCGCAGATCGCCGACACGCTGAACGAAGTCTTGCAGCCGCTCGGCGTCGGCGTGATTCTCGAGGCGGCGCATCAATGCATGTCCACGCGCGGCGTACACAAGGCCGGCGTCTCGATGGTGACGTCGCGCATGCTCGGCTCATTCCGCGACGACCCGTCCACGCGGCGCGAATTTTTGTCCATCGTCGGCAATCAGAACGCGTTCAGCGTCTCCAACACCTGATTGGCCGATCCCGCATGTGAAAAGGGCCTCGCTCGCTGCGAGGCCCTTTTCGTTTCATCGCGCACGCTGCGGGTTCATGCGCCGTAGCCGCTGCCCGGCGCATCGGCGCCCGACCCTTCGCGCACCTTGCCCTGCGACACATTGCTTCCCGGCGGCACGCTGTGCGTAAGCCACACATTGCCGCCGATGACCGAACCCCGGCCGATCGTCACGCGACCGAGAATGGTCGCGCCCGCATAGATCACCACATCGTCCTCGACCACAGGATGGCGCGCGTTGCCCTTGACGAGCGAGCCGTCGCTGCTCGAAGGGAAGCTCTTCGCGCCGAGCGTCACCGCCTGGTACACGCGCACGTGCTGGCCGATGATCGCCGTCTCGCCAATCACGACGCCCGTCCCGTGGTCGATGAAGAAACTCGGCCCGATGGTCGCGCCCGGATGGATGTCGATGCCCGTCAGCGAATGCGCGATCTCGTTGATGAAGCGCGCCAGCAAGGGCACGCCGAGCTTGTGCAGCGCGTGGGCCAGACGATGATGCGTCATCGCCCAGATGCCCGGATAACACAACAGGATTTCGGTGATGTGCTGTGCCGCCGGGTCGCCGCTGAAGGCTGCCTGAATGTCGCTGACGAGCAGCGCGCGGATGGCCGGCAACTGTCCGCCGAACTCGCGTGCGATCGCGAAGGCGCGCGCGCTGACTTCGGCGTCGGCGGTGTCGCGATGCTCGGGCAGGAACCGCAATGCGCGGCGAATCTGCTCGTGCAGCAGACGCAAGGTGCTCTCCAGCGTCTGGCCAACGTAATAGTCGACGCTTTCGTCGGTCAGATCGGGCGCGCCGTAATGCGTGGGAAAGAGCGCGGAGCGCAGGCCGTTCACGATCCTGACGATCGCCTCGCGCGACGGCAATTCGCGTATGCCCAGCGGATGACGCGTGCGATGCAGTTCCTCGCGCGACTGGCGCAGGTCAGCGACGATTCGCACGAGGCCCCATTCCTGGGCGGCGTCGCGGGAGATCTCGTGAGAAGGTTCGAGCGGCGATACGGCGCCGAACTTGGGCGTGTTCTGCATGGGCGGGCATGGATCGAGGGAAAACCGCCGCCATGACACGCAGCGCGCACGGCGGATGAAAGATCAAGCGTAACCGGTTTTGCCCAGACTTGCCGCACAGCGCCTGATGCGCCGCGTGTCGCGCTGTTACGTGAACACCGTCACACCGTTACGTTACTTGCGTCGATCCAGCGCACCGCCCAGTCGCGCGCGTGCGCAATGGCCTCATGTTCGTCGCGGAAGCGCAGGTCGGTGGGAAAGAAGCGGTTCGCGATGAGTTCACCGTCGCTCGATCGCGAGATCACCACGTAGGGCTGGTAGCTGCCATCTCCGGCCCGGGCGGGCGCGCAGTTTAGAAGGTAGCCTCGATGTGAAAAGGCTGCATCGTGTTGCATGAGTCACCTGTATGAAAGTGCCCTGCTCGTTCGAATGGCAATGCGCTTCGTAGACGGCGTGTGGGATGCGTCCTCCTGATTGCCCGCATCCCGTCTTGCAGTTTGCCGCCGACAGGTTCCAAATGATACTTGCTGGAAATCGGCTTGGGGTTGAAAAAAAATCCCGAAAATTTTCGCTTGCCTGCAAGGCGCGCTACGACAAGGGCGGCGGTTCCGGCGCCAAAAAGCCGGAACGAACCTTGCGAGCCAATCGGCTGGTTCAGATCCAACGGAGCAATGCGATGAACAACGCTGAAGCAAACGAGCCGCAGGACAAGCAGACGAAGCGCGCCGCCGACAGTCCAATCAAGACGCCCGGCGCCGAAACCGCGCACGTGCGGATGGACGATGCGCAGAAGGCCGCCGCGGGCGGCGAAGCGCATGCGGGCGCTGGTGCCCAGAGCGGCGTGCGCGCGGAGACGACCCGCGATGGCATGCACATCGGACCGCAAGGCACGTATGAGAAGCCGCCGCGCGGCGTCGATGTCGCCAACGACGACGGACCCGATGACACCGTCGACGCCGACGGCAAGAATCGCGAGGCACAGCGCGACATGGAAATGCGCGCGCGTCAACCGGACGCGGTGATCAATTCGAACGCGACGCCGGTGAACCATGTGCCCGAACCCGGCGACGGGCTCGGCGGTTTCGATAGCCGTCCGGCGCGCAATGGCCTGCTGCTGGCGCTGGAGCGCGGTTATCGGCTGATCGATCGCGGCATGGTCGCGCCGACGGTTCCGGAAGTGGAAGACCGCGTGCGCTTCGAAGGACGCGATGCGCACGGTCATACCTTGCGCGGTCGCAAGCACTACGCGCTCAATCACCTGCGTCCTTCCAGGCTGTTCGAAATCGATCGCGGCTAAGGCGGGTTGAGGCTCATGGGAAGAGTAAAGCCGCATCGATGATGCGGCTTTGCACATGCAATTGCAGTCTCGGCCGAAGCCGAACCCAAAGCGTCACTTCTTTTCCTTCGACTCCTCATCGGACTCGATGCGGGTCACGCCGCCTGTCGCGGGAGGATCGCTCGCCGGGAAAGTATCCTCGACGGCCTTGTCGAGATCCTCTTCGTCACGTTCGGAATGCGGGTGTTGTTCCTTGGTGTTCATTGCTGGCTCCTTGGGTTGGGGTGCGTGCCCCGGATACCTGCAACGCGCGTGCCTTGGCGGCAAAGTGAACTGCCGCAGCAGGCACGATGGTTGCGCATGCTTCCTCGCGACCATGCGCCGCACAAAAACAACGCGACTGACCGTAGATCGATAAGGGGAAGGCCAATGACGACGATCCATGCGTACGACGGCTATCAGAACAACACGGAAGACCTTCAGGCACTTCCTGCAACGCAGCAGCCGCTGACCGCGCCGGAACAACGCTTCACCTCCGCGATGGCGTGTCTCGGCGCCGCTTACGCGCTTTCATGGGCCGAATTCGCGCTGGCGCTTGCCATCGGTCTGCCGGGCGATGCATCGAGCCATCCGGTGGCGGCGTCGATTGTTTCTCGTGTGCTGATCGGCATGCTGTATGTGTGCGTTGCATCGCGGCTGCAATGGGCGCGCTGGCTTACAGTCGCCATCGGCATTCTTTCGGTGGCGCTGGTGGCGCCGACGATCGGCATGCAATGGCATGCGTTCCCCGCCGCCGCACTGGTCTGCGGCGCCGGTCTGGTCTGCAAGCTGGCAGCGTCCCTGTATCTCGTCTCGCCGATGCCGCCGCGTATCGCAAGGCGCTGACACCCTCTAACGCCGGCGCATTCGAAACCGCACGTTTGTAATCCATGAAGCGGGCGCGGCTGTTTCGCGCGTCCGCCGGCTCGCACAATGCAAGGCGGTTTATCGTTATTACTCACGCCCTGGCTTGCGAGCCCACATCATGAAAATTGCCGTCATCGGCGCGACCGGCACGGTCGGCCAGGCTGTCGCCAACGAACTCACAGCCCGCCACGAAGTCATCGAGATCGGCGCCACGCGCGGCGCACATCGCGTCGACTTGATGGACCTCAACAGCATCAAACGCCTTTTTGAATCCATCGGCCGGGTCGATGCCATCGTCGCCGCCGCCGGTCACGTCCATTTCGGCGAACTCGTGAAGATGACGCCCGAGCAATTCCGCCTTGGCCTCGACGACAAGCTGATGGGTCAGGTCAATCTCGTCCTCACCGCGCGCGATCATCTCAACGACGGCGGTTCGTTCACGCTGACGAGCGGCATCGTCGGCGCGGAACCGATCCTGCAAGGTGCGAGCGCGGCCGCCGTCAATGGCGCGATCGAAGGCTTCGTGCGCGGCGCCGCGATCGAACTGCCGCGCGGCCTGCGCATCAACGCCGTCAGCCCGACGATGCTCGAAGAAGCGCGCGAAAGCTTCGGCCCTTACTTCCGCGGCTTCGAGGCTGCCAGCGGCGCGCGCGTGGCATTGGCATACAGCCGCAGCGTCGAGGGCGCCGAAACCGGGCGCGTGTACTGCGTGCATTGAGTTACGCCCGCTGTTCGCTGCCAACTGTGCATGGAGCATGACAAGGCGATCGTCTAAGCTCGGCGCTTCATGACGAATGGAGCGGCGCCATGCTATGGACCCGGGACGACTACCGCGTGAGCACGGACATCGACAGCTTCGACTTCGATGTCATTCATCGCTACCTGAGCGAAGAGGCT
Source organism: Caballeronia sp. LZ032 (assembly GCF_031451315.1). Classification (NCBI taxonomy): domain Bacteria; kingdom Pseudomonadati; phylum Pseudomonadota; class Betaproteobacteria; order Burkholderiales; family Burkholderiaceae; genus Caballeronia; species Caballeronia sp. LZ032. Next base: position 1,065,951 of record NZ_JARUXP010000004.1, read on the forward strand.
TACTGGTCGCCCGGTATCGCGCGCGAGAAGGTGGAACGCGCGGCGCGCCATTCACTCGCGTTCGGGCTGTTCCTGCGTGACGAGCAGATCGGCTACGCGCGCATGGTCACCGATACCGCCACCTTCGCCTATCTCGCCGACGTCTTCGTGCTGTCCGCGCATCGCGGCGCGGGTCTGGGCGTGTGGCTGATCGATTGCGTGATGGCGCATCCCGACCTGCAAGGACTGCGGCGCATGATGCTCGTCACGTCTGATGCCCACCGCCTCTACGCGCGCCACGGCTTCGCGGCCAGCCCGCATCCGGAGCGCATCATGGAGAAGATCGGCCGCGCGTGAGCGCTTTCAGCCGCCCTGCACGCCTTGCGTGTTGACGTAGAGCGCATAGAGGCCATGGCTCGCCGCCATGAACAGACGGTTGCGGTGCCGCCCGCCGAAACACACGTTCGCGCAGCGCTCGGGCAAGTCGATATGGCCCAGCGCTTCGCCTTGCGGCGAGAACACGCGCACGCCGTCGAGTTCCGCGTCGCCCATGCCCCAGCCGCACCACAGGTTGCCGTGGATATCGACGCGAAAGCCGTCCGGCGTACCCGGTCCCGCGTCAATGACCAGGCGCGGCTTGCCGAGGCGCCGGCCGCCGTCGAGCACGTCGAACGCGAAGATCTTGCGCGGCGCGGAACGCGACTCGACCACGTACAGCACCGATTCATCCGGCGAGAACGCCAGGCCGTTCGGTCCGATGAAGTCGTCGATCATCATCGTGATCTCGCCGCTCTGGCCGTCCACGCGATAGACGCATGGCTTCAGCTCCGCCGCGGCCTTTTCGCCTTCGTAGAACCCGTCGATGCCGAACGCCGGATCGGTGAACCAGATCGAACCGTCCGACTTCACGACGACATCGTTCGGCGAATTCAGCGGCTTGCCCGCGTAACGGCCCGCGAGCACGGTGATGGAGCCGTCGTATTCCGTGCGCGTCACGCGCCGCGTCAGATGCTCGCAGGTCACGAGGCGTCCGGCGCGGTCGCGCGTGTTGCCATTGGCGTTGTTCGACGGCTTGCGGAACACGCTCACCTGGCCGCTCTCTTCGTCCCAGCGCAGGATGCGGTTGTTCGGAATGTCGCTCCACAGCAGTGCGCGGGCGTCGCCGAACCAGACCGGTCCCTCGGACCAGCGCGTTCCCTGATAAAGACATTCGACCGATGCCGCCGCCACGCGCAACGCGTTGAAGCGCGGATCCAGCACGCGGATGGCGGGGTCGGGATAGCGGCGCGAATCACTCGACATGGTTGTTCGTCTCCTTGAATGCGTTCATGAGCGCGGCATCATGCGGGCGGCATGGCGTCGAGCGCGGCCACGGACCGGCGCAGTCCGTCGAAGATGCGCTGCGCGACACGCGGCGGGAAGTCGGCGGGCAACTGTGCCGTGACTTCCTCGATGACCGCGGGCGTGCGCTCGATGATCCTCTGGATGACCGGCTCGGCGTTCTCGCCGTAACCGGACTTGAGCGCCAGCGCGTTGAAATGCCGCCGCCGGATGTCGCGAAAGGCGTAATGCCGGCTCTTGCCCGGCAGCGCCATCGCGAGCCGGGCCTTGTGCCACGACCACTGGTTCGCGCCATCGCCTTCCACCGGCCAGATCGACATGACGTCGTACAGCGGCGTGAGCCGATACAGCCCGCCGCGCAGCAGATGCAGGCTGAAGTTCTTCGCGTGTCCGTCCGGCGCGGCGAGCAGCCAGAAGAGCAGTTGCGTGGTGAGCAAGGTTTCGAGGTCGCGCCGCGCCGCACTCGACTGTTGCAGCACGCGCGCCAGATCCAGCACGCCGGGGCCGCCGTCGTGCTCGTACTTGCGATGCGGCGGCAGGCCGCTTGCCTGGCAGAAATCCTCCTGCGGCAGGCGCAGGATCCAGGCGCCGTCGGGATGCGTGCGGCGGTCGAAACGCTCCACCACCAGCACGCGCCGCGCGCCGAAGGTCGCGATTTCCACGTGCGCTGCCGGCAAACCGAACGCGCGCAGTAGGCGCATGCAGAGCCATTCGTTTTCGACCGACGTGGTCAGGTCCGCACGGCGATTGCCCACCAGACCGAGCGGCAGCTTCAGGATGTGAGTGGTCGGCGTCGCGCCGTGCGGCCTGAGCCAGCGCCCGTCGTGGCGCAGCAGCGCGGTCTTTTCCTGCGCGCCGGCGAGCGAGATGCGGAAGTCGTCTTCATCGTCGACGCCGAATGACAGGCCGCCCGCCACCTGGTTCAGCAGCCGCTCGATGTCCTCCTCGCCGAGCGTCTCGCCCTTGATGCGCTCGACGCCCTCGGGCACTTCGTCTTCGCCGAGCAACTGCACCGCGCCCACGCAATCGCGGCCGATGGCCTGCAGGAGATCGAAGGCATCGAGACTGCCGGTCTGGAAGCGCTGGGCGATGCGCCGGCGGATCGCTTCGCTGTCGGGGAGCAGGTTGTCGAAGTAGTTCAGCACGGCCTCGCCGCGCAACGGCGCGCCGTCCAGCGGCACCGGCAGCGAGAGCGACAGCGCGCGCGCCTCGTCGGAGCGCAGCCACGCATCGTCGTACAGCAGTTCGGCCGGGCCGCGTGCGGGCAGACGCCAGGTGGCCATGCGCAGACCGTTGGCCCAGATGGACAAGGCCCGGGAATAAGGCCGGCGTCCGGCCATTACCAGTTCGCTCCGTCCGGCTCGCCCAACTCGAGCAACCCCGCTTCGGGCCGGTCCTGAACCAGCAATTGCAGGCCGTACACGCCGAACATGGCCAGCATCTGATCCAGCGTCAGCGCGCGGGCGTCCCGTTCGAGTGTCGATACCCGGCTCTGGCTGATGCCCAGGCGCGCCGCCGCTTGCGCCTGCGTCAGGCCGGCGCGCCTGCGGCCGGCAGCGAGCACATGGCCCATGTGTCCCACGGTTGCAATGACTTGATGCATGGCGGGCAATATCTGCGAGAAGAATAAACGCATTTTATGCGTCACGCAGATATGCGTCAAACCGCGCTGATTATCTGTGTCGCGCATAAACGTCGTTTATTCTCGACACAGATAATCGCCCGCTAGCCTCGCTTTAGTTCGGCCCGAGCTCGCCGTCCCTGAGCCGCCACAACGAGAGTGGATTGTCATCCGCGAGCGCGGCCGGCAGCAGCGCCGCAGGCAGATCCTGATAGCACACCGGGCGCAGGAAACGCTCGATCGCCATCGCGCCGACCGACGTCGAACGGCTGTCCGAGGTCGCCGGAAACGGGCCGCCATGCACCATCGCGTACGACACCTCGACGCCGGTCGGGAAGCCGTTCGCCAGGATGCGCCCGGCCTTGCGTTCCAGCACCGGCAACAGCCGCCGCGCGAGGTCGATGTCCTCCTTGTCCATCAGCAGCGTCACGGTCAACTGGCCTTCGAGATGGCGCGCAACGGCGCTCATCTCCGCTTCGTCGCGGCACACGACGATCACCGAGGTCGGCCCGAAGATCTCCTCGGCCAGTTGCGGCCGCGCGAGAAACTCGTCCGCGCTCACGCGATACAGCGCCGGCAACGCGCCGCTGTGCGCCTCGCTCTGCGTGCCCGTGGCAATGCGCGTGGCGCTTTCGTCGCGCTTGCCGACGCCGTCCGCATAAGCCGCCGCGATGCCCGCGGTGAGCATGGTCTGCGTGCCCTTCTTCTCCAGCGCGGCCGAGGCACTGTCGATGAAGTCGTCGAGACCGGGGCTGTCGAGGCCGATCACGAGGCCCGGATTGGTGCAGAACTGGCCGACGCCGAGCGTGACCGAATCGATGAAGGCGGCCGCCAGCGTGGTGCCGCGCGCGTCGAGCGCGGCGGGCAGCGCGAACAGCGGATTGACGCTGCTCATCTCGGCGAAGACGGGAATGGGCACGGGACGCTTCGCCGCGATATCGACGAGCGCCAGCCCGCCGCGCCGCGAACCGGTGAAGCCGACCGCCTGAATGGCCGGATGCGCGACGAGCGCCTCGCCGATCGCATTGCCTTCGCCGACCACCAGCGAAAACACGCCTTCGGGCAGGCCGCTGTCGGCGACCGCCTTCTGCACCGCGCGCCCGACGAGTTCGGCGGTGCCCAGATGCGCCGGATGCGACTTCACGACAACGGGACAGCCCGCCGCGAACGCCGACGCGGTGTCGCCGCCCGCCACCGAGAACGCCAGCGGGAAGTTGCTGGCGCCGAACACGGCAACCGGTCCGACGGGAATCTTTTGCAAACGCAGGTCGGAACGGGGCAAGGGCTTGCGCTCGGGCTGGGGGGAATCGAGCGTCGCGCAGAGCCAGCGGCCCTCGCGCACGAGCGATGCAAACAGGCGCAACTGCCCGACCGTGCGGGCCCGTTCGCCTTCGAGACGCGCCTTCGGCAGCGCGGATTCGGCCATGGCGCGCTCGATCAGCGGATCGCCGAGCGCGATGATGTTGTCCGCAATCGCCTCCAGGAACTGCGCACGCGTTTCGAACGGGGCGTTGCGGTAGGCGTCGAAGGCGGCGTCCGCGAGTTCGCAGGCGCGCGCGACTTCCGCCGCGCCGCCGCCGCCGAAGGTCGGCTCCAGGTCCGCGTTGCGCGCGGGGTCGAACGCGCGGAGCGTGGCGTCGGTGCCCCGCACGGCCGATGCGCCGATCAGCATCTCTCCGGTGATCTTCATGTCAGCTCCTCATGGTGATGGCAGGGGGAGCGGCCAGCCTTGCGCTCGCGCCGCCCGCTAATGCGAAGACTCGCGGGTTGCGCCAAGCGTTCCATGCAATCCGCGATGGAAAGGGGTGAAGCAAACGCGATGCACGGTCGCGGCGGCCAGACGTGCACACCTGCACCAGGCAGAAGCTACAGGCCCTGAGAACGGCGCGTCAATGCGGGCTCAGGCCTTCGCCGCCGGCTTGCGGAACGTGATGTGCGCGATGCGCCGCACCAGCAGCACCGCGACCAGCGCGGCGACGGCCGTCAGCATCACGCCGATGTGAATCGACTGCACGAGGGCGTCGCGGGCGGCGTCGAACAGCGCAGGCGCGTCCAGGCCGGCCGCGTTGAGTTCGCCGAGCAGATGTTCGCGCAGCGCTTCGTCGACGAGAATGCGCGGATCGGCCATGCGCGGCAGCCACTGTGCCGAAACCTGCGGACCGAGTACGCTGACCGTGCGCTCGACGACGCTCGCGTAATGATGCGCGACGATCGTCCCGACAATGCTCGTGCCCATCATGCCGCCGACCATGCGGGTCGATTGCAGCAGCGCCGTGGTGATGCCGAAGCGCTCGCGGCCCGCGATCTCCTGCCCGAAGATGTTCATGTTGTTGAGGATGAAGCCCAGGCCGATGCCGATGGCGGCCATCGGCAGTTCGATCCAGACATGGGGCGTCGAGATGCGGGCGAACGCCAGCGCAGCGGACGCGACCAGCAGCAGCGTAAAGCCGATCGACAGGATGTTCACCGGCTTCTTCATGTGAATCACGATGCGCGTGTTGATGAAGCTGCCTAGCGCGATGCACGCGGCGATGGGCGTCGCGAGCAGGCCCGCCTGCTGCGGCGACAGGCCGAAACCGCCCTGCAGCAGCAGCGGCGCGAAGAAGATCAGCGAGAACATCACGAAGCCCGCCAGGAACGACAGCGTGAAGAGCGTGTTGAGCTGGGCGTCGCGGAAGATGTCGAGCGGGATGATCGGATGCGTCGCGCGCCGCTCGCAGATCAGCAGCGCCGCCGCGCAGACCGCCACGCCCGCGCCCAGCGCGATGTTGCCGGTCGTAAAGCCGTCCTTCGGCAGCGCCTCGATCAGCGCCTGGAAGCCGCCGAGCACGAGTCCGACGAGCGCCGCGCCAGTCCAGTCGATCTTCACGCCGCCCGCGCGCGGCCGGTGCAGGTTCGGCAGGTGCGACCAGATGAAGTACAGCGCCGCGATGCCGACCGGCAGATTGACGAGGAAGGTCGAGCGCCAGCCCCAGTGCTCGCTCATCCAGCCGCCCAGCGAAGGCCCGGCCGCCGTGCCGATGCCATACGCCGCCGCGAGCACCACCTGCCAGCGCACGCGGGTGCGCGGATCGGGGAACAAGTCGGGAATCGATGCGAACGCCGTGCCCACCATCATGCCGCCGCCCACGCCTTGCAGGCCGCGCGCGAGCACGAGGAACAGCATGTTCGGCGCGAGTCCGCACAAGACGGAGGCCAGCGTGAACACGATCACCGCCGCCACCACGAAGCGCTTGCGCCCGAAGTAGTCGCCGAGCCGTCCAAACACCGGCACCGTCACCACCGACGCCAGCAGATAGGCGCTTGCGATCCACGCGTAGAACTCGAAGCCGTGCAGCTCGGCCACGATCGACGGCAAGGCCGTGCTGACCACGGTCTGGTCGAGCGCGACCAGCATGTTGACGAGGCCGATGCCGAGCATCGCGTAGAGGGCGGTTCTGAAAGCGAGGGCGGGTGCGGCGGGCGGCGTCTGGGTCACGGTGAGTCAGGCAGGCAGGCGGAAGAAATGCTACAAGGAGATCGCGGCCGCCGAATTAAGCGGCCGCTGATGCCGAGAAGGACGAATTGTACGGCCTGCCTTGCGCGGGATCGACCTTTCGCCAAAAAGCCGCACGGCACGGCAAGACGCGCGCCTTATCATCCGAAGGCACGGCGGGACACACGCATCGCCCGCCGTACGCCACTCGATCGTCTTCAGGGGGAAATCGTCATGTTCCAACGCATTCTCGTCGCCATCGACGGCAGCCGCACCTCGCAACACGCGTTCGAGGCCGCGCTCGATCTCGCCGCCACGCATCACGCGGTCATGCAGCCGTACTACGTCGTCGAGACGGGCCCCATGTACATGGACGTGCCCGGTTACGATCCGACCTCGCTGCAAAAGAGCCTGATGGAGCAAAGCGCGGAACTGGCGCGCGACACCACCGCCGCCATGCAGGCGCGCGGGATTGCCGGCGATGTGGTGACGGTGGAGGCCACCGCCAGCGATGACGTCGCGACGCTCATCATCCAGGCGGCCGCGGCCTTCAACGCCGACCTGCTGATCATGGGCACGCACGGCCGCAAGGGCTTCCGGCGGCTGATCCTCGGCAGCGTGGCCGAACGCTGCCTGCGCCAGGCGACGCTGCCGGTCTTGCTGATTCCATCCGCCGCGGGAGCCGACGAGGAAGCCGACGAGAAAGCCGCGGACGCCTGATGTAAAAATTGCTGTACGGGTTGCAGCCTGCGTCAATTTTCCACGCTGGGGGCGGAAAGCAGCGTGGGAAAATCGTTTGTCTTTCATCAATAAACGAAGCCCATGAGCGCACTGTCCGACACCCACCGCGCGCGGCGCAACGCGGCAAATTGCTCCACCTGCGCCATGCGTCATCTCTGCATGCCTGAAGGACTCTGCACCAGCGACGTCGCCAAGCTGGAAAACATCATCTCCGTCACGCGCAAGGTCAAACGGGGCGAAGCGCTGTTTCGCGCCGGCGACCGTTTCGACGCCCTGTTCGCGCTGCGCGCCGGCTCGCTCAAGAAGGTTGTCGCGCAGGACGGCGGCCGCGAACAGGTCACCGGCCTGCTGCTGGCCGGTGACGCGGTCGGCTTCGAGAGCATCGAGGAAGGCGTGCATACCTGCGACGCCGTCGCGCTGGAGGACAGCACCGTGTGCGTGGTGCCCTACCCGCTGTTCGAGCGCATGTGCCGCGAGACCGACGCCTTGCAGAAGCGCCTGCACCGCATGATGAGTCACGCGCTGAACCGGGAAGTGAATCACGTCGTCAGGCTCGGCATGCTGCGCGCCGACGAACGCGTCGCGCGCCTGCTGCTCGACATTTCCTCGCGACTTTCGCGGCGGGGTTATGCGGCGTCCGAGTTCACGCTGCGCATGACGCGCGACGACATGGGCAGCTATCTCGGCATGACGCTCGAAACCGTGAGCCGCACGCTGTCGCGCTTCGACCGCTCGGGGCTGATCGAAACGCAGGGCAAATTCATCCGCATCCGCGACTTCGACGGCCTGCGCGCCGTCTGATCTCCGCCCCGCCTGGCGCGGATCCGCCGCCGATTGTTTCCAGAGTGAGAATAATCGGCGCTCATTTTTCAGTTGGCACGCTGCTCGCTACGCATTAGGCTCTTTAGCCTAGCTGGCCTGCCAAGGAGAATGAGCGAGATGAATCGCGAACCTTCACTGCGTCACCCTCTGCTCGAACGCCTCGCCGAGGCCCGACGCGTCACCGACGAACTTTTCGGCGTCGTCAAGCCCGAACATCTGTATGACAGGCCGATTGCCGAGCGGCATCGGATCGTGTTCTACATCGGGCATCTGGAAGCCTTCGACCGCAATCTGTTCGACCAGCGCCTGTTCGACCTGCCGAGCCCGAATCCCGCCTACGACCAGCTGTTCGCGTTCGGCATCGATCCGGTGGACGGCGGCCTGCCCACCGATCAACCCGCCGACTGGCCCACGCTCGACGAAGTGCGCGCCTATCGCGACACGGTACGGGCGGCGATCGACGCCTGTTTCGATCCGGTCGAACTGGCGGCAGCCCCGCTTTCTCCGGACGAATCACCCGCGCAACTGCTCGAAGTCGCCATCGAGCATCGTCTGATGCATGCGGAAACGCTCGCGTACATGCTGCATCAATTGCCGGTCGATAGAAAAATTGCGCCGTCCGATGCGTTGTCGGACCGCAGCTCGGACCGTCCGCTCGCGCACGAGAGCGTGCGCGTGCCGGCCGGTACGGTGACGCTGGGTCTGGCGCGCGACAGCGGCCTGTTCGGCTGGGACAACGAATTCGGTGAACAGCGCGTCGACGTGCCCGCGTTCGAGATCGACCGCCACATGGTCACGAACGGCGACTGGCTGCGTTTCATCGAGGCCGGCGGTTATTCGAACCGCGCCGTCTGGGACGATGCCGACTGGGCATGGAAGGAAGAACAGCGCATCGCGCATCCGGCCTTCTGGATTCCGTCGGGCGCCGCGTGGACGCTTCGCACGATGTTCGACGAGATCGCGCTGCCGCTCGACTGGCCGGTGTTCGTGAGTCATGCCGAGGCGAAGGCTTATGCCCGCTGGGCTGGCAAGAAGCTGCCGAGCGAGGCGCAATGGCAGCGCGCGGCCTCGGGTGCGCCGCATGTCGCGGAAGGCAACTTCGATTTCCGCCGCTGGGATCCGTCGCCGGTACAGGCGCATCCGGACAACCGCAGCGAATTCGGCGTGGAAGGCCAGTTCGGCAATGGCTGGGAATGGACCTCGACGGAATTCGCGCCGCTGGACGGCTTCGAACCGTTTCCGTTCTACCTGGGCTATTCGGCCAACTTCTTCGACGGCAAGCACTTCGTCATCAAGGGCGGCTCGCCGCGCACGGCCGCCTGCATGCTGCGGCCGAGCTTCCGCAACTGGTTCCAGGGGCATTACCAGTATGTGTACGCCGGGTTCAGGTGCGTCAACGCGTGATCAGCGCAGCCGCTTCGATCACTTCCCCGGCGCGGCAATCGTGAATGCCGCCATGGCAGACCAGTCCCGTTCGCCGAAGCCCGCCTCGACGGTTTCGCGCATGCGGCCATGCACGGCGGACAGCATCGGCAGGATGCGGCCGGCATCGTCCGCGGCTTCCGATGCAAGCCGCAAGTCCTTCAGCCCGAGCGTCGCCTTGAAGCCGGGCTCGTAGTTTTCGTTCGCGATGTTCGCCGAATAGACCTGATACGAACGGCTGCCGAACAGCGTGTTCAGGATCACGTCGAAGAAGCGTTCGCGCGGCAGCCCGTTCGCCTCGGTCAGCACCACGGCTTCGGCCATCGCTTCGATCGCCATCGTGATCATCATGTTGCAGGCGATCTTCGCGGCGTTCGCAGTCGGCGCATGATCGCCCATGTCCCAGATGCGTCCGCCGATCACTTCAAGCAGCGGACGCACCTTCGCCAATGCATCGGGCGGTCCTCCTGCCAGCACGTTGAGTTCGCCTTTCGCCGCTACGTCGGGGCGTCCGAGCACCGGCGCGGAAACATACGCGATGCCCGCCGCCTCGTGCGCCGCGACCAGCTCGCGCGCGAACGCCACCGAGATCGTCGATGAAAGCACGTGCACCAATCCGGGTCTTGCGTGAGCGAGCACGTTGGGGACGAGCAACGTCGAGCGAATGGCGTCGTCGTCTGCGAGCATGGTGAAGACCGCGTCGCTCTGAAAAGCTTCAGCGGGCGATGCCACCATCGTGACGCCTTCAACCGATCCGCCCGAACGGTTCCATGCCTTCACCGTATGTCCCGCGCGCGCCAGATTGCGCGCCATGGCGCGTCCCATCGCGCCCAGTCCGATCATGCCGATTTCCATGGCCTCGCTCCTGTCGGTCAAGCAGCTTGAATTAAACTAGTGGCCACTATATATTTCCGGAAACCGGGCCGCAAGGAGTTTTGATAGTGACCGCTATTTTAAAAAGGGAAGCGAAGCCGGGGCGCGGGCGTCCACGCGCCTTCGATCCCGACGCGGCGCTCGCAATCGGCCAGCGCATGTTCCATGCGGCCGGCTACGATGCCGTGGGCCTGAGCGCGCTCACGGATGCGCTCGGCGTCACGCCGCCGAGTTTCTACACGGCGTTCGGCAGCAAGGCGGCGTTTTTCGAGCACGTGCTGGCGCGCTATACGGGCAGCGAACTTGCGCTGACGGAGATCCTGCGTGAGGATCGACCGCCTGTCGAAGCCCTTGCGGATCTGCTCGAACGCGCGGCCCGGCGTTATGCACGCGATCCCGAATGCACCGGCTGCCTCGTGCTGGAAAGCGCGCGCGGCAACGGCGACAGTGAAAGTGCTTCACTCGCGCGACAAGCTGCTGAACGTCGTCGGGCGCAGATCCGCAAATTCGTCGCGAAGACGCATCCGCGTCAGGCGAACGGCGCGACGGACTATGTGTCGGTGGTGATGTCCGGCTTGTCGGGCTGCGCGCGCGAGGGCATGAGCGCGGCGCGGCTCGTGAAGGTCGCGAAGGCCGCTGCGACGGGACTGCGCGAGTTGCTCGCATAACCTTACCTGCGCTTGCGCTAACGGCCGTCCCCGACCGCTTCCGCAAAGCGCGCAATGATGGCCGCCAGTTCGCCGGGCGCTTCCAGCGGCGAAAGATGGCCCGTGCCCGGCAGGATGTGCATCGTCGCTTGCAGAATGCGGTGCATCAGTTCCGCGCGCAGCGTGTCGGGCGGGTCCACTTGATCGAGTTCGCCGGAGACGACGATCACCGGCACGTCGATCGCGCCCGCCGTCACACCGATGTCTTCGCGCATCGCCACGTTCGGCCACGCCAGCTTCGCCTGCGGCGCGCCTTTCAGACTGTCCTCGATGACCTGCTCACGCCGCGCGGCATCGAGCGGTCTTGCGGTCAGCACGTGATCGATGACGAACTCCACCGCTTCGCGCGACTGATACGCGCCGGCCAGAGTCTCGCGCTGTTCATCGGGAAGGAGGGTCGGCGTCGGCGGAGAAGGCGCGACGAGCACCAGACCTGCGAGCCCGCGCGGCCTGCGCGATGCAATCAATTGCGCGACCTTGCCGCCCATCGAATGGCCGACGATCACATAGCGTTGCAGGCGCAGCGCGTCGATGACACCTTCGGCGTCGGCGGCGAGATCGGCGATGCGATAGCCATCGGCGGGCGCGCTGGAAGCGCCCCAGCCGCGATGATCCGTCGCCACGGTTCGGAAGCGCTTGCTCAGATCGCCGGCAACCGCATTCCAGGTGCGCGACGAGCCGCCGTAGTAGTGCAGGAACACCAAGGCGAGCCCGCCGCTACCCCGTTCCTCGACGTGTATCCGCACGCCGTTCGTATCGATGTCCATGATCCGAGCCCTTTTTCGGAGGTTGAGTTTGCATTCTGGAATCAATCGCCCGGATTGATAATTGCCGCTTTCCTATTGACAGTCGATAATCAGATTATCGAATGGGAGGGCGTATGGACCGGCTCATGAGCCTCAGCGTGTTCGTCGCCGCAGTGGAGGAAGGCAGCTTCGCAGCGGCTGCGCGCCGTTTCGGCTTGTCGGCGGCGATGGCGGGCAAGCACGTCAGCGCCATCGAAGCCGAACTGAACGCGCGCCTGCTGCAACGGACCACCCGGCGCCTGAGCCTGACCGACATCGGCCAGACCTACTACGAGCGTGCCCGGCGCATTCTCGAGGCCTATGACGAGGCGAATCGCGAGGCCAGCGACGCTCAAGGCACCGCGCGCGGCGTGTTGCGCGTGGCCGCGCCCGTGAGCTTCGGCGCGCTGCATCTGGGCGGCGTGCTGGCGCGCTTTCTGGAGACGCATCCGCATGTCAACGTGGAAGTGCAGCTAGCCGATCGCTACATCGATCTGATCGAGGCGGGCGTGGACGTTGCCATCCGCATCGGACGCCTGCAAGATCCGCAGCTCGTGACGCGCAAGCTTGCCCCATGCCGAATGGTGGTGTGTGCATCGCCGGCCTGGCTGAAGCAGTACGGCACGCCGCGCCATCCCGACGATCTGCGGCAAGCGCCGCGCCTTGCCTTCAGCGAAGCCGTGTCGGCAAACGACTGGACACTGCTCGACGCGGACCAGCGCGCGCATGTCATCGACGGCCCGTGCCGCATGGCCGCCAACGACATGCAGATACTGCTGGCCGCCGCCCTTGCCGGTGCGGGCATCGCATATGGTCCCGCCTTCGTGTTCGGCGATGCGATTGCGCGCGGCGATCTGATCGCGCTGCTGCCGGACTATCGCGCGGCCGACCTCACGATTCAAGCCGTCTATCCGAGCACGAGGCACATACCGGTCAAGGTCAGGCGTTTTGTCGACTGTCTTGCTGAAACGCCGTGGGAACGGTGGGCGTGACGCTCACGACCCCGGCTCCATCACCTCCGGCTTGTCGATCGCCTCCTTCAGCAACTCGACGAACGCCTGCACCGGCTGCGGCAGAAGCCGCCCCGCCATCGTCTGCACTTGCAGGCTGCGCTGATGCAGTTCGGGATTGCTCAACGAAATCGCCGCGAGCCCGTCGGTATCGAGCCGGCCGCGCACGGTGACATAGCCGGTCAGCGTGATCGCATCGGTACGCCGCACGAAGCTCTGTAGCGCCACGTGGTAGTTGCTCGTGAACACTGGCTCGAACACCAGTCCTTCGAGACTGCATGCAATGTCGAACAGTTGCCGCAGCGTCACGCCCTGACTGTGCATCGCAAGCGGCCACTTCAGGAGATCGGCGAGCGACAGCATCGATTGCGAAGCCAGCGGATGACCCCGCCGCATCAGCGCATAAACCGGCGCGCGCTGAGCATAGTGAACCTGCACGTTTTCTTCAGGCGCCATGCTGAAGCACACGGCAATGTCGTGTGTGCCGTCGCGCACGCGCTGGGTCGCGATGGACGGCGCCGAGACATCGAGCGCGAAATGCGCGCGCGGATGCGTGCTGCGAAAATGCGCGAACAGCTGCGGCAGGAAGTCCGGCGCGACGCCCTCCGAAGCCGCGATACGGATGGTCGCGCGGCCGCTGGCGCTGAGTCCCATGATCTCCTCGACCACGCGCTCTTCCTCCAACTGGCTGCGCCGCGCGTGATTCGCGAGCAAACGTCCTGCGTCGGTGAGCACCATGCCGCGCGGACGCCGCTCGAACAGCGGCGTGCCCACCTGTTCTTCCAGCTTGCCGATCTGCCGGCTCAACGCCGAGGTCGCCACGAACAAGCGCTCGGACGCCTTGCTCAGCGAACCGCTTTTGACGACTTCAAGGAAATAGCGCAAAGCGGTCTGATCCATGAGCTTTCAGAACGTAATCACCTTGCCGAAATGGCAACGGTCGCAGTGAAATATTGTAATTGTTCAGAAATATCGGCGAGGTCAGCATGGGTCGTCATCGAACCTACTGGACAGAGACGACGTGAGCCGCGATACCGCCATTCAGCTTGCCGCCCGCCATTTCGACTCGGGCGCGTTCCTCGAAGACCTGCAGCGCCGCGTCGCGCATCGCACGGACAGTCAGGAGGCCGACAGCGGCGCGCGCCTGCGCGCCTATCTCACCGACGACCTGATGCCGACGCTCGACGCATGGGGCTTCACCTGCCGCATCGCCGAGAATCCGCACGAGGGCGCCGGGCCGTTCCTGATCGCGCACCGGCACGAGAGCGACGACCTGCCGACGGTGCTGAGCTACGGTCACGGCGACGTCGTGCGCGGCTACGATGCGCAATGGCGCACGGGCCTCTCGCCGTGGAAAGTAAAGGTGGAAGGCGAGCGCTGGTACGGACGCGGCACCGCCGACAACAAAGGCCAGCACAGCATCAATCTCGCCGCGTTGAAGGCCGTGCTCGACGCGCGCGGCGGCAAGCTCGGCTTCAATCTGAAGCTCTTGTTCGAGACCGGCGAGGAAGTCGGCTCGCCAGGGCTGTGGGCGATCTGCGAGCAGTTGCGCGATGAACTCGCGGCCGACGTGCTGATCGCCTCCGACGGTCCGCGTCTCGCCGCACATCGTCCGACGCTGTTCCTCGGCTCGCGCGGCGTCCTCAATTTCCGGCTCGACGTGAAGCTGCGCGACGGCGCGCATCATTCGGGCAACTGGGGTGGCCTGCTGCGCAATCCGGCCGTGGTGCTCGCCAACGCCATCGCCTCGATGGTCGATGCACGCGGCAAGATCCTGATCGATGGACTGCGTCCGCCGCCGATTCCGGATTCGGTGCGGCGCGCGCTGCAGGACATCGAAGTGGGCGGCAATCCGGGCGAGCCGGAAGTCGATGCCGATTACGGCGAGCCCGGACTCACGCCCGCCGAACGCGTGTTCGGCTGGAACAACATCGAAGTGCTGGCCTTCAAGACCGGCAACCCCGAGAAGCCCGTCAACGCGATTCCCGACCGCGCCTTCGCGCACATGCAGATCCGCTTTGTCGTCGGCACGGACTGGCTCAATCTGCGCGACATCGTGCGCCGCCATCTCGATGCGCACGGCTTTCCGCTGGTCGAGGTCGAGATCGAACGCGGCATGCCGGCCACGCGGGTCGATCCCGACAATCCCTGGGTCCAATGGGCGTTGCGCTCGCTCACCGAGACCACGGGTGCTACGCCCGTGCTGCTGCCCAATCTCGGCGGCACGCTGCCTAACGACGTCTTCGCCGACATTCTCGGCATGCCCACGCTCTGGGTGCCGCATTCGTATCCCGGCTGTTCGCAGCATGCGCCGGACGAGCATCTGCTCGGGCCTGTCGTCTCCGAAGGCCTGCGCATCATGGCCGGCCTGTTCTGGGATCTCGGCGCGCGCGAAGGCGACGCAGCCGCGATCAATCCCGCGTTTCATCTTCCCCGCCAAGCGAAGTGAGGCTTCTTCATGAGCACTGATTCCGTCGGCATGACCCAGGCCGCCTCCGGGCAGGCCGAGCAGAGCAAGATTGCGCGGCTCATCGTCGCGACCTCGATCGGCAATGCGCTGGAGTTCTACGACCTCGTCGTGTACGGCTACTTCGCCGGGATTCTCTCGAAGCTGTTCTTCCCAGCGCAGGACCATACGGTCTCGCTGCTGCTGACGCTCGGCACCTTCGCGCTGTCGTATCTCGCGCGGCCCGTCGGCGCGCTCGTGCTCGGCTCGTACGGCGACCGACACGGCCGCAAGGCCGCGCTGACACTGTCCATCGCGATGATGACCATCGGCACCGGCATCGTCGCGCTGATGCCGCCGTATGCGACCATCGGCATCGCGGCGCCGATCCTCATATTCGCGTCGCGCCTGCTGCAAGGCTTCTCGGCGGGCGGCGAGTTCGGCAGCTCGACAGCCTTCCTCGTCGAGCACAAGCCGGAACGCAGCGGCTTCATGTCGAGCTGGCAGTTCTCCAGTCAGGGCGCGAGCACGCTGCTCGCCTCGCTGTTCGGCGCGGTCCTCACGAGCACGCTGACGCCCGCACAACTCGAAGGCTGGGGCTGGCGCATCCCGTTCCTGTTCGGCATGCTGATCGGGCCGATCGGGCTGTATATCCGCCGCCGCATGGACGAGACGCCGGAGTTCGAGCACGCAGAGAAGCTCGCCTCGCCCGTGCGTGTGATGCTCGCCACGCAGAAGGAACGGCTGCTGGTCTCCATCGGCTCGCTGATCCTCACGACCACGGCCAACTACATGCTGCTCTACATGCCGACCTACGCCACGCGGCAACTCGGGCTGTCGCCTTCGTCGGGCTTCATCGCGACGCTTTCGGCGGGCTTCATCATGATGGTGCTCGTGCCGGTGGTCGGGCATCTGTCGGACAAGTACGGGCGTTATCGCATCATGATCACGACCGGCGTGGTGTTCTTCCTGACCGTGTATCCGGCCTTCATGTTCATGAACGCGCATCCTTCGCTGCCGACGCTCATTGCGGCCGTCGTCTGGGTCGCGTTGCTCAAGGCCACCTACTTCGCGCCCATTCCCGCGCTGATGGCCGAGCTGTTCCCCACCGCCACCCGCACGACCGGCATGGCCTTCGGCTATAACATCGGCACCACGGTGTTCGGCGGCTTCACGCCGCTCGCCGTGGCGTCGCTGATCGCCGTCACGCACAACAATCTCGCGCCCGGCCTGTATCTGATGATCGCGGCCGTCCTGAGCCTGTTCACCCTGGTGTGGGCAAAGCGGCGCCTGAACATTCGTTGAGTACCGAAGGAGTCAGCAGCATGAATGAGGCTTTGCAGCGCGCGATCCGCTTTTCGATCGACCATGAATCCGCCTGGGATCGCAAGGTCGACGGCAACTGGGGCGTGCATGTCAACGATCCGCCGCCGTGGAACCGGCTGCTCGGTCCCGTCCATGATCGCGGCGGCGTGTCGGGGGCCATCGCTCTCGATGGCAAGCTCATCGCCAGTTGGGGCGAGCCGGACCGCGCGGATCTCACGTTCAGCATCGCCAAGACGTATCTCGCGCTGCTTGCGGGCGTCGCGTTCGATCGCGGCCTGCTGCCCGATCCCGACGAACCCGTGCGCGAACGCATTCGCGGCATCGGCTTCGACGATGCGCACAACGCGCAGGTCACCTGGACGCAATTGCTGCAGCAGACGAGCGAATGGACCGGCGAATGCTTCGGTCTTCCGGATCAGGCGGACCACTATCGCGCGGTCACGTTCGGCGACCCGCCCGCCGGCAAGAAGGGCGAGCGCCGGCCTTTGAACACGCCCGGCACGTACTGGGAATACAACGACGTGCGCATCAACCAGCTTTCGCTGGCGCTGCTGCATCTGTTTCGCGAGCCGCTGCCGGAAGTCTTCCGCACGGCCATCGCGGAGCCTTGCGGCCTCTCCGGCAACTGGAACTGGGCGGGCTATGACCACACGTGGACCGAGATCGACGGCAAGCGCATGCAGTCCGTGCCCGGCGGCACGCATTGGGGCGCGGGCATGTCGATCAGCGCGAACGATCAGTTGAAGATCGCGCAGATGCTGCTCGACGAAGGCGTCTCGAACGGGCGGCGCGTGCTGTCGGCGGAATGGATCGCGCGCATGCGCACGCCGGTGGCGCTCGCGCCTTACTACGGCTATCTCGTGTGGCTCAACAGCGGACAGAAGATGTTCCCGCGCGTGCCGGCATCGAGCTATTTCGGCGTGGGCGCGGGCAGCTCGTTCATGTGGATCGAGCCGCAAAGCCGCCTCGCGCTGATCGTGCGCTGGCTCGACTCCGCTTACGCCGGCGAATTCTTCGGCCTAGTGCATGAGGCGCTGGAACCGCTGCGCCGATGACGCTTCAGTGCGCAACCTCGCGGACCGGGCAACGCGGGATGTCGAAGAAAAGGCGGGCGCCTTCCTGGCAGTCTTCCGCGCCGATCATGCCGTCGTGTTCCTGGACGATGGACCGGCAGATGGACAGACCGAGGCCGATGCCTTCGGGTTCGGTCGTGAAGAAGGGTTCGAAGAGATGCTGCCTCGCATCCACCGAGAGCCCCGCGCCCGAATCCGTGACGGCCACCCTGAAGTAGCTGTCGCCGACGGTATCCACCGTGATCAGGATGTCCTTCCGTTCGCCCGACGCACGCTGGATCGAGCGTATGGCATTCGTGATGAGGTTCATCAGGACCTGCTGCATCTGGAGGTTGTCGGCGCAGACCATCGGAGCAGGCGATGCAATGGCGGTGCGCAGCGTGATGGCGTGACGATCCAGTTCCTGACGCACGAGGGGCAGCACTTCGTAGAGGGTGTCGGCGAGATCGATCATCTTGCGTTCCGCGCGGCTCTTGCGGGCAAACGAACGAATGCGGTTGATGACGTCGTTGGTGCGCTGCGCCGACTTGACGATTTCATCGAAGCTGCGGCTCGCGTCGCCGACTGAAGGCGAGCGCCGGTCGAGCCAGCGCAAGCCCGCCTCGCCATTCGCGATGATGCTCGCGAGAAGCTGCTTCATCTCGTCGGCGATGCTGGCCGTCAGTTCCGTCAGCACCGAGAGGCGGGTCACGTGAGTGAGGTTGGTCTGTGCTTCCATCAGCGCGTTCTGCGCGTTGCGGGAGTCGGTGACGTCGGCCAGCGCTCCCACATATTCGACCGCCCCGCTCGTGGCTCGGATCGATCGCGCGACCATGCGCAGATAGCGCAGTGCGCCTGATTTCGCCGTCAGCCGGAACTCCTGCTGGATCGCGTCGTCGCTGGGTTTGTTGCGGAAGAACGCGGCGGCGACGCTTTCGACGTCATCGGCGTGGATCCTCGCGAGAATGTCCTCGATCTCGATGTCGGCGGTGTCGTCCGCGTCGAGAATGCGGCGGCACTGCGCGGAACAGTGCAGGATGCGTGAATCGATCATCCAGCTCAAGCTGCCGATGTTGCTCAGGCGCAGGGCCTCGGAGAGATGCGCCTCGCTGCGTCTGAGCGCGTCTCCCGACAGCCGCCGTTCGGTGACATCCGCCGTGGTGCCGATATACAACCGCGGACGCTCGCCGGGCCGGCTTCATGGCCGCAACACGATCTGCAGGCGGCGCCATGCGCCGTCGGGCCGGTCGATCGAAAATTCAGTCGTGAAGATCTCGTCCTTCACATCGCTGATGATGGCCAGCCCATGCAGGCCGATGACCCGCTCACGGTCGGTCGCATGCACGTGTTGCATCAGCGCGTCGAAGGTGGGAATGCCGTTGGCTACGCGCAAGCCCCAGATGTCGTACACCTGCTCCGACCACTGCATGTCGCCGGAATCGGCGTTCCAGGTCCACGCGCCCGTCTTGCTGATCCGCTGGCCCTCGGCGAGCAGCGCCTCGCTGCGCCGCAAGCGTTCCGCGGTCAGCGTGCGCTCGCGATTCTCTTGTTTGAGCGCGTCGTAGAGCCGGGCGTTTTCCATCGACACCGCAGTCTGCGCCGCCAGGATTTCGACGAGCGAGATCTTCGCGCGGTCGATCGGCGTGGATGTCGAACGGTTCTCCGCGTACAAAATGCCAGCCAGGCGGTCCTGTCTCAGTACAGGGAGAAACAGGCCCGACTTCGGACGATGAGCATGCACATACGGATCGTCCGGAAAGGCTTCGGGTTGATCGATCAGCAACCGCTCACGGCTGTTCATGACCGTATGAGCGATCGTCATCGGCAGCAAGGCACTGAAGATTTCGTTCGCGCGACAGCTGACTTCCACGCGCTGCGGCGAGGCCACGGCCTCCGCCACCACTTCGGCAATACCGTCGATCAACAGGATCAGGACCGCCCGTTCCACGCCCAGTTGCGTCACCGCGATCCGCATGAACTTCTTGATGAGCTGCGCCCGGTTCAGTTCGCACGACAGCTCGCGCGACATCAGGATGGCTTCGGCATCGGCGCAATCCCGGGGCACGGGAATCGATTCCACCAAGTCAGGGTTCGTCAGGGCGTCTGGCGTGACGAAGCCGGCGAGCAGCGTCGATACGGCGCGGGCGATGTCAGGCAACCCGCATGTTAGGGCGAACGCCGCACGCCTTCTTTCGAAAGCGCACGGCATTTGCGGACGGACACGGAGCAGCGTTACGTGTACTGGAGTGAAGCGGTGCCCGTCGCGCGGGTGCGCGGACCGTCGATGTCGAAATGCCTGGCGAGCGCATCCACGACGTGTTCCGCCATCGCGTGACGCGTTTCGTGCGTGCCCGACCCGATATGCGGCGTCAGCACCAGCCTGCGATCGCGCAGCAGCGCCTCGGGAACCTCGGGCTCATGCTCGAAGACATCGAGCGCGGCGCCCGCCAGTCCGTCCGCCGCCAGCGCCGTGACCAGCGCGCGTTCATCCACCACCGGACCGCGCGCGATATTCACGAGGAAACCAGCCGGCCCGAGCGCGCGAATCACGTCCGCATTCACGAGATGATGCGTCGCGGGCGAAAGCGGGCACGTGAGGATCAGCATGTCGCTGTCGTGCGCGAGCCGGGTCACGCCGTCGTACCAGGGCAGCTCGACATTCTTGCGGCTCGGCCCGAAATACGCGACGGTCGAACCGAAGGCATGCAGGCGCTTCGCGATCGCCGAGCCGATCGTCCCCAGCCCGACAATGCCAACCTTCATCCGCGAAATCGAGCGTCCCAGCCGGTACTGGCTCTGCGTGAGCCATTGGCCCGAGCGCACGAAGGCATCGGCGTTCAAGAAGTCGCGCGTGAGCGCCAGCGCAAGACCCACCGCCGCATTCGCCACGTCTTCCGCCAGGATGTGCGAGGTGTTTTCGATGCTCACTCCACGCGCACGCACCGCGCCGATGTCCACGTTGTCCAGTCCCGCGCTGTAACTCGAGATGATTTCCAGCGCGGGAAGCGCATCGAGGAAGGCGGCATCGATCTTCGTCTTGCGCAGCGCAATGCCGCGGATCCTGCTGCCCTGCTCTTGCAGGAACGCGTGCGCGGCGGCGGGATCGTCGGGCAGGTCGAGCACCGTGAAGTGCGTTCTCAACTCCTCGTGAGTCCACTCGGGCAGGTCGGCCGCATTGAGAATGATAGGTCGGGTCATGGTTCGGAATGAATGTTGAAGGCGCTGCCTGCCAAGGCGATTCAGGCCATTTTCACGCGCTCGATCTTGCCCATGAAGAACAGGTAGACCATCGCGGCAACGAGGCAATGTGCGGCGACGAAGTATAGTCCGGCCGTATAGCCGCCCGTCGCCTGCACGATGTAGCCGAAGACGATGGGCGTGACGATGCCGCCGATATTGCCGATGCAGTTGAAGATCGCACCGGCGAGGCCTACGGCTTCGCGCGGCGCGGTGTCGCTGACCACGGCCCAGGTGCCCGCGCCCGCCGCCGCGCCCTTGCCGAAGAAGGCCAGCGTCATCAGCAGGACGATCACGGCATTGCTTTCGACCACCGCGGACAACACGAGACTGCACCCCAGCCCCATGCCGACGATATACGGCGTCTTGCGCGCCCACGAGCCGCTCCAGCCGCGCCGGATCAGCCAGTCCGAGATCGTGCCGCCCGCAATGCCGCCGACGAAGCCCGCGATGGCCGGAACCATCGTCGCGAAGCCGGCCTGCATGACGTTCATGCCGCGCGCCTGCACGAGGTAGATGGGAAACCAGGTGATGAAGAAATAGCTCAGCGCGATGGTGCAATACTGCCCGACATACGCGCACCACAGCATGCGATTGCCGAGCAGCATGCGCATGACGCCACGCGAGAGCGGCGGACGCGCCTTGAGCGACTGCTTCGAATCGATATCGATCATCGCGCCGCCCGCGATGATGTGCTCGAGTTCGCCGCTGGACACGCGCGGATGATTGCGCGGCTCATGCATGACGACGGCCCATGCGCCCGCCGCCGCGATCCCGATCACGCCGAGCGCGATGAACGGCGCGGGCCAGCCGAACTGCGACGTGAGCCAGCCGGCGAACGGCGAGAAGATCGCCACCGCGAAATACGAAGCCGATGCGAACAGCGACGTCGCCAGCCCGCGTTCCTCCTTCGGAAACCACATGACCGCGACGCGGCCGTTGGCGGGAAAGCTGGGCGCCTCGATCAGCCCGAGTGCGAAACGCAGCGCGAACAGCAGGCTCAGCGCGATCGAGAGATCCGATGTGAAGTTGCCGATGAACCCGACCAGCATCGTGGCGATGGACCACAGGATCAGCGTCGTGCCGTACATGGTCTTGGTGCCGAAGCGGTCGAGCAGCAGGCCGCCGGGAATCTGCCCGACGACATAGGCCCAGCTGAACGCGGACAGCACGTAGCCCAGCTGCACGTGATTCAGGCCGAATTCCTTCGAGATGCCGGGGCCTGCAATCGAGAGGATCGCGCGGTCCGCGTAGGCGACGGTCGCCAGCAGCAGGATCATCGCGAGAATCGAGTAACGCGTGCGCGTCGTGCGGGCCGTCGTGCCCGCTATATACTGGGTCGTCCGATCTGTTGCCACTGTCATCTCCTGTTTCCATGTCCCTGAAGCGGTCGCTTTAGCGCGCCGCCCGATGCCCTTGTTCGAACTGCCGGGTCTTCCTTCGGGGTGGTGTGTTTAGCCGATTAAACCGGCGTGGTGCATGAGCGTCAATCTTGATTGATTCGATCAACGTGAAGAACTGGATCACGCAGGAAGAAGCCTGCGAAGCCCTCGGCGTGCGCAAGCAGACGCTGTACGCCTATGTCAGCCGCGGCCAGATCGAGGTGCGGGACGACCCGCAGCAGGCGAACCGCAACCTCTATCGCGCGACGGATATCGCCGGGTTGCTGAAGAAGCGCAGCCTCGGACGCGGCCGCAAGAAAATCGCGGCCAGCACGATGGCCTGGGGCGAACCGATCATCGATACGCGCATCTCCACCATTGCGCGCGGCACGCTCTATTACCGCGGCAGGGATGCGGTGCATCTGGCGGCATCGGCGAGTTTCGAGGACGCCGCGCAGCTGCTGTGGGACACGTCCGGGCCGCCGCACTTTCCCTCGTTCGAGCCGGTCGCATTCGACGGGCCCGCCGAAGCGCGGGTCTATGCGGCGCTGGCGCACGACGCCGCCCGTCCCTCGCGCGACCACGCCGACCGCTTCGGCGAAGCCGCGCGGCTCGTGGGATTGCTCGCGAGTCAGTTCTTCACATCGCGTTCGGATGAAGGGCCGCTGCACGCGCGCATCGCGGATGCGTGGGGCGTGCCGCGTCACGCCGATTTGTTGCGCCGCGTGCTGGTGCTGCTCGCGGATCAGGAGCTGACGAGTTCGTCGTTTGCGGCGCGCGTTGCGGCATCGACCGGGGCATCATTGGGCGCGAGCATGATCGCGGGACTGGCTGCGTTCTCGGGACCGATGCACGGCAACGCCATCGTGCGCGTGGGCGCCTTCATGGACGAAGCACGAAGCGTTGGAACCGGAAGGGCCGTAGAGGAACGCGTCGCGCGAGGCGAACCGCTGCCGGGCTTCGGCCACGAACTCTATCCGCAAGGCGATCCGCGCGCCGCCAATCTCCTCTCCGCCTTCGACGCGCCTCACGCCGCGCACGAGTTGATCGAATGCGTCGGGCGGCTGACGGGGACGCCGCCCGCCATCGACATCGCGCTCGCCGCGCTCGTCGAGCATTGCGCGTTGCCGGAAGGCGCGGCGTTCGCGCTGTTCTCAATTGCGCGCAGCGTCGGCTGGATGGCGCATGCCATCGAACAGATCGAGGAAGGCACGCTGCTGCGGCCGCGCGCGCATTACATCGGGCCTGCCGTCGTCGATTGAAGCGGACAACCCCGCGCCAATGAAAACACCCCGAACGCCGGATCGCCATCCGACATTCGGGGTGTGCTTTCAGCTTGCGTCTTCAGGCTACGTTCAGAAGTCCGTCGTCATCGAAAGCAGCAAGGTGCGCGGCGCGCCTTGCGTCAGATATCCGCCGATCGTCGAGGCCCAGTACGACTTGTTCGCCACGTTGAGCACGCTGGCGCGGAAGGTCGTCGGCTTGCCGAACACCACGGTCGCATAGCGCGCGCCCAGGTCGAAGCGGTTCCAGTGCGGAATCGACAGCGTGTTGGTCGTGTTCAGATACTGCGAACCCGTGTAGATCCAGCGCGCCGTCAGCGTGAGGCCTTGCAGCATCGGCACGTCGTATTCCGCGTTCACGTTGAACATGAAGGTCGGCACGCCGATCGGCTTGTTGCCGTCCGTCGTTCCGCTGCCGGTGTCGATCTGCGTCGCGTGGATATACGTGCCGCCGGCGATCAGGCGCACGCCCTTCACCGGCTCGCCGAACACCGACGCCTCGATGCCGCGATGGCGCTGCGTGCCGTCCGCGACGAAGAAGTTGGCCGCGTTCGTGTAGGTCAGCGGCTTCTCGATCTGGAATGCCGCGACCGTCGCGCCGTACTGGCCGTTGTCGTACTTCGCGCCGACTTCCCACTGCTTCGACTTCTCCGGCGGCAGCAGTTGTCCCGTGTTGGCCGCGGTGGACGGCGCCGAATCGCCGATCGTCAGCGCTTCGCTGCGGTTCGCGAACAAGGAGACGTTCTGCCACGGCTTCACGACGAGGCCGAACAACGGCGTCGTGACCGAATCGTTATAGGCTTCGGTCTGCTTGCCGGTGTAGTCGAAGTTGTTCGCGTGCAGGTCCTGATGACGCACGCCGACCGTGAACAGCACGCGGTCGTTCAGGAAGCCGAGCGTATCCGACACCGACACACTGCGCAGCAGGCTCAGCGAGACGGTCTGCGGGTCGCCGAGATCGCCTGCCGAACCGACGGTCGCCGGATACGGCACGCGCGGCGTGTCGTAGATGCTCGACGGGAACGAGCTGCTGTAGGTGTAGGCGGACATCGAGTCGACGCGCACGATCGACGCGCCCGCCGTCACGAAGTGCGACACAGGGCCCGTGTTGAAGCGGCCGCGCACGCCGGCTTCGGCGGAGCTGCCGTCTTCCTTGTGCGGCACGCCGAGGCGCGACTGCGTGATGCCGGTCGTGTTGATGCTCGGCGACGCATATTCGCCGTGCTCGTCCGTGTGGCGCATGCCGCCCGCGACATACGCGGTCCAGCCGGGCAGGAAGTCGTACTCGGCGCGCAGGATGCCGACCGTGTCCTCGATCGAGCTGTAGCCCCACGACTGGCCGTAGTTGTAGGTCGCGGCGGGCGGCGCCGGGACATAGTTGGCGTAGTCATAGACGGTCGAACGTCCGCCGTTGATGCGCTGCCGCTGATACAGGAAGTCGGCGTACAGACGCAGCTTGTCGCCGCGCCAGTCGAGCGAGACGGCCGTGGTGTTGTCGCGCTTGTGCTCGCCGTCGATCGCCGTTTCACCATCGTGATTCGCCTGATTCACGCGAATGCCGAACTGGCCTTCGCTGCCGAATCGACGGCCCACGTCCACGTGCGCGCCGATCATGCCGGACGCTTCGCCGTCCACGGTCACGCGGGTGAGCGGCTTGTCGTCGGCACGCTTCAGTTGCAGGTTGATGCCGCCGCCCACTGCCGAGCCGTTCGGCGACGCGCCGTTCAGGAACGCATTGGCGCCCTTGAACAGGTCGACGCGTTCGAGCGCATCCGTGGCCACGAGCTGACGCGGCGTGATGCCGTACAGGCCGTTCAGCGAGATGTCGTCGCCCTGGAGTTCGAAGCCGCGGATCACGTAGGTTTCGGCGAAGTTGCCGAAGCCGAACGCCGTCCGCACCGACGGATCGTTCGCCAGCACGTCGCCGATCGTGCGCGCCTGCTGGTCCTCGATCAGCTTCGATGTGTAGGTTGTCATGCTGAACGGCATGTCGAGGTTCTTCTGCTTGCCGAGCACGCCGTAATCGGCGCCGCGCGCGACCTGGCCGCCCGCGAAGGTCGGCGAGAGATCGCCGGGCAGTTGTTCCTTGCTCGCCTGCACCTTGACGGCCGGCAGCGCGCTGTCCTGGGGCGCGGCAGCCGCCGTGCCGGTACTGCCGGTATTGCTCGTATCAGCCGATTGCGCGTGAGCCGACAGGGAAAAAACCATCGCCACCGCGGCGACGATCGCGGCGCGCTGCGCCAGCACAGGCATGGCCTGCGAGGTGTAAGAACGGAATGCGGACATGAATCAGGAAAGGGCGTCGGTGATGGTCGGTCTTCCGTCCCGGGGCATCGTCTGGAATCCGGGCGGCATTGTTCTGCGTCGCAAGACCGGGCGCGCACGAGGCGCGACGGATGAGACTGGCGTTGTGCGCCGGATTATAGAGTGAATGCGAGTCGTTATCATTTATTGATTGCGCGATTTGCATCCGCGCAACATCCCACCCGGCAGGAACTACCGCGTCGAGCTTTATTCGAGGGATGGGCGCTGGCTTGAAGAGTGTCGCCAGCGCTCAACACGCTAGGAAGCGATGGAACGGCCGCGCGCCGCCCTTTCGCTTGAGGCCGCCGCCGATTGCCGGCGTGCGGCGCGCTTGCGAATCCAGATCATCAGGCCGGTAATGCTCAGCACCGCCACCGCGATGCCCACCGCGCTCACGAGAATGCGCCCGCCAATGCCCACGATGCGCCCTGAATGCAGTGGAAACTGCGCCTGCATGAAGATGTCGCCGGCCGAGCCGCGTCCGGGAATGGTCGAACCGGCCAGCGCGCCGGTCTGCGCGTTGTAGTAGAGCCAGGCGTTGCCGAGGCCCATGTCGCCGTGATCGTGGCCCGGCGCGAAGAAGCCGACGCCGTAGGCCTTGAACATCGGCGCGTAGTAGAGCGCGCCCATCGGCTGGGTGAGGTTCTGACGTTGCGCGTCTTGCGCGGCTTTCTGAAGAATCTCCTCGCGCGTGGCCAGCGGCTGGCCGGGCGGTCCGGCGCGCACCAGCGCGGGGTTGTCGAGGAAGGACGGCGAGAGCTTCGAGAACGCCGAGACAACCGGGCGCACCACCGGTTCGGAGAGGTTCATCGAAATGGATGTGAGGGCCATCATCAGCAGCAGGCCCCAGATCCAGACGCCGCCGGAGCGATGCAGGTCGAAGGTCAGCGCGTAGCCGCCGCGCTTCACGCGAAACGCAAACGACTTGCGCCACGCCTTCACGCTCGGGAACGACAGGATCAGCGCGATGCCACTGTCGAAGAACCACAGGATCCCGACGATGCCGAGCAGCCAGGTGCCCACGTCGATTCCGCCGACGAACGGCAGATGCAGCGTGTAATGCAGCTTGTAGAGGAACGGCATCAGGTCGATGCGCGCGAGCGACACGGCGCCCCACATGCGCTGCGCCTGCACCTGGCCGGTCGCGGGATCGACGGCGATCTGGTTGTACGCGACCTCGAACGGCGCGTTGGTGGCCGGATTCGTGCGCGGCATGACCATCATCTGCGCGGTGTGGCCCGGCTCGACGCCGAGCGGCATGTAGGTCACTTCCACGCGCGGGTCGGCGGCTTCGATACGGCGCGCGAGTTCGAGCGGCGGCAGCGCAGGGCCGTCCGTGCGGGCGTGGAAGAACGCGGGATTGAGCCACGCGTCGATCTCGTGATCCCACGCGATGATAGCGCCCGTGAGGCCCGAGACGAACAGGAACAACGCTGTGGCGACGCCAAGCCAGCGATGCAGGCGAACCATGACCGGCCTCATGCCTGCGGGTCCTCGGAACAACGGTCGTGCGCGACGGGTTTCATCGAAATCTTGCGACGTAAATAGGAATTGTTCGCAAGTTTATCGACGGCAAGCCTGATTCACAAGGCTTTCGTAAGGTACTGAAGAAGTTTCGAGAGGTATGCAGCGCTCGGTGCGTGAAACGAGCCTTGCGCCGCCCGATGCCTCAATGACCTTCCGGGAACAGCGCTGCCTGAACCATCGCGCGGGCGGCGGCGTGCCGGTCCGCCAGGAATTCGTCGCGATTCTTGCCCGCGATCCACGTCGGGGCGCGGCCACGGCCGCTCCAGGTGGCGCCGCTGACCGGGTCGCGATATTTCACCGCGGATTCGGACGCCGGGGTCTGCGCGCTTTGCCCGGACGATTCCGACACCGTCTTGCGGCCCATCAGTTCGGCCAGCGAGATGCCGTACTCGCGCATTTTTTGCACGATTTCGCGCAGCACATGCTGGGTTTCCTTTTCTTTCGCTTCGGCCAGTTGTTTGTCCAGGGCTTCTTGCTGCGCCCTCAGTTTGGCGATTTCAACGCTTTGATATGCCATGGTCTTCTTGAAGATTCGCCGCGATCCGGCGACTGTTGTGTTGTGTTCGGCGTTCGAAATTCTACGACATTCGCGAATGGACTTCGAACACCCCTCCGGCGTTCCTCAGGCGAGTTCGAGAAAGTTGCGCACGACGGACGACGGATCGTCGCGCCGGGACGCAATGGCCAGCCGCGCGCGCAAGCCACGCGCCAGCAGCGGCCGATACACCACGCCCCGCACGCGCACCTGCGTGATCGACTTCGGCACGATGGAAATGCCCAGCCCCGCCGCCACCAGCGTCACCGCCGACGCCATCTGCGGCGCGGGCTGCGCCAGTTGCGGCTGGAACCCGGCGGCGGCGCACGCGGCGACGATGTCGTCGAACAGCGTGCCGCCCGCCACGCGCGGCACCTGCACGAAGGGTTCGTCGGCGAGATCGGCCAGCGCAATGCGTGTCTTCGACGCCAGCCGGTGCGCGACCGGCAGCGCCACCAGCATGGGTTCCTCGCGCCAGTCGCTTTGCAGCAGCGCATCGGCGACACGCCGCACCGGCCGGATGATTCCCACGTCCAGCTGGCCCGCTTCGAGCAGGTCCAGCAGCACGCCCGAGGCCGCCTCGTGCAGCGCCAGCTCGGCTTCGGGATAGCGTTCGCGAAAGCGCCGGATCAGACCCGAGACGTGTTCATTGAACGCAGCGGTGCCGGTGAAACCGACCCGCAGATGTCCGGTCTCCCCGCGTGCGGCACGCTGCGCCGCCCGCGCCGCGCGCTGGGCGTCGTCGAGCACGCGCCGCGCCTCATCTGCGAAGACTTTTCCGGCCTGTGTGAGTTCGGCGCCCCGCGCGCTGCGTCTGAACAGTTCCACGTCGAGTTCCTGCTCGAGCGCCTTGATCTGCTGGCTGAGCGGCGGCTGGCCGATGCCCAGCTGCTCGGCCGCCTTGGTGAAGTTCGACGTCTCGGCGACGGCGAGGAAATAGCGCAAGTGGCGAAGCTCCATCCTTTTTAATCCCCGATGCCGCTCAACATTCGAAAAGGCCAGTGCTGAAACATATCGCTGCCCATGTTTTCATATATTGGACATATGGCTCGACATTGGCAAGAATGAAGTCAACTTTCTTCTTCAGTCAATCAGGCGATGTCCTCCCCTTCCCTCACATCCCCGGTGGATGGCACGCGGCGCGACGCGCCCTCGAACGGCGTCCTGCCCAGTTCGTCCGCCTACCGGCGCATCGCGCTCGCGCTGTTTCTCGCCGGTTTCTCCACGTTCTCGCTCCTGTACTGCGTGCAACCGTTGCTGCCTGCGTTCTCGCGTGAATTCGGCATCGGCGCGGCGGCGAGTTCGTTATCGCTGTCGCTCTCGACCGGCTTCCTCGCGGTCTCCATCCTGTGCGCCGGCGCGCTGTCCGAACGCGTCGGACGGCGCGGACTGATGTTTGCATCGATGACCTCGGCGGCGCTGTTCAACCTGCTGGCCGCCAGCGCGTCGAGCTGGGACCTGATGCTCGTCTGGCGCGCGCTGGAAGGCTTCACGCTCGGCGGCGTGCCGGCTGTCGCCATGGCCTATCTCGCGGAGGAAATCGCGCCCGAAGGACTCGGCCTCTCGATGGGTCTCTATGTGGGCGGCACGGCGTTCGGCGGGATGATCGGACGGATCGGCATGAGCGCGCTGGAGCAGTATTTTTCGTGGCGCACGGCGATGTCGACGATCGGCGTGATCGATCTCATCGCGGCTCTCGCTTTCGTGATGCTGCTGCCGCCTTCACGACGCTTCGTCAGGCGCACCGACCTGACGCTGCGCCATCACCTGCGGCTGTGGCAGGCGCAACTGCTGCACACGCGTCTTCCGTTCGTCTTCACGATCGGCTTTCTCGTGATGGGCGCGTTCGTGACGGTCTACAACTACGCCGGTTTCCGCCTCATCGCCCCGCCCTTCAATCTCGATTCGACCCAGTGCGGGCTCATCTTCGGCGCGTATCTGTTCGGGATGGTGTCGTCGTCGAGCGCGGGCGCGCTGGCCGACAAGCTGGGCCGCGCGCCGGTGCTCATCAGCGGCGTCGTGGTGCTCGCCGCCGGTCTCGCGCTGACGCTATCCGCATCGCTCGTGGCGGTGATCGCGGGCATCGTGCTCGTGACGATCGGCTTCTTCATCGCGCATTCGGTCGCGAGCGGCTGGGTCGGAAGGCTGGCCGGTTCGGCCAAGGGTCACGCGGCCTCGCTCTATCTGCTCGCGTATTACCTCGGGTCGAGCGTGCTCGGGTCGATTGGCGGCGCATTCTGGCAGCACGGCGCGTGGCCCGCCGTGGCGGCCTACGTCGCCGTACTGCTCGTGCTGTGCCTTTGCGTGGCGCTGCGCGTCATTCGACAGCCCGCCGAAGCGTGATTGATGCGCATCATGCGCACAACGGACTGACAAGCGGCCGGGCGATGCGCAGATAATCGTCCGACGCGAGCAGCATCGAGCGATCGAGCCGGCCCGCATTGAACGCGATTTCGTCGAAGCGTTCGATCAGTTCCGGATCCACGATCAACTTCACCGCGGGCGAGAACGAAAACGGCGGAATTGCGCCGATCACGCAGCCGGTCTCGCGCTGCGCTTCTTCCGGGGTGGCGAGTGTGGCCTTCCTGATGCCCGCTGCCTTGGCGACCTTCTTGAAGTCCAGTTTCCTGTCGCCGGGAAGAATGGCCAGGATCATCTGGCCGTCCGCGTCCTTGCTCTTGCAGAGCATCGCCTTGGCGCCCTGTCCGGGTTCCGTGCCGCGCAACGCCGCCACCAGATCGCAACGACCTTCCTCCGGATGCTCGAGCACGCGATAGCGCGCGCCTTCCCGCTCCAGCGCGTCGATCAGCTGATCGAACGGCGTGTTCATGGCGGACGTGACCATCACACCGCCGCCAGCGAGCAGAAGCGTTCCAGGTCGATGTTGCCGCCACTGATGATCACGCCCACGCGCTTGCCCGCCAGTTGCTCGCGCAGGTTCAGCGCAGCGGCAAGGCCGAGACAGCCGGTGGGCTCCACCAGCATCTTCATGCGTGTCGCGAAGAACTTCATGGCTTCGACCAGATCGGCATCGGATGCGGTGAGGATGTCGTTCACATCGCGCTTGATGATCCCGAAGGTGATGTGCCCGAGATGCTGAGTCTGCGCGCCGTCGGCGATGGTCACCGGCGTATCGATATGCACGATTTCGCCCGTGCGGAACGAGCGCTGGCCGTCATCGCCCGCTTCGGGCTCGACACCATGCAGCACGCATTGCGGCGCCAGCGCACGCGTGGCCAGCGCCGTGCCGGACAGCAGCCCGCCGCCGCCGAGCGGCACGAACAGGTGATCCAGCGCACCGGTTTCCTCGAACAGTTCCCGGGCCGCCGTGCCCTGGCCCGACAGGATGTCCGGGTGATCGTATGGCGGAATCAGCGTGAGACCGTTTTCCTCCGCGAGACGGCGGCCGATCGCTTCGCGGTCTTCCTTGTAGCGGTCGTAGACAACGACTTGCGCGCCGTAGCCCTTGGTGGCGGCGACCTTCGCGGCGGGTGCATCGTGCGGCATGACGATGGTGGCCGGAATGTTCAACAGCTGTGCCGACAGCGCGATGCCCTGTGCGTGATTGCCGGACGAGAACGCCACCACGCCGGCCTTGCGCTGCTCGGCCGAAAACTTCGACAGCGCATTGAACGCACCGCGAAACTTGAACGCGCCCATGCGCTGGAAGTTCTCGCACTTGAAGAAGAACTCGGCGCCGGTCAGCGCATCGAGCGTGCTGGAAGTCAGAACCGGCGTGCGATGCGCGACGCCCGCAATGCGCGAGGCGGCAGCCTCGACGTCGGCGTAGGTGGGGAGGCTTGGAGTCGTCATGTCGGACATGCCGTGAGAAGGGTTGGCCAGGGTCACACTGCGCATGGCACGTCACGATTCCGTGCACTGGACGCGTCGCGCATTTTCAACATTATGTCTATTTTTGTACAAAAAATCAATGCGCGCGACGGCTTGAGATGGCATGCTTTGTACTCGTTGACGCAACCCGACGCGACCGACCCGTCCAGACACCATGACCCAAGCCAAGCTCACCGTCGAACAGCGGACCATTCTCGAACAGGTCAAGCAGATCGCCGCGGGTCTGGGCGAAACACTGGCGCCGTTCACGGAGGTCGTCGTGCATGACCTGCGCTCGCCGAAACACGCGGTGCTTGCCATTCACAACAATCTGTCGGGCCGCAAGGTCGGCGATCCGGCAACGGAACTCGGCCTGGCCCGCATCGCAGACGACGCCTATCCGCAGATCCTCGCGAACTACGCCAACCGTTTCGCGGACGGCCGGCAGGCGAAGAGCACATCGATCGGGATCAAGGATTCGGACGGCCGCTATATCGCGGCGCTCTGCCTGAATGTCGATGTCACGCTGTTCCGCAGCCTGACCAATATGCTCGAGCAGTTTTCGTCGCTGGGTACGGACGGCGTGCGGGAATCGCTGGATCCGTCGAGTGCGGATTCGCTGCGTGAGCGCATCGACCGCTTCGCCGTGAGTCAGGCGACCACGCCGCAGGCCCTGCGCGCCGACCAGCGCCGCGCGCTGATGCAGGCGCTGAAACAGGAGGGCTTCCTGGATTTGCGGCGCTCGATGGAAACGGTCGCGCAACATCTCGGCGTGTCGCGCGCGACCGTTTATAACGACGCCAAGTAAAGCCACTGCGCGCGTCAGCCCGCGTATCCGGCGCCGGCTTCTTCGAGATGACGCGCCAGCCGCCGCGGCGCGCGGCCGATCAGCGATTCGAGATGATCGGTCACGATGGAAAGATTGCCCGCGCGGGTTTCCACATCGGCCGAGACGAGGACATCGACGAATACATCCGGCACACCGGCCGCTTTCAAGCCCGCTGCGAGCTGTTCGTCCGTTACTTCCACGAGCGCCAGCGGCTTGCCCGTCGCCCGCCGCGCGAGTTCAGCGATCTCTTCGCGGTTCAGCGCTTCCGCGCCCGTCAGCGTGTATGTGTGGCGCCCGGCGTCCGGCGTGGCGAGCGCGGCCGCGATGGCCTCGGCGATATCCTCCCGCGCCACATAGGACGTTCTGCCACCGCGCGCAGCCGAATGCCATGTGCCGCTCGCAAACGCGCCGGGCAATGCCCTGTGCAGGTTTTCCTGATACCAGCCGTTGCGGAAAATCGCGTACGGCAGGCCGGTCTGCTTGATGGCCCGTTCGGTGCCGAGGTGATCCGGCGCGAAGCTCAACAGCGAGCTGTCCGGATTGGGAAGCGACGTATAGGCAAGCCGTCCGGCACCTGCTTCTACCGCCGCCGCCACCGCATTGCGATGTTGCTTGAGGCGCGTATCGGCGCCGTCGAGCGCATCCGTCGAGATGATGAGCACGGTGCCGGCGCCTTTGAAGGCATCGGTCCGTGCGGCGGGATCGTCGAAGTCGGCGCGGCGCACGTCGATGCCCCGCGCGGCGAGATCGGCGAGCTTGTCCGGGCTGCGGCTGCCCGCGATGATGCGCCTTGGCCCGACGCCGCGCGCCAGCAAATGCTTGATGACCAGCCGCCCAAGTTGACCGGCTGCACCGGTCACGAAAATCGTATCGCTCATAGTCCTGCCTCATTCCGGGTGATACTCTCAATTTGAGAGCGCCTCGATGATCGGGCGTCGATCGTCTTCCGTAAAGAAGGCAGTTTTTCAGGAGATAGGCACCGAATGGGAACCACCAAGGTCAGTTCCAAGGCCGCGCCCAGCGCAGTCAAGACGATGCTGGATGCCGCGCGGACGAAGTTTGGTGATGTATCGAACTGTCCGGTGCGCGATGTCATCGACGTGATCGACGGACGATGGACTTCGCTGCTGATGATGGCGCTGGCCGAGCAGCCGTATCGGTTTGGCGAACTGCGGCGGCTCGTGCCGGACATCTCGCAGCGCATGCTGACGCAGACGTTGCACGAGCTTCAGCGCGACGGCTATGTCCACCGTGAGGTGTTTCCGACCAAGCCGCCCGGCGTTGAATACAGCCTGACCGATCTGGGCCGCTCAATGTACGCCGCGCTGCACGTGCTGCTGCGCTGGGCCGACGAGAATCATGCGGCGGTCAAGGCGGCACGCGAAGTGTTCGATGCGGCGAGGCAGTCCGCGTAACGGCACTTCACGCACCCAAGGCTGCGCGTGCGAGCGCCAGCCCGCCGAATATCCCGACGAAGCCGAGCAGCAGCGTGCCGCCGACATAGAACATGACGGACAGCACGTCGCCGCGCTCCCAGAGCAGCGCGGTCTCGAGCGAGAACGTGGAATAGGTGGTGAAGCCGCCGATGATGCCCGTGGTCAGGAACAGGCGCACGCTCTGGTCGGCGTGGCCGCGCAGCGCGAACCAGCCGGCCACCATGCCCATGGCGAACGAGCCGAGGACGTTGATGCCGAGCGTTCCATAGGGAAATGACGGACCGAAGAGCGCGAGGGACGCTCGCCCGGCCAGGTGACGCGCCATCGAGCCGAGGCCGCCGCCGACAAAAACCAGAACGAAGGAAAGAAACGATTGCACGAGGAAACTCCTGTCGGACGTGCGCGCACCCTTGCAGGCAACGAGGTCGCGCAACGCAATTCAACAGGAGTCATCAGCCGGACGGCGGTTATCGGGGGCACCCCATCCCCATCGAGCAAGACTTTAGCATCTCTTCCGGCGACGGCGCATCTTCGCTTGCCGCGCCTGAACCTTCGTGACATGACTCGCCGCAAACGCTTGTCCCACAAGGCACGCGGGATCGAACGGACGCGCTGACATGAGATGAAATAGTTTGCGCGTGGATTTCGACCGGGCCGCTCGCCACAATGGGTTCATTCGCAATCCACCCACCAAGGCGAACCATCATGGAACTGGAACTGCTTGGAAAAATCTCGCTGTACGCGATGGGCATCGTGCTCACCGCATCGCTGATCGAAGCGCTCGTCCTGCACTTCAAACACAAAGGCACCGACCGCGCCTTCGACTGGCATGAAGCCTGGATCTCTCTTGCCGATCTCGTCGGCCGCAAGCTGCTCGCATTCGTGCCGATCTCGCTGGCCACGCCGGTCTTCAACTTCGCATGGGAGCACCGGATCCACACGGTCACGAGCAACACGGCGCTCACGATCTTCTTGCTCTTCCTGGGACAGGAGTTCTGCTACTACTGGTATCACCGCGCCTCGCACACGATCCGCTTCTTCTGGGCGAATCACGCCGTGCATCATTCGCCGAACCAGTTGACGCTGTCTTCCGCCTACCGTCTTGGCTGGCTGACCAAGCTTGCCGGTTCGGCGCTGTTCTTCACCCCGCTCGTGTGGTTCGGCGTGAAGCCCGACGTGGTGCTGGCGGTGGTGTCCATCAACCTGCTCTATCAGTTCTGGCTGCACGCCACCTGGATTCCGAAACTCGGCTGGCTCGAATATGTGCTCAACACGCCTTCGGCGCACCGCGTTCATCACGCCTCGAATGCCACCTATCTCGATGCCAACTTCGGCGGCGTGCTGATTGTCTTCGACCGGCTGTTCGGCACCTATGTGGAGGAACGCGCTGAAGAGCCCTGCGTCTACGGCCTCACGACGCCGACAACTTCGCATAATCCGGTGGTCGTGGAACTGGAGCATTGGGCGAGTCTCGTGAAGGATGTGGTGCGGGCGAAGAGCGTCTCCGATGCAATCGGCTTCGTGCTGCGTCCTCCCGGCTGGCTGCCGAACGGCGAGGGACACACAACCGAAGCACTTCAGAAGCGCGCCAAAACGTTGGAACACAAGAACGCCTGAGCGAGCGCGGGACCGAAACAACGTGGGCGGAACGCATGTTCCGCCCACGTTGCATCTTGGCGGGCGAAGCTTAGAACGTGACCGACTGGCTGATCACTTCCTTGCCGTTGACGAAGATGGTCGAGCTTGCGCTGCCGGTCGTGCCCGTGGTCGGCGTAGTGGTGGAACTGGGAACGCCGGGCACTTCGATGATGGTCGTGGTCGACTGCTTCCTCGCGCCGCCGGCAACGTGGGACACACCCAGAGCGCTTCTTTCGATCTTGATCATGTTGTTCTACTCCTTAGTCAGATAAAAACGGCCGATCAGCCGTTGACCCGAAACTCGGGATCTTTGCCTCTACATTCCCAATTATTCAGTAACTCGAAACATCAGGAATGTGAAGCCATTGTAAAGTTGAAGTTGGGCGTTCAACTTCGTGAAAACTCTCAAAACACCGGGTGGTTGTATGTCATTTCGTTATCCCATGCAATTTACGCAGTGGTCGGAAACCGCCTATTGTTCTCGCCGTTCGACTCTGCTAAATCACGTCGACCCGGCGCATTCAAGCGTGTTTTCGTATCGTTGCCGCCGCAACGCCGGATGCCGCGAATGCGCACAGCGCGGAGAGCAACGCAACGGCACGCAGGCCTGCGGCAATGGCGCCGGCCTCCGCGCCCCCGGCGCGCAACACGGCGTCGTGCGACCATACGAACGCAATGCCCAGCACGGCAATCGCCAGCAGGCCCGCCACGCGCGCCACCGCGTTGTTGATGCCTGAAGCAATGCCCGCGCGCGCGCCCGGCACCGACGCCATCACGGTCGTCGTCAGCGGCGCGACGGTGATTGTCATGCCGAGGCCGAGGACCACGAGTGCCGGAAGGAACCCCAGCCAATAGCTGGCCGGCGCGACACGCAGCGCCAGCATCACGAACCCGATGCCGGCGATGCCCGGCCCCACGGTAAGCAGGGCCCGCGCGCCGTACCGGCCCGTCAGTCCACCTGTGAAGCGCGACAGCAGGCCGATGATGAGCGGCATCGGCAGAAGGGCGGCCCCGGCCTGTGCCGCGTTGAATCCATAAGCGCGAATCAGCGTGAACGGCAGGAAGAACAGCACCCCGCCCAGCCCGAAGTACAGCAGCAAGGTGACCACGTTGGCGCCGGTGAAGTCGCGGGAATGGAAGATGTCGAGGGGAATCATCGGATCG
Organism: Caballeronia sp. LZ032; assembly: GCF_031451315.1. Taxonomy (NCBI): domain Bacteria; kingdom Pseudomonadati; phylum Pseudomonadota; class Betaproteobacteria; order Burkholderiales; family Burkholderiaceae; genus Caballeronia; species Caballeronia sp. LZ032. Next base: position 1,102,717 of record NZ_JARUXP010000004.1, read on the forward strand.
CGGCTCCTGGCCTCGATGACCAGGAACATGGCAAGCAACAGCACGCCCGCGCCGATCATGCCGAGCACCCGCGTAGCGCCGAAACCGTGCGCAGGCGCTTCGGTCAGCCCGTAGGTCAGTGCAGCAAGTCCGGCGGCGGCGCTCACCGCTCCGGGCCAGTCCAGCGTCGACGGCGCGTCGGCCTTCTGGCTGTCGGGCACCGAGAGCAGCGCCAGCAGGATCGTCACGGCGGCCAGCGGCACGTTGAGGAAGAAGATGGCGCGCCAGGAGAACGCATCGACGAGCCAGCCGCCCGCCGCCGGTCCCACCGACGACGTGATCGCCCCCACGCCCGCCCACGTGCCGATGGCCCGGCCGCGCTCGGCGCCGTCGAACACCGCGCCGATGATCGCGAGGCTGCTCGGCACCAGCAGCGCTGCGCCGATGCCCTGCACCGCGCGCGCCGCGATGAGCCAGCCGGTGTCCGGCGCGAAGCCGCACGCCGCCGACGCCGCCGTGAACAGCGCAATGCCGGCGACGAAGATCGTGCGCCGTCCGAGCTTGTCGCCGAGCGATCCGCCGACCAGCACGAGCGCGCCGAGAAACAGCAGGTAGGCGTTCACGACCCACTGCATCGCCGCGATGCTCGCGCCCAGTTCGCTCTGGATCGACGGCAAGGCGACGTTCACGACCGAGCCGTCGATGAACGCCATGCTCGAACCGAGAATCGTCGCGGACAAGGCGAGCCGCTTGCGGGTACACGGCGCGTCGTTGGCGCACGGCTGCACGCGGATGATGCCTTCGTCGCAAGGGCTCGCCTGCGCCGCGACCGCATGCGGGCGTTCACGGAGTTCGCGGCTTTCGGTGGATGCGCTGGCCAAGATGCCTTCCCCGTCTTGTGGACACCGCTCCAGTAGAGGCCAAAGCCGCGCGTATGTCCACGTCGGGAACGGGGTTGGCAAGGCCAAATGATAATGGTTATCATTGACTCACCCGAGTACGCAGACGCCAGGTCGACGCAAAGGGCGATGGAACAGGAGCCCTCGCCATGCATCAGCAGATTGCCGACCTCTCATCGGACACGTCCGTTCCCTGCCAGCCGACCCTCGCGTTGTGGGAAGCCGAAATGCGTCAGGCCGTCCAGGACGAACGCGACGGACGCGCCGCGCTGGCGCTCGCCGGTTATGAGCGGGCGTTGTCGATCGCGCATCGGTTGATCGACGCGCCGCCCGCCGGCCGCGCCGACGATTGCCTCGCCGCGCTGGTGGTCGCGCATCACAATCTCGCGGACCTGCATGTCGCGCAGGGCGCACCCGATCGCGCGGCGCCCTGGTTGTGCCGCGCGCACGCGACCCTGATCGCACTGACGCAAGCCGCCGACCGGCCCGCAACGCTGCGCCAGGCCGCCTTGCGCCACAGCCGCGAAACCTATGTCGCGCTGATTCGCCATCTCGCCCGTCACGGGCCGCATCCGCTCATTGCACACGCCATCGCCGACGGCGACGCCGCGCTTCACCCCAGCCACACCGCGCGGCACTGATCCCCACTTCGAACCGAAAGGAGCATTCGATGCCTTACACCCTGCCTCCCCTGCCTTATGCCTTCGACGCACTGGAACCGAACATCGACGCCCGCACGATGGAGGTCCATCACACGAAGCATCACCAGACTTACGTGAACAACCTCAACGCGGCGCTGGAGAAGTCCGACCGCAAGGACGAGCCGGTCGAGAGCCTGATCGTGAATATCGATGCGTTGCCCGAAGCGCTGCGCGCGCCCGTGCGCAACAACGGCGGCGGCCACGCGAATCACAGCCTGTTCTGGACCGTGATGTCGCCGGAGGGTGGCGGCCAGCCGGACGGCGAACTGGCCCGGGCGATCGACTCGGATCTGGGCGGTTTCGATGCCTTCAAGGATGCGTTCACGAAGGCCGCGCTGACGCGCTTCGGCAGCGGCTGGGCGTGGCTCGAAGTCGACAAGCAAGGCAAGCTCGCGGTCAGCAGCACGGCGAATCAGGACAATCCGCTGATGAGCGGCATCGCATCGGGCAATAAGCCGATTCTCGGCCTCGACGTCTGGGAGCACGCCTATTACCTGAAATACGAGAATCGCCGGCCGGAATACATTGCGGCTTTCTATAACGTGATCAACTGGCCCGAGGTTGCGCGGCGCTATGCCGAAGCGCGCGGCTGATAGCCGCTTCTTTCAGGAAGATTGACGCCGGGAATGCAGAGAATCAAAAGCCCCGGCGCATCAGGAAGGTCAATCCTTTCTCGTGCTCATGATTCACGCCGAGTTGCGGATTCGCCTGAAAATGCCAGTCGTCTTCATCGCTGGCGAAATCGCTACGCGTTTTACCGGAATTGCCGAGCGAATAGGCAGGCAATGCCTGCGGATATTGCCGACCCGCCGTATTCGGATCGGCGAGACTGACACCGGCGCCGGACAAGGGCGCCGTGCCTGCATGTTTCTCGGAAACCCCATATGAGAAGCGTGCATGCACGGTTCGAACGGTGCGCACGCCGGCCGTTGAAACCACGGCCGGATAAGGAAAGAACACCATGCCTGCGGCGGCTCGTTCCAGAGGAAACAAGCGGGCCTGCTCATTGGCTGAAACCAGACTGCTGGCTATCATCACGACGCCGGCAATCCAGATGTTCCGGATAACGCGTGTCATCGAATGCCTGTGAAAGGCTGAGAATGGGATCCCGCACTCGGGTTCCGATGATACGTCCATCAGCAGTACGGATACTGTCGATGATTACCCTCGTGGTAAATCAGCCACTTATCGGAATGGCAGGCTGCGCGGATGCGAATTGAAGGCGAAAGCCCGCTGCAAAGTTATGGCGTTATTCCGTGCCGCCATTCAGCGCGACGCGCCGGAAGAAATGCCCGAGCACGCTTTGGGCAAACTCCGCCGGCACGGATTGCGGATCCGACGAATAGAAGAATTGCACGCCGTCGCACAAGGCAATCAGCCCGAGCGCCATTTGCCCGGCGGGCATGCTCAACGGCGTGCCCACCCGCTCTGAAAACGCCTCGATATAGTCCGTCGTGGTCTGCCTGAGCTCACGCATCAGCGCGTTGAAGCTGGTGCGAAAAGCGGCGTCGCGGCTCGCGTGCAGCTTCGCCTCGACCCACAGCAGGAAGCAGGCATTGTCCTGGTAACACTCGCTGTAGTACTGGAGCACGCGCGCTTCGAGATCAGCGCGCGAGGCCTCGCCGTCCTCGAAGATGGTCGAGAGGTGCTCCATGGTCATGTCGTGATCGCGCTTGAGCACTTCGAGCAGCAACTGCGCCTTGCTGTCGAAGTTCGAATAGAACGCGCCACGCGTATAACCCGCCTCGGCGGCCACGTCCTCGACGCTCGCCGCGCCGAAACCCTTCCTCATGAAAACGGCTTGCGCAGCATCGAGCAAACGCTGGCGCGTCTGGTCACGGCTCTGTTCACGGGTCAGTCGTACGGGTTTCATGGGCCGAAGTGTAGCATCGGCCAGCTTGCACATTCTGCTTTGCATTCGGATACAGGTGTGTATTAGAATCCACCGCAGTTTCTTTTCGGAATGACCGAAGCCCTTTGCGGGCGGGCCTGACAGACGCATGGAATAAGCCATCCGTCGCGCCAGGTCTCACGGACATCCCCGGTTTCAGCGGCTCTTTCCGGTTTTGCTTCGCCACCAAGCGGCGCGCTTCGTTCGTTGCGGCACGCGCGCACTCATGCCCCGACGGGCGCCGAGGTTCCTGTGAAGCGCTTTTCCTTGACCACGCCAGCCTTCTCGCGCGCGGCAGCCATTCCGATCATCTGCACGACCCTCTGCGTCGCGCTCGCCGCCTGTCAGCGCCATGAGGCTGCCGCGCCCGCGCCCCGTCCCGTTGTCGCGGTCGAAGCCAAAGCGGATAACGCTGCACCGCTTGCCACGCTGCCCGGTCAAGTGCAGGCGCGTTATTCGACGCCGCTGTCCTTTCGCATCAACGGCAAGATTCTCGAGCGGCGCGTGCGCATCGGCGATACGGTGAAGGCGGGACAGACCGTCGCCCGACTCGATCCCGCCGATGTCGAAAAGAACAGCGCCAGCGCTCGCGCGCAACTCGACGCCGCCTCGCATCAACTCGTCTACGCCCAGCAGCAGCTCGACCGCGACCGCGCCCAGGCCGCCGAAAACCTGATCGCGCCCGCGCAGCTCGAACAGACGCAGAACGCCTATGCGTCGGCGCTGGCGCAGCGCAATCAGGCGCAACAGCAGGCTGCGCTTGCCGGCGACCAGCTGCGCTATGCGACGCTCGCCGCCGATCACGCCGGCGTCATCACCGCCGAGCAAGCCGACACCGGCCAGAACGTCAACGCGGGTCAGGCCGTCTACACGCTGGCGTGGAGCGGCGACATCGACGTGATCTGCGACGTGCCCGAGTCTTCGCTCGGCGCCTTCGCGGTCGGTCATGAAGCGGACGTGAAGCTCACCGCCCTTCCCGCGCGCACCTTCAAGGCGCGCGTGCGCGAACTCTCCCCGGCCGCCGACACGCAGAGCCACACCTGGCGCGCGAAGCTCACGCTCGAAGCGCCGACGCCCGAAGTCCGGCTCGGCATGACGGCCGACATCGCGTTCACCCCGGTGCAGACGGCCGGCGGCGCGTTCACGCTGCCGTCGACGGCCCTGTTCCACGACAACGGCCACCCTGCCGTATGGGTCGTGACGAAACCCGGCGATGCACTCGAACTGCGGCGCGTGGAGATCGCGCGCTTCGGCGAGCGCACCGTGACGGTGGCGAGCGGCCTCCAGGCGGGAGACCGCGTCGTGTGGCAAGGCGTGCATACCGTCTCGGCGGGCGAAAAGGTGCGCGTGGTCGCGCCCTTGCATCCCGAGGACTTCGCTTCATGAGCGCGCGCGATTCCACGTCCGGCGAAGACGCCGCGCAGCGTCACGAGGAAGGCCGCTTCAACCTGTCGGCATGGGCGCTGCGGCATCGCGCGCTGGTGATCTTCCTGATCGCGATGGCGACGATCTTCGGCATCCTTTCGTACACGCGCCTCGCGCAGTCGGAAGACCCGCCGTTCACGTTCCGCGTGATGGTCATCCGCACCTTCTGGCCGGGCGCAACCGCGCGTCAGGTGCAGGAGGAAGTGACCGACCGCATCGCGCGCAAGCTGCAGGAGACGCCGTACACGGACTTCATGCGCAGCTACTCGCGCCCGGGCGAATCGCTGCTGTTCTTCCAGATGAAGGACTCGGCGCCCGCGAAGGATGTGCCGGAAGAGTGGTATCAGATTCGCAAGAAGGTCGGCGATATCGCCGCGACGCTGCCGCCCGGCGTGCAGGGCCCGTTCTTCAATGACGAGTTCGGCGACGTCTACACCAACATCTTCGCGCTCGAAGGCGACGGCTTCTCGCCCGCGCAACTGCACGACTACGCCGATTCGCTGCGCACCGTGCTGTTGCGCGTGCCGGGTGTCGCGAAGGTGGATTATTTCGGCGACCAGGAAGAACGCATCTATATCGAGAGTCCCAACACGACGCTCACGCGCCTGTCCCTTTCGCCGCAGCAGATCGCGCAGGCCATCGACGGACAGAACGCCGTCGCGCCCGCCGGCGTGATGAACACGCCGAACGACCGCGTGTTCGTGCGCCCGAGCGGCCAGTTCAAGAGCATCGACGCGCTCGCCGATACGCTCATCGCCGTGAATGGCCGCTCGTTCCGGCTCGGCGACATCGCGAAGATCACGCGCGGCTACGTGGATCCGCCCGCCACGCAAATGCGCTCGGCCGGTGCGCCGGTGCTGGGCATCGGCGTGACGATGCAGCCCGGCGAGGACGTCGTGCGTCTCGGCAAGTCGCTCGATGCCGAGATGACCAGGTTGCGTGCGCAACTACCCGCGGGCCTGAAGCTCACCGAAGTCTCCAGCATGCCGCATGCGGTGTCGCATTCCGTCGATGACTTCCTCGAAGCCGTCGCGGAAGCGGTCATCATCGTGCTGATCGTGAGCCTGGTGTCGCTCGGCGTGCGCACGGGCATGGTCGTCGTGATCTCGATTCCCATCGTGCTCGCCGTCACCGCGCTCTTCATGTATCTGTTCGACATCGGCCTGCACAAGGTGTCGCTGGGCACGCTGATCCTGGCGCTCGGCCTGCTCGTGGACGACGCGATCATCGCCGTCGAGATGATGGCCGTAAAGCTCGAGCAGGGCTGGAACCGCACGCACGCGGCGGCCTATGCCTACACCAGCACCGCGTTCCCGATGCTGACCGGCACCCTCGTCACGGTCGCCGGCTTCCTGCCGATCGCGCTCGCCAAGTCGAGCACCGGCGAGTACACGCGTTCGATCTTCGAAGTTTCGGCCATTGCGCTGATCGCGTCGTGGCTCGCGGCAGTCGTGCTGATTCCGCTGCTGGGCTACAAGCTGTTGCCCGAGCGCAAGAAGGAAGCGCATCTGCCCGACGATCACGAACACGACATCTACGACACGAAGTTCTATGGCCGCCTGCGCCGCTGGGTGGGCTGGTGCGTGCGGCGGCGTTTCGTGGTGCTGGCCGTCACGGTGGTCCTGTTCGTCATCGCGATGGCGGGCTTCACGCTCGTGCCGCAGCAGTTCTTCCCGAGCTCGGATCGCCCCGAGTTGCTGATCGACGTGCGCCTGCAGGAAGGCGCGTCGTTCGACGCCACCTTGCGCGAAGCGAAGCGCCTCGAAACCGCGCTGAAGGGCCGCGTGGAAATCGATCATGTCGTAAGCTTCGTCGGCACCGGCGCGCCGCGCTTCTACCTGCCGCTCGACCAGCAACTGCCAACGCCGAACTTCGCCCAATTCGTCGTCACGGCGAAGTCGGTGGAGGCGCGCGAACAACTGGCGCGCTGGCTCGATCCGATGCTGCGCGAACGCTTTCCCGCCGTGCGCACGCGTCTGTCGCGCCTGGAAAACGGGCCGCCGGTCGGCTATCCGGTGCAGTTCCGCGTCAGTGGCGACGATATCGGCACGGTGCGGCACATCGCCGAGCAGGTCGCCGCCGACATGCGCGCCGACACGCGCACCACCAATGTCCAGTTCGACTGGGACGAGCCGTCGGAACGCTCGGTGCGCTTCGAAGTGGATCAGCAGAAGGCGCGCGCGGCGGGCGTCACGTCGCAGGACATCGCCAGCTTTCTCGCGATGACGCAAAGCGGCACGACCGTCACGCAGTATCGCGAGCGCGACAAGCTGATCGGCGTCGATCTGCGCGCGCCACGCGCGGAACGCGTGGATCCGGCGCGCCTCGCCACGCTCGCGATGCCCACGCCGAACGGTCCGGTGCCGCTGGGCGCGCTGGGGCGCGTCGTCGATACGCTCGAATACGGCGTGATCTGGGAACGCGACCGGCAGCCGACCCTGACCGTGCAGTCCGATGTCACGGGCAATGCGCAGGGCATTGACGTGACGAAGGCCATCGACGGCAAGCTCGATGCCATTCGCCGCGCGCTGCCGGTGGGCTATCGCATCGAGGTGGGCGGACCGGTGGAGGAAAGCGGCAAGGGCCAGGCGTCGATCAACGCGCAGATTCCGGTGATGGTGATCGTCGTGCTGACGCTGCTGATGATCCAGTTGCAGAGCTTCTCGCGCGTGATGATGGTCGTGCTCACCGCGCCGCTCGGGCTGATCGGCGTGGTCGTCACGCTGCTGGCCTTCGGCAAGCCGTTCGGCTTCGTCGCGATGCTCGGCGTGATCGCCATGTTCGGCATCATCATGCGCAACTCGGTGATCCTCGTCGACCAGATCGAGCAGGACATCGCCTCCGGCCACAAGCGATTCGACGCCATCATCGGCGCAACGGTCCGACGCTTCCGCCCGATCACGCTGACCGCCGCGGCCGCCGTGCTCGCGCTGATCCCGCTTCTGCGCAGCAACTTCTTCGGCCCGATGGCCACCGCGCTGATGGGCGGCATCACGAGCGCGACCGTGCTCACCCTGTTCTACCTGCCCGCGCTCTATGCCGCGTGGTTCCGCGTGAAGCTCGACGAACGCGAGGGAGCCTCGTCATGAACCGCACTCGTACGCTGATCTTCGCCGCGAGCGCCGTGCTCGCCGGCTGTGCGTTCGGCCCGGATGGCAAGCCGCCCGCGATGCCCACGCCCGCGCACTACGGCGCGCAGCCGCAAGCCGACGCCACCGTCACCGCCGAGGGCGCATCGCAACGTTTCGTCGGCGGTGCGCATGCGGTGCCCGAGTGGTGGAAGGCGTATCGCTCGGACACGCTGAACGCGCTCGTCGATGAAGGCCTGCGCAACAGCCCGGATCTCGCCGCCGCGGACAAGACGCTCGTCGCCGCACGCGAGCAATTGCGCGCACAGGTGGGCTCGTCGCTGTTGCCGTCCATCGACGCGGGCGCACAGACCACTCGCCAGCGCGCCCTCACCATCCCCGACTTCGGCCCGCCGACCGCGCTGTACAACCTCTTCGTCGGACAGATCCAGGCGCAATACACCTTCGACCTGTTCGGCGCAGCGCGCTTCGCGAACGCGTCGCTGGCGGCGCAGGTCGATCAGCAGGCCTTCCAGCTCGACGCCGCACGGCGCGCGCTCGCGGCGAACATCGTGACGGGCGCGCTCGGCGCGGCTTCTCTGCATGCGCAGATCGACATCACGGAACGGCTCATCGCGCTCGCGGGCGACGACGCCCATGACACCGAACGCCGCTATGCGCTCGGTTCGGCGTCGCGCGCCGACATGCTCACGGCCCAGCAGAACGCGGCCTCGCTTGCGGCGCAACTGCCCGGCTTGCGCGCGCAATGGCTCGCGAACCGTCATGCGCTGGCCGTGCTGCTCGGTCGCACGCCCGACCAGGCTCCCGACGATCTCGAGCTCGCGAGCCTCACCGTGCCGCCCGACGTGCCGCTCGTGCTGCCGTCGGAGCTGCTGCAGACGCGCCCCGACATCCAGGCCGCCGACGCCGCATTGAAGGCCGCCGCCGCGCAAGTGGGCGTCGCGACGGCGCAGTTGTTCCCGAGCCTGTCGATATCGGCATCGATGGGCCGGGGCGGCTTCAGCTGGCCGACGGCGCTGTCCGGCGCGGGCGCGTTGTGGAGCATCGGCGCTTCGCTGTCGGCGCCGATCTTCCACGGCGGCGCGTTGTTCGCGCAGCGGCGCGCGGCCATCGCCACGTACGACGCCGCCGTCGAGCAATACAAGCAGACGGTGCTGGCGGCCTTCCGCAACGTCGCGGATACGCTGGCGTCGCTGGAAAACGACGCCGAGGCGCTCGCCTTCGCGGACAGCGCGAGCAGCAAGGCGCGCGATGCCTCGGCCGATGCGCTCGCGCGCGTAAGGCTCGGCGCCATTCCGCCGCGCGCCGCGCGTAGCAGCGAGCAGCAGTCGCTGAACGCACGCCTGACCGCGATCCGCGCCGGCAGCGCGCGCATGAGCGACACGGCCGCGCTGTTCCAGGCGATGGGCTCACCGCTCGCCGCCGCGCAAAACGTGACGAATGCGGATTCAACCGGTCTAAAGCAAAACGAATCTTCTCCGTAAACAGTTTGAAAGAATAGGATTTGCTCTTGCGCGCAAATCTGCGTCAAACCGTCCACGGAGAAGTCAATACATGAAGGTCGTCACCAAGCTCAGTCTGGGCTTTGGCATCGTGCTGTCGATGCTGCTCGCCGTGCTCGCCTACGGACTCTTCAGCATGGCGCAGATCCAGGCGCGCTTCGACGAAGTAGTCGAGGTCAACAATGAGGAAGCCCGGCTCGCACACGCGCTGACGCTCTCGATCAGCGACCGCATGATCGCGCTGCGCAACGTCGCGCTGATGAGCGACATCGCTGCGATCGAAACCGAGAAACAACGCATCCGCACGCAGGCGCAGGGTTATGCGGAAGCCTTCGACGCGCTCGGCAAGCGTTTCGCGCAGAACGACCACACCGAAGCCCGCGAACGCGCGCTGTTCGACACCTTGCGCACGAACGCGGCCGCTGCCGCGCCGATCATCGAGCGCGCAGTGACGCTCGCCGAGGCACGCGACCAGCAGGGCGCGACGCGTGTGCTGATCGACGAACTGCGTCCCGTGCAGCGCAGCTGGATGAACGCCGCGAAAGAGATGGTGGCGTTGCAGGACCAGCAGAACGCGAGCGCCAATCGCGATGCCGACGCCGCCTACGCGCGCGCGAAAGCCATCATGATCGCGCTCGGCGTGCTGGCCACGCTGAGCGGCGCAGCAGCGGCGCTGCTCATCACACGCGCGCTGACCCGTGCCCTCGGCGGCGAGCCGGACGAAGCCAAGGCGCTGGCGGCGCGGATCGCGCAAGGCAATCTGCGCGAGCCGGTCGCGACCGCGCATCGTCATCCCGACAGCCTGATGGTCTCGCTCGAAAGCATGCGCGCACGCCTCAATGCGATCGTGCTGGGCATTCAGTCGTCGAGCGTCACGATTGCCGGCGCGGCGCGCGAGATCGCACAGGGCACCGTGGATCTGTCGCGGCGTACCGAATCGCAGGCGGCTTCGCTCGAAGAAACCGCAGCGAGCATGGAGGAACTGGCCAGCACCGTCGCGAAGAACGCCGACAACGCCGCCCAGGGCACGCACGCCGCCACCCAGGCGTGCGGCGACGCCACGCAGGGCGGCGCGAACGTCAACGAGGTCGTCGCGACCATGCGCGGCATCGCGCAGGGCTCGTCGCACATGGCGGACATCATCGGCGTGATCGAGGGCATCGCCTTCCAGACCAACATTCTCGCGCTCAACGCCGCAGTGGAAGCCGCCCGCGCCGGCGATCAGGGACGCGGCTTCGCGGTCGTCGCCGGCGAGGTGCGCGCGCTGGCCCAGCGCAGCGCCGTGGCCGCGAAGGAGATCAAGACCCTCATCGACGATTCCACCACGCGCGTGGCCAGCGGCTCGGCGCTCGTCGAGCATGCGGGCAGCGCAATCGAAGGACTGGTGGCTTCCGTGAACCGCGTGACGGTCATCATGAGCGAAGTGGCCGCCGCATCCGGGGAGCAGCGCACGGGCATCGATCAGGTCAATGTGGCGGTGGCCCAGATGGACGAAGTCACGCAGCAGAACGCGGCGCTCGTCGAACAGGCTTCGGCGGCCGCGCAGTCGCTCGCCGAACAGGCTGAGTCGCTGCGTGAAGCGGTGTCGGTGTTCCAGGTCGAGCGCAACGCGCTTCACCATGCCTAATCCGACACCCCGTGCAGTCCCTGCGCGGGCGCAGGAGCCGGCGCGGTCGCAGGCGCAAGCGCCGACGCCGGACGCGTCTCGCCCAGCGCGCGGAAGGTCATCATGGCGCCCGCGATCGCCAGCGCCAGCGGAATCAGGAAGCCCTGCTCGATGTTCGTGAACTCGAGCGTCAGCACCAGCGCGGTCAGGGGCATCTGCATCGCCGAGGCCAGGAAGGCCGCCGCGCCGATCACCGCGAACGCCCCCAACGGCGTGCCCGGCCAGAACCCATTCCAGACGCTGCCGAGCACCACGCCGAGCAGCGCGCCGTTCGTCAGGCTCGGCGTCATCAAGCCGCCTTGCGCGCCCGCGCGCAGCGAGCTCACCTCGATGATCACCTTCAGCACCAGCAGCACGCCGGCGAGCGCAGACCCGAGATGGTCCTCGAAGGACAGCCCGGCGGCGCTCTTGCCGTTGCCCGCAAGCTGCGGGTAATAGATCACCAAAGCGCCGACGAGCATGAAGTTCAGGATCAGCAGCACGGGCAGCGACGTGCCGCGCGCCGCGTTCGCGCGCGCCGCCTTGGTGAACTTCACGAAGAGCCGCGCGGCCGCGCCGAACAGCGGACTCGTGACGACGGCCCAGACGATCAGCTGCGCATCGAGCGAATAGACCGGCAGACGATAAGTCTGCGCATCGCCCAGTCCGATCCAGGCGACGAACGCGCCGATAGCCGACGTCAGCAGCGCGGCGACGACGATGCGTGCTTCGAACGTGGCGAGCAGCACTTCCAGCACGAACACCGCGCCGCCGAGCGGCACGTTGTAGACCGCCGCGAGCCCCGCGCCCGCGCCGCACGCCATCATGATCCGCGCTTGCGCCGGCGTGAGCTTCGCGTAGTGCGCGAGCCAGCCGGCCCACAGCGCGCCGATTTCGCGCGGCGCAACCTCGCGGCCGAGCGGCGAGCCCATCGCGACGGTCACGATCTGCAGCAGCGAATTGGCGACGGTGCTGGCGGGCGGCATGCGCGGACCGTCGGCCTTGATGGCGTCCGCGACGCTGACGAGCGGCTTGCCGAAGCGATACAGGAGCCACCAGCCCCCGCCCCCGATCACGCCGCACAGCGTCAGGACGATGAAGCGGCGTTGCGGCGACGCGCTGCTGATGCCTTGAAGGAAGCTTTCCTTGCCGGGCAACGAATCGACGCTGTAGCCAAACGCGACATGCTGCACCGCATGCAGCAGCAGCGCGAGCAACATGCCGCCGAGCCCCGCGCCCACGCCGACGAGCACGGTAACGACGACGAGTTTCGCGGCCGGATTCGAAGTCGTGGACATCGCGTTCACCTTGTGAACAGAAGAATGGACAGGGATCAGCCTGAGGTCACGCGGGCGGGTGCTGCTTCGTGCGCTGCTTCGCACACATGCCATGCTTGCGGAATCGCACGGATTCGTGCACATGCTTATACGACGCCGCGTTCGCGCCTACACTAAACGAAATTTGCCTGCCGTTCCGGATTCATGCCACCTCGCCCGCTTCCCTCCGCCGCTCCGCTCGAAGATCCCGCCCTGCTGCGCCGCCTGCTGCGCGCGAAGGACCGCATGGACGCCGCCTCGCACGAGGCCTGGCCGGTCGCCCGGCTGGCCAACGTGAGCGGCGTCTCCGAAGCGCATTTCGCGCGGTCCTTCAAGCGCGCGTTCGGGCTACCGCCGCATCGCTATCTGCTGACGCGGCGCATCGAGCAAGCCACCAGCCTGCTGCGCGATACCGAACTGAGCATTACCGAGATCGCCTTCGCCACCGGCTGGGAAAGCCTCGGCACGTTCGGCCGCGTGTTCCGCGACATCAAGGGCAGCAGCCCCGGCGCCGTGCGCAGCGCGCTGCGCGCCGCAGACAGTCCGCTGCGGCAGGTGCCCGCCTGTGTCCTGAAGGCCGCGCTGCGTCCCGATCTGACGATGGCAGTTTTGGAGAAGCGCCGCCGTTCGGCCACGGCTACAGTGCGCTCATCAACGCAGGAGGAAACATGAGCGACGGTATCAATGTGGTGGGCGTGTATGTCGACGATCAGGACGCAGCGCTGGATTTCTACGTCGACAAGCTGGGATTCCGCGTTCATACGGACGTGCGCAACGGCGACTATCGCTGGCTCACGGTGCAGCATCCGGACCAGCCGGCGTTCCAGCTGGGGCTGTTCGCGCCCGGCCCGCCGATTCACGACGACGCCACCGCGCAAACCCTGCGCGCGATGATCGCCAAGGGCGCGATGCCGCCGCTCGTGCTCGCGGTCGCCGATTGCCGCGCGGCTTACGCGCGGCTCAAGGCGCGCGGCGTGGAGTTCACGCAGGAGCCGGTGGAGCGCTACGGCAGCGTGGATGCGGGTTTTCGCGATCCCGCCGGCAACGGCTGGAAGATGATCCAGGCGCCGCGCGGCGGGCAGTAATCGCAAGTGCAGCCGCGCTCAGTTCTTGTCGGCGACGACCTGATCGAAGGTGCCGCCATCGGCGAAGTGAAGCTTCTGCGCGTTCTGCCAGTTGCCGAACAACTGCTCGACCGTGAAGGTCTTCAACGGCTTGAACTCGCTCGCATGTTTCGCCAGCACGCCGGGATCGCGCGGACGCAGATGATGCTGCGCGATGATCTCCTGCGCCGCCGGCGTGTACAGGAAGTCGAGATACGCCTGCGCCTGCTTGCGCGTGCCGCGCTTGTCCACCACCTTGTCGACAATGGACACCGGCGGCTCGGCCAGCAGGCTCACTGACGGATACACCGCCTCGAAGTCCTTCGCGCCCGGTCCCGCGCTCATCAGGCCCACTTCGTTTTCGAAGGTGACCAGTACGTCGCCGATGCCGCGCTGCGTGAAGGTGGTCGTCGCGCCGCGGCCGCCGGTGTCGAGCACCGGCACGTTCTTGAAGATGGCTTTTTCGAAGGCCTGCGCCTGCGCGTCGGTGGCGCCCTGCTGCTTCTTGTAGCCCCACGCCGCGAGATAGGTGTAGCGGCCATTGCCCGAAGTCTTCGGATTGGCGATGACCACCTGCACGCCGTTGCGCGCCAGATCGTTCCAGTCCTTGATGTTCTTCGGATTGCCCTTGTGGACGAGGAACACCATCGTCGTGGTGTAAGGCGCGCTGGCATCCGGCAGACGGCTGCGCCAGTTGGCGGGCACCAGTTGCCCGCGTTCGGCGAGCAGGTCGATGTCGTTCGGCTGGTTCATCGTCACGACGTCCGCCTGAAGACCCTGCGTCACCGAGAGCGCCTGCGCGCTCGAGGCACCATGCGACTGCCGCACCGAAACCGTCTCGCCGGTCTTCTTCTTGTAGTCCGCGATGAACGCGGAATCGATGTCCTTGTACAGCTCGCGCGTGACGTCGTAGGACACGTTGAGGAGCGTCGTGTCCGCATGCGCGACGCCGGTCATGCCGAGTGTGATACCGAGGGTGACACCAACCGCGGCTGCGATCAGCAGCTTCTTGTGTACCGCCATTCTTGTTCTCCAGTGACAGGGTTTCGATACTGCACAACAGCCGAAGGCCGCTCGAAGGCGGCCATTTTTATACGGCAGGATCAACAGCGCTTATCCGTACGCGCGCCGTTGCTCCGTCTCGTCTTCATGTTCGTGTTCGTCGCCGGACGGTGCGCGCCGCGCGAGCGTCTCGACGAAATGCTTCGCCAGCGGCCACGGTCCGAAACCCGCCGCCGTGTTCACGTGCCCCGCGTCGCCGAGATTGATGAACGCGCTGTTCCAGTGCTGCGCCAGCGTGCGTGCTTCGTCGAGCGGCATCCACGGATCGGTTTCGCTGCCCACCACGAGCGAAAGCGTGTCCAGACGCCGTGCGCTGAAGTTGCCGGCAAAGCGGAACTTCGCCGGACTCGCGGGCGCGACGAACAGCACGCCCTGCACTTGCGCGCCGGCAGGCTTCAGATGCGCAAGCGCATGCGCGGTCGCGAGACAGCCGAAGCTATGCGCCGCGATGACCACCGGACCGTCGAGGTCTGCCAGTTCGTCGCGTACCGCGTCGCTCCAGGTGTCGAGATGCGGCAAATCCCAGTTGCGTTGCTCGACGCGCCGCGCCGACGCCACCTCGCCTTCGAGCCAGCTCTGCCAGTGCGCGTCCTCGCTGCCGTACAGACCCGGCACGGTGACGAGCGTGACGGCCGCCCGCGAGACATCCGCTTCCCGTGTTCCACCCGCGCTGCGTTCGCTCATGTTCATCCTCGCTGCGACCCGAATCGATCAGGCCTCATTCTCAGCGAGCGCACCGCGTGGGCTAAGCAATTTTTCGTCATTTGTTTATGACCGGCGGGCCGCGCGGCAGGCATCGCTATAATCGCTGCACGCCGCGTCCGGTCGCGCACATGCGCCCGCCTTCTGCCCCGCCACCCTCATGCCCACCCGCCGATCCGCCGCTCCCCCCGCTGTTTTCCCGGACTCGCCGGTGCCGCTGTATGCGCAGATCAAGGACACGCTGCGCGCCGGGATTCTCGACGGACGCTATCCGCCGCACAGCCGCATGCCGTCGGAGAGCGAGCTCCAGGCGATGTTCGACGTAAGCCGCATCACCATCCGCCAGGCGCTCGGCGATCTGCAGAAGGAAGGCTTGATCTTCAAGGTACACGGCAAGGGCTCGTTCGTCTCCCAGCCGCGAGCGTTCCAGAACGTGACGTCGCTGCAGGGTTTTGCCGAGGCGATGTCGGAAGGCGGGCACGACATCCTCAACCGCGTGCTGAGCTTCGACATCGTGCCGGCGGCCGACGAAGTCGCCGCCCGGCTCGGTCTTGCGCCGGGCAGTCCGGTGGCGGAGATTCATCGCGTGAGGTTGCTGAATCGCGCGCCGGTTTCATACGAGATCAGCTTTCTCCCCGAGCACTTCGCGCGACCGCTCGCGCGCGCGGACCTCGTGACGCGCGACATCTTCCTGATCCTCGAGAACGATTGCGCCGTGCCGCTCGGCCGCGCGGATCTCGCCATCGACGCCATCGCGGCGCCGGTTGAGATCGCGCAGTCGCTCGATGTGAAGAAAGGCGCGCCGCTGTTGCGCATCGAGCGTCTTACGCACGGGGCGGACGGCACGCCGGTCGATTTCGAGTACCTCTATTTTCGCGGCGACACGTTTCAATACCGGCTGTGCATCGACCGCGAGCGCCCGGCGAGCAAAGCCCGCTGAAGCCGTGCGTCAGGACGCCTTGCGTGCGCGCTTCACGTACTCGCCGATGAAGGTGCGCACAGCGTCGTCCGCGAAGCGCACCGCGACACGCTCGCCGCTGACCATCTCGACGACACCCTCGCCATAACGGCGCACGCGCACGCGATCGCCCTCCTTGAAGCGCGCTGCTTCCGGACGCGTCGACTCGCTCTGTTCCGCGCGTTCCTGTTCCCGCTGTTCGCGCGGACTCTCGCTCACTTGCGGCGGATGCAGGCAGTTGTCGCAGGTGCCGCAGCGCTCGCCGCCGAGCTCGTCCTCGGGCTTGCGATAGCGGATCTCGCTCGCCTGCCGCGGCGCCGCCGAACGCGTAGCCTCGATGTCTTCCGCGAAGTAGTCGAGCAGCGTGCGCCAGCGGCATTGCGCGCCCTGTGCATAGCCGATCATGCGTTCGAGCACGGCGCGATCGCGTTCCGAGCGCGCCGCATACTCTTCGGCGGCGGCATCGAGCCGGGATTCGTCGAAGTGTCCATCGCTCAGTTTGAGTCCGCCGCGTTGCGTGCGCCGCGTCATGCCGATATCGCCAAGCAGCGCCGTCGCGACCCGCAGCTTGTTCGCGCCGATATCCGGCAGCGCTTCACGCAGACGCGCGAGCGGTCTCTCCAGCGTCCCGCTTCCGCTTTCCTGCGCGAACTCATGCACTTTCGCCGCCACGCGCGCGATGGTCTCGCGGCTCGGATAGCGGCCGCTCATGAAGAACTGCTGCACGTGCCGGTCCTTCATCTCGAACAGCAGCGTGCAGCGCGCGGGTTGTTCATCGCGGCCGGCGCGGCCGGCTTCCTGATAGTAGGCATCGAGGCTGCCCGGCATCTGCGCATGGATCACGAAGCGGATATCGGGTTTGTCGATGCCCATGCCGAATGCGTTGGTCGCGACCATCACGCGCACGCGGTCTTCCATGAACGCGTCCTGCGACTCCGACCGCTCGGCCGACGACAGCTTGCCGTGATAGCGCCCCGCCTCGACACCGGCCTCGACGAGCGCGGCATGCAGCGCCTCGCATTCGGCGATGGTCGCGCAATAGACGATGCCGCTGCCCTGCGCCTCGCGCACGCATTCGATCGCGCGCCGCCGCTTGTCTCCCGGATTGGTCAGCTGTTCGACGCTGAAGTGCAGGTTGTCGCGATAGACGCCCGTATGGATCACGCGAGCGTGCCGCATCGCCAGTTCGCGCACGATGTCCTCGATGACGGCGGGGGTCGCCGTCGCGGTCAGCGCGAGCACGGGCGGCCGATCGAGCGCCTTGATGGCATGCACGAGTTCGACATAGGCCGGGCGGAAGTCGTGACCCCACTGCGAGATGCAATGCGCTTCGTCGATCACGACGAGCGCAATGGCCGGCATGCCGGGCGCGGCGAGCTCGGCGGTGAAGTCGGCGTTCGAGAGCCGCTCGGGCGTAACGAAGAGCATGCGCACCGCATGCCTGGCGACGGCTTCCATGGCCTCGCGCGCCTCGCGCGCCGTCAGCGTGCTGTTGAGCACCGCGGCCGCGATGCCGGCCTCTTCGAGCTTCGATGCCTGATCGCGCATCAGCGAGATGAGCGGCGAGACGATCACCGTCATGCCGTCGAACTGGAGCGCGGGCAATTGGTAGCACAGCGACTTGCCGGCGCCGGTGGGCATGACGGCGAGCGTGTCGTGGCCGTCAAGCACGCTGCGGATCACCTCGTCCTGGCCCGGCCGCAGGTTCGGAAAGCCGAAGACGCGGCGCAAGGCGCTTTCGAGTTCGTCGTCGAGCGGTTTGCGCTTTCGTGCGCTGCGTACGCTGTGTGCTTCGTGGGCGTGTGGGTCGTTCATGCGTGCGGCTCATATGCCCGTCCGCCGAGTGCGGCCAGTGCGCAAGGCTTCGAGCAAACCCCGTACCTCGACACACGCCGAAGCAGGCGAAAAAAAACCGCTCCCGAAGGAGCGGCCTGCGCGCCTGAACGCAGAGCGACACAATCAGTCGTCGAGCAGCGACAGATCGCGCACCGCGCCCTTGTCCGCCGACATCACGAGCTTCGCATACGCCTTCAGCGCCGCCGATACCTTGCGCGGACGCGGCTTCGCCGGCTTCCAGCCCTTGGCGTTCTGCTCCTCGCGGCGTTGCGCGAGTTCCTCGTCGGAGAGCAGCACGTCGATCCGGCGATTCGGAATGTCGATGCGAATGCGGTCGCCGTCGCGCACGAGGCCGATCGCGCCGCCCGCCGCCGCTTCCGGCGAGCAATGGCCGATCGACAGTCCCGACGTGCCGCCCGAAAAGCGGCCATCCGTCAGCAGCGCGCAGGACTTGCCCAAGCCCTTCGACTTGATGTAGCTCGTCGGGTAGAGCATTTCCTGCATGCCCGGGCCGCCCTTCGGACCTTCGTAGCGCACGATCACGATATCGCCCGCCTTCACTTTGTCGTTCAGGATGTTCTCCACGGCCTCGTCCTGCGATTCCGTGACGTGCGCGCTGCCTTCGAACACCAAAATGCTTTCATCGACGCCCGCGGTCTTCACCACGCAGCCATCCAGCGCGATGTTGCCCGTCAGCACCGCCAGACCGCCTTCCTTCGAGAACGCGTGCTCGTACGAGCGGATGCAGCCTTCCGCGCGGTCGCTGTCGAGGCTCGGCCAGCGCGTGTTCTGGCTGAACGCCACCTGCGTCGGAATGCCGGCCGGGCCCGCCATGTAGAAGGTCTTCACGGCTTCGTCGTCGGTACGCTTGATGTCCCACTGCGCGAGCGCGTCGCCCAGCGTGGGCGCGTGCACGGTCGGCACGTCCGTGTGCAGCTTGCCTGCGCGTTCCAGTTCGCCCAGGATGGCCATGATGCCGCCCGCGCGATGCACGTCCTCGATGTGGTACTTGTTCGTGTTCGGCGCGACCTTGCACAGCTGCGGCACCGTGCGCGACAGACGGTCGATGTCGGCCATCGTGAAGTCGATCTCGGCTTCCTGCGCAATCGCCAGCAAGTGCAGGATGGTGTTGGTCGAACCGCCCATCGCGATGTCGAGCGTCATCGCGTTCTCGAACGCCTTGAAGCCCACCGAACGCGGCAGCAGACGCGTTTCTTCCTCTTCGTAGTAACGCCGCGCCAGCCCGACAATCTCGCGTCCCGCGCGCTTGAAAAGCTGCTCGCGGTCGGCGTGCGTCGCGACCACGGTGCCGTTGCCCGGCAGCGAGAGGCCGAGCGCCTCGGTCAGGCAGTTCATCGAGTTGGCCGTGAACATGCCCGAGCACGAACCGCACGTCGGGCACGCGGAGCGTTCCACTTCAGCCACTTCGGCGTCCGAGTACTTCTGGTCCGCGGCGATCACCATGGCGTCGACGAGGTCGAGCTTCTTGAACTCCATGGCCTTCGTGACGGGATTCGCGAGGCGCGTCTTGCCGGCTTCCATCGGACCGCCGGACACGAAGATCACCGGGATGTTCAGGCGCATCGCAGCCATCAGCATGCCGGGGGTGATCTTGTCGCAATTGGAGATGCACACCATGGCGTCGGCGCAATGCGCGTTGACCATGTATTCCACCGAATCCGCGATGATCTCGCGGCTCGGCAGCGAGTACAGCATGCCGTCGTGACCCATGGCGATGCCGTCATCCACCGCGATGGTGTTGAATTCCTTGGCCACGCCGCCCGCGGCCTCGATCTCGCGCGCGACCAGCTGTCCCAGATCCTTCAGGTGCACGTGGCCGGGCACGAACTGGGTGAACGAATTGACCACCGCGATGATCGGCTTCGAGAAGTCTTCGTCTTTCATGCCGGTGGCGCGCCACAGCGAGCGCGCCCCCGCCATGTTGCGGCCGGCGGTGGAGGTTTTGGAACGGTAAGTGGGCATCGTGGGTGGCTTTGAAAATTGTCGCGAAAATGAAAGCGGGCCACGAGGATAAAGGCCCTTTGCCCTGCCTGAACGGTCTGCGGACAGCCTTTTGGGCGCCGCTTTTGAGCAAAGGCTGAATTATCCCACAGCGGCGCGCAGCGGCCCTGAGCCAACGCCGCGGACGCATAACCTCATGTAATGACAGCGCGAAATTAAAGCGCATTGACGCTGTCCGGGCGCAAATCGATACTCGATGCCAGCCCCTCCCGGCCCCGCGCCGCCCCGCAAACCCGCGCCAGACAAGGCGCTCCGACCGTTCCGACGCCATGAACATGCCCGAGAGAAGCCTTGCCCCCGCCCCGGACGCCGACAGCGTGTTTTCGAGTCCCGGCACCTGGGAGCGCGGCGGCGAGCCGTGGGCCGGCAGCGAGCAACGCACGCTGACGTGCTGCCGCGTCAGCGACGAGACCCACGACGTCAGGAGCTTCGAATTCCGCGTCGGCGATGGCGCGCCCGTGCGCTTCGAACCCGGCCAGTTCCTGACCATCCGGGCGAACGTCGCGGGCATGCCGGTGGAGCGCTGCTACACGATTTCCTCGCCGCCGACGCGTCCGTGGCTCGTCTCGATCACCGTGAAGCGCGTGCCGGGCGGGATCGTCTCGAACTGGCTGCACGACACGCTGAAGCCGGGCCACGCGTTGCGCGCCTACGGGCCGTCCGGAAGCTTCACCGCGACGGCCGCTGCGTCGCCCAAATCGCTCTATCTTTCCGCCGGGTCCGGTGTGACGCCCCTGATGTCGATGACCCGCGCCGCCCTCGATCTCGGACTCGACCGCGACGTGATCTTCATCCACAGCGCGCGAACCCCGGCCGACATCGTCTTCCGTGACGAACTGCGGCGCCTTGCCGTCCAGTCGCCGCGCCTGCGGACGTTCTTCGTGTGCGAGGGCAGCGGCGACGAAGCGGACTGGCGCGGCGCCATCGGCCGGCTGAGTCTGCGCTTGCTGTCCGAGTGGGCGCCCGACTACGCCGAGCGCGAAGTCTTCACCTGCGGTCCCGCCGGCTATATGAGCGCCGTGCGCGACCTGCTGCGCGAAGGCGGTCATGATCCTGCGCGCTATCACCAGGAAAGCTTCGATCTCGGCGCGGGTGTCGCGCCGGAGCCGGTAGACGATGCACCGTCGATTGCACAGGAAAGCTTCACGGTGAAGCTGTCCCGCTCGTCGAAGAGCTTCACGATGAACCCGTCCGAAACCGTGCTGGCGGCGGCGCGCAAGGCGGGCGTGGCGATCCCGTCGTCGTGCAGTCAGGGCGTATGCGGCACCTGCAAGACGAAACTGCTGGACGGCACGGTCGACATGAAGCACAACGGCGGCATTCGCGAGCGCGAGATCCAGAAGGGCTTCCGGCTGCTGTGCTGCAGCCGGCCGACCTCCGACCTGACGCTCGAACTCTGAAGCTGCGCCGCCATCCACGAATATTCTTTTGAGGAGCGACAGCATGGCGGTCGAAGCGAACATGCGCGACGTGCGGACCTACCGGTTCGCGCGCGTGCTGGAGCAGATGCGCGAACACGCGGTGCCCGCGCTGCTGCTGTATGACCCGGTGAACATCCGTTACGCGACGGATACCTCCAACATGCAGGTGTGGTGCGGCCGCAATCCGGCGCGCTACGTGATGATCTTCGCGGACGGCCGGATCGTCGCATGGGAATTCCACAGCAGCGAACATGTGTGGGACGGCATCGATCTCGACGTGGAGTGGCGCGGCGCCACCAGCTGGACCTTCTTCAATGCCGGTCACGAAGCCGAACGCCGCGCCGAGACCTGGGGCGCGGAGATCGTCGATGTGCTGCGCACCCATGCGCCGGGCGAGACGCGCCTTGCCGTCGATCGGCTCGATCCCTTCGGCACCGTTTATCTCGAGCAACACGGCATCGCGCTATTCGACGGCCAGCTTCTCATGGAAAGCGCGCGCCTCATCAAGTCGCCGGACGAACTCGTGCTGATCGGCACATCCTTGCGCACCGCCGAGCAAGGCATCCAACGCATGCGGGAAGCGCTTCGGCCAGGCATCACCGAAAACGAACTGTGGGCGCATCTGCATTTCGAGAACATCCGCCACGGCGGCGAGTGGATCGAAACACGGCTGCTCGCTTCCGGCGAGCGCACCAATCCGTGGATGCACGAATGCTCGGCGCGCGTGCTGCAAAACGGCGATCTCCTCGCCTTCGATACCGACATGGTCGGCCCGCACGGCTATTGCTCGGATATCTCGCGGACGTGGCTGGTCGGCGACGGACGCCCGTCCGGCGAACAGCGCGCCCTCTACGAACAGGCCTATGCGCAAGTCCACACCAACATGGATCTGCTGAAGCCCGGCATGACGTTTCGCGAGTTCTCCGAGAAGGCGTGGCGCATTCCCGAGCGCTTCATCAAGAACCGCTATTGCTGTCTGGCGCACGGCATCGGCATGGTGGATGAATATCCGTCGATCGCCCATCAGGTCGACTGGGACAGCGCGGGCTATGATGGCCGTTTCGAGCCGGGCATGACGGTGTGCGTCGAAAGCTATATCGGCGCCGAGGGCGGCACGCAGGGCGTCAAGCTCGAACAACAGGTCGTCCTGACGGAGCATGGCTGCGAGCCGCTCACGGCCTGCCCCTTCGAAACCGACTGGCTATAGCGCGAGCACACCATGACGAAGCGACCTGAAGCCGTATCGACCTTCATTGCCATCGCGGAACGCCTGTTCCAGTCCACGCAGCTTCCCGAAGGCGGACGCGTGGTTGCGTCAAAGGTGTTTGAAAAATTACGCACGCCGTCCGACGACGGCACGCGGCGTACGGACCGCTTCCCCGCCTGCGCGTGGTTCGATGCCGCGCTCGCACCGCGCATCGGCGAGGATACGGACCTCGGCGCGGCCGCGCGCGCGCTCAAGGCGCTGGAACCTTCTCTGGGCTGGTCGCGCCGGAATTCGGGTGAGAACGGCAGCGAGAATTACATCGAAGGTCACGTACACGGCATGATCTGCGGAACGGGCGGCGCCGAGAGCCGTCATGACGTGCGGCTCGGCTTCTCCGTGATGGCGCCCGAAGTCCGCTATCCGGATCACTCGCATCCACCGGAAGAAGCCTATGTGCTGTTGAGTGCCGGCGAGTTTCGCCAGCGCGACGGCGACTGGTTCAATCCGGGCATCGGCGGCGGCATCCATAACTTTCCGGGCAGCCGTCATGCGATGCGCTCCGGCCGCGAACCGTTCATCGCCGTCTGGTGCCTGTTGCCGTAAGCCGTACGCCTCGCTATCCCACCTCGACGCGGTTGCGCCCGCGCTCTTTCGCCTGATACAGCGCGCGGTCGGCGCGCCGCATCAAGGCATCGACATCCGATTCGCCCGGCTCGCGCGTCACCACGCCGATGCTCACCGTGAACGGAATCGGCTTCACGCGCCACGCGTGCTCGAAGTCCTGCTGCTCGAAGCGCCGGCGCAGTGCGTCGGCGATCTCACAGGCGAGCCGCGCATCCGCGCCCGGCAGCGCCGCGACGAACTCCTCGCCGCCCCAGCGCGCGAACAGTTTCGACGCATGCGGGATCGACATGCCGACCTGCGCCAGCACGCACAGCACTTCGTCGCCGATATCGTGGCCGTGGCTGTCGTTGATCTTCTTGAAGTAATCGATGTCGAGGATGAACACGGACAGCACCTGATCCGTGCCCAGCACCTTCTCGACAAAATCCAGGAATTCGCGACGGTTCGGCAGGCCGGTCAAGGCATCGGTCGCGGCCTGCTTCCTGAGCAATTCCATGAGTTGCGCGCGCTCGGTAATGTCACGGATCACCGCCGTGAATTCGATCACGCCATCCACCTTGATCTTGGAGATCGCGATCTCCACGGGAATGATCCGCCCGTCGCGATGCCGTCCGTACACGCTGTTGCTTTCGTCCATGCGCGGCGGCGTGATCGAACGCAGGTTCATCTTGTCGGAGTCGGCGAACTGCCTGACATTGCGCGAGTGGTTCGCGCGGAAGCGTTCGGGCAGCAGCGTCTCGATGCGTCGGCCGAGCACTTCGTCGGAGCGATAGCCGAACAGGTTTTCCGCCGCGCGATTGAACAGCGTGATGTTGTGCTGCTCGTCGATCGTGACGATGGCGTCATAGGCCGAATCCACGACCGCGCGAAAACGCGAGTCGCTGACTTCGAGTGCGTGGGTCAGATCGCGCTTCGGGGGATTGACGAAGCCCGTCAGCAGGATCTCCTTCGCGTCCGCACCGCCGAGCGGCTTGAGCGTGAGCCGCCACAGCGGTTCATTCGCGCCGCGCATCACGGGATGCGCCAGTTCCTGCACATCGCCCGACGTAAAACCTGCGTTCAGTTTCTCGCGCAATGCGGACCATCCGTGATCCGGAATCAGCGTATCGAACAGGAACGGAAATGAAAGCGGCTCGGCGTGCGCCACGCCCGCCATCGCGAGGAACGCGTCATTGCAAGCGTTGATGACAAAAGCACCGTGCGCATCGCGCGCGAAGAGAGCGACGCAGATCGTCACGCCATCCGCGGGCTCCTGAGTTGTGTTGGGCAAACCGGACATAGTCTCACCTGGGCGACACCGCCTTACGGTACCGAAAGCAAAAGCGCGTGACGTTGTCGCGGGCGTCACATCGCCCATGGTTATCGGCGCGGAGTCGTGAGCCTTGAGCTTGAAATCGAAGATGATCGACATGGCAAACCGCTTTCGGTCTCCCACGAACGGCTCGCCCTCCAGCGAAAACATGGCGCAAGAACCGTGCTTCGCCCGGCAAGGCCGACGAACTTTCGTTCGAAAATTGTTGACCAATTCACTAAGGATTTGGTAGCATCCGTGGCTGGAGTACAAGAAGTCGATTGCTGTTCATCAATAGTCCGTTTATCTCTTGCGGTATTCGTTGTCCATTCCCTCCTTGCTGCTTCGCCCCGCTCAATCGAGCACTTTTTTTTGTTGTATTTCAATTCAGGATTTTCATGGACACCGGTATTGTCAAGTGGTTCAACGACACCAAGGGTTTCGGTTTCATCACGCCGGACGCAGGCGGCGATGACCTTTTCGCGCATTTCTCGGAAATTCGCGCTGACGGTTTCAAGACCCTGGCAGAAGGCCAGAAGGTAAGCTTCGAAACGAAGCGCGGCCCGAAGGGCATGCAGGCTTCGAACATCAAGCCGCTGTAAATTTGCCGCTGCAGATTTGCCGCTGTTAATTCGCGGCACGCCGGGAGCCTTCAAGACAAGGCTTCCGGCTTCCTCCGGTTCACCTTCGCGGCTCCGCGACACTCCTTCGGCCTGGCCCTGGTTGCCGCCATCTTTCGATCGCGTTAAAGACGCGCATCGCCTCGTGTTCTCTGGTTGCGCCGGAAACACTCACTCTTAAAATTAAAATGACACAACTCAATCAATACCGCGGTTATGCGGTACACGCCTTTACGCATCGCCTGCACGACAAAACGTTTTCCGCGAATGTCATGCTGGAACGTCCCGAAACGCAATCGGACGAATCCACTTATCGCTTTTTCTCGCTGGATTACTTTTCCCAGGAATCCGATGCGATCGAGTATTCGCGCCGCTGGGCGCGCGACTGGATCGACACGCGCGGCTGACGGCATCGCCGACCCATGCATCATGCTGGGCGCAACGCGTCGTCCGGCAACGTCGGCACGGCGCGCACGAGCGCCGGGCGAATCAGATGCTCGAGCACACGTCGCGTGAGCGTCACGGTCTCATCGACGAAACCGTCCCACTCTCCCTGCCGATGCAGCACGAAGAACTCGCGCCGCGCGAGCCGTCCTTCGGGCAGCGGCAACACGGCGATCTCGTCGAGATAATGCCGTGCCTGCCACAGGCACAGCGGCGTCGAGATGGCAAAGCCGAGCTTCGCGCTGACGAGACTCAATAGCGGATCGGTGGCGTCGAATTCGTAGCGGCGCGGGCTTTCGATACCCAGATGCCGCGCAAAGCGATCCACCTGCTGGCCAATCACCGAACGCGCCGTATAGCGGATCAGCGGCAGTTCGTCCGCGAGCGTGGGCCAGTTCGGCGTGCTGCCTTGCGCGTGACCAGCCGCGCGTTCCTCCAGCCAGCGCCGCGACACCACCGCGACGAACGCCTCCGAGAACAACGGCACTTCGACGATGCGCGCGTCGGTCAACGCCGTCTGCGTGCAGACCACGACGTCCACTTCGCGCGCGTGCATCTGCGCCGCCAGCCCGGGCGTCAGGCCCGACCACAGCGTGATCTGTCGCGCCAGACCGGACATCGCGCGAATCAGTTCGGGGCCGACCGTCGCCGCGAAGGAATCGACGCAACCGAGCCGCAAAGGCAACGTCCCCGCCAGCGATTCGGCGCCGAGCCGCGCGCTCACCGTCTGCGCATGTTCCAGCAGCGGGCCTGCGAGTTCGAGCAGCGCGCGCCCGGCGCGATTCGGACGCGGCGGACGGCTGTCACGATCGAAGAGATCGGCGCCCTGTTCGCGTTCCAGTGCGGCAATCGACTGGCTCACCGCGCTCTGACTCAGGCCAAGGCAGCGGGCGGCGGCCGTCATCGAGCCGGTTTCGCAGACGGCGACGAACGCCTGCAACGCGCGCAAATCGATCGGGGCTGGGGTGCGTCTCATCAAGTCTCCGCAAGAAGAACGGCCGCCCGCGCGGCGCTCATCATCAGTTTGCCTTCTACAAAACCGCCACGCGCACTTTAAAACAGAGTCCAGCGCTTTGATGCACCCGCACAGGCCCGGTCGGTTTGGTGACAGTTGATGTCGAGTTTGTGTTGGTTCACGTGTTATTGGCCCGTTACATTCGATCCACACCCGCATCGGGTGCACGGAGGCCGCATTGGATACGCTGGTTTTCATCTGGAGTAATGCGGCATCGATCGGCCAAATGCTGGTCGATCACGTGCTGATCGTGCTGGCCGGCGTCGGCTGCGCGACCGTGACGGGCGTCACGCTCGGCATCGTCATCACGCTCAACGAGCGGCTCGCGCGCGTCGTGCTCTATACGGCCGCGATGCTGATGACGATTCCGTCCATCGCGCTGTTCGGCCTGCTGATCCCGGTGCTGTCGCTGATCGGCCAGGGCATCGGCTTCCTGCCGGCGGCCATCGCGCTGTTCCTCTATTCGCAGTTGCCGATCCTGCGCAACACCTACGCGGCCATCCGCAATCTCGATCCCGCGCTGCGCGAAGCCGCGCAAGGCATGGGCATGACTTCGTGGCAGCGGCTGCGGCGCGTCGAAATGCCCATTGCCGTGCCGATCATCATGGCCGGCGTGCGCATGGCGGTGGTAATGAACATCGGCATCGCGGCGATTGCGACGTATATCGGCGCGGGCGGACTCGGGCGGCTCATCAGCCGCGGCATATCGCAGTCGGACCCGCGGCAGCTGGTGGCGGGCGCGCTGATCGTCGCGCTGCTGGCCATCCTCGCCGATCTCGGCCTGGCCGCGCTGCAATGGCGGCTGACGCCGGAAGGCATGCGGCCGCGCCGGGCGCGCTTTCTGTGGCGCCGCGCCACGGCCCGTCCGCCGCTCGCGGCGCCTCTTGCACACACGCCTGCCACTCCGGCGGAGGGACGATGATCGAGCTTCGAAACCTGACCAAGCGCTTCACTGCGCGCGGCGACAAGGCGGTCGTCGACGACATCTCGATGACGGTCGAGGAAGGCGAACTGTGCGTGCTGCTGGGACCGTCCGGCTGCGGCAAGACCACGACGCTCAAGATGGTCAACCGGCTCGTGCAGCCGACCTCGGGCCGCATCCTGATCGGCGGCGTGGACACGGCGGGCTTCGATATCGTCGAGCTGCGGCGGCGCATCGGTTATGCGATCCAGCAGGTGGGCCTGTTTCCGAACATGACGGTGGCGGACAACATCGCGCTCGTGCCGGAGATGCTCGGCTGGAACAAGACGCGCATCCGCGAGCGCACGGAACAGCTGCTGGCGATGGTCTCGCTCGATCCGGCGACCTTCATGCCGTGCTATCCGCGCGATTTGTCGGGCGGCCAGCAGCAGCGCGTCGGCGTGGCCCGGGCGCTCGCCGCCGATCCGCCCGTGATGCTGATGGACGAGCCGTTCGGCGCGATCGATCCGATCAACCGCACGTCGATCCAGGACGAGTTCCGCCATATCCAGAAGAGCCTGCGCAAGACCGTGATGTTCGTGAGCCACGACATCGACGAGGCCATGAAGATGGGCGACAAGGTAGCCATCTTTCGCGACGGCAAGATCGAGCAGATGGCCAGTCCCGACGAGTTGCTGGCGCGTCCGGCGAGTGCGTTCGTCGCGGATTTCGTCGGCACGGACCGGGCGCTGAAGCGCCTGCGCCTGATGCGCGCCGCCGATGCCGCGCTGGAACCGGCACGCGTCGCGCGACTGGGTTACGCGAGCGCCGATGCACGCACGCTCCTGCGCGATCATCTGGCCGACACGCTGGTCGTCCTCGATGCGCAGAACCAGCCGGTGGGCCATGTCGGGCCGCTGGAACTCGCCGCAGCAGGCGCAACCTTGGAGGCCGTGCGGCTGCGTCCGCTACCCGCCGTGATACGTGCAACCGACGACCTGCGCTCCGTCATGTCGATGCTGCTCGCGCACGGCGTGACGTGGCTGCCGGCCGTGGATGCCGAGGGCGCTTTCATCGGCTATGTGACGCATGAACGCATCGCTTCGATGGCGCGCGCGGCATGCGTTTCGGGCGAAGCATCGCCGCAGGTTGCCGCCGCGCCGCGGGCGGACGATATCGCGCTCGCCGCCGGAGCCGTGCGATGAAGCCGCGCGCCGCTCGCCTTGCGTGTGCTCTGGCGGTGGCATGCGTCAGCGCATCGGCGCATGCGGACAACTGGCTGGCGTCGATCGGCCAGTATCGCGCGGACATCGTCTATCAGGCCGGCCAGCAGATGCTGATGGTGCTGATCGCGGGCGTCGCGGCCATTCTCGTGGCCGTGCCCGCCGGCATCTGGCTGAGCCGTCCGGAGAACGGCCGCGCCGCGCATTTCGTCATGTTCACGCTGAACGCGGGCCAGGCCGTGCCGAAGCTCGCGATCCTCGCGCTCGCCATGAGCGTGCTCGGCATCGGCGCGAAGCCCGCGATTCTCGCGCTGTGGCTCGCCACGCTGCTGCCCATCGCGATGAATACCTACGAAGGCATCCGCGCCGTGCCGCCCGCGCTGATCGAGGCGGCCAACGGCATCGGCATGACGCAGTGGATGATCCTGCGCAAGGTCGAACTGCCCAACGCCATGTTCGTGATTCTCGCCGGCGTGCGCACCGCGCTGGCGATCACCGTCGGCACCGCGCCGCTGGCGTTTCTCGTCGGCGGCGGCGGACTGGGCGAACTCATCTTCACCGGCATCGACCTGAACGACTTCACGATGTTGCTTGCCGGCGCCATCCCGACCGCCCTCCTCGCGGTCGCCACCGACCTGTTCGTCGCGCAGCTGCAGCACTGGCTCGTGCCGCGCGGCGTCAGTCCTCAACGTTGATCCTTCTCCCGGAACCGAAGCCCATGTTCAAGCCGCTGTTGTCACGCACGTCGTGGTCACGCCTGCTCGGCGCATCCCTGTTCACGCTCGCATTCGGCGCATTCAGTGCGTTGGGCGCGAGCCAGGCGGCGCAGGCCGCATCGACCATTACGGTCGGCGGGAAGAACTTCACCGAGCAGGTCCTGCTCGCGGAGATGACCACGGAACTGCTGAAGGCCAAGGGCTTCGATGTCGTGAAGAAGGACGGCATGGGCAGCACGGTGCTGCGTCAGGCGCAAGAGAACGGTCAGGTGGACGTGTACTGGGAATACACCGGCACGTCGCTCATCACCTACAACAAGGTGACCGACAAGCTCGATCCGCAGCAAACCTACGCGCGCGTGAAGGAACTCGATGCGCAGAAGGGCCTCGTGTGGCTCGACCCGTCGAAGGCGAACGACACGTATGGCCTCGCGATGAACCGCGATGTCGCGCAGAAGCTCGGCATCGCGACGCTCAGCGATCTCGCGAAGGTGCTGAACAGCGGCAAGGAACTCACCTTCGCGTGCAATTCCGAGTTCTACGCGCGCCCCGACGGCCTGCGTCCGCTGGAGAAGGAGTACGGCTTCCACTTCGGCCCGGCGCAGATCAAGCGGATGGATTCGGGTCTCACGTATCAGGCGCTGAAGGATCGTCAGGTCGATACCGCGCTGGTCTTCACGACCGATGGCCGCGTGCCCGCGTTCAACTTCATCGTCCTGCGTGACGACAAGAACTTCTTCCCCGCCTATGCGCTGACGCCGGTGGTGCGCAAGGCGACGCTCGACGCCAATCCGAACCTGGCGGGCATCCTGAACGCGCTGTCCGCCAAGCTCGACGACGCGACCATGGCCCGTCTCAACGCCGAAGTGGACGTGCAGAAGAAGTCGCTCAGCGACGTCTCCGGCGCGTTCCTCAAGTCCGCCGGCCTGCTCTGATCCATGCGCGCGCAGCCAGCCTTGCGCGTCGCGGCCGCGCAGATCGAAACCGTTCCCGGCGATCTCGCGGCGAATCTCGCCGTGCATCGGCGGGTGATCGAACAGGCGACGGAAAGCGGCGTGCGGCTGCTGGTGTTTCCAGAACTGTCGCTGGCCGGACACGGCGCCGGCGAGCACGCGCTGAAGCTCGCCCTCACCCGCGATGACGAAGCCTTGCTCGAACTCGCGCGCGGTTGCTCGGAGCTATCGGCGGTAGTCGGGTTCATCGAGGAAGCCCCGGGCGCGCTGTTCTACAACAGCGTCGCGACGCTGCATGCGGGACGCGTGGTGCAGGTGCATCGCAAGATTGCGCTCGCGACCTACGGCAAACTCGACGACGGCAAGTACTACGGACACGGCGAGCGCCTCGATCAGTTTGCGCTGCCGGACGACCCGCGCTGGCGTGTCGCGACGCCGATCTGCGCGGACTTGTGGAGCCCCGCGTTGATGCATCGGCTGGCGCGCGACGGCGCCACGCTGTGCGCCGCGCCGGTGAGTTCGGCGGTGGAAGCAGTCGGCACCGAGTTCGACAACCCGCGCGGCTGGGACACCGTGTTGCGCGCCCATGCACTCGTCTATGGGCTGCCGATCGTGTTCGCCAATCGCGTCGGACGCGAAGGCGCGCTGCATTTCTGGGGCGGCTCGCGCATCGTCGGCCCGCGCGGCGAGGTGCTCGCGCAAAGCGAGACGGCGCACGAGGAACTGGTGATCGCCGACCTCGACTACGGCGCGGTGCGCAACGCCCGCTTCGACCTGCCGACGGTCCGCGATGCCCGCGCCATCGACACGGCTCTGTCTCGCCACGCTTCCGGAAACGATGAAAACGACATCGTGTCGGTTTCGTGATCGGGTAGGTCGTGTGGCTGTCGGCATGCGCCAAATCAGCGGCAGACAATCGGTCTAACTGATCGTTCGCACGGAGAACACGACGATGATCGACCCGACACGCGTGCGCGCCGCCCTCGCGCAACGCCGTGACAACTTCTCGCTGCCGCAGCCGTTCTATACCGACGACGCGTTTCATCAACTCGATATCGACGCCGTCTTCAACAACGAATGGCTCTTCGCCTGCAATAGCTGCGAACTGCGAGAACCGGGCGATTACCTGACACTCGAAATCGGCGCGACCTCGGTCATTGTTCTGCGCGACCGGGACGGTGAGATTCGCGCCTTCTTCAATACCTGCCGACATCGCGGCTCGCGCATCTGTCTCGACGAAAAGGGCCATGCGCACCGCCTCACCTGCGCCTATCACCAGTGGGTCTACGAACTCGACGGTTCGCTGCTGCATGCGCGGCAGATGCCCGCGGACTTCGAGCGCGAAGCGTACGGACTGCGTCCGGTGCATGTCGGGATCGTGTGCGGGATGGTCTACCTCTGCCTCGCCGATACGCCGCCGGACCTCACGCGCTTTCGCGAAGCGGTGACGCCCTACATCGCACCGCATCAGCCGTGGCGCACCAAGGTAGCGGCCGTCTCGACGATGATCGAGGACGCGAACTGGAAGCTCGTCATCGAGAACAATCGCGAGTGCTATCACTGCGCAGGCAATCATCCGGAGCTGCTCGCGACGCTGGTCGAATTCGCGCTGCCCGACGATCCCGCCGGCTCGCGCGACTTCCGTTTGCTGATGGACACGCAGGCCGCCAAGTGGGAACGGCACGGCCTGCCGCATCTGCCGGCCGATGGCGGCGACGAGTTCCGCTGCATCCGCCTGCCGTTTCATCGCGGCGCGGTGTCGTTCACGCCGGATGGCTCGCCTGCCTGCGGCAAGCTGCTCGGCGATCTCACCGAGCCCGACCTCGGCTCGGTACGCATGTTCCGCGTGCCGAACAACTGGAATCACTTCCTCGCCGATCACATCATCCACTTCCGGATCCTGCCGCTGTCGGCGTCGCGCACGATGCTGCGCACGACCTGGCTCGTGCATGAAGACGCGGTGGAAGGCGTCGATTACGACGTCGATACGCTGACCTCCGTGTGGAACGCCACCAACACGCAGGACGCGCGGCTCGCGGCCAACAATCAGCTGGGCGTCGGCTCGATCGGCTACACGCCGGGACCGTATGCGCCATCCGAATTCATGTTGCGCAACTTCACCCACTGGTACGCGAACAAGCTGGCGACGTATCTGGACGGCTCGCATCCGCATCGCTCGATTGAACTGAAGGTGTCGAATGGCTGACGTGCTGATCGACCCCGACACCGTGAATGCATTCGATGAAGCCGCCGCGCGCACGCTCGAATGCATCGGGGTGCGTGATGAAGCGCCGGGCGTGCGGACCTTTTTCCTGCGCGATCACCATGCCGACGGCGCGCGCCGCCATGCGCCCGGACAAGCCATGTTGCTGACGCTCGATATCGACGGCGTGCGGCATGACCGGACCTTCTCGATTGCGTCGTCGCCGCTCGGGCGCGGCGTGATCGAGCTGACCATCAAGGCGCAGCGCGACGGCGTCGTGACGCGCTGGCTGCATGAACATTGCGTGCCGGGCCTGCAAATCGAGGCACGCTATCCACTCGGCCGCTTCACGCTCGACGTGGCAAATCCGGAGCCGCTTGCGCTGGTGTCGGCGGGATCGGGCGCCTCGCCGCTGATGTCGATGCTGCGCACGCTCGCACACAGCCGGCCGGATGCGGACGTCGCCTGGCTGCACAGCGCGCGTCATGCCGACGACATCCTCTTCGCGGCCGAACTCGCCGCGCTGCAGGCGCGCATGCCGAACCTGCGGATCAGCGTCTGGCTCAGTGCGCCGGAGCCGGGCTGGTTCGGCCTGCGCGGACGCATGACGCGCGGCACGCTTTGGGCGATGACGCCGGACTTCGGCCGCCGCACGGTGTACTGCTGCGGCCCGGCGGGCTTCATGCAAGGCATCCGGCAGATTCATGCGGCGGAAGGCGCGCGACGCGCGGCGTTTCATATCGAGCATTTCGGACCGGCACCCGTCGATCCGGCAACACCGACGCCCGATGACACGACCGGCGTCATCCATCACGCCACCTTCGGCGACAAGCGCTTCGACGTGCGCGCGGGCGAAACGCTGCTCGTCGCGGCGACGCGTCAGCAAGTCGTGATTCCCTGCGGCTGCGCGAGCGGCATGTGCGGCACATGCAAGGTCCGCCGCGTCTCCGGCGAAGTCTCGATGCAGCACGCGGGCGGTTTGTCCGCCGCCGAGGAATCGCAAGGCTGGATTCTCGCGTGCTCCAGCCGCCCTTCCACCGACATCGAGATCGCGCTCAGATGACACGCACCGCCGCTCTTTTGCAAGACGACGCCAGCCGCTTCACACATGCGTTGCGTTTCGACATGCTGCCGGATACGGTGGTCCGCGACGCACAGCGCCGCCTGCTCGATCTCTTCGGCATCGCGGCGGCGGGCACGAGCACGCGGATGTCGTCGATTGCGCGCGAACATGCGCTCGACTGTTTCGCCGCCGGCCGCAGTCCGGCGCGCATGCTGTTCGACGGGCGGCTCGCTAGCGCGGCGGGCGCGGCCTTCGCGGGCGCGGCGACCATCGACAGTTTCGACGGCCACGACGGCCACGCCCTCACCAAGGGCCACGCAGGCGTCACGGTGCTGCCCGCACTGCTCGCGATGACCGAACGCGCGCCCGGCATGAGCGGCCGCGAGTTCATCGTGCAGACGGTGCTCGGCTATGAGCTCGGCACGCGCGCGGGGATCGCGCTGCACGCGACGAGCCGCGAATATCACACGTCGGGCGCGTGGAATGCGCTTGCGGCGGCGGCCATCGCGAGCCGCGCGCTCGGCTTCGATCTGCCGACGACGCGTCACGCGCTCGGCATCGCCGAGTATCACGGACCGCGCTCGGACATGATGCGCTGTATCGATCATCCGACCATGCTGAAGGACGGCTCGTGCTGGGGCGCGCTCGCGGGCATCAGCGCGGCGTGGCTCGCGTCGCGCGGCTTCACCGGCGCGCCGGCCACGACCGTCGAACGCGATGCGCCCGCCGTCTGGGCCGATCTCGGCGAACGCTGGCTGATCCTCGAACAGTATGTGAAGCCGTATCCGGTGTGCCGCTGGGCGCACGCTTCGATTGCGGCGGCGCTCGCGGTGCGCGCACAGGCCGGTTTCGATGCGGCGGACATCGTGCGCGTGGAAATCGAGACCTTCCATCAAGCCGCGCGCCTGTGGTCCGACGCGCCGCGCACGACCGAAGAAGCGCAATACGGCGTGCTGTTCCCGGTCGCCGCCGCGCTGCTGCATGGACGCGTGGATGCGGACACCATCGGCGATGCGGGTCTCGCCGATCCCGCGGTGCGCGCACTGCTGCCGCGGCTCGTCACGCGCGAACACGCGGACTTCAACGCAGCCTTTCCCGCCGAGCGCTGGGCGCGTGTGGGCGTCGAACTGAGCGACGGACGCCGCCTCGATTCCGGTCCGATGCAGGCAGGCGGCGACCTCACGCGCCCGCTATCGCCCGGCGTCGAACGCGACAAATACCGCAGCCTGACGAGCGCGCGTTTCGGCGCTCGTTTCGCGAGCGAACTCGAAGCCGCCGTCGATGCACTCGCCGAACCCGATGCAAGTGCCGCCCGCTTGTGCGAACTCGTGCTGAACGCGCCGCCCGCCATCGAAGAAGCCGATGCACGCGCCTGCGACGACCAGGCCGTCCCCTCCTGAACGATCGAACCGAAACAGTGGAAAACGAAGCCATGCACACGCCGTTCCATGATCCCGCCAGCGTCGCGGGCAAGGCGCCGCCGGTCGGCGAAGCGACCGATCTGCTCATCGTCGGCGCGGGTCCCGCCGGCATTGCGGCCGCGCTCGAAGCGGCGGGACGCGGCATCGGCGTGACGCTCGTCGATGAAAATCCGGTGCCGCTGGAAACCATGGGCGAGGACGTGCCGTTGCACTTCGGCGGACGCATGGGCGCGACAGCGGGCAATGCCAACGCGATGCTCGAAGCGATGCTGGAGGCGCGTCCCGAACTCGGCGACGCGCTGGAAGCGGGCGTCGACGTCAGACTCGGCACGGCGGTCTGGGGACTTTTCCCGCACGGCCCGGCGCGCGCGTGGATGGACACCCACGCCGCCGGTCTCGCCGATGCCTCGCATGCGTGGCTGATGAGTTTCAAACAGGTGATCGTCGCGTCCGGACGGCGTGACATGGGCCTCGCCTTCGACGGCTGGCAGCGGCCCGGCGTGATGGGCGCGAGCGCCGCATGGCGGCTCGCGGTGCTCTACGGCGCACTCGATGCGCGCCGCGCGGTGCTCGTCGGCAGCGATACGGATGCACTGAACGTGGCCGTCGAACTGATGGCGCGCGGGGTGCGCATTGTCGCGGTGATCGAACAGTCGGAGGCGATTCTCGGCGATCCGGCGCTCGCCTCGCAACTCGAGGCAGGCGGCGCGCGGCTGCTCGTGCGTCATGCGGTGCGGCACGCGCACGGCGACGCCTACGGCGTGACCTCGGTCGAAGCGGCGTCGCTGGATACGGGCGCATCGACCGCGTTCGAGTGCGACACGGTGTTGCTCGGCATCGCCGCCCTGCCCGCGATCGAACTGCCCGAAGCAGCCGGCTGCGCAACGACGTTCGATGCCGCGCGCAGCGGTCATGTCGTGATCGTCGATGCGATGCAACGCACATCGCTGCCGTTCATTCACGCGGCCGGCGACTGCGCGGGCGTGTGGGCAAGCAAGAGCCGTGATGAAGATGTCGCGCGAGAGGAAGGCCGGCGCGCAGCGCGCGCGGCGCTCGAAGCGCTGGGCGCTTCCCGGGACGAAACTGCCGCGACCAAGCCGATTGAACCCGACACGCCCGCATACGACATCGCGCAGGCACGCGTGGCATGGGTCCAGGCGAGCGTCATCGGCGCGGCGGGCGAGCCGTTCGTGTGCCAGTGCGAGGAAGTAACCGCGCGCGAGATCCTCGATGTGCGTCCGCCGCGCTATCTCGACTGGCATCCCGCCGATGCCGCGCACGACACGCGCGGCGTCGCCGGGCTGGCGCAGAGCGGCCCGCCGAATCCCGATGCGGTCAAGCGCCTGACACGCGCCTGCATGGGTCCGTGTCAGGGCCGCCGCTGCCGCGAACAAGTGGCGGCGCTGCTGGCCATCGGTTCGGGCTGCGCGCTGCCGCAGATTCCGCTCGCCACCTTCCGCGCGCCGGTGCGTCCGCTCGCATTGCGCCAGCTGGCCGAAGTCGCCGAAGCCTCATCGACCGCCGCGCATTGGGACAGCTGGTTCGGCATGGCCTCGCAATGGGTGCCGTTCTGGCGCGTCGAGCCGCTCTATCGCGCGGGCACGCGCCAGGTCGGCGAAGCAGTGGCGAGCGAATAACATGACGTCGACTCCATCGCATCCAAAGGCAACTCCCAATCGCAATCGAGGCACGCAGGCATGAACACATCGGCAGCAGGCAAGACCACGGACGGCGGCACGGTCAAGGGCGCATCGGTCGTCATCGTCGGCGGCGGGGTGACGGGATTGTCGGCGGGATGGTGGCTCGCGCGCGAGGGCATCGACGTGCTGGTGCTCGAAGCAGGCATGCTGGGCTGGGGCGCGTCGGGGCGCAACGGCGGCGGCTGTTCGCATCATCACAGCCCGCTTTTCATGGAAGAGCAGCGCCTCTGGCCGATGATGGACGAACTGCTCGGCTATCCGACCGAGTTCTGCCGCGAACGCATCCGCATCGCACTGGACGAACAGCAGTTCATCCTCTACCGGCGCGCGCTGGAGAACGGCGAACATCACGGACTGCGCTCCGACGTGCTCGACGCGAAGCAGGTGCGCGAACTCGTGCCGCTCGCGGGCGACAACGTGCATGCCGGTTACTTCTATCACTTCGGCGGCCATGCGAATCCGCATCGCACGTTGCAGGCTTATGCGTGGGCCATGGAGGATCACGGCGGGCGCATCCTGCAACACACGCCGGTGACGGGTTTCGTCTCGCAAGGCGGACGCGTCTCCGCGGTGCAGACGCCCGCAGGGGAGTTTGCCTGTGACCATCTGGTCATCGCGGCCGGACCGCATACCGGCGTGCTGGCGGCGCAGCTCGGCATCGACGTGCCGCTGGCGGCCGCGCGCGCGGAGATGATCGTCACCGAGCCGCTGCCGCTGATGCCGCTGGGCGGTATCGACGGCAACGGACTGTATGGACGGCAGACGCTGCGCGGCAATCTTGCGTATGGCGGCGGACCGCACGAATGGCTCGCGCTCGACGACGTCCCGAAAGTCCGTCCACATTCGACGCCGCTTCAATGCAGCATCGCGGCCCGGCTCGCGGCCCTGCTGCCGAAGGCCGCGCATGCGAAGGTCATCCGCAGCTGGGCGGGCTATATCGAGAACACGCCGGATGGACGGCCCGTGATCGATCGGCCGGCGGCGCAAAGCAACGTGACGGTCGCGACCTTGTCGAGCGTGGGCTTTGGCTTGTCGCCGGCGAGCGGGCACGCAATCCGCGATCTCGTCGTGGACGGGCATTGCGGGTTCGCCGATCTGTCATCGCTCTCGCTCGCGCGCTTCGCCGAACTGGAGCCGAACTGGCGCGAATTGCAGGGCTGGCTGCCGTTGCCGTTGCGCGCTGCGGCGCCCGTACTGGAAGCCGCGTAGAAGCTCAGGAGCGCGGCTGCGCCGCGCGCAATTCCGTCGGGCTGATGCCGTACGCCCGGCGCACCCAGCGCGCCAGATGCGACGGCGACGCAAAGCCCGTCGCCACCGCCACATCGGCTACGGGCACGCTCGAATACGTCAGCATGTCGTGCGCGCGCTCCAGCCTTAGCTGCACGTAATAGCGCGCGGGCGTCGCGTTCAGATGCCGCAGGAACAGGCGCTCCATCTGCCGCGACGTCATGCCGATCGCGGAACCGATATCGTTGATCTGCACCGGCGTCTCCACGTTCGCGCGCATCATCTCGATGGCCCGGCGAATGCCGCGCGGCAGGCTCGCGTGATTCTGGTCGCGCCAGCCGCGCTGGTTGTCGGCGGTGTCGCGCATGCGTTCGTGGTGGAACTGGTTGGCGACGCGCACCGCCAGATCGCTGCCATGCTGCGTCTTGATGAGCTGCAGCATCATGTCCATCGCCGCGATGCCGCCCGAGCACGTCATGCGGTCGCGATCGATGTCGAACAGCCGGCTGCTGCACAGCAGATCGGGAAAGGCTTCCGTAAAGGCCGGCAGGTTCTCCCAGTGAATCGTGCAGTGATAGCCGTCGAGCAGGCCAGCAAGCGCGAGCAGCCAGGTTGCCGTCGACAGCGAGCCGATCACCGCGCCCGTGCGCGCCGCGCGCTTCAGCGCCGCGACGAAGGCCGGTTCCTGCGCGGGCGCGAGACGCAGGCCGCCGCAGATGAACACGTAGTCGGCCTCCTTATACACGTCGTCGAAGCTGCGCGCCGCCAGCGCAATGCCATTCGATGACTCGACCGGCTCGCCATCGAGGCTCGCAAGCGTCCAGCCGTAGAGCGTTTCTCCCGCGAGGCGGTTGGCCGAGCGCAAAGGCTCGATGGCGGACGAGAGGCTCATCATCGAGAGGCCTTCGGCCAGCAGGAACACGAACCGGCGCGGCGGCACGGCGGCGGATGAAGAAGAGTGAGTGACCAAGGCGCGCGACGTGGGGTTGACGATGCAAGCCTTCGCTGAGCAGCAAGCGCACCCGCGAAGACGCCGTGTTCGATGCTTGTGCCCGCTATTATGGCGCGCAGGAGGATGCCATGCGAAATACATTCGTCGGGGTGGACCTGCGCGCGTTGCAGGCGTTCGTCGCGGTATGCGAGACGCGCTCGATGACCGAAGCCGCCCGCGTGCTCGGCGTCACGCAGAGCGCGGTGAGCCAGCTGATCGCCGCGCTGGAGCGCGAACAGGGCGTCGCGCTGTTCGACCGCGAGTTCCGGCCCGTGCGGCCCAACGCGGCGGGACGCATCCTGTTCGAGCAGGCGGGCGGGCTGCTCGAACATGCGCAGGCGGTCTCGCACAACGTGCGGACGGCGACGAGCGAAGGCGTGTCGAGCCTGCGTATCGGCTGCGTGGACTCGTTCGCCGCCAGTGTCGGGCCGTTCATCGTGCAGCGGCTGGCGGAGCGCATGAAGACGCTTTCGATGTGGTCCGGTCTCACGCCGATCCTGAGCGAACAACTCGCCAACCGCGAACTCGATCTCGCCATCTGCACGGACGCGACACTCGATCCGCGCCGTGTCGAATTGCGTCCGCTGTTTTCGGAGACCTTTGTCGCCGTCGCGCCGAAGGCCTTCTGCGCGGAACACCCACCGCGCAACTTCCACGACGTCGTGCGTGAACTGCCGCTGTTGCGCTACACCGGGCGCTCGCTGATCGGGCAACAGGTGGAGCGGCTCGTCAAGCACATGAACTTCCACGCGCCGAACCGCTACGAGTTCGATGACACCGATCCGCTGCTCAGTCTCGTCGCGTCCGGCTTCGGTTGCGCGATCACTTCGCCGCTGTGCCTGTGGCAATCGCGTGCACATCTGCCGGACGTGACGGTCGTGCCGCTGCCTCTCACGCGCATCGGGCACCGGGACTTCTACATCCTCACGCGCCGTTCCGAATGGTCCGCGATGGCCGAAGCCGTGTCGCGCGAGTCCATCGCCGTGACGCGCGACGTGATCGCGCCCGGTCTGCATGCGGCCCTGCCGGGCATGCCCGCCCATCTCTTCGATACCCACGCGGCAGAAGCCGGAGCAGTGGGCAATGCAGCATCGAATTAGCGCAACTGCTTCAAAACATAAGAGTTGCTGATTCGGCAACCCGCTTTATGGCGAGCACGCGTTCGCCACTACCATCGATGGCGGACCAGATCACCCCGGGCACGCCGCCGGTTCAAACCTCTCATTCGGACGGACATAACGATGACAAGCAGTCGCCGCACTTTTCTGAAGCAGGCTTCCTGGATCGGCGCGGCCGCCGCCACGGCGGGCATCTCGGCAGGCTTCGCGCCGCTGGCGCGCGCGGCGGCTGTCCCCGTCAACTACGGCGGCTCGGCATGGCTCGGGCACTACGCGGCCTATGTCGCGATGAAGACCGACATCTTCACGAAGCTCGGCATCGACTGTCGCTGGCAGTCGTTCTCGACCTCCTCCGCGCGCATGGGCGCGGTGATGTCGGGAAACCTCGATATCGCCGGCACGGGCGTCGTCTCGGCGCTCGCGCTGATGGCCAACGGCGCGAAGCAATTTCAGCTCATCACCACGCCCAACAACTTTGGCAAGTCCGAAGGCTTGCTGGTGCATGCGAACGTGAAGTCGCTCGCGGATCTGAAAGGCAAGAAGATCGGCGTCACCTATGCGTCGAGTTCGCATGTGCTGCTGCTCGACGTGCTGCGCCAGGCCAACATGGACCCGACCAAGGACGTCAGCATCATCAATCTGCCGGCCACTGAACTGCTCACCGCCTATCGCGGCAACCAGATCGACGCCGCCGCCGCATGGACGCCGACCTTCGACCGCATCCGCGCCCTGCCCGACACGAAGCTGCTGCTCGACGATTCGTCGTTCTCGCTCTACAAGCAGTTCCAGCTGACGCCGGGACCGGACGTGCTGCTGGTCCGCACGGCCTTCGCGAGCGCGCATCCCGAAGTGCCGAAGGCCTTCCTGCAAGGCATCGCGCAAGCCAACGACCTGATGATGCAACAGCCCGAAAAAGCCGCGCCGATCCTGATGACGCTCACCAGCCTGTCCCAGGACGAACAGATGGCCGTCCTCAAGCAGACCCAGTGGTATTCGCACGCGCAGCAGAAGGCGCTCTTCGTGGGCAACGGCGGCAAGCCGGGGCCGTTCGTCGATGGCGTGCAGAAGCTCTCGGACATGCTCGTCGACCTGAAGCAGATCGATCAGTCGCCGAAGGTGGCGGACTGGATCAACGCAACTTATCTCTGAGCGCGCGCGGATGGCCTCCAATCGTAGATGGCGTGACGGCGGCGGTCTGTTCGTCGTCAGCGCCTGCTCGTTGATCGGCTTCCTGCTGCTGTGGGAACTCATCTGCCGCGCCGGCCTGGTCGATCCCGTGTTCCTGCCCGCGCCGTCGCAGGTGCTGGCGCGCGGCATCCGCATGTGGAACCAGCATGCGCTGCTCGACCACGTGCTCGCCTCGACGCGCCGCGTGATGGTCGGCTTCCTTGCGGCCGCGCTGGTGTCGATCCCGCTCGGCATCGTGCTCGGCACGTCACGCGTGGCGCGCGCCGTGTTCGATCCGCTGCTGTCGTTCCTGCGCCCGCTGCCCTCGATGAGCTGGATCCCGCTGTCGCTGCTGTGGTTCGGCATCACCGAAACGCAGAAGTACAGCATCGTCTTCATGGGCTCGTTCGCGCCCGCGCTGCTGTATGTGATCGACGCCACACGCCGTATCGACCCGATCTTCATCCGCGCCGCGCGCAATCTCGGCGCGAACCGCTGGCAGGTGATGGTCGAAGTGATCCTGCCGGGTTGCATCCCGCAGATCCTGTCCGGCATGAAGGTGATTCTCGGCCTCTCGTGGACCTGCGTGATCTCCGCCGAACTCGTCGCCGCGCAGCAAGGCCTGGGCTTCATGATCATGAACGGACGCGAGTTCTTCCAGACCGACACGGTCGTGCTCGGCATGGTGCTCATCAGCATCACGGTGCTGATTACCGATGCCGTGTTTCGCCTCATCGAACGCGGGGTGCTGTCATGGCAACGATGAATGCGCCGATGATCCGCCTCGAAGGCGTCGCGAAAAGCTATGGCGCGTTGCAGGTGCTGAAGGAAGTCAACCTCGATATCGCCCGGGGCGAATTCGTCGTGCTGCTCGGCGCATCGGGTTGCGGCAAGTCGACGATGCTCAACATGATCTCCGGCTTCGAGCAGCCGACGCAAGGCCGCGTGCTCGTTCACGACAAGGTGGTGAAGGACATCGAGCCGGCCTGCGGCATGGTGTTCCAGCAATATGCGCTGTTCCCGTGGAAGACGGTCAGCGAGAACGTGGCGTTCGGTCTCAAGATGCGCGGCGTCAGCAAGGCGGAGCGGCGTGAGGCCGCGCGCCGTCATATCGAGGCGGTGGGCCTGAAGGGCTTCGAGGACAGTTATCCCGGCAGGCTCTCGGGCGGCATGAAGCAGCGGGTGTCGATTGCGCGCGTGCTCGCCAACGACCCCGACGTGATGCTGCTCGACGAACCCTTCGCCGCACTCGATGCCATGACGCGCCAGGTGCTCCAGGAACAGCTTCTTTCGCTGTACGAGAAGAGCGGCAAGACCATCGTCTTCATTACGCATTCGATCGACGAAGCGCTGATGCTCTCCACGCGCATGATCGTGATGGGCGCGAAGCCGGGACGCATCGTGCAGGACATCCGCAACGACCTGCCGATGCCCCGCTCCGCCGAAGTGCAGCTCTCGCCCGCGTATCTCGAGATGAAGAAGTCGATCTGGGAAACCGTGCAGGCCGAAGTCATGAAGGGACTGGAAGGCGCTGCCTGACACCCGTGGCGTGCCCGCGCTTCTGCTTAGCATCGTTGTTCCTTATGAACGCCGCGCGGCGCAGGCGGCGCGGCACACTGCATCCATCATCCGCATCGCAAAGGAAGCGCAACCGTGAATACTTATGACGTGGTGGTAATCGGGGCCGGCGTAGTCGGCACGTCGGTCGCGTTCCACCTGCAAAAGCTCGGCGCGAAGAACGTGCTCGTGCTGGACCGCGCGACCATCGGCGCGGGCACGACCTCGCAATCGTCCGGCATTCTGCGCACGCATTATTCGGTGAAGGAAAACGTCCAGCTCGCGCGCAAGTCGTGGGCCGTGTTCAACGACTTCGCGGCATATCTCGGCGACGACGAAGCGTCATGCGGCCTCGTGAAGAGCGGCTACATGATCGTCGCGGCCGAGGGCGACAAGGTCGAACCCTTGCGCGCCTCGCTCGAACAGCAGCAGCAACAAGGCATTCCGCTCGAATTGCTGAGCGCGCAGCAGGCGCACGAACTGATGCCGATCGCCCGCTTCGACGATGCCGCCCTGATCGGCTTCGAACCCGAAGCCGGTTTCGCCGATGCCTATCTGACCGCGACGAGCTTTGCGCGCGCCGCACGGCGCGGCGGCGTGACGATACGCGAGAACGTCACGGTGAACCGCTTGTTGATCGACAACGGCAAGGTGCGCGGCGTCTCGACCAGCGCGGGCGATTTCGCCGCCTCGATGGTCGTCAGCACGCAGAACATCTGGACGCCCGAACTCGCCGGCTGGACCGGCCAGACCTTGCCGGTCTCGCCCGAACGTCATGCGGTGCTCGCGCTGGAATGCGCAGGCGCCGCTTACACGTACCAGATGCCGGTGTTCAAGGACCTCGCGTCGCCGGGCATGCTCTATTACCGCAGCTACGGCGGCAATCAGATGCTGGTGAGCGAAGGCACCGCCGGCGAAAAGCTCGACCACGCCGACACCGAACAAGGCGACATTCCGATGGACTATGTCGTCGAAGTCGGCGCGCAGGTCGCCGAGCGCTTTCCGGCCTACGAAGCGGCGGGCATTGCCTCGTCGTGGACCGGCGTGTACGACGTCACGCCCGACTGGAATCCTGTCCTCGGCGG
Source organism: Caballeronia sp. LZ032 (assembly GCF_031451315.1). Lineage (NCBI taxonomy): Bacteria > Pseudomonadati > Pseudomonadota > Betaproteobacteria > Burkholderiales > Burkholderiaceae > Caballeronia > Caballeronia sp. LZ032. The sequence continues at coordinate 1,146,794 of NZ_JARUXP010000004.1, forward strand.
CTTGCCCGGCATCGACGGACTGGTGATCGGCTATGGCTTTTCCGGTCACGGCTTCAAGCTCTCGCCGACCGTCGGCCTGGTGCTCGCGCAAGCCGCGCTCGGCCTGCCGACCGAGGTCTCGCTCGCGCCGTATTCCATCGAACGTTTCGCGACTGGCGCCTTGCTGACCGGCAAGTACGGCGTCGGCGCGGTTTCCTGAGGAAGGTCCAGGCATGAAAGTCATGGCAGCAGTGAAGCGTGTCGTCGATTACAACGTGAACGTCCGCGTGAAGGCGGACCACAGCGGTGTCGAGACGAGCAACGTGAAGATGTCGATGAACCCGTTCGACGAGATCGCCGTGGAAGCCGCCGTGCGGCTGAAGGAAGCCGGTCATGCAAGCGAAGTGATCGCGATGACCTGCGGCCCGGCGCAGAGCGCGGAGACGCTGCGCACGGCGCTGGCCATCGGCGCGGATCGCGGCGTGCACATCCACACCGATGCGGAATTGCAGCCGCTGGCCGTCGCGAAGCTGCTGAAGGCGGCGGTCGAGCGCGAAGAGGCGCAGCTGGTGATTCTCGGCAAGCAGGCCATCGACGACGATGCGGGCCAGACCGGCCAGTTGCTCGCCGCGCTGCTCGACTGGCCGCAGGCCACGTTCGCCAGTCGCATCGAGATCGGCACGGACACGGCCACGGTCACGCGTGAAGTGGACGGCGGGCTCGAAGTGATCGAACTCACGTTGCCGGCCATCGTCACGACGGACCTGCGCCTGAACGAGCCGCGCTACGTGACGCTGCCCAACATCATGAAGGCGAAGAAAAAGCCGGTCGATACGCTGAGGCCGGCGGAACTCGGCGTCGATCCTGCGCCGCGCCTGAAGACGCTCACCGTGAAGGAACCGCCCGCGCGCCAGGCCGGCGTGCGCGTGATGGACGTGGCCGCGCTCATCGACAAACTCCGCAACGAAGCGAAGGTAATCTGAATGACCACTCTCGTCATTGCCGAACACGAAGGCGCCCGCATCAAGGCCGCGACGCTCAACGCGGTGAGCGCCGCGCAGCAGTTGCAGAACGGTGTGCATGTGCTGGTCGCGGGTCATGATGCACGCGGTGCGGCGGAAGCGGCCAGCGCCATCGAGGGCGTGGAGCGCGTGATCCTGATCGACGCGCCGCAACTCGCCGACGGCCTCGCCGAAGCGCTCGCCGCGCAGGTGCTGATGCTGGCGCCGTCGTATACGCATCTGTTCTTCGCGGCGACGGCGGCGGGCAAGAACGTCGCGCCGCGTGTGGCCGCAAAGCTCGATGCGTCGCAGATGTCGGATGTCATCGCCATTCACGACGCCGATACCTTCGATCGCCCGATCTATGCGGGCAATGCGATCGCCACCGTGCAGTGCGGCGACGCGATCAAGGTCGCGACGATCCGCACCACCGCGTTCGATGCTGCCGCCGCGTCAGGTGGCAACGCGCAAATCGACACGCGCGACGCGGTGGCTGTGAACGGCCGCGCCCGCTTCGTGCGCCGCGAGATTGCCGTCAGCGAGCGGCCCGAACTGACCTCGGCGCGCATTGTCGTGTCGGGCGGGCGCGGACTCGGCAGCGCGGATAACTTCGCCATCCTCGACCCGCTCGCGCAGAAGCTCGGTGCGGCCGTGGGCGCGTCGCGCGCGGCCGTGGATTCAGGCTTCGCGCCCAACGACTGGCAGGTCGGACAGACCGGGAAGATCGTCGCGCCGCAGTTGTACGTGGCGGTCGGCATCTCGGGCGCGATCCAGCATCTGGCCGGCATGAAGGATTCGAAGGTCATCGTCGCCGTCAACAAGGATGCCGAGGCGCCGATTTTCAGCATCGCGGACTATGGACTCGTCGGCGATCTGTTCGAGGCCGTTCCGCAAATCACGCAACAGCTATGACCCGCGCGCGGCCTCACGCGCCGGTCAGATAGCCGCCGTCCACGGGCAAGGTAACGCCCGTGACGAACGCCGCAGCCGGCGATGCGAGAAACGTCACCGCGCCCACCAGATCCTCCGCCTCGCCCCAGCGCTTGAGCGCGCTGCGCGCCGCGATCTTGTCCGCCTTCGCCGGGTCCTGCCACAGCGCCTTCGTCATGTCCGTGCGATGGTATCCCGGCGCCACTGCATTGACGCGCACGCCCGCCGGTCCGAAAGCATGGGCCAGCGCGCGCGTCAGCCCGACGATGCCCGACTTGCTCGCGCAATACGCGGGCACGTCGGCGTCGGCCATGAAACTCAGCATCGAGGCGATGTTGATGATCGCGCCGCGCCGGGATTCGAGCCGGTCGCGCGCCGCCATCGAAAGACGCATCGCCGCGCTCAGGTTCACGTCGAGCACTTCCTGGAACACCGCGTCCGTGTATTCGTCGGCGGGACGTGCGACGCCCGCGGCATTCACCAGCACATCGAGTTCATCCAGTTGCGCGACGAAGTCCACGATGTCGCCGGGACTGCGCACGTCGAGCTTCTCGAAACGGATGCCTTCCAGCGTGCGATCCGCGCGCAGGGAAGCGAGCTTCGCATCGGAACTGCCCGTGGCGATCACTCGCGCCGAGAGCGCCGCAAAGCCGCTTGCAATCGCGAGGCCGATACCGCTCGTCGCGCCCGACACGAGCACGGTCCTGCCTTCGAAAAGTCCTGCGCGAAATGCCTGTTCCATGTGATCGTCCTCGTTCAAAGGGTGGTGGCGGGTTCGGCGTGATCCATCAACGCGGCGTAGCGATCCATCGCATCGAGCGCGGCGACGACCATGCCGGCGTTCACCGGATACGGTTCGTTATGAATGATTTCGCCCTCGCGACACGCACGCTCCGCGACGCGCAGCAATGCCGTACGGTCGGCCGCGTCCACGTGGATATCGGCGAGACGCGTCGGCAAGCCCACCGCCTTGCAGAACGTGAACACGCGGCGGCGTTCGCTGTCCGCGCACGGCCACAGGAACAAGGAAGCCAACGTGCCGATCGCCACTTTCTCGCCATGCAGGACGCCGTGCGTGCTGTCGAGTTGCGCCAGTCCGTGATGGATCGCATGCGCCGCCGCGACGCCGCCCGACTCGAAGCCGAGCCCCGACAGCAGCACGGTGGCTTCCAGCGTCGCGTCGAACGCCAGCGTCACGGTCTTGCGCCTGCAATCGGCGACGGCGTCCACCGCATGCGCGAACAGCGTGTCGCGGCACAGCCGCGCGGCCTCGAAGGCGAGCGCGGTGCCCACGCCGCCGCACAGATTGCGCGCGCCGGAGCGCCGGCAGGCATCGGCTTCGTAGAAGGTCGCGAGGGCGTCGCCGATCCCCGCGATGAAGAAGCGCACCGGCGCCGCGACGATCAACGCAGTGTCGAGCAGCACGAGATCGGGATTGCGCCGCACGAAGCGGTCGCGCACCACGTGCCCCGCTTCGTCGTAGATGACGGCGAGCGCCGAGCACGGCGCATCCGACGCCGCGATGGTCGGCACGCAGACGAACGGCAGCCGCAGATCGTCCGCCGCCGCGCGGCCGATATCCACGACCTTGCCGCCGCCGAACGACACGACGATATCCGCGCCGCAATGCCTGACCCACGCGGCCGCATCGGCGATGGCGCGTTCGGTGCAGGCCGCGTCCTGCTTGCGCATCTGCACGCGCACGCCGTCGGTCTTCGCCAGTGCAGGTTCGATCAACGCGGCAACGCTGCTGTCCACGAGACACGCCGCGTGCGTGCCGAGGCGCGCGAGTTCCGCGCCAAGTTGCTCGAGTGCGCCCGCGCCCTGCACATAGCGCGAAGGAAAGATGCTGGTTCTAGGCATGATCGTCCGTCTGTCCGGCGAGGGAGACATCAGTCAGGCCGAGCGCCCGCGCCAGTTTGTCCGGCGTGAAGACGATATGCGCTTGCGGCGGAAACAGCGCGGCGCCGGCTTCGTCGGGCGGCCAGCCGAGCACGCGCATGTTCGCGGCGATGGCCGCGCGCGCACCGGTCGGACTGTCTTCGACAACGATCACCTCGGCGGGCAGCGCGCGCATCAGCCACGCGGCGCGTTCGTAGGGCTCGGGGCTGGGCTTGCCCATGCGCACGTCGTTGGCGCTCACGGTCACGAGCTGCGGCTCTTCGAGGCCGAGCGCGCGCAGATTGGCTTCGAGCAACATGCGCGACGAGTTCGACACGATGCCTTGCGCAATCCCCGCCCGTTGCGCCGCGCGATACACCTCCAGCGCACCCGGACGCGGCACGAGATGCGGCGCGCCGTCGAGATAGGCGCGGGCGCGAAACGCGGACCACGCGGCAAACGGCGTGGACAGGCCGAACCGCTCGCAGCACAGCGCATGCACTTCGCGCCCGGTCTTGCCGAAGATCAGCGGATGCATTTCGTCGCCGGCTTCGATGCCATGTTCCGCCAGCACCGCGATCAAGGTGCTGAGATGCAGCGCCTCGCTTTCGGCGAGGGTTCCGTCCATGTCCCAGAGAATGGCTTTGATCATCGTGTGGGTTCTTGAGAGTCGAGGGCGAGCCGGTCGAGGTCGTCGTAGAACTGCTGCGCGTTCAGGTACAGGCGCTCAAAGATCGGCATCATGCGATCGTAGGTGTCGCTGGCGCGTTCGTCGGGCAGCACTTCCTGCTCGAAGCTCACGAATGCGCTGACGGCATCGGCGAGACGCGCGAACTGTCCATGCGCGGTGGCGGCGAGAATCGCGCAGCCCGTCACGCCGCACTCCACTTGCGTGGGCACCAGGATCGGCGTGCGATACATGCTGGCCTTGATCTTCAGCCACAGCGACGCCTTCGCGCCGCCGCTCGCCGCGACGAGCCGTTCCGTCTTCGCGCCGTCCGGTTGCAGCAGCGCGATATGCCGACGCACGCCGAACGCGACGCCTTCCAGCACCGCGCGATGCAGATGCGCCAGCCCATGCTTCGCCGTGATGCCGAAGAACTGCGCGCGCGAATTGGTGTGCTCGCCGAGACGCTCGCCGGTCAGGTACGGCAGGAAGAACAGCCCTTCGGCGCCCACCGGTGCGCTCGCCGCCTTCTGCGCGACGTTCTCGTAGGACAGCGCGTTTTCGTGGAAGGCGCGGCGCGCCCAGCGCATCGCATCGCCGCCGGAATCGAGCAGCATGAAGCGGCCCCAGGAGCCGTCGCAGGTCACGAGGTTCGATACTTCGGGATGCAGCATCGGCGTATCGGCGATGACGGTGATGATCGACGACGTGCCCGTGATGTCCGAAGCCTGCCCTGCGCCATAGACGCCCGAGCCCAGCACCGACACCGGATAGTCCGCGCCGCCGACCAGCACCGGCGTGCCTTCACGCAGGCCGGTCGCCGCGGCGGCTTCCTTGGTCACGGCGCCGAGCAGGTCGAGCGGCGCGCGGATCGGCGCGAGCTTCGCGGCATCGAGTCCGAGAAGGTCGAGCATGTCGCGCGACCACGTGCGCGTGACCGGGTCCATCAGGAAGCTCGTCGATGCATCGCTCCAGTCGCAGGCGCGCTCGCCGGTCAGTCGGAAGTTCACGTAGTCCTTCGGCATGAACACCGTGGCCGCGCGTTCGTACGCCTCCGGGTCGCGCTCCTTGATCCATTGCAGCTTGAACGCGGGCCATGCGGGCGTCGCGGGATTCGCGGTCTTGTGCAGATAGCGCTGTGCATCGTGACTCGCGCGGAACTGCGCGACCTGACCGAAGGTGCGCTTGTCGTTCCAGAGCGGCGCGGTGTCGCGCGTGAGTTGTCCGTCGGCGTCGATCAGCACCGTGCCGTGCATCTGCCCGCACGCGCACACCGCCACGACGTTCGCCGCCGCGACGGGCACGCTGTCGAGCGCCTCGCGGATGGCACGCGCCGCGCCCGCCCACCAGTCGGCCGGACGCTGCTCCGACCAGCCATAGCGCGGCACGATCTGCTCGTGCTCATGCGCCGCGATGTGCCGCACCACGCCGCGCGAATCGACGAGCGCGGCGCGCACGCTGCCCGTGCCCACGTCGATCGCGAGATAGAAGGTCTCCATGTCATTCACCCATTCGTGCGCGCCGAGGCGTCGATGCGCCGATGTGCCACGCGCAGCCGGTCTGCGCTCGGTGTATCGACAATGCGCCGTGTTCGCGTTCATCGTCGATACGTGCGTCGATCACTTCGGGCGCGAGCGTATTGAAGTCGAACAAGCCGTGATGATGCGCGATCAGCGCGGGAATGTGCGCGGCGCGCGCGAGTTCCACGGCTTCGTCGAGCGTGAAATTGCCCGGCACGCCGTTGCCGCTGCGCGTGGCGTCGCGGCCATTCACAGGCAGCAGCGCGACATCGGGCGCGGCCTGCCGCACGCGCTCGTGCAACTGCGGATACGGCACGCAATCGCCCGAATGATAGAGGCGCACGCCATGCAGTTCGATCACATAGCCGAGCCACGGATGGCGCCCTGCTTCGTCCGTGTCGAGCGTTTCATGCGCGGACGCGATCGGCGACACCGTGCAGCCATCGAAGAGCGGCACGCGCTGCCCTCCATCGACCGGGATCAGCCGCTCGCGGCTCGCGCCGGTGCGCCTGAGCGCTTCATCGAGCGATGCTTCCGGCACCACGAAGCGCAGCGACGGAAAGCGTTCCGCCAGCGGTTGCAGCGTGCCCGGGTCCATGTGATCCGTGTGCCGGTGCGTGCACAACACCAGATCGAGGCGATCGAAATCATGCGGCGCGATGGGCGCGGGCATCATGCGCTCATGCGGAAAGCGCGTGCCGCGATACTTCTGCGCGAGCGAGTCCGACAGATACGGATCGATCAACAGCCGCGCTTCCGGCGTATCGATAACGAAGCCCGCCTGGCCCAGCCAGTACAACACGACCTCGCCCGCGCGCGGCGCATGACGCGCATCGGCCAGACGCGCGGCGAGCGGCGTATCGAAGGATTCGGCGTGCATCACCAGCACGCGTAGCCGCCGTCCGCGAGCACGATCGCGCCCGTCATCAGGCTCGCCGCATCGCTGGCGAGGAACAGCGCCACGGAGGCCACTTCATCGACGCGTCCGAGACGGTTCATCGGCGTGCCGCCCACCCAGTGGCGATACATCTCCTCATTCTCTTTCTTGTACACGTACTGGTTCATTTCCGTGTCGATATAAGTCGGCGCAACCGCGTTCACGCGCACGCCGCGCGCGCCCCATTCGGCGGCCAGCGAACGCGTCAGATGATGCACGCCCGCCTTCGACGCGTTGTAGTTCGCCTGTTCCTGCGGCCGGTTGACGATGAAGCCCGACATCGAGCCGACGTTCACGATGCTGCCGCCGCCGTGCTCCAGCATGCCCTTGCCGAACGCGCGGCAGGCACGGAACACGCCGTTCAGGTTTACGTCGATCACGCGGTCCCACACTTCGTCGCTCATCGTTTCAGCGGGATGATTCGAGATCGCGATGCCCGCGTTGTTGACGAGCACGTCCACGCGTCCATGACGCGCGACCACGGCATCGTTGACGCGTTGCGCGGCGGCGGGATCGGTGACGTCGAACAGCTCGCCTTCCACCTGCGCGCCTGACGACGCCAGTTTCGCGAGGGCTTCGTCCAGCGCTTTCGCGTCGAAGTCCGTCAGCACGACGCGCGCGCCGGCTTCGCCGAGCGCTTCCGCAATCGCAAAGCCGATGCCGCGTGCCGCGCCCGTCACGACCGCGATCTTGCCGTCGAGCCGGAATTTGTCCATGTACATGTTCAGCGTTCCCTTGATGACGAGTGCTTTTACGAGGCTGCGCGCGGCGCGGGCTTGCCTGCGTCGGCGGCGATGCGGCAGATTTCATCGAAGGCCGGACCGCTCGACGCGATATCCCGATGAAACACTTCCGCGATCACGCGTGTCCAGCCATAAATGAAGTAAGTCCAGCCGTCTTCGACCTGCAAGCGCCGCTCGCGCTCCTGCGCGCGCGCCTGATCGAGATACACCAGATCGCCGCGATAGTTCAGATCCCACGCGATGGCGCGTTCGGGAAACACCGCCGCATCGGTCAGCGGCGAGCCGGGCGCGTCCTTGCCCAGACCCGTTGCGTTGATCACGAGCGCGCCGGGCGACAGCCGCGCGAGCACCGCATCATTGTCCTCGGGGCGCGGCGCGGTGACGTATTCGCACGGCACGCCGAGATCCAGTTCGCGATGGATGCGTTCGATTTCCTCCAGCCGCCCCGCCGAACGGTTCGACACGATCACCTTCGAAGGCCGGTCCGCGCCGCGGCTGCGCTGCATCAGATGCCAGGTGAGCGCGATGGTCGAACCGCCCGCGCCCATCGAGAAGACTTCGGCGCCGGTCGTCGCGAAATGCCCCTCCGGCAGGAAGCCGTCGAGTGCGAAGCCCGACGTGATCGGATCCTTGGCGTGGCAGACGAACTTGCCGTCGCGCTTCGAGAGACAACTGGTCTCGCCCATGATGCGCGCGTAGTCGTCGATCTCGTCGAACAGGTCGCGGCAGGCCGCATACAGGTCGATCTTGTGCGTCGTGACCAGCGCGCCGAGCGAGAGCGGATCGTCGCGCAGGAAACGCACCGCTTCCCGATACGCTTCCGGACTCGAATGCGGCTTGAAGTCGATGCCCCTGATCTCGACATCGCCCAAACCCAGATGTTTCGCCCATGCGGGAAACACCCGCATGATCGAACTCTGCGCCGTCGTCACGCCGATGAAATAGAAGGTCGGGCGGCGCGCCGCCTCGTATGTCGTCGTGGCAACCTGGGTCATCGCGTGGCTCCTTCGCTGGCGCGCTCGATCAACTGGTCGATGTCCGCGCCGCTGCGCGCCACATACGCCGGATTGGGTTCGGTGCGATAGCCGCCCGCGCCGTCATCGACGACGCGCAGCTTCATGCCACTCGACTTCTCGATGATCGCGTAGTCCTGGCCCGAATCGGCGGGATAGCAGAACAGCATCACGAAGTCCTCGCCGCCGAAATTCACCGAACGATGGATCCAGCGCGGCGGCACATAGCACACCGTGTTCGCGCGTATCTCGATGATGCGCGTGTCGCCGTCCGGCGACTCCATCAGCATCAGCCCCGTGCCCTTCAGGCCGAAGTACAGCTCCGGCCGGTCGATGTTCGCGTGGATATGTCCGCGCGTCATGAAGTACTCGTTGCCCACCTTGCCCGGACTCATGCGCGTCACGCCGGTAATGAGATCGCCGGGCGCCGCGCTCGGGCGATGGTCGGTCACGTCGTACACCACGTCGTCGCCGCGCTGGGCCGCGAGCGCGGCGAAGGCGGCGGCATCGGCATAGAGGCCGTCGAGATCGCGCAGATGCTTCCGGTAACGCGTGTCCGTGCCGTCCATGAGGCCGGTTTCCAGATCGACGTCGAATGCTCGGGGTTCAGGCCAGCTCATGAGGCGCTCTCCAGGATCAATGTCCCGCCGATTCTAACGTTACTTTTAGTAAAGTTAAAAGATAAGTTTTGACGTTTTATGACCGGGTTTTCCCCGAGAAATTGCTGCTTCACAGCACGCAAACGCTAGTGATACGATCTGTCAACGTTCACATAACTAACGATATTCACTGGCGCCAGGGAAAGCCTGTTGGCCTCGCCGGGAGACATCCATGCACAACTCAGACTTGCCAGCGGTAGTGGCCGCGCTGCATGAGGCGCTCGGCGCCGGCATCGTGACGCTGCCCGCCGATTTCGCCGGCCGCAAGCACGCCGACTGGAGCCGCACGCCGAGCGCCGATCCCATCGCGTTGATCCGGCCGCGCACGACCGCTCAGGTGGCCACGGCGCTGCGCATCTGTCATGCGCACCGGCAAGCGGTAGTCACGCAAGGCGGCCTGACGGGCCTCGCGGGCGGCGCATGCATGCTGGGCGGTGAAGTCGCGCTGAGTCTGGAGCGCATGACCGGCATCGAGGAGATCGATGCCGTGGGCGCCGCGATGACGGTACTGGCCGGCACGCCGCTGCAAACGGTGCAGGAAGCAGCCGATGCGGCGAACTTCATGTTCCCGCTCGATCTCGGCGCGCGCGGCAGCGCGACCATCGGCGGCAATCTCGCGACCAATGCAGGCGGCAACCGCGTCATCAAGTACGGGATGATGCGCGAACAGGTGCTCGACCTCGAAGCGGTGCTGGCGGACGGCACCGTGGTCGGCGGCCTGCGCAAGATGATCAAGAACAACACCGGCTACGACCTGCGCAATCTGTTGATCGGCAGCGAAGGCACGCTCGCGGTCATCACGCGCGCGGTGCTGCGGCTGCGTCCGAAGCCGCGCGCCGTCTCGACCGCATTCTGCGGCGTCGGCAGCTACGACGCCGTGACCGCGCTGCTGCACGCCGCGCAGGAGCGGCTGCCTGCGGGCGTCTCCGCATTCGAGGTGATGTGGCCGGGCTATTACGACTTCGTGCTCGGCCGTCTTCCGGAACTGCGCGCGCCGCTCGAAGAACGGCATGCGTACTACGTGCTGCTGGAGAGCAGCGGCGCGGACCCGGCGCGCCAGGCGGAAGCCTTCGAGGACTTCCTCGGCGAGATGCTCGAAAACGGCGTGATCGCGGACGCGGCGCTGGCCGCGAGCGAAGCGGACGCCGCCGCGTTCTGGGCGATCCGCGACGCGCCCGGCGAATATCCGCGCCTGATTCCGGGCCGCGTGTCCTTCGACGTGAGCTTTTCGATCGCCGATGTCGGCGAAGCGGCGCGCCGTGCCGAAGCGAAGCTGCGCGAGCAATGGCCGCGCGCGACGATCCTCATCTACGGCCATCTTGGCGACGGCAATCTGCATATCGTCGTGCAGGAACCCGACTGGCCCGCCGATACCGCGCCGCGCGTGCAGGCCGTGGTGTATGGCGTCACGGCGGAGTTCGGCGGCTCGGTGTCGGCGGAGCATGGCATCGGCTTGAAGAAGCTCGGCGTGATCGCGCTGTCGCGCACGCCCGCCGAACTCGCCGCGATGCGCGCGGTGAAACACGCGCTCGACCCGCTGAACCTGCTGAATCCCGGAAAGCTGCTTCCGGCCTGACCCGCTTCATTCGACGACGCAGCAGTCGATCACTCGCATCACACCCGCGCGCTCGCGCTCATAAAGGAGGAGACATGTCCCGTGTCATGAAGAAAGCAGCCGGCGCCATCGCACTTGCGGTCGCGGCCATTGCGCTGTCGTCGTCCGCGTTCGCCGCCGACAAGATCAAGGTCGGCATCTCGATGAAAGTGCTCAACGCGCCCTACTTCGCCGCCGCGATGGAATCCGCGAAGGCACGCGCCACCGAACTGGGTCAGGACGTCATCGTCGCCGACGCGCAGGGCAAGATGCAGAAGCAGATTGCTGATGTGGAAGATCTCGTGACGCGCGGCATCAAGGTGCTCATCATCGATCCCGCCGATCCGAAAGGCCTCGTCAACGCGGTGAACGCCGCGACCGCCGCCGGCGTGAAAGTGGTCGTGATCGACAGCACGCTCGATCCGAAGGCCAACTACCTGACGCTGGTGCAGTCGTCGAACCGTGAGAACGGCTCGCTGGTCGGCCAGTGGGTCGTCAACACGATGGGCGACAAGCCGCTCAAGATCGCGTTGATCTCCGGCGAGAAGGGCAACCCGGTGGGCAAGGAACGTCGCGACGGCGTGCTCGAAGGGATCATGGAAGCGCAGCTCGCGAAGACCGGCAAGGTCAACGTGCAGGTGGTCGGGCAAGGCTGGGGCAACTGGTCCGACGAAGGCGGCCTGAAGGCGATGGAAGATCTGCTGGTCGCCAACAAGGACATCAACATGGTGCTCGGCGAAAACGACAGCATGGTTCTCGGCGCGCGCCGCGCGATCGAAAGCGCGAACCGCCAGGGCATCACGCTGGTGGCGGCGGCGGACGGCCAGAAGGAAGCGCTCGCGCTCATCAAGCAGGGCAAGTACGGCGCCACCGCGCTCAACGACCCGGCGCTGGTCGCGCGCACGGCGGTGGATATCGGCGTGAAGGCGGCGCAAGGACAGGCCGTGAGCGTGCCGAAGATCTCCTATACGCCTTCGGCGGTCATCAGCAAGGACAACGTCGACAAGTTCTACAACCCGAAGGCGATCTTCTAAAGCCGGACCGACCGCACGCTGCGCGCGCCGTCATGCGCGCAGCGTGCTGGAGTGGAGAACCCAACATGCTTCCGTTTATCGCTCTCTCGGGCATCGCCAAGCGCTTCGGCGGCGTGCACGCCATCGAGGGCATCGACTTCGACGTCCACGCGGGCGAGGTCCATGCGCTCGTCGGCGAGAACGGCGCGGGCAAGTCCACGCTGATGCGCGTGATCGGCGGCGGCCATCAGGCGGATGCGGGCACGATACGCGTCGAAGGCCGCGAGATCACGTTCCGCAATCCGCATGCGTCGCTGGCCGAAGGCATCGCCGTGATTCATCAGGAGACCGCGCTCGCGCCCGATCTCTCGGTGGCCGAGAACGTGTTCCTCGGCGCGATGCCCGCCGTGCTCGACTGGCGCGCGCTGCGCATGAAGGCCCGTGCGTTGATCGAGAGCCTCGGCTTCGAGATCGATCCGGCCGCGCTCGTCGAAACGATGTCGGCGGCGCAATGCCAGGTCATCGAGATCGCCAAGGCGCTGAGCGGTACGCTCAAGCTGCTGGTGCTCGACGAACCGACCGCCGCGCTCGCGCCCTCGGACGCCAACCGTCTGCTCGATATCGTCCGCGACCTGAAGGCGCGCGGCGTGGGCATCGTCTATATCTCGCACCGGCTGGAAGAGGTCTTCGCGATCGCGGACCGCATCACGGTGCTGAAGGACGGCAAGCGCGTCGATACCGTTACGCCCGGCGACATCACGCGCGACGAACTGATCCGCAAGATGGTGGGCCGTCCGCTGTCCGTGCTGTTTCCCGAACGCCATGCGACGCCCGGCGCAGAAGTGCTGAAGGTCGAGGGGCTGACGCGCGGCCGCGCCGTGCAGGATGTGTCGTTCTCGTTGCGCGCCGGCGAAGTGGTGGGCCTGGGCGGGCTGATCGGCTCGGGGCGCACGGAAGTCGCGCGGCTCATCTTCGGCGCGGACACGCGCGACGCAGGTCATATCGAACTGAAGAACAAGCCGCTCCATGCGCGCTCGCCGATGGCCGCCGTACGCGCGGGCATCGGCTTCGTGCCGGAGGACCGCAAGGGCCAGGGCGCGGTGCTCGGGATGCCGATCCGCATCAACGCGACGCTCGCCGCGCTCGATTCGGTGAGTGGGCCGTTCGGCTGGCTGGCCTTCCGGCGTGAACGCGCGGCGGTGGCGAAGCTGATGGACGCGCTGCGCATCAAGGCCCGCTCGATGGACGCGGATGTCTCCACGCTGTCCGGCGGCAATCAGCAGAAGGTCGTGCTGGCGAAGTGGTTCCACGCCGACGGCGATCTCATCATTCTCGATGAACCCACGCGCGGCGTCGACGTCGGCGCGAAGGTCGAAATCTACACGCTGGTCAATCAACTGGCGGAACGCGGCAAGGCCGTGCTGGTGATCTCGTCGGATCATCAGGAACTGATGGGCCTGTGCGATCGCATCCTCGTGATGGGCGAAGGCCGCATTCGCGGACAACTGAATCCCGACGACTACAGCGAGGAACGCATCCTCGCGCTGTCGCTGCAACGCGAGGCCGGCGAAGCGCCCTCGCTCACTCATACCCATGCGGAGATGACATCATGAATCACAGCGCCGCCACGCCGGAATCGTCCAGTGCGCGCACGCAGCGCGCCGCGGCCGCCTCATGGTGGACCGCCGCGCGCCGCTTCAATACGGTCGCGATCCTCGTCGTGCTCGTGATCGCGGCATCGTTCGTGTCGAGCGACTTTCTCTCCGTGCCGAACCTCGCGAACATCTCGCGGCAGGTCGCGGGCGTCGGCATCATGTCGGTGGGCATGCTGCTGGTCGTGCTCACGGGCGGCATCGATCTCTCGGTGGGCTCCGTCGCCGCGCTCGGCAGCGTGCTGTGCGCGCTGCTGATCCCCGAACACGGCCTCTGGTTCGCGCTGCTCGCCACGCTCCTGACCGGCGCGCTGTGCGGCTTCGTCTCGGGCGCGCTGGTGGCGTGGTTCCGGCTCACGCCGTTCGTCGTCACCCTCGCGATGATGACCGTGGCGCGCGGCATCGCGCTGATCGTGTCGAACGGCTCGCCGATTCTCGTCGACGATCCCGGCCAGGCGCTGCTCGACTTCGGCCGTCATTCGTATCTCGGCATTCCGGGACCGACGCTCGTGATGCTGCTGGTGTTCGTCGGCGGCGGCATCGCGCTGAACCGGCTGCGCGCGGGCCGCGTGGTGCGCGCGATCGGCTCCAACGAGGAAGCCGTGCGTCTCTCCGGCGTGCCGGTCGCGCGCCACGTGCTCGGCACCTATGTGGCGTCGGGCGTGCTCGCCGCGATGGCCGGCATCATCTCGACCTCGCGCGCGGGCGTCGGCGCGCCGACCGTCGGCGTGGGCGACGAACTGACCGTGATCGCGGCGGTGGTGATCGGCGGCGCGAGTCTCGCGGGCGGCAAGGGCGGCGCGCTCAACACGCTGATGGGCGTGCTGATTCTTGGCGTGATCGGCAACATCATGAATCTGGCGAGCGTGCCGGGCTATCACCAGCAGGTGGTGATGGGCGTGATCATCATCGCGGCGGTGCTGTCGCAGCGCGGCGGCGGCTTCTGGCGCCGTTTCTCGTTCCGATAAACTGTTCCTTTCGCGTGACCCCGCCGGACGCGCCGCCGTTGAAGCCCGCGCGTCCGGCGTCCTTCAAAGGAACATCGAGTGTCCGACATCAACGTTCTCGAACTGATCGACCGCGCACGGCCGGGCCTGAAGCGCGGCAGCCGGCAGGTCGCCGAGTTCATCCTTTCGAATCTCGATACCCTCCCCGACCTGAGCCTCGCCGAACTCGCGCGGCTCGCCAACGTCAGCGAGCCGACCGTGCTGCGCTTCTGCACGACGCTCGGCTGCAACGGCTTTCGCGACTTCAAGATTCGAGTGGTGCAGAGCCTCGCGCTCGGCGCGCCCGCCGCGCACTCGGTGCTCTCCAACGACGACACGCCCGAGGCCGTCGCCACCAAGATCTTCGACTACACGATCACGAGCCTCGACTGGGCCCGCAAGAAGCTCGATTTCGCGGCCGTCGGACGCGCGGTCGATCTGCTCGCGAAGGCGCGGCGCATCGAGTTCTTCGGCTTCGGGGCGTCGGGCATCGTCGCGCAGGACGCGCAGCAGAAGTTTCCGTTGTTCGGCGTGCCGTGCGTCGCGCATCAGGATTCGCATCAGCAGTTCATCGCGGCCTCGATGCTCGAAGCGGGCGATGCGGTCGTTGCCATTTCGAACACGGGTTCCACGCGCGGGTTGATCGAGATTGCCCGCACCGCGCGCGAACGCGGCGCGGGCGTGGTCGTCATCACCGGTTCCGATAGCCCGATCACGCGTTACGCCGACGTCGCGGTGATCGCCGAGACGCTCGAAAACACTGACGTCTATACGCCGACTACCTCAAGGCTCGCGGCGCTGGTCGTCATCGACATTCTTTCGACCAGCGTCGCATTGAGGCGCGGTGAGAACCACACGCGCGACGTCATGCACATGAAGAAGCGGCTCGCGCATCTGCGGGCCACCGGGGAAATCTGAGCGTTCAGCAAATGGCTTTCGACGCACAAGAGAGCGCAAAGCCGGCACGGCGTTCAGCCCGTGCCGGCTTTTCAGGTGTGCAACCTGAAGTTACCGCCTGCGGCTATTCACCAGTGCAGCAGGCACCAGCAGCACCAATATCCCGCCGATCACCAGACTCACCGAAAGCGCCAGCACGCCCGCCCCTGCCGATCCCGTCGCTTCCTTCACCAACCCGATCAGCGACGGACTCACCACACCCGAAATACTGCCGACCGAATTCGCGAGCGCGAGCCCCGCTGCTGCCGCCGCCCCGCCCAGGAACGACGGCGGAATCACCCAGAACTGCGAGATGGTGGTCATGACGCCCATCGTGCCGATGGTCAGCGCGATCATCGCGAGCACGGTCGAGTGAGAGAACACGACGCTCATCGTCAGGCCAAAGGCCGCAACCAGACCCGGCACGATCAGATGCCAGCGACGCTCACCGGTCCGGTCCGAGTTGTGGCTCACGAACACCATCGCCAGCGCGCCGGCCGCATACGGAATCGCCGTCAGCAAGCCGACATGCAGCGGGTCGGCCACGCCACTGGACTTGATGAGCGTCGGCAGCCAGAAGCTGACCCCGTACAGCCCCATGGTGTAGAAGAAGTAGATGACACTGACGAGCAGCACCTTCGGGTTCATCAGGCCGTCTTTCATCGAATGCAGCCCGCTCTTCGGCTGTTCGACCTTGAGCGCGGTCTCGAGCGTGTCCTTCTGCGATTCCGTGAGCCACTTTGCGTCGCGCACCCGGTCGTCGAGGTAG
Organism: Caballeronia sp. LZ032; assembly: GCF_031451315.1. Classification (NCBI taxonomy): domain Bacteria; kingdom Pseudomonadati; phylum Pseudomonadota; class Betaproteobacteria; order Burkholderiales; family Burkholderiaceae; genus Caballeronia; species Caballeronia sp. LZ032. The sequence continues at coordinate 1,163,074 of NZ_JARUXP010000004.1, forward strand.
AAGAACGCCATCACGCCCAGCACGGCGGTCGGGATGCCTTCGACCAGGAACAGCCACTGCCATCCCGCAAAACCATGCGAGCCGTTCATCGCGGTCATGATCCAGCCGGACAACGGCCCGCCGATCACCCCGGACATCGGAATGCCGGTCATGAACAACGCCGTCACCTTCGAGCGCCGCGAAGCCGGGAACCAGTAGGTCAGATAGAGCACGATGGCCGGAAAGAAGCCCGCCTCCGCGACACCGAGGAAGAAGCGCATGACATAGAACATCGTCGGTGTCTTGACGAACATCATCGCCGCTGAAATCAGCCCCCACGTGACCATGATCCGGGCGATCCAGCGGCGCGGACCCACGCGGAGCAACAACAGGTTGCTGGGCACTTCGAACAGCAGATAGCCGACGAAAAACACACTCGCGCCAAAGCCATAGACGGCCTCGCTGAAGCCGAGGTCGCTCAGCATCTGGAGCTTGGCGAATGCAACGTTGATGCGGTCGAGATAAGCGAAGAGGTAACAGACGAAGAGGAAGGGAACGAGACGCCACGCGGCTTTGGTAAAGACGGACGTGTCGGCGCCTTCCACGAAGGTGGCTGGGCTTTGGGAACTCAAGTTGTGTCTCCTGTGGGGCCATCGAGTGACCAGCGGTGTCCTGTACCGGACGGTTCTCCGCCAGCGCTTGAGATGCGCGCGCCAGACCTGGCGCGCGCATCCCGCACTACCCTGCGTACTCAGTCGAACATGTCCGGCTGGGTTTCGACCAGCTCGCTCCAGATGGTCTGGAAGTGCAGCCAGCCGATGTAGTCGCTGCCCACGTGCTCACGGCTGTAGCGCGCGCGCTCGGGCGTGACTTCCTTCGGCGTGATGCCGGTGGCTTCGATCATCAGTTGCTGCTGGCAGCAGCGCTCGAGCGCGATGAACCAGAACGCGGCCGAGTCGATGCTGTGACGGCTCGCCGTCAGCAGGCCGTGGTTCTGGTGAATGGCGGCCTTCACGCCCTTGAACGCGTTCGCGACCTTGTTGCCGCCCTTCACTTCCACCGCGACCTTGCCTGCCTCATCGCCGATGACGACGTGGTCCTCGAAGAAGGCGGCCGCATCCTGCGAGATCGGCGCCAGCGGCTTGCCGAGCGAGGCGAATGCCGTACCGTAGGTGGTGTGCGCATGACACATCGCGACGATGTCCTGATGCTGCTCATGCACCGCGGCATGCAGGACGAAGCCGGCGCGATTGATCGCGTATTCGCCTTCAACCACCTTGCCCTCGTGGTCCGCGCAGATGAGGTTCGACACCTTCACCTGCGAGAAGTGGACGGCCATCGGATTGGTCCAGTACAGGCCCGGATGCTCCGGGTCGCGCACCGTCAGGTGGCCCGCGAAGCCGTAGTCGAAACCTTGCAGCGCGAAGGCGCGGCATGCGGCGACGAGGCGTTCCTTCAGATACTTGCGATGCTCGGCGTGGTCCTTGAACTCAGGCATGCGCGGGAAAATCACGCCTTCCTGATCCGGCTCGTAGATCGAGATCTTGCCGGGCTTCAGAATCGATTCCTGCGTGGCTTGCTTCGGTTCATCGATGGTGGACATCAGATACTCCTGTTGTTGATTGGGGGACACTGGAACTTCACGAGAGCGGCGGCCTAGTTCCTGGAGCGGTCGACCAGTGCGTCCCGGGCGATCCACGGCATCATTGCGCGCAGCCTGGCGCCGACGATTTCGATCGGATGCGCGGCGGTGATACGTCGGCGCGACTGAAGGGTCGGCGCCCCGGCCTTGCTTTCGAGGATGAATTGCTTCGCGTACTCACCCGTCTGGATGTCGTGCAGCACGTCCTTCATGGCGGCCTTCGTCTGCGCGGTCACGATGCGCGGGCCAGTGACGTATTCGCCAAACTCGGCATTGTTGGAAATGCCGTAGTTCATGTTGCCGATGCCGCCTTCGTAGATGAGATCGACGATGAGCTTCACTTCGTGCAGGCATTCGAAGTACGCCATCTCGGGCGAATAGCCGGCTTCCACCAGCGTTTCGAAGCCCGCCTTGATGAGGTCCACCAGACCGCCGCAGAGCACGGCCTGCTCGCCGAACAGGTCGGTTTCGGTTTCCTCCAGGAAGCTGGTCTCGATGATGCCGGCGCGGCCACCGCCCGTCGCCGCCGCATACGCGAGCGCGATGTCGCGCGCCGAGCCCGAGCGGTCCTGCGCCACGGCGATCAGATGCGGCACGCCGCCGCCTGCGGCGTAGGTGCTGCGGACCGTGTGGCCGGGTGCCTTCGGCGCGATCATGATGACGTCCAGATCCGCGCGCGGGCTGACCTGCCCGTAATGGATGTTGAAGCCGTGAGCGAAGCCGAGCGCCGCGCCCTCGCGGGCATGCGGTTCGACGTCCGTGCGATAGACCTCGGCGATCTGCTCGTCAGGCAGCAGCATCATGACGATGTCGGCTTCCTTGACGGCATCGGCGATGCGCTTGACGGTCAGGCCGGCGCGTTGCGCCTTCTCCCACGAAGGGCCCTGGCGCACGCCGACGCAGACGTTGATGCCGCTGTTCTTCAGGTTGAGGGCATGCGCATGGCCCTGCGAACCGTAGCCGATGATGGCGACGCTGCGGCTCTTCAGAAGGGCAAGGTCGGCATCCTTGTCATAAAAGACTTTCATGCGGTTTCCAGATGGGTGCGATGGAAGGGTTGATGTCGGCCACGCGAGATGCGTGGTCTACAGGTCCAGGATCAATGTCTTGCTGATGGGCCTGGAGACGCATACCGTCAGGAATTCCCTGCGTTCGTCTTCGTCCAGAATGAAGTCGTTGTGCTCGACTTCGCCTTCGAGATAGCGGACCTTGCAGGTTGCGCACAGGCCGGCACAGCAGGACGTGGGCACTTCGACACCCGCCTCGCCCAGCGCTTCACTGAAGTTCTGCTCCGGTCGCACATGAATGACCTGACCCGTGCTGGCGATGGTGACGTCGCAACCGTCGGCGTTCTCGGTGCCCGAAGGCTCGCGCTTCGGCTGCTCCGGCGCCTTGAAGTGCTCGAAGTGCACCGTGCCCTTCGGCCAGTGACTCGCCGCGTCGGCGCAGGCCGCCATGAATCCGCCCGGCCCGCAGTAATAAACGTGCGTGCCCGGCTGCGGCTCGGCGAGCAGCGCACGCAAGTCCAGGCGATCGGCTTCCGCGCCATCGTCGAAGTGATAGTGCAGCTTGCCCGCGCGCAACATGCTGGCGAACTCAGGACCGAATGCCGCTGCATCCTGGCTGCGCGCGCAGTAGTGCATGTCGAAATCCACGCCGCGCTGTTCCAGCTCATGCGCCATCGCCTTCAAGGGCGTCACGCCGATACCGCCCGCAATCAGCACGACCTTGCGTGCGCCCTCGGCCAGCGCGAAATGATTGCGCGGCTTGCTGATGGTGACGATGTCGCCAGCGCCGATGCTTTCGTGCACCGCGCGCGAACCGCCCCGCCCGCTCTCGTCCTTGAGCACGGCAATGACATACCGGTTGCGCTCAGCAGGTGAATTGCACAGCGAGTACTGTCGGATGACGCCGCTCTTCAGATGAACGTCGATGTGCGAGCCCGCCTCGAAGCGAGGCAGCGCCTGGCCGCTCGGGTTCGTGAGTTCGTACGAGTTGATGCCCTTGCCTTCGTAACGAATCTGCTTGACGCGGACATCGAGCGTACCGGCTTCGCTATCCGCGACCGCTTCTTCCTGTTCCAATCGTTCCAATACCGTGTCCATGATCCTTGCTCCGTGGCGGATGACCGGCCGCGCGTACAGACGGCCGGCACCCGGCGCGCCGATTAGCTCTTCAGCGACTGTTCGAGGTCCTTGAACTTGTTGCGCACGAATTCACCGCGCGCTTCGCCTTTCAGGCTGTCGCTCTCGGTCAGGATCTGGACGACGGTCTTCAGCACCTTGCGACGGCGCGCCACTTCTTCTTCGACCGTCGCGCCCTCTTCGATTTCGAACACGTTGCCCGAGCAGAAGCTGTTGGGCGCACCGCCCAAAGCGCGGAACCATTCGGCGAAGCCCTGCGCCGAGGCCGCCGAGTTCGTGCCGCGCACTGCATCGCGCAGCATCTTGCGGAACTGGTACAGGCCCGCGTCGAACTTGGTCGGATTCTCGAGTGCATGAACGGCGATCGGACGCTGGCTGATGATCGCCTCGTAGTCGCCCGGTGCGTACTGAGCCTGCTTGTAGATGTCGCGTTCGCGATGGTTCGGGGGAATCGGCGGCATGTCTTCGAGCTTGTACTTGCCGAAGCGCTCGGGACGGCGCATCGCCACCTGTCCTTCCAGGAAGTCGATGGTTTCGTAACCGACCATCTCCTTGTTGCCGATGCCGCGTGTGTCGATGCCCGGGCCCATGACGCGCCAGCCGATCATCTTGCTGTTCTCGTCATCGACGGGCACGGTCCAGCGGATGATGTGGAAGCGGCTGAAGTACTTCTTCTTCGAGCCGTCTTCCGACGTGTAGGCATGCAGGCTCAGGTTCGGCAGCACCTGATGCTGGACGCGGACGAACAGCCGGTCCTTGTTGACGCGACGCGCACCGGCGCACGCCAGACTGCGGCCGCCCTGCACCGGCACGAAGTTCATGTCGGGCGCGACTTCCATGGATGCAGCGCCGACTTCGTCGAAAGTCGTTCCCTGATAGTTGCCGTCGACGACGTTCTTGCCCGCGTGCAGTGCGGTCGGATGGTAGTTGTCCGCCGCGTTGTCCTGGACCTGCAGCCAGTTGCAGTGCTGGAAGTTGCTGTAGGGCACGAGCTCGTCGCCGGGCGATACCGTGTAGTCGCCTTCCCATTCCGGAAACGGCGGCTCCTCTTCCGGCGGTCCCATGTAGGCGAACACGAGGCCGTTGCGCTCGACCGCCTTGTAGGCGCCCTGGCGGATCGAACACGCGTAACGCTCGGCTTCCTTTTCCTCGCCCTTGGGGAACGGCACGTGGAGGCAGGCGCCGTCCACGTCGAACACCATGCCGTGATAGCAGCACATGATGCCGCGCTCCTGGATCGCGCCGTATTCGAGCGATGCGCCGCGGTGAACGCAGTGCGCATGCAGCACGCCGACGCGGCCGCTCTTGTCGCGGAAGGCGACCAGCTCTTCGTTGAGGATCTTGAGGAAGCGCGGCGTGTCGGTCAGTTCCATCGACATGCAGACCGGATGCCAGAAGCGGCGCATGTATTCGCCAGTCGGCGTGCCCGGGCCGGTTTCCGTCAGCTCGGGATCATGCTCCGGCGTCTTGTTGGCGTAATAGCCCCCGAATGGAATCAGCTTCTTCGCCAACGGCGCCGAACCTCCGGTGCGCTTCTGGTCGTCCATCTTGTCCGATTTGACGCTCATGTCCTGCCTCCAATGATTGTTAGGGACCACATCGGTTGTTCTTGTCAGAGCGGTTTCCGTCGTCGGTGTTCTGTGCTCTGAACTCTGTATCCAAAGATTAGGCGCATACGAGGGCGATGTCTCTATGGGTAAACACGGATAAGAGTGTTTCCGGGCGTTGCCGGAGACGCATTAGCGTTGCGCGGAAAGTGTCACGCGCACGTCGCGAGGACGTGAAGTTGGTGGCAATGCAGACAGGTGCAGAAACGCGGGATTTTCAGAAGAGATGACGGCCGCAGGACCCAAGCGGCCGGTATTGCGACTCAGGAAGTAGCCTGAGCGATTTCGCTGTTCGTGCTCATGTGCTTCACGAGATTCGCTCGCGCCGCCTCGACGTGCAGCACGCTCAGGCGCGCGGCGAGTTCTTCGTCGCCTGCGGCGATTGCGTCGGCGATGGCCGCGTGCTCGTCCCAGACCACCTTCCTCTGGCCGACGACCTGATGCACCGCGCCCATCACGCGCCTCAGATGCATCCAGTGCAGCCGGGCATTTTCCAGGATCAACGGATTGCCTGAAGCGGCATAGATGGCCAGATGAAATGCCATGTCGGCCTCGACCATGGCCTTGATGTCGTCGCCGCGCATTGCCTTGCGGCCATTGGCGATCAGCGACTTGTCGAGCCGCACGGAACGCCGGGCGGCGAGCTTGGCGGCGAGACCGTCGAGCGCTTCCCTGAATTCATACAGATGCCCGACCCGTTCGACGTTGAGCGGCGTGACCTGCAAGCCGCGCCCGGGTGCGTCCTCGACCAGTCCGTCTTTCTTGAGCAAACGAAACGCCTGAAGCACGGGCGAACGAGATACCGAGAGCTGTTCGGCAATCTCCTCCTGCACGATGCGCGTTCCAGGGGCGATGGAGCCTTCGCTGATGGCGTCGAGAAGGATGTTGTAGACCTCGTCGACGTAATCGGTACGAGCCTGAATCTTGACGAGTTTGGCCGGCATGGCAAATCAGAATCGATATTGAATACCGAATCCTATCAGCTTTCCACAGGGATTTTGCTCCGGCAAATTGCCACGTCGAGGGCGCTCAGCTCATCGACAGGAGCGCGACGCCGAGCGTTTCGTTTTCGGCGGCATGCTTCTCGTAGAGCACGTCCGGCGCGACATCACGCATCTGCAAGACCTCTTCCATGACCGCGCGTGCGCGTGCCAGGCCGGATTCGGAATGGGCCTGCACCAGCACGAGCGATTGCGACGCAAAGTAACGTCTCGCCTGCTTCAGCACGAAACTCGCATCCTCGATGAATGCCGCTGCGGTGAAGTCGCGCGCGTCGCGTACCAGGATCGACACCAGCCCGATTCTCGCGCGGGCCAGTATCCAGGCGGCGTCGTAATCCGTACGCGTTTCAGATCGCATGAGCACGCGCGAGAGCCCCTCGAGTTCCCTCAATGAGGATTTTGCATTCAAAACGCATTGTGCCGAAGCCGGAAACGCGTCGGAGTCTGTCCACTGTGCGAGGGCATGAGGCGGTCGGCGGAGGCCGCCGAAAGCGCCATCGCTATGGCTCAGGGTTTGACATTCGACGGGAGGGCCTGCATCGGACCGGAGAACGAGATAGTTGGGGACGTCCATTTTTGGATCTGCCGATTGACGCTGTGGAGACGTGCGATGTCCATGCCTTCAGGCGGCATGACTACCGTACTCTAAATTCTGTATACAAAGAGTACGTCCGCAAAGGGGTCGCTCCCATCAGGGAAAACACTATCTCTTTCGGTGGGACTAAAGGGTGAGCGAGAAGATGCCACGAGCCACATGGCGGAAGGCAGCCGGAGTCGAACCGACCTGGGAATGTCTGACATCCCCAACTGGGTTTGAAGCCCAGCCGCACCACCGGATACGGATGCCTTCCGTGCGTCACACTGCGCCGCCGTCAAAACTTCGCGGGGGGCGACCGATTATAACGACGTCATTCGTCGAGCATGAGTCAGGGTCCGCCGCCCTTGTCCTTCATGTGCCGTCGCGGCTGGCGCCTCCGCAACAGCCGATAGACGCAGTACAGCAACGCCACGGCCACGAGCAGATCGACCACCGTGGTGCCGTGCGCCTGCAATTCGAGCAGCGCGAGATGCAATTGATGCTCGAAGAGCGCGCCGCCGAGCAGCCAGAACGCCGCCCACGCGACGATCCCCGCCGTGTCCCAAAAGAAGAACGCCGGCACCGCGATCTGCGTGGTGCCCATCAACGGCGGCGTGACGAGTCCAAGTCCCGGAACGAACTTCGACAGCGCCACGATCGGCGGCCCATGCCGTTCGAACAGTTCGCCGGTCGTGCGCATGCCCGAATCCACCGCATACGATCTGCGCGAGAGCGCCGCGACCAGCTTGCGCCCATAGATGCGCCCTGCGGCAAACCACACGCCATCGCCGAGCAACGCGCCGCACACCGCCGCGAGCAGCACATGCGAGAACGCGAGCCGCCCGCTCGCCACCGCCGATCCCGCGAACACCAGCAACGGCGCGGACGGCAACGGCACGCCCAGTCGCGTGAGCAGCACGTTCGCAAAAACGGCCGCGCCGCCCCATTGCACGATTGCCGACGGCGGGATCTGAATCAAACAACACCTCGCGAACGCTGGTTCCAACGCATCATTCCGCCCTCGACTCAACGAGCATCACCGGCACATTGCCGCATCCCGCGCTACTTGCAATTTCGATGCCTTGCCACGGCGAATTCTTGCCGTGGTCGAAGGCCATCGGATCGACGCGCCGGTCGGGCCTCAGCACATTGAACGGCCACGAAGGACGGCGGATCCGCTCGTGCACCACGGCGCCGAGCCAGATGGGCGTCGGCGCGACGCCCGGACGCTCGCGCACCTCGTATGGCGTGGACCAGAAGCGCAGCACGTCGCGCTCGTCGGCGCCGTAGGGCGAGCGCGCGAACACGAGCTTCGACGGCTCGCCATTGTTCAGGCGCGGCAGCGCCGGCAGATCGATGGCGGGCGCATTCGGCAGCACCACCGACAACACGCTCTTCAGCGACACATGCGACACCTCGGTCCAGCCGCGGCTCAACAACTGCGCGCGGATCTGCGCGGGCGTCGCGGCCCACTGCACGGTGATCGGCTCGCGCCGGTCGCCTTCCATGTTCGCGCGATAACACGAGAAGGTCCGCCAGACCGAATCGGTCCATTGGATCGGCGTAATGACGACGGACCGGGGCGGCGCGCTGCGCGCTTCAGTGTCGTCGCTCAGTTGCAGCGCCACGCTCGCGCAGATCACGACCAGCACCGCGACCAACATCAACGGCCGCGGCTTCGGCTTGGCCGGATTGCGCCACACGGCCGTCAACGCGATCAGGAACACCCACACGGCCGCGAGCGCCGCGCTGCCGAGCGCATCCGAGATCGTGAAGCGGCCGAAGTAGAGCCCCGCCAGCGCCACCGCCGTCACGATCGCCGACGTCCCCATCGCGACCAGCACGCCCGTCAGCAGCCGCACGCGGCGCAGCAGCAGGAACGCGAGGAAGCCGTAGATCACGACCGTCGCCGCGACGTGACTGCTTGGAAAGCGGTGCGTCGAAGGCGCGAACGACACGGCCAGCGGCTCGTGCGCGGTGAAGCGGATCGCGGCCACCAGCAACTGCGAGAACGCCAGCGCCGCGACCCAGTAGGCGACCGTGCGCCAGCGCCGCTCGATGCTCATCCACACGATCACCATCACGCCCAGCACGAGCAGCGTCTCGGTGCTGCCGAGCGTGGCGGCGGCATCGAGGATGGAGTCGGTCCAGGTGGAGCGGAACGATTGCAGCAGCCGATACACCGACACATCCACCTGCACGATCGACGCCCCGCGCGCGACATTCGCGAGCACCGAGAAAAAGAGCACCGCCGAGGCAAGCAGCAGCGTCGAGATCATCACGATGAGGCCGGTGGCCGGATTGGCCGGATCGAGCGCGCGCGCGACGAGCCGCGCCGGCAGGCCGCGGCTGTCGCGGGCCCAGGCGAGCAGCGCATCGCGCGACAGGATGCTCCAGCGCATCGCATGCGAAACCAGCACGCGCACGATGTTGAACACGACCCACGCGAGCGCGGTAAGGATGATGAGGATCACGACGAGCCGGATCGAAACCGCACCCGCCAGTTCGATCGACGCGCCGAACACCACGCCCGGCAGGATATGCGTCGGCGCCCAGACCAGCGCGCTCAGGATGTTGACGGCCAGGAAGCGCGCGGGCGTCATGCCCGTCAGGCCCGCGACGACCGGCACGACGGCGCGCATCGGCGCGACGAAACGCGCCAGCACGACGCTCTTCGCGCCATGCTTCTCGAAGTACTTCTTGCCTGCCGTGAGCGCGCCGGGATGCGTCCGGAACGGCCACATCTGCGCAATGCGGTCCGCGTAGCGCTGACCAAACCAGAAGCTCGCGGCATCGCCGGCAATTGCGCCCCCGATCGCGCAGACGAATACCCAGCCGAGATTCAACGCGCCCGTGCCGACCAGCGCGCCCGCGATGAACATCGCCGTGCTGCCGGGCACGAAGGTGCCGATGAACGCGACCGATTCCAGGAACGACGCGAGCAGCACCACGGCGAGCGCCCATTCCGGGTAACTCGCCAGGACATGCAAGAGCTTGAAGTAGTAATGCTCCATCGCGATCAAGGGTGAACCCGGCCAGGGACAGGACGGATCAGACGGACATCAGACGGACTCGTGCCAGCGGCTGTCGGTGCGCAACAGGTGGAGGTCGCGATGGAATCGAGTGTATCCAACCCGGTCGAAGAACTCCAAAAGCTGTATTGCGCGCTTGCGGCCGAGACCCGTTGCATCGCGGAAATGGGCCGCACCCAGCCCGCCGCCCTGCGCCGCCGCCTGTTCGGCCACGAGCCGCGCCAGTGCGCCGATCGTCGCGCGGTCGTAGAACAGGTCGCGCACCACCTGATGCGCGTCGCCACGCCGCGCGAGTTTCTTCAGCAGCCGGCGCATGTCCTCTTCCGCGACGCCGTGCGTTCGTGCAAGATCGCGCACCCACGGCGGATCGAACCGGCCTTGTTGCAGCGACGCCAGCACCGCGTGCGCCAGCGTTTCCTCGCGCGCATCGAGCGTCACCGCGTGCGTCGGCAGATGCAGCCATGGACCGCTTCGCGCAATCGTCTTCTGCGCCACGGCGTCGTCGACGAGCGCGCGCCACAGTGCATCCGGCGCGAGCGGCGCGGCCATGCGGCGCAGGCGCGCAACGTCAGGGCCCTGTTCATCGGGGAAGCGTGCGTGAAACGCGCCCAGCGCGTCGATGAGCCGTGCGTTCAGCACGTTCCAGTAAGCAGCCGACACGTAGAGCACATCGTTCTGCAGCGGAATCTCGCGCATGTCGGCCGGCAAGGCGAGCGCCGCCATCGGCACGCCGCACAGATGCTCGATCAGCGAACGCGGCAGGCCGTAAGGCGCCTGTTCGAACAGCGCATCCACACGCTGGGTATCGAGCCACGCCGCGAGCGCATCGAGCCAGGCGCGGCGTTGCGGCGTGCGGCGCTTCCTGGCAGGCGCGAACGGATCGAGCACGCGGCCGCCGCCGACCGTGCGGCTCGCCTGCGCATTGCGCACGATGAAGCGGTCGCCGGGCAGCGCGCACACCGGGGTATCGAAGACGAGCTGCACGCGCGCCGTGTGCCCCGGCTGCAAGGTGTCGCCGTCGAGCAGCGCGACGTGCGCCACGCGATGCGTCGTGCCGAGATGAACATGCAAGGGCGACCAGTGCTGGAGCGTGAGAGCCGCATCGTCGAGCAGGCTCAGTTCGACGTCGATACGCTCACACGCACGCGCCAGCCGCGCATCGACGATCCAGTCGCCGCGACCCAGCGCATCCTTCTCGATGCCAGCGAGATTCAACGCGCAGCGTTCGCCCGCGCGGCCCGTCTGCGTCGCGCGATTCTGCGCATGAATGCTGCGCACCCGCACGGCCTCGCCCGAGGTTCCGCGCGGCGCGAGCGCGCACACGTCGCCCGTCGCCACGCGGCCCGCGAACACCGTGCCGGTCGCGATCGTGCCCTGCCCCGCCAGCGTGAACACGCGATCCACCGCCAGCCGGAACCAGCCGTCGTCGCGGCGCGCGCGCTCGTGCGCCGCCGCTTCGTGCAGATGCGCGGCCAGCGCGGCGACGCCGGCATCGTATTCGCGCGTGGCGTCGGTATCGAAGCGCGGCGCCGCATGCAGCGGACTGCGCGCGAGCAGCGCGTCGATGTCCGCCTGCACCTCGCGGCGGCGCGCGGCGTCCACGCGATCGACCTTCGTCACCGCCACCGCGCCCCGCGTCACGCCGAGCAGTTCGAGGATCGCGAGATGCTCGCGGGTCTGCGGCATCACGCCGTCGTCGGCGGCGATCACGAGCAGCGCGAAGTCGATGCCGCACGCACCCGCCGCCATCGTATGAACGAGTTTCTCGTGCCCGGGAACGTCGATGAACCCGAGCACGCCGCCGCCTGCCAGCGGCACGTATGCATAGCCCAGTTCGATGGAAATGCCGCGCTCCTTCTCCTCCTTCAGACGGTCGGTATCGACGCCCGACAGCGCGCGCGTGAGCGTCGTCTTGCCGTGATCGATATGTCCCGCCGTGCCGACGATCATCCTTCTTCGCCTCGCGCCCCTGGCCCTCGCAGTTGCGCGATGAACAAGGTTTCGTCGCCTTCTTCGAGGCAGCGGAGGTCGAGCCGCAAGGCGCCGTCGGCGATGCGTCCGATCACGGGCCGCGGCAACTCGCGCAGCCGCTTCTCGATGCGGTTCAACTGGCTGCCCGGACGCTTGCCGTTCGCGAGGCGCACGGCCAGGCCGTAGCTCGGCAGGACATCGACGGGCAATGCGCCGCTGCCGATCTGGCTGAACATCGGTTCGGCGCTCACGACGAAGGCATCGCCGATCCATTGCTGCAGCGCGGGCTGGATGCGTTCGGCGCAGAGACGCATGGCGTCGGCGGGACGCGTGAGCAGGCGCAACGTCGTCAGGCGTTCGCGGAGATTCTCCGGTGCCCGATACAGCCGCAACACGGCTTCGAGCGCCGCGAGCGTCAGCTTGCCGACCCGCAGCGCGCGCTTCAGCGGATGCTTCTTGATCTTCGCGATCAGCTCGCGACGGCCGACGATCAGCCCGGCCTGCGGGCCGCCCAGCAGCTTGTCGCCACTGAAGGTGACGAGATCCGCGCCGGCGTCGACGGTCTCCCGCACCGTCGCTTCGCGCGGCAGGCCCCACTGCGCGAGATCGACCAGCGTGCCGCTGCCCAGATCCACCGCGATGGGCAAATCACGCGATTTGGCCAGCGGCGCGAGTTCGGCGAGTGTCACTTCCCTGGTAAAGCCGGTGACGGCGTAGTTGCTGCAATGCACCTTCATCAGCAGGGCGGTCTTCGGGCCGATGGCTTCGTCATAGTCCTTGAGATGCGTACGATTCGTCGTACCGACTTCGCGCAACCTTGCGCCTGCGCGGCTCATGATGTCGGGAATGCGGAACGCGCCGCCGATTTCCACCAGTTCGCCTCGCGACACGATCACTTCCTTGCGCGACGCAAGCGCCGACAGCGTCAACAGCACGGCCGCCGCATTATTGTTGACGACGGTCGCTGCCTCCGCGCCCGTCAACTCGCAGATGAGGCCGTTGATGAGGTCATCGCGATCGCCGCGCGCTCCGGTGTCGAGATCGAATTCGAGGTTCGCGGGCCGCGTGAGGACTTCCGTCACCGCGCTGACGGCTTCGTCCGGCAGCAGCGCGCGGCCCAGATTCGTATGCAGCACGGTTCCGGTGAGATTGAAGACGCTGCGCACCGCGCTGCGCGCCCGAGCCGAAAGCGCCGCGCTCACCGCTTGCGCCAGTGCGGCGTCGCTCAATGCATCGACGGTTGCCCGGCCGGCCTGCGCATCGCTGCGCCAAGCATCCAGCGTGGCGCGCAGGGCCGCGAGCGTCTGTGTGCGTCCATGGGCGGCGATCACGTCCGCGAATTCCGCCGCGCCCAGCACGCGCTCGACCGACGGCACGCGCGCCATCAACGCACGCAGTTCACCGCCGTCGCTTCCCCGGACGTCGCTCATGATTCGTCAGGCTGTTCGGGCCACAGCCAGGGATGCGGCGCGGCACGGCGATAACCGGCATCGCCCATCAACAGGTCGAGTGTGAGGCTCGCGAGATCGTCGGCGTAGGGTTCGAAGTCGAACGCCTTGTCCTGGTAGCCGATCTTGCGATACGTGCTGCATTCGTCGCACGACTCAGCCTTGAGCGCCGCGCGTTTCGCCTGCTCGGCCTTGTCGTCCTCGCTTTCGTCGCCCGTGCCCATCGCGTGATAAGCGATGCCCTTGGTCGAATCGCAGTTCGTGCATTTTGCGCGGACCACGTGCAGCTCCGTCGCGCACAGCCCGCACTGCACAAAGCGATACCCTTCATACGGACCGCCGACGCGCACGATGCTCGCCACCGGCACCGAGCCGCACACGGGACAGACGCCGGGCGCGTCGAGGTACGGCACGTCGCGCATGTTGACGCGGCTCGCGAGATCGGTCCAGACGACTTGCAGCGCCGCCGCGACGAAGGGCGCGGCGGCCGGATCGATCTCGGCGAAGCGCAAGGCAAGGATGGCGTCGGCCTGATTGTCGAGCGTGGCGGTGTCCATCGTGCGCAGACGCGCCACCAGTTGCACGAGCGCGGGCGTCAGCGCGCCAGCCGCCTCGATGCCGTCGAGCAGCATGAACAGCACGTCGCGCCAGGCGGGATCGCGGTGATCGGTGAGTGCGGGGATGATCGGCATCGAATGCCGCTGATTCATTTGAATCGATTCGCGCGCGGGCATCGGCGCCTGGAACTGGGACAGAACGCGCTGCTGCGTGTCGGCGAGCGCGGACATCAGCCGCAGATAGCCGCCGATGGGACTGCTCGCCTCCGCGAGTTGCAGCAGCCGTGCGGCGCGTGAAGCGAACACCGTGGCACGCTCGGGCATGCGCAATCTAGGGATCGCCGAGGGATCGAGCGACTCGATCTCAGCGGCTTCGATGATGCGTTGGACCACGGCGGCTCCTGGATGGAAGTATCGGGCAACAAGGCAGTCTGTTCGAACGGACACGCGCGTCAAGCATAGCAGTATCCATGCGCGCGCTCAGAGCAGTCTGAAATCACTGTGTTTTGCTTAAAAACACGTTGCAAGGGCCGCCTGAGAGAAAGACATCGCGTCGATGAGCGCTACGATTTCGCGTAGCTTGAGTCAAGACACATTGAGGAAATCAAGATGGAACTGTCGATTCAGAAGTGGGGGTAAAGTGCCGCTTTGCGTTTGCCCGCCGCGCTGCTCGAGCAAGCTCGCGTCACCATAGGTGACAGGCTCGTCGTTGAGATCCGTTCGGAGGGAATCGTGCTTGCGCCGGCACGACCCCGATACTCTCTGGATCAGCTTATCGCGCGCTGCGACTCCAAGGCACCGGTTTCCGATGACCTGGTGAATTGGATCAGCATCAAGGACGCGGGACGTAAAACATCCTGCTCCCGCCTGAGCCTGAGACGAACCCCCTACTTCCCGATCATCTCCCGAAACCACCTCGGATGATGCTTCCGCGCCCATCCGAACGTGACCGTGCCGCGCGTCATCGCGCCGATCGATCCCTTGATCCACAGCGCCGCATAGATATGCACGATGATCGACACGATCAGCACGAAGGCCGTCGCCGCATGCACGACCGACGCCACGCGCACCACCGTGATCGGAAAATAGAACGCGAAGTAACGCCGCCAGATCACGATCCCGCTCAGCAGCAGCAGCACGAGACTCGCCACCATCACGAAAAACAGCAGCTTCTGCCCGGCGTTGTACTTGCCGATCTCCGGCAGCCGGTCCTCGCGGTTCGTGAGCACGTCGCCGATCTGTTTCATCCACTGCACGTCGTTGCGGTCCAGATAGTTGTGATGCCAGAACCGCAGCGCGAGGATCAGGAACGACACGAACATCACGCAGCCCACAAACGGATGCAAGATGCGCGTCCACTGTCCGCCGCCGAACACCGCGTAAAGCCACGCCATCGAAGGATGAAACATCGCGAGCCCGGAGAGCGCGAGCAGCACGAAGGTGATCGCGGTGATCCAGTGATTCGTGCGCTCGTTCGGCGTGTAGCGCTGTATCAGCCGATGCCCCTTGACGTCACGCAGTTCGCTATCGTGTTTCATCGCTTCGCTCCTGTCCGCCCTCACGGCGGTGACGCACTTCATCCGCCTCGCGCTGCGCCTCGATTTCGTCTTCGTCGCTGACTTCGTTCGGCCCGATACGCGTGTAATGGAAGAACCCGGCCAGCGCCGCAATGCCGATGCCGATCATCGCCAGCGGCTTCGTCACGCCCTTCCAGATCGACACCAGCGGACTGATATGCGGATCCTTCGCCAGACCGTGATAAAGCTCCGGCTGATCCGCGTGGTGCAGCACGTACATCACGTGCGTGCCGCCCACGCCCGCCGGATCGTACAGTCCGGCATGCTCGAAGCCGCGTTCCTTCAGGTCCTCGACACGCTCCGCCGCCTGCTGCTGCATGTCCACCTTGGTGCCGAACATGATCGCGCCGGTCGGGCAGGTCTTGACGCACGCGGGCTCCTGTCCCACGGCGACGCGGTCCGAACACAGCGTGCACTTGTACACGCGATGATCTTCCTTCGAGAGCCGCGGAATATTGAACGGACAGCCCGTGATGCAATACCCGCAGCCGATGCAGTTCTCCTCGTGAAAGTCCACGATCCCGTTGGTGTACTGCACGATCGCGCCCGGCGACGGACACGCCTTCAGGCAGCCCGGATCCTCGCAGTGCATGCAGCCGTCCTTGCGGATCAGCCATTCGAGATCGCCCTTCGGGTTCTCGTATTCGGTGAAACGCATCACCGTCCACGAGTGCTCGGTCAGGTCGCGCGGATTGTCGTAGATGCCGGTCGTATGACCGATGTCGTCGCGCAGGTCGTTCCACTCCATGCACGCCGTCTGGCACGCCTTGCAGCCGATGCACTTCGACACGTCGATCAGCTTCGCGACCGTGCCCGTGACGGGCACGCGGTCGCCGGGCGGCGGCGTGGTGGTGGCCGAGAGGCGCTTGATATCCAGCGATTGCAATGCCATGCCGTCCTCCCTATGCCTTTTCCACTTTCACGAGAAACGACTTGAACTCCGGCGTCTGCGAGTTCCCGTCGCCTACGGAAGGCGTCAGCGTGTTGACGAGATAGCCCGGCTGCGCGAGGCCCTTGAAGCCCCAGTGCAGCGGCAGGCCGACGGTATGGACCTTCTTGCCCTCCACCATCAATGGCTTGATGCGCTTGGTGACGAGCGCCACCGCGACGATATGTCCGCGATTGCTCGATACCTTCACGCGGTCTCCCGCCACTACGCCCACTTCCTTTGCGTGTTCCTCGCCGATCTCCACGAACTGCTGCGGCTGCACGATCGCGTTCAGGCGCGCGTGCTTGGTCCAGTAGTGGAAGTGCTCGGTCAGACGATAGGTCGTGCCGGTGTTCGGGAACTTGTCCGCCGTGCCGAACGCCGCGCGGTCATCCGGAAACACGCGCGCCGCCGGATTGCTCGTCACCGCCTTGTTGTCCGGGAAGAACGGGTTATAGCCGATGGGCGTCTCGAACGGCTCGTAATGCACGGGGAACGGGCCTTCGTTCATGCCGTCGCGGGCGAAGAAACGCGCTACGCCCTCGGGGTTCATGATGAACGGGCTCATGCCCTTGTCGGGCGGTTCGTCGACCTTGAAGTCGGGGATATCCGGACCGGTCCACGCGCGCCCGTTCCATGCGATCAGCTTGCGCGACGGATCGAAGGGCGTGCCGTTCACGTCGCACGACGCGCGGTTGTACAGCACCCGCCGGTTCGCCGGCCACGCCCAGGCCCAGCCGAGCGTCTGGCCGATGCCGGTGGGGTCCGCGTTGTCGCGCCGGCCCATCTGGTTGCCCGCCTGCGTCCACGAGCCGCAGAAAATCCAGCAGCCGCTCGCGGTCGAGCCGTCGTCGCGCAATTGCGCGAAACTCGCCAGCTGCTCGCCTTGCTTCGCGAGCACCTTGGTCTTGTCGGCGGGATCGGTGACATCGGCGAGCGCGCGGCCGTTGAACTCCATCGCGATCTCTTCCGGCGTCGGGCTTTCCGGATCGGCGTAGGGCCAGCTCATCTTGAGGATCGGATCGGGATACGCGCCGCCCTTTTCCTGATAAGCGCGACGCATGCGCAGCCACAGACCCGACATGATCTCCAGGTCGCTGCGCGCCTCGCCCGGTCCCACCGCGCCCTGCCAGTGCCACTGCAACACACGCGACGAGCTGACCAGCGAGCCGCGTTCCTCCGCGAAACAGGTCGTGGGCAGCCGGAATACCTCCGTCTGGATCGTCGACGAATCGACATCATTGAACTCGCCGTGGTTCTTCCAGAACTCGGACGTCTCGGTCGCGAGCGGATCCATGATGACCAGCCACTTCAGCTTCGACAGCCCGAGCCCGACCTTCGCCTTGTTGGGCGCCGCGGCCAGCGGATTGAAGCCCTGGCAGATGTAGCCGTTCATCTTGCCCGCGGCCATCAGCTCGAAGACCTGCAGCATGTCGTAGGACTTGTCGAGCTTGGGCAGATAGTCGAAGCCGAAGTTGTTGTCGGCGGTGGCGTTCTCGCCCCACCATGACTTCATGAAGCTCACGTGGAACGCCCGATAGTTCTTCCAGTAACTCAGCTGGTTCGGCCGCAACGGCTGCGACGCGCGCTTCGTGATGTAGTCGTCGAAGTCCTGTTCGGCTTCCATCGGCAGGGTCATGTAGCCGGGCAAGAGGTTCGACATCAGGCCGAGATCGGTGAGGCCCTGGATGTTCGAGTGCCCGCGCAGCGCGTTCATGCCGCCGCCCGCTATGCCGATGTTGCCAAGCAGAAGCTGCACCATCGCGCCCGTGCGGATCATCTGCGCGCCGACCGAATGATGCGTCCAGCCGAGCGCGTAGAGAATCGTGCCCGCGCGATTCGGCGCGGCGGTCGTGGCGAGCATCTCGCAGACCTTGAGGAACTTGTCGGTCGGCGTGCCGCAGACCTTGGTCACCATCTCCGGGGTGTACGAAGCGTAGTGCTGCTTCAGCAGGTTGTAGACGCAGCGCGGATGCTGCAAGCTCGGATCGGTCTTCACATAGCCGTCGTCGCCGCGCTCGTAGTCCCAAGTCGACTTGTCGTACTTGCGATGCTCGGCGTCATAGCCCGAGAACAGGCCGTCCTTGAACACGAAGTCCTCGCGCACAATGAACGACATGTCCGTGTAATTCTTCACATACTCGTGCTGGATCTTGTCGTGCGTGAGCAGATAGTTGATCACGCCGCCCAGGAACGCGATGTCCGAGCCGGTGCGGATCGGCGCGTAAAAATCCGCGACCGATGCTGTGCGCGTGAAGCGCGGATCCACCACGATGAGACGCGTCTTGCGATGCGCCTTCGCTTCGGTCACCCACTTGAAGCCGCACGGGTGCGCCTCGGCGGCATTGCCGCCCATCACGAGAATCACGTCCGCGTTCTTGATGTCGACCCAATGGTTCGTCATCGCTCCACGGCCAAACGTCGGGGCAAGACCTGCCACCGTCGGGCCATGTCAGACACGCGCCTGATTGTCGAATGCGAGCATTCCCCAGCTGCGCACCGTCTTGTGCGTCAGATAGCCGACCTCGTTGCTGCCCGCCGACGCCGCCAGGTAGCCCGAGGTCAGCCAGCGATTGACCGTCTTGCCGTCCGCCGTCTTCTCGACGAAATTGGCATCGCGGTCTTCCTTCAGAAGCGTAGCGATGCGGTCGAGCGCGTCCTCCCACGACATCCGTTTCCACTCGCTCGACCCCGGCGCGCGGTATTCCGGATGAAGCAGACGGCTCGGGCTGTGAATGAAGTCGATGAGCGAGGCGCCTTTCGGACAGAGGGTGCCGCGATTGACCGGATGATCCGGGTCGCCCTCGATGTGGATGATGCTGGCCTTGGCGTTCTTGGCGTTGTCGCCGAGGCCATACATCAGGATGCCGCATCCGACTGAACAGTACGGACAGGTATTGCGCGTTTCCGTGGTGCGCGACAGTTTGTATTGCCGGACTTCGGCAAGCGCGGGAGCCGGAGAGAAGCCCATTGCCGCCAGGCTCGATCCGGCGAGCGTGCTCGCGGAGACCTTGAGGAACTGTCGCCGTGACATTTGGAGCATGATTGCCCTCGGCGTGTCGTAAAGTGGGTTTCCAGAGTGTAAGGGTGCTCGGTGACACCTGCAGTAAAGATGCAGTGGCGGCAGCGTCTTCATGTCCGGAACGTCCCGATGAAGCAATGTACGCGCCTGAGACGCATGCCTCCTGAACGTTCTGGAATGGAACCTGCTCTCCCGACCTCAAGTCCGGGCGCCCTGCGCGTCTTACCGAACCGAGAGGTCCGCCATGAGTTCCGTGTCAACGCAGAAGATCGAAGCCGCCGTCAGGAAAGATGCATCCTGGGCCGTCGGCGCGCTCAAGAAGTTTTCCGAAGACCGCTGCGCCGCCATGGCGGCAAGCATTGCCTTCTATTCCGCCTTCTCGCTCGCGCCGACGCTCGTCATGGTGATCGCCGTCGCGGGCTGGATCTTCGGGCCGGAGGCGGCGCGCGGGCAGTTGTTCCATCAGGTCAACGGCCTGATCGGCGATCAGGCGGCTGCGGGCGTGCAGAGCATCGTAGAGAATGCGCACCGCAGCAGCGGCACGGGCATCGCCGCGATCATTTCGTTCGCGCTGCTGGCCATTGGTGCGTCGGCTACTTTTTCTTCACTCAATACCGCGCTCAACCTCGTGTGGCCGATGACCGGCGAACAGCGCTCCGGCGTCTTCGCGATGGTGCGCGTGCGGCTCGTGTCGTTCGGTCTGGTGCTGGGCGTCGCTTTCCTGCTGATCGTGTCGCTGGTGCTCGATACCGCCATCCAGGCCGTCGGGATGTGGCTGTGGGGCGAATCGCCTTTTGTGATCATCGGCGATATCGTGCAGATGGTGGTCGGGCTCGTGATCCTGTCGGCGGCCTTCGGCGGACTGCTCAAGTTCCTGCCCGACGCGCCGGTCGAATGGCGCGATGCGCTCGTCGGCGGGCTGGTGGCCGCGGTGCTGTTCTCCGCGGGCAAGAAGTTGTTCGCCGTCTATCTGACGCATGCGGGCACGGCCAGCGCATTCGGCGCGGCGGGTTCGCTCGCGGTGCTGTTGATGTGGCTGTATTTTTCGGCGGCTGTCCTGCTGCTCGGCGCGGAATTCTCGGCGGCGCGGGCGCGTCTGCATGATCCGCGCGGCGCATGGGGCATGCAGAACAATGGCAAGGTGCCGCCCGGCAGCCGCGCGAAGATCGGTTCGCTGCTCGCGTCCTCGACGCGTCCCGCAACGCCCGCCAATGCGGCAAGTGCCGCCGCCCTGCCCGCCACGCCCGCCAGCATGCGTCCGGATGCCCCTGTGAGCGCGAGCGCGCGACGCGTCATCGGTGCGCGCGCCCAGCATGCCCAGCAGTTGACCGGTCAGGCGCGCATGAAAGTATCGGCGGTTGCGCGGGCGCTCGAGTTGTCGCGCAAGCTCGCGCGAGCCGAATCGACGGCGACACGCGCCACCGCAATCGCCATGATCGGCGCGACCCGCAAGGCGTCGAACGCCAACCAGGCGGTGCGCCGGCATCCGTGGCGCGCAGTGTTGGTGGCGGCGAGCGCCGGCATGGCAGTGGCGCTGCTATCGCGTCGCGACACGTCACGATCGTCAGAAGAAATCACCCGCGATTGATCTCGTGCGCCAATCATCCGCAACGGCCGAAAAAAGCAAACTCGAAAAGGCCGTTTGTTATTCAAACAGAAGGTAATCGAATAAAGCAGCGCAGTTGAAGTTTCGCCATGCCGGCGCTCGTGCGGAACTTTTCGAGGTGCCTTCTGTCGTCGTTCGTCTGCTTTCAAACTTGCCGCAAACCCTTTACTGGCTTGTGTTGCATCAAGTGTGTGTTTTTCGAGACAATCTATATTTTTTCATTTCTAAAGTTTCGAAACGTTGCGTTATTCTCTGCGCCAGCAACAACATATTAAACATTCGCGTGGAGAATTCGATGAAGAAATTCGCACTGACGTCCCTGTCGCTGGCACTGCTCGGCGCAGCTGGCGCGGCTCAGGCCCAAACGAGCGTGACGCTCTACGGCGTGATCGATGCGGGCATTGGCTATGTGAGCCATGCCAACGCGAACGGCGACAAGCTGGTCGGCATGATCAACGGCAACCTGTCCGGCGACCGTTGGGGCCTGAAGGGTCAAGAAGACTTGGGTGGCGGTCTGAAGGCAATCTTCCAGTTGGAAAACGGTTTTGACGTTGGCACGGGCCAACTCGGACAGGGCGGTCGCGAATTCGGCCGTCAGGCATTCGTCGGTCTGTCGGGCAATCAGTGGGGTACGGTCACCCTCGGTCGTCAATACGACCCGCTGGTTGACATGGTCCAGGGCATCACGGCTGACAACTACTGGGGCGCCATCTTCGCAACGCCGGGCGACATCGACAACTACGACAACTCGCTGCGCGTGAGCAATGCGGTCAAGTACGTTTCGCCGAACTTCGCAGGCTTCCAGGTTGAAGGTCTGTACGGCGTGTCGGGCGTTGCCGGCGCAACCGGTCAAGGTCAGACGTGGTCGGGTGCAGCGACGTACAACAACGGCCCGCTGGCTATCGCAGGCGGCTACTTCTACGCGAACAACCCGAGCGCCGGCCGCACGCCGCCGACGGGCGCAAGCGGCTGGACCAGCTCCACGTCCGACGCACTGTTCGACGGCCCGATCAACAACGCCTACGCTTCGGCTCATGCCATCGGCATCGCTCGTGGCGCGGTGCAGTACTCGATCGGCGCATTCACGGTCGGCGGTTCGTACAGCAACTCGCAATTCAAGGCTGACGGTGGTTCGCGCTTCGGTTCGGAACACTTCAACACCGGCAACGGCTTCGTGAACTTCCAGGTCACGCCGGCTCTGTTGACGGGTCTGGGCTACACCTACACGAAGGCAGGCGGCGATACGTCGGCGACCTACCATCAGGTCAGCCTCGGCGCCGACTACTCGCTGTCGAAGCGCACGGACTTCTACGCTGTTGCTGCTTACCAGCACGCAAGCGGCGACCAGCGCGATGCAACGACGGGTACGGTGAACTCGGCACAAGCGTCGATCGGCTCGTACGGCTACGAAAGCGGCCGCAGCCACCAGGAAATGGTCATCGTCGGCGTTCGCCACAAGTTCTAAGAACAACCGGCTCGCGCGACATGCAGATGTCGCGCTGGCAGGACCGCAAGACGCTCGAACAGCCATCGGCATGCCGATGGCTGTTTTTTTTGCGCGTCAGTAACGTGACAAATGGTTGAATCGAGCGGGTGGAAGATCACATCGCTCGATGATCGCGGCAGAATCTCCCGAACCTCAAGCCGTTCGGAGTCTGATTCGATGCCGTTTCGCCACGCCGCCGCGTTCGCCGCTGCCCTTGTTATCTGCATCGCCGTGGCGGGATGCGGGGCCGCCCGCAGCGACGATTCCCCCGCCGCGCCGATGATCATCGCGCATCGCGCAGGCGCAGCCGATTTCCCCGAGAACACGCTGCTCGCCATCGAAGGCGCGCTGAAGAATCATGCCGATGCCATCTGGCTGACCGTGCAGCTCACGCGCGACGGCGTGCCGGTGCTGTATCGTCCGGCGGATCTGTCGGCGAATACCGAAGGCCAGGGCGCGGTCGCGGACACCGATCTCGCCTCGCTCGAACGTCTCAAGGCAGGCTGGCGCTTTGCGCGCATCGATGCGGCTGGCGTAACGCGCTATCCGTACCGTGAGACACCGCTGCGCATTCCCACGCTCGCGCAAGCCTTGCGCGCGATTCCGCCCGGCGTGCCCGTCATGCTCGACATGAAGGCGCTCCCGGCCGAGCCGCAAGCCGCAGCGGTAGCGCGCGTGCTGAACGAGGAAGCCGCCTGGACGCGCGTGCTGATCTACTCGACGGACGCGTCCTATCAGAAGGCCTTCGCTGCGTGGCCGCAAGCCGTGCTGTTTGAATCGCGCGATGCCACCCGGGCGCGGCTCGCGGCCGTCGCACTGGAACAGACCTGCGAAGCGCCCCCGCCTCCCGGCACATGGACCGCGTTCGAGTTCGAAAGAAAGATGGAGCTCGTCGAAACCTTCACGCTGGGCGAAGCGCGCACGGCAGTGACAGCGAAGCTCTGGACGCCCAACGCCGTGCGCTGCTTCGGCGCGCAAGGCAAGACCCGGATCGTCGCGATCGGCATCGACACGGCGGAGGACTACCGCGCCGCCGCGCGTCTCGGCATCGATGCCGTACTGGTGGATTCGCCGTCGAAGATGAGCGCCGTGAAAGCGGCGCTGCCGTCGTCCTGTGCGGCGGGCATGAGCTGATGACTATTGCCGCGGCGCGCTGCCCGAAGGCACGTCTTCGGCCAATGTCTGCGCGGGCGCTTCGGGACACGGCAGATCGCCGATAACGAGCCGCGGCACCGTGTTGCGCGCATCGCGCGGACGCAGCGGCACGTTGCCGGGCTCGGTCCACGCGGGATTAGGGATCTCGCCGAACAACTGCCGCAGGCGCTCGCCCCACGTCTTGTTGATCATCTGGTAGTAGGCGCTGTTGCTGTCGAGCGTGGCGAAGCGCGTCACGCACAGCGCGTCCTTCTCGTACACCAGCAGATCGAGCGGCAAGCCAACGGACAGGTTGGAGCGCAGCGTGGAGTCCATCGAAATGAGGGCGCACTTGGCGGCTTCGTCGAGCGGCGATGCCGGCGTGATGACGCGGTCGATGATCGGCTTGCCGTATTTCGATTCGCCGATCTGAAAATACGGCGACACCCGCGTCGATTCGATGAAATTGCCCGCCGCGTAGATCATGAACAGGCGCGGCGGCTGGCCGCAAATCTGTCCGCCGACTATGAAACTGCAATTGAAGTCGACGCTGAACTCCGCGAGCGACGACGCATCGCGCCGATGCACCTCGCGCACCGCGTCGCCGACGACCCGCGCCGCCTCCGGCATGGTCGCGACGCTGTAGAGCGTGGGCGCGTTCGGATCGGACGGTTCGGCGAGCAGTTGCGTGACGGCCTGCGTGATGGCCAGGTTGCCCGCCGTGAGCAGCACGAGGACGCGCTCGCCCGGCTGTTCGAAGACCACCATCTTGCGCGCGGCGCTCACGTGGTCCACGCCGGCGTTGGTGCGGGTATCGGAGAGGAACACGAGTCCCTCGTCCACGCACATACCCACGCAATAAGTCATGTCGATCCATCCTGAAGCAAGCAAAACGTCATTGTACTGAGCGCGCCTGCGCATTTCATCCAGCGCGCTTCCGAGCGCTTAACGGCACGGCACGACCGTTTTTTCAGGGCGTTGGCGAGACCAAAAGGCGTTTCGCGCTAGACTTCCTGCTTCACGCCCCGCGCCTCATCATGTCCGAAGTCCCCGAAGCAATCGAAATCAGCGACGCTCTCGCCGATGCCCTCCTCGCCGGCCTTGCGCGTCCCATCGTGTTCGTCGATCTGGAAACCACCGGCTCGAATGCGACCGAAGACCGCATCACCGAAATCGGCGTGGTGGAGGCGAGCACGGCGGGTATCGAGCGCTGGAGCGTGCTGGTCGATCCCGGCGTGCCGGTGCCGCCGTTCATCGCGCGGCTGACCGGCATCGAAGACGCGATGTTGCGCGGCCAGCCGAGCTTCGCATCGCTGGCCCCGGCGCTGGCCGAGCGGCTGCAAGGCAAGCTCTTCATCGCGCACAACGCGCGCTTCGACTACGGCTTTCTCAAGAACGAATTCCGCCGCGCGGGCATCGCCTTTCGCGCGGATACCTTGTGCACGGTGCGGCTGTCGCGGGCGCTGTTTCCGTCGGTGGAGCGGCATGGCCTCGACGCGCTCATCGCAAGGCTCGACCTCGCGCCGACGGGACGCCATCGCGCGCTCGCCGACGCCGATCTGCTCTGGCAGTTCTGGCAGAAGATCCACGCGCTGTACTCGCAGGATCTCGTCGATAGCGCCATCAAGGCGCTGGTGCGCCGCGCGAGCCTGCCGGCCGCGCTGCCCGAAGGCACGCTCGATACGCTGCCCGCGACGCCCGGCGTCTATCTCTTCCACGGCGACGACGATATTCCGCTTTACGTCGGCAAGAGCATCAACCTGAAACAGCGCGTCGCGGCGCATTTTTCGGGCGATCACAGGCTTGCCAAGGATCTGGCGATCTCGCAGTCCATCCGTCGCATCGAAACCCGTGAGACGGTCGGAGAACTCGGCGCGCTGCTGCTCGAAGCGAAGCTCGTGAAGGATCTGAAACCGGCGCATAACCGGCTGTTGAAGGGCGCGTCGGGCGCGTGCGCCTGGCAATGGCTGCCGGGCGCACCCGCGCCGGTGCTCGTGAAAGCAAGCCGGCGCGATCTGTCGCGGGAGGATCAGCTGTTCGGCGTCTTCGCGACGCGCGCAAAAGCGCATGCTTTCCTGCGCCATCTCGCCGATGAACACGCGCTCTGTCCCGTGACACTCGGTCTCGAGAAAGCGCCGCTGTCGCGCGGACGCGGCTGTTTCGGCTATCAGGTGAAGCGCTGCCGGGGTTCGTGTGCAGGCATGGAAAGCTTCGCCGATCACGCCACGCGCGCGCTCGACGCGCTGCAAAACGCACGTCTCGTGCGCTGGCCGCATGAAGGACCGATCGCCATTGCCGAACGCAACGAAGGTTCGACGCAGGAAGCGTGGCATGTGATCGATCGCTGGTGCTACCTCGGCACCTGTGCCAAACGCGAGGACATCGCCGCGCTGCTCGACGATGCCCCCGACCTGCGTCCGTTCGATTCCGACGTGTATGCGCTGATCGCTAAACGCCTCGCGGCGGGCCGGCTCGAATGGATCGCGTGCGATGCGCGGCCGGGCTTCCATCTCATCGTCCAGGAGCCGCCCGCAAGCGTGCGCCGCGCGACCCATGCGGCAAAAGTAAAGGCAACGCACCCGGCACGACGCCGCGCCCCCGCCGAGGCACAGTTCACGCTGAGCTTCTGAGCTTCGGAACGCCCGTTTACGCGAGTCCGCCGTTCGCGCGCAGCACCTGGCCGTTCACCCAGCCCGCGTCCGGCCCGACCAGGAACGCAACCACCGACGCGATGTCGTCCGGCTGCCCGAGCCGCTCCAGCGGCGCCATTTTCGCCATGCCCGCGATCTGCTCGTCGGTCTTGCCGTCGAGGAACAGCGACGTGGCCACCGGCCCCGGCGCCACCGCGTTCACCGTGATGCCGCGCCCGCGCAGTTCCTTCGCGAAGACGTGCGTCATCGATTCGACCGCTGCCTTGGTCGCGTTGTAGATCGCGTAGCCGGGCATGTTGAGGGCCAGCGCCGTGCTCGAGAAGTTGACGATGCGTCCGCCCTCGCCCATGCGCGCCGCAGCCTCGCGCAATGTGTTGAAGGTGCCGCGCACGTTGATGTCGAAGGTCTGGTCGTAGAGGGCATCGCTGGTGTCGGCGATGGGCATCGTCTTCATCACGCCCGCGTTGTTGACGAGGACATCGACCGCCCCGAGCTCGGCCTCGACCGTCGCGAACATGCTGCGAACTTCCTCGGCATTCGCGACGTTCGCACGCACCGCAAGCGCCACGCCGCCCGCTTCGCGCAACTCGGCGACGAGCGCATCCGCCTCCTTCGCACTCGATGCATAGTTCACCGCGACGGCAAGGCCATCGCGCGCGAGACGCCGCGCAAGCTCCGCACCGATACCGCGCGATGCACCCGTGACGATGGCCACGCGCTGACGTTCCGTCTTGTTCATGCTGCTGCTCCTTGAAGAGTGAGGTTCGATGAGCAGCATGATGAATCATTCCGTTTCCGCGATCATCGGGCGGGGCTTAGTATCATCGTTCCATCTGCTTCAACAATCCTTCATCGATATCGAACCGCCATGGATCGCTTCCAGGAAATGCAGGTCTTCGTGCGCATCGCGGAGCGCCATAGCTTCACGCAGGCCGCCGACGACCTGCAGATGCCCCGCGCCACCGTCACCAATCTGATGAAGCGCATGGAGGAACGGCTCGGCGCGCGCCTGCTCGAACGCACGACGCGCACCGTGCGCCTCACGCACGACGGCGAAGCGCACTACCAGCGCTGCGTGCGGCTGATCGCCGATCTCGAAGAAGCGGAAGGATCGTTCCGTCACGCCGAACCCAAGGGCCTGCTGCGCGTGAACCTGCAAGGCACGCTCGCGCGCACCTTCATCATGCCGGGGCTGCCGGCCTTCATCGAACGCTATGGAGAGATCGAGCTGCATATCGGTGAAGACGACCGGCTCGTCGACCTCGTGCGCGAAGGCGTGGATTGCGTGCTGCGCGCGGGCACGTTGCAGGATTCGTCGATGATCGGCAAGCGCGTTGCATTGCTCGAACAAGTGACGGTAGCGAGCCCCGCGTATCTCGCGCGGGCGGGTATGCCGCACGATCTCGAAGCGCTGATGTCGCATCGCGCGGTGAACTATGTGTCGAGTGCGACGGGACGCGTGGTGCCGCTGGAGTTCAGCGTGAGAGACCGCATCGAGGCAGTCGAACTCAAGGCGACGGTCTCGGTGACCGGCGTCGAGATGTACACGCAGGCGGCGCTCGCAGGCTTCGGCATCGTGCAGGTGCCGCGTTATCACATCCATGATGCGCTTGCGGAAGGACGCCTTCAGCTCGTGCTCCCGGACTTCGCGCCGCCGCCGATGCCTGTCTCGGTGCTCTATCCGCATAGCCGGCAGTTGTCCGCGCGTGTACGGGTTTTCGCGGATTGGGTGAGCGCGGTCTTCAGCGAAACCGATCACGCGTTGCTTGGCCTGGCGTCGAATCACGCTTGAAAGCAAGCATGAAAGTCAAAGAGGCCAGTACCCCACGCATGGGGTACTGGCCTCTTTTCACGAAGCTTCGCGTGCGCCGAACCTGACGGACGCGAACTTCGAACGCAACGTCAAAGCATCAGAGCATCAGAGCACTCAGGCTGCTGCGTCCTTCAGCTTCTTCAGCGCGCGTGCCTTGATGCGGACGCTTGCCGGCTTGGCCGGGAACCAGCGCTCGGTGCCCGTGAACGGGTCCTTGCCGAAGCGCTTCTTCTTGGCCGGAACGGCTTGAGCCGAGATCTTCAGAAGACCCGACAGCGTGAATTCGCCGGCGCCCTTCTTGTGGATCGAACCGAGGATGGTGTCTTCCAGCGCGACCATCACGGCCTTGACTGCCTTCACGTCCACTGCTGCGCGCTCGGCCAGATGGTTCGCGAGCGATGCCTTCGTGAACGTATCCTTGACCGGCGACAGTGCGCCCGTGGTGGTCTTCTTGGCAGCGACTTTCTTGACGGCAACCTTCGGTGCTGCAGCTTTCTTCGCCGGTGCGGCAGTCTTCGCCGTGGCTTTCTTGGCCGGGGCTTTCTTGGCAGCGGTTTTAGCGGAAGTCGGCATGTTTCTCCTACCTGTTTTTTGGTCAGTGATATTCGAATACGTTCGCACCGATGCGTTCGTATCACGCCGGATTCTACATACGCCAAGCGAGTTCGTGCGAGTCTTTTGCGTTTTTATATCGCTTTTACAGGGGTTTTTCGTGGTGCCGCGCAGACATGCGGCTCATGAAGCCATCTCGATGCATGCTTCCTTGATGTTTACCGCACGCCATGCAGGCGCTTTCATCATCGATGCGCGATGTGCGCGATGAGCGGATAGTGATCCGACGCGACACGCGACAGACGTGTGCGATGCACGTCCACGCGCATCAGACGCTCGCCCGGATGCACCCAGATGCGGTCGAGCGCGAACAGCGGAAAGCGCGTCGGAAAGGTGCGCAGCGCAGTGGCGCGATGAAAGTGCGTGACCAGTCGACGAAGCGTGCGGCCATAGACGAACCACTCGTTGAGATCGCCGAGCAGGATCACCGGCAGCGCGGGCGTATCGAAGCTCTGCAGCACCTGCTCCACTTGCGCGCGCCGCTCGCTCGACGCCAGCCCGAGATGCGTCGCGACCACGCGCCACACCTCGCCGCCGCAATCGATGTCGGCATCGAGCGCGCCGCGCGGCTCGCGGCTCCGGAACGACAGGTCGAGCGTGCGCACCGCGCGCACCGGATAGCGCGTGAGCACCGCGTTGCCATAGCGGCGCTCGGGCGTATCGAGCGTCGGTCCCGCGACGGCATGCAGACCGGTCATGCGCTGCAGCACGTCGAGCACGTCATGCGCGCCACGGCCACCAAGCGGCACTTCCTGGAGCGCGAAGACATCGGCGTCGATCTCCGCGAGCACTTCGCCGATGCGCTGCGGCGAAAACCTTCCGTCGATGCCCACCGCGCCATGCAGGTTGTATGTCGCGATACGCAGTTCGCGCGCGCGGCTTTCGCTCGTGTCCTGCAAGTCGATCACGGGTTCGTGCAGCGGCGTCATGAGTTGACCTCGTCGGGCCGCGCGTTGCGCGCCGCCGGATCGCGCGGCATCGCGCCGCTCTCGTGCAGTTCGCTCGCGCGCTTCGCTTCTTCGCTGGCGCGCGGCTTGTCGGCATCGCCGGGTGCGCCTTCGTGCGCATCAGGCTGAGCGCCGCCGAGGAAACGCTGCAACAGCAGCGACACGCCGATCAGCGCCGCGCCGATGCCGATCAGCACCGCAAACGAGCCGATCGTCGGGCGGTGCAGTGAAGCGACCAGCTGATGGGCGAACGCCACCGTGAGGAAGATGCCGGGCCCCATGCCGAGCATCGTGCCGATCATGAAGTCGCGCATGCGGATATGCGAGGCGCCCGCGACGAGATTGACGATTGAGAACGGCGCCACCGGCAGCAGACGCAGCACGACGACGGCCACGATGCCGCGCTTCGCGACACGTTCTGACAGCCGGTTGACGCGCGCACCCGCGACTCGGCGCACGACATCGCGCCCGAGCCAGTTGCCGAGCGAATAGGAGACGGCCGCCGCGGCCATCGTGCCGAGGAAGGCATACAGCCCGCCCCATGCCGCGCCGAACACGAGACCGGTGGCCGCGATGAGCAAGGTGATCGGCACGGAAATGACCGCCGCCACGACGTAGGCCAGCACGATCCAGAGCGGCGCGAGCGGCAGCGCGTCGATGCGGCGCGTCGCGTTCGTCAGCGAGCGAAGGTTGACGTAGTCGCCGAACGAGGTCCAGTGCAACAAGCCCGCGACCACCACGACCATCAGCGCAAGTACACCGAGCAGCGCGAAGCGGCCGATGAGCGGCCGGGTCTTTTCCGCGGGCACGAACTGGTCGACGAGTTCGTCGGCGGCGATCGGCGTTTCCGGATCGATCAGCGCTTCGGTCGGAATCAGTTGATCGAGTTCCCTCGACACCAGCGGATCCAGCGGCACCAGCGTGCGATGTTCGTCGCGCTCGCGCAGCAGCGCCTGGATCGCCGCGTTCATGCCGCCATGCGCGGCGCGTCCACGGTCGATGTCCGCGATATCGCAGCCGAGATGTTCGGCGAGCAAGGTGTCGCGCATGGTGGCGATGGCGCGGCGGATGCGTGCATCGCCGCGAGCATCGATGGCGATGTTGCATTCGCTGTCCAGCACCATCGAACGATTGTTCAGGTTGGCCGAACCGACCATCAGCAATTCGTCGTCGACGATCATCAGCTTGCTGTGCACGTTGACGATCTCGTCGCCGAGTTTCGGCACGCTCGGACACAGCAGCCGGTAGCGGCCATGCGTGTCGGCGTCCTTCAGCAAGGCGTGCAACCGCGCCCGCAACACGCCCATGGTGACTTCCTGAAGCCAGCCGCTCTGGTTGCGCGGCACGACGATGGCAAGGTCCGGTCCGTCCTCTCGCCCAAGCGATTTCGCGAGCGCCGCGCCGATGGTGCCCGACGTGAAGTACTGGTTCTCGATATAGATGCTGTGCCGCGCCCGCGCGATGGCGTCCAGATACTGCGCGCGAATCTGCTGCACGGGCTCGCGGCCGAGATAACCGGGCTCGGTCAGCGAGATGGCAATCTCGACATCTTCGAGATCGACACGCCGCGACGGCGGCCAGGCATCGTGTTCGAGGTTTGCCCGATGCGCGCGGATCGCGAGCTGTTTGCCGCAGGCGCGCGCCCAGCGCTCGCGCGCGAGCAGGCCGATTTCGCGCGCGGCCGCGCCATCGAACATCGTGTGGACATCGTGAAAGGGCTGATAGCGCGTGCCGTTCGCATCGCGGCGCAGCGGTTCGTCGGGTGCATGCGCGGTGGTGTCCCAGCGCGAGCGCGTGAGATCGAGACCGCCGACGAACGCGAGCCGGTCGTCGATGACGACGAGCTTCTGATGCTGCGAACCGCCCATCGGATGCTTGCCGTCCATCTGGAACGCAATGCGCCGGCTGGTGCGCCAGCCCATCTTGTAGACGGGCAGCCACTCGCGTTCGAACGCGTAGAGCATCGCGAAGTCCCACGCCAGGATGTAGATGCGCAGACGCCGCTTGTGATTCGCGACCGCATGCAGGAAGTCGCCGAGCGCTTCGGGGAAGCCGTCGTCCGCGCCTTCGGGCGTGAGCTTCATGCGGCTGTCGATGTCCCAGCCAAGGATGAACACGGTGCGCTCGGCACGCGTGATCGCCTCGCGCAGCACGCGAAAATAATCCGCGCCATCGATCAGCAAGCTGAAGCGCGCCGCGTGACGCACGCTCGCGCAGTTGCGTCCGGGCTGGAAAAACGGCTCGTCGTCGCTTGCCTGATTCATGCGCGTCTCACGCCTCCGTGTTTCCTTGCGTCAAATGTCTTTCGTTTTGCAAGCAGCATGCCCGGCGCGATGCTACCCTTCGCAGCACATGCCGATGCGGAGCTTCATGCGCAATGAACGACACCGACTCCCTCGAACAGCACGACGAACGCGCAGGACTCGTTCCACTCGCGGCGGCCTCGGTCATCGTCGGCTCCGCGACGGGGGCCATCGGCGTGGGCTTCCGCTTTTCCCTCGAACGCGCGGAGGCGTGGCGCACTGCATTCGTCGCGTGGGGCCACGCGGGACATGAGGCCGCTTTCGTACTGGTCGTGCTCGCGGCGGCCGTGGGCACCGGGCTCGCGACCTGGCTCGTCGCGCGCTTCGCGCCGATGGCCAGCGGCAGCGGCATTCCTCATGTCGAAGCCGTGCTGCACGGCAAGCTGCCGCCCGCGCCGCTCGTGCTCGTGCCCATCAAGTTCGTGGGCGGCGTGCTCGCCATCGGTGCAGGTCTTGCATTGGGACGCGAAGGTCCGACCGTGCAGATGGGGGCATCGATCGCGCATGCCATCGGCCAGTTCATGCGGCGCACCGCCGGCGATTGCCGCGTGCTGCTCGCGGCAGGCGCGGGCGCGGGACTCGCGACGGCCTTCAATGCGCCCATCGCCGGTGCGGTCTTCGTGCTCGAGGAACTGATGCGGCGTTTCGACACGCGCACGGCGGTCGCGGCGCTCGGCGCTTCCGCAAGCGCCATCGCAATGGCTCGTCTGCTGCACGGCGATCTGCCCGACTTCCACGTGCCCGCGCAACCGTTCCCCGGCTTCGCGATGACGGGCGCGCATCTGCTGCTCGGCGTGTTGCTGGGGTTGCTGGGCGTGGCGTATTGCCGCGCAATTCTCTGGACGCTCGATATCGCCGAGTCGCTTTCGAGGCCGCTGACGGTCGCGCATGCGACCGCGCGCGCGGCGCTCGTCGGCGCGGCGGTCGGCGTGCTCGCGTGGTTCGCGCCGGATCTCGCGGGCGGCGGAGATGTGCTCACCGAACGCGCGCTGCTCGGCGCAGGCACCGTCGCGGGCGTGCTCGCAACCCTCGCGCTGCGCTTCGTGCTGGGCACCGTGTCGTATGCGGCGGGCACGCCTGGCGGTCTGTTCGCGCCGCTGCTGGTGCTCGGCGCGCAGACCGGACTCGTGTTCGGGCGCCTGTGTCTCGACTGGTTTCCGGGCATGTCGGCGGTGACGGGCGACACCAGCACGTTCGCGGTTGTCGGCATGGCCGCGTTCTTCGTCGCGGTGGTGCGTGCGCCCTTGACGGGCATCGTGCTCGTCACGGAGATGACCGCCAGCTTCACCCTGCTGCTGCCCATGCTCACGGCCTGCTTCACCGCGATGATCGTGCCCATGCTGTTGCGCGTGCCGCCGATCTACGACTCGCTCGGGGAACGCGCGGCGGCGGACAAGCGGTGATGCTGCGTTTTGCGTTTTGCGTTTTGCGTTTTGCGTTTTGCGTTTTGCGTTTTGCGTTTTGCGTTTTGCGGGCTGCGGGCTGCGGGCTGCGGGCTGCGGGCTGCGGGCTGCGGGCTGCGGGCTGCGGGCTGCGGGCTGCGGGCTGCGGGCTGCGGGCTGCACGTTGGCATTATGCGTTTTGCATTCTGCATTCCGCGGACCGTTGCGGTAGTCTCGTCCGCTGAACACTCGCGCGCCGCTCGTCATCGATATGGACAATGAGCGGCGTCTCTTCGACTTCATCTCAGAGAGGACACGCAATGGAATATCGACATCTCGGCGCTTCCGGCTTCAAGGTTCCGGTCTTGAGCTTCGGCACCGGCACGTTCGGCGGCAAGGGCGAATTCTTTCAGGCCTGGGGCGAGACCGACGTGAGCGAGGCACGCAAGCTGATCGACATCTGTCTCGACGCCGGCGTCACGATGTTCGACACCGCCGACCTCTATTCGCGCGGCGCATCGGAATCGATTCTCGGCGAAGCACTCAAGGGCCGTCGTGACAAGGCCATCATCTCGACGAAGGCCACGTTCCGTTTCGATCCCGATGAACCGAACGCCGTCGGCTCGTCGCGCTTTCATCTGATCGAGGCGGTCAATGCGGCGCTCAAGCGTTTGCAGACCGATCACATCGACCTGTTCCAGCTGCATGGCTTCGATGCAAAAACGCCGGTGGAAGAAACGCTTTCCACACTCGACGACCTCGTGCGCGCGGGCAAGATCCGCTACACGGGCGTGTCGAATTTCTCGGGCTGGCATCTTCAGAAATCGCTAGATGTCGCTGCGCGCTACGGTTACCCGCGCTACGTCGCGAACCAGACGTACTACTCGCTGATCGGCCGTGACTACGAATGGGAGTTGATGCCGCTCGGACTCGATCAAGGCGTGGGCGCTGTCGTGTGGAGCCCGCTCGGCTGGGGACGCCTCACGGGCAAGATCCGGCGCGGCCAGCCGCTGCCCGAGACCAGCCGCCTTCACAAGACCGCCGACATGGGGCCGCCCGTGCCCGACGACTATCTGTACCGCGTCGTCGATGCGCTCGACGCCGTCGCCGAGGAAACCGGCAAGACGATTCCGCAGGTTGCGCTCAACTGGCTGTTGCAGCGTCCGACGGTCGCAACCGTGCTGATCGGCGCGCGCAACGAGGAACAGTTGCGGCAGAACCTCGGCGCAGTGGGCTGGAACCTCACGCCGGAACAGATCAAAAAGCTCGATGAAGCGAGTACGGTGCGGCCGGCCTATCCGTACTGGCATCAGCAGGGCTTTGCGGAGCGCAATCCGTTTCCGGTGTAAGTGAGCAGGAAGGCGCGCTTCTTTTCCGTACTGGAAATCTGTCGGCGATCTGTACCGGTACTGTACCGGACCACTCCAGTACACTGGGTTCATCGATATCCCAGTTCAAGGAGCGCGCCATGCCGCAGGAACTCTTCAACGCTCTGCCCGCCGCCGCGCTGTTCGCCCTCGTGACGACCATTACGCCCGGCCCGAACAACACGATGCTGCTCGCCTCGGGCGTCAATTTCGGCCTGAAGCGCACGCTGCCTCACGTGCTTGGCATCAGCACGGGCGTTGCCATCCTGATGATCGCGGTCGGGCTGGGCCTCGCGCAGGCCTTCGAACGCTTGCCGTGGCTCTATACGGTGCTGGAAGCCGCGAGCGTGGCGTATCTCCTGTATCTGGCGTGGAAGATCGGTACGTCGTCGTCGGTGCAGCTGCGCGACGGCCAGAGCCGCCCGATGCGCTTTCACGAAGCCATCGCGTTCCAGTGGATCAACCCGAAGGCGTGGATGATGGTGCTGACCGCCGCAACCACCATTCACCTGCATGCCAGTCTCTCGCTGAATGCGGCGTTGATGGCGCTCGTGCTGGTCGTGATCGGCTTGCCCTGCATCACAATGTGGGCGGCGTTCGGCATGTCACTGCGACGCTTTCTCGCCAACCCACGCTGGCTGCGCATGTTCAATCTGTCGATGGCGCTGCTGCTGGTGCTTTCGCTGTATCCGATCGTGGCCCATTTTTTCGCATGATGCATCCAGGCGCCGCGCGCTTTGCCGGATCGCCGGGACCGGTGCATACTGGTCCGACGCGCCGGCACGCAAAATCTGCCGTCCTCCTTGCAAGTTTGGGACAGGATGGTACAGAAGCTTCCAGCAAGCACCTGCGTGACTGCTCTAGCGGCGGTTACAGTCCGGCGCGTACATGCCTTGCTTGTTCGTCAATTCGCGTCGAATTTCCGGCGCGGCTTTGCAATCTGTTCAAGGAGTACGTCATGTCTGGAGCCAACCGCCCATCCGGTCCCGCCACGCGCAAATCCCTCGATCTCGCCGATCAGATCGAGCGCGATGAACTGGAGAACAACCTGCCGGATGCGCTAAACAGCGTCGATGATGAAGACGATCTCGACGATGAATCCGACTCCGAACGCACACTAGGCCGTTAGCCTTCCTGCCGTGCCCCTTGCGTCTCCCATGGCGCATCCCGCGACGCCGCACTGCCGCTCAGGCCTTGCGGCGTTTTCATTGCTGGGCACGGGCGTTGCTTCATGCCATCGCGCGGCATGCACGCCATGAGCGAAGCGGCATCGGCATCCGCCCGGCTGCGAATCATTCGATCAACCGATCCCGTGGAGGACTTCATGCTTCGTTACGCTGTCATCTTCTTCATCATCGCGATCATCGCCGCCTTCTTTGGCTTCGGTGGCATCGCAACCGGCGCGGCGGAAATCGCCAAGATCCTGTTCTTCATCTTCATCGTGATCTTTCTTGCGACCTTGCTGCTGGGCGTGTTCAGACGATGACGCTGCATTGAGGTTAAAAAAGACGCGCGGACTTCTCTCGAGTCCGCGCGTTTTTTTTGGCCGCACGGTTCAGCGAGCGGCCGTATCGAGCTGCAGGGTTTCGCCGAATTTCAGCACCGTGAATGCATTGGCGGGCAGACCGGCGTGGCGCACGGCTTCGGCCAGGCGACGCGGAGGTTCGTCGAGCGGCTCGTCGGTGAGTTCGAACGTGCCCCAGTGAATGCCGATTGCCTTCTTCGCGTGGACTTCCTGGAAGATGCGCACAGCCTCTTCCGGATCCACGTGTTGCGCGTGCATGAACCAGCGCGGGTCATAGGCGCCGATCGGAATCAGCGCGAGATCGAAACCACCGAACCGCGCGCCGAGGTCACGAAAGTCCGGCGAATAGCCGGTGTCGCCCGCGAAGTAGAACGAGTAGGGATGCGCCGCGCCTTCAGGCGTCTTCACCACCCATCCGCCCCACAACGTTTCAGAACGATCGAACGGCGTGCGGGCCGACCAGTGCTGGCTCGGCACGAACCAGATATCGAGCCCTGACGCGTGCGTTTCATCGCCCCAGTCGAACTCCTGCGCGTTCGTGATGCCGATGTCGTTCATCCATGCCTTCACGCCCAGCGGCACGAGAAAGCGCGGCGGGCCGCCGGCCTGGCGATTCAGCGCCTCGACGGTGGGCTTGTCGAGATGATCGTAGTGATTGTGCGAGATGAGCACGACGTCGATGTGCGGCAGTTGCTCAAGCGTGAGCCCCGGCGGCGTCTTGCGTTTCGGGCCGGCGAACGAGAACGGCGACGCACGCTCGGACAACATCGGGTCCGTGAGGATGTTCACGCCGTTGATCTGCACGAGTGCGCTCGCATGACCGATCCATGTGAGCGTGTTCGCTGTACGGTTAGCCTTCAGCCACGCGACGTCGGGCTGGGCCGTCGGGAAGTGATAGCCGTTGGCCGGCGGCTTCGGCAAGCCCTGCGTGAAGCGTTCCCAGCGCCATTTCAACAGGGATTCACGCGGCAAGGTGCCGTAGTTGTTTTCGAAGCCTGAAGCCGTGCGTTTCGCGTGATGCAGCGGCTGGGGTTGGGTGGTGTCGGGTGGCTGGGACGTTTGATCGCCTTGCGCGGAGGTAGTCGGGGTACAACCTGCCAGCAGTGCGATCGTGCAGAGGGCGACGCGAGTGGTTTGCATCAGCGCGCCGGCCGGGAAACTGGGAAACCACGGCATGTCGTTGTGCCTTGATGTGCGCATGAATCCGATTGTACGGAAAGCTTCCCGGGACTTCAGGCATGACGCGGAGGGAGGTGTTGTCTGTCCATCGCCAGTGGCAGGCGATGGACGATATCAGAGCGGGTCCGCTCCTTAAATCTGATACACGATGAAGCTGGTGGGCGAAAGTGTGGCCGGAAACGCAAAGAAATTCGAGAGCGTGTTTCCGCTCAGCGGTTCGAAATACTGGACCTTGGATATTTCGTCGCTTGCAGTATTGGCCTTCGTGAATCCTACGTTGAAGAAGGTGATACTTCCGTAGTTCGCCACGGGCGCGCGACCAATCCATCCAACAATGCCCGGCTGCTCCATGACGACTTCAGCCGATTTATTGCCCGGATCCAATGCACTCGCGCCCGGCGCCGAACCTTTCGTGTTGAACATCCATTTCGGTGAGGTCGCGCCTTTGGCCGTGGCCGATTCCAGGAGGGTGTAACTTCCATCGAGGTTTTGGACGACCATTGCCGTCACCGTATCGCCCGCTGAAAGCGGATATTGGGCGCCTCCAAACTGCGGACCGGCCGGGACAAACTCGTAAAAGACCGCGTATGATGGCGTCGTTCCGTTGCACGATTGGGCGGTCCCGATTTGCTCCAGGGAATTTTGCTTCAGCACTGCGTCGTTGTAGCCCCCCAACCCAACCCAAGCGTAGGAAGCAGATGCCCCGCCGGCAGCGATTGCGCTGCAATCCACAGACGGTACGACCCAAGACGCGTACACGCTCGAATATGCTGCGTCGTTTATGACGTAGCCAGCCCAATTTTGCATTGTTACGTCGGCCGTACTGGCTTGTGCGTGAGAGGCAGTTGCATCAATCAATAACCAGGAAAACGCGGCAAACATGAATAATTTATTAATGACCGATTTATCCACTTTCGACTCCTTAGATTGGTAAAGGTTGTTCAACACACCAGATGAAGCCTTGTTAATCTAAGATGCATTCAGTCGCTTTATCTACCTTATAACTCTTCTATTACACAGTTTGGCAGATTCAATGAAACCGTAAACTGAATTATTTATCGAGGCATTAAATCTACCTGGGGAGCCAAGCGGCATTGCGGCTCATTAAGACCAGGGCAAACACGATTCGCATCTGAAATCCAGCCTCGAAGAGGGTGGTGGAAGACAATGTGATAAAACCGAAGAACGCTGCTGAATGAAGCCTGCGGACGAGACACTATTTCGGAAATTATTGTTATTGGAGTACCCCCTGAAAGTCCGGACACAGTCGCCCACTTGCAATAGTGGGTAGGCTTAAGACTGTGTATATGACTAACAACAAGGACGAAGTAATGGAAGTGTTGCGCGGACCTGAGCATCGGCGGCGCTGGTCAGCGGATGAGAAGCTGGCAATGGTTCGAGAAACTTCGAGCCAGGCAAGACGGTTTAGATGGTTGCGCGGCTGCACGGCATCAATCCGAATCAACTGTTTCGGTGTGCAAGCTGCGTCAGGACGGCAGCCTGTCGGCGGTGAGCGCTGATGAAGAAGTTGTTCCGGTATCTGAGCTGAGCGATGCGCTCAAGCAGGTAAAGAAGCTGCAGCGCCTGCTCGGCAAGAAGACAATGGAGAATGAGCTTCTCCGGGAAGCAGTGGAGGTGACGAAGTCGCGAAAATGAATTGCGCGCTCACCCTCATTGCCGGGGACGGCCAGTGAAGCAGCTCTGCGACGTTCCCGGTGTAGCGCGCTCAAATGTGTCGGTAAAGTTCGAACGTGCTGCTGACTGGCGGTTTGGCCGTAGTGCAAGCCGAACGGATGATGCTGGCCTCGTTGATGAAATTCGGTCGCTAGTTGCTGACGTGCCGACCTACGGTTATCGACGCGTCTGGGGGCATGTTGCGGTGCGAGCGGGAATCGCGACGTGAGGCTCCGGTGAACGCCAAGCGCGTTTACGCTGCTTCACAGGAGGCCTGCGAGGCCAGGCATCGAGCGGCGGCTAGCGCGCTGAAATACCGCTCGCCGCGCGAGTTCCGACGTAGAACCGATTCATCAACCTTGGTGTGAGATGGTGTCCGGAAATGCGGGGCAAATCCAGTCTCACGCGCCGCATCGCACGTGGCAAGCGCGCTGCGCGAAGAGGGGCGATCCAAAGTACTCGCCGAGGGCATCGCGGATGTCATGGCCCATTGCGGGCATGCCGGGCTTGGGCTGTTTCTCGCCGCCGTCCGGCACTGGCTCGACGACGCGGTTACGACGAAGCGACGCATACCGTGCAGCACTACATCGAGAACGGCACAGTGCCGACGCTCAAGCCGGTACAGGCTTCGCGCCGGTGCGACGCGCGCATCTGACACCCGCGGCGCTTACGTAACGCGCGGCCGTAACGCCGCCGTGACGCGTCAAGCGCGGAACCACCCCGCGTCGACGTAAAACTCTCGCCCAGTACAACGCGCGCCATCATCAGAGGCGAGAAACAGCACCATGCGCGCGATATGCTCCGGATCGATGCGCTCATGAAGGCATTGCTGCGCGAGAAGCTTCGCTTCGCTGTCCGGCGATTGCCACAGCTTCATCTGCCGCGGCGTGCGCACCGCCCCCGGAATCACCGTATTCACGCGAATGCCGTGCTCCCCAAGCTCACGCGCTAGCCCGCGCGTGAGCCCTTCTATTCCCGCCTTCGCGGTCATATAAAGCGTGAGATCGGGCAAGGCAAGGTGCCACGAAATCGAGCCCATATTGATGATCGATCCGCGCCGCTGCGTCCGCATGCGTTGCGCCGCCGCCTGCGCGCAGAAGAACTGATGTCGCAGGTTCACGGCCATGCGCTCGTCCCAGTAAGCAGCGCTGACGTTGTCCCATTGATGACGATCGTCGTTCGCCGCATTGTTGACGAGCACGTCGATGCGCCCTGCTTCGCTCGCGATGGCATCGAAGGTTTGTTCGATGGCGGCGGGATCGCGCAGATCGCAGTAAAGATACTTCGGCGCGTGTGGTTCACCCGCCAACGCCTGTTCGAGTTGCCGCGAATCGGCATCGGCCACGTCGATGCAAAACACGCGCGCGCCCTGCTGTGCGAACGCCTCGACGATCCCCGCACCGATACCGCTGCCGCCGCCCGTCACGACGACACTCTGGTCCTTCAAGCTCGGATAAATGGCAAAGGACATGATGGTGCGCTCAGTGTGAGTGACGCGGATTGCCGCGCGTTTCGATCACCTTCAGATACAACGTCGCGGGCTCGAGACAGCCGCCCGTCGACAACTGCCCCACGGTCTGTCGATACAACTCCTGCCACGGCGTTTGCGCAACCGGCACGGCGAACGCGCTATCCGCGCGACGGCTTTCGAGCTCGGCCTCGCCAAGCAGCACGTTGACGGAACGCGCGTTCAGGTCCACGCGGATCATGTCGTTCGTGCGCAGGAGCGCGAGGCCGCCGCCCACCGCTGCTTCCGGCGACATGTTGAGAATCGACGGACTCGCGGACGTCCCGCTCTGCCGTCCATCGCCCATGCAAGGAAGGCTATCGATGCCTTGCTTGATCAACTCCGCCGGCGGCGCCATGTTCACCACCTCCGCGCTGCCCGGATAACCCACCGTGCCGCAACCGCGGATTACGAGAATGCAATGCTCGTCGATGTTGAGCGACGGATCATTGATGCGTGCGTGATAGTCCTCCGGACCATCGAAAACAATGGCACGCGCCTCGAACGTGTTCTCGGCACCGGGCTCGCTCAGATAGGTCTGGCGGAAAGCATCGCCGACCACGGACATCTTCATGATCGCGCTGTCGAAGAAATTGCCCGACAGCACCATGAAGCCCGCACCATGTTTCAGCGGATCGCTTGCCGTGCGGATGACGTCGTTGTCGGCGGCGGGCGCGTCGCTGGCAATATCGCCGATCGTGCGGCCCGATACCGTCATGCACTGCCCCGCGATCAGTCCCGCCTGGTCCAGTTGCCTGATGACCGCCGGCACCCCGCCCGCGCGATGAAAACTCTCGCCGAGATAGTCACCCGCCGGCATGCAGTTGACGATCAGCGGTACAGGCTCGCCATGACGTTGCCAGTCATCGAGCGTCAGTTCGATACCCATATGACGCGCAATCGCGATCAGATGCGGCGGACAGTTGGTCGACGCACCGAGCGCCGAGGCCACCACGATGGCGTTGATGAACGCATCGCGCGTCATGATCTTCGAAGGCTTGAGGTCCTCGCGCACCATCTCGACGATGCGCCTGCCGGTCGCATACGCCATCTGTCCGCGCTCGCGATACGCGGCGGGAATGCTGGCGCAGGTCGGCAGCGACATGCCGAGCGCTTCGGCGAGGCTGTTCATCGAGAGCGCGGTGCCCATCGTGTTGCAATGACCGATCGATGGCGACGACGCCGTCGTCAGTTGCATGAAGCCCTCATAATCGATCTTGCCCGCCGCGAGCAGATTGCGCGCATGCCAGATGACCGTGCCGGAGCCGACCCGCTTGCCTTCATGCCATCCGTCGAGCATGGGGCCGCCCGAGAGGACGATGGCCGGCATGTCGACGGTCGCGGCCGCCATGAGACAAGCCGGCGTGGTCTTGTCGCAGCCGGTGGTGAGCACGACGCCATCGAGCGGAAAGCCATGCAGGATTTCAACCAGCCCGAGATAGGCGAGATTGCGGTCGAGCGCCGCGGTTGGACGGCGGCTCTGTTCCGCCAGTGGGTGAACAGGAAACTCCATCGGGATGCCGCCCGCGTCGCGGATGCCCGCCTTCGTGCGCGCGGCCAGCTCGATGTGATGACGATTGCACGGCGCGAGATCGCTACCCGTCTGCGCAATGCCGATGATCGGACGGCCGGACTGCAGTTCTTCTCGCGTGAGGCCGTAGTTCATGAAACGTTCGACATACAACGCCGTCATGTCGGCGTGAGAGGGATCGTCGAACCATTCCTGGCTGCGCAGCCGTTGTACCTTCTGCTGGGGCATGATTTGTCTCTCCATGTGATGCGCCTCGTCCGGCCCGAATGCCGGCGCTGCTGTTTTCATGGTTCCGTTACCGGTAACATCGCGATGCATGGTAGCACGCGTGAGCAAACCTGCTGCGGTTCAGGCGCTCTCCCTCGCCACCACGTAGTACGCCACGCGCTCACGCTTCCCTGTCGGCTCGACGATGCCGTTCTCACGCATGTCGAGCGCTTCAAGCAGCATCGCGCCCGCGCGCTCACCGATGCCGTATGCATCCACGGATACCGTGGTGATCGACGGATTAGAGCAGGCCGCGACCTCGAAATTGCCGAAGCCCGCCACTGCCACGTCGTCCGGCACCGAGAGCCCGCGCCGATGGCATTCCATGATCGCACCAAAGGCGGACATGTCGCTCACGCACATGACGGCTTGCGTGTCAGGCCAGGCTTCGAGCAACGCGGCCATCGCGGGGCCGCCGTGACTCATGGTGATCGGCGATTCGCCCAGCCGGATCACGCGACGATCGTCGAGACCCAGTGCCTTCATTTGCGCTCGGAAGCCCTTCAGGCGATCGAGGCCGCGCCGGTCGAGTTCGCTCGCGCCGCCGAGAAAGCCGATGCGTTCGTGCCCCTTGCCCGCCAGATAGCGGACCATTTCGCGTGCTGCGCTGACATTGGAGAACCCGACGGCGGCGCCGATCGGATCTGTCGTTGCATCCCACATCTCGACGACGGGAACGCCCGAGCGGCGCAGCAGCGTGCGCGTCGCTTCGGTGTGGCGCGATCCCGTCAGCGCGATGCCACGCGGCTGATGACGCAGCATTGAACGCACGAGGCGCTCTTCGCGGTCGAGATGGTAGTCGGTATCGCCGATCAGCAATTGCAAGCCATGTGGCTCCAGCGACGCTGACAGGCCCCGGACGGTATCGGAAAAGTTGGAGCTTGCGAGCGACGGCACCAGCACGGCCACGAATTCGGACCGGCCCGAAGAGAGCGCGCCGGCGGCGGCATCGGCGACGTAGCCGAGTTCATCGATGGCCTTCTGCACGCGTTCGCGCGTGGCAAGCGCAACGCTATGGCCCGCCAGCACGCGCGACACCGTCATCTTCGACACACCCGCGTGGCGAGCGACGTCGGACATGCGCGGCGCGTTCGCTCGCACGGATGTAGGAGGGTTGAGACAGCGGGTCAATCCACCCGCACCCAGCCATCCTCGCGTTGTTCCAGCGTGATGTGCAGCTTTGTCTCGCCCGCTTCCCGATCAGACGCCGTCACTTCGGAAAACGCCCGCTTGACGTCGCGATCATCG
Source organism: Caballeronia sp. LZ032 (assembly GCF_031451315.1). NCBI lineage: Bacteria > Pseudomonadati > Pseudomonadota > Betaproteobacteria > Burkholderiales > Burkholderiaceae > Caballeronia > Caballeronia sp. LZ032. The sequence continues at coordinate 1,206,791 of NZ_JARUXP010000004.1, forward strand.
GCCCAGGGGGCCACGTTTTCGAGCTTGTACGTGTAAGTGACATCCGAGCGGTGCGCAGTGGGATCCGGCTCCGTCCAGCTCGCGACTTTGTCGAGCTTGACGTGCGCGTAGCAGATCTTCCAGGTATGCGGGTCGTTCGTGGCATTGGGATCGCCCGCCGGCCGATTCGTTTCGACCGCGTACTTCTGCCCTTCGCCCGTCAGGCTGTAGGCGACGCCGTTCTGCTTGGCGCTGGCATTCGCGGGCGTGGTTGCCGCGCGAGCGATCAGACCGGCCTTCTCCAGCGCGGCGAGTTGCTCGCGCAAGGCGCCGGCAGCGTATTCGTTGAGGTCCTGGTTGCTATAGACCGATGGAAACGTATAAGGGCCGCGGCCGCTGCGGTTCAGACAGAGCAGACCGCGGCTGGTTTTCATGTCGGCGGATATTGCATCGCCCAGGCTGGACTCGCTCGCGTCGTTCTTCTTGCCGCATGCGGCAACCAGCAAGGCGGCGCTCAGGGCTGCGATCAACAGGCTCGTTCTCATATGCGCTCCAGTGAGGGTCGACATGATGGCTCTCGTCGTCATTCTACCGACAGAAAGCGAAGGTCCGACATCGAGATGGTGTCAGAACGAGATAGCGGGATGCAAATGCCAGGCCCGACCTCGGCCCAGGCCCTGAAACGCAAAAACCCCACCTTTGTGGGGTGGGGTTTTTGTTTTGAGCATGAGGAGCCTGACGATTACCTACTTTCACACGGGTGATCCGCACTATCATCGGCGTGGAGTCGTTTCACGGTCCTGTTCGGGATGGGAAGGGGTGGTACCGACTCGCTATGGTCATCAGGCATGACTTGTTGTT